>PNMQ01000002.1 GCA_013823725.1 Candidatus Pelagibacter sp.
ATAGTTTGTTTGGAATGTGCACATGTCATCGTATAATTTTTAATATACTGCCCCACAGGCAAAGGATTTGCTTTGGCTCTTTCATACAAAGTATCAACCAGTTCTTGACCCTCTCTGCCTTTAATCCCAGAAATACCTTTAGCGCGATTCGTATCAAAGTCAAGGACTTGTAAAGCAATAGTGGGTCTTAAAAGACGATACCATTCCTTTTGTTTTAAATCATGGTCGCTTAATTGTTTAGAATAAGTGGAACACGCATAAAACAAACATCTTTCATCAAACTGTTCATGACGTTGTGCTTGCATTTCAATAATGTAGTGTATTCCCGATTGTGTTGCCACATGAAGGTCCATGAAGGTTTGTTTTTGACCTTTTTTCTTTAAAGCAGGAATGCTCACAGGTCTTTCATCTAGAATTTCAAGAACGGGATCTGATGCAAATTGAGGAATAAAGGTGTTGAGAAAGGATTGCATGATGGAAGGGTCATTATCGACGGAAAGGCTAAGCATGTGCTTAAACGACGTATCTGTCGTTGCAATGGCAAATTCCTCACCAAAAGGACCACGTGTTTCTTTCACAATAGGTATGTTACGTGAACACTTATTTTTTTTTATACTGCTTACAAAAGATCTTTTGAAGAGTGAGTCTCCAGAATTTCTAATAGACGTTTCAAAAAAAGTAGAATAAAGAGGTTTTAAGGTGAGAGAAACAAAAAGAGGTTTTTTTTGAGAAAAAGAATAAACAGATGTTGATACTGTCATCCATAATCCTACACCATACAAAGCTTTTTTCATAAACCAAATTCCTTATTCATTTTAAAGCAATCATACAATACTTTTTAAAAAAAGAAAAGATTCTTTATTATGATTTCTAAATATAAAAATAAGCTTTATTTTGCATATGTAAATTAGAATTAATTTTGAATGCATAAAATTTCATTCATGCATATTTCAATTTTTTAACACCACAAGATAAAAATAGCAAACCTTTGTAAAAAAAGATAATTATACCATTACTATGGAATAAAAAAAAATACCGCACAAATTATAAATCTTATCTGTCTGTTATTAATCTATACCGAATGCGGGTAAGTTTAGGATCAAAAGAAAACATCTATAACAATAAAAAACTATTGAACATACCCTCACAAAAAGATATAATATTTAAAAGTATGGCGGGTGTAGCTCATTTGGTTAGAGCGCTAGGTTGTGGTTCTAGAGGTAGCCGGTTCAATCCCGGTCATCCGCCCCATATTTATCCTTATTTATCTCCAGCATAAAAAAATATGTCCGTTATATCGTGCAAGCAATTGTCTCATCGTTTTTTTCAAGCAGGAAAAGAAAACGTTATACTCGAAGATATTAACTTCGATGTAAACGCAGGTGAATCATGCGCTATTATTGGCAAAAGCGGATCTGGTAAAACCACCCTCCTTAATTTACTTGGTCTTCTGGACACACCTTCTCAAGGCAGAATTCATCTTTGTGGTCAAAACACCCAAGAACTTTATAAAAATGATTCTAATCTTTCTCTTTTTCGTAATAAAAATATCGGGTTTATTTTTCAATTTCACCATCTTTTATATGAATTTACCGTTTTAGAAAACGTGCTGATGCCCTTTATGATTCAAAATTTAAGGCCGAAGGAATTCAGTCATAAAAAAGAATGGGGAATCCATTTGCTTGAAAAAATGGGAATGATAGACAAAATCAATTCTTCTGTTTTGCATCTTTCAGGTGGTGAACAACAGCGTGTAGCCGTTGCCAGAGCGCTTGTGCATAAACCATTAATTGTTTTAGCAGATGAACCTACAGGAAACTTAGACACTGAACTTGCGATGACCGTTTTTAAAGAGATTTTAGATATTACACATTCTTATAATGGAAGTGCTGTTATCGTAACACACGATCCAGAATTAGCACGCCAAACAACAACAACATACCACTTATCTCAACATCAACTTTTACGACTATAAAATGAATCTTATTAAAACTGTGTCCATCATCAGTGGATGGACTGCCATCAGCCGCATATTAGGCATGGCTAGAGAAATGCTGATGACTTACTATTTTGGTGTAGGCTTTGTATCCGACGCTTTTATTGTAGCTTTTAAATTGCCCAATTTTTTTCGCAGATTTTTAGCCGATGGTGCCTTTTCCAGCATCCTGGTGCCCGAATACAGTCGTAGACTTTCCAAAGATCCACCCCATGTTATTGATCAATTTAAAAATAATATTTTCACACATTTACTTTTGTTTCTAACATTACTGGTATTGTGTGTAGAAATATTTGCACCCTACGTTGTGAGGTTTATTGCCCCTGGAATGGATATGAATCCACAACAATCTCAAATTGTGACGGAATTTATACGCATTAATTTTCCGTTCATCATGTTTATTGCCTTATCAACATTTTATGCATCGTTGCTTAATTCGCACGGTCATTTTTCAACATCTTCTGCCCTGCCCGTTGTTTTAAACATTGTTATGGTTGCTGGTTTATGTTTACCTGCAAGCAACACATTAACTAAAGGATACATCGTATCTTGGTCTGTTATGGTTGCTGGCATTTTACAATTGGTATGGGTATTTTTAAGATCTTACCATATCAAAATAAACATCAAACTTGTTAAACCTGTTATCGATCCTGGTTTTAAAGTCTTTATCAAAAAATTATTACCATCCATGTTTGGTGCAGGTGTTATGCAAATTAATTTGCTTATCGATATTCAGCTTGCATCCTATTTAGGAACCGGTGCCTTGTCTTATCTTTATTATGCGGATCGGTTGTATCAACTACCATTATCCATGTTTGGAATTGCTATAGGAACATCTCTACTTCCCTACTTAACAAAGTTATGGGCTAATAACAGAGGAGAAGATGTTTATAAAGTTCAAAATCAATCTTTGATTCTTGTATTGTTTCTCAATATTCCTGCTGCAATTGGGCTTATTGTTTTAGCGCAACCCATAATAGAGTTAATTTATGGTAGAGGATCATTTTCTGCTTTCGATGTTACTCAAACTTACAAAGTCTTACAAGCGTATGCGTTAGGTCTTCCTGCCTATGTCTGTTCCAAAATATTCTTAAGTACTTTTTATTCGCTTGGAGACACCAAAACACCTTTTAAAATTGCAGGTATATCTGTTCTTTCTAATTTTATCTTTAACATCATTTTGATGAACTTTTTAGGTTTTGTTGGTTTAGCACTGGCCACAAGCATTACAGCCTATATTCAAACATTTCTATTAGGTCACACATTAACACAACATCAACACCTTAAAATACAAAAAAAATTATGGGTACAAGTAGGTAAAATTTTATTTTTAGGTCTACTCATGGGGCTCGGGGTACATTATTTCTATATATACATGCATGGGATCGTTCAAAAAATACCTTTCCTAATAAGTATTTCAGGATCCCTGTCAAAAATCGGTCTTACCTTTTTTTCCATTGGTTTTGGACTAGGCATATACATGCTATGTTCTTCCAAGATGGGATTTATACAACAATTTAAAGCCTTTAAACAAGATTTAAAAGAGTCTATATAAATGTTGATAGACTAAAAAACATCTTCTTTATTTATCTGATTTTCAGTGTAGATAAACCTATAATCCCTAAAACTATTGCAATAATCCAAAACCGTATAACAATAGTTGGCTCTGACCATCCCTTTTTTTCAAAATGGTGATGAATTGGCGCCATTAAGAAAATTCGTTTTTTGGTTTTTTTATAATAAGCTACTTGTAAAATAACAGAACATGCTTCAATAGCAAAAAGACCACCGACAATCAATAAGACTAATTCGTGTTTAACCATAACAGCCATTGCACCAAACAAAGCACCCACTGATAACGAGCCTGTATCCCCCATAAAAACGCGTGCTGGAGGCGTGTTGTACCACAAAAAGCCTAAACCAGACCCCATTAAAGCACCCAAAAAAACCGTAATCTCACCAGCATTTGGAACGGGATGAAGTTGAAGATAAGATGCAAATTTTGCATTCCCTACGCAGTAGCAAATAATAGTAAAACAGCCTGCAGCAATAATCGTTGGACCTATGGCTAAACCGTCTAAACCATCGGTTAGGTTAACGGCGTTAGATGACCCAATAATGACTATACACCCCCAAAGAAAAAATAGGGATCCAATATCAATAAAATAATCGCGGGTAAAAGGAATAGCAATAGATGTAAATTTTGAATCAGGGGAATATTTCTGCAACAAAAACAAAAAAACTAGACTGAATACTGTTTGAAATATAAACTTTGTTTTGGCAGAAATTCCTTTATGGTTACTTTTTAAGAGTTTGAGATAATCATCATAAGCACCGATCATACCAAATGAAATGGCCACAAATATAAGAAGCAACACTAGAGGATTTGCTAAGTTATTCCAAAGTAAAACGCTTAAAAGTAATGATGATAAAATCATTATACCACCCATGGTGGGTGTTCCTTGTTTCGTTAAAAGATGACTTTCTGGTCCATCATTACGTATAGGCTGACCTTTTCGTTGAAAAGATTTCAACCATCTGATAACAGCTTTCCCCCAAATTAAGTTGATTAAGAAAGCCGTCAGCAACGCTGCAAGTGTTCGAAAAGAAATGTACCTAAAAACATTAAAAAATGTTATGTAAGACTGAAGAGAATGAGATAACCAATACAGCATGAGAATTAAAAATAATGTTTCGTAATATTCTAATCATATTGAATTTTTAATAGAAAATCAAATTCGATATAACTTTTTCAAATCGAGAGATGAAAAAATCTGGACGCAAAATGAAACTGATCATGATTCCTAAGATCGCTATATATAGAATTGATGATTCTTGGACTAAAACTGTTTGATGACTCTCCACTTTTGAAGTCCCCATAGAGGTGCTATTTGTTTTGTTATCGCCAAAATAAATAATGCTGATAAATTTCAAATAATACGCAGCAGATATTAAGGAATAAAGTAAGGCAACAAAAGCTTGAATATATTGATTTTGAAGAATTAGACCATTGATTAAATGTAGTTTAAAAATAAAGCCAGGCAGTGGTGGAAGTCCTGCCATATTAAGAATAAATAGACTTAAAAACACAGACCACTTAAAGTCGATAGATCTAATTTTTTTAAGGTCAGAGAGGTTTACAATACTCAGTTTATAACGATCAAATAATCCTAACAGAGTAATAAAACCTAAGAAGCTTAAAATATAATTTGAAAAATACATCAACGAATCTGTATAGCCAGACTCATGAATAGATGCAAATCCTATTAATACAAATCCTAACTGTCCAACAGAGCTGTAGGCAATAAATTTTCTTAAATTGGTTTGTACAAGGGCTGTAAACCCTCCCAGCAGCATGGATATGACGGATAATAAAATCATTAAAAACGACCAATCTTTTAATACAGAGTGCATGAAACAAGCGCAAATTTTAAGAAAGACAGAGTAAAAAACAATTTTGGGAACAACACCGAGTAGTGTTATTTGAAAATAAGATAGTTTTTTATAAACTTGTGGTGCCCAAAAATGAAGTGGTGCAAGAAGTAATTTAAAGGATATCCCAACAACTATAAAGCAAAATGCGACTAAAGTTAAAAAGACCCTGTCATAGTTAACAATTTCAAAAATACGTTCCAATGTCGTAAAATTTGTTGACCCTGTTAAACCGTATATCCAACTGATTCCAAATAATATAAAACAACTAGATATCGCGCTTAAAATAAAATATTTGGATACGGATTCTCTTGATTCATCACCATTCTTTTTTAAAGCAAGTGTGACGTATAAACTAATATTCATAAGCTCTAAACCTAAAAATAAGGTTATAAAGTCGTTAGCTGAAATAGTTTGAAACACCCCCATAACTTGCAGGAGAAATATTACAAAAATCTCATAAGGCATATCCGAGTGAACAAGATTATCACGGTAGGATAAACCTATAAAAAGGATAGATATCAGTGAAAATATTTTAAAATAATTGGTAACCGCATCCGTAATAAAAAATCCATTAAAAAGATAGGTTGTACCCGCTACAGATTTCCAGACAAAAAAGATTAAAGAAAGAATGATAAAAGTAAAGGAATAGTACATTTTTTTTGAAATGTCTTTTTTTAAAAAAAAGGGCATCATCAGCATCGCTAATATAGAAAACCCTAAAAAAGTTTCTGGTAAACAGTCAGTTAAAAGAAATTTAAAATTTATATTCATTCATCATGAAAGTAATGAGAGATCTAACTTTGATGTTAATGGTAACCTTTATTTTTCGCAAGTAATATACCACATTAATACATCCAAATTTTAGGTTCAAAACTTGCTTCTTGTGTCAATAACAAATCTGTCATGCCCCATACTAAAGCATCAAGGCGATCGGGAGATTTGCTTTGTGTTGGAATATAGGTACACATTTGTTTTTCAAGAAGTTCAAAATGCCTAACATGTTTTACTTTATTTTGAGAATATAAAGCTGCTACAGGTTCTGCCCTTGTATATTTACCTCTGGTTGCACGAACAGGTTTAAAAGCTATGGATGAATAAATACTTTTCAAAATACGCTCGACAAGATCTCCCCCCTTATTAATTTCAGCAACAACTCGATCGGCTTTCCAAGACATGTAAGCTTTAACAACTTTTTCACCCCATTGATGAGGTGAATATTTACCACTTAAATCTTCTAGTACATAGACTATTCCATCATTATGTAATCCTAAAACTACAATACCTGTTTCATCACTTTTGTCGTGACATGTTGTTGCTGGATCAATCGCGATAATAATTCTTTTCCAGTGCTGATCCAAAGGAGCTCCATAGTTAATAGAATCACGGTTCCATAATGCACCTTCATGGTTTAAAAGAAGTTCTGCCTGTAATTCTTGAGCACCTAATCGTGTATGTTCATACGTTTTTTTCATATGTTCGATATATTGTGGGGATAAATTTTCAGCATTATCAAACGTACTGCCCCGAGTGACATGAATATTGGGGTCATCAACTAATTTCTTAATGAAATCTGTAGGTTTTGGTGTTGTTGTTATAATGCATTTTGGACTTGGGCCTAATCTTAAACATAACCTAATCTGATCATATAATATTTCTGGATTTTGAAATTTTGCAATTTCATCAATCCAAACAGCATCAAATTGGGGACCTCTTAATCGTTCTGGACGGTTTCCCCCATAAAGTTCAACAATAGCACCGTTTTTAAAACGTAGACGATTATGTGTCTTTTCAAAAACGGGCTTTTGGTCTGGAGAACAAGTATTAAGTAATCCGCTATCTCCATCTACCATGACAGATTGTGCTTCCTTGATACTTTGCCCAATAAGCGCAATTCTTTTATATCCAGATTCAAAAATGAGATATCGAATAGTTTCAGCCCCCGCACGGGTTTTTCCAAAACCCCGTCCGGCTAGAATAAGCCACGTATCCCAAGCAGAAAGCTTGGGATAGTGCGGGGGCTTTTGGTCTTGTCTTCCGGACCTATTCCAATCAAAACGGGTTAATTTTTTAACATAATTTTTTAAATCTGGAATAATAGATTGTATTTTTTCTTTTTCTACAATTGATATATTTTCTTTAAAAGCTATTTTGGAAACTAATGACGGATTATGAAAAATAGAATCTAAATTAATGATGTTTTCTGCAGATTTAAAGAGTAATGTTGTCTGTTTTTTTACACTAAAATTCCTTAACTTATTTCGACTAAGATTTGTGCTGCAAAGTGAATTTGGAGTTAACTTACGTACCACGGGTTTGATTCTATGATTGTTTTGAGTTACTTTTTGTGAATGATGAGATTGTATTTTTCTTTGTTGGCGGTACGAAGCCAAATTTTGTTTTGAATAAAAAAATGTTGAGCGAATATACATAATATATTTTCCTGATGCTGATAAAAAATTGAATTGTTAATAAATGAAAAAATTGAGTACCAAAGAAATAGATATATTCTTTGCAAAAAAAATGAGATTTGTATCACTACAAATCTCACATTATATATATAATATAGCAAAAAAAATCTAATTTATCATGTTAAAAGAATCAAAATGCCCAAACTAAAAATGCCCCACCTGGGGGATTTTAATTTAAACTATTTTAAAACTAAAATGCTTTTTTTTACCCACAGAAATCATCAATAGACCTTGGTTACTTGTAAAAGTATCTGAAGATAGAGAAATTTTAGAATCACTTAAAGTTTCGCCATTCAGCTTAACACCACCACCTTGAATCATTCGACGAACTTCTGATTTACTCGAAAAAATAGAATGATTCACACAAAAGTCTTCAAACATCAGTGGAAAAGTATCCTGGTTTAATGGAGTTGCAAATTTTATGAGATCGTTTGGGTCTTGGGCCTTACCAAATAAAGCATCTGCTTGTTTATGAATATCTTGCAAACATATAGATCCTCTAACAATAGAGGTAACTTGGTCGGCTAAAATAATTTTTAAAGAATTGATATCATTTTGGTGTTTATGCGTAAGATCTTCTATATTTTCAATCGATAGGTCAGTAAATAATTTTAAAAAACGAACCACGTCAGCATCGTCTGTATTGCGCCAATATTGCCAAAAATCAAAATGTGATGTTAGGTCTTGGTTTAACCAAATCGCACCACCTTCAGTTTTACCCATCTTTTTTCCCGTAGATGTTGTTAAAAGAGGTGCTGTTAATCCATATAGGGAAGCGTTCATACTTTTGCGTGCTAAATCAATACCACAAACAATGTTACCCCATTGATCAGAGCCTGCCATTTGCAATACACAACCGTATTTTTGATGCAGATGCATAAAATCGTATGCCTGGAGGACCATGTAGTTAAATTCTAAAAAGCTTAAAGGATGTTCTCGTTGAAGACGTGATTTAACACTATCAAAAGTCAACATTCGATTGACTGAAAAATGATAACCAACATCCCTTAAAAAGGTTAAATATTGAACACTAGATAACCAATCATAGTTGTTAACAATATCCAAATCCAAATCGCTTTCCGCGCAAATAACTTTTTTAAAAATAGGGGATAGAGATGCTATATTTTCTTGGATTTTTTCAACTGTAAGCAAGGGTCTTTGTGAATCTTTTCCCGATGGGTCTCCTATTAAACTTGTGGCACCACCCACTAAAACGATAGGTTTATGGCCATGTTTTGCCAGCAACCTAAGCCACATTAAAGGCAACAAATGGCCAACGTGCAAACTAGGACCTGTAGGATCAAAACCAGTATATGCAACAATAGACCCTTTGCTTTCAAGTTCGATAAAAGCATCTAAATCAGTAGATTGGTAAAGAAAACCTCTTTGTTGAGATTCACTTGAAAAATTTGAATTCATAATTTAAGAATAATTTTGGTTTACTCGATTAATAATAATATTCCTTTTTAAAGGAGAAAGATAGTCGATATAAAGTTTTCCGTTCAAATGATCTATTTCATGCTGAAGACATGTTGCCGTAAAGTCAGAAGCAACTAAAGTTTGCTTTTTTCCTTCTCTATCCAGATACTCCACAATAATTTCACGAGAACGTTTGACTTGTGCAGATTGATCTGGTACGGAAAGGCACCCTTCTTTAAACACTTGATTATCTTTTGATTTATCAACGATTACAGGGTTAATAAGTGCCAAAACCAGTCCATTTTCAATGTCTTGGGAAGTATCCATCACAATGACTCTTAATCCAACACCAATTTGTGGTGCTGCAAGCCCGCAACCCTCTTCGTGATGCATGGTTTCAAACATATCGTCGATGAGGCTTTGTACTGAATTGTCAATAGTTTTAACGGGTTTTGCAACTTGCCTTAATCTCTGATCAGGAATAACTAATACAGGGCGCAGGGCCATGGATTACAGTCCTCCTCTATTTTTTCTCATGAATGCAGGGATATCAAGTAGATCGTCTTCGTTTTCTTCTGTTTTATATTCATCTTTGTATATATCTTTGACTGGATTTGGTGTCTCGGTTACAGAATTTTTTCCTCTTGCAACATTTGCAAATCTTTCAAATAACGACGGAGCCTTTTTCTTTTGTGGTGCATCTGTTTCTGGTAAGCGATGATTCATTGAGGAATCATATGAACGATACGCACTATTTAAAGAATCGTCTTCATAATCTTTAGAATCTTCCGTTCCAAATGCTGCTGTTGCTGATGCATTGAGGCGTTGGGTATATTCGTTGTTATTTTGAGATGATGCCGATTGAGAACCTCCTTGAGATACAGCAGCTAACTTTTCATCTAAAAAGCGAACTGAATCATATTCGTTTTGCTGAGAGGGTGACGAATCCATCATTGCTGATGATGCTGCACTGTACGAATGATTTAGCGATCCAAATGTTGAAGAAAAATCATCCACTGTAGATTTCGATGCATGAACATTGCTATACGTAGAACCCAAGTGATTTGGGGTAGAGCCTACATCAAATGTAGAAAAAGCATTTGTTGTTCTGGTTGATTGCATGTCAAAAGGTGACTTTGGTGCTACAGCTTTCATCGTTGCAGAACCTATGCCTGTTGCTACAACAGAAACACGCATTCTACCATTCAAGCGTTCATCGAATGACGAACCAAAAATAATGTTTGCATTGTCGTCTACATCTTCACGAATTCGGTTTGCTGCTTCATCTAATTCATACAATGTCATGTCATAACCACCGGTGATGTTGATAAGAACGGCGCGTGCACCCTTCATAGATACATCATCTAACAATGGATTGGATATAGCGGCTTCAGCTGCATCCAGTGCACGACGATCCCCTTCAGCCTCACCAGTACCCATCATAGCTTTGCCCATTTCTGCCATTACAGCGCGAATATCTGCAAAGTCAAGGTTAATTAAACCAGGCATCAAAATAAGATCTGTAATACCACGAACACCTGAATATAAAACATCGTCGGCCATTTTAAAGGCATCTGCAAAAGTTGTACGTTCATTGGCAAGTCTAAATAAATTTTGGTTTGGTATGATAATTAATGTATCTACATATTGATGAAGCTCTTCTATGCCACGTTCAGCAGACTTCATGCGGTGTGCACCTTCAAAATGAAAAGGTTTCGTTACAACACCAACTGTTAAAATACCACTTTCACGTGCAGCGCGTGCAATAACAGGTGCCGCACCTGTTCCTGTACCACCGCCCATACCAGCAGTGATAAAAACCATGTTGCTTCCATCAAGATATTTAATAACATCGTCAATAGATTCTTCAGCTGAAGCGCGACCAACATCGGCTTTAGACCCAGCACCTAATCCTTGTGTAATTCCTAAACCCAATTGAATTCTATTTTTAGGTTCAACCAAAGATTGCTCTATGGCTTGAGCGTCGGTATTTGCAATAACAAACTCTACACCTTCAAGTTTAGAGCGAATCATGTTGTTCACAGCATTTCCGCCTGCTCCGCCAACACCAACAACGGTGATTTTAGGTCTTAAGTCTGCTTCAGAGACAGTTTTTGTGGTATTTCGTGACATATCGTATAACTTCCAAAATGGTATGAGAAAATCGCAGAGATTTACAGCCCCTATATTTTTTTTACCATAATTTCATAATAATATCAAAAAAAAAATTATACATTATGAAAAAATAATAACAAATATAAAATATGTAAATGTTTTCTTTCACAATAAATAGATGATTCAAATTAATTCTAATCTATTTGAACGTGAAAAGCAGTAATTTTTAATAAAACTCAAAACCATCTCATTTACAAAAAAAAACAGGTCTTACTAATTTATAGCTTTAAATCTATATAATAAATATATACTATCATTATAAAAAACTATTTCTATAGAATCTTCATGTTTAAATTTATACTTTTAGCTTTTATGATTTCAAACCATCAAACAAGCAGCGCAAATACCTCTACCAATTCTTTATTCGCTAACAATCAACATCCCTCCGCATTGCATGAGAAGCAAACAATTGAAGGTACATTAGAAGACCTGACAATCTCGAACTCAAAAAGTCTAACATCAGATATATGTCCATGTGATCACTTATCAGAATACGCCACTATGGACACTGTATTTGAGAGAATTATTGGATTAGGATCAGACTGTGTAACTAAAGGACAAATAAATTTGTATTTCTGTCCGACAGAGGATTGGAAAGCAACAAAAAAAGGTCATGCTGATTTATTAGATTGGTTAATAATCAAAGACTACTCCTTACTAGCAGATGCTTTTTTAAACAATTTAACTGATTTCTTTGAACATGAAGATTTTCAACCAGAAATTGTATGTGGATGGAAAACTTTAATTAATACACGTTATGATATGCATTGGAATCATTTATTTAACTCTGAACATGAAGGCTACTGGGTTAAAAATATTGAAGGAGAATTTTCAAAAGAATCAATAGATCTCATTTTTCCAGAAATACGAAGAAAGATTGACTATTTGAAAGATAAATTTTTACAAGCAAAAGACAAATTAACATTATATGTCATTCATGATAAATATTATAAATTTTCTAAAGATGTTTTACTAAAGCTTTGCAGCTCAATTACTAATTTGCGTTCGGGAAATAAAAATTTTGCCCTTTTACTTGTTATGAAGAAAAAAACAATAGATAACTTTCAAAACATCTTTATCTTTGAATCAAACAAAGTTGCTCCAGGTTGGGATGGTGGTGACTCAGCCAGATGGAAAGAAATATTAGATCAATTCAAATTCACACTAGATATTTGGGCATAGATTTTCCCATTTTTTGCCAGCATCATCAAGAGAACAACACACTGTTCCCTTTTTTACATTTTAATTATACTGTTTTAATTACAACTCATCACACAGAACTTGACACTTTTATAAATAAGATTAAACTAAAGAAAAGTTTATATATAAAGAATTGATCAAGTGAATTTAATTATACGTCGCCTCATCATGATGGTTATTATCATTTTAACCATTTTCTCGTCTATTGCATTTTTGTTCCCCTACCTTAAAGATATATTTTTGTATAATACGCTTTTAAACAGTGTTATCGTATGCGTCATCTTAAGTGGAGTAACACTATGTTTTTGGGGAATATACCGTTTAAACATAGACTATATGTGGTTTGAAAATTTGCTGAGTAAAAAAAGGCCTGCTCTCTTAAATTCATTCAATTTATTTTCTCTAAAACCCCTAGCAGCTATCATCGAAGGTGATTTTTTACCACATCAATTCACCCCTCTTCAAGTAAAAACGCTTTTATCTACGATTGAATCAAGATTAGAAGAATCAAGAGAAACGCAACGATACATCATGAACCTTTTAATTTTCCTAGGTTTACTTGGAACGTTCTGGGGATTATCTTTAACCGTTGGTGGTATTTCAAGTGTTATTGGTAATGTCACTATGGAAGGTAACGATGTTAAAGGTGCATTTGAAGCTTTAAAAAATGGTATTCATGCACCACTTGCAGGTATGGGGACAGCATTCAGTTGCTCGATGTTTGGGTTAGCGGGGTCTTTAATTGTAGGACTATTAGATTTAGTCTTAGGTAAAGCATCCAGTGATTTCCATCAATTTGTTGAAAATAAATTAAGCCAATTTGTAAGGTTTACGCCTTTTGCATCGGGCGCATTAGAAGCGTCTGAAGACAATCCATCAGCGGGTTTATCCTTTAGCGTGAATTTATTAGAACAAGTAGTCGAGGGTATGTCCTCTCTTCATAATCTTATGCGCCAATCAGAAGAAAACAGAACATCTTTAACGCGTACCGTTCAAAGTTTTAGTGAGAAGCTCAGCCAAATGAGCGAATTCATTATAGCCCATCAAAATTTTTCACAAAAGCTTGCTAAGAATCAAGTGGATATGCAAGAAATAATAATGGCATTATCCAAAGATGGTGAACAAGGCCGCAATGATGAAATTATGAAAACTCATCTTCGAAGCATCGATGCCACCATGAACAAGCTTCTTGAAGAAACGATTGAAGGACGTAGATATTCCACAGATGAACTTAAAACCGAAATTAGATTTCTTACAAGAACACTATCTTCTATTGCCCAAAATAGCGAATAAGAAGCCGATAAACACTAATGACAAACTTTGCAATGAATGCCCTTCAATCAAAGATATTGGAGGAAATGAAATCACTTTGCTCTTCTTATTTAAATTTGCAACAAAATCGTGTAAGCAGAACATGGTCTAAACTTTTCTCGCAATACCAAAAAAAAGGAATTTACATCTACGGATCTGTTGGTAGAGGCAAAACTATGTTATGTCAAACTCTTTTTGACGAACTGGATCTGTCTATTAAAAAATTGAGCATACACTTTGATCAGTTCATGCATGATTGCATGAAAGATAACACCCTTGCAGAAGGCATTATAAATGAGCGCTATAAAGAATTGGATGTTCTGTGGATCGATGAACTTCAAATATATGATATTGCATCTGCAATGCTGCTAAAAAAAATAATACCCGAATTATTAGCCAACGGAATTTTTGTCATTATGAGTGGAAATATCGACCCCATTAATTTCTACAAAGGCGGACTTAACAGAGAAATTTTTTCTGGTTTTATACCTTATTTTTATGAAAACTTTGACTGTCTTCACCTCAAAGGCGAAGAGGATTATAGATTCAAAATGTTTAATCAAACTAGTTCTTTATCATCAAGAAAATTTTTTCTTATTCACGCATCATCTGACCAAAATCTTTTATGGAATAGTGTTGTTATTCATCAAAAAACAAAACCAACAAAATTGTCTTTTGATGACAGAGAATGGGAATTAAAACATACATTTAACAACGATCATTCTATCTATCTAACAATAGATGAACTGTTGAATGATAATAGAGGTGCTATAGACTACATTAACCTTGTTCAAAATTTCACGCATATCTATATCGAAAATCTAACTTCGTTTACGGATAACAACAAGGACCTATCCCGCCGTTTTATGACGTTTATAGATAACGTTTATGAATATAAAACAAAGCTGTATATCAGTTCTCTTGTATCCATAGAAAATATTTTTCAAGTACACACCACTGATATTTCTTACGAACGAACTCTTTCAAGACTTGTGGAGTTATTGTCCTAAAATCAGCATCTAGCAAACGATGCTGTAACTTTTCTTCTATAAAGTTATCCCTTTATAGACTGAACTTGTAATATGTGCTATATTTTTGATAAAATAGCACAATACAATATAGGTTAATATATCCCATGAAATATATAATCAGTTTTTTATTTATATCAATTTTCGGTCTTGCACATTCGACACAAAATACAGACCCTAAAGCCATTTCAACAACAAAAGAAATTGCACAAAAAGTTGAAGAAGGCTTTGAAAAAGTGCTTGATAAAACAGATCAAAAATCAATTACATCTTCTCTTTCTTCTGGCATTCCTTCCCTTGAAAGTCAGCTATCATCTATCAGTAAAGCGCAGATGGACTATATCACGAAGTTTAATGGGATATTAGATTTAATTGATAAACATGATAAAAGAGTTGAAGTTTATAAACGTCTTAAAGGAACATTCACAAAAGAATTATTTAGCTTTGAACGATTAGAGTTTTTGTTTTTTCTATCCCTAAAACTCATCGTTGTGTATTTATTGTACTATGCACTAAAAGTGTCGATCATTCGCATGATTACATACCACATGGAAGCCTTAGTTCAAAAGCGTAAGAAAAACACAAGCAATCACAAGTTAACTATTCAAAAAACCATTATTGACGTCACAATTGGACCTCTTATTAGAAAAATTGCTATATGGGTTTTGCGCACAATAACAGTTATCATTGTGCTAGACATCTTAAAAGTAAATGTTTTTCCATTGTTGTTTGGATTTTCTTTGATGTGTATAGCAATAGCTGTTGCTTCTAAAACCATGTTACAAGATCTTCTGCATGGAATCATTACAATCTTGCGAGGCATAATTTCTGTGGGAGAAGTTGTTAAAATAGGAGACACAAAAGGTAAAATTGAAGAATTAAATCTAAGGTCTATGGTTTTACGTTTATCCACTGGAGAGGTTGAAGTTATTCCATTTTCAACCATCACTAAAATTGTCAACTATTCCAGAGATTTACGCATCTTTAAATCCGAAGTTCTTATTGGATTTAAACAAGACATCAGCTTGGTTGAAAAATGTTTTAAAGACGCTTTAACAAAATTAAGAAGTACGACTTACTATGAAAAAAGAGTGGATCCTGAATGCAACTTTTTGGGTATTTCCGAATTTAACGAACATGGTTATCGCGTAATAGCTACGATTAAATATATACCAGATCCAACAGATCATACTGGTGTTAAATTCAATGAATTTGTTTTCAAAGAAATGCTTCTTAATAATATCGAATTCCCAGAAGTTTTAGAAACATAAACTGCATAAATACAAAAGCTACATCGCTTGAGCTAAAGAGTTATTAAGAACTTTGAAAAATGTCTCAATCATGGTAGAATAAATAAATTTTTTGTTTATTTATAAATGATATATATAAATTTTCAATGAATAATTACCTAATAACATTTATTCATTAAGATTTAATTTATTTATTATTATGAATCAAATTATCCAATATAAACTTTTATAAAAATAACTTAGTAAAGCATAATCATGATATCACTTAATCAAGTCAATTATAGTATTAGCGGAAGATCTCTGCTTGAAAAAGTTACCTTTCAAATTTCTAACAATCAGCGTGTTGGTTTAGTTGGAAGAAACGGATGCGGAAAATCTACGCTTTTTAACGTAATGCAAGGCTTGGCCACAATTGATAGCGGAGATCTTGAAATTGCAAAGCATTACAAAATACTATCCATAAAACAAGAAATGCCTAGTGGTGATTTATCACCTTTAGATTATTTATTAGAACAAGATCAAGAAAGGCTGTCTTTACTTAAAGAATTAGAAGACTGCCAAAGTGCGGATCGTATGGGCGATATTTATGAGCGCCTCATACAAATTGATGCTTATACAGCAGAATCTCGTGCCGCTATTGTTTTAAAGGGATTAGGATTTAATGATGAAGACCAACTTCGCCCCTTAAAGACATTTTCAGGTGGTTTTCGTATGCGTATAGCACTAGCTGCAGCATTATTTCAAGAACCTGACCTTCTCCTTCTCGATGAACCCACAAACCATCTTGATTTTGAAACAACCCAATGGCTTCAACAATTTTTATCTAAATATTCTAAAAGTTTTCTTATGATTTCTCATGATAGAGAATTTTTGAATGCGACTATCAATAACGTACTTCATCTTAAAAATGGAAAAGTTTCTCGTTACACCGGAAATTTCGACACATTTCTAGCAGTATATGAACAACAACAAGCTAACCTTGCTGCCTACAATGCTCGTTTAGAAGAACAACGTGCCCACATGCAATCGTTTGTTGATCGTTTTAAAGCTACAGCATCGAAGGCTCGACAAGCCCAAAGTCGCATGAAGGCAATTCAAAAACTAAAACTTATACCTGTCGATAAATCAGACCCCACTGTAGCATTTAACTTTCCACAACCTGAAACAATTTCTCCTCCTATGTTATCTTTTGAAAAAGTTTCTATTGGCTATGGAGATAAAGTGATTCTTCATAATATCAATGCCACTTTAAGTCCCGATGAAAGAATTGGCTTAGTTGGGTCTAATGGCAACGGTAAATCGACTTTAGCTAAATTTTTAGCAGGTGAACTAGAGCCCTTTGGCGGTGAAGTAAAGCGGCATGGCAAATTAAAAATAGCATTTTATAAACAAGATCAATTCGACAACATGGATATGGATCGTACGGCGTATAATGTAGTGTCGGACGCTATGCCTAAAGCAAATCCAACACAAATTCGCAGCCATCTAGGTAGATTTGGTTTTGTCAAAGACAAGGCTGACCAAAAAATAAAATTACTTTCAGGTGGAGAACGTGCAAGGCTTTTATTTTCTTGTCTAACAGCAGAATCCCCTAATCTACTGATACTAGATGAACCAACAAACCATTTGGATATGGAAATGAGAGAATCGTTAATTGATGCACTCAACACCTACACAGGTGCTGTTATTTTGATTACTCATGATAGACATTTACTGCGACATGTAGCAGATCGTTTATGGGTGATCAAAAATAAAACGCTCAACCAATTTGACGGTGATCTTCAAGATTATATTAAACAAATTGAAAGATAGTCCGATTACTTTTACTCACCCATCAACTATCTACAAAAAGAGCTAATGCACTTAGCCACATAAAGTAAAATAGTTCAAAATTAATATGTTATTACTTTTGAACTATTTTAGCTTTTCTTCATTTTTGTTTGAAGAAAAGCTAAAATAAACAGGATTATATTTGATCCATTAATTTACTGGAAAATCAAAATAAGTATTAGGGTATGGTTCGTTTCCTAGTGTGTAGTGCCACCATTCTTCTTGATAATCTTTGAATCCATGATTCTTCATAGAATTTCTTAACAGATTACGCATTTTTGTCTGCTCACTATTAACTAAAGGTGAATCGTGATGAGAGACTTCGTGGAATAAATCAAAACTTGATCCCATATCTACAGTGTTGTCATCCAAAATAGGAATGATTTCACCCTTTTTTATAGCCTTTGTAGAATACGAAATGGGTTTCAAGGTCTCATTAATTTTAATTAAAGTTAAATCGAATGTGCTTCCACGACTGTGGCTTGATTTTTCACATACATAACCTAATTTAAAAACATTCCTTTTATCAATTGTTGGGTAATAATAAGGTTTTGCAGCTTGGTCGTTTATATCTTTACTCCAGCTCATAAATTCATTAACAGCACGCTGAGGGCGATATCCATCATAAACAACCAATTTAAAGCCTTGTAATTTTAGATCAGCATGGACGAGTTTTAATTTATTGGCGGCTTCTTTTGTGCAAATAACGCGTTTGTTTTGGTATCCTTCAACTGGTTTGTTTAAAAAATTCTCGTTTGTTGCATAACGAGAATGTTCGATGATGCTAGGATCCACATCTGTTAAATAAACAAACCCCTCTGGCAAATCATTGACGGATTGGTGACCACAACCTGTAATCAAAAGGAGTACTCCTAAAAAATTTCTTATTAAATATTTTGAAAATACACTGCGCATATTATTATTCCTTAAGGTTAAACTTTTTATACTTTTAAAGAGATAACATATCCTATCTCTAAATCTGAACATAAAATAATATGCGGAACAAAGCAACCACATGCATCATTTTTTCTAAAAGTTTAAAATAGAGCAGTGTTTTTTTTAACTTTTCTTCTGATTCAAGAGAACCCATATTTAAATCAGGATGAAATTTTTTAACAAACTTTCTATAAATCTCCATTAATTCTTGCTTAGAAGGTGGTTGTCCTAATTTAAAAAAATGGAGTGCTTCTATAATATCTGGGCTGTATGATTTAATTTCTTTTTTTGAAAATTTTTTGTTAGAGGAAGATTTAAACTTGTCAATATATTCAAAATCTGAAAATTTCAAGTTTGCTTTTTTTAGAAGTGGGGAAGTTAGATCAAATGTTGGCCTATCTCCCATCAAACCTCTTTTCCAGGTTTGATATATTTCATCCTCATTCATACCATCAAGATAATTCCAAGCAGCGTTATATTCTCTAACGTGTTCTTTACAGAAATAGTACCAAGAGTCATAGTCTTTAATGTGCGCCCCTCTAAATTTGGGCGCCTTATAAAGGCCTTCTAAATAACAAGATAAATTATGGCACTTCTTGATATTTTTTTCAGACATTTCTATTCATAATCATAAATACCTTTTTTAGTTTTTAAACCCAGACACCCCTTCTCTACTAATGATGCAAAACATTTTGCTGGTTTATAATAATCATTTTTTTCCTCATGATAGAGAATATTTTGAATTGCAACAACGATATCTAGACCGATAAAATCAGCAAGTTTTAAAGGACCCATAGGTATTTTAGCACCCAGTGTCATAGCTCTATCAATATCTTGGGGACAAGCTATTCCTTTATCTAACATTTGTCCTGCTTGATTAATCATAGGAATCAAAAGCTTGTTCACGATAAAACCTGGAGAATCTTTACATACAACGCCTACTTTTTGTGTATTACTGATTAACGACTTAACAATCTGAATAACGTCTATGTGTGTCAATGAGTGTGGAATAATTTCCACAAGAGGCATGTGCTTTACAGGATTAAAGAAATGTACACCCAAAAAACGTTCTGGCGATTGAACAAAACCCGCTAATTCCTCTATAGATAGAGAGGATGTATTGGTTGCTAAAATAACCTTTTCATCAACATATTGTACAACAGATTCAAATACTTTTGACTTAACTTCTATATCTTCATAAACGGCTTCAATAACAAAATTGACATCTCTGTCTTTTAATAATGAATAAGACGTTGAAAACAAACATCGATCAAGTATTGATTCTATTTCTTGTGATGATAATTTATTTTTTATTCCGTATTTGTTAATTTTTTCTTTAAGTAAAAAAAAACCTTTGTTCAAATTTTCGAGCTGACTATCTATTACGGATACGTTATACCCAGAAATTAAAAAATGTTCTGCTATTCCTAACCCCATGGCCCCTGAACCAATAACACCAATCGATTTTATTTCGCACATAAAGTTAGGCATAAGAGAACACATTCTAAAAGAGTCTTAATCTATCTTCGCACAAAAGTTCTCGTACTGCTGAATCTTTTTTTTCAAAGTATTACGATTCATTCCTAAAAGTTGTGCTGCTTTTGTTTGGTTGTTATTACTGATTTCTAAACATATATCTATTAAAGGTTTTTCAACTTGCTGAATGACTAATTCATGAAATTCACCTTCAGGTAAACAGCCTTTATGTTTGTCTACAAAATTGCGTAGATATTCTTCTACAACTTCTTTTAAAGAACATGAATCGTACGTAGAACTTTGAACTTTTTTGCTATGTCCCATGAGTTAACAAAACCTTGAATAAAATTCATGAACGCAGCTACGCAATTCAACATGACATTCAATCTGATTAACTTTAACTCTATAATCTGCTGAATCTTCTAAGCCTTTGCTATACCACCCTAAGTGCTTTCTAGCCATTTTAACACCAGTTTCATAACCATAATGTTTAAATATATTTTCCAGATGTTCGGTGACTATTTCGTGCTGAACTTTTATTTCAGGGTCTTTTTTAATGACGTTATACTTTAAAAAGTGTGCTGTTTGGTCAATAAACCAAGGTCTTCCATAGGCACCTCTTCCAATCATGACACCATCAGCACCGCTGATATCCAAAAGGTCTCTAGCATTTTCTTCTGTAACAACATCGCCATTTCCTATAACAGGAATAGAAACACATTCTTTAACTTTACGAATAAAAGCCCAATCAGATTTTCCATTGTACAACTGGCAACGTGTTCTACCATGAATAGTAATCATTTTAATACCTGCTTCTTCTGCTCTTTTTGCAAGAACCGGAGCATTACGATGTTCATCATTCCAACCTGTTCGCATCTTTAACGTAACAGGAACAGAAACAGCATTAACAACTTCTTCTAAAATTTGGCATGCAAGATCTTCATTTTTCATCAATGCTGATCCAGCAAAAGTATTGACTATTTTTTTTACAGGACAGCCCATATTAATATCAATAATTTTTGCACCCATATCTTCATTCAGCTTTGCAGCTTCTGCCATGACTTTGGGATCGCAACCAGCAATTTGAACAACTGGTGTTGTTTCATATGATGATTTTTCAATCATTTTCATTGTTTGACGCGCATGCCTAACCATAGCTTGGCTTGCAATCATTTCAGATACAACTAATCCTGAACCAAGTTTAGTTACCATTTCTCTAAATGGCATATCTGTAACTCCAGACATAGGTGCCAATATCACTGCAGGATCAATTGTAATATCTGGTGTCAAACGAATAGGATTAATCATATGCTATCCTGCGAAAGTTTTGAAGCTTGGTCTTCTGATATTAAGGCATCAATCATTTCGTCTAAAGCTTCACCATCCATAATTTGATGGATTTTATAAAGTGTTAGGTTAATACGATGATCACTGACTCGACCTTGTGGATAATTATAGGTACGAATTCTCTCCGAACGGTCTCCTGAACCAACCTGGCTTTTACGATCTGCTGATCTTTCTTGATTTAGTTTTCTTTCTTGTTCTTCATACAACTTAGATCTCAAAATTTTCAAAGCTTTGGCTTTATTTTTATGTTGAGATCTTTCATCTTGTTGACACACCACAACACCAGAAGGCACGTGGGTAATTCTTACAGCACTGTCTGTTGTGTTGACGTGTTGTCCTCCTGCACCAGAAGCTCTGTAAACATCAATTACCAAATCTTTTTCATCAATTTGAACATCCACTTCCTCAGCTTCGGGAAGTACTGCAACAGTTGCTGCAGACGTGTGAACACGCCCACTCGATTCTGTCTCTGGAACACGCTGAACGCGGTGAACACCAGATTCAAATTTTAAACGAGCATAACAGCCGGAACCAGAAATTGAAGCTGAGGCTTCTTTAATTCCACCAATTCCAGTGTCGGAAACGCCCATCAGTTCAAAACGCCACCCTTTAACAGCAGCATATCTTTGATACATTCTCAGTAAATTTGAAGCAAACAACCCTGCTTCTTCACCACCTGTTCCCGCTCTGATTTCCAAAATAACATTTTTGTTATCATTCACATCTTTAGGCAAAAGAAGAACTTTGATGTGATGTTCTAACTGCGGAACGCTTTCTTTTAAACTAAAATATTCGTCAGAAAGAAGTGCTTTCATTTCAGGGTCATCTACCGTTGACTGCAGTAGAGATTCTAGATCTTCCATATCCTGTTTGGCTTTTTTAAACGCCAAAATTGATTCTACAATGGGAGTCATATCAGAAAATTCTTTTGACAAACGTGCATATTGAGACGGATCATCATTCAGACAAGTTGATAATTGTGTCTCAATTTGTTTGTGGTGTTCGATTAGAAGATCTAGTTTATGATAAAATGACATGTGCTTTTGTTCTACGCAGTTTTGACGTCTTGAGGAGCGTTTTTGTGGTGATAAAGTTCAACAAAATCATACATAGGCATAACAAAACCAGTGAAACCACCATCACGTATCATTGATGACATAATTGCTCGAGCATAGGGATACATCATGTTTGCAATATGACCATTAAGCACAAAATCTAAGGGTAAGTCAGGATATTCTTGTGTATTCACATGAACTAATGCCGCATATTTTAATTCAGCAATAAACATAGGCTTAGATGCATTATTGGTAAATTCCATTCTAAGATCAATAGAAACTTCGTGAATTCCTTCTTTTGCAACAGCAGATGAAACATCGAAATTTGGTGTAACATTAATACCATCAGCTTGTTCTTTTAGAAAATTTTCTACAGGATTTATATTTTCAAAAGACTGATCTTTAATATATTGAATAATCATTTCAAATGGCGGTTTTGTTGGTGTGTTAATTTGTGGCTGTGTTTCTGTCGTCATATTTATTCCCTAAAGTTAATCGTTAACATTATTATCGTTGATTTATTACTCTTAAAATAAACCCATTGCTCTTCTTACAAGAAAGTTTTTGACAGGCTTTAGCACATTGAGTAATGCGAAACCTGTATTTCTAATAAGCTTAACGGATTTTAAATTCGAGCTATAAATTTTACTCAAAAAATCTGTCATGAAAGACATGCTCAAACGGTCAAATTTCCGAGCATCATCATATTGTTGTAGCAGAATTGGACCACCATAATCAAGTCCAAGTTTTTTTTGACTGACTAATAAGTCGATTATTTTTTCAGCATCTCTCCACCCCAGATTAACACCTTGACCAGCAATGGGATGTAAGACATGCCCAGAATCACCAATCAGAGCTATTCTCTTATCGATAAGTTGATTTACTTTTAAAAATTGTAGAGGATATATCCACTTCGAACTAATTACTTTCAATGCACCAAGATGTGGAAACAAATTTGATAACGTTTCTGCTATTTGATCATCAGACAAAGATTCAAAATCAAAAGTATTTTTTTGACACCACACGATTCCTGATCGATTGGAATATTCTTCGGTTGCAATTAATGGCAAAATAGCTAGAGGCCCATTGGAAGTAAACACTTCATAGGCTGTCGCTTCGTGCGATTTTTCGTGAGAGATATGTAAGACACATGCTTTTTGATCATATTGATGAGAGCTTTCTATGATCTGTGGCGCAAACTTGCGAATAGCAGAAAATCTACCATCAATCCCCAAAATCAAAGAAGCAGAATAAGTTGTTCCACAATCGGTTTTAACAACCGCTTTATATTCTGTAACATCAATAGAAGAAACTCTCACACCTGTTATTACGTCTAAATTATCAACTCTTTCATGTTGATACAGACTTTTGTAAACATATTTATTTTCAACAATATAGCCCATAGGCGAATTCGTAAATTCTTTAGAACTATAATCTAAATACCAAGGCGTCTGATGTTCATAAGCTAAAATATTTTGAATGGGCTGCGAAAAAGGAACTAAGGCTTCCCAAAATCCAAAACGTTCTAATATTTCTTTTGATTTAAGCGAAACAAATGTTGTGCGTCCATCTTGGCTGGAAATTGTATCTTCATTAAATGAAAAAGCATCAATAGATAGTACTTTAAAACCTGCTGAAGCCAAAGCACACGCCGTTAGACGACCAACCAAACCTGCCCCAACACAGATGAGATCATAATGCCTTTCTACCATATTTCATCCCCCAGTGAGATTTTAATTAGAACTATGCTGTGTAACTTGATCAAAGGCCTTAACAATAGAGATAAGTTCATCAGATTTCAAACTTGCGCCGCCAACGAGCACACCATACAACCCTTTACAATGGGCTATATCAAACGCATTTGCAGAATTGACAGATCCTCCGTAGTAAACTTTAATATCTGGTGCAATTTCATGAACACAATTAATCACTTCAACAATTTCGTGCATTTTAGGAAGTATTCCAGATCCAATAGACCACAAAGGTTCATAAGCTATAGCATAAGGAAAGTCTAAGTCAGACGTTAGTTCTTTAACTTGATTGGCAACAAAACTTGTAGAATCTCCTTTGTTATACACATCTAGAGATTCACCAACACACAAAATAGGGAAAAAACCATTTTGAAACGCAGTAATAGCTTTTTGCTTAATGAGCGGGTTAGTTTCATTACAATGCAGTCTTCTTTCTGAATGCCCCAGTACAACATACCTAATATTAAGCTCGTTTAACATTTGCGCACTGGTACAACCCGTAAATGCACCATGTTCTTGCTCGTGACAATCTTGAGCCCCCAAAATAATATTAGAATATTTGACAAATGCGTAACCCAATAAAGGAAAAGGCAGGCAAAATATAATGTTATGATCTAAATTTTCTGAAGATAAGTCATCAACCATTGTACTTAAAAGGTCTAAAGTACCATTCATTTTCCAATTTGCTATAACTTTAGGCGCCCCGTTTTTTACCACGCAAGAATATCCTTTATTAAATCAACCTTTATTCTAACACATCAATTGCAATAATTACAAGCAAAAGGGCTATTACTCACAAGGGGTTCAAACTTAAAAAATGAAGAAATATTTTTAAAAGAGAGAAATGGTGGTCACAACAGGGATTGAACCTGTGACCCCTACGATGTCAACGTAGTGCTCTACCGCTGAGCTATGTGACCCATTATTATGTAACGAGACTACACCAGTCATTCTGTTTTTTCAACAAAAAAAAGAAAAAGGGAAATTAAGATTTCGTTAAAGAAATTTAATTTACAGGAAAATCAATTATTTATTAACCATTTATACATATTATAGCATTAGTAAAATCACAGAAAATCATCATTTTTCGGAGTTTCAATAATGAAAATTAAACATATCTTACTCTTAAGCACTCTAGCACTTCCTTTTATAACCCCTAATATTGTTTTTTCCTCAGAAGCATCAACAACTAAAGATAAAGCAAAAGATGTAAATCTTCAAAAAACACAGGAAATGTCTTCTTATTACAGCGAATACGCTAGAACCCTTGATAAAACAAGATCCTTAGATAACGATTATGTAAATTACTTCAATTTAGACACACCAACATCATCTTCAAACACAATTGAACCATATAAAAATAAAACTGCAGATATCAATGCATGGAAAAATATTATACTTAATCACCAATACCTCATTAGAGACGAAGCACACAGAACGTTTATTAAAAATTTAACAAAAAAAGAAACAGAACTGTCTAAAGAAGAGGTTCAACTTTTATTCTACACACAACATTATATTAAAAATTGCATTAAATATACAGCAATAATACTCAGTGAATTTTCCAAAACTAAATCACCTTACAGTGAATTTAAAAATGCCTTAGCCATAGCTGCATTCGGTGAAATTTTTGCCGATGACGACAAACTTAAAGAAATTCAGTCTAGCAAAAGCTTAAAAATGGACAGTCAAATAAGTATTAATGATGCCCGTGAAGCTAACAAATATGATGTTTATGTAGAAGCTGCACGATCTGAAGATGCTAAAGATTTTTCACTTCCTCAAGATCTTAAAGACGATTTGCAAAAATTAGGTGAAGAAGAAAAATTGAGACTTCAAAAAAATGGCGGATTGATTGTTCAAATTTCCCAGTTAGTAAGATTAGGGGCTGAGTCTAGTGAAGCGTCAAAAATAATCAATGAAGGATACATCCTATTTTCAGTGACTCTTGACAATAAATTTGACATCAAGAATGTTTACATCATCCGATTAACAAAACCAGATAGCAAAAACACAACCACTCAGAAAGATAGTGAAATTTTCAGTTCAAATGAATTATCTCGCAAAATTCAATCTTTAACAATTGATTCCAGATCACCATCACCCAGCTTTGATAAAGAAAATATAGTTGAACGTAATCAAGTTTTCGATGAGATTCAACGTGATGTTGCAGGCCAATATGATACTGCAATAAGAGAAAGAAATGCGCAAGAACGCGATTATAGAGCATCTGATTTCGCAAGATATTCACCAGAAAATAGTGCTGCACTAGCCGATAGCTACAATGCATCAAGAAAAAAAGGCTACATAAAAGGTTACAGTAGCAGAAACAGAGAAATTACATCGCAACCCCTTTTAGGTGAGGAGACAGCAGCATCCGCCACACAAGACAGATACAAATTGCCTCCTATAGCAAATCTTCGCTAAAAAAGGATGCATTAAGTTAATACATGTAGTCTCACTTATAAAACACTAGTGAGACTACATGTATTTTTATACGTTGAACCTAAAGTTAATGACATCACCATCTTGCACCGTATATTCTTTTCCTTCTTGCCTCCATTTTCCTGCTGTCTTAGCCTGTAATTCACCACCACATGAAACATAGTCAGCATAAGCAATGGTTTCGGCACAAATAAAACCACGCTCAAAATCTGTATGAATAACACCTGCTGCTTGAGGCGCCTTAAATCCCTTTTTAATTGTCCATGCTCTTGCTTCTTTTGGACCTACCGTAAAATAGGTCGACAAACCTAAAAGCTCATACCCAGCACGCACAATGTTAGCCAGACCAGTCTGAACCATACCTAAACTTTCTAAAAATTCTTTTTGCTCTGACACTGAAAGCTGAGAAATTTCTGCCTCTATAGCCGCAGATATAATAACTGACATTCCAAAATTTTGTTGAGCATAGGATTCTATTTTTTTAGTATGCTCATTACCTGTATTAACATCGTTCTCGCTAACGTTACACACATACAGCATAGGCTTGAAAGTCAAGAAATTCATTTTCTTAAGTATTTCTATTTCTTCTTCAGTCCACTTCACTTTTGAAAGCTGCATTCCATTTTCTAACTGTGGCAAAATCTTTTGAGCCATAGCAAACTGCTCCTTCGCTTCAGGGTCCTGTTTAGACCTTTTTTCAAGTCCCGGTATTCTTTTCTGCAAACTTGCAAGATCTGCCAACAGCAGTTCTGTTTCTATAATCTCTAAATCTCTTAAAGGATCGACCGATCCATTAACGTGTGTTATATCGTCATCTTCAAAGCAGCGCAGAACATGAATAATAGCATCGACACTTAAAATATGACCTAAGAACTGATTGCCTAATCCTTCTCCCTGAGACGCTCCTTTTACAAGTCCAGCAATATCAACAAATTCTAATTGGGTAGGAATGATTTTTTGGGAACCAGCTAAAGATGCCAATTTATCCAATCGTTCATCAGGCACACCTACCCTACCAACATTAGGATCTATTGTGCAAAACGGATAATTTGCAGCTTCTGCAGCTGATGTTGACGTTAAAGCATTAAACAAAGTTGATTTTCCAATGTTTGGTAAACCAACAATTCCACAATTAAAACCCATTTTCCCTCTTCAATAAAATATATTTTTAAACTATCATAGATTAAATTTAATAAAATAACCATCTAGCATTCATCAAAAGAAAAAATTATGCTCAAAAAAAATAAATGGATTTTCATTTTCACCCTTATATCTCTTATTAGTTTTGACCAATGGACAAAAGAATTAGCATTAAGGTTTTTATCAAATGGTTCATCGGTCGAACTTACACCCTTTTGTAACTTAATTTTAGTTTTCAACAAAGGAATAAGTTTTGGATGGCTTAATGCTTCAGGTACTTTGGGAACATGGTTGATTATTTCAGCAACAACTCTGATTAGTTTTTGGCTAATATCAATGATCTGCAAGTGCAATAAAAAACATGAACTGTACGGCTACACACTTATTTTAGCCGGTGCAATTGGTAATATTATCGATCGCTTCATGCATAAAGCTGTTGTTGATTTTATCCACTTTCACTATCAAAATTTTTCTTTTCCTGTTTTTAATGGTGCGGACAGTTTTATAACGTGTGGTGCAGTCTTGATTATTGCAGGACGTTTATGGCATGATTAAATAATAAGACCACAAAATTAAAAAAGAACTATGAAAAACAAATTTCACTTTCAAAATATAGCGACTCTCACCATTGCCATGATGACGCTGTCAGCATGCGATAGTGTCAAAAAAACCTTTGGTTTTGATCACTATCAACCAGACGAGATGAATGTGATTGACAATCCTCCACTCAGTTTACCACCTTGTTATGATTTGCGTCCCCCAGAAAAAAAAGAAACAACAACATCTGTTTCATCAGCAAACAACCATAATCAGAAAGCATTACAAGTTATCGCTGGCAACCAGCCACATCAAAAGCAAGCAGCAGCAAAAGCAGTTTCAACTCAAGCTCTTGTAAAAAAGGCATCACTTGCTCATAACGTTGATAAAGATATCAAAGAAAAAATTAGCGAGGATGAAAAACTTGTTGAAGAAAAAAAATCTCTCAGTGGTGTTGGCAAAAAAATGATGGATAATATCACCAACTTATCCAACGATGAAAAAGACACACAGAAATAATTTCCTTCACTCCACTGGTATACCCCCCTATATTTCTTATCTTTAGGTATCTATATGAACAAAAACAACATTCTCTTCAGCCACATATTTTTAAAAAAGATGGCTTTAGTTCTTTGTTTTTCAGCCCCTTTACATTGTTATGAACAATCGGCACAAAATCAAAACATAAATACAAAGCTATTACTAAAAAAGAAAATCTCAAAAGAAAAAAGTAATATGAACCAAAATGATATCCCCCTAAGAAGTGTAGAATTATCAACGGGCCATCAACTTATTGTGATGGATAAAACCTTAAAGACGAATGTCAAAATTGTATTTGACTTTATTATTCCTCTTAAAGATAAGAATAATAAACCTTATGCTGCAGGACTTTCTAATCTTTGTGAAACTTATTTTAGTGAAGCATACCCAAAGGGTTTAAGTAGAATAGATTTTCAAAAATCACTTATAATGGATAATGTTTCCATCAGCATTGGAAAATCTATTGATCGCTTTACGATTACTTTAAATTGTAATGCTGACAAAATCAGCGAATCCATGGACAAGCTTAAATCCTTATTGTTGCAAAGCGATTTATCTAACAAGAGTTTTGAACTGCTCAAACAAAAACAAAAAATGAGCTTACAGCAGCTTGTTCACGATCCACAGACCATGGCTAAAGAAAAATTTTTCAACCATTTGTTAGGTGAAAATGCAGATTACGTTGATGCAATTGATCCAGCATTAGCTGCACTTGATTCTATCTCCAAAGAAGATATTCAAAATTTTATTCAACGCCTTATATCAACACAAACCTTAAAAGTCATTTTCATTGGTGAAACATTAACAGAAACACATCAACAAAGCATCGAGAAATTTATTTCAAATCTTCCCAAAGAAGAAACTGTTTCCAATATCATCGAACCCTTTACCTATCCAGCAAAAGAATCGGTTATTCACTTGGATGCTGTATCACCACAAGCCGTTGTTTTGTTTGCACATCCAGCATTAAGCAAAAGCCACCCTGACTTTTTGAAATTCCATGTATTAAAATCAATTTTGGGATCAATGCCATTTGAATCACGTATTTGGAAAGAAGTTAGAGAAAAAAGAGGTTTAGCTTATTCTGTTTCCATTAGACCATATCGTGACAACATACGACAATTTACCATAGGTTCATTAGGCACAAATCCTAGAAACATCGATGCAGCTATAGAAATCATTCAAAAAGAATGGGATATTTCTGATAAGAATAAAATCACTAAGGAAGAATTAGCTCTACACAAAGATTTTATCATCGGGTCATATCTTCTCAATTTTGACAAATCAAACCAAGCAATCAGAACTATTTTAGACTACACAAGACAAGGTTTTACCATTGAAGATATAAAATCAATGCCTTCAGTTATACAAGACATCTCACTGGAAGAAATTAACCGAGTAGCAAAAGAACACTTACAAAAAGATAAGCTTTATTTCTTCAGTTATGGAAAGAAAGAACAAGGAGAATCAAAATGATAAAATCACTTCTTGGCGTAGCTTTATGTCTGGGCACTTCAACTTTAGAAGCATCTGTGGAACAAACAACAATGATCAAAAAAGAACCTTTCATTCATTACGAAACTGCAGAGCTTAAAAACGGTTTAAAAATAGTTGTTATTCCTAATGGTGCGCTGCCTGTTGTAACTGTAGGCATGATTGTGCACGTCGGAACAGCAGACGATCCTGTTGATCAAGTAGGTTTATCACATTTCCTAGAACATATGATGTTTTCTGGTACAAAAAAAATACCAGACGATCAATTTAATAAAATCATTTTAAAAAATGGTGGTCATAATAACGCATTCACAGAATACGATATGACCTTCTACTACACCACTATCCATAAAGCACATATGGGTAGAATTTTACAGATGGAAGCGGATCGTTTAAGAAATCTATCATTTACTCACAAAAAAGTAGATTCTGAAAAAAAGGTTGTTTTAGAAGAACGTGGCATGCGTGTGGAAAATCATCCTTTTGGCAGCATGTTTGAAAGATACTTACAAGTAACAAACCCTTACCATCCGTACGGAATTCCACCCATCGGTTATCCTCACCATATCCAAAAATACAATTATAACTCCACAAGAAATCATTATGATGCATGGTATCAGCCCAACAATACAACTCTTGTTATTGTTGGTGGAACAACCATGGATGAAGTAAAACCTTTAGTTGAAAAATATTTTAAGTCGCTCAAGAAAAAAGGAACTTTTACAACACCACAACGCATTGCTAATCCAAACAGAGATGGAGTAACACACGTTATTAGACAAAAGAATCCTCGTAATGCTATGCAAATACTATCGTGGTCTTATGATGTTCCTAACTATAGCAAAGTTAAAGACATCAAAGAATATTATGCTTTATGTCTTTTGGATCAAATGCTTGCTGGTCATTCTCTAACTCCTCTTTATGTCGATTTAGTAGACGAATCAGAACAACTTTTAAACATTAGTTCACATTACGACGGTGATGGATTAGATCCCAGATCGTTCAGTATAACAGCAACCATAAATCCTAAACATAAATTGGATGATATTAAAGATAAGATTCTTGATAAAATTAAAACTCATATCAAAAATTTAGATGAAGAAAATTTAAAACTATCTAAAAAAGTAATTTTAAATTCTATATCAAACATGTTCGATGGAAATGAAAATTTAGCGTCAAATATTGCATTAATGTTGGGACATCAGCAATCTTTAGATGACCTAAATCATTTTGAAAAAAACATAAATGAAGTAACTTTGGAAGAGGTTAAATCTGTTGCTGAAAAATATCTAAAAGATCCTCATTCTGTTTTGGAAATCATGCCAGCATCTTAACATTATTTTATAAGTCATCCCAATGAAACCTCCTAATGATATTCTTATTAGCTGTACAGTAGTTGGCAACTCTATGAAAGTAGTTGCCATTGAAGAGTCATCTCAGGTTGAGATTAGTATTGTCGTACCAAGCAAAGCACGAAAAGAAGATATAAAACTTTTAGTTCTTAAAAAATTAAATTATGTCAAAACCAAACAAACAAGGTAAGTATATGCTTTTTTTTAGATCATTTGTATTCAATATCATATTTTTCTCACTAACCCCTCTTTATCTAGCATTGATGTATATCCCCATGCTTATTCTACCCTATTCTTTTTGTATGAAGCTTTTCAAAATTTGGTCAAATTCTATTCTCTTTATACTTCGATATGCTGTGGGTATAAAATTAGAGATTAGAGGAAAAGAAAATCTAGAAAATGTTCTTAAAAATGGACCTTGTATTTTAGCACTCAAACACCAATCGGCCTTTGAAACAATAATATGTTCCCTACTTCTTAACCGCTTTGTTATCATCCTTAAAAAAGAGTTACTTTTTATACCTTTGTTTGGTCAATACCTTTTAAAATTAAAAAGCATAGCGCTTGTACGCAGCCAGTCTTCAAAATCTTTAAGAGTTCTCCTTAATAAATCATCAGAAATGTTAAAACAAAATTACTCTATTCTGATTTTTCCAGAAGGTACACGCCAAGATGTTGGTTCCACCACAAAATACAAAGGTGGAGTAGCGTTAATGTATAGTAACCTGAATGTTCCTGTCGTACCCATAGCCTTAAATGCAGGTTTATTTTGGCCCAAAAGAAGTTGGATTAAAAAACCAGGTACAATTATTTTCGATATTTTGCATCCAATACAACCTGGTTTAGATAAAAGAATTTTTTTAAATCAACTACAAGAAACAATTGAGCATCATACATCTTTGTTAGTTAAAGAAATCCAATAAAGTTTGTATGAAGAAATTACTTGTCTACTTCACAATATTATTTTGTTTCGCTTTATCATTGTTTTATACCTATAAACAAATTGATAAAAATGTACAAACCTTTGTTGAAAATAATTTTGCATCATATTCATCTTATTCATACGTTATTTCTTACGATCAGTATCCACACCTCAAAATCAATAATGCATGCATAAAAATAGATGGACCACTAGGACTACAAATATTAGCCGATATAGAAGTCTATTACCTCAGAGACAACCAATTTTTACTATCATGCCATAAACCTAAATACCTGGTTTATACCCCACTAAAAAAAATTATTGAACCAAAAATTTTAAGTAGAACCTTATATATTGGTGTTGATCTACACGATAATTATAAAATTATTTATAAAAGATTCGACATGCAAGACTTTAATCTGGATAATGATATTAAAATCAAAAATGTGATCGGTCAAATTTCAACCAATATCTTATCTCTGTATTCAACTCCGCTTATCAAAGATCTTAAAAGGGTTCCATTTATATCCTTAGAAATTAAGCATGAAAATCAATTTCAATATAATATTAATGTTGAATCATCTCACATTCATGAATGGATGAAGTATATCGATTTAACATTTATACTAGGTCTTCAGAAATTTGAAAACGTGAAAAAATCTATTATGAATCAAATACAGTTCCAGGATTTTGAATATCAAAAAGGATCTTTTGTTTTAAATATGGAACCTTCTTTTTGGTAAAAAGTAAATCAAAAACCTAACAACTTTAGTTATCCCTGAATAAAACTTTTTCTTCTTGCGTATAAGCATCAATATTAAAATCAGAAGTATAACTACTTTCTATCATACCAACGTTACTATATATTGGTGGATGCGCACCTGGGTATACTGTGTGGACATGCATAGCTGGTGGTGGTACTTCCAATTCAGAAGTTGTTTTTACTTGGTGATCACAGCTACTGCATATGAATAGTAATGAAAATAAATAGAATACTCGCATGTTTACATTTCTTTATGTTTTATTACGAATAGATTTTATTTGATTAAAGTTTATTTTTGGTTAAAATAAACTTTTTTTAATTTAATACTTTTTTAAATATAGTGTTTTACAATACTTAAAATAACCCAATTCACATGAGTTTTAAAATGCTTAAAATTATAAAAAAAAATATACGGTTTGCAGTTTCTTTGTCCATCTTACACTCTGTTGGATTAAGCAGTCCTTGCTCAGATTACTGCAAACAGTTTAATAAAATTCCAAGCTCAGAATATGACAATTATCAATTTGAGAATGATAGAAAAGCAGAAACTGCTAAACGGTGTCAATCAGCACCATTAGCGTACTACATCAATGATGAAGGCAGAAATGTATTATGTGCAAAATGTGATTGGTATGGCAACAGAGTCATGTTTAGAACAACCAATTTTTGCAAGCCAAAAAACGACAAGGTTATAGAAATAGTAAATTTTGATCAAAGCGATATTAGAAGAAAAGCCGATCAAGTAGGTATTAGTCATCAAAAAGGGTCGCTTTATAAAGGACAATTGCGAGGGAAAAATACTGGATCTTACTATAATGATGAAGGAATATCTAACAATAGAACAGATAGTGATTACAGTGGAGATAGTATAGGAACTGGTTCTACGGAGGAAATGTACTAAAAGTACATGATAAAAAAAAAGCTGCACATATAATATACAGCTTTTTCACTAAATAAAAACAAAAACTTATGCAACAGCGTCTTTTAAATCTTTACCAGGTTTAAATTTTGGTACTGATTTTGCTGGAATTTGAATTTTTTCACCTGTTTTTGGATTACGACCTTCTGTTGCTGGTCTGTGTGTAACACTGAATGAACCAAAACCTAACAATCTTACTTCATCACCACTTTTAAGAGCAGATTTAATTGTTGCAATTGTAACTTCTAATGCTTGTTCAGCTTCAGCAATTTTTATTCCACAACCTTTTGCGATTGCTGATACTAATTCTTGTTTATTCATGAAGAAACCTTCTTTTATTAATGTTTATGTTTTAATACTACATATATACGAATAATTTGGTCAATCTTTTTAATTCAAAAAGCTGAAAAAATTATCCATTAATGTACCTAAAAAAGCGACTTTGGGCAGTTTATAAGAAAATGCTCAACTATTTCATCAAAAGTTAAAGAAATATTTTGTCTTGATAAGGAAGAAACACCAAAAGACTGAAGTCCGCAAGGGGTAAAATGTTCGTAAATACTAAGATCTAAATTCCTATTAAGACTAAAACCATGGGTCGCAAAACCTTTTGAAACACGTAGTCCAAAGGCTGCAATTTTTTGTTCTTGAAGAGTATTAACATCTTGCAGCCATATTCCAACGCGTTCTTTTGAAGCATAAGATTGTATACCGAAATTTTTTAATACACGTGTAATCCAATCCTCTAAAATATTTAAGTATTGCCTTATATCTAAATTTAGTTCTATAAGATCTGCAACGATATACACAACAAGCTGTCCTGGACCATGATAGGTAAGTTTTCCTCCTCTGTTAGATAAAGAGACAGGAATCTGTATATCAGCAGGAACATCTTGTTCTGTGGCACTTCGTCCAACAGTTAGAACAGGACTATGTTCTAGAAACCAAATTAGGCTTTTATGGTGTGAGGTTTTCAATTGATCTTTCATCACATCCATTTCTGAACATGCGAACTGATAATCAATCAACTGATAGCTCTTCTTAATTAGCATATTACTAAATTAATTTTTCAAAATCGTCGATAAGTGACTCTATAATACTAAGCCCCTTTTTCCAGAAATCCTTTTTTGTAGGGTCTAGTTCAAATTGCTCTAAAAGTTTTTTGTAATCTTTAGTCCCTCCAGCTTTTAAGAACTCGGTGTATTTTTCAACAAAACCTTCAGGTTTTTCTTCATAAATATTATACAGGGAATTGACCAAACAATCTCCGAAAGCATAGGAATAAACATAGAAAGGACTATGATAAAAATGTGAAATATATCCCCACAAATTATGAATAACTTCATCAACATGAACATATTCACCTAAGGCTTGAGTCTGAGTTTCAAACCAAATTTTATTCAAATCTTCATAGGAAAGTTCTTTTTCCTTCCTCATTGTGTGTGCTTTAACTTCAAAGTCATAAAACGCAATTTGGCGTATCACCGTATTCAGCATATCTTCAATTTTGGATGACAAAAGCTGTTTTTTTTCATCTTTAGTTTGTGTGCCTTTCAGCATATGTTTAAACGTTAACATCTCACCAAATACAGATGCAGTTTCAGCCAATGTTAACGGCGTATCAGACAATAGATATCCTTGATGGCTTGCTAAAATTTGATGAATACCATGGCCTAATTCATGGGCTAATGTCATAACATCTCGGCGTTTTCCTAAGTAATTCAACATGATATATGGATGAACGGAAGGAACGCACGGGTGTGCAAACGCACCACTAGTTTTACCAGACTTTACAGGTACATCAATCCAGTAATTATCAAAAAATCGAGCCCCTATTTCGGCTAATTTTGGACAAAACTGATGATAGCTATCCAATACAATTTTACGAGCCTCTAGCCAAGAAATTTTTGAACTATCATCATAAAGTGGTGCATTTCTATCCCAATATTGAATCTTATCTTGGTTCATTAGTTTTGCTTTAAGACGATAATAGCGATGAGATAAATTTTCATAAGATTCTTTTACGGTTTCAACCAATATATGAACAACATCTGTTTCAATTTGATTAGATAAGTCTCGTGATGACCACGGACTTGCATAACCTCTCATATCATCTTCAATGCTTTTATCTTTAATAATTTGGTTCATGATAAATGTTAATAGATGTTGATTTTTATCTAACCCTTGACCCAAAGCCCTTGCGCCTTTTGCGCGCTTTGTGGCGTCAAAATCTGACATCAGCTCGACAACTTCAGAAATATTCATCACATCACCATCAACCACAAATTCCATTCTAGATAGGGTTTCGTCATATAATCTGACAAAAGCCTGTGAAGATGTAAGTGATTTTTTGATCAATGTTTGCTCAATATCCAAAGATAAACTGTGAGGTTTAAATTTCCTAATCTGCTCAATAAATGGCTGATAGCGCAATATCGTTTGATTTTGATCATAAGCTTCTTTTAACTTTTCATCTGAAATTTGATTTAAATCAAGGCTAAAAAAAATCAACTCTGCAGAAATTTCTTGTACTTTTTCTTGTGTAAATTGATATAAATTTAATACCTGCTGATCTTGTAGTGATGTATAATATCTAAGACCTGCATAAGATGCTAATTTTGATAATTTTTCAGAAATATTTTCATATTCAACAATAGCATTTTCTAAATCTTGATGAGTCCAAGCAGCACATCTGAAAATATTAAGATACTGACTTTTAAAAATTTCTGTTCTTTTTTGAATATCAGCTATATCCATTTTTATTTGGGGATCTTCATCGTGGTGATATAAATCCGATAAATCCCATTCAGGAAGATGATCTAAAATACCCAAATGATTGTTTTCTAGTTCTAATAACTCACTCATTATACATATTCACTTTTGATTTATTCTTGTCTTCCATCATACATGGAGCATCTTTAAGCGTAAAGCTTTCTAGTCATTATTTTGAGTCAACAACGTCTGTATCATACTCAAAATCTTCGAAGCCCCCTTTTCAACAGCATAATCTTTAGCCGTTTTATTGAATGTATCATATATAAAAGGGTTAGCACCTTTTTTTATCAAGAGATCAGCTATTTCTGCATTATTAGCAATAGATGCATAGTGTAAAGATGTTTTTCCGTCAGCATCTGGAATGTTAGGGTTTGAACCAGCTTTTAAAATCTTCTCCACCTGTGAAAAATTTCCTTTTTCAACAGCAATAATAAGTGGTGTTTGCTTATATTGGTTACATCCTTTATCAATTGTTTGAGCGTTCAATAGATTTACAATTACATTAAAGTCTTTAGTTATTTGTTCAACAGGGTATATATCACCAGAATCCACGACTGAATCTACATTAGGTTGTTTTCCCTCAACTATATTTACGAGTTGATGATATTTTTCATAATCTTCTGCACCTTTTTTGGGAATAACAACACAATTATTAACAGGAGTAATGGCCCACGAAGACTGCGCCAGTAAGACATATAAACATAGAATCATTTTCATAAAGTTTGAATTCCTTATCTTTTCCATTATTAATATTCTGGTGTGAATAAATGAACACATCCTAAATATTTGACCATATTTTGAAGGTTTATATCATTAAACAAGCATCAATCTGAACTAAAAACAACACATATAAAATGTTTTTATATGTACATAAATAAAGAATCAGGAACAAAACCATACAGAATTTTAGAATCCAAACATGAGCCACTTTTTCCAAAGTTACAATGGGGGATTGGAATAGTTTTTCAGTATTCAACCAACTTGGCTATAAAATCCCCAAAAGTGAAGCTAATTCGTAACTGGAAATTTTTAATGTCTTTCAAAGCACATAGTTCACCCCTGGATTGAACAATTACTTTTTTATACGGCTTGTTTAACAGCCAATATCTCTAATGCATCAACAATTTTCTAAACAGAAGAGGTAATTATATTATCAATGAGCTTGATGATTTCATTCAAAGTTTTATTGCTGCTTTTGAATGCTGTTTTTAATGCTTTAGCTAAACTCCAACTTATATCTCCCAGTCTATCCTGGTATCCTTGATGATTGTCAACTTGATCTAATATGCGGCTTTGAACGGTACGCTGCACTTCTTCTTGTATGCTTAATAAAATACTTTTGATTGCTTCAGGAAATGTATTGATTTCCGCTTGATGATTTTCTGTATGTTTTAAAAGAAATCGAGAAGTATATTCAATATTTTTCTCAAAAATATTTATTGTAGCTATTATTGTCCTATCAACAATAACAATATTTGGACCGGTAGATTTAAGAGACCCTGCTTCTAAATGACCAGCATTTTTCAATTTAAAAGCATGCAAATGATCAATGTATTCCATTAATTGTATCCATGAAGATTCTCCATCTTTGATATTTGTTGCTTCTTCGCTAAATTCTTTTAATCCCTTTAATATTTCGCACCGTTCAAAATAAATTTCAGTTTTTTCATACATAGGATCTATTTGTATAGCACGTTTCATCTCAGCAAGATATTCAGGAGAAAATGCATCAATTGTGTTTGCTAAATCGATTAATGTTTCAGATTCTATTTGTGATGGCGCAAACAAACGATTGTCCGTTTGAATCGAAAGTATTTGTGTAGGATTATTAAATCGGGTTAACAATCCATCATTTTCTATTGGGTTATCACCTGCCATCAGTGGTGCGCTGGACAATAGCGTGCTTGTTAATAAAAAAAATTTAGAAATCTTATTCATTGTAAAATCTTTCTAACTTAAATAAATATTTATATAAATAAGATATAAACATTTATTTCATATATGTCAAATATATATTAATAAAGTAAAACACACAAACAATCATGTTCCAAATTAAAAATGATGACGCCCTCTTTTATGGTTAAAAATTATCATTGCTCGTGTATGGTTTTGGGCTAACAAACGGTCTTGTTCAAGAATATTTTTCAATTGTTTAACCAGAGTAATAAGAACCTGATTTGTTGTTTTCACTTGCATCAAACGTTAATTTGTTATTTAAAACTTTTGGAAAAAAAGCTTTTGAATGGACTGAATCGTTTAACCCGCTGCTATAAACAACGGGGAATTTTGAACATATAAAAAATTAACGATCTCGTGTATAGCGGGGATATCCATAGTCCAACCCTTCAGGAGATTCTCCTTCAACAGTTTTTCTGGATTCAGCTGCTGCAGATCGAATGCCATTAAGACTTGGTAAATTTACATCTGGGCTACGAATGTAAGAACTTACATCAGAACCTGTCAGATACTCAATATGTCGTTGCACGTCAGCACTAGAATCAGCTTTAAAACGCATCTTCTGTTGATAAAGATCATCTGCTTGGCTTGGCACTAGAACCCTTGCTTCATAACACAAACCACCTGTAGTTTGTGTGCTACGATGCATTTCATCAAAAATTCGATGTTGACGTGATCCTTCACCAAAGGATTTTCTTGCTTCCTCTACTAATTCTTCCGCTAGCTGCCTAGCTTGGCTATTTGCCGCACTAAAAGCAGCTAGTCTTGCAGCCAATTCTTCTCTTTTGTCTGAAGAAATACTGCTTAGATCAGCAAAGGAACTTGCGCGTGTAAGTGGTACAGGACGAGATAAATCCATTGAAAAAGAATTGCTCACAAAAAATACTGTTAAACTTAAAGTAGATATGATATGTTTTATTTTCAAAATAGTTCTCCTTAGATAATAGATAGAAATACGAAAATGTATTTTACAAATAAATAACAATTAATAATTAATAAAAACTAAATAAAAAAATATTTATATTTACAGAAATCAATAATCTAGCTATACGCATTTATGAAAAATTTTTTAAGGGAAATAAATGCGAAATATAGCAAAAAATCGGATTCATTTATACAAAGTAAACCCATATAAAAATCTATTGTCATCACTAATCAAAATAATAGATTAAATTTAACAAATATTTACACTTAGCACTCAATGGTCTGTTATCTCTCTTTTAAATTCCAAAATATCACCTGGTTGGCAATTTAAATTATCACATATACTTTCTAAAGTAGAAAAACGAATGGCCTTCGCCTTTCCTGTTTTTAAAATAGATAAATTTTGGATGGTAATACCTACATTTTCAGCCAAATCTTGTAATTTCATTTTACGTTTAGCAAGCATCACATCCAGATTAATAATTATTGTCATATGTATCCTCTTTATACAATTAATTCATTTTCTTCACTGATTTTGCATGCTTCTAACATAACCCATGATATAACAATCACAATCATGCCATAAAATATTGCTGTTAGGTTAGGTGTTCCAAATGAAATAGTTATATAACGATGCCCTGGAGGATTGGTAAATGTAACAGTTAATATTAATAAGGTCTTGCTTAATGATTTGATGAACAAAGCATCAAAAAAACATACCCATCCAATTTTTCTATAAAGCAAGGCATTTTCATAATTAAAAATTTTACCTTTTTTATAGTTTTGAAAAATACCTATTAAAAACCATAAGCTTACGAAAAAGGGTAATCTTCCTATAAATTCAGATACACATCCTAAAAATTGTAGAATGGGCGTCCACTGTATTTTACTTAGCTTAACAAAACCTTCTGGGGTTTCAATATTTTGATTCAAGAAACTCCACATTCCAAAATCAAGATGTATAAATATCCACTGGATAAATATATATAATGGCAAGCATATGAGTAAAAATTTAAAAAGAGAAACTAAGTACGAGCTTGTCTTTTGAATATGATGCATTGTGATCTCCATAAATAACATTAACAACTTCATTCTACGTGAAAAAAAGATGAATATCAATATAATTTTATTGTTAATCATTAAAAATTGATTGCAAATAATTTTTAATGGTCTCAGTATCAGTGAATCTTTAAAAAAAAGCAAAAAAAATCTCAAACAATATTGTTTGAGAACAGCAAATCTTATATATTTTTTTAGGAAGACATCTAGTGAACTTTTTGCAACATTTCTGCCAAAATACCTTCACGCACTCCACGATCCGCTACTTTGATTCTTATCTGCGGAAAGGCGTCGCACATACCTTGTAATATGGCAGACCCAATAATAACAAGATCACTACGACCTGTAGCTATACAAGGGTGATTCATTCGTTCGTCATCAGGCATGTTCAATAAATTATCACTAATGGTATTAATATCTTCTGTCGTCAAAGACATGCCATCAATTTTTTTTCTTTCATATTTTTGTAGTCCTAATTGCAAAGCAGCAAAGGTCGTAACCGTACCCGAAGATCCCACTGTTTGCAAACTGTTCATTTCAATAAATTGCATAATATTATTTTTGTTTACAAAATCCATCAACGAATTTTTGATTAAGTCGCGAACGCTTTTATGAATTTCTGGAGAAGAAGCAAATTGCGCATATTTTTCACTTAGTGTTACAACCCCGTAGGGCAATGATATGGAATCAATAACTTCAAAAGCAACAGGATAACCAGGACGTTGACGACCTGATTGGTCAATCTTTACCAGTACAACTTCTGTACTGCCCCCACCTATGTCGAAGACAATACCGTTAGGAATAGAGGAAGACATAATTCCGGCACACCCTGTCAATGCCAAACGCGCTTCTTCTTCAGTCGTTACAATTTCTAGTTTAATTCCTAATTCATGAAAAACGCGATCAACCAATTCTGAACTATTAGAAGCTCTTCGACATGCTTCTGTTGCAACGGCTCTAAGATGTTTAACATTATGAAAATCCATTTTTCTTTTACAAATTTTCAAGGCTTCAATGGTGCGCTCGATGGCATCCGATGATAATACATCATCTTTATACAACCCCTCACCCAAGCGAACGATTCTTGCAAAAGAATCTAAAATTTTCCAACCCTTTGACTGTGGTCGAGATCTAAAAAAAGATTTCTTTAATGTTGCAATATTTACAGAAGCAATAAGTAGTCTGCACGAATTCGTACCAAGGTCAATAGCAGCGATAACAGGATGGTGTGCATCGCAAAAACCGTCGTCCTTATATCCACTGTAATATTTCTTGTCCCTATTCAAATTTGTCAAACTAATATTCCTTTGTTATAAATATTACTCTAACACACTGTTGTAAAAAAATCTCTTTGTTTTAATTTTTTTTTTTGATAATCTAAAAATCTGAGTAAATCTCTTTATTTTGGGGAATAGTTTAGTGGTAGAACTCGCGGCTCTGGACCGTGCAACTCTGGTTCGAATCCAGGTTCCCCAGCCAAAAATATACATCCATCATACTCGTCTTAAATCTTTGATTTATCACCATGAAATGGTCTGACGAAGGCATCGTTGTTAATGTCAAAACATTCAACGAAAAGGCATATGTTTTAACTCTTTTTTGCAAAGAAAATGGTAAAAAAAGAGGACTCTTTCAAAACAGTAAAAGCCAGAATGGTGCAGCTTTAATTAGTGTGGGCGATATCGGGCAAGCATTGTGGTTTGGGAGACTTCAAGATCAGTTAGGAAAATTTTCGTTTGAACGTAAACATCAAACTAGCCTTTACTGCTTTCAATGCAGTCTAAAGAATGCGGTTTTTAACCATCTATATGATATCATTAATATTCTTCCAGATAGCCATACTTATCCAAAACTTTACGAGCTGTTTTATCATATCAACATAGAAATGCAACATTTTAATTCGAAAGACCTTATCATTCAAATTTGTCTTTTTGAATTACTACTTTTATCAGAATTAGGCTTTGGATTTGATTTTAGCCATTGCGCAGTTTCAGGAGTTTCCGAAGTTTTTTACATATCCCCGCAATCTGGGCAATGTGTCAGCCGTGAAATTGGGATTCCCTATCATTCAAAATTATTCATTATCCCTTGTTTTTGGAAAAAATTAGACTTAAATGAGGATCAAATCATAGAAGACTTTGCATTGGAGTCACCACAATTGTATCAAGAACTTCAAACCTCGCTTAGGATTACAGAATTTTTCCTCAAAAAACACATCTTCGAAAAAGCAAAAAATTTTAGTTTTTCAAGACAAAAAATCATTCAGTGGATTAACCATAGCTGTCAAAAAAACGATAGTAAGTGTTGATCTAAATTCAACACAATCATCAAAAATATTTTTAGAAATAAATCCCAATAAAAATGGTGACTGAAAAACAACCCGATACTTTAATTTATCGTCGTTTTGTAATAGAAAACTTGATTTATGAGGCATTATTAAAGTATAATAATATTATATCAAAATAATAGAAAAAAAATTGTGCACATTCACTGTCCGAACTGCAAAGCTTCTTTTACTGTTGAATCTGGAAAATTACCCACACCAAAATTCAATACTAGTTTACAAGCTTTTGGCTGGAAATTTGAATGCGGACAATGTGATACACAGTGGTGGATTTGCTTATCCCCATCATCAGCTGACCAGGCAAGCGCACCAACCCTTGTGAAAAAAGAGACCAAACCTTCTCCTTTATTGCAAGATCTTATTACCTTAGGTGCATCAAATACGTATTCTGGAATGAACGAGCTTCTCACAGTTCCCACACCCAAAAGAATTTCTCAGCCCATAACCTTTCCATCAGAAGAGACAACTTCATATACATCACCTCGCTTGCAAAATATCCATGAATCTAAGACTCATAAATTACGATATGAACCACTTTACAAAAAAAAGAAAAGTTTTTCTCTTCTGAAATTTATAGCTTCTCTTGTTATAATTTTTAGCGCTCTTTTAACGTTTGAATTTTTCTATCCAAAAAAAATTAATAAAACCATAAAGCATTTATACTCAACTATATCTTTGATCCTATCGTCTTCTTCTCCTAAAAAAATAACACCAGCTTCTAATAACCCACCCGCACCAAAACAAACATTACCTATTGCCCAAAATGAATTGAAAAACTCTACACAGAGAATACTACCTGTAACTCCACTCCCTAATTAAAACTTATAACCAGATATTGTATGAAATTTCTTAAACAACCAAATTTTTGGAACAAAGAAACGTGGGTCAGCAACTCACTATCTCCCCTGGGAAACCTATGGAATACCATTGTCCAAAATAAATACCATAAAACGCATTCTTATAAAGCTTCTATTCCGGTAATATGTATAGGCAATGTCGTAATGGGTGGTGCTGGAAAAACACCAACCACTATAGCTTTAAACAAACTATTAAAAACTACTTTTAAGGATATTCATATTATCAGTCGTGGTTATGGCGGATACATCAAAGAATCCCTTCGCGTAAATGAAAACAAACATAATTATCTTCAAGTAGGTGACGAATCTTTGTTGTTATCGAGAGAAGCAACAACATGGTCTGGACCTGACCGCATATCATCTATCAAAAAAGCTGCACATAGAAATGCCGACCTACTTATCATGGATGACGGATTGCAAAGCAACGCCATACATAAAGATGTTAGTTTTCTTGTACTTGACTCTATCCAAGGAGTTGGAAATGGGAAAATTTTCCCAGCAGGCCCATTAAGAGAATCCTTATCTGATGTTTATGACAAAATAGATGCTGTTATCAAAATTGGCAATGAAGATTGCTGTTCAATTCTTTCTTGCTTTTCTGACAAACCAGTCTTCGAAGCATCCATCACACCACAGAGAATCCATAAAAACAAAGATGTTGTTGCCTTTTGTGGATTAGGTTGCCCTAAAAAATTTCTCAAAACACTTGAACAAGAAAACTTCAATGTTCATCATTTTGAAATCTTTCCAGACCACCATCCCTACACCATATTAGATATGGTGAAATTAAAAAAAATTCATAAAAAATTTCCCGGATCCACCTTAATAACAACAGAAAAAGATTGGTTTAGAATTCCACCCACACACATAGAAAATATATCTATTCTCAACATTTCACTGCATTTCGAAAATGAAGAGAATATTAAAAAATTCATTCTAGAGCGCATCAATAATATAGATATTCAACCCGTTTAAACGGTATAGTAGCATATACCTTTTCAGAAAGAATTTTCATGGATCAGTCTGTTTTTCTTTGCATATTAGATGGTTGGGGCCATAGAGAATTTGATGAAAACAATGCTTTAACTTATGCTCCTTATTGGAGGCAGCTTCTTGAAGAATATCCTCATACTTTTTTGAATGCATCTGAAGAATTTGTGGGTTTACCTCATGGCCAGATGGGAAATTCTGAAGTTGGGCACATGACCATTGGTCTTGGTAGATGCATAGAGCAAAACCTGGAAAGAATTAATTACTGCATTCAAAATGACAAGATTAATGAAATTGCAGCTTTACAAAATTTTATAAAAAAAATTAAAAATACTAATAACCGATGTCACATTATTGGACTATTTTCTGACGGAGGTGTTCATTCGCATCAAGATCATTTTCTATTTTTTTCAAATTATCTACTTCAAAACAACATCGATGTTTTTCTTCACCCTATTTTAGACGGTAGAGATACTAGCCAAAAAGCGGCGTTGCAATCTATTCACCTACTGGACGAATTATGCCAACAATCCTCTCAATGCAGCTATGGCACAATTGGTGGACGCTATTTTGCTATGGATAGAGATAAACGTTGGGAGAGAACGAAAAAGGCATATGATTCGTTTTTAAATATATTACCACAAAAGAAAAACTTTGAATCATTTACAAGCGTTATCCTGGATGCGTATCAAAATAATATCACAGATGAATTCATAGAACCTTCAACTATTCAACACTATCAAGGCATACAAGAAAATGATTCTTTTTTGTTTATTAATTTTAGATCAGATCGAATGACACAATTGCTTACTATGTTAACAGACAAAAATTTCAACGAATGTGCAATAAAACCAGTGACGTCTTGCAACATAGCAACGATGACCAACTATTCTGACGAAATATCCTCTCATGTCACAGTACTGTTTAACAAAATAAGTACATGCAATAGCCTAGGTTCCATTTTAAGCAAAAATAATATTTCACAATTTCGTATAGCAGAAACAGAAAAATATGCACACGTAACCTATTTTTTTAATGGAGGCATAGAAAAACCTTTTGAAGGTGAGGAAAGACTGCTTATCCCTTCTCCAAAAGTAGCAACCTATGATCTTATGCCAGAAATGTCTGCGGAACAGATCACAAACGCAATCATTGACAAAATAAAGAGTAATAACTGTAAATTTATATTATCCAATTATGCCAACCCGGATATGGTAGGTCACACCGGCATTAAAGATAGCGTCATTACTTCAGTTTTGAAGATTGATGAATGCTTAAAACGGTTAGTTACGAATGCTATTGAAAATAATTGGGTTATGATTATCACAGCAGATCACGGGAATGTGGAAAATCTGACTGAAGATAATGGCCAACCACATACAGCCCACACGACAAATCCTGTTCCCTTCATGGTTATAAACTATCGTCACCCCATAGATTTTCATGCCTTACCTAAAAGTCTTGCAGATATAGCACCCTCTGTCCTTCAGATGATGAATATTTCTAAACCCCATGAAATGAGTGGGACCAGCGTATTTCAAATAAAATGACATACTATATTAAACGTCTTTTACTGCTTATATCCACAATTAGCATAGTTTTTTTTATAAACTGTTATTTGATTAGCAAATTTCCAGGATCACCACTGGATTATATTCAACAATCACAAAACCAAGAAGATAGTCAAAATTTTTCAAATTCCTATCATCTTAATTATTCACCTACTCTAGGTATAACAAACCAAGTAGAACAATCTAATCATATAGAGAAAAGCTACATGATTGAAAGCACGAAGCTATTTTTTAACTACCTTAAAGGTGACTTTGGTAAAAGCATTTATAAACACCAAAAAGTCGCTGACACCATTCTAGAAAAAGCTTCATTTTCATTTATATTTGCAGCTATATATTTTGTTATTCTCTGTTCTTTGTCAATACTTATCAGTTGCTTTAATTATATTTATGAAAGAAGCATAATTAAGAATTTGATTCAAACTCTATTAATTACCTTCAACAACATTCCTGTTTATGTGTCTTCCATATTTTTCATTTTATTACTAGCAGAGGGAGGAATTTTTTCAATTTTCAAAATTAATCCTTCATCTATTCAGGCGAAAGAAGAGGGTTTTTCACTTGTAAGTTATCTAGCCTATTACACATTGCCACTATGCATTCTACTTCTTTCTGGTGTCAGTAGAATTTCACTTTTATTCTCTCAGAATTTGAACAGTGAATCTTATAAAAGCTATGTTTTACAAGCATATTTAAAAGGCTTAAGTCGAAAAGATGTAGTTTTAAAACATATTTTTAAAAATAAACTTATGTCTTTTACGCCCTATTTAATCAAACATTTTACGGATATTATTTTTTCATCATCCTTTATTGTAGAAATAATATTTTCTCTAGACGGTCTAGCATCACTAAGTTACGAAGCTGCTATAACACGAGACTATCCTCTAATAATAGCTTGCTTATTATTTTATAGTTCAATAGCTGTAATATTAAATTTTATAGCAGACATACTGATTATGAAAAAAGACAAACGAATAAAAATGTAGAAAAATTAAATTAAAATTTATTTATTCTTGGAGTAGACCCAAAAGATTGATAGGCTATTATATATTGATCAAAAAGATTAAAGCTTAATAGCCCGTATGAAGTTAAAATTAAATACAAATCAACATCAAAAAAACGATAATATTTCAATTTTTATTGCCGTTACACTTATCGTCATTTCAACCACATGTGTTGTTTTATCGCAATATTTCGACTATTCATTTCAGCAATTAATGGTTTTAACTGCCATACTAGTGCTTTCATATTTATCTAATATATTTTTCCAATTCAAAAACAATAAAAAGAAAAATACCAATATTCAATATCTTATCTCTCTTCTAGAAAATACTTTACACCTTCACGAATATTGCGTTTTCAATAGCAAAGGTGAAAACATCATTACAACATTGGGTCAACAATTTGAAAGCAAGGACAAATTAATTCAGCAATTGTACCCACGGATTATTCAAAATGTTGATAAAAATACATTTAAAAGCCTCATAGAAGAAGAAATCAATGGATCATGTTTTATAGAGGTAAAAAACGAATATGATTCTTCACACAATAAAAAATGGTATATCAACACCTTAAAAACAAAACTCAATAACCAAAATAGTGACAACTATTTCATCATCTCGTTTACAAATATAACTTCTTGCGTGACGCAATTTGAAGATATTCAAAAAGAAAATGAGGAATTGATTGAGTTCATTGATAATTCATTATTTGGTATCGTGTATGCCCATAAAAATAACCATAAAATACTAGGTCTAAACTCTACCTTTGCATCTTTCTTGAATAAAGAAAAAGACGATTTCTTGAATTTACCGTTAAAAAACTTTATCAAAAATTTTGACGAACGCAATTTTCATAGCATACAGTTATGTGAAACTATTTCTAATAAACATCCCAGCAAAGAATGTTATGTCTTTAACCAGAGAGATGAAAATTCTTCCATTTACAAAATTATGGTGATAGACACATCTCTTTTTGCCAATATACACGGAAAGAATACAAATTCTCTTCATTCTGAAACGTTCTACTTGCATTCACCCATCCCATCATTGGTGATTAGTTCAAAATATGACATTATTAATATTAACCAAGCTTTAGAAAAACTGATCTCCGAATCATCTTCAGCTACAACCATTGACAAAAACACTAAATTTTTAAGCCTTTTAAAAACAGACAAAATAGAAGATATTACAACCAAACTGTCTTCACTATTTGAAAAAAAGTGCACTCATGCTGCATTTGATATTTTTTTCAACGATTTGCCATCTTACACAACAGCATATGCAAAAGCCGTAAATGTGATGAACGATTCCACCAAAGAAATTAATGTTGTTCTTCAATTTATTGATACATCAGCTCAAAAATTGCTTGAACAGCAATTTATTCAATCACAAAAAATGCAAGCTGTAGGGCAATTAGCAGGTGGAATTGCTCACGACTTTAACAATTTATTGACAGCAATGATTGGATTTTGTGATCTCCTACTTCAACGCTATATGCCTAATGACCCATCCTACATGGACATTATCCAAATTAAACAAAATGCCAATCGTGCAGCCAATTTGGTTCGTCAACTTCTAGCTTTCTCTCGTCAACAGAACTTACAGCCTAAAGTCATTAATATTACAGATGTCCTTGCAGAACTTTCAGCACTGCTACGTAGATTAATCGGTGCACATATTAATATGCAACTAAACCATGGACGAGACATATGGCCTATTTGGGCAGATATCAGCCAATTAGAACAAGTCGTTATTAACATGGTGGTAAATGCCAGAGATGCTATGGAAGATGTCGTTAGTGGTACACTTTCCATTATTACATCCAATTTCAAAAACATGACACCTATGAATTTAAGACATGATATTATGCCTGTTGGTGAATATGTTTTAATAGAAGTGATTGATAATGGACATGGCATTGATCCCATACATATAGAGCACATTTTTGAGCCTTTCTTTTCAACAAAAGAAGTAGGTGCTGGAACAGGTCTTGGGTTATCAACTGTATTTGGAATTGTAAAACAAACTGAAGGCTATATATCCGTAGATAGCACAGTCAGTAAAGGTACTCATTTTAAAATTTACATACCAAGATATCATGGGGAGGAACAAAAAACTGTTGCTGTGCCAGAAACTATCAGCCGAGATTTAACAGGATCAGAAACTATTCTTCTAGTTGAAGATGAAGATGCCGTAAGACTATTTAGTTCACGTGCTCTTCGGGATAAAGGTTATACAGTAATTGAAGCCGAAAGTGGAGATGTAGCCCTTGACATTGTTCAAAATGGTGGAAAATTTGATCTTCTTATCACTGATGTTGTTATGCCAAAAATGGATGGACCTACCCTATGCAATAAGATTTTAGAAATATATCCCAATTTAAAAACTATTTTCATCTCGGGATATACAGAAGATACCTTTAGAAAGAACTTAGGAAACAATTCGAATATTCATTTCCTTCAAAAACCATTTACACTTAAAGACCTAGCAGAAAAAATTAAGGAAGTTCTATAAAATGCTGAGACAGTAACCGATATTCAAGAGTATATCAACTTATAAAGATTAAAACCCTATACTAGAAAAGCATAAAAAACATAATTTCAGTGAAAGGTCTAGCAAGTAAATAGGAAACGAATCAACGAGGAAGTATTAAGACTAAAAAATCCTTGTTCCTTTTAAAAAGTCTTTAACAGCTAATATCTTTCCACCCATTTTTTGTATTTGCAAAAGCTCTAGTGTTGTTTGGTTTCCACATTTCACACACCATGTATCTGGTTTACTTTGAAAAAAATCCCCGATTTGTAAATCTTGAGTGGCGACATCATTTGCAATTTGGGCTAAATGAACCTTTATGACTTCTTGATTAGGAAGGGTAAAAAAAGATCCTGGCCATAAATGAAAAGCTCTAATTTGGTTTACAATATCAACAGCTGGCATTTCCCAGTTAATCTGTCCTTCTTCTTTTTTTAACTTGTGGGCGTAAGTTATTCCTTCTTCTAATTGATGGGTTAACTCAAGTGTTCCTGATAATATATTGCTAAGCTTTTCATAGAGTAATTCTGATCCAGCAGAAGAAAGTTTGTCGTGTATACTTTGTGCCGTGTCCGTTATTAAGATTGGTATTGTAGATAACGCATAAACATCACCTGTATCTAGACCAACATCCATATCCATCAAACAAACCCCTGTTTCCTTGTCTCCAGCTTGAATACAACGTTGAATGGGTGCTGCCCCCCTCCAACGCGGTAAAAGTGAGGCATGTATATTCAAACAACCTCTTCTTGGAATAGATAAAACTTCTTTGGGAAGCAACATTCCATATGCAACAACTACTATTAAATCTGCGTCTAAGTCTTTTATTGTATTTTGTATAGACTCATCTTTTAACGTTGAAGGCGTTAGAACCTGGATGTTGTTTTCTTCTGCTAGTAAATGTACAGGCGTTTTCTGCAAATGCTGTCCTCTATTCTTTGGTTTTGGAGGCTGAGTAAAAACAGCCACAACTTCAACTTCAGAATGATTGAACAACGACTGCAACGTGGGTACTGCAAAATCTGGAGTACCCATAAAAATGATGCGTGATTTTTTCATATGCTAAAATATATTTAACTATGAATAACACGTTTAAATGCATCTAAAACTGACTCGTGCATCATTTCCGATAATGTTGGATGAGGATAAATGGTGTTCATAAAATCCTCTTCGGTTGCTTCTAAGGATTTACCCAAGACGAAACCATGTATCATTTCGGTTACTTCAGCACCTACCATATGTGCTCCTAATAGTTCACCAGTTTTTTCATCAAATATAGTTTTAACCATTCCTGATGGTTCCCCTAAAGCAATCGCTTTACCATTGGCTTGGAAAGGGAATTTTCCGACTTTAATTTTCAATCCCAATTCAAGTGCCTTTTTTTCAGTCAAACCAACGCTTGCAATCTGTGGATGGCTATAGGTGCAGCCTGGTATGTTGGAACGTTTTAAAGGATGAGCTTTTAAATCTGCAATAGCTTCTACACAAATAATTCCTTCATGAGATGCCTTATGTGCAAGCCAAGGTGCACCAGCTACATCACCTATAGCGTAAATTCCCTTTTCTTGGGTCTGACAATAATCATCAACAACAATTTGCGATTTTTCAACTTTAACTTTTGTGTTTTCAAGTCCAATATTTTCCGTATTTCCAACAACACCAATGGCCACAATAACAGCATCAAAACTTTCCTGTTCTATTTTTGAATCCACTTCAATGTCAGCATTGACGGTCACATCTGTGGGGTCAATTTTTTTTACCTGGGCATTAACCTTAAATTTAACACCAGACTTTTCAAGTTGCTTTTGTGCAAAAGAGGAAATTTCATGATCTTCTTGTGGCAATATAGATGGTAACATTTCAACAACCGTAACCTCAGCCCCTAAAGTACTATAAAAAGATGCAAATTCAATTCCAATAGCACCAGAGCCAATAATAAGTAGTTTTTTAGGCATGAAATTTGGAATCATCGCTTCCTTAGCATACCAGATTCGTGGATGATCTTCTTTTTGATCAAACCAACGTCTTGCTTTTGCACCCGTTGCTATAATAATGTGATCGGCTGATTTTGTTTCTTTTTTGCCATCTTTCAATGTTATTTCTACGGTGCCAGGTTTTGAAATTAAAGCAGATCCTTCTATAACAGTCACTTTATTCTTTTTCAAAAGGCCCTTGATCCCACCTGATAATTGTCCTGAAACGCTTCTTGAGCGCTTTACCATGGCATCAAGATCGAAGGAAACATCTTTAACTTTAACACCAAAACTTTCTGCATTTTTAGCTAAATGGTACACTTCAGCACTTCGAAGCAAAGCTTTTGTTGGAATGCATCCCCAGTTAAGACAAACACCTCCCAAGTGTTCTTTTTCAATAATTGTCACATTCATACCTAATTGAGCTGCTCTAATAGCTGCAACATAGCCACCGGGTCCTGCACCAATGATGATCAAACTCCTACTCATATTCAATATTCCTTATTTTAATTTGGTATTAATCTTGTTCTGATTATAGCAAAATCATTTAAAAATCTCATAAAAATCGTAAAATGAATGAAAAAACAGTCTATAAAAAACTGTATTTTTGTATGAAAGGATCCTATCATAAATCTATAAGTATATTTTTAACAGAAAAATCAATCATGCAAAAAGATATAGAAAATTCAGATCATTCCAACATTGACCCTTTTCTCGAAGAGGATGTAGAAATTATTACCTCTAAAAATACTACCAAAGCTACAAAAAAAGTGCTTCGTCCAGAAGATATTTCATTTTCTATTTTTATTTATAAAAAACTAGAAAAATTTTGGGCAAAGGTTTTGCTATTAAAAAAGAAATGGGTAAAATTGGGAATTAACAAATGCATACGAAAATATTCTGTTCTCTTTATATGTAATATTTTACTTTTGCTTTTCATTATGCCATCCTTTCAAAATTATTTCATTCCTTCTGTATCAGACATTCCTGAACTACAAAGAACCATTTCTGCATTGAAAAATCAATTAGAAAAACAAGAAAACTCACTTAACCTTTTAGAAAAAGAAACGCATACTTTAAAAGGTTCGCTTGTACAAAAATATGAGTTAATCGAAAAAGAAATTAAAAATTTGAACAATAAACTTCTATCACCTCATTCACCAACTATCAAAGCTGATTCTATTCAAACAAGCACATCAGAAAATATTCCTTTCATTGGTACTTTTTTAAAGCCGGAAATGACAGAAAATGATTTTGATTCAGTATGGAATACGCTTTTGCAAAAAATGTCTAAAGGTGAAAGTATACATTCGGAAGCAACTGTTCTCACCCATATTTTGCCCAAGAATTATTCCAAATTAAAATTACAATTTGATAATTTAGCCACCTTTGCACAAAGTGAAATAACCAGCTTAGAGGGACTTTCTAAAGAACTTGTCTTTTTCAAAGGCAGATTACTAAATGAACTTGAAGAATCTGATTCTTGGCACATCAGAATTTGGAATACTTTAAAAGCAATGGTCACCATAGATACAGCGAATAAAACCAATAAAATTATTATAAAAGATCCAAAACAAAAAGAACTCATCATACAATATATTGATCAAGCACAAACCAATCTCCAAAACGGTAAAATAGTTGAAGCTATCCTCGATATTGAATCTATCTCTTCAACAGAAATCAAACACTTCAAAAAAAGCTGGATTGGTTCTGCTAAACGAGTTATTGCAATTTCAAAAATCATATCGGAAATTCAATCTGTGATTACTGCAGAGAAAAGTATAAAAAGATAAAAAATGAAACAATTACGCGACATTAAAGTTTTTATTTATCTTTCCTTTATTGCGCTAATTGCATTTTTGATATCTTTGTATCCAGGGACTGTAACAATTGAGTGGTTTAAAACCAAAGTTACAGTCCCTGTTGCAGCATACTTAGCCTTGACTTTTTTATTTTGTGGGATTTTGCTAATTCTACATCATTTGCTTTTATGGATTAGGTATTTACCGCTCAAATCCAAAGCTTTTTTTGAAAAAAGAAGAGAAAGACATTTTGAAGAGTTATTACTTGACGGTCTTACATCACTTGCAAGTCAAGAATATGATGAAGCTAATGAAATATCCATATATCTAAAAAATAAAAAACCTCACTCACCCATTGTTTCTATCATTGAAGCACAAGTCTCCTATTTAAATAAAAATTCACATGATGCAGAGACATCATTTACAAAAATGTCGCTTATTCCAGAAACACGTTTTCTTGGATTGAGAGGCCTTTCCCTTTTAGCACTTAAAAATAACGAGCATAATCGTGCGGAACATATCCTCAATGACATGCTTAAAATTAGACCTCAATCACCATGGGTACAAAATTTACTTGAAAAGTATTATCTAAACCAAACATTAATTTCAAGTGATCTGATTGATTACAAAAACCTTCCTTTGTGTTCTGTAAAATCACACCATGAAGCTGTTCAATTTAAAGGATTATTGCTGTGGAGCCATTTAGAAAATCATTCTGAGAGCTACAGAAATGATAGGGAATACTACTATCATTTAAAGGAAGTTAATAAACTCATTCCTGATAATATTAGTATTGCCGTTAAACTAGCAAAATATCAGTATGCAAAAATTGGATACCATCAAGCAGTTAAAACATTAAAGAATACTTTTAAAATGAATCCCCACAGGGAAATTGGATGGTGTTATTTGAATCATTTACAAAAAGATAAAGAGAAATATCGTTTCAAACTATTGCAAAGATTTGTTACAGCAAATCCCTTTCATCCAGAAAGCGCTTGGCTTCTTGCAAAAACAGCATTTGATCACCAACTGTGGAATGAAGCAAGATACCACATTTCGCCTTTACTCGAAGATCATCTTACAAAAGAAGTCTGCCAATTGATGCTGGATATTGAAACACATCAATTTCCATATGAACCGGAAAAACACAAAGTCTGGAGAGAATCTTTAGAGTCTTGCCCTCAAGAATTGCATTGGGTATGTACGCATTGTAAATCAACGCATGAACATGCACATCCTGTATGCACCTCCTGTGGTGAATTTGGTAAAATTATTTGGGATAAAGTTTCTCGATCTGCTCAATTGATCAACGATCATAAATTAGTTTTTGCTGAACAACATTTATTATAAAAAAAAGGCGCCTCACAAGAAGCGCGCCTAATACTTCGTGTTATAAACTTAGTGTTTATCGTGATGATGATGATTATGGTGGTGGCAATGTTCACCATGTTGATGAGACACAGCAGATTCCAGAGGAAGATGAATGGTTACATCTCCAGCTTGTTTGAATTTGAGTGTTAAAGGAATCATTTTTGCATCATATGCTTCTGGTTTTAAATTCATAAACATAATGTGCATTCCTCCTTTTTTTAATGTAACGGGTTGCTCTTTAGCTTTTAACCAACATGTTAAAATGGAACAATTAGAATGTGTTCCAGGAATTTTAATTTCATCAACTTTAATCATCTTAATAGCATTCGTTTCTTTATCATGTAGATGATCGTGTAATTCAACGGTTTCACTAATCGGTGAAGATGCACTGATTAAAATATCGCCATCTTTATTTTTTTGTGTAAACGTCATATACGCAGAACCGTTTTGGGCACCTTTTAAAACACGAGCCGAATAATTTTCAATTTTTATAGTTTGATGAATAATTTCCTTCTCTTTATATTCTTCTTGAGGAATTTTTACATCATCTTCAGAAGATTTTTCATGTGAAAATGAAATTTTTTCAGAACCCGAATCTTTTGTTTTCTTGGAATCTTTGGAAGCCTGTTCTGTCTTTGCCTCTGTTGCACCGTGTGCACTTTTACTGGGTGATTGACTGTAAGCCAAAACCGGACTTAATGCACTTAAAAATAGCGTAAGGTTCCATAATTTTAGTGTTTTATTTGTACTCATTTGACACATCCCTTTTTGATACTATAATAAATGTAGATTGCTTTCTTGCTTAAAGATAGCATTTTATTATAATTTAAAATAAAATGCTTGTAATTTAAAGGCTTAAAATGCTCCCCATACCTCATGCTCATCAAAAATTAAAATCATTAGAAATCAACAACGAGAACTACCAAATCATAGCTCTTGAAAATTTGGATGAATTGGGTGACTGGAGAAAACTTCCCTTTTCTTTAAAAATCCTTTTAGAAAATGTTTATCGTATGCTACCCAGCATTGATGGTGATTCAAAAAAAATACTTCGTTCTATTATTCATTCTCAAACTCAAAAAAATAACCCAGAAATTAGCTTTTTTCCTTCTCGTGTGTTGATGCAAGATTTTACAGGGGTTCCTGTTATTGTTGATCTTGCTGCTATGCGTGATGCATTAAAAAAAAATGGAAAGGACCCAAAAAATGTAAATCCTAAAATTCCAGTTGATTTGGTCGTTGATCACTCAGTCATGGTTGATCATTATGGATCTACAAATGCATTAAATCAAAATATTAATCTTGAATACGAACGTAATACCGAACGATACAGGCTTTTTAAATGGGCTCAGCAAAGTTTTTCTAATTTACGTGTCGTTCCTCCAGGTATGGGGATATGCCACCAAGTAAACGTTGAATACCTAGCAGAAGTTACCATAAAAGGTGATGATAACCAGATCAAAAACATACTTTTCCCTGACACCGTTGTTGGAACAGATAGCCACACCACGATGGTAAATGCTTTGGGTGTTTTAGGTTGGGGTGTTGGTGGAATAGAAGCTGAAGCAGCAATGCTAGGACAACCTTTATCTATGCTTATTCCAAGTGTTGTAGGAGTGCATTTAACAAATATTCTATCAGCAGGTGTAACAGCCACAGATTTAGTATTAACCATAACAGAAATGCTTCGGAAATATAATGTTGTTGGTAAATTTGTTGAATTTTATGGTGAAGGTTTGTCATCTCTATCTCTAGCAGACAGAGCAACAATTTCTAATATGGCCCCTGAATATGGTGCTACCTGTGGCATATTTGGCATTGATGATGAAACCTTGAAATACCTTAAACTTACGGGTCGAGACCAAAAGCAAATAAATAGAATAGAAGCATACTCTAAAGCTCAAGGATTATGGACTGATATTTCACAAAATATTGAATACGCAGAAAATCTAGAATTAGACTTATCGACGATCCAAGCATGCCTAGCAGGACCAAAGAGGCCACAAGACAGAATTTTGCTAGGTGATTTAAAAAATACAGCTTTATCACTTGCAGAATCAGCTACAACAGATAGTTCAAATTCAAATAAAACCCTGAAACACCACGATGTAGTGATTGCTGCCATTACCAGTTGTACAAATACATCAAATCCTTCTGTATTAATTGCCGCAGGTTTGTTAGCCCAAAAAGCAATTAAAAGAGGATTGAAAACCAAAGATTGGGTAAAAACATCATTCGCTCCAGGCTCTCAAGTTGCTGAAGGTTATTTGAGAGAAGCAAACCTAATGCCTTTTTTAGAAGATCTTGGTTTTCACATTGTGGGCTATGGATGCACAACCTGCATAGGTAATTCTGGCCCTCTAAAACCAGAAATTAGTCAACAAATTGAGAATAAAAATCTTTGTGTGTCTGCGGTATTATCAGGCAACAGAAATTTTGAAGGAAGAATTAATCCCCATGTGAAGGCTAATTATTTAGCATCTCCGCCTCTTGTTGTTGCGTTTGCAATTGCAGGAACAACTGCTATTGACCTTAATAGCGAACCCCTAGGATATGATTGTGACAATCAGCCTATCTATTTAAAAGATATATGGCCAACGAATGATGAAATTCTGAGCGTTATTGAAAAATGTGTATCTACCGAACTTTATCAAACGCGTTATTCTAAAATATTTGATGGAAACGAACACTGGCAAAATATACAAGCCCCGAAATCAGATATTTATGAATGGGATTTTCAAAGTACTTATATTCAAAATCCACCTTATTTTAATCCTTCTGCAGATAACCAAATGACACCCATACCTCAAGGAGAAATTAAAAATGCTCGTATTTTAGCACTTCTTGGAGATAGTGTTACCACAGACCATATTTCCCCAGCTGGAAACATTAAAAAATCCACGCCAGCGGGCCAATACTTGTTTTCGTTAAACGTTAATGAAAAAGATTTCAATTCCTATGGTGCGCGCCGTGGTAACCACCAAATTATGATGAGAGGAACGCTTGCTAACATACGATTGCAAAATGAAATGGTTCCTGAAATTTCTGGTGGATTCACACGCATAGCAAAAACTTCAGAAGACCAAATGCAAAAAACTGCAACAATTTTTGACGCAACAGAGCACTATAAGCAACGAGGTACTCAGCTTGTTATTTTTGCAGGAAAAGAATATGGGACTGGTTCATCTAGAGATTGGGCCGCGAAGGGTGTTAGATTACTTGGCGTTTCTGCAGTCATAGCTGAAAGTTTCGAACGAATTCACCGATCAAACCTTGTCGGCATGGGTGTATTACCTCTAGTATTTATGAATAATGAATCTAGAAAAACATTACAACTGGATGGCACAGAAATCATTCATGTTTTAGGTCTGGACGAAAACTTTAAAAACTTAACACCCAAAATGATTCTAAAACTTCATATTCAAAAAGGGGAATCGAATGTATCCATTCATGATGTCTTATGTAGAATAGATACGCTTGATGAAGTGAACTATATCAAAGCTGGCGGAATATTACCCTATGTTCTTGATACTCTTTAGAAAACAGCCAAAAACATAATCATCCATTTCAATAGAGTGCTTTTATTTAAAAAGTATTCTGTTGAATATGGGCTCATAATTATACAAAATATTTGCTAAAAAAATTCTGTATTCTTCTTCTAACACAGAATTCGAAGGATCTATTCCTCTATTGTAATCATTAAAAGTCCCATAAGTACGACGTTGTTCACCATGGTACCTATTTGTTGCACCATTGCGTTTTGAACCATAAAAGTTCATGTCACCATCAGCTGAATTTAAAGCCCTGAAAGCTTCACAAAGCTCACCTTGACAAAATTGTTGTCTATATGGCGATGACGAAAATACCTGAGAAATTAGAAAGGCGCTTAATACCAGAAGATAAACACTTTTTTTTATCATAAATAAATATAAACTCATAATATTTTATTTATGATATATTATGTAAAACATATTAAAAATAAATTAATACTATTTAAAAAATATATGTTTCACCAATTTTCTTTTTGGTAAGAGATAACAATATTCCCATGGTTAAAGCTGTAGAAATCATAGAAGATCCCCCATAACTGATAAAGGGAAGCGTCATTCCTTTTGTTGGAATCATATGTAGCGTGGACGCTATATTAACAAAAGCTTGTATGCACAATTGCATAATTAATCCACTTGTTGCCATAATGACGAATATACTGTTTTCTTGTATGGATTTAATCAACGATCTTCCCATAATTACACAAAACATCGCAACAATGATAAAACATAAAACGAATCCAAATTCTTCACCTACGACTGAAAAAACAAAATCAGCATGCGCATCAGGAACATAGCGTTTTATCACACCTTCACCAGGCCCTCTTCCCCAAATACCGCCTGAAGAAAAGGCACTTAAAGATTTTTTAATTTGGTAAAGATCACTATTAACATCCATTGATGCTGAACCTAAAAATTGATTAATACGTGTTTGAAAGTGCGGGAATACAAAGTAAGATAAGACACCACCAAGAAGAATTAAAACACCAAAAATAAAAATAATGACGAGAGGTAAGCCCGCTGTAAAAATTTGAACACCCCAAGTCATAATCATGACAAATGTCATTCCCATATCAGGTTGCAGCAGCAAGAATACAACTGTTATCACTAATCCGGCTAGAGATAAAACAATGCCTGGAAATGTGACATCTTTAATCTGTTCTGAAATCATCCAAGCAGAAAATACAGCAAAGACAGGCTTAATAATTTCTGAAATCTGGATCGAAAAACCAAAGAAGTTGATCCATCTTTTAGCACCTTTTATTTCATACCCAATAAGAGGTGTTAGAAACAAAAGAACTATTCCTATACCAAAGATAAGTGTTGCCAAACGACGTACTTGCAAAGAGTTTGAAAACGAAACACATATCATAAAAATTAGTGCTATTGGAGTTAATGCAATGTGTCTTTTTACAAAATAAAAGGGTTCAAGATTTAAGCGCGTAGCAACCGAAGGGGTGGATGAAAAACTTAAAAGAATTCCAATAACCACTAAAATCAATATAGATGAAAGAATCCATCGATCAATAGTCCACCACCATCGTGCAAAAACACCGGCATTCTTTCGTGAAAAAATAGCAGACATATAAAATTAGTCTCTCTCATTTTTTAAAACACGTAATTCACGGGCTTTCGTCAAAATAAGCATTTCTAATTCATGGGCTGCTTTTGAATCTGTTTGCGATACATCAATCCATCGTCCATTATGCAAATTTTGTTTATATACCGTAACTCTTAATGCCTTAACTTCTAAATATGGACCATTAATTTGAACTTTCACTTTTGTACGGTCTTGCGCCTTTTCAGGTTGATACCAGTCCGTTACGATAACTCCGCCAACTTTATCTATTGATATAAGAGGTATAAAATCTAAAACAGCCAGAGAAGCATTCCATAAGTGGGAATTTGTATTGGAAGAAATTTGGCCTGTGGCTTCTTCATTTTTCTTTTGCACACCTCCAAAAACCAAAAAACCATCCCCCATCAGTTTTCCGTTTTGATTGTCTCTTTTTTCCATACGATCAGGCAATGGCTGCGCGGGTTTATTAAAGTTAGCGCATGAAGCTAATAAAACAGGAAATAAAAAACAAACATATTTATATAACAAAACTATATACCATTCTTTTTTTGATCATTTTCTAATTATAAATATATTTTTATCAAAATTCAATTAATGAATAATATGTTTACATTAAATATCACAAACCACATTCATGTTTTTTAATCGTTTTGTTGAGGAATCCATATTTCACCGTTTTTTTGTCTATTCTCAGCTTCCCTTTTTTTAAGATAAGGAGGAATATTACTTTGAATCGGCTTTGCTGCTTGATTTCTCTGCTCGGCTTTTTGAACACTGTAACGTATTTTTGCCAGATCTGATTCTTCTAAATTTTCAAAGTCATCTAAGTTAGTTTTAGAAGGATCATGTTGTTTATCATAGTTAAGAGAAAGAGAGCAAGCAGAGAGAAGGATTAGTATCAAAAGATACCTATTTTTTGTTATATAGAACATCTTGATCACTTTTATTATTTCATTACAGTTAACACTTTTTATCTATTTCACTGTAACAAATTACAAAAAAGATTACACAGCTTTTTGAAAAAAAAATCATCACAAGATTTTAAGTTGCTTCTACAAAATAAATCCTTTAGGTAATTCTGTTTCAAGCATTGAACAAACTCTCCTTGCGGCACGCATATCTACTGTTCCAGAACTCAAAGTACTAGTAATTGCGTTAAGGGCCTGTTCTTTCAAAGTCCTATTTAAATGCTTTTTTATCATTAAATAAATATCTGCCCTATCGGTGATATCTATGTTTTTGTTAACCACTTCCAAAAACAAGATCTCTGCTGCTTCACCTGCTTGTTTTCCAGAAAAAAATGATTCTATAGCTGCATAAGCAATCTTTTTATTTTTTGGTGAAGAACCTGGATCGTTTAATTTTTTCAAAATTGTTTCGGTAATGTTTTTAATTTGTACTGACGATAAATATTCTAGAGAAAGTTTTAACGCACGCACTGTCTTTTCAAGATTAACTGTTGGAGCTTGGATATCCTGCATGAGTGATAAACATGCAGCAGAATGCATATCTGATGGTAAATATATTTTTATCATGTCATAAATTTCAATACGATCTTCAGCCGAGATACTTGAATTAGAAAGATCAGACATAAAACTATCGATCACGATACTTAAAGAGTTTTCTTCTAAATATTCATTCAACAAATGAAAGAGCATCATGCGTTGAATAGGGATAATATCTTTTGATGTAAAATCTTTTATAAAAAATTCAGAAGCTTCTTTCAAACGGTCAGAACTTAAATATTCTTTTACAATTGTAAAAGCTTCTTTTCTGTCATACGGTGTAGATTCGGGAGCACTAATGTCTTGAAGAAAACCCTCGATAGATTTTCCTAATTCATCAACAGAAACAATATTACGAACCATTGCAAACATTTCTCTTCTTTCAAAAGGAGAAGTGGTTGTTTTTCTGATTTTTCGCAAAAATACAGCTGAAAATTTTGAAATCAGACTTTTATTGAGGTTTGCCCTCATATCATTAAAAATTTCTCTGTGCTCATGAAGATTAGTATCGTCTTCGTCCATTTTTAAAACTAACGCTTCAGCAATTTGATACTGTTTATCAAGAGATAAATATTCTGCTATCATTCTGTAAATTTCTGCCGTGTTGGTGACATCAACTGCAGGATTCAAGAGATCAAGAATAAACCCTTCAACAGCCTTCGATAAAACCTGAGTGCTCAAGATTTTAGAAACAATCTTAAAAATTGAAACACGATAATCTCTTGGGAGGTGAGGATTAATTATATCGAGTATAAATCCTTCTGCAGCTTTTGCTGTATACATGGTGTCCATATGTTCTCGTAACATATCAAACAGTTTTTTACGCGTAACAGGACTAATTTCTGCAGAGCGCAATGTAACAATAAAAACACCTAAAAGTTTAGAACAAGCGTCTTGCGTCAACGTAGGTTTCATTTCCACAAACTTCTTCGCTTTTTGTAAAATTTCAGGTGTCTCTGTCATATGGATAGAACTTTATACGTATAGCTAATGTATTGATTTCTTATTTATTTTTTATATACCATATCCTTTAAAATAAGATTAATTTGAAAAATATATTTTGAAGATCTTCATTAACTTACTTTTTTATTTTTCAATTTTAAATAGGGTTTTAAAAATTTTGCTGTGTGACTTCTTTGAACAAGGGCAACTTCTTCCGGTGTTCCTTCTGCTATAATCTCTCCTCCACCGTCTCCACCTTCAGGTCCTAAATCTATGATCCAATCAGCTGTTTTAATAACCTCAAGATTATGTTCAATAACAATGACTGTATTACCTTGCTCCACTAATCGATGAAGTACTTCTAATAATTTCCTGATATCTTCAAAATGTAAACCTGTTGTTGGTTCATCTAAAATATAAACCGTACGTCCTGTTGACCTTTTAGACAACTCTTTAGAAAGTTTAACGCGCTGTGCCTCACCTCCTGATAATGTTGTTGCAGCCTGCCCTAATTTAATATAACCCAAACCGACTTCTTGCAAGGCAACGCATTTGGTTAAAACAGCGTTGTGGGATGAAAAAAAACTAACAGCTTCGTCCACAGATAAATCAAGAACATCCGCTATGGTTTTACCCTTATAAACAATATCCAAAGTCTCTCGATTATAACGCTTTCCTTGACACTGATCGCAAGTTACGTATACATCAGGTAAAAAGTGCATTTCAATTTTTAAAACACCATCACCTTGGCAAGATTCACAACGTCCTCCTTTTACGTTAAATGAAAAACGACCTGGTTGATACCCTCTCATTTTTGCTTCAGGAAGAGCAGCAAACCATTCACGAATAGCTGTAAAAAAGCCAACGTAGGTTGCAGGATTTGATCTTGGTGTGCGACCAATAGGTGACTGGTCAATATCAATAACTTTATCTATCAATTGAAGACCTGTGATCTCTGTACATATTCCTGCTCTATTTTTAGATTTATTGACGTGATTTAACAAACCTTTGAGTAAGGTTTCCATAACTAGCGTAGATTTACCACCACCAGAAACACCTGTCACACACGTAAATGTACTTAAAGGAAAATTGACATCTATATTTTTTAGATTATTAGAGCTAGCACCTTTTACCGATAATATTTTTTCTTTTTCAAATAGCCTTCTTTCGGTTGGAACCGCAATACCTCGTTTTCCATTCAAATATTGTGCCGTTAAACTTGCAGAATTATCAAGCACCTCTTGTACAGTGCCCTCTGCTACAATAAAACCACCGTTAATACCAGCACCTGGCCCCATGTCAATCAAATAATCTGCTTCACGAATTGTATCTTCATCGTGTTCCACAACAATGACAGAGTTACCCATATTTCTTAAGTTTTTCAGCGTTTCAATCAATTTATCATTATCTCTTTGATGCAACCCTATTGAAGGTTCATCTAATACATACATTACACCCGTTAAACCTGAACCAATTTGAGATGCTAGGCGAATACGCTGACTTTCTCCACCGGACAGAGTAGCCGATGTACGAGACAGATTCAAATACGATAACCCTACATTCACAAGAAAGGTAAGACGATCCGATATTTCTTTTAAAATTTTTTCTGCAATTGCTGCCTTCTGTGGAGTAAACTCAAGAGACTTGAACCATTGCAAGGCATCTAAAATGGAGAATTGATTGATTTGTGCAATATTTTGATCGTTGATTTTCACACACAAAGACTCTGGCTTAAGTCTTGCACCAGAACAAGAAGAACATTGTTTTTCAATCTGATACTGTGCTAAATTTTCACGCACCCAATCACTTTCTGTATCATGCCATTTCCGCTTTAAATAAGGGATAATTCCTTCATATTTTTTCTGTGTATCGTAAGATCTAAAACCATCATGGTACGAAAGTGGAATGAGCTGTTTGCCTGAACCATACAATACAATTTTTTTAAAATCAGCGGATAAATCCTTATAAGGAGTATTAAAACTTTCCTGGTATAAATCACATAATGCCTTCAAAAATTCGTGATAATATTCAGTAACAAATCCACCCTTTTTAGATGTTTTACTTTCTTCAGACCACGGTTGAATAGCACCTTTACTCAGAGATAACTCATTATTTGGAATAATGCGTTCTTCATCAAAAACAACCTCAATTCCAAGACCTGAACATTCTTTACATGCACCTTGGGGGCTGTTAAAAGAAAACATACGTGGTTCTATTTTTTCTAAAGAAAAACCCGATTCAGGACATGAATAAAGAGAAGAAAAAATGACATTTTCATTTGTATCTAAGCGCTCAACGATCACTAATCCTTGAGACAAATTCAGAGCCGTTTCAAAAGAATCCGATAAACGTATTCGAAACTCGTCTCTTTTTTCTTCTAAAAGAAAATCAGGTGTAACACAACGATCAATAATAATTTCCAGTGAATGTTTTTTATTTTTATCCAAAGCAGGAGCATCGGAAAGATCGTACACAAAACCATCGATTCGAATACGTTGAAATCCCTTTTTTACAAGGTCTTGAATTTCTTTTTTAAATTCTCCTTTTTGTTCTCGTGCGATAGGCGCCATGATTATCAATTTTATTTTTTCTGGCCATTCCATTACGCGATCTACCATCTGCATCACGGTTTGTGCTTCGATAGGTTTGCCTGTCGCAGGAGAATAAGGAACCCCAACTCTTGCATAGAGAAGCCTCATGTAATCGTAGATTTCAGTTACGGTTCCAACCGTAGATCTCGGATTTTTTGATGTCGTTTTTTGTTCGATAGAAATAGCAGGACTAAGACCTTCAATAGAATCTACATCTGGCTTTTCCATCAATTCTAAAAATTGTCGTGCATATGCTGAAAGACTTTCAACATATCTTCTTTGTCCTTCTGCATATAATGTATCAAAGGCAAGAGACGATTTTCCAGATCCTGAAAGTCCTGTAATTACAACAAGTTGATCTTTAGGAATTTCTACATTAATATTTTTTAAATTATGCTCTCTTGCACCTTTAACACAAATTTTTTTCATATTAATTCACCCATAAAACCAAGTTCCTCTTTTCAAAAAATCAATTAAAATAATAAAAACATAAATGTTTCTTAATATTTTAATTGCAGAATAAAATACAGAACTATTAAAAAAACATCATAACATAAAACACCATAAAATCAAGTTTATGCTATAATGTAAAAAAATAATTGGAAAATTTTATGTCTTACGGCCCAGCTACAAATCACAGCGATATACTCAAAAGTATTATCGATGAAATGAATATTTCAGGAGAATATTCAACTAAAAGCATAAATCATTTATCCAATATTATTGAAAATATTTTATCACTTCAAAATGCTAAAGACCTCGGCCAAATAGATATTGATTCACTCAAAAAACACATTATTGAAGAATATACTATTATCCATGATTACTCCACCATTCAGGAAAACATCAAAAAATTTGAAAAATCTCTGCTACCTGCAGATTCTAAAAATATAAAAAAAATAATCCATTTCTTAACGGATAAGAACTTTTTTTTTCTAGGTACTCTTACCCAAAGAGATCTTTCAAGAAATGATAACAGCTCATGTTCTAAATCCGGTCTCTTTAAATTCAGTTCAGACAGTAGCATTTTTAACCAAATCAACCATTATATTCATAGCATTGAAAATAATACTATTCAGAAAATCCCTGTCATTTCCCCTTATCATAGGCATAGCCCACTCGTTATTGCAAAGCTAGCCACTGAAAAATCAAGCATCATTTTAGTAGGATTATTTACACGCAAATTTTATAATTTACTTCCATTACAAGATCCTTATCTTAATGAATTTATTCCAACCGATAAAAGTTTAAATTTTCAGCATCTAAAATCTGAATATGAAAAAGATACCGAAGATTTGTTTTACTCTTTCCCCAATGATGAATTTCTTTTTAGTGAGACAAGACACCTGCTACAAAAAACAAAAAAAATCATTATCGAACAAAAAGCTTTTACAGTTGTACATCTTAGAACATTATTTACAGACGAATTTTATGTTGTCTTCAAAAATAACCATTTCAAAGAAGCATCGTTTCAAAAATTTTATGAGCAAATTAACCGTAAATATATTCATGTTATATGCATTCAAAAAATAAATGGAAATAAATATGACCTTATTCAGATAACATGTCAAAAACAAGATAACTATGACAATTTTATAAAAAAAATAAAAGAATGTACCGAGGAAGAACTATACTCATGGGATGAAAAACTTAGAAAAATATTTAAAAAACAAGAATTAGACTTTCCTAAAGAGCAAATTTTTTCAGAAAAATATAAACTCTACTTTTCACCTAAACAAGCATGTAAGCATTTAGAAAAAATTAATTCCCTTACAAATAGCGACAAGGGAATAGATCTCAATATTGAAATCCATTCTGCTGAAAATTTCAGCATCGAAATTGTCAATAAAACTAGCATTTTTAATTTATCAGAAGTAATTCCGCTTTTAGATAATTTTAAAATACAAGTCATCAGTGAAAATAGCTTTGATATTCACTTAAGAGATAAAGTTTATATCGTTCAAAAGTTTCATTGTATTTCGAAATGGATAAATCAAGAAAACATAATCCTATTAAATGAAATTTTACTTCTTTGTTTGGAGCATGAATATCCACGCGATAATTTAAACGCTCTTTCTTTAACAGCATATTTAGATCACACTTCCATTCAATCGCTTAGAGCCTATATCCATTATCTTCTTCAAATTAATGTCACGATGAATTTGCTTCAGGCCTATCAGAACTGTCTTATTTATCCTCAGACAACACAATTGTTAATGGAAATATTTAATATACGTTTTCAAGAAAAGTCAGTAAAGAATGAAAAAATAATTGAAAAGAAAATCAAACAATTTCATGATTTTAAGAAATCCTGTAAATCCAAACCTTCCATTACATTTTTTGAATCACTTCTCAATGTTATCTTAGCTACAGTTAGAACAAATGTTAACCTTAAGAAAGACTATTTGTCCTTTAAAATTAAAACTCAAGATCTTTGTATTAAAAAAAGTCAAAGCATTTTATTTGAAATTTTTGTATTTAATCATTTGATGGAAGGTATCCATCTTCGTGCTGACAAAGTTTCGCGTGGTGGTCTTCGCTGGTCAGAACGTTATTCAGACTATAGAGACGAAATATATGACCTTGTCCAAGCTCAAACTGTTAAAAATGCCGTTATTGTTCCATCAGGGTCTAAAGGTGGTTTCATTTCTAAAAGATATGAAAAATTGAAATCTCAAGGAGCGTCAAAACAAACTTTGGCAAATGAAATGGTAAGTTGTTATACAACTTTTATCTCTGGTCTTTTGGATATTACAGATAATTATACAACTGAAAACGTTCAAGCCCAGCATCCCATAAATGTTATTTGCTATGATGAACTAGATCCTTATCTTGTGGTAGCAGCAGATAAAGGTACAGCACAACTATCAGATACCGCCAACCAAATTGCTTCGCAGTATAATTTTTGGCTGGGAGATGCCTTTGCATCAGGTGGTAAAAACGGTTTTAGTCATAAAGATCTGGCCATCACATCAAGAGGTGCTTGGACATCATTAGTAGAACACATGCGTAATCAAAATATTTCGTTCAATGATTCGCCATCCTTTATTGGTGTCGGAGATATGTCGGGTGACGTGTTTGGAAACGGAATGTTATTATCCAATCAAATTAAATTAATCGCAGCTTTTGACCACAGACATATCTTCATTGACCCCAGTCCAAATATTGAAAATAGTTATAAAGAAAGAAAAAGACTTTTCGATTTACCACTTTCGTCATGGGCAGATTATGATACAAAAGTATTATCAAAAGGTGGAGCAGTCTTTCCAAGAGACTCTGCCTCCATTACCCTAAACGCAAAAATCAAAAAATTGCTCCATATGCCACAAGAACAAAAATCAACAACACCAGATGAACTCATTCAATATATCTTAAAATGCAATTGTGACTGTATATGGTTTGGAGGAATTGGTACGTACGTCAAAGCATCGTTTGAAAATAATAACGATATAGCAGATAGCATGAATCATACTCTTAGGGTTAATGCTAATCAAATTCAAGCTAAAATTATTGTTGAAGGAGCCAACCTGGCTGTCACACGTGAAGGACGTAGGGAATTTGATAAATGTGGAGGAAGTATTAACACAGATGGATTTGATAACTCTGCAGGTGTAAACTGTTCAGACCACGAAGTTAATTTTAAACTTCTTTTTAAAATATCAGAAATTGAGGATTCCATCGACATCCATAAATTTGAAAAAGGCATTTGCGAAAAAATTGTTAATGAAAATAGTAAACTAAATAGGCTATGTACCAATTTTTTTAAAGATGAATTATTAGCTTTTCAAAATTTAAATGATTTTGCGACCCTTTTTGAAGAAAATCAGTTTTCTCATTATTATCACAATTTACATGGTATTCCTAAAAATCTAAAAGAACTAACAAGACCAGATTTATGTGTCGTGATTGCAAATGCTTACATCCACATCAAGAAAGAATTAATCCAACTCTTTAGTAAAGATATCAATCTTGTTATCAATCAACATAGCACTATCTTAAAGCAATATTTTTCAATAAAAGATGATGAAAGACTCTGTTATGAAAAACATCAATTAGGCATCAATATTATAGCTTTAGAAATAGCTCATAAAATATTACAAAATTTAGGTCCCATAGAGTCTATGTATTTTGCTAGACATAAAAATATTTTTAAAGATATGGCTAAACTTGATACCTTCATCCATTATTTAACAGCACTAGAAAATATGGAAATACAAAGTTTTATAGAGTTTTCAACTTTATTAGAAATTATTTTAAATGAACATTACTATAGTCAAAAAAATTCATCTTATACGTTATCTCATTCTATTTTTGATGCTTCCATACCAAAACATAAAATAGATCTGTCAAGTCAGCAAGCAATAGAGATTTTATTTAAAAGTTTTGTGCACTTCAGGTGCGAAACATTAGATCAACGTTTTATAAGATCGATACTTCTCAAAGAAATAGTTATGAATATCAATACAGCAGATAGTGAAATCTTAAACCAGAAGTCTCAAGATCTTTTGCAACATCTTAAACCAAATGAATTCAATTTTAATCTTGTGCGAGAATTTTGTAGCGCATAATTTAACCTAAAATTTAATATCAGGTCCAGGTCCGAAAAGGACCTGTATCGATATGAATAAAAGATCGATATCTACCTACACCACCCTTTTTCATATCTAATGCAGTTCTTGCGATTCTTTTATGTGCTATTCCTTCAATGAAGAAATCAAGGGCTTTACCCTTAGTATGAAAGCTTTTTTTTGCAACACCATTAGAATATTGCCTTAAAAATTGATTACTTTTTAGAGATCGATATCCAGAAACTATATGAACAGGCTTTTGCACATCCATTTTCAACAAAAGGGATACAATTAGGCTATATAGTTTTGAATCTATGGGATAAATTTCTTTTGTCCTAAAATCACGTAATAAATAATCTAGTTGTTCTTTAAGCTGAGCATCAATTTTACCGTTTTTTGGAATGTGGCATTTCTTTAGCCACTCCCCGGTATGTATATTGTAAAAATTAATAATGTGCTTGGTATGAGTAACAGTTTTTAATAATTTTGGTTTTTCAATGGCTGTGTCTGTTATAGGTTTAACCAGTAAACTATTTGGATCACCCAGCAACGTTAGCGAAGTTTCAAAAAGAAATTTAGGTTTTAAAACAGAAATAAAACCAACGGATTTGAGCGTATTAGCAACAAATTTTCTCCTATTTATTTTTTTTTGAATAAAATCAACAACATTGCTATTATTTTTCAATCTATATAATCCCCATATTATAAAGCTCAACAATAATCAAAGTAAGACCAGATAAAAACATAATAACATAAAATATTTTTTTAAATAATTCTTTTTTTCCGCTTTGTAATTTTAACCCTACTAATGCTGGAAAAACCGTAGATAATAAGCTTAATGAAATAGAAGCAAATCCTAAGGCTGCGATGAAACCTTCGGGGTAATAAATTGCAAAAAGGATTGGCACCATAAAAGTAAATAAAGAAGCCTTTATAAAGGCTCTTTTCTTACCTGGAAGATCTTCTTGTTGAACCTTTGGAAACCACTCTCTTGAATGATTATACATTCCCAAAGCAACGCCCAAAAAGGAGGTTGTTATAGCAAGAAAAGTAAACATAGTGATTAATAAATGCAGATATGGACTTTTTGTTTGATCAATCAAGCTTTGAATCATTGACGTTACATTAGGTGCTATTGCTGCTTTTTGATCCAAAACACCTAGAATCATAAATTGCCAAAACAAGTATACAACTAAAGGTATTAAACTTCCTAAAATAATGCTTTTATAAATATCTTTTTTATTTCCATCTAAGTATTCAATCACTGTTGGAATACTACCATGAAACCCAAAAGCTGTAAAAAAAATGGGAATAGAAGCAAACCATGCACGCTGACTAATTGGTGATGTTAAAAAATTTGAATTCAGCTGATCAAAGTGAATAAAAGGTAGTAAACATAATGCCATGAATACAAAGGTAACAATTTTTAAAAAAAACAATCCGCGATTGATGTAGTCAAGAATGGAAGTTTTCCACAATACAATACCTGCAAAAACTAAAACATATACCAAAGCTGAAAAAGAAGTTTTTAAAGATAAGTATTGGTTTAAAATACTGCCTGAACCCGAAATGTATGCTGCTAACAAAGCCCAGAAGAGAACAGATAAAGTTCCAGCAACGATATATTTCATATAAGGATGAATGTATTTTCCAGATAAAATGGCAATACTGTCGCCTCTGTTTTGAGAAATTTCAATCATTTGCACTGCCGCTGCAAACATAAATAACCACATACTAATTAATAGAAATGCGCTATTTCCAAATCCTAACGTTGCAGAGGTCAGTGGCAATGCAATCATTCCCGCGCCTATCGTTGTTCCTGCAATTAAACATGTTGCACCAACAACTTTATAATTGGTATTTTTCACAGAACCACCATAATCATTATCCTTTTTTAACATTAGATTTCGTACGTTTGAGCACTTTACTTTTTGCATATTGAGGCCCTTTAGAAGTTATTTTAACACGGTTAGAAATCGAAGGTGCTTTGCTTATAGCGTTTCTTTTATTTAAGTATCTTTTATTGAAATTTTCAAAACTGCTGAATCTAGAATCTACATCTTTAATTACTGTTTTTATTTGATTTGAATAATTGATTGTTTTGGTAGATTTTGTAGGATTATCTACGATATAAGAATTTGAATGCACTGGGTTTGCACTAAAACGTTTATTAAAGATCTCTACCCAAGAATTTCTAACACTTTGATCGTGGAAATTTCTATGTCTACTTTTTAAATAATCAGAAAATTCTTTGCTTTCTTTCACTAAGGTCTGAACACGCACGCGCCCTATACCTTTTTGGTACATATTCAATTTTTTTGCTGCTGCGATAGATAAATCAATGATTCTTCCTTCGTAAACATAAGGGCCACGATCATGAACAAGAACATCCAAAGATTTATTGTTATCTAAATTAGTGACACGAACAATAGATGGCAAAGGTAAAGTTTTATGTGCAGCTGTCAATTCATAGGTATTAAAAACTTGACCTGAAGCACCTTTTTTACCGTGGCAACCAGGACCATACCACGACGCCAAACCAATTTCATCATATTCGTAATGAGTCTGGGGATAATGCCATGACCCCCTCACAAAATAAGGTTTACAGCTTCTACAAATACCGGTTACATCTGTTTTATCAACATCAGAACAACCTGACATTAAAAATAAAATAATGCATAAGAAGTATTGAAAATATTTGATTGGCATACTACTAAAAACTTAGACACTAAGAATTTAGGATACCAGAAATTACGAAAAATGTGAACTATAACTCGCTATATAAGCACTAGTTTCGTTAAAAAATCGTGTATTAACATAACAAATATCTTACGCTCCGGATGCTGTTGCTGTTACTGGTTTTGCTACTACAGATGAAGAAGCAGCATTAGGAGCTACGACTTGTGGGGAAACTGAAGAACTAAATTCTCTTCTTCCACTTTGTTGTGGCGCTAGGTATTGGGAAAAACAAATAATATCACCATCTGCCGAACCATCACCATGCCTTAACAATACTAAACCAATATAATTTTGGATTTTCCCTGTTCCATCTGTTTGCTCTGGCACATTCAATATAAACTTTGCACCATGATTGAGTTGAAACATAGGAAGATATAATGCAGATCTAGAAACAGAAACCATTCCATTTTGTTTTGGATCTAAAGCATCTGCCAAATAAAATCCAGCTGGTACTTTTTGAGCACAAACTGTCGAAGCTTTCACACCAGCAGGTGCTGCTACAGTTGATGATTCCGAAAAAAGAGATAAACTTTCGTTATGATTATAATCTTTAACTTTACCTCGAACCGTTTCTAAATAAGTTTCACCATCTGCTATTGTTGCAACGTTATCTGTCATTGCATTTTGCGATGCATCCGTAACTGACCCTGAATCAACTGTCGTGGCCACATTATTTTCTTGTGTTGCAGTAACTTCTGTTGATGCTGTTGACGTAGCTGTTAAACCCAAAGTTGGGAAAAGAGAATATGAAAACATTAAACAAACAGAACATAAAAGAATTTTTTTTGATTTTTGAACAAACATTATATACCCCTAAAAGTAAAAATCAGTATTTCATACAAGTATGCTTGAATAAATTTTAAGAAGCAAAGCTTAATAAAATGTTAATTTTGAAAAATCTAATGAAATTTCATCATTTCCTGAATAGGCTTATAACTTTTTCTATGATAAGAAGATATACCAAACTCTTTTAATGCTGCTGAGTGATCTTGAGTGCCATACCCTTTATTTTTATCCCACTTATACATTGGAAATTGCTCATGTAAATCTAGCATCATGCGATCACGAGTAACTTTTGCAATAATGGATGCCATCGAAATGCCGTAACATAATTTGTCGCCTCCTTTAATTAAATAAGTCTCGCAATTTAACTTAGGATCTCTTATTCCGTCTACAAACGCAGACAAAGCTCTGAATGGTAAAGAATCATACGCTCTATTAAATGCCACAGATAATGCCTTACCCAAACCTAATTGATCCAATTCATCCGGTTTAACAATACCTATACCCTGATTAATCTGAGAATGATTGACGATAAAATCATATGCTTTTTCACGTTGCAATGGAGACAATTTTTTAGAATCATCAATCTTAAAGGGGCAATCATCTTTCACAAAGCGAGAATCAAACGAAACGGCTCCAACCACTAAAGGTCCGGCCCAAGGTCCACAACCCGCTTCATCCATATAAATCAGTGGCTGCAAACATTTATGCTCGCAATCCGGCTCATATTTCAATTTTTGGATTGATGTCTTCACGCTATTTAAGATGCTTCTGATTCCTGCACCTCATCAGTTTCTTGAACTTCTTCAACCTCTGCATTCTCACCAGAGTGGTCTGCAAGCTCCAATTCCTTTTCATCAACAGCTTGATTAATGAGACGAACATAGTTAACAACTTTTTTAACAGAACTGGTTTCACTAGCAACTTTTAGAACTAAATCAACTTCATTTTGAGTGCGTCCAACCCCCATAACGTAAACTACTCCATCAACTGTTTTGATACTATAATTAAGAGACTTAATTGTTTCATTAAAGAAAAGTTGAGATTTAATTTTTGTCGTTATCCATGAATCTAAAGGAACAGAACTTAGTTCTTTTTTTACTGTGCCAGCATCTGGTGTAACCGTTATATTGTTTAAAACAGATTTTACGCCTACAACCTGCCATGCTCTTTTTTCAGCCTCCAAAGACAACTCTTCATCTTTCAAAGAACCAGTCAATAAAACATCTCCTAGTTGTACATTAACGCCAACTTGTGCATGTAAATCTGAACTGTGCCTATAAAGCTTATTCTTAATTTTTAACGAAATTTCACTATCTGAAATTGCACCACCGACTCCTTTATCTCTGTAAGCAAATGTTCCAACCGTAGCCCCTCCTCCAAGCAAGAGAGGCAATGCACAACCAGAAAGAGCAACAGATACACTTAAAATTAAAACTTTATTTTTCATCATTAATAACTTTTTGCCTATTTTTTTTACAATAACATGTAACAACAAATGACTCAAGACTATACAAAATAAAGTAAAATTCAAAAAATTTATTATTCATTAAGAGTTTAAATGTATGATCTTTTAAAATTTATATAGTTTTTACTTGATATGAAAAAAATATTCCCTCTGGTTCTTTTGCTCTCTTTCTGTAGTATTTTTTCACAAAATGCTATGGGTTCTTCTGATTATTCAATTAAAGATAAAAGATATTTAATTGAAGATGTATCTGTCACTATGCATCAGTTCAAAATTAATTTTAGAATCATATCTAATGAAATTAGAGCTTATGCTATACTTATGGAGCAAAAACAACATGACGCAAACAAAAGCCTTTACGACGATTTCAAATCATCAGAGCATTTTCGTACCTCAGATAGCCTCATTGCTCAAAATATTGAACACATACGATCTAAACAACCTCTCATCAAATCTGCCATTCATAACTACACTGAATTCTCACAAAAAATCTTTGTAGAATTAGAAAAAATAAAAGAAACAGCTGAATTGTCTCTTAAGAAAATACAAAGATCACAAGATGAAGAATTATCATATATGTTAATTCCCATTAAAAAGTTTATTCAGGATTTAGATGCATTTTTAACTCCTAACAATCCTATCATGAGCTTAAAAAAATTCATGTCTGATATTAATCAACACATTGATCATCAATCTAAAATGGCAGATATTTCTAACCGCTTAACAGCCTTGATTTCAGAAGTAGAAAACTTCTCCAATGATGTTATAGGATCAATTAGTCAGCACAAATTACAAATCCAAAAAACATTGGAATACACCAATATCAGAAATGATGATCGTGATGAATTTAAAATCAGAGCCTTAATTCAAACAATAAATCAAATTTTGAAAACAGACGAACAACAACAAGTAAATCCCGTACGAGATGATGCAAAAGTAACAACATCGCTACTTGATGAAATCATCACACATTTTGATTTGTCACCTTATTCGAAACAAGCAATGAGTAATATCCAAAATGCAGATCTGTCTTTATTTTTAAATCCAAAATTAAAAAAAGCCTATAAATCTCTTAAAATAATTGGAATCATAGAAGATGGTTTATCTGCACTGCAAAGAGATACCATTGTAACAAAGGGAGAAGTGATTAGTAAAAAAAGCAAAAAAGGGGAAATAAATTTAATCAACCCACTCATTCTACATATTAAATCTGGATCAATTAGTCTTCAAAACCAAAATCGGGCATTTTTACAGACTATTCAAGAACTTAAAAATACTTTTGATAAGACAAAAAGAGATATCCTTTCCTTAAGCAGAGAATTATACATCCCAAATACGAAATATCCACCAACTACAAAAATTCAACTTTTAACACCTGAAGATGCACGAACAATTGATACAAAAATTTTAAAATATATTGATACCTACACCTCTAATCAAAGACTGAACGAATACTATTCTGCGTATACTTTCTCTTCAGATTTCCACCAAGATAATATAGATTTCATCAATAGTTCGATTATGACAAACCCAGTGAACAGAAAATACATGAATATGGTTTTGTACATGACAGATATGAAATTTTTTATTGAAAACATTAAAAATTATGTTGAGAATACACTTGTTAATCAGTTTCGGAAAATTACTAAAAGCTACCAAAGACTCATTAAAATTGTACAATACTTCCAAAATAATAGCTCTATCTTCGCACGTGAATGGAAAGAAATTAATATAGAGGATGCATCCAATTTTTTTGAATCCATACAAGATATAGAAAAAATCAGCGAAGTATTAGAAAAAAGAAAAAGAACAAATAAGGAATTAAAAGACAACGCCGATTCAGATGAAGATGAATATAATTTTAGCCGAATCATTCAAAGCATTAATGACGATGATTTTGAAGACCTAGATATAAACGAGATAGACAAACTTACAGATCAAGAGCTTATTTTGAGAATCAAATCTCTAGATATTGGAAATACCATTTTAGCCGATATTGAAAGTACTGAAAAAGAAAAAGATTCTCTAAACAAATTCCTAGCTGAAAAAGAAAGACTAAAACCAAAGTATGATAATCAATACGGTGAAAGTAACATAAAAACTAAGAGTTTTATAAAGTATTCACAAAACCTTCAAAACGAACTTCTTGCTCTAATCCAATTTAAAAAGAACATTAAAAAATACTATAGCCAAATTCTAAAGGACCAAACAGAGATTGAAACAACTGATAGCAAAGACATAGGTAAGGAAAAAATCAAACAATTTAGAACAGATCTTAAAAAACTTATGCAGTATATTCAACTTGATCACAAAAAGAAACAAGTTAAAAAAGGATTTGAGAAACTTACAAACTTTGTAGCACACACTTTAGGTAAAGAAGAGGCTTTTGAACTACAGCATTCCTACAAAGCTGATTTTGTAAATATAATTGTTCAAGGACTAAATTCCTTTTTAACAGCAGCGCAGAAAAAATAGTAACAAGCTTCGTTTTGACTCACTTGTTATGTTTAATAAAGAGTGATATAATAGGCTTAATATAAAACTTTATTACTGTTAAATATTATGTCTCAAGATGATCAAATTATGTCGATTTCTGCAGCTGAACTGAAGCAATATATTGAAAGAGCAGAAAATTTAGAAGAAGAAAAAGCAACTATATTAGAACATATCAAAGAAGTTTTTGCAGAAGCAAAAGCCAGAGGATTTGATGTAAAAGTCATGAAGCAACTCATGAAAATCCGTAAGATGAAAAAAGAAGATCTTGTCCTTCAGGAAGAACTTTTAGAACTATACCGCAGGGCCCTGAACGAAGGATAATAGTTCTTTCACACTGATGGTTTTTTAATTTTGAAAAAAAACTTTTTAAAAGCGTTTTCTCTGCTTGAAGTTAGCATAGTTATATCCATAATTGGAATTGCTTTATCTATGACATTACCTTCTCTCATGAACTATAACGCTTCCAGCAGACAAACAACATCTTTGAAGAAAATTGATACTATTCAAAAAATTTTAGCGTCTTATGCTTATGAACATGGGTGTTTGCCTAATCCTTCACATTCAAACCAAAATATTGGTATTAGTGATCCTACTTTAACAAGGGGAATCATTCCTTTCTCCACTTTAGGTTTATCTGAAAAGCAAGCTACAGATTCTTTTCAACGCTTTTACTCTTACATCGTTCAACCAAGCTTATCATGTTCTAGAAATTCCCCACCTACCCATAGTTTATCCATTTTAAATTTTTGCAAAAGCCCTGTCCCTTATGCCTCTCAATCCATAAAAATCAAGACACATCGGCAAATAACTTTGGGTTCTAACTTTGATGACAAAGATTTTATTGCTTATGTTTTAATTTTTCACGGAAAGTCTGGCGAAGGAAGCTTGAATGACTCAGGCCTCGTTCAAGAAGCTAAACATATTATTAAGAAACAAAATGCCACCTCATTTACGCAATTTCAAGAATGTACTTTAGAGAATTCTTGCGACGATCAGTTATTTTGGACTACTCGCAATAATCTTGTAACAGTGCATTTCGACACAACATGTGCTAAAATCAACGATGAAGATAAGGCACGGCAAAATCTACAGACAGAAAATTCATCCACGCAATTAAGCTCAAATATTTTAGAGGATCCACGTTAATGTCATCAACACACGATCGCAATCCCATATTAAATGCTGAAAGTCAAATCGATTCTGCTCAAGAAATATTGCAAGACACTTCATTAAGACCCTTATCTTTAAATGATTTTACAGGACAAACTATTGTCCGTGAAAATTTAAAAATATTCATTAATGCTGCAACCCAACGTTCAGAAGCCTTAGATCACGTTCTTCTTTACGGCCCTCCAGGTTTGGGAAAAACAACACTTGCACAAATTATTTCCAAAGAATTAAAAGTTGGATTCAAAGCCACATCAGGTCCTGTCATTTCAAAGGCAGGAGATCTTGCAGCAGTTCTCACCAATCTTTCACCACACGATGTTTTATTTATTGATGAAATTCACCGATTAAATCCCGCAGTAGAAGAAATACTGTATCCGGCAATGGAAGATTATAAATTGGATATTATGATAGGCGAAGGCCCATCAGCACGTTCCATTCGTATTGACTTACCACCATTTACATTAGTCGGTGCAACAACTAGGTCGGGCCTTTTAACACAACCCCTCAGAGAACGTTTTGGTATCCCTTTAAGACTAGAGTTTTATAATTTAAGTGATTTAACGTCCATCATTCAAAGAGCTGCAAGCCTTCTTAAAACATCCATAACATCCGAAGGTGCCCAAGAAATTGCAAAACGATCTAGAGGTACACCTCGGATTGCAGGAAGACTGCTAAGACGTGTTAGAGATTTCGCACATGTTATGAATCACGACACTATCGATCTAGAAGCATCTCAACTAGCCCTAGATCGTTTAGATGTGGATAAACTTGGTTTAGATTTGCAAGATGTAAGGTACTTAAGAACCCTTGCTGAATATTATAAAGGTGGTCCAGCTGGTGTTGAAACACTAGCAGCAGCACTATCTGAACAGCGTGACACCTTAGAAGACGTCATAGAACCCTACCTTATTCAACAAGGACTCCTGCAAAGAACAAACAGAGGACGAATGCTAACGGATTTTGCATACGAGCATCTTAACATACAAGGTCATTTAAAAGATGCTGTTTTTTCTCAAAAAAATCTTAAGCTTTAGATTGCTTTTAAATTCAAATCCTTACGCCTTTTGCTATAGTCAACCAACAAGATAATAAAAATAATCACCTTTAATTATATTGACTTCAAATTTATTTTAAAATATTATCGAATTAAATATTGCCTATATATAATAGAGAATTGTAATAGAATGATCAAGTCAGTTTTCAAATATATTTTTACTTTTATTTGCACAATATATATCATAAACACAAAAATACAGCCTGCGGAAAACATTCAATCTCCGATCATTGCTGAAGGTTATTCATCCTTCAGCAATAAACCTTTGTACGTTGCACAACGCCCTCATGATACAGATTTGTCTTTTGGGATAGTTCGATTAACAGAAGAAAATTATCCCATATGGTTAAATGCTTGCGAGAAACAATACGATGAATGTATCCGTATATGGGAAGAACATGACAATCGTTTACGTGATGAAAATAAAGAAGATGAATTTTACGAGATAAATAAAAACACAAACAAATTTCTTAAATTCATATGCATATCTCGTCCTTGCGGAAATAGTATTGAATCCGGTCTTATGGCATTCAAACAATCACTTAAAATTTATAATGCTTATAAATCTGAAATATGGATTGCTTACGCTTTATCGGGAAATATCGATCCCACACAAGCTGTACATGAAGGTGTTTTTCACCATATTGAAATGATGATGACTGTTTTAACAAGCCCTGATGCTTCGTTCACTGGTCATATGGGAATAACTAGAACTGTCTTTCATGAAGAACAATCATTCCAGAGCAAGCTAGTAAAACATAAGAACTTAGCTATTCCTTTGCATGCTTTTTCAGCATCTGTCATGAAGACGATATATCCAGAAAAAAAATGCATGCGCACAGATCCAACTTTTGATATGTATGATGTTTTTATAAAATCATTGCCTTCAAAAGCATACATTCCCCATGAAAAAGTATCTGAATACTTTAGAGAAAATGTTATTCCTCAACCAAATAGAGCAGAAGAAAAATGGTATTGGTATACAAAGCATTTTTACCTAGGCAAAAGTTATCCAAGATCCATCATGTTCGACCTTGCAGAGTTAGCAAACATGTTTCCAACTGACTGTATAGTGAAAACCATATAAATCAACAACAGGTCTTTTCTATGCAAATAAAGTAGATCCTTTTCCAAAGATAAACTAGTTTTATTGAAACTAGTTTATCTCTATGGCAATACAATGTTTATACAGTAGTTTAATTTAAAAGATTTCTTCACAAGCAAAATATTCTTCTGCAAAACTTCCTACCATTTCCTTTGTAATTAAAAATTCGTCACTTAAAATCTGTTGTGGATTAGGAATCTCTCTTAATATCAAACTATCCATAAAACCTTGAATCGCACGTGCTCCTGTTTTAAGGAATAATAATTTTTCTGCAATACATTCTATAGCACCTTCTTCTATAGTAAGCTTAAGACCATATCCGTGAGAAAAGAGTACTTGCATTTGTTTAAACCTAGATTCTTTAGAATCTTTTAAAATCTTCACAATAGTATCTTTTGTAATGGCATCAAACCTAATTCTACAATGCAATCTTCCTATAAATTCTCTTGAAAATCCTGCATTAAACAAATCAGAATCTTTAATATTTTTAATAGATTGCGGAATCATTGAAAAGGCACCTCCACAAATAAATAATATATTTTCGGTATTAAATAGAATATCAGTCGATTTCTTTTTACCTTCGACATTCAGAGTAAGAGTGCATCCTTGTAAAATAGCTAATAATTCATTTTGGACACTTACACCACCTATATCGCGACCGGTTGATTGAGATACACCAAAAATTTTATCAATCTCATCAATGAACACTAATGCTGTTTGTGCTTTTTCCAAATTTTTCCCTGATTTTTCATACAATTCATAAAAAATATTCGAAACACTAGGACCTGTATATCCTGTTCGGGTTAATGACGCAGCATTAAATTTACTAACTGCAAAATCTAATTTTTTATGCTTGATAAAATTTTCTACTGTTTCAAGGGTTAATGTTTTTCCTGTTCCTGTATCACCCATGATTAAAATATTAGATTTTCGCACAGGTATCATTTCAGTAGTTAATCCAGACATATATTTTTTCTGCTTTTGCATCAATTGATTGACATACAAAGATGTGTAATGCTGATGTATTAAAGTACATAAACTGGATATAGCCACGTCTTGTCCCATAACGCGTTCTTTGATATAGATCTCCATTTCATCAATTTCAAATCCTATAGGGGATCGGTGTGGTTTAACCAATGACCTTGAATTTAAAAAAGGAGTGTTTTGTGTTCTATGTGATACATCTCTTTCATCATCAGCATCTTCACACGATTCAGATCTTTTTTTTGGTTTTCCAACTCCCTGCACTATATTTGCTACATCAACTTCAAGTTGAAAATTGTCTATATTTTTGTGATTTAAAGATAAACATGATAAATCTTCTAAAATAATAGAACCCTCTATTGCATTTAATGGAATATCAAAGGGCAAAAAATGCTGACCTTCTTTGTCAACCATAGATTCCAAACTTTCATACAACGTAAAAATAGAATGCAATTTGTGGTTTTTATGATATTTTGAGATTTTTTCAAATAAACATTGGTATGATGATGATTGAAATAAAAGCATTCTTTCAGAAATTTTTTTAGAAAAATACTGATTAATGAATGTTAACAAAAAGTCTCTTTTCTCATTTATGCAATATGAATGAAAATTAGAAGGAATAGCTTCTAACAAAAATTTATTATTAAATGAATATGATCTATCAAAAAAAGACATGATAGAATTAATGTGAGCTAAAATTTTATATGGAGATTCTCCTTGACTTTGGTGGTCAATATAGACTTGAAGGCAAACATTAAATAATTGTAGTATTTGTGGATAATCAGCAACTTTATCTTTAAATCCAACTTCTCTGATTAAACTATACGTATTCTGATGTTCATAAGGAGAATCAGTGCTGCATAATGTAAAGGATTTCCTGACTTTCCCCTTTTTATTTCCAATTCTGCTCTTCCATCTTTCATAGAAAAATAACTTTGATTCGTCAAGTGACAACCATTCCAAAACATATTTTTCTAATTGGTTGATTGCTACACGTGTATAGTTTTGAAAATCGTGCAGGCGCAGATCAATAATAGAAGTTTCTAGAGGCGGAGATAAAATTTCATTATAATAAATTTTTGCAATCATATTCAGATCATCAAAAAGTTGATGAATAACGGATTTTGTTACATGGTTGGTACTTTCAAGTGTATTACGATCTGAACCCCAATCTGAAAAGGGTTCTATAGGTTGTACATTTTCTTCAACTAATAAAATTTTTTCTTTATTTTCTATATCAACTAATATGTTCTCCGTTGAAGCATCGGCTAAAGAGAGAAAAGGACAAGAACAGATGGATAGCAGAATGATATATTTAATATTAAAAATTTTAAAATAACGCGCACTCAAAAGTTGTAACATATTCTTTTCTCCTCATTTTGGCTAGCATCAATAAGAAGAAAAATATATACGTTTATAGTGCTATATAACAATCATATAAGATATATATTCCAAGATAAGCAATAAATTTTTTCTAAATATTTAATATATAAAATACTTAAAATCAATTTCATTACTTAATCCAACTTTTATTTGATACTGCGTCTACTAACTTACTTTATCAATTCAGAAATTAGTAAAATTTAGGTTAATACGAAATATGAATAAATTAAATTAAAAATTCTAATAGAATATTCAATTCTTTAACAGGTAATAAAAATTTAGATACATCATCAAATTGACGTTTCGCGCATACGACATGTTCAAATCCTAGACGCATTGCTTCTCTAATACGAACATCCCCCTTTTGAACGGGTCTTATTTCACCTGTCAAACCAATTTCACCAAAATAGACCGAGGTTTGGTGGTCTGCTTCGTTTTTCAAAGAAGAAATTAAAGCAGAAGCAACTGCTAAATCAGCTGCTGGCTCTGAAATCTTAATTCCGCCAACAACACTAAGATAAATATCTTTTCCTGCAAAACTCAAACCACAACGCGATTCTAAAACAGCAACAATCATGGATAATCGATTCAGGTCCCAACCAACAGTTGTTCGTTTAGGTGCAGCATAAGACGATGGGGAAACCAATGCTTGGATTTCTACCATGATAGGACGTGTACCTTCCATGCCAGCATATATTGCTGTTCCACTCAGTGGTTCATCATGATGAGAAATAAAAAGTTCGGAAGGATTTTGAATTTCTTTAAGACCTGAAGCTTCCATGGAAAAAATTCCTAATTCATCGCTTGCTCCAAAGCGATTTTTTACAGACCTTAATAATCGATAGTCATATCCACGATCCCCCTCAAAGTACAAAACAGTATCAACCATATGCTCTAAAACACGAGGACCAGCCAAAGTTCCTTCCTTTGTAACGTGACCTACCAAGATAAGGATAAAACCCTTTTTCTTTGCTAATTGAATCAGTTCAAATGCACATGCTCTCACTTGTGAGACACTTCCCGGTGCAGATTCAATGTTTTCATGTGCCAAAGTTTGAATAGAATCGATGACAACGACATCTAATTTATTCATTTGGTTCAGTGCTGACAATGTTTCTTTAAGTTGGGTGCTTGCAGCTAAATGTACATGACTATTTCCAAACCCTAACCGTTCCGCACGCATTGCAATTTGAGAAATGGCTTCTTCACCAGAAATATAGGCACATTCATAATTGTGAGACATATGTGAAACAACTTGCAAAAGCAAAGTTGATTTACCTATTCCAGGATCCCCACCAATGAGAATAACAGAACCAGGAACCATTCCACCACCGCACACACGGTCGAACTCCGTATTACCCGTTTGCAAACGTTGAATATTTTCACCCTTTAAAGCCGGATCTTGTAAATTATGAAAAAAAGTTGTTATATCAATTTTTTTTGATTTTTTTAAAGTCCCAGATGTAGATTCTTGAACCATTTGGTTCCATGCGCCGCAAGCTTCGCATTTACCAGACCATTTAGAGGCGCTACAGCCACAATTTTGGCAAACATAATTAATTATATTTTTAGACATATTATAATTTACTTTATAAAACTTATTGTTATGATACCTCCATTACAAATAAGTCTCAACAGAACATCAGGATTATTTTAAAATAATTTTTCTAATGCATCATTTAGTTCATCACCATTTTGTCTTGGATTTTCTTTAGATTCATCAATTTTTTCTGCCAACATTTCTTCTGAGTCTGGAACATCTAATCCTTGAGAAGCAAAAAATCTACCAAGAGATTTTTGCTGTTCTGTCGAGGTCCCTGGTATGACATCTGATTGCGAAGAATCAATACTCGGTTTTAATTTAGCAAATTTTTCTACTTCAGCAGAGTTTGTATTCATATTTCTTAAGAGTTTTTGAACATTATTTTGTGTATCCTTTAACTGAGAACCAAAAGATTGATGAGAAGCGGTGGTTTGCAAAGATTTTTCGTTTCGATCAAAATATGATTTCACTTGATCCGGTAATGCTTGATTAAGATAAGCAGAACCATTTTCCACATACTCATAAAAAAAACTTTTTTGTAGAATCTCTGGGAAAATAGAGGTAGAAAAAAACAAACAGACAGATTGATGAATGATAACAAGGATAATATACCCACGTAAAAAGCCGTAAAAAAAACCTAATGTTCTATCCAAACCTGATAAAATACTATCTTTAATCAGACTTACGATAAAATATACTATGATGTTCAAAATAATATAGAGTGCAATAAACATTACAAACGAAACAATGCTTTTGGCAATAAAGGGGTTTTTAATGTACCCTAGTGCTAAATGTAAGAACTGTTCGTGAAAAATGTAGGTGATCCCAATAGATAAAAACCAGGTGAATAAGGATAAAAGTTCCTTTGTAAAACCTCTAAATATTCCAACGATACCGGAAAGTGCAAATAAGCTTAAGCAAAGTGTATCAATAGTTATGGGAGACATTGTCATCAATATCCTCTAACCCCTAAAATCCATTGCAACCACATACTGTTCTGCAGAATCTTGTCGACTAGATTTTGGTTTAAAATGTTCTACTATTTTAAAACTTTTTTTCATATCTTTTAAAAGCTCTTGCTCTGTACCACCTTTAAGGACTTTAGCAACAAAACATCCACCTTCATTTAAATGATTCAAAGCGAATTCATAGGCTATTTCTAGAAGATTCATAATTCGTAAATGGTCCACTTTAGGCATACCACAAGAAGGTGCAGCCATGTCGCTCAGAACAATATCGCATTTTCGTCCATCTAGAACATCTTGTAATTTCAGTAAACCTTCTTCTGTTAAGAAATCAGCCTGGATAAATTCTGCACCCGGTATAGGTTCCATAAAATTAATATCTAATCCTATAACTTTTCCAGCTTTACCAACATACTTTCTACTAACTTGAAGCCATCCACCCGGTGTACATCCTAAATCAACAACCAGGGAACCAGATTTTAAAAGCTTAAATTTCTCTTGTACTTCGATAAGTTTATAAGCAGCTCGGGATCTATAGCCATCTTTCGCAGCCTTTTGAACAAAAGGGTCATTCAATTGCCTTATCAACCAACGACGGGAAGATTCGGTTCTTTTTTTTTTGCTTTTTAATGATTTAATTTCAGCCACTATGTTTTCTTTACTATCTGCAAGAACTAGTTATTTTGGATTTCAACCATTCATCCACAGAACTAATCGCTATTTTTTCTCGCTCGCCAGTTTTGCGATTCTTGTATTCCAATAATTTATTTTCCTTAAAGTCTTTACCTAAAATAATTTGGTGTGGGATTCCAATAAGATCTGCATATGAAAATTTAACGCCAGGTCTCTCATCTCTATCATCTATCAAAACGCTATATCCTTGAGCTTTCAGAGATTGATATATTTTTTCGCACTCAGAAATTGTTTCAGGTGAATTCATATCGAGAGGCATAAGAATAAATAGAAACGGTGCTACAGCTTCAGGCCAAATAATACCATTTTCATCATGATTAGCTTCAATCATCGCAGCAACAAGACGCGACATACCAATGCCGTATGAACCCATTTCAGGATAGAATGATTGACCATCTTTTCCTGCAATTTTAAAATCCATAGATTCAGAATATTTTGTTCCAAAATAAAAGATGTGACCTATTTCAATCCCTTTAGTGACAGTGATTTGATCAGACGTTAGAGGACATGTTTCTTCAATGTGTTTTTCGTCAGCAACAGCATACATCGATTCCATAAGGTCAAAATTTTTATCACATGATTTGATATCATCAATTTTTGAATCATAATACAAAGTGCTTTCGCCATGCTCTGCTTTCACATGAAATTCATGACTTAAGTTACCACCTATTGCACCTGAATCAGCGCGAACGGGTAAAGCATCAACACCTAAAGCATCAAATATACTAAGGTAGCAATGGTAAATATTCTTATACGTGTTTTGAGCAGATTCAAAATCTAGATCGAATGAATAAGCATCTTTCATCAAAAACTCACGCGCCCTCATGATACCAAAACGGGGCCTCATTTCATCTCTAAACTTCCATGTAATTTGGTAAAAAACTTGAGGAAGTTGTTTGTAACTTTGAATAAATTTACGGGCAACATCCGTCATGACTTCTTCGTTGGTTGGCCCAAAAAGGAAGTCACGATCATGTCTATCTTTAACTCTCAACATTTCTTTTCCGTAGTCTTCATAGCGACCACTTTCTTTCCACAACTCTGCAGACTGCAATATGGGCGTAATCATTCGGCTGCAACCAAATTCATCGTGTTTTTGAGCAACGATATTAATGATGTTTTCAAGGACGCGAACACCCATTGGAAGCCATGAATATAGGCCTGTTGCAGATTGAACAATCATTCCAGAACGCAGCATTAAACGATGAGATACCAAAACGGCGTCTGATGGGTCTTGTTTTAATACCGGTGAAAACAGTGTTGAGAGTTTCATATTTTTAACTTAATTTTTTACGTTAGTGTTGATAATAATTGATGATCCTTTGCCATGTGGTGTTTGCATTTGCTGAACATCCATAGGTGTTCCAGAATTATCTGCAATCACATAAGATCTTCCTTTTGGACCACTAGGCACAGAAACAATGACGCGTTGACCTACCGCCAAAGGCATCTGATCTGCCTGAACAACTGTAAGTATGTTTCCATTTGAAAGTTTTACAGAATATTCAACAGCTTCTTGTCTTCCTAGTTCGTTTTCAACAAACATGCCAGCAAGACCACCTAAAAGGGCTCCTCCTGCAATACCTGCTAACTTACCATTGCCTTTTCCTATCATGCTTCCACCCAGACCACCAGCGATACCACCAACAGCCATACCAGTTCCGTTCTCAGCTACTCTTTCAGCTTCGTTAACTTCCACTTTGCGGACAGACAAGATAACGCCTTGATAGGAAAAAGAAGCTTCTCCAACAGCGCTTGAGGCATACTGGTTTCCACCAATGCGTCGCGCACATCCTGCAGACATTAATAACACACACGCCAAAGACGCAGCGATTATTTTTTTATTATTCATTCCTTACTTCCTGGTTTATATTTCATAAAACAATTATAAACATTCTTAAAGAAAAAAACAAAGACTAATCATTTCTATTTTAAAAATTGATTTTAAAGAACAAAATTAAAAAAGTAGTAATTAAACAATCTAATTTCTATATTTCAAAATTTCTAATTTTAAAGTCTGAATACCCATAATCCTCTGTAAGCTTTTTTATATCCCATTTAAAACACTAGATATCTTAAAAAAAACAGATGATTATAAATTTTATTACTATTGGATTACCTTATATTCTTTGTATAGGTTCTATTTTTTTAACAGACAATTAAAATATAAATTAATATTTTTAACGTTTTATTTAATATATAAAAGATAATATATTCCTAATGTTTAATATTTTATCTTAATAGTAAAAAACATATGATGAATAAAACTATTGAAACACCCCGCTGTCGTAAAAAAGTAATTTTTCTTTTTTTATCTTTATATTTTTTAATGATTAACCGTACTTATTGTTTAACAGAAGCAGATACAGATTCAGACTCTGTATCTATCGTTTCAGAATATAGCAACGATCCGTCATGCTCTACGGATTATAGTTTTTCTTCAATAGAAGAATCGATAAGACGATCATTTTCTGAAGAATCTTATAATAGCAATATTTCCAGCTCCACAGATAAGTCTTTTAAATCCTGCCAATCTGTTAGAAATCTTAATCCAGCAGAGACAGAAAATATTTTCAACTATACTATAAAATCGTTGAAAGAAATTTATAGCTCTATAAATAATGATTTGGAAAACACCTATGTTATCTTAGAGCAAGATCTTCAAAAATTAATTCTGAACGACCTCAGTAATTCGTTAAAATTCCAGAATAATAAAAATCGATACTCAGAGATTTTAAAACAAATATACCTTTTTGAAATTAGCCTCCAACGCGTAGAAGATATTTTTTGTCAAGAAATCATCATATTTAAAATAGAAAATGCTCCTGACAAGAGGATTAATGAATCTGAAAAAATAATTCAGATACAGCATATTAAAAAAATTATTCAATTCCATATTAGAAATTTATTGGAAACAGCAAATAAACTATTGTTTTTATTAAAATCAGATCACAGATCTCCATTAAATAAAAAAGATGAGTGCACGAAATTAGTCAAAAATTATATATCAAAAATGGAAACGATCAAATATAGAATAGCCAATATTGATAATCGGTCTCTTGTTCGATTTATAGATGAATCGAACTCTTGCTAATAAACACTAACGTTTTTTTAAAGAAGTATAAAATTCTTAGATAATACAATATCTATTCTGATATTTCGCATATGTCTTCTTGATTCACACACGGCTTTCTTGGTATTGTTGATTAAAATAAACTAAACATTTTACTTCTTAATTTTATATGAGCACCCCCATCCAAAAACAAAAATCTAGTAAGCCTTCATTTCAAGATATTATTTTTTCTCTTCAAAAATTTTGGGGGGATCAAGGCTGCGTCATTTTACAACCCTACGATACAGAAGTAGGTGCTGGAACATCCCATCCAGCAACTACTTTAAAATCTCTAGGACATAAGCCCTGGAATGTAGCCTACATTCAACCATGCAGACGCCCATCAGATGGTCGTTATGGAGAAAATCCCAATAGGACACAACATTATTATCAGTTCCAAGTTATCCTTAAACCTACACCTATTAATCCGCTAGATTTATATCTGCAAAGTCTTAAAGCATTAGGATTAAATTGTGATGAACATGATATCCGTTTTGTAGAAGACGACTGGGAAAATCCATCCCTAGGTGCTGCGGGCCTTGGGTATGAAGTTTGGTGTGATGGAATGGAGATTACGCAATTTACCTATTTTCAACAAGTTGGAGGCCTCGTTTGCGATCCTATTCCTGTTGAGATTACGTATGGGTTAGAACGCATAGCCACATTCGTTCAAGAAGTTGATACCCACTTTGATTTGAATTGGAATGGCCTTGAAGGTCCAGAAAAACTTACCTATAAGGACGTATTTATAGATCAAGAGCGTCAGTTCTCAGCCTATAATTTTGAAGCAGCAAACACTGAAATGCTTTTTCGGCATTTTGATGACTATGAAAATGAATGCTGGGCTTTATTAAAAAAAAACTTAATATTGCCAGCCTACGAACAATGCGTCAAAGCCAATCATACGTTTAACCTTCTCGATGCACGAGGAGTGATTGCCGTCACCGAAAGAGCAAGATTTATTGGACGAGTCAGAAACCTTTCCAAAGAATGTTGCACCTTGTGGCTAAAGCATGAACAAGAAAAAGCATAAGAAAAGTATTTAATTAAAAACAAAAAATCAAGGTTATACATGAATATCTTATTTGAAATTTTCAGTGAAGAAATTCCAGCAAGAATGCAGAAATGGGCAGAACAAGAATCTGTCAAAATTTTACAAAAAATACTTACTGAAGCAAACTTAAAATATGCAGACTGCGTGTCTTTCGTTGCCACCCAGAGATTAGCGTTAAAATTTACCCTATCCTATGATGCAGACGAAATTATTGAGACCGAAAAACGAGGGCCAAAAACTTCTGCCGATGATTCAATTCTTGAAAGATTTCTAACGGCACAAAAAGCAAAAATATCAGACCTTATTGAAAAAGATGGCTATTGGTTACTTGTTTTAAAATCGAAACGCCCAAGCTTAGAGGCTATGCTTACGTCCGTGATTGACCAATTTTTAGATCAAATGCGTTGGCCAAAATCTATGCGATGGCATTTGCCCCATTCTAATTGTTCAAGTCGCCTATGGATCAGACCTATTCGTTCTATTTTATTAATGGCAGATAATAATCCTCTTCAAGTTACCATTCCTGGAACGGATCTAACCACAAACAACACTACTTTTTCTCATCGATTTATTGACCATAAAATAATTCAAATTCCACATGTGAATGATTACGAAAAAACACTCGAGAAGAACCATATCATCGTTCCTTTTCAAAAAAGAAAAGAATATATTATTAAGGATATCCAACAAAAAGCAGCTACACAAAACCTTCAAATAATAGAAGATCATGAACTACTAGATGAAGTGACCGGCCTTGTTGATGTTCCAATTGTGCTAATTGGTGAAATTGGTGAAAAATTCATGGTACTTCCATCTGAAGTTTTAACAACTTCAATGAAAGTGCATCAAAAATATATTGCATTTATGGACTCTAAAACCCATAAGCTAGCTCCTTATTTTTGTGCCATGCTTCACCAGACCCCCATCAAACCATCCATTGTCAAACATGGATTTGAAAAAGTTCTAACCGCACGATTAACCGATGCTTTGTTTTTCTTTAATAATGACAAAGATACACCTCTTAAAAATCTAACTTTTAAATTCCAATCTTATATTTTTCACGAAAAACTTGGATCGTTACAAGACAAGGTAGATCGCATTTTAAAAAGCATTGATGAGCTTGATATCATACAAGATACAAATATCTCTCACCTCAAACGTGCAACATTACTTTGTAAGGCAGATTTGTTCACTCAAATGGTCAATGAGTTTCCAGAACTTCAAGGTAAAATGGGTGAAATTTATGCGCTTCATCAAAACGAACATCCAGATATAGCACTAGCCTTAAAGGAACATTATCAACCTTTAGGACCGTCTCAAAACATACCTAGTCAAAAGATAGGTTTATGGCTAGCTTTACTTGACAAGCTTGATTCCGTCATTGGTTTTTTTGGACACAACATAAAACCTACAGGAAGCAAAGATCCTTTAGCTATTCGTAGGACTACACTTGGAATTATTAGAATTTGGAAGGCTTTATTCGAAGACACACTAGAAAGCTGGGCTCCACAAAACGATCAACGTTTCATAAAAGTGGTAGACAGTATTTATAAAAATCATAATCATGAAAATTTTGATGAACAAAAAGAAGCGTTATTACAATACTTGTTCGACTATATTCAAAAAAGATATGAAGGCATTTAATAAAGGTAAAAATATGACTGTTAAATTAACAACTTTAGATAACGGCATTCGTGTTGTAACAGATGAAATCGATCATGTAAAATCCATTTCTTGCGGTGCATGGTTTGCAGCAGGAACACGCCATGAAACGGAAAAGGAAAATGGCATTGCACACCTACTCGAACATATGGCTTTTAAAGGCACAACTCAACGATCTGCTTATGATATATCCGTTGAAATAGAAAGTGTTGGTGGCTATTTAAATGCGTATACATCGAGAGAATCAACAGCATATTATGCACGTGCACTTTCTCAGCATTTACCTTTGTGTATCGATATTTTATCTGACATTCTTCAAAATTCCGTATTTGATGAAGACGAGTTAGAGCGTGAAAAAGGTGTTGTACTTCAAGAACTAGGACAAGCAAAAGATACCCCAGACGACATTATTTTCGATTATTTTCAAGAAGAATGTTATCCTGATCAACCGATGGGATATTCCATTTTGGGAACAGAAAAATCTGTTAGATCCATACAAGCCAATGATTTAAAAAATTTCATTCAACAAAAATATACACCAGGCAATATGGTTTTTTCTGCAAGCGGTCTTGTTAAACATGACGAAATTGTTAAACTGGTCGAACAGTCATTTAAAAACTTACCTCACCATCCTTTGCAAGAATTGCAACAAGCGAGGTATGTAGGAAAAACAAAATTCGAGATAAAACCTTTAGAGCAGGCACATGTTCTTATAGGTGCAGAAACTATCAATTACTTTGATCCATTATATTTCCCTTTAATGATTTATAGCATGATATTGGGAGGCGGAATGTCTTCACGACTGTTTCAAGAAATTAGAGAAAAGCGTGGAATGGTTTATTCCATCTTCACCACAACATCTATTTTCAAAGACAGTGGTACCTTTGGCATTTATGCAGGCACTGGTGTTGAAGAATTGAAACAATTGGTTCCTTTAGTCGCACAAGAACTTGAAAAAGCATGTTCTGGTTTTCAAGATGATGAAATTTCAAAAGCAAAAAATCAACTTAAGGCAAGCTTACTTATGGGTCTTGAAAGCACATCCAGCCGTTGTGAACGCTACGCTAATCAGGTCCTTATTCATGGGACCACAAAATCAATTGATGATATTATCCAAAAAGTTGATCAAATAACAAATCAACAACTTATTCAAATTGCAGAAAAAATTTATACAAACAAACCAACTCTTGTAGGTGTTGGACCTGTTGATCATTTGAAAAATAATTATTCAGAACTAACTTCTTTCAGCCAAATCACATAATTGCTGCTCTTTCAACCCTTCACACTATTGACAGTGAAGGGTTTGTTATTATGACACTATGGTTGTACAAAAAATATAAATGAATAATAAAGTCTACATCTTGATGTTTTTATGATAAAAATGACGAGATCTTTATAAAAAGGAACATCTCGACATTTTGTGAAAAAGAGAATCCTCAAATTATTAATATTAATCACCTCGAAAGTAACGATATTGCTAAAACCATTATCCTTTCTGGAGTAATATAGGTTGATCCTTCATCTTCATTCACTTTGTCAGGACTATTAGGACGTTTCTTTATAGGTGCTGAACCACTTTTTAGCGGTAATTCCTTCAGGCAACATCTTCAACGACTTCATCCAACTCTTATTCAAGAAACGGATACATCATTACCACAAATCACTGAATCAAATAGAAAGATCAATGATGTTTCTTTTTTATACCCCAATGAGCAATTATTTTTAATTGGATCTTCTACGTATCGACCCTGCAAAACGTATAACTCTATCTACAAATCTAACAGATCACATACAAAATGTATCTTCAAGATTTCAATCAGGACTTCCAAATTTTTCAGGAATGAGTGGTGGTGGCGTCGTTCTGTGCGATATTAACAGTAATCAGAATTCATGTTCTTTAGTGGGAACACTTTTTGCTACTTATTACCTACCATCAGAATCAAGTTCATCACAAATTCACAAACATGTAAATAAAATTAGAGAATAAATAAATGGAATTTTCGTATTAATAATGTATAGAATAAAAGAAAAAAAATAGGTTGATTTAATGAAAATATTTGTTGTTCTTCTAACCTTAATTTTTTCACCTTCTCTAAGCTTTTCAAATTCACAGGCAGACACTTGCAACAATTGCTACCGAAAAGTTCTTCATTTTCACAAAGATGTCAGTCTTATTGGATACAAGATCCTTACAAATTAACACCAAAAGAAATACAAAAAATTGATTTCATATTACAAGACAAAACTATTCCGACATATAATTCTAGTCTTCTTATCGACATAGGAGAACCACTAGAAATATTATTAAAAAAGTGCAATGATAAATATATCAGCGGAAAAGAAATATCTTTACTAAGAGATTTTTAAAAAAATATGGTATGTATAAATACGTCCTATTTATTGATCAGATGAAACCTGCTGTGTTTCAAGAAAATGAAAAAGTAAAAATGATATCTTTTGAAATACTGGACGATAATACAATTTTCTCCTGTCCTTACTAGGAACTATAGCTAGTTTTAAAAGCGGTTTAAAATACCCAATAATCCATCATATCAGCTAAGCAATAAACTTTTACGCATTGTGCTTCAAAATATGATATAATATAAATATATATTTAAGAATAGGTATTATTATGGGATTAAGTTTTAGCCATCTTGTTATAATGGTCATCGTTTTTTTGATTATTTTTGGTGCAGGCCGCATGCCACAAATCATGAGCGATCTTGCAAAAGGAATTAAAGCATTCAGAGATGGAATGAAGGACCCTGAATAAGTATCAATAATTTTCAACGCCATCTTTAAAATCAATCACTTTAATGCAGAAACCAAATATGAAATTATTGTCTAAAAGAATTGTGAAATCTTTGTGCATAGCTGTAACCTTACTATGTTTTCATTCTGTGACAATGTGTCATGATGGTGAAAAAATTGAATTTATAAGTGATGATGAAATCGAAACAGCACTAAGCGATTGGCTCAAAGAAATATTTGAAGCCGCAGGAATGTCCATAAAACCACAGGTTGTTATCATTAACACATTAGATGTAAATGCTGCAGCGACGTATGGCGGCATTGTTTTTGTGAATGCAGGACTTATTATTAAATGTACAAAAGTTGAACAATTGTTAGGCGTATTAGCTCATGAAACAGGTCATATTGCCGGCGGACACCTTGCGAAAATCAGTGCTGGTGTTAACGAAGCACAGGTTCCGGCTGTAGCATCCCTCATACTTGGCGGTGCCGCAACATTGTTATCTGGAAATCCTGCTGGTCTTTTAGCAGGCATGGCTGGGGGTGAACATATTTTTTTACGTTCTATGCTAAGGTTCAGTCGAACTCAAGAAGAATCTGCTGATGCCTTTGCTTTAAAATACCTTGAAAAAAAGAAATGGCCTGTAGATGGTTTGGCAGAATTTTTCGACGTTTTAGAAAAACAATATGGAACAATTCAAGAAGATCCATACATGTTAACTCACCCTGAATGCAAAACCCGTAAAACCAAAATTCTACAATTTAAAGAATCACTAAAAGATTTAACTCTATATAAAATGTCAGACTCGTACACACAAAAATTTGAAAGAATAAGAGCCAAACTATTCGGTTTTTTAAAAAAACCCCTTGATATAATACGTGAATACCCAGAATCTAATACTAGTTTTCCAGCTAAATATGCACGTTTAATTTCTCATTATGTCCGCAATAAAGATTCATCTAAAATGACTCGTGTTCTTGAGATGCTTGAAAGCCTCAAAACAGACTCTCCAAAAGACCCCTATCTATATGAAATGCAAGGACAATTTCTATTTGAATCTGGACGAATCGATGAATGCATAGAACCTCTTAGAAAGGCTGTAGAAATACAACCTAAAGCATTGCTTATTAAACTTACTCTTGCACATGCCTTAATAGAAAAAAATTCAGGATCATCCAATAGCGACAATTTATCTGAGGCATTACGATACCTTAATAATGTTGTCGATCAAAATCCACAAATCCCTTTTGCATGGAAACTGATGGGAATGGCTTATGGAAAACAAATGAAATCAAATGAAGCATCAGCGTGTTTCGCAGAAGAAGCTTACTTAAGCCAGACTTTAAAATTAGCTAAAATGCATGCAGAACGCGGAAAGCATTGTAACCACACGCCGTTAAAAAAGAGATCTGAAGATATATTGCAGCAAATTAAACAAAAAGAAGAAGATAGTAAACAATGAACAGACTAGCTTTTTTTCAAACTGATAAAAAAATCATTGTTGGATTACTGTGCAAAAATCAGCTTTTCTGGAAAATTGAAAATATAACATCATCAACACAAAATGAAAAACTTTTGCATACTATTCAACATGTTATAGAAGAATCAAACGTTAAAAAAATAGATGCCATCATCACAACAAAAGGACCAGGAAGTTTTACAAGTATTCGTATTCTATTGTCTGCTGCAATGGGGTTATCTATGGGTTACGATTGCCCCTGTTACCTTCCCACTGTCTTTGATCTTTTAGCATACAATAGAAAAAACCCATTTTACATTACCATAGACTCTAAACGAGGAACCATCTATACATTAGCTGTTAGAGAAACACTTAATATTGAGAATGTTCAAGAACTTACACCAGAAACCTTAAATATTTTTAGAAATCAACACGACAATCTTGACGAACTGAACATGGATACAGATAATACTAACGACGAATATTATATCGAACTACTGAAAAATCTTTGTACTTTATCAAAAAATCCATCATTTGTTTCACAAGACTTTGAGCCACTGTACGTTTCACCATTGATGTATAAAAAAATTCATGAACAATGCTAATATTTGTAATTTTTTCAACTCAAAAGAGAATCACTTAGCATCAGTTGGATCTCTATTTAGAAATTCTGGAATACCACAATGGGGCGAGAATACTTTATTCGATATTAAAAATGTTCCGCAAAAATGGTTGGGTATTCAAGGGTACTGCATTACTGTTTCTTCAAACATTATTTCTGCTATATTAGCCCGGTCGAATGAAGACTTTACAGAAATATTGGCTATAGCCACTCATTCTGCTTATAAAAATAAAGGGTATGCCACTAAACTTTTAACCTATTTTATAAATCTAAAAGCAACATCGTATCTTCTTGAGGTATCCACTCAAAATACTGCTGCTATAAATTTATATAACAAAATAGGTTTTAATGCATTATCAACACGAAAAAAATACTATACAATGCCTGATAATTCTCTTCAAGATGCTGTTGTTATGAAACGTTCTTGCTTTCCTCAAACTGTAGGAACATAAATACTTTCATACCGCATTCAAAATGCGAGAACTTTTCAATTACTTACAAAAAAATAGCTTGCTTTTTTTTTATAAATCCGTATAATAAAAACATAACGCGGGGTAGAGCAGCCCGGTAGCTCGTCAGGCTCATAACCTGAAGGTCGTTGGTTCAAATCCAGCCCCCGCAACCAAAGAGAAATCAGAATTTGATAATTAAAACATTACTTATTTATTGTTTTGTCATTTTGAATTTCTCAAAATCATTCACTATATTCCTTCCTCAAAATGCTACTCCTACAGAAGTTTTTGTTCGTTTTAAAAACGAAGCCACAGAAAATAGCGCGACTTCACCCTTCTCTTTTATCCAAAGCTTCATCACGTTTGTTTACGAATTCAAAAGCTTACACAGTTCCGAATCGCAACAAGCCATTTATACCATTAATTCTTTAACTTATGATAATTTCATACAAAGAATAAAAAAGATATCAAGCAAACAACAAAAAATTAGCATCGCCCCTGGATTGACTATATGCCAGGCTATAAAACAACTTTTGCGTGTTAATAGTTTATATGGTTTTCTACCAGAAAAAATCCCAGAAGGCTCTATTAGTCCAGGCCCTACTTATATTGATGGGATGATGACCTTTAATGATTTCATTCTACCATTAAAAAATAAAATGCAAAATCTTGTCGATCAATATTGGAGCGAAATAAAAGACACAGAAGTCGTTCTAAAATCTTCTCATGAACTTCTCATTTTAGCATCCTTAATAGAAAGAGAAACTTATCACAACCCTGAGAAAAATATAATTGCTGGGGTATACAAGAATAGAATTAAATCTAACATGCGTCTTCAAAGTTGCCCAACAGTTATTTATATCATCACAAAAGGTTGTAAAGAATTTAAACGAAAACTAACATTTACAGATTTGAAGGTAGAATCAGATTTTAACACCTACAGAAAGACGGGGTTACCACCTTCACCCATATGCCTTCCAGGTGAAAGCTCCATTAAAAGTGCCGCGCACCATGATATAAATGACTACTTATATTTTGTAGCAAGCACTAAAGGGCAGCACCGATTCTCAAAAGACTTTGAAAGTCACAAGAATCATAAAAAAGAATGGAAAAAGGAAATAAAGCAATTTATACAAAAAAGGAAACAACTATCATAAAGAGTATTTTTCACACTACCTTTTAAAAATAATAATATTGAAAAAAACCTTTATTTGTGAGAACTTTAACTATCTTCTTTGCGCATATATAATCATGGATCAAAAACAACTTTTTGGAAAAAATTCAACAAATAATACAAAGCAAACATCCCAAGCACCGGTTGTTACTCCTAAAAAAGCTTTTCCAAAATTAAATCTTAATGATGGGTTTGATTGGGAAACTGCAAAAGCAGAATGCATTTTTTGGCATAGAATCCAATTAGGAACTCATATTAAACAACTTAGCAATCAGAAATCTCTTGAAACTTTCATGCTTACATTAGAAAGAGAAAAAAAAGTTAAACAAGGTATCTCTTTACCAGAAATTGCCACATGGGAAATGTTACTTAAAAAAAACGAAAGGCCAACTTCTCGATGAACATCATTTTTTTCATAGCAAAAAGATATTTAATATCTAAAAAACGAGAAGGCTTTGTCTCCATGATAACATGGTTTTCGTTTATAGGGATTGCACTGGGGGTTGCAACTTTAATTGTAGTTATGTCCGTCATGAACGGTTTCCGTCAAGAATTATTTGGAGCCTTAGTCAACATGAAAGGCCATGTATCCATTCATAACGCACAAGGAATGATTACAGAAGATGCAGAAAAAATTGCATTATTCAAAAGCATACCCGGTGTAAGACTTGTTTTCCCCATGATAGAGCAACAAGGCGTTATTTTATCCAAAAAAGAAACCCAAGGGGTACTTGTTCAAGGATTAGATCCCGAAGCCATTTCAGGTCGTCCTAAAATAAAAGTAGACGTAATGCAAGGTGACACCTTAGCAACTGCTTTACAAAATAATGGAGTTTTAATAGGACGTAGATTAGCTGAAAAACTAAATCTCAAACTGAATAGCCCCATCACCATTATGACTGCAAAAAGTCACTCTACAGCATTTGGCCCTATCCCAAAGCAAAAATCATTTATCGTCAAAGGAATTTTCCACATCGGAATGAGAGATTTTGACAGAGGCTATATATTTATGCCTCTCAAAACAGCGCAAACATTTTTTAATGAAGAAAACAATTGGTCTCAGATCGATTTTTTTTCAATCAATGATGATCTTTCAACTCATTTGGCTGATATTGTACAAACTGTTGTAGCTCGTGAATACAAAGATCAACCAAGCATCATGGCTTATGATTGGAGACATAGTGACGCAAGTATTTTTCAAGCTGTAAAAATGGAACGAAATGTAATGTTTCTAATTCTGATGCTTATCATCATTATTGCTTCATTCAATATTGTCTCAGGTCTTGTGATGTTTGTAAAAGATAAAACTAAAGATATAGCAATTCTTAGAACCATAGGGCTTTCCAAGGCAAAAACCATTGGCATATTCCTTACTATGGGTTCAATGACAGGAATCATGGGAACATTATTGGGAAATATTGCAGGCGTATCTTTTGCTCTAAACATCGAAAAAATACGTCAATTTCTGCAAAGCCTAACAGGATTTCAATTCTTTTCAGAAGAGATATATTTTCTATCCACCCTTCCTGCTACTTTAAAATGGGAGGATGTTATTAATATTTCCACAATATCTATCGTTATCAGTATATTGGCAACACTTTATCCAGCTTGGAAAGCAGGATCTTTGAAAATAGTTGATGGATTAAAGTCGCTTTAAAAAAGTAGTATTTTCAACAAAACCATCCTTGAAAATATTTTTTTTCTGGATAAACAAGCAAAAGGAAGGTATAAATCAAAGGTAGAGAGATAAAATCACAAGTACCTTTTTAGAAATGACAAAAAAATCGCATCTGCATTCTATCGTTTTAACACTTATGCTAACTACAAATATGGCATTTTCTGCACCTCTTGAACAAATCGTGTTAGATGGGAATAAGCGTGTTGAATCGGAAACAATTTTGTCTTATATTTCTATTAAAAAAGGTGATGAATTTTCCGACGATTCCTGCGATATTGCTTTAAAATCTTTATATGCGACTGGCTATTTTAAAGACATAAAAGTCAATCGTGTCGGCCAAAAAATGGTTGTTAAAGTTGAAGAAAACCCAATCATAAATCGTGTCATTTTTGAAGGTAATAACAAAATTAAAGACGACGTTTTTGAAGAAGAAATAAAAATTAAACAAAGAGAAGTTTTATCGCCTTTCAAAATTCAAGAAGCCCAACAACGTATGCTTGAAATCTACAGAAGATTTGGACGTTATAATGCAACTGTTCATCCTAAAATTATCAATTTAACCAATGGAAGAGTAGAACTTGTTTTTGAAATTAATGAAGGCGACGTTACCAATATAAGAAAAATTGTTTTTCTTGGGAATAAATCATTCAGTCAAGCAGCACTTGAAGAAATTTTAAAAACTAAAGTTGCTCGTTGGTATCGTTTTTGGGCCAGTGATGATGTTTACGATCCAGACCGTTTTACAGCAGACCAACAAGAACTACGTAAGTACTACTATGACAGAGGGTTTCCTGACATGAGAATAGTATCTTCTCAAGCAGAATTAACCCCAGATAAGCAAGATTTTTTTATCACATTTACCATTGAAGAAGGTGAAAAATATACATTCGACAAACCAGATGTAACATGTAGCATTCCCAAAGTAAGCAACGATGATCTTAAAAAAATGCTTATTGTAATAGAAGATCATCCTTTTTCAGGATCCGTGATTGAAGCTTCTGTAACAAGGTTAACCAATTTTCTATCCAGCAAAGGATACGCATTCGTAGCTATTGAACCCGTTGTAAAAAAAGATCCCAAAACAAAAAAAGCAAAAGTTACCTTTGAAATAAAAGAAGGTCCCAAAGTTTTTATTGAAAAAATTATTATCAAAGGAAACGACCGAACAAGAGACTACGTATTAAGACGTGAAATATCAGTTCACGAAGGTGACTCTTATTCAAGCGATAAAGTTAAACATTCTGAAAACCAGCTCAAAGATTTAGGGTATTTTAAAAAAGTTGAAGTACAAGCAGAACCAGGAAGTGCAGAAGATCAGGCTGTAATTGTTGCAACTGTTGAAGAGCAACCCACGGCTGAAATACAAGTTTCAGGTGGTTTTTCAACACTAGACGGTCCTCTCGCACAAGTACGTTTAGGTGAAAAAAACTTTATGGGTACAGGACGCTATATTTCAACAGAAATTGGTGTAGCTAAACGTCGTCAAGATTTTTCAGCAACTCTTGTGGAACCCTACCTTCTTGACTATAATATGTCCGGTACATTTAGTATCTTTAGTACCCGTTCAACACGTTTTCAGACATTTACACAAAAAAGAACAGGTTTTAGCGTAGGTGTCATATATGCCCTAAGTCCTTTCTGGTCACAAAGCTGGAACTATAACATAAGTTTTGAAGACATTAAAAACACAGTTAAGAATAACAACATATCTCCTTATCTTGTTGATCAAAAGGGTCAAAACGTTCTATCAAGTATCAGCCATACTATTGCTTACGATGTACGAAATAGTTCTTCAAAACCATCAGCTGGACATAGAATAGCGTTAACAACATCTTATGCTGGACTTGGGGGGTCAATTCAATATCTTCAAAACTCGCTAAGCGGGTCTTATTACAAAGCACTAAGCAACGATGTCACTCTGATTCTAAAAGGTGAAGTCGGTGGACTCATGAAAGTGCAAAAGAAAATACGTGCAGCAGATAGATTTTTCTTAGGTGCAAACTCTTTCAGAGGTTTTGAATACGGTGAAATGGGACCAAGGGATGCTATCAACAAAGAGGCATTAGGTGGAACCAGATTCTGGACAGCAACAGCAGAAATAACATTCCCACTTGGATTACCTAACGAATTTGGTGTATCGGGCGCAGTCTTTACCGATATTGGTTCCTTATGGAAAGTTGGTGATAGTCGTACCTATGTTCCAGATCCAGCTGGAATGCCAAATCAACGCATCAGGCGAGAAATAATGAATGATAAACATTACACACGTGTTTCTGTTGGTGCTGGTATTTCATGGGATTCTCCCTTTGCACCAATATCTATTGATTATTCAAAAGCTATTAAACGCAAAAAACAGGATAATGAACAGAAATTCTTGTTTGGATTTTCAACTCGATATTAACAGCGGATTTTGTGAAAAATGACAATTGATTTCAAAAATAAATTTCATATCGTATCAGTGTTAAATATTGTAATTATGGGGGTATTGTCTTTTTTTTTGCTTAAACCAGACAACACATCTTTATCCGTCAAATTTGGCTTTATTGATAGTGATAAACTAAAAAATGAAGCCATCCCATTTAATGACGTTAAAAACAAAATTGATAATGAAATAGAGAACATTCGCAAAGAATTCATACCACATTCTACGGCTCTTGAAACAGAGTTTGAAAATTTAAAAAAAGAAAAAAATACAAGCAAGGCCAAAGAAAAAAAAGAAAAATTTGAAAAAAAGAAAGCGTATGTTGATGCTTTATTTCTAAAAAAACAAAATTATCTTCAAAATTTACAAAATGTGTTATCTCAAAAACTGAACGATCTTGTCTTAGAAACAATCCAAAAAATTGCAAAAAAGAAAAAACTACAAATGATTATCAATAAATATATTGATGAGAAGTTAGTCGTATTACACGCAGACCAAGCTCTAGACCTTACAGAAGATGTTATACTACAAATCAACAAGAAAAAAGATCTTGTAGCTGTGTCAGAAGAGGATTTAAAATCAAATGATCAATAATAAATTTTATCCAAACTTTAAACCTATTTCTTTTTCTCAAATAATAGAAATAGCCCAAATATCAAGTAACGATATTTATGAAGAATTAGATCCAGGCACTGTATTCACAGGTATTTCTAAAATTGATCAAGCTATGGCTACAGATATAGCCGTATTTCATAACAATAAATATGCCCAAGAAGCAAAAGTATCCAAAGCAGGCCTTACTATTACCACAGAAGAATTGAGTAAACATCTACCTGCTAGTGCCCCTTTTATAGCCGTATCAAATCCTTATCGTATTTTTGCTAAAATTATAGCTTTTATGAATACGGAAAATAGAAATGATCATACATCCATTCACCCCACAAGCATAATTGATCCCACTGCAAAAATGGGTAATAATTGCATCATTGGTCCCCATGTTGTGATCGATGCGTTTGCTGAAATTGGTGATAATTCAAAAATTGCTTCAGGGACATATATTGGTCCATCCGTTATCGTTGGAAATAATGCAACTATTCATTCTTCTGTCACTTTGTCGCATTGCGAAATTGGTGATAATGTGATCATTAAACCAGGTGCCAAAATTGGCCAATCGGGCTTTGGATTTAACATGGATGACCAAGGTCCATTTGACGTTCCACATGTAGGAATTGTTCAAATTGGCCATAATGTTCAAATTGGAGCTAATACCTGCATTGATCGTGGTAGCATTGGAAATACAGTAATTCAAAATGGCGTTAGAATTGATAATCTCGTACAAATTGCGCACAACGTCGTTATCGGTGAAAATTCAATTATTGTGGCACAAGTTGGCATTGCTGGTAGCACTCACTTAGGTAAATTTGTCGTTGCTGCAGGACAGGTTGGAATTTCAGGTCACTTAAAAATTGGAAATTTTGTTAAAATTGCTGCGCAAAGTGGTATCATAAAAGATATAGATGATAATATGACTGTGGGTGGATCACCAGCTGTTTCTGTGCATGACTGGCATCGTCAAACCATTGCACTCAAAAATTTAATCAAGAAAAAAATCTAAAAAAGGGTACTAATAATGAGCACTGAAAACACTAAATTAACTGTCGATATTAAAGAATTAGAAAATCTTATTCCACACAGATATCCTTTTCTATTGGTTGATAGATTAGTAGACATTGAACCCAATGTTTGCGCAACTGGTATTAAAAACGTTACGATGAATGAATGGTATTTTCAGGGACATTTTCCAGGCAATCCTATTATGCCAGGTGTACTTATTGTAGAAGCACTAGCTCAAACAGCTGCAGCATTAGTTATCAAAAGCTTTAATATTGCCCAAGCAGAAAAATCTGATGTAGAAAAAGCACAAGGGTTACCTATGGTTTATTTCATGACAGTAGATAAAACAAAATTTAGAAAACCTGTAACACCAGGCGATACCTTGCATTTGCATGTTTCAAAAGATCACCAACATGGTAATATTTGGCGATTCAAAGGCCAAGCACGAGTCAATGATGTGTTGGTGTGTGAATCTTTATTTACAGCCATGTACGTTGAACCAAAAAAAGGGTAAGCACAAAATTTATGAAAAATATTTCTTCCCTGGCATCAGTTTCACCCAAAGCTAAAATTGGTCAAAATGTTATAATTGGTCCCTTTTGTACCGTTGGTGAAAATGTAACGTTACATGATGATGTAACTTTAAAATCTCATGTTTGTATCGATGGGATAACGACTGTAGGCGAAGGAACAATAATTTATCCATTTGCATCTATTGGTATGCCTCCTCAAGATTTAAAATACAATGGAGAACCATCAACTGTTGAAATCGGATCGAAGACAACAATCAGAGAATATGTAACCATTCAGCCTGGTACAAAAGACGGAGGTATGAAAACTCAAGTCGGTGATAACTGCCTTTTAATGGCAGGTGTACACATTGCACACGATTGTATTGTTGGAAATAACGTTATTATGGCTAACTATGCTACTTTAGGTGGACATGTTCATATCGGTGACCATGCCGTAATCGGTGGTCTAGCTGCTTTTCATCAATTTGTTCGCGTAGGTGAACATGCGATGGTTGGAGGAATGTCAGGCGTTGAACGTGACGTAATCCCTTACGGACTTGTTACAGGAGAAAGATCTTATCTTCATGGATTAAATATTGTTGGTCTTAAGAGACGCGGTTTTTCAACACCAGATTTAATGGAATTACAAAAAACTTTTGAATTTTTATTAATGGATAACAATACGCCTTTAGCTGAGAAAATTAAAAACTTTGTAGATACCAATCCAAACCTTTCAGCTTCACAAGAAATTCTCATTCAGTTCTTACAAGCACAATCCAAAAGAAGCTTTACTCTTCCAAAACTTAATCAGGATAAAAACTAAAATGTCATCCATCTCGCAAAAGCCAGTTGTTCGTTTCGCACCAAGTCCTACAGGATACCTTCATATCGGAGGTGTAAGAACAGCTTTATTTAATTGGCTTTTTGCAAAGCATCATCAAGGATCTTATCACTTAAGAATTGAAGATACCGATAGAGAACGTTCTACACCAGAAGCTGTGAATGCTATTTTAGATAGCCTTAAATGGCTTGGACTTGATCACGACGGTGAAATTATTTATCAATCCACACGCTTTAACCGTCACTATGAAGTAGCCCAACAAATGGTTGAAAAAGGCACAGCTTACTATTGCACTTGTTCTCCAGAAGAAGTGGATGCTATGCGTGAAAAAGCTAAATCAGAGGGTAGATCACCTAAATATGATGGTACATGTAGAGATAAAAATTTAAAAAGTGATCAGGCTCCCCATGCTGTTATTCGTTTAAAATGTCCCCAAGATGGCGAGACAATTATCAATGATCATGTTCAAGGCACCGTAACAGTTAAAAATAAAACCCTAGATGATTTAATTCTTGTAAGATCAGATAAAACTCCAACATACATGCTTTCGGTCGTAGTCGATGATCATGATATGGGAATCACTCATATTATTCGTGGGGACGATCATTTGACAAATGGTTTTAAACAAGTTCAGATCTATAAAAACATGGGGTGGAGCATTCCTGAATTTGCGCATATCCCACTAATTCATGGGCCAGATGGTGCCAAACTGTCCAAACGCCATGGCGCTGTGGGGGTAGAATGGTACAAGCAAGAAGGTTATCTTCCTGAAGCACTACTCAACTATTTGCTGCGATTGGGTTGGTCACATGGTGATGAGGAAATGATAAGTATCTCACAAGCAATAGAATGGTTTAACCTAGAATCTATTGGACAATCCCCTTCTCGTCTTGATTTTGCAAAATTAAATAATGTTAATGCGCATTATATCAAAATTTCTGACAATCAAAGGCTGATCCAACTAGTATCACAATTTTTCAAAGATCATTATTCACATCTTGAAATATCAGAACAAGAATTAAAGTGGATTGAAGACGGAATGAACGGTCTAAAAGAACGGTCAAAAACCCTTAAAGAATTAACAGAAAGCGCTTTAATATACACAAGGCACATTTTTGAATACGATGAAAAAGCACGAAAATTTATAACAGAAGATACTTTTACTACAATCAAAGATCTAGTATCAACGCTTGAAAAAATTGAATTCAATCACGATAGTTTAAACCAAATAGTTCGTCAATTTGCTGAAGAACGCAGTTTAAAAATGTCAAACTTATCGCAATGCATTCGTGTAGCACTTACTCATCGTACGGTTTCGCCTAGTATATTTGATATCATGGAAGTTTTAGGAAAATCAGAATCTTTAGAACGATTGAAATCTTTTTGCAACACACCATTATAAAAAAAAGTTGAAAATCATAATTAATCTTTAAGACAAATTCATTCTGGTACACTTAAAAGTATAGAAATTTATGAGTTATCAATTATGAAAGTTGCATTAGTCACAGGTGGCACAAGAGGTATTGGGGCAGGCATAAGTAAAGAACTTAAAGAAAAAGGCTATCATGTTATCGCGTCCTACGTTTCAAATGTTGAATCTGCACAAAAATTTGAACAAGACACGGGTGTTCAAACTATTCAGTTTGATGTGTCCAATTTTGAAGAATGTGAAACAGCATACAAAAAAATTATAGCTGAATTGGGTAAAATAGACGTCCTTATTCATAACGCTGGTGTAACGGCAGATTCTACTTTATCCAGAATGTCGCAAGATCAATGGCATAAAGTCATTAATACCAATTTAAATTCTGCCTTTTACTTAACACAGCTTGTTCTTGAAAAGATGATATCTCAAAAATACGGACGACTTATTTATATCTCATCTGTTAATGCACTGAAAGGTCAAAGAGGCCAAGCAAACTATGCTGCGACAAAATCGGCACTCATTGGTTTTTCAAAATCTATCGCATTAGAAGTTGCGTCTAAAGGCATTACATCAAATGTTGTTGCACCTGGTTACATTGATACCGATATGGTAAGAGCTGTTCCTGAAAAAATTTTAGAAAAAATTATAGGAACAATTCCTGTTGGACGTCTTGGAACGGTTGACGAAATAGCACATATTGTTTCATTTTTAGCGGATGAAAAATCTTCATTTATAACTGGCTCAGTGATCAGTGCAAATGGTGGAATGTACTAATTTGACATATTGTTTAAGTGATAAAGATAGTACATTGATGATGGATGTAAAAAATTTTGTGCATCCAAGTATTGAAGCATCCATGCGTCACCCTTTAAATTTCAGTGTTGGATCTTCTACTTTATTTTGTATCATTGGCGACAATGGAACGGGAAAATCCACACTACTTAAAATATTAGCTGGTTTAATGGCTCCAGAAAACGGAGAAATGATACAGCATGAAAAAATGGTCTACCTGGGTGAAAAATTTGGATTAAAGGAAAAAAGCACCATTCAGTCCTTTTTAAGTATTTATGATAAAAAACCTTTTAATAGCATTTTTTCATTTATTCCTAAATTAAAACTTAGCCATCTTAAACATAAAATTGAAATTTTATCCAGTGGCCAGAAAATGCTACTTAATTTTTATCGCATTAATCAAAGCAATAAAAAATTATGGTTACTGGATGAACCTTTTAGGTTTTTGGATACCAATAATAAACAAAAAGTCAAAAAATGGATTATTGACCATATTCAAAAAGAAGGTAGTGTAATTCTTACAGACCATTCTCTTCACTTATTTCAAGAAGAAATTAAAGCACAAAAAATTAAGATTCAAACGATTTTGCTTTAAACAGTTTAGAAAATTTAGCAGATATTTTTATCCTTACTCGCCCATCAGATCTATGATACTATTTCTACATAGAATATTAGGTTGTATAAAAATGAAAAGAATATTAACTGGTGACAGACCTACTGGCCCACTTCATTTAGGTCATTATGTAGGTTCCTTGCAAAGCAGAGTTAAACTACAGCGTGAATATGAACAATATATCATGATTGCCGATATGCAGGCACTAACCGATAATTTTGAAAACCCACAAAAAATTACCGATAATGTTTGTGAAGTTATAAAAGACTACATCAGCATTGGTATTGATCCATCCCAATCCACTATTTTCATTCAATCACAAATCCCTGAAATCACAGAACTAACTCTTTATTATCTTAATCTTGTAACCTTAGGTAGATTAGAAAGAAATCCAACCGTTAAAAATGAGATGAATCAAAAAGGATTTGGCGAATCTATACCTATGGGATTTTTGTGTTACCCTGTTAATCAAGCGGCCGATATTACTATTTTTAAGGCCGAATGTGTCCCTGTTGGCGAAGATCAGCTGCCTATGATTGAACAAACCAATGAAATTGTTCGTAAATTTAATAGAATTTATAATACTGAGTGCTTAAAAGAAAGCCAGGCTCTTATCGGAAAAGGTGGTCGATTAGTGGGCATTGATGGACAATCCAAAGCCAGCAAAAGCCTTGGTAATGCTATATTTTTAAGTGATGATACAAAAACGGTGAAAGAAAAAATTTTTCAAATGTATACCGATCCAAATCACATCCAAATATCTGATCCAGGAAAAGTAGAAGGCCATGTGGTGTTTGCCTATCTCGATCTTTTTCATCAAGATACGGAAGAACTGAATGCCTTAAAAGAACATTATCGCCGTGGTGGATTGGGAGATGTTATGCTTAAAAACATGCTATTTAAAGATTTAGAAGATTTCTTAAACCCTGTCAGAGAAAAAAGAAAAAGTCTATCCAATGACATACTTTGGGATATTTTACGAGATGGAACAACAAAAGCAAGAAAAGTAGCCATCGAAACCATTGAAGAAGTAAGAGACGTTGTTGGATTCACATACAAGTCTCTAAAGTAATTTTTCTTAAAATTTAAATGATGGTTTCAACATCAAATGAATTATAACGAAACAATTATTGAAAAAACAAAAGACTTTTGATCAAAAACAACCTAAAATTTAAATAAAGATCTTTTAATGATCAGGTTATGAGTAAACTAGTAAACATCACAATCGACGATATTCCTTTTAGTGTTCCTTATGGAACCACAATTTTGCAAGCGTGCATCGATTTAGAAAAGGAAATACCAGTATTTTGCTACCATCAACGACTAGCTATTGCAGGAAACTGTCGTATGTGTTTGGTAGAAGTTCAAAATATACCTAAACCAGTTGCTAGCTGTGCGATGCCTGTTTCTGAAGGAATGACAATTTATACCCATTCTCCCATGGTTGAAAAGGCAAGGAAATCAAATTTAGAATTCTTACTAATCAATCATCCTTTGGATTGTCCTATTTGTGACCAAGGTGGGGAATGCGATCTTCAAGACATAACAATGAACTATGGCAAAGGTCAAAGTCGGTTCGAACTGAATAAACGTGCTGTGCCTGAAAAATATATGGGACCTCTAATTAAGACAGCGATGAATCGATGTATTCATTGCACACGCTGTATTAGGTTTTCAACAGAAATTGCAGGTGTAGAAGAAATAGGAACTTTACATAGAGGTGAACATACAGAAATTTCCACCTTAGAAAATGCGATAACATCCGAACTTTCAGGTAACTTAATTGATGTCTGTCCCGTTGGTGCTTTAACCAGTAAACCATATGCTTTCCATTCACGTTCATGGGAATTAAAGAAAACAGCAGGCATTGATGTTACAGATGCTGTCGGCTCTCATATTCGTATAGATTCCAAGCAAGATTCTATTATGCGAATTCTTCCTCGAGAATGTGATGCCATTAATGAAGAATGGATTTCTGATAAAACAAGGTTTAGTTATGATGGTCTTTCCAATCAACGCATTGATAAACCTTTTATACGTGAGAATGACAAACTTAAATCAACCAGTTGGGATGATGCCTTAAATCTTGTTATTCAAAAAATTGGGCAAACTAATCCTGCGAAAATAGCATGTGTAGCTGGTGATTTAGTCGATTTAGAAGGTATGTATGCGCTCAACAAACTTTTAGAAAGCCTTCATATCCACAACAAAGACTGTCGCCAAGATGCAAGCAATTACCAATCTCCGCATTTATGTCATGCAGCGTTTAATACAACCATAGAAAGCATTGAACAGTCCGATTGTATTCTTTTAATAGGTACTCATCCTCGATATGAAGCACCTTTGATTAATGCCAGAATTAGAAAAAGATATCTGAACGGTGGATTAAAAATTGGTCTTATCGGACCTTGTGCTGACCTAACCTACCCCTACGAATATCTAAGTAACAATCCAGAAGTATTGAACGAAATTGCTGCAGGTAAACATCTCTTTAGTCAAATACTTGAAAATGCGAAGAAACCAATGGTTATCTTGGGTCAAGCAGCAACACAAAGAAATGACTATGGAGCCATCATAGCAACACTTGCTCAACTTTTTCAAAGCACCCCAAATTTCATTCAAACAGAATCTGAAAAACCGTGGATAGGATTTAATATACTACACACAGCTGCAGCACGAATGGGTGGTTTAGCCCTTCATTTTCTCCCCTCAGAACAAAGTTTATCGACGCATCAAATTATAGAGCGTTGCCAAAATGGTGAATTAGAATACTTAATCAGCTACGGTGCTGATGAATTGCCTTACAAAACCTTTTCAAAAAATACATTCGTAATTTACATAGGTCACCACGGAGACATTGGCGCACACAACGCCGATGTTATTCTGCCCTCTTCTTGTTTCACAGAAAAATCAGCTTATTATATTAATACCGAAGGTCGTATTCAATTTTCTTTTCAAGCCGTTAACCCACCTGGTGAAGCTAAACATGATTGGAAAATATTCAAAGAACTTGCTGTACGTATGAATATTAATCTACCCTTTGAAAGCATTGATACACTGCGCGAAAAAATGTTTCACGACTTACCATATCTTAATAGAGGCAAAGGTTTTATACACATGCCATGGGTTGATTTTCCTCAATTTTCAAAAAAGGAAAAAATAGCATCTATTCCTTTTCAATACCCCATTTCAAATTTTTATATGACCTGCCCCGTCACACGTCATTCTAAAACGATGGCAACGTGTTCAATTGAATTAAACAAGTCAAAGAACATCAAGGAAAATGGGCATGATTAAGCAGTTCTTATATTCTCAAGAATTTTTAAACCTTGCTATCACAAGTGTCAAAATAGTTGCGTTTATTATTACCATGCTTCTAAGCGTTGCTTATCTTACTTTTTTTGAACGAAAAATTATCGGTTACATGCAACTGCGTGTAGGGCCACAAGTTGTAGGTCCATTTGGATTATTACAACCTATTGCTGACGGTGTTAAGCTTATTCATAAAGAATCCAATATTCCTGATGCCGCCGATAAATTTATATTTCTTCTTGCCCCTATTATCTTTTTTACACTCAGTCTTTCAGCATGGGCTGTCATTCCTTTTGATACGGGCTATGTTTTTTCAAATTTAAATGTAGGTATATTATACATTCTGGCCATATCTTCACTCAGTGTTTACGGTATTATTTTTGCTGGTTGGGCTAGTAATTCTAAATATGCGTTTCTGGGAGCCATTCGTTCTGCAGCGCAAATGATTTCGTACGAAGTAGCCATTGGTCTTATTATCATATGCATTTGTATGCTATCTCAATCGATGAACCTTAGCGATATTGTAAGATCACAAGAATACGGATGGTACGGTTTCAAACTATTTCCGTTATTTGTTATTTTCTTTATCGTAGCCTTAGCAGAAACAAACAGAACACCATTTGATCTTCCCGAAGCAGAAGCAGAATTAGTAGCAGGATATCACGTTGAATATTCATCGTTTCCGTTTGCCTTATTCTTTTTAGGCGAATATGCCAACATGATTCTGATGAGTGGATTATGTGCCGTTTTATTTTTAGGTGGATGGCTTCCACCTTTTCAGCATGCCTTTATCAATTGGATCCCTGGATTTGTTTGGTTTATCTTGAAAATATATTTCATATTATTTTTATTCATCTGGACGCGTGCTACATTGCCTCGTTACAGATATGATCAATTGATGAAATTGGGATGGAAAATATTTTTACCTCTTTGTCTGGCATGCGTCATGATCATTGCTGCACTTATACTGCTGAAAGGCTAATATGCTAAAAAAAATTAATTTGTTTCTTTTTAAACATTTCAAACGTTGGTTTTTGTGGGAAATAGTTTTAGGATTTTCCAAAACACTTCAATATTTTTTCAAACGCAAAGTAACTATACAGTATCCTTTTGAAAAAAATCCAATCAGCCCTCATTTTAGAGGCGAACATGTTTTAAGACGCTACCCCAATGGAGAAGAACGTTGCATTGCTTGTAAACTGTGCGAAGCCGTTTGTCCAGCACAAGCGATTTTAATAGAAGCAGAAGAACGTGAAGATGGTAGCCGTAAAACAACACGTTACGATATTGATATGACCAAATGTATTTATTGTGGTTTATGCCAAGAAGCATGCCCCGTCGATGCTATCGTTCAAGGGCCTAACTTTGAATTTGCAACAGAAACGCATCAGGAATTGATTTATACCAAAGAAAAACTGTTAGCTAACGGTGATATTTGGGAAGAACAAATTAAAATGAATTTTGAGAAAATGTAGTATCTATTAATATCAGAAAGAATTTTTTTATTTCTGATATTAATTTATTTAACATCACTATGTATTTACGAACAAAACAAATATACATTAAATCAAATTTTTGATATACTTCATTTTACTCAACTTTATTCAAATATATTTATGATGAAATCATTTAAAATGTTACCCCGCATCACTATCTCTATTCTTTTTTTGCACACAAGCACTTCCTTCAGTATGGATAGAAATACTATTACGGAAGGTGCTTCTCATTTTTCAGTAAGTGAAACACTGATTTTTCAAGAGAATATTGAAGGAGTGAAAAGCGATGTATTTTCTCAATATTATACACCATCAATGGTTAACGAACCGGAAACCTACATAAAATCCATACATTGCTTTGCTAGTGGTCGAAAAAGAATTGCAGATTTATGCGTTCGAAATAACCTACTAGATCCATCTGAGGCTGCATTATTCTCTACTTATAGGTCAGAGAATGCTCTCAATAGATTTAATGTATACAAAACACCTTTAAAATCTGAAGATAATACATTTTTTTATGAATTAGCAATGGAAAGGTTCAAAAAAGGATCAATACTGATTGAAAGTTCCTTAGGAACATTTTCTAACAATATTCAACATGTAAGATCTGCACAATTTGAAAAACTAAGAAAAATATTTAATGAGCTTTTAAATAAACCTATTTATAATTCCCAAGATTTGTTAATGATGGAAAACCCTTTATCTAGCGAAGTTTATTGCTATCAATCACTGCTAGCGACCGAAAGTAGTGTAAAACTTTTTTCTAAATATACAGAGTTAGGGCATATCATAACAGTTAAGTCCGGTAGCACTGCTATTGCATTAAATCCTGATGTTACATTCTCAACTTTAAGGTTTACATTGACAATAGATGGACAGGAAACAAAGATCGGATCACTTAATTGTTTATCACTGCCAAAAGATTCTTCCTATCAATATTACCCTCTTTTTGTCATTGATCATTGCAGATCAAACCATGTTGAATCACTTATATCTTTAGCAGAACAATACTGGATACAAGCATTACGATGGAATAAAAGCGATGGATCCACCTATTTTATTCAGAATTTAGCTAAGGTTTTTTATTTACAAACAATTGCAGTCCCTTATGCAAGAGGCAGTGAATCTAACGCAAAAGCACAAATTGAATGCATAGCAAGGTATCATGGTGAAGAATTAGTATTTAGTACCAAACTAGCTTTTCGCATGCCTTTTATTTTGTCACCTGATGAATTCACACACTATTTCCAAAAGCATGTATATTTTAAAAGTGAACTAGAACAAATGATTGATTAATATTTTAAATAGCTTTTTTTTATTCAACAGTATCCACTAATCTAAAGAAGAAAATTTTATACCTAACCTTAGGTTTACTTGGACTTATCATGAATATTCATAAAACCAATTATAGTGAAAAGCTTCTTAGTGATTTGACCCAAGAAAAGAATGTGATATAATAGAATATTATTGAAATTCCTAGTCTATGTTAGTCTGAATCTTATGTCTCAAAACAACGTTAATATAAACGAAATCAAGCCGGTACCTTTAGAAGAAGAAATGAAAAAATCTTATCTCGATTACGCCATGAGCGTTATCGTGTCACGTGCCTTGCCTGATGTTCGAGATGGATTAAAACCTGTTCACAGACGTATTCTTTTTGCCATGAAGACAACAGGCAATGACTACAACAGACCCCATAGAAAATCGGCTCGCGTAGTCGGTGAAGTGATGAGCAAATACCATCCTCATGGTAACTCTCCAATTTACGACGCCATTGTTAGGTTAACACAAGATTTCAGTCTTAGAGCACCATTGATTGACGGTCAAGGTAACTTTGGTTCGCTTGACGGCGACCCTGCAGCTGCTGAACGTTATACAGAAGCACGACTATCTCACATTGCACATTTCTTGCTTGAAGACATTGAAAAAGAGACCATCGATTATAAACTCAACTACGATGAAACAGAAATGGAACCTTTGGTTCTGCCTGCACGTTTTCCCAACTTATTAGTTAATGGAAGTAGCGGTATTGCTGTGGGTATGGCCACATCTATTCCAACGCATAACTTAGGCGAAATTATAGATGCATGTGTTTATTTAATTGATAATCCAGAAGCCACAATTCAAGATATTTTACCTATTGTACCAGGACCAGATTTTCCTACAGGTGGTATTATTATGGGTGTTCAAGGCATCAGAGAAGCCTTTAGAACAGGTCGTGGGTCACTTGTTTTAAGGTCAAAAGTCACGATAGAAACCAATCCTAAAGATAAACGTCAGTCAATTGTTGTAACCGAAATTCCTTACCAAGTGAACAAATCAAGACTTGTTGAAAAAATTGCAGAACTTGTCAAAGATAAAACCATAGAAGGTATTAGCGATTTACGTGACGAATCAAACCGTAAAGGTGTTCGTATCGTTATCGACCTTAAACGCGATGCCAATGCGGAAGTTATTGAAAATCAATTGTATCGCTACAGCCAACTACAGACATCTGTCAGCTATAACATGCTAGCCCTTAGACAAGGACGTCCAGAACAGCTTGGTTTGATTGATGTTTTGAATGCATTTATAGAATTTAGACAAGAGGTTGTCATACGGCGCACCATGTTTGAACTTCGAAAAGCAAGAGAAAAAGCACACTTACTTATTGGTTTTGCTGTAGCTATTTCACACATTGATGAACTAATAGAGCTGATAAAAACATCAAGCAACAGAGCACAAGCAAAACAAAGATTACTAGAAAAAAAATGGGATTCCTTTAGCATTAAATCTATTCTTGAAATGGTTGAAGAAAAAGAGCCCACAGATGGCATGTATCAATTTTCCGAACTCCAAGCCGATGCCATTTTAGATCTTAGATTGCACCGCATTACAAGTATGGAACGTGAAAAAATCACCAATGACTTAAATGACATTATTTCTGCCATTCGTGAATTCATCTCTATTCTTTCCAATAAACAAAGAATATTAGACATTATCAAAGAAGAACTGGCAGAGATTAAAAATTTATTCCATTCTGAAAGAAGGTCTGAAATCCAAATAGATGATTCTTCGTTTGATGACGAAGATCTAATTCCCCAAGAAGATATGGTCATTACTGTAAGTCATGGTGGATATATTAAACGTGTACCACTAACAACATACAGAGCACAACGTCGAGGCGGACGTGGACGATCTGGAATGACTGTCAAAATTGAAGATGCTATTCACACACTTATCGTTGGAAACACACATCACCACGTCTATTTCTTCACAACACTTGGTCGTGTGTTTAGAATGAAAGTGTACAAATTACCCATAGGTTCTCCCACATCAAACGGGAGAGCCATTGTCAATCTACTTCCCATTGCTGAACATGAAAAATTAGCAACTATTATGATATGTGAATCAGAGGACCTAGAAGACAAGTACTTTATGTTTACAACATCTAAAGGAAACGTCCGAAGAAACTCTGTTAAAGATTTTGCATCTATTCAATCGAATGGTAAGAAAGCCATGAAATTAGATGATGATGAACAATTGGTGGGTGTTGCATTATGTTCTGAAAATGAAGACATTATGCTCAGCACACAAAATGGATTATGTAACAGATTTAATGTCGACAAAATACGCGTTTTCCAAAGCAGAGATTCCAACGGAGTTATTGGTCTAAGATTATCAAGTGATGACAAAGTTATCTCTATGACCGTTATTCCGTCTTGTGATGCAGAAAATAGTGATGAACGTCGTGCATACCTTAAACTTGCATCAAAACTTAGAAATGAAGACGCATCCGAAGATTTGGAAACTTCAGAAAATAGTATTGATGAATCTGAAGATGAAGGAGATGATAACTATCAGTTATCTAACGAAAGATTTAGTCTTCTTAAAGAAAGAGAACAACTAGTCTTATCCATTACCGATAAGGGGTATGGTAAAATTTCTTCAACGTATGATTATAGAACGACTAACAGAGGAAACGTTGGCTTTAGTGCCATGTCACTAACATCCAAAACAGGTAATTTGGTTAATGTTCAGCTTTGTTCACCCGATGATCAAATGATGCTGGTAACAAACTTAGGACGCGTCATCAGGTGTAGCCTTGAAGACATCAGAATAACTTCACGTAAAACACAAGGTGTTATTTTAATGCGTCCAAATCAAGACGAACAGATCGTTTCTGTCAGCTTGTTCAAATCTGGTATCGTAGATATTGAAGATGATTTGGAAGAAGAAGCTAACTAAATCATGATGCGTTGTAGTGGAAAATAATTTTATTAAATTGCGTTTCTTAGGATTTGGAATTCTAAGTGGCATTCCATTTTATATTATCCTATCAACGCTTTCTTTTTATCTGTCTGAACATCATTACAATCCCCTTGAGATAGGAATGTTTGCGGTTATTACATTACCCTACTCTCTCAAGTTCATATGGTCCCCACTTTTAGATACACTGATTACTAAAAAGCGAGATATTCGATTTCAAATATTTAAGCAATTTGGTTTCACATTATCTATACTGACGGGCATTTGCCATATCGGAATTGGATTAATAGAGCCTTTGCATTCATTTTTTTGGATGGCCAGTTTAGGTGTTTTAATCAGTTTCTTCGCTTCACTGCAAGACCTGTTCATAGATTCATTAAGGCTTGAATATTTTCACAAAAGACAACAAACAGACTATATTGTCATGCAAACAGTTGGCTTTCGAATTGGGTTATTATTAGGTAGTGCTGGCGTTATCTATACCGCTGCATATTTGGGTTGGTCCTATGCTTTTATGTGCTTTGGAACTCTTCATATTTTAATGTCATTGGTTTTTATAAGCTTTAAATCCAAAGACACAGAAAGTCATTCAGAAGCTGATAATGTGAACTATCAACAAGCATCAGAACAGACCATTTCATCTTTTTTAAGATCCAGCATGAATAAAAATTTTCTCTATATTATACTGTTTGTGCTCTTTTTTAAAATGGGAGATATTTGTGTTCAATCCATGACAACTCCTTTATTGTTTGAGTATGGATATACAAAAATTGCTTTTGCAAACATTACAAAAACTTACGGGATACCAATGATGATCATAGGCAGCCTGCTGCTGCCACTACTTTTAAAAAAAATCAGTTTTTGGAAATTAATCTACGTAGTACTATTTGCCCAAACACTATCGACACTGTGTTTATTATTTTTTGTATCCTTTGAAAATTCGAAAGCTATCCATTTAGTTATCATGGGGGTTATATCCTTAATATCAGGATTAACATCAGCTACTTTTATAACGATAACATCTGAATTAAGCCGTCCACCTTTCAAAACAACTCAGTTTAATATATTCAGTACAGCCTCTGCATTAGGTCGAGTGTTAATTTCAGCGTTTTCAGGATTTATAGCATTTAATTTCAGTTGGGGCTATCTATTTACACTAATGACCATCATATCAGTATTATTTATAATTATCCTCATTTTTAACAACAAAAAAATCATCTCTAAATTTTCAAAAGAAAAAGCAACTGCAAACATAGGACTATTACATGAACCCATCTCTCAATGACAAACAGGATAAAATTAAAAAAAAATCAACGATCAATGAAGATCAAAAACAAAAAAGGTTATCACTTAAGTTAAAAGAAAATATGGTAAAAAGAAAGATACAGCAGAAAAAAAGAGAAGATTGTGCTAAAGTAATATAAATAAAGTACATTTAGAATGATAATCATGTTACAATCACTATTTCTTTTATCTTTACTTGCAACACTATCTATTTTATTTTGGGGATTATATGTCTATTTTAAAGGCGGAGAGCTTCAAAGAAAATATTCTAATCAAGCAATGCAGCTAAGAGTTTTTTTCCAAGGTTTGACTTTAATATTATTCATGCTATTATTACTATCACGATAAAAAATTATAAGGATCAATAGATGGTACAGTTAACATCCATAACAACACGTGGTGGAGACAAGGGAAAAACATCTCTTGCTGACGGACGTAGAGTTTCAAAGCATAGCCTTAGAATAGAAGCTATAGGAGCAGTTGATGAACTCAATAGCATTATTGGTGTTACACATGCATTACTTGTTCAATCTAAAATTGATGAAAATAAAGCAAACGTAGCTGTAAACCTTAATATGATACAAAATGATCTTTTCGATGTTGGAGCAGATCTATGTCTACCCGATCAAGAACGTTCTGCATTAAGAATAAATAATATCCAAGTTGAAAGACTAGATAATCTTGTAATTCAATATAATTCGCAATTATCAAGTTTAACATCTTTTGTTTTACCCGGTGGCACATTGGAAGCTGCTCACATGCACGTATGTAGAACAACAGCAAGAAAAACGGAACGTGCTATTGTTGCTTTAGATCAAGATGAAACATTAAACCCAGATTTACTTCAATACATCAACCGACTATCTGACGTATTTTTTGTCATGGCAAGGACTCTCAATAATTTGGGAGAAAATGATGTTCTTTGGGAACCAGGAAAATATCAACAAACAAAAAATTCAGTTTAAAAAATGACTTCTGTTGGAACTATCCATAATCAAAGAATACCCAAACATGTAGCAATTGTTATGGATGGCAACAGAAGATGGGCTAAACAACATAAACAATCTGAAATTCAAGGGCATAAAGCAGGCGTTTCTAGTCTTCGAAATTCAGTTAGTTTCGCTATAAAAAATAAAATTGAAGTTCTAAGTGTTTATGCCTTTTCAAAAGAAAATTGGGGAAGAGGACCAAAATGGCTTAAGGAATTTTTTAACCTCTTTATTTCAGTTCTTGATAACGAAATCAAAGAATTACATCACAATAATGTAAAAATTACATTCATCGGTGATCAAAATGAATTATCGAAAGAGTTGCAGCATAAAATAAATGAATGTGAACAATTAACAAAAAATAATAATTTACTCCATTTAGTTATTGCCTTTAACTATAGTGGACGAAACGAAATAATTAGAGCAATTCAAAAAATCATCGAATCTAAGGTTGATCCAAGAACGCTGAATGAGGACATATTTGGACAGTACCTCGATACAAAAGGAATTCCTGAACCAGATTTGTTCATCAGGACAAGTGGCGAATATCGCATAAGCAATTTCCTGTTATGGCAGATGTCATATTCAGAGTTTGTATTTATAAACACCTTATGGCCAGATTTTTCCGAAGACGATTTTCGATATGCATTAGAAGAATATTCAAAAAGAGACAGGCGTTATGGCCGTACCAGCACATGAAGTAATTATGAATAAAAATAAAAATGAACTTTTACAAAGAGTCCTTTCTTCACTTTTTTTTGGGCCACTATTTTTAATAACCTGCATTCATCAAGGATTAGCATTTAATATTTTATTATCTTCGCTTTTTATTTTGTCAGCACACGAATGGCATACCCTCTCTTTTAAAAGGATTTTTGAAAAAAAAATATCTATATATTTAGGGGGGATTGTCTATATTGGATTCAGTTTTTGGGGATTATATAGCATTTCAATAAAAAACGCACTGACATTCCCTTTTTGGCTGTTTTGCATTACTGTTTGGATTTTCGATTCCTTTGCATATTTTTTAGGAAAATTTATACAAGGACCAAAACTTTGCCCATCCATTAGTCCTGGTAAAACTTGGTCAGGATTTTTGAGTGGAACAATTGTAGCATCTGCAAGTTTTCTACTTATAAACCACTGTCTTTTCAAACAACCAGTATACAATTATTTTTTAGTATCCTTAATTATTCCTATATCTGCACAATGTGGTGATCTCCTTGAATCAAAGATCAAAAGGATACTGGATGTTAAAGATTCAGGTAATCTATTACCAGGTCATGGAGGAATATTAGACCGCTTCGATGGAATGCTTTTTGCTGGACTATCCTTGTATATTTTAAAGATTTTATCAGGTTAGCGAGATAACAAATCCTCCCTTTTCAAAAATTGAAATTTGAATTGCTCTCCTGGACAGCAGTCTGAATTAAACAAGTTAAGTCCTACCTTATATAGATCTAAAAACGACATCTGCATGCGTGAATCTTTTACGCGAAGTGGATGAACAATAATTTCAATATTATTGTTCATTTTAAAATGTAATTTCGAAGGTTTAGATTTCGATGGTACAAGTGAACCAACTCTTTTTTGAATAAATCCTGTATGTTGCCCTCTTGGATCTCGAGTTGGTACAAGTGAAATAAGTTCATCGTTATAAACAAAACAGTATATTGTACTCTGATTAAATCGATAGGAATTTTTTCCCAATAATGTTGTGCGAATATCCTCTTCAGTAACAGCTATACTTTTTGTCAAAACATCTTGATAGAGATTTAAAGATTCACTTTGCCCATTCTCCAGAGCTAAAACATTAGGTTTAGCAACAGTTTTCTGGGAAAACCGTGATTCTTCATGTCTGTATACATTTGAAGGAACCATGGGTAGATCCTGTAAATTTGACGGTACACCCCTTGATTTGCGAGAAATGTTAGTATAAATAGAAGTCGGTATTTTGTATTTTTCGGCAAGACCACTTGGAGAAATAATAGGTGCAGAAAAACCGTTATTATAAGGTACTAAAGCTTTGGAATCTAAAGGATTTAAGATTGCACGTTCTTGAGAGGACATAAGTGGCATTTCTGAGTTTGTGCCTAAATACCCTGTGAGAACTTTATTTGCTCTGTATAAATTAGGGTCATTTAGAGTGGATGGATACAGATTATTTAATGGGTTTACTTCTAATAATGCTTCCTCTTTTTTTGCTTGCTCTCTTGCATTTTTTTCTTTTATTAATTGCTCATATTCTTCTTCTAGTTTCTTTTTTGTCAACAAATGGGTAGTCTCAGACCATCTAATTGAGGCCAATTTTTTTTTCGCACACTGAATTTTTTCAAATACCTCATCTATTTTTTTGTCAATATTATTGTGTGTTTCTGACGACCAAAGAACAGAACAAGACAACATTGTTGATAAAACAATTTTTTTAACTAAAGTCACAATAAAACCTAATATTTACAAATATGAATTATAAACTTTATATCAAAAAAATATTAAGACATTATTAAATAAAAGACATAAAAAAAGTGGCAATAGCCACTTTTTTTAAAACAATAATATTTTTAAAATTACCAACGGTATTCCATTTTCAATGTACCAGTATGGTTTTGAACTCTTGCTTTAAGATCATTTCTGTAGAAAATCCCTTCGTAACCAAGTATAAACTTAACACCGACATTACGGTTTAAGTATGATGTATTCAATTGGAAGATATGCTTATTTCTAATTTTTCCAGTTGATGGCTCATCAGTTGCTAATCGATTAAGAGCGATTCCACCTGGTGTTGTTCTTGAAGGTCTTTTTTCTTTTTTGTACACTTCCGTAGCATATTCGTAAACACCTGTGGTTCTAATTGTAGTAACCTTCTTACCGTTATCAAATGTATTGAAAATATGACGTAATCCAAAACCAGCATAAAGGTCTACAGATTTTGAGGATGATTTTGAAGCTGTTTGGTTGGCTAAAGCACCTGCACCTGTTTCAGAATATCCATTTTTATCGGTTCCAGTATAAGTAGTACCAATATCAACACGATATGTTAATTTATCTTTGATGATTGAATTTAAATAGTTAAGCTGTAAATTCAATGTGTCTTGAGTTGACTTGTACTTGGCCTTTGCTACTGTTGCATTTGCCAGACCTGCTGATGTATCATATCGTGAAAGTTTATTATCAAAAAACATTCTTGATGCTACAAGTTCATGTTGCCAGTTAACAAAATAGTCTACTCTATTATATATACCGACGTTAATTCCGTTATTTTTCAAAAAGTTATCTTTGTTATCTTTTCCTGTATTTTTTGAACCAACAAACCCAGTCATCAGACCAACAATCCATTCAATTGCTTTTCCACCACGAAGTTCTGCACCTGCAAAAAATCCACCAGCGAAACCTCTGGAACCAGCACCAGCGGCTCTTGAAGATACAGCAGATTTATTTAACATTGGTGTAAACCAAACACGTTTTTCTAAACTACCTTGTTTTGTTGTTATACTTACAGGACCAGATTCAGAAACGGCTTGCAAAATCTGCTCTAAATTTGCGCTATTGTTTTTATAATTAACCATTTTAGGTCGCGAAACGAAATCTTGCATTGCAACACCACTTGATGAAAAATCATTATTAGTATTAAATGGTGCAGTAATATGTTGATAGCCGAGATCTGCTCCTTCAAGAGTTACTCCAAGATCATCAGCATTGGTAGCAAAAACTAAATTTTGGTTTTCAGCAAAATTGCCTGATGAATCTATAGGGTGAACAGTGACAGGTGCGCCATAGTTAACGGCTTTTATAATTATTTGACCATCAGCTGTTTTCGTATATGCCCAGCCTTCAATTCCAGCAATTGTGGGAACTTTAACTTCCGAGAAGTTACCTGTAATACCTGTTGATGGGCCTTGCAAAATGGTAAATCCAGAAACAGTGTCTCTTGCAAAAGTAATTGAAGAATTTAAATAACCTGCATCATTTGAAAGAATAACTTCAGCTCTTACATTATTACCAATTGTTACTGAATTAGTACCAACAGACAAGCTGTTATCAATAGCACCTGAAGAATTTTTTCCTATAGAAGCTTGAAATATTGATCCTGGATTTAAATTAATGTCAGCTGCGCTCAATCTTCCAGGTGAATTACCAGGAGAGAGAGTAGCACCTGACCCCACATTTACCGTTCCAAGAGTACCTACACCAGAAAGGCGAGCATTATTTCCAAGATCTATTGTGCAGTTTGATAAATTACCTCCAACTTTTAACCTTGTGTCTGCTGCACTTATCGTACCTGCAAAATTTGGTGAGTCTCCAAATACCGTTGTCCCTGTTCCTGAAACTGTGAGTTGATTAGTAGAGTTTCCAACTAGACTGCCAAAGGTCAATATTGAATTTACACCATTAGCTATAACAGGCACAGGCGATGTTGCATCTGTAAGATCAAATATTGATATTGTCGATTGCGCATTATCTGCAGTCTCTAGACGCGTTGACGTTCCTGTTGCCTTTAGAGTGACTCCAGCAGCAGTTCCTGAATTATTAGACAAAACCATGGTTCCACTAATTGTTGAATTTCCTGACAAAACGCCCCCTGCTGGTAACGTGTTATTCCCAGTAAATACTCCACCTGCCGCAAGCTCTGCTTGAGTTATTGCATGGCCTGATCCATATCCATATCCATATCCATATCCATATCCATATCCATATCCATATCCATATCCATATCCTGCGCTCGAACCGTGAACATTAACTTCTTCTGTTGACCCTGCACCAACTTCTTCTGTTGACCCTGCACCATCACCAAGATCGAACTCATCATCTGTACCTGAATATGCTAGATCTGGTGTAAGCAGTAGCGCGACTTGTGACAACGACAAAAAGCATAATTTTTTAAATTCTATTTTCATAATTTACTCGTCTTAATTAATATGGGTGTATTTAAGCACATTTCTCATCTAATGTTAAACACTTAATCTTTAGCTGCTAAAAAAATCAAAAAACAGACAATAACAGTAACAAAGTATATTTTTTATTTTTTTATTATTACAATCTCCTTTTTACTTTGATTTTTTATTTTTTTAATAAATAAAGATATAAAGTTATAGTTCACAAAAAAAACAAATGTTGCATATCTGCAACACAAATATTTTAAAAGAGAAAGTATAGTTCTTAATAAATGAATCAATGTATACTCTTCACTTTTTATATTTCAACAAACATCTAGGTAAAAAATTAAGCATTATACTTAAAATGATTGCTATCACCCCAATCACAATCCAGATTATTCCAGATTTATGGTAAAATTTAATGACTAATTCTTGATCTTTCCCTTTATTAACTTCAACATCTGCAATCATTAAAATATCCATCCCTAATCTTTTGTAATCAGCCTGACAACGTTGCTGTTTTGCGGTGTGAAAATACAATTTGTAAGGATATAAACTGACATTTTTATTCCTATCCTTTATCAGAATAGATAATTGATGTTTATTGACAAATTTTGATGTTTCAAAAGTATTCTTATTCCACAAAAACTCATATTGATTTACTTGTTTTTTTTGATTAAATACCAGATTAGTAGATTTCTCAGTCATGCTATTACTATGTAAGCATAGCCCCACTAGAATAGCAGATATTCCTGCATGTGCTATCCGTGAGAACGTTTTATTTTTAAGCATTAATAGTTGCAAAAGACCAGCACAGGCTGAAGTTGCGCCTAAAACCCCGTATACAAGGTCCAAACCTTTAAAATGAGCCACATACAATGCTGTAGTACCCGCTAATAATAGTGACAAATATATTAATTTTTTTGTTTTATTTTGTTTTTTATAAAAAGTACAAAAGGAAATATATAAAAGAAAAACAATGCCTAATATCCATAGAGGTGTTAACAATTGATGATAAAATTTTTCATTTAATCCATCATTCGTCCATAATCCATGCAAAATTCCAAACAAAAGTATCGCTAGTGTTGAAATAAAAATAAAAAGTGCCAGCTGATATTTCAGAGGAATATTAAAAAAAATTTTATGTAATTTTCTCACACGTAAACACGTTACAGCATAAATACAGAGTGTTCCTAAAAAGAGTGCCGCCATAAACCAAAAGGTCGTATTGCTTTCAGCAAATGAATGCACAGAAGAAATAATGCCCGAGCGGATTAACCAAGCTGAAAATATAACACTTAAAAATGGAATTTGATAAATGTAAGCTCGATTTTGCAAATATTGTGAAGGCAAGTGAACAATAATAAGTAATAAAAACCATGGAAAAATAGATAGCGTTTCCACAGGATCCCAGAACCAAAAACCGCCCCAACCCAACTGTGTAAATGCCCATAAAGAACCCGTAGCTATTGCAATCGTTAAGACAAAAATAGGTAGAAATACCGTATTTTTATCAATTTTTTCTTTATCCAAACTTTTAAGGAAAAGAGGAAATGTTAAAACTTGCCCCAAATACAAAAGAGGCGGATGCCAAACCATATGAAGATCGTATAAAAGTGGATTTAATCCTATTGCATTTTCTTGAATTAACACGGATTGACTTATAGCAAAAGGATTGGATTCAAAAACAATAAAGACCATGAATAAAAAGTTATACACGTGTTTTAAAAATGAAGAATCACTTTTACTGTAATAATTTGAAAAATAAAAAGTACAAAACCAAAAAAACAAAGATGTTTCATGATGGCTCCAGATACTTGCAATTTTCATGTACCATCGTTGATCCATATGGCTATTTTGAAAAACATGAATATAACGCACATCAGAAAGCAGATAGACATAAACACAACCCAAAATCGCACATAACAAAACAACAAAACTTATTTTAGAAACCAGCAAATGGTGATAAATATCTCTTTTTTTTCTTAACAAAAAAAGCATACATATACCTTCTGTTAATAAAAAAAGGAGCAAAAAAAATTGCAAAAAATAGGGATGAATTTTCATCATAATAAGCTCAAAATTGGTCAAGGAAATTCAATAAAATTACATAAGATTAAGATTTTATTTACTAAGAACGAATAGAATCTAACCTAATGATATAGAAAGGTTTAAAAAAATGAAAAAGAAAATTCTGATTGTTGACGACTCTTTTATGATGCGAACAATTATCAGAGATATTGTATCAGTTGATCCGGATCTAGATGTGGTAGCAGAAGCCAAAAATGGTGTTGAAGCACTTGAAGTCATTAAACATTACGATCCAGATGTTATTTTGTTAGATATTGAAATGCCAGAAATGGATGGCTTAGAATGCTATAAACGTTTCCGTCTTTTTAGCAAAGCACGTGTTGTTGTCATATCTTCCGTTGCTCAAGTCGGATCTCCTCAATCACAGGAAGCTCAAAGATTAGGTGCCTATGCTATCATTGCTAAACCAAGTGGTGCTATGAGCCTTGATTTAGCAGATAAAAAAGGTCATGAAATAACGCAATGTGTTAGAAAAGCAGCTGGACTATCAGCTTTCTAAATTACACACCTAAAACTGTTGAACGATAGATGCTAATCACTAACTGTTTTAAAAAAAAGATGACAACAAACAAAGCAAGTGCCGATAAATCAACTGCGCCTAAACGAGGAATAAACCTACTGATGAAATCCAAAAAAGGGTCTAAAATTCTTTTTAAAGTCTGACCTACCATCATAATGACATTGTTATAGCGGTTAATAACCTCAAAATAAATCAGCCATCCTAAAACCACGTAAGCCACCAAACAAAATTGAAAAAGATCGATAAGAAGAAGAAGCGTTGACAAAATAGGCTCTAATAAAATTTTCATATATAACTCACGTAACAATTCTTTTGATATTCTAAATGATTCACTATCTATCTACAAGATTTCTGTTGAATACTGCTTATTCCACAACTGGAAATAAGCACCTTCTTTTTTTAAAAGCTGATGATGCGAACCAGATTCAATAATTCTACCTTGATCTAGCACGTGAATAATGTCTGCGTTGACAACAGTTGATAAACGATGCGCAATAATCAGACATGTTGAATGTTCTGCTATTTCATCTAATTGCTCTTGAATATACCCTTCAGTATGCGAATCTAGTGCTGATGTAGCTTCGTCAAAAATGTACAGTTGCGGCTTTTTCAGCAAAGTTCTGGCTATGGAAATTCTCTGTTTTTCACCTCCAGAAAGTTTTAATCCTCTTTCACCTACGCGAGTACCAAATTTTTCAGGCAAAGACTGAATAAAATCATAAATTTTTGCTTGTTTTGCTACATTAATAATTTCATCCATATTCGATTGAGGACAACCATAAGCAATGTTGTACAAAATGGTGTCATTAAAAAGTACCGTATCTTGTGGCACGATACCTATAAAAGCACGTAATTGGTTTTGTGCAACTTCACGTATGGGAATATCATCGACTAAAATATTTCCTTCATTAACATCATAAAATCGATATAACAGTCGGGTTAACGTTGACTTACCTGCTCCACTTTGACCAACTATAGCTACTGTTTTTCCAAGCGGAATTTCTAAATCAAAATCCTGTAAAATATTCTTTTCAAGATAACGAAAAGTGACTTTTTTAAAGAAAAATCCTCGTTTGATTTCTTTAATATCTATCGGGTTTTCAATGTCTTTAATTTGTTTATCTATTTCTAACAATTGATTGAGCTCATCCAAATTAATAAAAGCTAACTTAATTTCTCTATAGGCAAACCCTAAATTAAATAAAGGAATAGTTAATTGAATAAGAAAGGTATTAATAGCAACCATATCCCCTAAAGTTAAAATCTTTTGAGAAACCCCTTTTGCGGATAAAAGCATGATGGATACAAGACCTAATCCTAAGATGAAAGACTGACCAACGTTTAGATACCCTAAAGATTTCCTACTATTTAAAGCTTTTATTTCATAACTTTTAAGTCCTTCATCGAACCTTAGATGTTCATGTCTTTCGTTATTGAAATATTTTACCGTTTCATAATTTAAAAGACTATCTATAGCTTTAAATTGAGCTTGTGTTTCTTCTGCATTCATGGCTTTAACAATAGCCACTCTCCACTCAGTAAGTTTAATGGTATACACAATATATAGCAACATCGTCACTATGATAATCGCCATAAACATAAATCCATACATTACGCCCACAAAAAAAGAGACGAGAATAATTTCAATAGCAGTTGGAATAATGTTAAAAGTCAAAAAAGTCATCATAGTTTCAAGAGATTTTGTACCTCTCTCGATCACACGGGCTAATCCGCCGGTTTGTCGTTGTAAATGGTATTCAAGGCTTAAAGCATGAAGATGATCAAACACTTTTAAGCCCAATTGACGCAACGAGCGTTGTGTAATTTTTGCAAATGTTAAATCTCTAATTTCCGAAAAAAAGCTTGATAAAAATCGACACAAACCATAGACCATTACAGGAATCATAATCATCTGAAAAGATTGAAATTGCTCTAAGTTATCAATAACAAATTTAAAAAGGTATGGAACCATTAATAGAAATATTTTCGACATAATCATAGCTAGCATTGCTACAAAAAACAGAAAATGATAGCGTGGCATATTTTTTGGCCACAATAAATACCAGATTTTTTGAAGAGCAACAAACATTTTCAGACCACTATATAAACACCATTAACACAATGAATGGTACAGAAAATAAGGTAATTTATCAAATATTTATTGTCCTCATAGAAAAAACATGTTAGCATTAACAAATGGTGATTGGGCTGATAATAAAGGGCTGCCTAATCTGCCGAATACAAACTATATATAATAATATGAGGAAAAAAAATGCCCAAGATGAAAACTAAAAGTAGCGCTAAAAAGCGTTTCAAACTGACAGGTAGTGGCCTTGTCAAAATGGCTCAAGCTGGAAAAAGGCATGGTATGCGTAAGCGTTCTAATAAGATGCTTCGTAACGCTCGTGGTACAACAATTATGCACCCAAGCGACCAACACAAAGTTAAAACTTACTTTTTACACGCATAGGAGCGCATAATGTCAAGAGTTAAACGCGGTGTCACAACACGCGCACGTCACAAAAAAATTATTGGAATGGCTAAAGGCTACAGAGGCCGTTCAAAAAATTGTTTCAGAATTGCATTACAACGTGTAGAAAAAGCATTGCAATATGCCTACAGAGATCGCCGTAACAAAAAACGTGATTTTAGAGGTCTATGGATTCAACGTATTAATGCAGCCGTTCGTGAATTGGGATTAACATATTCCACATTTATTCATGGACTTAACAAAGCTGAAATTTCTATTGACCGTAAAATGCTTGCTGATCTTGCGATGAATGAACCAGAATCGTTCAAAACAATCGTAACTCAATGTAAAAAAGCTTTAGGTTTATAATTCAGGATTCATATGGATTTTGATATATTATTTGAAAAATTTTCACAATTAGTACTTGAATCTCAAAGTTTTGCAGAACTTCAAAATGTAAAAGCACAGATTCTTGGAAAAAATGGCGAAATTACTGATTTATTAAAATCCATATCCTCTCTTTCGATTGAAGAAAAAAAAACATTTGGTGCTTCAGTAAATATACTGAAAAACAAAGTTGAAGATATTGTTCAAAAAAGGGCAGAACACTTCAAGGACGAAGAAACTCGCTTAAAACTAGAAACCGAACGTTTAGATATATCTCTTCCCTTAACTCCGCTGAGTATAGGAAAAATTCATCCTATTACGCGCCTGATGATGGAAATTGAAAATTTTTTCAAACCCCAGGGTTTTACATTCGTTGATGGGCAAGAACTAGAAGACGAATGGCATAATTTTGATGCACTTAATATTCCTCATCATCACCCGGCACGTCAAGATCACGATACTTTTTATGTGAAGGGTTCTTTAAAATCTGAATCTAATCAAAGACATGTTTTAAGAACACATACTTCTAATACGCAAATTAGATATTTGAAAGATCATAAACCACCATTGCGCATGATTTCACATGGTAAAGTGTACAGAAGTGATGCTATTGATGCAACCCACACACCGATGTTTCATCAAATGGAATGCCTTGTCATTGAACCCAAAATTTCTTTTGCACATTTAAAACATACCATACAAACATTTTTGGAATATATTTTTGGATCTACCAACATTCCTATACGTTTTAGACCTAGCTATTTTCCATTCACCGAACCATCTGCAGAAGTAGACGTTCGATGCATCTCTAAAAACAATCAACTGATTTTCAGCAATGAAGGAAATTGGATGGAAATTTTAGGATGTGGAATGGTGCATCCAAATGTGATTAAAAATTGTAATCTTGATCCTAATCAATATCAAGGCTTTGCTTTTGGAGTTGGCCTGGAAAGACTAGCCATGCTAAAATACGGGATTACAGACATCCGTCAATTTTATAATAATCATCCAGATTGGATCAATCACTTCGGAAGTAACCCTCTCTGTATTTAAATTCATCAAATCCTTTTCAATTAAATCATTCTCTTTTCTAGACACTCATGTTTAAAATTGTATTTAAGGCGTTTTTTGTAGCCTCTACAGTTTTGCTTAATGCCTCAACTTCAACACTTGCTGCTGCAACTAATGGTGTAACTTTTTCACTGTCTGTTTGACCTAAAGCAAAGGCTTGCACACCCTTTTCTGCAGACTGCAAAGTTTCTTTAACACCTTGTGCATATTGTCCTAAATGTTTTGCAAACGCTGATTCCCCAGACTTGCTGTCATTACTACTATCAAATAGTTGATTTTTTACGTCCAAATTTTTGTTAGCAAATGTCTGTGGTTGCTTATATAGTGAATTGGCATTTTGTATCATAATATTTTCCTATTTTTATTTTAATAGTCCTGAAACATTTTGGATCATACCCAAAACGCGCTCAAATGCGCGCAAGGAAGATTCATAACTTTTTGATGCCTCTCTCATGTCTGCCATTTCCAAAGCAGGTGAAATGTTGGGCTGAAATAGATACCCTTCTTCATTCGCCCTTGGATCACCCGGAGAATATGTTTTTAATGGTTCATCATTTGCTTCAATAACTCTCTGCATTTTTAAAATATGTGTTCCTAAAGAACCATTCCATACTGATTTAAATGATGCTAATTTACGTCTGAACAAATCATCAGGTGAAGATGCTTTAGTTGGAGCATTTGCAATATTTTGAGTGATAAGGAGAATCCTTTCATTTTGAGACTCCATTGATGAGGTGCTTACAAATAAGGATTTAGCTAAAGGTGACAAATTAAGACGTGCCATATGTAATCATTACCTTCCAAGAATTGCTTTATACATACCATAAAAACTTTTGAGCATTTTCACCAAGTTGTCATGTTCTACTGTGCCATGCGCTAAATTCATGTTTTCCATTTCGACTCGAATTTCTTGATCTGTATGTTTGATATTTTTTTCTGAAATTTTAACTTCTTTTACGTCTTTTAAAACCCCAGAACTTGTTTTTTTATATGGAGATTTTTTTAAAATATCTTGAAATGGTTCAACTTCTTTTCTTTTGGTACCTTTAAGCTCTGCATGCGTAATATTATACGTAGTTACTTCTGCTTTTTTTGCATAATAATCGAGCTTTTGATGCATCAAATGCCATGTTTTATCATTTAATAAAGACAACAAAAAACCTATAAAAAACAGTGTTAATTAATTATGGAGATGATATTTTTAACAAGAAGTTAATTTAAAGAATATTTAGTTGTCCCTGCTCTATGCAATATATGCGATGACAACAGGATTTTAGAAAATTTTCATCATGGCTTATGATCACAAATGATTTTTGATGTAAGTGCGTACTTTCATAAAGGTATTCATTTAAAATATTTTTGTTTTCTCTATCCAAAGATGCTGTAGGTTCATCCAAAAAATACAATTGTGAATTAATAAGAAAAGACTTTATTAAGCTTAGCCTTTGACGTTGTCCGCCAGATAGCTCAAAGGGAAATCTTTGTAACAGATCGATAGACAATTGAAATCGCTTAAAATAAAAATCCAACTTCTGAATAATTTCATTGTCAGAAAGTGATGGTTCAAAAACTTTAAGCCCTTCAGTAATAGATTCAAACACGCGCAGTAAAGGGTTGAAAGTACTTAAACTATCCTGAAAAACAAGTTGTACATTGCGGTAATAATCATTAATATTTTTTATTTTTTTAATTACTTGGTCACAAAAATACAAACCTCCAATATAAGGAATTAGCTGCATACAAGCTAAAGCAAAGGATGTTTTTCCTGAAGCGTTAGGCCCTATCAGACCCACAATTTCGCCTCTATTTACTGAAAATTCTTCAACGTTAATGGTAAGGTTGTTATCTCTGCGTATTTCCAATTTTTGAGCTGTTAAAATTCTTTTGAAAACTTCTATAGTTTGCTTTTGTTGGGTAGATATAGGATTAACTACTTGATTGTCTTGGGGCCTTTTAATAAGACCTGTTGGTGTTAAATCAAATATTGGTTTTTTAAGATAATCAACAGATTGCTGATCATGTGAGATAAAAATCAAACTAAATTTATACTCATTTTGTAATTTTAAGAGTAGATTAAGAAGAAGAAATTTACTGTCCTTATCCAAAGAACTTGTAGGTTCATCTGCAATTAAAACTGAGGGTTTCAAAGCCAAGGCTTGCGCAATCGCCACACGTTGCTTTTGACCACCCGACAATTGATGAGGATATGATTTTTTAAAAACTTTTGTCGTCGGTAAGTTAACTAATTCAAGAAGATCATCAACATCTGAATCAATAAGGCTATTTTTTAAACACTTTTTTTCAGATTTAAAATTTTGAATAACAGATTCTTTTATTTGATGTTCAATTGTTTGAATAGGATTTAAACTAGACATGCTATCTTGCAATATCAAACCTATTTTGTGCCCTCTAACGGAGCACATTTCATGATCATTAAAAATTAAAATATTGTTTCCGTTTAAACGGACTTCACCCTTAACTTCAGCTATTTCTTTATTTAATAAACCAACCAAGGACAAAGATAGTAATGATTTTCCAGAACCGTTAGGTCCCATAATAGTTATAGATTCAGAAGATTTTAAATGGAATGAAACATTTTCAAATACTGTTTTTGTTTGATTACAGCCCTGGATTATCGGTAAAAGTGATATTTTTAAATTATTGACAGCAAGAATGTAATCCATTTTATTTTGTAACTATATCAAAATCGGCTTTTGAAATAAGGCTTAGAGCAGCATTCCAATCTCTTTCCCCCCTGTGTGTCTCGAAATTCATTAAATCAGCATGAGCCTTTTGACAAATTTCATGAGAAGGATAAATAAGTGGCGTATGACATGACATACACAAACATTGAACTTTACATGCTTCTTCTAAATGGTGTGTGAGAAAAAAAGCTTCTTCAACAGAAGAACCTACAGATATTGTCCCGTGATTTTCAAGAAACATAACATTATTATTTTCTAAATCTTTCGCAACATTATAACATTGAGTTTTTTCATCCAAAACAAGCGAATCGTAGGCATGATAAGACACAGTATTATAAAAATGCAAGGCAAATTGTGATATTGGCAAAAGCCCACATTTCATAGATGACACAGCAACACCCGCTGTGGTATGCAAATGAACAATAGAGTTCACATCTGATCTGGATTGATAAATAGCGTTATGAAGAAGAACCCCTGTCGGGTTAGCAAGTTCAAAGTATTGCTCTAATGGTTGTGAAAAGATAACTTCGACTAATTCAGAACTTTGAACGTCTTTAAAAAGACAATTAAACGGATTAATATAAAATCCTGTGTTATCTTCGTTGCGACAAGACATATGTGTGTAGGTCCAATTATCCCAAGATTTAATTGATGCAATTTTGTATGTTAAAGCTAATTTTTGTCTTAAACTAAGGTCCATACAAACTCAAATACATTTTTTTAATCAGTGCACATCGTTTGGCTAAGCTGCTTATTCCATAAATTAGCATAAATACCATTGCTTGCAAGTAATGTTGCGTGATTACCCGTTTCAACAATAACACCTTGATCCAAAACATGAATAATATCGGCTTCGACAACAGTTGAAAGTCTGTGAGCTACAATAATAGTCGTTCTATCTTTCATTAATCTGTTTAGAGTGGTTTTTATTTTCTTCTCAGCTTCAGTATCCAAAGAAGACGTTGCCTCATCTAACAGAAGAATAGGTGAATTTTTTAAAAATGCTCGTGCAATAGACAAACGTTGCTTTTGCCCCCCTGACAAACGAATACCATTTTCACCAATTTCAGTCTGGTATCCTTGGGGTAAATTTTGAATAAAATCTTGTGCTTCAGCATTAATAGCAGCTTGCTCAACATCATCTTTCGAATAGTGTCTATCAAGATAAGCAATGTTATCAAATACTGTACGATCAAATAATTGAACATCCTGATTAACAATAGAAATTTGATCTCTTAAAAAGGATAACGAAAATTGCTTAACGTCATGTTTGTCTATTAGAATTTGTCCTGAACAAGCATCAAAGAAACGAGGGATAAGATTTAAAAGAGTAGATTTACCACTTCCACTGGGCCCAACAAAAGCAACCGTTTCTCCTGGCTGAATGGAAAAATTCAAGCCTTTTAAAACATCAATTTTATTTTGTGTTTGAGGATCTGTATAACTAAAATGAATGTCTATAAAATCAATCGAACCTTTTAATTTATTCAATGATAATGGAGATTTTGCCTCTTCTACTCTTACTGGGGTATCAAGAACATCAAATATTCTTTTTGAAGCAGCAAGACCTTCTTGTAAATTTGTATTTAAATTAGACAATCTTTTGATGGGTTCATAAATTAACAACAAAGCTGCTATAAAAGTCATAAAATCGCCAGGTGTGCGACTGTTATGAACAACTTCGTAGCCACCATAAGCAATGACAGAAACAATAGCAATTCCTCCTACTGTTTCAACAATGGGATGGGAGGCAAATCGGGTTCTTGCTGCCTTCATACTAAGATTAAAAATTTTTTCAAGAACGACTTCTATATTCGCGTTCTCTTTTTTTTCCATGATAAATGATTTTACAACACGAATGTTTCTAAAAATTTGACCCAAAACATGAGACAACAACGCTTGTGAATCCTGCGTTAAATGCGTCACTTTACGCATTTTTCTACCTAACTTAAGGATAGGATAAAATGCTGTTGGAAAAACTATAAATGTTATGCAGGAAAGTACCGGATCTGTATAAAACATTAATGCCAACAAGAAAATTAATGTAAAAAGATCTTTGCCAATACCCATTAAAGTTGTAGCCATAGCATTTCGCATCATAATCACGTCGCTTGTGAAATATGAAATAATTTGCCCTGAAGATGTTTTTATAAAATAATCAAGATCTTGATATAATAAATGACTTGCTAATTTTTTTTGTATATCTGTAATGATTCTTTGACCAACCTGGTTCATCAGCACAGATTCTGCATAAGCACTTATACCTTTTATAATGAATGCAGATAAAACAGAAGCACATACAATAAAAAGAACTGAACCTTCTTTGCTAACGAAGATTTTATCAAAAACAGGTTTTAACGAATAAGGCAAAAATGATGTAGCAAGAGAACCTATTATCATAAAAAAAACAGCAAGAAAAATTTTCTTACGATGAGGCATAACAAAAGTATGCACAACTCTTTTATAGGTTTCTAATGATGTAATCTTTCCGTTCAATGATTAGCCTAATTTCTACTGAGCAAACTATTTTTTATATTTTTCAGCTTGAATAACTGCTTTATCAAGCTCTTCTTGTGTGCAAAAACCAACTAAAACAGGGTTTTTTGGTTTAATATTAATGCTATTTTTATGTGTTTTTAAACGCACGGTTTCAATGGTTTTCTTCGTTGTGCTTAACAACTTCATAATCATATTATCTGTAAAATGCGGATAATATTTTACAATCCATGCAATAGCATCAGGCCTATCTTGTCTTTTTGCAAGAGGGGTATACTTTACTTTTTTCTTTGATATTTTATATTCTGGTGCTTCTTTTAATTTTAAAGATCGAGATGAATCTTCTTCACACTTTTTTATCTCTTCTAATGTCAACTGAGAAGATGCTATAGGATCTAAACCTAAAATTGGACTAGGACCATCATGATCCGCTAAAGCTTGAATCTCTAAAATGTGTATATCACAAAAATCTGAAATTTGCTCGAACGTAAGAGCAGTATTTTCAATTAACCATATAGCAGTAGCTTTTGGCATTAATGGTGACATAACAGTGATTCCTTATTTTTTTAAAATACGTTATTAGGTAGTATGCGATTGTTCACAAAAAAGTGCAAAGGTTTTTTAATGGGATCTGCTTCTATCGGAGCAGTTTTACTATTTTTTTCTCAAAACCATGTCTTTCAAGAGGAGATTTTTTTCCACATGATGATACAAGAAAACAAAGTAAAAAACAAAGAGTTGTTTTTTTCACGAAAGACACTTTTGATACAATGAAATGGTGGGTGATGAAGGGATTGAACCTCCGACCCTCTCGGTGTAAACGAGACGCTCTACCGCTGAGCTAATCACCCAATAGAGATTAATATAAGTTCTTTTTTGCTGCATTGCAAGATATTTTTTATATCATGATAATTTTATATCCATATTTTATGTTACAGGTTATTCTTCACTATCATCTCCCTCCCCTTCGTCAGAATCGCCTTCTGAATCAGAGTCACCCCCTTCTTCATCTTTTTTAGCTGTACTTGCTTTTTTTCCCTTCTTAGATTTTTTTTTCTTTTCAATGTTTGCCACTGGTGCTTGTTCAGTGTCTACTTCTAAATTCATAGAATCTTCCTCTGACCCTTGCATCATATCACCCATTTGATTTTGCATTTGCCCCATCATTTGTGGATTAGGAATTGAAGGCAATTTAGGAATAACCATTCCAGGAATTCCTGCGGGTGGCTGTAATAATTTTTCTGGCATAGGTGGAAAAACAATAGCTGGAATTTTTGATAGCATTGCAGGTCCATTTGGCATTTGTGAAAGTCTTTCTTGTATCGTTTCTCTAATGGACATTCCTTCAGATATGGTATTTTCAATCCTTGATACAAGCACATCAAATTTAACTTCTAGTGCAGATAACCTTGAACACAACCCTACGACAACTTGCCCTGCAGCAGGTATAGCCATCGCGGCAGTTAAAACAGGAGAACCACACTGAAATGCAAACGTTTTAAACATGATAACAGGAGGCATAACTCTAAAGTTGATGGATTGCACATAAAGTTTATAAACTTCTAAACCTATTAACATATAAGATTTTAAAAGAACTTCTGCAGGTACAACCGGAGACTGAAGTGTTAGACGTGCAGTTTGTATATTTGCTTTTGTTTTAACTAAAGCTGTTCCAAAGGATTCAAATAAGCCCGGAAAGGCTGTAAGAAATTTAATAATTTCTCCTCCTGGGTTTTTACCACCACCCGTTAAACCTTTTAATTTTTTACCCATTTTAAAACTATATGCATCGGAAGCCATAAATATAGCTATGCACAAACAGAATATAAAATTTTTATATAATTTAACCATTAAAAAATAAGGTATATTTTTCATTAAATTATGAGAAATTAATATTAATTTTTAATTAATTTCGATTTATCTATATATAAAGTATCTTAAAAATGTATATATTTAAGGTAAAATATTATTGATAATAAAAAAAACTAAATTTAAATTTTAAATCATTATTAATATTTTACTTGTATGATGCATATAGATATTAAATGTTTTTTACAAATTATGTTTTATTTACAATCTATAAAATCTGCTAAATTCGCATCTTTAAATCTACTCACATTAATTTATTTTATAACAACCCACGCATTTTCCTCACAAGCTAGCATAAGTTATATAATTGGTGGCGGAACTTCAAACCCTCCTCGAATAAATACTTCAACAGCATTTCCCGATGCATTAGCCATTTCGTTGAAAAATATTCAAGCCGTCGTACAAGATTCAAAAGGCAACATCTATGTCGCAGACTCTGAACGAACATCTATTTTAAAGGCAACACTTAATGCCAATTCCCAAACACAGCCCAGCTACACAATTTCCACTATAGTTTCAGGTGTCCCAGGTTGTTTTGTTTTAGCCATAGATTCTAAAGATAATCTTTATACCGTCGATAACGTACAGCACCAAATTATAAAAATAAACACCACAACGGGTCAAAATTCAGTTATTGCTGAAAATTTACCCTCATCTAACAGCACAGGAAATGACAACAATTCTATTAATTTTGGAATTATTCGTGGCATAGCTGTCGATTCAAACTTTAATGTTTTTATCACTGACACCGATCAAAATATGATTAAAAAAATACCTACCAATGATCAAGGAAATACTTATCAGCCCCTTATAACAATTGCTGGTCAGGCTCCATCTAAATTGGTCAGCACCAATAATTTGTGTGTTCCAGCTGCACTTGCAGATAATGCAGGATATCTAGATGGTATTGCTACTCAAGCTAAATTTAATTCTCCTAGAGGTATTGCCGTTGATAATGCAGGAAATCTTTATGTGGCAGATATGCAAAACCACCTTATTAGAAAGTTAACCAATCAAAATGGGGCGTATACTGTTTCAACCCTTGCTGGCTCAATGTCCTCAAATGGACAACCTAATCCTGGTTTCATGGGTGATAATGGGCAAGGTCGATCAGCCCAACTTAATGGACCGACCGGCGTTAGTGTATCTAAAGATGGCAATAAAATTTACTGGGTTGAGTTTCAAAATAATTTAATCAGAAGTCTAGACAGTCAAAGTGGCATCATATCAACATTAGCATCTAATTCAGCTACACCAAATGCAAACATGTCGATACAAAATGCCATGCTTGCTAACCCTGTTAGACTGTCCATGTTTTATAAACCAGACGGATCACCACAAGGACTTCTTATAGCAGATCGCAACAACAACTTAGTGAAAAAAATACTATTTTAATGCTCGTTAATAATTTCTTGAATAAAGGAATCTTTATTATTCCATTCTTCCTTAATTTTAACAAAAAGAAATAAATGAACTTTTTTACCCAATAATTTTTCTAATTCACCTCGAGCTCTTTGACCAATTTGCTTGATCATAGCACCGCCTTTTCCGATCACAATCTTTTTCTGTGTATCTCTAGAAACAACAATGGTTTGCGATATTTTTAAGGAACCATCTTTAAAATTTTCGTACAAATCTGTTGTGACAAAAGTTTCGTAAGGCAATTCTTGATCAAGGTGAAGAAAAAGTTTTTCACGTGTGATTTCGCTAGACCATGTTCGTTCTGACAAATTGGTAATATCTTCAGAATCATAAAACCACGGCTGTTCTGGAAGATATTTTGGAATTTCAGCAATAAGATCAGAAACACCCTTGTTTTTTTGAGCAGAGATCATAAAGGTTTTTTCAAATCTTATGAATTCGTTTTCTAAACTTGCAAATTTTTGGGTAATCTCAATCAAACGTTCTGGTTTAACTAAATCAATCTTATTTAACACAAGAATATTTTTTCGTCTCGACAAAAGCTTTTTAATAAATTTTGCATCTTCTGTGACAGAATCATTTTTAACATCAAAAAGATATAAATTCAGATCAGCATCACCTGGTGCAGACATTGCTTCTTTCACAATAGCTTTTTCTAATGCTTTCTTAGGCGTAAACAAACCCGGTGTGTCAACTAAGACGATCTGATTAACATCATCGGTAAATATTCCCAATATTCGACGACGTGTTGTTTGAACTTTGGGAGAAACAATAGAAACTTTAGACTGAATAATAGTATTCACTAAAGTTGATTTACCAGCGTTGGGACGCCCTAAAATAGATACGAAACCACATTTCATGAAGGTACACTTTCTTCATTAATATTTGACAACTCATCATTTTCCGTATTTTCTTTGATCTTTTTTTTGGGTTTTAACTTTGCTGTTTTAACAGTAGAAATATTTTCATCCATTTCAACTTTTGTAGTTTCAACATGATTATCAATTTTTGTATTTTGAGACTCTTTTTGATTAGAAGACTCTGACGCAGAATGCTCTGAATGACTATGCTTGATAAATCTTCTTTTTTTATTTGTGTGCTGATTATTTACAGCATCGAGATCTCTTGATTCACTATCTGAAGGGCTTTTAACGCCATCCATATCTTTGTTCAAAGAATCATTGATAGTATTTTCAATTTTATGTTTGTATTGCTCTTTTTTGTTTTCTTGATTTTCCGACACTAAAGAATCAATAATAGGATTTCTTTTGCCAGAATGTTGATGAGGATTCGTTGATGAATTCCCTTCATTTGGATTTCTGTAATGTTGTGGCTGTGCGCCTTGGGGTTGACTTCTTGCAGCATTATTTCTTTGATTTTGTATGTTTTGTTGTTCTTGGTCATAACGAATGCGTTCATTTAAAAAACGCAAATAATGTTCAGCATGTTGAAAATAATTTTCAGCATCAATTCTATCACCAGATCTCAAGGATTCTTTGGCATAATTAGTATACTTATCAAAACTTTGTTGATAGAATGCTCTATTTTTTAATTTCACATCATCTTTTGAATCCACATATGATGCACTTGAATGGACATTTCTTTGTGGTCTTTGATTTGGGGGACGCGGACGTGATTTTTTAAGCATTCTTTCCTCTTAAATTAAGTAACATATAAAATTTCATAACTAAAAAATTAGTTTTATGCATTTTTTAATTTCAATAAATCTTGCATTATAATGAAAAAAATTCGGTTTTTATGGACCATTTTTTTCATTATGTTATAGTATTATTATAGATTGTCTTTTTTTTCATGCAAGTTTTAATTTTCTAAGTTGGTAAAATGAAACAAAATCAAAATAAAATAAATATTATTCTCTTTAATTTAGGTGGACCATCAGATCTAAAATCTGTCCCTTCTTTTTTGTTCAATTTATTCAGTGATGCGTTAATTATAAGGTTACCTAGCTTTTTACGATTATGCTTAGCTTGGTTAATTTCAACGCTACGGACTAAAAAGGCCCAGCATATTTATTCTTTGATCAATGGTAAATCTCCTATTTTAGAAAATACTGAAAAACAAGGGAAAGCACTACTAAACGCCCTTAACAAACTAGGCTATAACAATGTGGAAATTCACACTGTTATGCGTTACTGGAACCCCAGAGCCAAAGATGTGATTAATAATATGAAATGGGATAATGATCAAGAGACCTTGCTACTCCCTCTATACCCTCAATATTCTACAACAACAACTCTGTCATCCATGTATGAATTTATATCGTTAATGAAAAAAAAATATCCCTATTTCAAATATACTAAAATTGGCTGCTATCCTGTTCTACCAGGGTTAATCCAATACTATACAAAAGCTATCTCAAATATCATTTTATCTCACAATTTAGACAAACCTCACATCTTATTTTCAGCTCATGGACTTCCCATAGAAGTAATCCAAGATGGAGACCCGTATCAACACCACGTGCAACAAACTATCCTTGCTATAAAATCTCAACTAGAATTATTACACCCACAAATATTTGCTCACGAATGTTATCAAAGCAAAGTGGGGCCTAAAAAGTGGCTAACACCATCAACAGAACATTTGATTGAAGAGCTTTCTAAACAAGATGAAAATATTATAGTTGCCCCCATAGCATTTGTTTCAGAACATTCAGAAACTTTAGTTGAATTAGATATTGAATATAAGGAAATTGCTCACCGATATGGTGCAAAAAGTTATCACAGGGTAGCGACACCGGATGATGATGTGTGTTTTATTCAAAGCTTAGCAGAATTAGTCTCGACCACTTTGGATGGAAAAAATCAAGATCGCTATTGCTCTAATTTTCACGATTGTTTTTGTCACGCTCAATTAAAAAATAAAGGAAATACTTATGTTAAATGCGCGCATAATTTCTGCTTCAACGACACATCAAAAAAAGATTAAAGATTTGGATATTCAATCAAGAACGCAAATACTGAACCGTGCAAAAGAAGTTATCCAGGTTGAAAAAGAAGGCCTTGAAGCCTTAGAAAAATCTCTGGACATCAAGTTTTGCAAAGCCATTGAAGCTATTTATTCAACCGAAGGGCGTGTCATTGTAAGCGGGGTTGGGAAAAGTGGTCATATAGCACGAAAAATTGCAGCAACACTTGCATCAACAGGTCAGCCTTCATTTTTTGTCCACGCAGCAGAAGCGGGTCATGGAGACCTTGGAATGATCACATCGCAAGATATATTGCTGCTTATCTCATATTCAGGCGAAGCGAAAGAATTACTACCCATCATCAATTTTGCAAAACGTTTGGGAGTTTCTATTATTTCAATCACTGGAAAAAATGAATCTACGCTTGCGCAGCAATCTGAATATCTACTTCTATTACCTCATCACCCTGAAGCTTGCCCACTAGGTCTTGCCCCCACAACATCAACTACTTTGTCTCTAGCACTAGGAGATGCTATAGCTGTTTCTCTCTTGGAATTAAGAGGTCTAACACATTCAGACTTTAGAAGCTTTCATCCAGGTGGACAATTGGGGCTTCAATTAAAACCAATATCGGAACTGGTTCATCCCCTTAATGACAATATGGTGGTGCGTGACCATGACCACATACAAGTGTGTTTGGAAAAAATATCAAAAGGGAAATTAGGCTGTATTGGTGTTTTTCAAAACAATATGCTTATTGGTATTATTACAGATGGTGATGTTCGTCGTTTTTTGATGAACAAAATAGATACCAAATGTTCTGGTAATATTGCAACAGCAACCGCAATTGATATTATGACACATAACCCCCTAACGATTAAAAATACAGCATTGATGGGAGAAGCTCTGAATCTGTTTGAAATAAAAAGTGTAAGCAATCTATTTGTCAAAAATTGTGATGACACCATTCAAGGAATTATCCATATACATGATTGCATCAAAGCAAAAGCCATATAAAGAATAAGAGAGAAATATGAGAACCGTTTATCAACACACACTTTGCCCTTTTTCAAGAAAAGTTAGACTTACTTTGCATGAAAAAAAATTAGACTTTACCATGGTAAACCAAAATTTTTGGGATAAAACTCCTGAATTTTTAGACCTAAATCCCGCAGGTCAAGTTCCTGTTTTTGTAGACTTAAACGGTACTGTTATTTGTGATAGCCAAGCCATTTGCGAATATCTTGAAGAAGCTTATCCTGAAAAAAATCTTATTGGCGATTCCATTGTTGTCAAAGCAGAAGTTCGTAGACTCGTAGCTTGGTTCGATTTAAAAGCTGCTGGTGAATTCACATTACCCCTTCTTTTTGAAAAAGTAGTGAAGCGAAATTTAAAAATTCAAGGAAACACTGGTCCTTGCTCTCAACGCATTCGACAATCGAAAGCCATGCTTTTAAAACATCTGGAATACATTGCCTGGCTTTGTGACAGAAGGAATTGGTTAGCTGGCGATAATTTTTCACTAGCAGACATAACTGCAGCAGCGCATATTTCCGTCATTGACTATATGGGCGACATCCCCTGGGCACAACATGAACTGGTTAAAAATTGGTATGTCAGAGTCAAGTCTCGACCCAGTTTTAGAACATTACTTCAAGATAAAGTTCCTGGCCTTTCTCCATGGGAAACTTACCCTTTGTTGGATTTTTAATAAATAGTTTGATAATATTAATTTGAAATATTGTCCAAAATATGACATTCTTTAGCCTTAATATGAACTATCTTTTGTTAGATTTTGTAAATGAAAAAAAAATATATACTTGTTTTCTTAATTCTATGTATAGCTGTAGTCTTTAAAAAAAATATTCGAAATGAATTTTATTATTATAAATATAAAATACATAATATAGTGTTAACTAAAAATGATCCATACTACAAATATATTCAAAAGCTAAAATCAGCTATCAAAAGATCAGAATTTATTGACTCTATCGATCTCAATAAAAATGTATTAGAAGTAGGACCATTCAATAATCCTTTACTAAAAGGTAAAAATGTAAATTATTTCGATATTTTAGACCAAGAAAGATTAAAAGAGAAAATTATGAATGATCCCTTTTATGATTTTAAAAAAACACATAAGGTAGAATTACTTAAAATTCCATATATTAAATACGTTGAACCCACCGGTAATATGGATAAAATTAAAGATCGTTTTAATATCGTATTTTCCTCCCATAACATAGAACATCAAGTTAATTTAATCAAACACTTACAGCAAATTCAAAATCTACTAAATACCAAAGGTAAAATTTTTCTGATTATTCCTGATAGACGTTATTGTTCTGATCATTATATTTCTGAAACTCATTTATCTGACGTAATAGATGTATTTGAGAGTAATCCAAAAAAACACGATTTAAAGACTATTTTAACAAATCGTTGTGAAAGATCAACACATAACGATTCTTATGCCCATTGGCAATCAGAACACGGACAACATAAAAGTGAAGAACTTAAAAATTGCTACCAAGAAGCATTGAAAGAATATAAAAATTCAGGAAATGACTATATTGACGCACATCGTTGGAGATTTACGCCCCAAAGTTTTTATAAAATTATTTCTGACCTCAATGAAATGGGTTATATCAAATTAAAAGTTGATACCATTTACGATACTAAATTCGGATCTTGCGAATTCTATGCCGTATTAAGCCTTCAGTAAAATTAAATGCTATTTTCCAATATATGAATAAAGTAAATATCAACCGTACATATTTTGATGCTAGAAGAATCCCATGATACAATCCATCTTGCATCATGGGTATCTATAAATTAATTGATCTTTATGACCACTTTTTCTCCATCGAAATCAGCGATAACACTATCACCTTCGTGAGTTTCTCCAGATAAAATTTTCATTGCCAAAGCATCTATTACTTGTGACTGAATAAGCCTCTTTAAGGGTCTTGCGCCAAACAATGGGTCAAACCCTTGCTCTGCCAGCCAATCAATCAATAGATCGGATAACGTCAAATGTATACGTTGATCTTCTAAACGTTTTATAAGACCTTTTAATTGGATGTTCACAATTATTCTCATATCTTCTAAACGAAGGCGATTAAAAATAACAATTTCATCCAAACGATTAATAAATTCTGGCCTAAAATTAGCATGCACTTGTTGCATGATCTTCTTTTTTGTACTTTCTGAAAGACAACCTTCCGCACTATAGGCATCGTCTGCAAACAAATGATTTGCACCAATATTGGATGTTAAAACAATAATGGTATTTTTAAAATCAACGGTATGACCTTGGCTGTCTGTTAAACGTCCATCATCAAGAACCTGAAGAAGCAAATTAAAAACATCTGGATGCGCTTTTTCTACTTCATCAAATAAAATAACAGCATAAGGACGACGTCTGATGGCTTCAGTTAATGTTCCACCTTGATCAAAACCTACATACCCAGGAGGAGCTCCTATCAGTCTTGATATGGAATGCTTTTCCATATATTCTGACATGTCAAAACGTATCATATTTTCTTCATGATCAAATAAATTATGGGCTAAGGCTTTGCACAGTTCAGTTTTTCCTACACCCGTTGGCCCTAAGAAAAGAAAAGATCCTAAAGGCCTATTAGGATCTTGTAATCCTGAACGGGCACGTCTAACTGCATTGCTGAGAGCTTTTAATGCGTCGGTTTGTCCCACAACTTTTTTGGATAATTCTTCTTCCAAATGAATCAGTTTTTCTTTTTCACCTTGAAGCATTTTTTCTAAGGGAATGCCCGTCCAACGAGAAACTACAAAAGCAATATCTTGTTCTGTTACTTCTTCTTTGCGTGCTTGTCCATTTTGCATTGCATATAAGCTTTCTAGCTTGGCCTGTAATGCTGGCAAACGACTATATAAAATTTCACTAGCTTTAGTAAAATCTCCGTTCGTTTGTGCTTTTTCTTGCTCCATTTTTAAGTGATCTATTTCAGTTTTAGATGACCTTATATCATCTAAAATCTTTTTATCTTTTTGCCACACATCATTCAGTTTTTGGGAATCACGAGAGAGGTCTTCTAATTCATTTTCAAGCTTTTTTAAACGTTCTTGCGATGCTAAATCTGTTTCCTTTTTCAAAGCTTCCTTTTCAATGCGCAACTGCAATATGCGGCGATCTAATTCATCAATATCTTCTGGTTTAGAATCAACAACCATGCGCAAACGACTTGCTGCTTCATCCATAAGATCAATGGCCTTATCAGGTAAAAACCTATCGGCAATATAACGATTGGAAAATGTGCTAGCAGCAACTATTGCTGAATCACTAATACGTACCCCGTGGTGTAATTCATATTTTTCTTTTAAACCACGAAGAATTGAAATCGTATCCTCAACTGTGGGTTCTGAAACATACACAGCCTGAAAACGACGTGCTAAAGCGGGGTCTTTCTCTATATATTGCCTGTATTCATCTAATGTTGTAGCGCCTATACAATGCAATTCTCCACGTGCTAAGGCAGGTTTTAACATATTGGATGCATCCATAGCACCATCAGATTTTCCAGCACCAACAAGTGTATGAAGTTCATCTATAAATAACACTATATTTTCGTCAGATTCTGTCACTTCTTTTAAAAGTGATTTGAGTCTTTCTTCAAAATCTCCACGGTATTTTGCACCAGCAAGCATCGATGCAAGGTCTAAGACCCTAATTGTTGCATTATGCAGAATTTCGGGAACATCTTTTTTAACAATACGTTGTGCTAAACCTTCAACAATTGCAGTCTTTCCAACCCCAGGCTCCCCGATAAGAACAGGGTTATTTTTTGTACGACGACATAGCACTTGAATAGCTCGTCTAATTTCTTCGTCTCTGCCAATAACAGGATCTAATTTTCCATCCCTAGCAGAGGCTGTCAAATTTTGAGTAAATTTTTCAAGATTTTGGTAAGATTGATCTTTGGTTTCTGTATCCACTTTAGACCCCTTTCGCATTTTCATTATATTTTTTTCAACATTTTCAGGTGTAATCGTATTTCCACAAATCTTTTTAATTTCAAAGTTTAAAGTCAGTGCATAAAATAAACATTCTTGTGAAACAAATGAATCACCCCATTTTTCTGCAATTTTCAATGCTTCTTGTAAAAGATTAGCAAGATTTTGAGAAATATAAATTTGCTGATTCGATGATTGAACTTGAGGGATTTTTCGAAGTTCATCATCCACTTTATTTTTTAAAACTTTGAGATCACTGGATTTTTCAGGAGTGTCGAAAGCATAAAAAGATATATTCTCATCATCTAAAGATGCTTTAAAAAGATGAACAGATTCTACAAATTGATGATTGCTTTGCAACGCAGATTGATGTGCTTTTTGCAAAGTCTCTTGGGCTTTTAAAGTAAAACGCGTTAAATCAAACATCGATACACCTCACCTTGTGGATATATTATAATTTAATTGTAGCAATTTTACAACAGATCATTACAAAAAAACATTTATGAAACTTAGGCATTTAAATTCATCTTCTGTAATTGATTTAAAATATTTGTGAACTCTTCACCTTGTACTTTTGACAGTCTCATAACCAACCAATCTTTTTTGGTTATTTCTTGTGCCGCAAACTGTGAATTTCCACCTTCTAAAATACGATGCACTAATTTAAAGACTTTTCCTTTGGACGTTGCTTTTTGAATTTGTTTTGACAATACTTTTAAAGCTTGGTGTTTGCTCATTTTTGACAGTTGGTCATCAATTTGGTTTAAAGATAATTGATCTTTTAAATAGGCAGATGCACTTTTCGATTCAGATCTACATTTTGATTCAGTAATAAAAATTTCAGGATCATCAGAGTCATCAATATAAACTCCATCAAAACCGTGATTATTTCCCATCTTTGCATCATTACAATAATACTGAAACGATAACATCGATAATTCTGTAGCTAATTCACCTAAAATACCTCTTTCATCGTTATTAGCTTTTTGATTGTTAAAAATCGTTGAAAAATCTTTAATAAATTTCTTCAGGTGCTTTTCATTTTTGTCATCTCTGAGCAATTCAATTTTAAATTTTTGGTATGCACCGTATGACCTACTGACTCTTTTCATAATTATCTTTGCAGTTTTTACACCAGAATTGTCTTTCCAAAAAAGCAAATTCTCACCAACATAATGATGATGTTTTTGAATTGTTTTTGGGTAAACAAGACCTTCCTCACTTATATTGTTCGAATGAATTCTTACGGCATTAGTATCGAAATTTATATTTGTAAAACTAATTTCAAAATTTCTTTTTCTTTTTATACAGTCTAAGACAACACTACTACCCAATTCGTATCGAACTTCTGTATCGTTTTCAAGTTGATAATACCGAATACTTTGAAATCTATGATGCCCCGTATCGTATTCAACAAAACGAATAAGGTCTTTATTTTCATGACGAACAACATCTATATCTACAAAGATAAGGGATAAAGCATTTATCTTTAAAAGAAGAAAGCCAATGGCTAATTTATAAAAAAGATTTATCATAAAATTGTCAATCTATTACAGAATCGTATTATGATTAAAATATATACGAATAAAGAATAAATGACTATGCGTATTTACTTAAAAATTCAACAAAAATAGAAATATCCATATTTTCAATTAGTTGAATTTTCGTGTTTAGTGAAAAACCAAGATACTTTTCAGATGGAACGTATGCATCACAAGGAAATGCAAAAGCTAATTTATGACCACAATTTTTCTTATCCATTTTTAATGATTTTTGAAAAACCTCATGGTCTAAATTTCTAAGAACATAGAGTGATAAAATATTCATATTTAATATTTTATCTATAGTTTTCATCAAAAGATCAATATCGGGTGTCAGATTTCCACCTTGGTGATGAAATAACAATAGTTCAGCTAATATTCCTACTCCTACTGCTAAACCATGTTCAATTTTATGACATGTTGCACTTTCAATTGCATGCCCTATCGTATGACCAAAATTTAAATTCTGTCTAATATTTTGATCATATTCATCAATTTCTACGATGTTTGCTTTGATGTTTAATGACAATTCAATCACAGATGTTAAGTCGACTTTTAGTGTGTCGCTATCTATTGCAATACATTCAAGAAATTGTTTTAGTTTGCATCCTATAAACGCAGTTTTTAAGGCTTCAATCAAACCCGATGAAAACTGTGATATCGTCAGCGTATCCACAAAGCCAGAATATACAAATACTCGATGAGGTGGGTATACAGTCCCCACTACATTTTTTAAAGATTGATAGTTAACAGCGCATTTTCCACCAATACATACATCAACCATAGATACCAAAGTTGTTGGAATATATGTCCAATCAATACCTCTCATATACGTTGCAATAGCAAATCCGCAAACATCATGCATAACCCCACCACCAATCACAAGTATGCGTGATGATTTTGTTAATTTAAGATGCAGAAAAAAATCAATAATTTTCTGGTAAGTAATAAAGGATTTTTCATCCTCAGAAATGGCTAAAAAAAGTGTTGTAGAATTATAAGGGATAAGTTCTCTGAAACAGTTATCTACTAAAACAGCGTCATAATTATGGGTTAAACTAATATCAAAAGGATCTTTGAATAGGGTTACCTGGTAATGTCTTGAGGATGATTTGACGATTCTTGAAACATTATCTGTTTTAGATTCATCTATCACCCTTTCAAAATGCATATACTAACTATTCATCGCTTGGAAAAAATCTTCATTTTTTTTGCTTAGACGTAACTTGTCCGATAAAAATTCCATAGCTTCTACAGAACCCATAGGATTAAGTAGTCGTCTTAATACCCACATTTTCGTTAATTCAGCCTTGTCTGTAACAAGTAGCTCTTCACGACGTGTTCCTGAACGATTAATATCAATGGCTGGAAACAAACGTTTATCGGATATTTTTCTATCCATAACGATTTCAGAGTTTCCTGTACCTTTGAATTCTTCAAAGATGACTTCGTCCATTTTAGAACCTGTTTCAACGAGAGCTGTTCCTATAATAGTTAAAGAACCACCTTCTTCGATATTACGAGCCGCACCAAATAATCTTTTGGGACGTTGTAATGCATTTGCATCTACACCACCTGTTAAAACTTTACCTGATGACGGAATTACTGTGTTATAAGCACGAGCAAGACGGGTAATTGAATCTAGTAAAATAACAACGTCTTTTTTCTGCTCAACCAATCTTTTAGCTTTTTCAATAACCATTTCAGCAACTTGAACGTGTCGCTGTGCTGCTTCGTCAAAAGTAGAAGTAATGACTTCACCCTTAACAGAGCGTAGCATATCCGTTACTTCTTCGGGGCGTTCATCAATAAGAAGCATAATAAGATGAATTTCTGGATAATTGGTTGAAATGGATTCTGCAATTTTTTGTAGCATCACAGTTTTACCTGTTCGAGGAGGAGCAACCAACAAAGCGCGCTGTCCTCTACCCATAGGCGAAACCATATCAATAATACGTTGCGTTAAATTTTTGTCTGATCCTGGTTTTGGATTATCAATTTCAAATCTCAATCTTTCATCCGGATGTAAAGGCGTTAAATTATCAAAGTGAATACGTTGCTTTGATAATGCTGGATCACCAAAGTTAACTTTATCCACAGCAATTAATGCAAAATATTTTTCAGTTTCACTAGGTGCTTCTATCGTCCCATCAATAGTATCACCCGTTAATAGTCCATATTTTTTAATGAGATGAGGTGGTACATAGATATCATCAGAACACGGTAAATAGTTTGAGTCGGCATGGCGCAAAAAGCCAAAACCATCCGATAAGACTTCTATGACGCCATCACCGTAAATAGCTTGTCCTTGTTCGGCATATTTTTTTAAAATATTGACAATTAAGTCTTGCTTGCGGCATGAACCTGAATATTCAAGCCCTAATTCATCAGACATTTTAAGTAAATCCGTCGGGGATTTCTTTTTTAAATCTTTCAAAAACATATGGTATTAACTCGCTGAAAATTTAGAATGGTTTATAAACAACCAAAAGTAAAATAAAAACTAAAATTATTGTGGGAACTTCATTAAGAATTCGAAAATACTTACCTGAATATTTTTCAGAACGTTGAGCTAATTGCTCACTGCAAGCTTTCATGTAATATTGAAACACAATTAAGACTAATATGCAACATAATTTCGCATGCAACCACCCAGCTTGATTATTATGAGGCAAAAGAAACAATAAGCCACCAAACAAAAGAGAACTATGCATCGCGGGAACCATGATGACTTTAAAAAGTTTAGATGCCATAATATCTAGTGTTTTTTTTGTATCATTTGATTCTGTTTCGCAATGATACACGAGCAGTCTTGGAAAATAAAACAATCCAGCCATCCAAGCAAAAACAGACAAGAGGTGAAAAAATTTTATTAATGTGTAATGTTTAATTAAAAATGGGATCATATAAAAAAAGGGAGCTTAAGCCCCCATAAATTACTGAGATTGAATCTCTTTGGACTTAAAAATATTATAGTGCTTTAAAATACGCATAACAACATAATTACTCACCATTTTTTCAATTGCAAAGGCATATTCATCTGTTTTTTTTATAGCTAAGTTTAGTTCTTTCATTACAAATCTCCGATCAATTATTAACAATATATTAACAAATAAAAAATAATAAGTAAAACAATAATTGAAATTTAATATAGATTATTCATTATTAATTGTAACATTTCTATACATTATTCCTTCATCATTTTTTTGAAGAGTAATGATTATTTTTATATAATTTTTGCTGACGTATGGCTCTGCCAACTGGGGCCATTCAGTCAAAACTAAATAATCAGAAGAATTAACATAGTCCATAAATTCAAGATCAAACAAGTCATCTACTGTTTTTAAACGATACAAATCTGCGTGAATAATTTTAATATGCTCATTAGAGTATTCTTGAATAATATTAAAGGTTGGACTTTTTATATCAGAAATATCAATGTTGGTTATTTTTGAAATCAACAGCTTGCACAATGCTGTTTTACCCGCACCTAAGTCACCAACCAACCCAACATTAATTCCTTTACCAGAGAGTGTTTTCAACCAAAAAGCTAAACCCTCAGACCACAGGTCCATATCCTCTAGATCATAAATTACAAATTGTTTACCACGCCATGCATCTAATAAAACAAAGCTAAAGCGTTTAAATTGATCTGGCAATTCTTGATCATGTATAAACCACTTCGTTAAGTCTTCCTCTGTACAATTAAGTAATTCTAAAAATAACTGCCAGTCACCCATATTCCAGCACTTCAACGCATTATCTTTATACCTCTCTAGGAATTGTTTAAAAATACAATCCAGCTCTCTTGTCCCACGATATTGAGCTTTATACAAAACCTCTTTAATTAACAATTGCATAAGTATAAAATTAGCGCTGCATTCTATATTCAATTTTAGCTCTTGCTTTAACTTTATTGAATTCTATGACAGCAAGATCTTGTACTTTTTTTTCCATCAGTGACTGCTTTATCGTTTTATCGTCGGGAATGACATCTTTACCAGCTTTTGTTTCGGAACATTTCATCAAGAAAAGCAGTTCATTTTCTGAAATCTTTAAAGGTTTATCGACACGCCCTAGTTTCATTTGATAAACAATTTTTTGAAGCACATCTGGCAGCTCACCGTATGCTTTGTTATCCACCTTAGATACTTCAAGGCCATATTTTTCTCCACTTTTAGCAAAAGAATCACATGTGGTTGATAAAGCCGTATCATTCATATAATTTTGAAGTGCTTCTGGAACCTGGGAAACGTTAGGATCTTGAAATGTATATTTTGCCATTACGTAACTTACCTTTGCTTCTTTTTCAGAAAGTTCTCCCGCCTTTTTACGGTCTAAACATTGAAAAATAACCCAGCGATTTCCCATTTGAATAGGCTGAGTAAACTCTCCTACTTTTAAATTCTTAGCCTGTTCAGGGGCCAAATGAATATCCATCCATCCAATGACACCTCCTTGAGCACTGGAGGGTACTTGCGAAAAATTTCGTGCAACAACGACGAAAGGTACTCCTTGTTGTAAATTCTTATGAGCTTCTTTAATTTTATTTTCGGTATGAGCAACACTATCTTTTGTATTTGTCAAATATACAATTTCACCCATTAAAATTTGATCTTTTTTACTCAAAGCTTCAAGTCTTGCTTTTTCCTTTTCGACATCAGCTTGTGTGACTTGAATGGTTGAGCCTAAAACTGTGCGCACTGTTTTCATCCACAAGATATTTACTTTTATACGTTCAGCAAGTGTCGAAACGGGAACACCTTTTTCGGAAAAAAAAGTCTTCATTTGATCTAAATTCATATTATTTTCAGATGCTAAATGAGATAAAGATTCATTGATTTCTTCTGATGAAACAGTAATATCTGCTTTTTCAGCCAACTGCTTTTGTAATTTTTCTTGAATGAGAGCTTCTAAAACCTGTGATTTTAATTCTACGGTAATAGGGTCATCCACTCTTCCTGACGATAAAAGAATCAATTTTCCTCTTTTATAAATGTCACCATAAGTCACAACATCTTGATTCACAATAACAGCTATTTGTGCCTCAGATGCGTGGTTAGCAATACCACCTAATGGTGTTGAAGCTATTACCAAAAGAGAGCTAAAACAATACCATGCTAAAACTATTTTTTTTTTCATCATTTATTTCCTAAAATCACAATATTTTATAGTAGTTAAAAAAAGATAGTGCTGAACACACTAATTATTCATCTAATATAATGCAGTTCATGATATCATATTTTTCATAGCTTTGTAAAAAAGAATAAAAGAATACTGATTCGGAATTTAAAAATTGTTAATGAATAAAATTGACCTTTATATAATAAAAAAAATATTTTTTATATACCTAACTATTACATCTGTTTTTGGATTAATAGTTTGGCTTATTCAATCGTTAAGATTTCTTGATACCATCGTTAATTACAATCTCCCCTTATCCAGCTTTCTATCTTTTGTAGCATACCTCCTACCCGATCTATGGGTCATGCTTTCACCCATAACATTTTCGCTTTCCGCAGTAATTGTATTTTCTAGACTTTCATCTACCCATGAATTGGGAGCCATGAAAGCATTAGGTATTAATTTTTGGGGAATTGGGCGATCTACGATTTTATCTTCTGTTGCTGTGTGCATTTTCCTATTATCCTTAAGCCTTTATTTTGTTCCTTTATCGTTTAAAAAATTTAGAGACAAGCAACACCTGATGCAAAACATTCTTGTAGGCCATCTTATGAAAGAAGGTCGATTTAATTCATCCAAAAATTTTACGATATACATTAATGAACAAAATAAGAATGGTGAAATCAAAGGCTTTTACATGTTTCAAAAAATAGATGACACTCTAAAAGAAAAAATTATTACAGCTCAATCTGGTAAAATTATCAATAATAACCAGCAAATTATTCTTCAGTTAAATGCAGGTCATCAATTTGAAAAAGATAATATCAAAAACAGCAAATCGACGATTTCGTTCGATTCGCTTTCTCTCGATGTTTCTGAAATTTTCATACAATCACAAAAAAAAAGAGATGATCAAAAACCATCTGAACTTTTCATTGAACAATTACTCAATCCCAATATCAATCTTATAGAAGATATCAAAAGAAAATTCAAAGTAGAAGCACATCAAAGAATCCTCATTCCATTAATGACTATTCTCAATATTTGCTTGGCTCTTTGGATGTGTTTTAAAGCGGAATATCAAAGACAAAAACAACAAACGTCTTTTAAAATTGTAAGCCTTGTCTTTATCCAACATCTGTTACTTATTATGAGCACATCATTGGGTTTAACTATGGACTACATCCATATACCTATTTACAGTATCTATGGAATATTAGCTACTTTTTATCTCTATAAAATAGTCAAAAGTTAAAGGATTAACGTGAACCCTATTTTTTTTGGAAAACTCTATTTTTCTTTGTTTAAAAGTCTTTCAAAAGCTATTATTTTAAGTTTTTTCTTTTTATCGGGATTGTTTTTCATCTTTGAACTTCTTGAAAAAATGCGTAGTTTTCTTGCACGTTCAGATATAACATATGCCTTTATTGTCAAATTATCATTAATGGCCTTACCTCAACATATTCTCTCCTTAAGTCCTTTTATTTTCTTTTGTTCAACGTGTTTTACCATGTGGAAATTCAGTGAGAAAAATGAAATTATCATATGGAAAAACATTGGTGTATCTGGATTGCGTGCAACATTCATGCTAATGACTATTTTTCTATTTCTTGGTTCTTGCTGGGTGATGGTTTTAAATCCTATTGCTGCTTTTTCCAATCAATTATCGAACCAAATATATAATAAATTCATCCGAAAAGAGGAAACCCCTCTTACTCAAACCCCTACTGGTTTTTGGATTAAAGAGGTCATCCACAACAATTATCGTATCATAAGAGCAACCAATGTAAACATACGACAAAAAACCTTTGAAAATGTGATTATTTGCGATTTTACAAGTGCTCACAATCTTTCCAAAATGGTCATTGCGAAAGAAGCAACACTTGAAAAAAATGTCTGGCTTGTAAAAGATATTCAGCATGTCTTTGGAATTGAATTAACCCCATCTCTATCCTTGCCTACTCACTTAACCATTCATAAAATAAAAATAACTGCTAAACCACCTAAACATATTCCCTTTTGGCAAATTAGCTCTATTATCAAAGAACAAAAAAAAAATGGACTATCCTATCTTGCCTATGATCTATATTACTATAATTTTTTTGCAGAAATACTGAATATTATTTTTCTAAGTGTTTTTGCTATCGGTATTTTTTGGAATAAAGAAAGAAATCAAAATTATTATATACATACGTTTAAAATAGTTTCTATTGGTTTTGGGTTTTTCTTTTTATGTAAAATACTTCATGCTTATGGTGAAGCACAAAACATTTCTGTTTATACAGCTAGTTTTTTACCTACTATTTTAACATCTTGTTTGTCTTTAGCTTATGTATTGCATAAAGAGGAATTTACATCATGAAGAGCAATCTGACTTGTTTATATTTTTTATTAATAACATCTGCTGGTGTTATGTCTTTCAATTCCAAATGTGAAGGCTATGAAATTAAAATCCAGTCACAGAATTTTTCTCTAAATAATTCTGAGCATTCTATATCAGCTCAAGGAAATGTTAAAAGCGTAATAACCACAAGCAACAAAAAGATGATTAAAATATATTGTGATAAACTAGAACACAATATGAAATCGAGAACTTTTTCTCTCAAAGGCTCACCTCTCTATCCCCTTTCCATTTTTACAGATAAAGACGAAGTACTTCAATCACAAGAAGCACAAGTTTCTTGGGATTTAAAGGATATTCAGCTAGAACCTTTTGAAATTAAATTTGGGGATAATTATACATTTAATGGGAAAAGTGCTATTAGAAAAAATGCCCAAGTTAGCATTATGAAAGACTCACATTATACAGCATGTAAAACTTGTCATAATCAAGCCCCATTTTGGTCCATTAAAGCAGAAGAAATTCAAAGAGATGAAGAAGAAGAAACCATAAGTTATAAAAATATTTTCTTAAAAATTAAAAGTGTACCCGTATTATATTTACCCTATTTTTCCCACCCTGACCCTAGAGTTAAAAGAAAATCAGGTTTTATTAGACCCATTTTATCTAAGAGTAATGATTTAGGATATGTTTTAGGCACTCCCATATTTTATATTTTTGATTCGACCCAAGACATGACAATCACGCCTGTTTTTATGAGTGCCCAAGGTGCACTTTTAAAAAGCGAATACAGAAAAATGCTTAAAGAAGGGCTTTTTTCTGTTGATGGTTCGATCACGCGAACACAAAAGAGTGTACAACAAATTTCTGAAGATGAAACACCTTTAAAATCTTTAGAACGTTGGTACATACATTCAAATGCTGATTTTGCAATTAACAATGAACAAAGCATAGCTTTTGACCTGGCAAGAGCAAGTGACACAACATTTCTTGCTCGGTACGCAACTCCTTTAGAAAGACCCCTCTTAATTACCAATAGAACTATACCATCGTATGCAAGGTGGAATTATGATGCAAAATCATATTATGTGTTTATTGATGCCCATAGTTTTCAAACAGACCAGCCTGACACTGCGCCTTTAATTCTACCTCGTTTGGAGTCTGAATATTTTAATCATAATGAGTTGGGGCTCTTTAGGATTCAAGCAAACTATACACACATTCAAAGACATCAATTTTTAACTTATGCAAACGCCCTATATCCAAAAAAAAATCAAAGGTTCTTGGTTAATACGGAATGGGAAAATATATTCATCTCTTCTGCAGGATTTGTTTTTGAACCCAAATTAGTCGTTTCTCAAAGTTTTTATTTTATTAAAACAAGTAATGGTTCTATAAACCATCCCGAATCGATTCAAAAAACATTTTCTCGTTTTTTCCCACAAGGTTCGTTAAAGACATCTTTGCCGTTGCAAAGTAGATTTGAAAATTCTTCATATATATTTGCACCCATCTCTCTTCTTATTGTGGCTCCAGAACTAAGTCCTCAATTTAAAAAAATCCCCAATGAAGACAGTCAATTTTCAGACCTTGACGATATTTCAATTTTAGCAACGAATAGATTGGGTGGATATGATCAAATTGATCAGGGATCTAAACTTGTTTTGGGCTTTGATAACACACTCGATTTTGATTCTGGAAGAAAATTTGAATTTTTTATAGGAAGATCATTTCGACTTGATAGACAAGATGTTTTAGGGGTGACCAAAGGAGAAGCAGATCGTAAATCAGATTATCTTTTACGTTTTCTTATCAGTTACAATGAACATCTAAGCTTTAGATCACGGTATGCATACAGTCCAACATTAAAAGGTTTCAGATACATGGAGCATGGCATGATATTTGATCAAGAAAAAATTGCTTTAGAATGTGCGCATATTCATCTGAATAAAATCATGCTTAATAGCCCAAAAAATTTAGCACAACTTCATACCAATATTAAATTTAAAATTACATCAGAATGGATGCTTTTAGGAGGTCAACTTCGGAATTTAAATAAATCCAACGGATCACCAACACTTGCAACTTATGGAGCTGCTCGTTATGAAAATGAATGTTTTTCTATGGAATTAGGTATTTCTCGTTCGGCACAAAAAGCAAGAGATCTAAGGCCCGATACATCTTTCATTCTATCTTTAAATTTCAAAAGTATTTCAAATTTTAACTTTAGTCAGTCATCAGCACTTCCCAACCATCCATTCGTAAATTTTTTGAAATAATGTATTTACAAAATGATTAAATATAAAAGTATTTCATGATTAAATCCAAACACAAAACATACTTTCTTGAATTTTACATCTATTTATGTCAATCTTAAGGATGTTAGTGCATCCGTAGCTCAGCTGGATAGAGTGTTGCCCTCCGAAGGCAAAGGCCGGACGTTCGAATCGTCTCGGATGCGCCATTCATTAATCTTTAGAAATTAATTTTTATAACTTGATTGCTTGTGAAATAATTTCTTGCAATTCCGTTTCATGTATAGAACTAAAACCTGTGGCCGTTGAAGCTGCGTGAGGTCTTGAAACACACTTTATTTTTAATCCTTCAATATTTTTAAATATGTTAGGCCAAATATTCATATAAAAATGTGTCCAAGCACCAGCATTTTGTGGTTCTTCTTGACACCAAACCAAATCAGAATAAGGGTGTATTTTTTTGCATAATTGATGAAGCTGATCAGAATCGATAGGATACAATTGTTCAAACCGAATTAAAATAATTTTATCATTCAAATTTTTTTCTTCTATAGCACGTACCAAATCGTAATAAATTTTTCCAGAACATAAAATATATTTTTCAACACTTTTTTCTGTTCCTTTATAGTCAATCATAATTTGTTGAAAATTTTTATGCTGATCTGCGGAAAACTCAGATATGTGTGACACAGCTTTTTTGTGACGTAATAATGATTTAGGAGTGAATATAATCAAAGGTCGTTTCTCTGGTTTAATAACATGATCCATCAATGCTCTATACAAACTCACAGGCGTTGTGCAATTCACAACTTGAATATTGTCTTGGGCACAAAGTTGCAAGAAGCGCTCTATTCTTGCTGAAGAATGTTCTGGGCCTTGCCCTTCAAATCCGTGGGGCAACATTAAAACAAGGTTGCTATTTTGTTTCCATTTTGATCGACCTGATGCAATAAACTGATCAATTATCACTTGGGCGCCATTTGCAAAATCTCCAAACTGTGCCTCCCAAATATTCAAATCATTGAGGTGAACTAAAGAATAACCATATTCAAAACCCAAAACTCCTAATTCAGATAAATAACTATCCCAAATATTAAAAGAACCTTTATCTCCAAAATATTTTTGGTTAAACAATGAATAAGGTTGATTTGTTTCTTGGTCGTACCAAATAGCATGACGATGTGAAAAAGTTCCACGTGCCGAATCTTGTCCACTGATACGCACAGATCGACCCATTGATAATATGGTTGCGTATGCAACCCATTCCCCACAGCCCCAATCCAAATAGATTTGACCTTCAAGCATTTGCAGGCGACTTTCCAACAACCTCTTGAGCTTTGGATTCAAATTTAAAGTTAAGCCTTTTCTTATGGCATTTTTTAATGACTCAATAGCTTCTAAAACAAAATTTTGTTCAGGCAAAACATTCACTACATTTATTGCATTTGATGAACGTTCAATAGAGTTCTGCTGTGAAAAATTATTTTTTACATCTAACAGTAAAGATTCGCAGTGATTTTTCACATTTTGTAATCTTTGTAAAGCATTATCTCGTACTTGACTATTGTAAGAACTTTGTGATTCTAATATTTTCAAATATTCTGCATACGCCGGTTTCAATTCAGAAATCACCTTATACATAGCAGGTTGCGTAAAGACAGGTTCATCGCCTTCATTATGGCCATATTTACGGTACCCTATTAAATCAATGATAATATCCTTTTTAAATTGTTGTTTATACTTGAACGCAAGTTTTGCAGCATGAATAACAGCATCGATATCCAATGCATTTACATGAATGATAGGTAGATCAAAAGCCTTAGCAATATCGGTACAGTAATACGTTGAACGACTATCTTGCGGATCGGCTGTAAAACCTATTTGATTGTTGGAAACGATATGAATTGTTCCAGCTGTTTTGTACCCTTCTAAATTCATAGCTTGGAAAGATTCATATACAATTCCCTGTCCTGCTACTGATGCATCACCATGCACCACGATACCCATAATATTTTCTTTTTCACCAGAAGTGGCTAAATCCTTAAGTCCACGAACATAGCCTAAAACTACGGGGTTAATAAACTCTAGATGGGATGGATTAGGTAGTAATTTTAAAAGTAAAGACTTTTGGTCTTTCTCTCGTATAGATTCTTGTCCTAAATGATACTTTACATCCCCTGAATAGTAAGAAGTATCACCTTTTTCATACTCCCCTAAAAATAATTTTAAAACATCTTGAACAGGAAAATCAAAACATTGAGTCAAAATACTTAACCTACCACGATGAGCCATACCCATAACAATATTAGATTGTGAGTATTGTTGGATGGACTGCTCAAAAAGTACTTCAAGAAAAACAGCCAGTGCTTCACATCCTTCTATACTAAAACGTTTTGCACCAGGAAATTTTGTATGAAGAAAATTTTCAAATACGTGAATATCCACTAATTTATGAAGAGCCATTTCCTGTTCTAAAACCGTGCACTTTTCATTTTTTTCAACAAATGAAAATAACCAATTTTTTTCATTCTCTGAATCTATATGATCAAATTCATAACCTACATTTCCGCAATAGAGTGGATATAAATCATGATTTTTTAATGATTCTAATTTAGACCTTTTGGAATTTTCTAAAAAATGATTTTCATCTGATCTATTCAAAGGATTCAGATCTGCCACTAAATGTCCAAATCTGCGCAAATAATCAAGAGACTGAACATCCTTAGCATCTCTACTAGCACTATTGGACGTATGAGAATTTCTAGCTAAGCTTTGTTTTTGTCGTGGTACAAATAGAGGAAATTGTTCTTTAACAGAACATAATTTTTTCAACTCGGAAAATTTTTCAAAAAAATGATTTTTATTTTCTTTCTGACCTTCATCTACATCTGGTGCATCACATAATATTTGTGTCAGATACTGAAAGTTTTCGCTTACTAAAGCATTATCTGCATTATGTCTTACAGATTTTTTTGGACTTAAATCAGAAGAATCCATACGATGTCATCACTCTCTTATTTTAAAATATCCAATAACGTCGAACCAATTTTTGCAGCATTAGACGCCACAGCAATTCCTGATTTTTTTAAATATTCCATTTTAGCTTCTGCTGATTCATCAGCGCCTGAAATAATGGCGCCCGCATGCCCCATTCTTTTTCCCTTTGGTGCAGTTTGTCCTGCAATAAATCCCACGACAGGTTTGGAGTTACCTTTTTTAGACTGATGCTGAATAAAATCTGCTGCCATTTGTTCTTCTTGACCACCAATTTCTCCAATCATAATAATTGATTCTGTAGCATCATCATTCCAAAACATTTCAAGTGTTTCATTAAAAGAAATACCTTTAATGGGGTCACCACCAATTCCAACACACGTAGTTTGTCCTAAACCCAGTTGGGTGGTTTGATAAACAGCTTCATACGTTAAAGTTCCAGAACGTGAAATAATGCCAACTGATCCTTTTTTATGAATAAAGCCTGGCATAATACCAATTTTACATTCTTCAGACGTAATAATTCCTGGACAATTTGGACCAATCAAAATTGATTTTTTGCCCTTCATGTATTGCTTGACTGTAAGCATATCTGTTACGGGTATTCCTTCAGTAATACAAACAATTAACTCTATCCCACAATCCACAGCCTCTAATATAGCTTCTGCTGCGTAAGCCGCTGGCACATATATCATAGTTGCTGTTGCTTGCGTTTGTTTTACAGCATCATATACTGTGTTAAAAACAGGTAGATTTAAATGCTGTGTTCCACCTTTACCAGGTGTTACACCGCCCACAAGTTTTGTCCCGTATTTCAATGCTTGTTCAGAATGAAACGTACCATGCTTACCTGTGAAACCTTGACAAATTAATTTCGTATTTCTATCAACTAAAATTGACATCTAATTTTTACCTTCCGCTATTTTGATAAACGAACAGCGCTTGCTGCTGCTTGGTCAAAGTCATCAAAAACACTTATTTTTAAACCTGATTTTTCTAACATATCTAGACCTTCTTGTCTGTTGGTGCCTTGTAATCTCACCACTAATGGCAAAGAAAGGGATGTTTCTTCTATCGCTTTTAAAATACCTTCTGCTATGACATCGCAACGCATAATGCCACCAAAAATATTAATGAAAATAGATTTCACATGCGGATCACTGCATATGATTTTAAATGCTGCAGCAACTTTTTCTGCTGTTGCACCGCCACCTACATCTAAAAAGTTTGCGGGTGTTCCACCATGGAAATGAATCATATCCATTGTTGCCATAGCAAGACCAGCACCATTCACCATGCAACCAACGCTACCATCAAGTTTCACATAATTTAAATCATGTTTTTGAGCTTCACGGTCAATATCACTTGATTTTTGAGATCGATATATTGCTGACAAATTGGGGTGTCGATATAGTGCATTTTCATCAAAACTTGCTTTTGTGTCAAGCACAAGAAATTGATTATCCTTTGTTAAAACAAGAGGATTAATTTCAAGCATCATGGCATCAAGTTCAACAAAGGCTTTGTAGATTTTTTTAATTAAAGAAACAAATTCTAAGTGCAATGAAACGTCTAAATTAAGACTAAACGCAACTTTTCGAACAACATAGTCTTTTAAACCCAATAATGGATTAATGTTTTCCGTTAAAATTGCATCGGGTGTATCGTGAGCTACCTGTTCTATATCCATACCACCTTGTGATGATGCAACAAGACTAATGCAATTTTGATCTCTGTTAATTAAAAAACTAATATAAAATTCTTTTGCAATATCACACCCTTCTTCTATTAAAACAGATTCAACATATTCACCTTCATGACCCGTTTGGTGTGTTATAAGTGTTGTTTTCAATAATTTTTCTGCAGCTTTTTTTACGTCATCCAACGACCGTGCTAATACAACACCTCCTGCTTTTCCGCGCCCACCAGCATGTACTTGCGCCTTAACAACCCAAAGTTTTGCCTCAATTTCAGAAGCAATTTTAACAGCTTCATCAGAAGTTGTAGCAACTCCATTTCTTAGCAATGAAACGTTATAATGTTGAAGTAACTGTTTTGCTTGATACTCATGTATATTCATTTATTAACACCCTAAATTTTCAAGATCTGAAATTAATGCTCTAACAGAGTCAACGGAATGTTCAAACTGTTGTTTTTCAGATTCATTAAGTTCTAGTTCAATAATTTTTTCAACACCATTTTTACCAATAATAACAGGAACTCCTACATAAATATTATTCATTCCATATTCACCGTTCAACTGTACAGCGCAGGGTAAAATTCTTTTACTATCCAATAAGTAGCTTTCTGCCATGTTAATAGCCGCAGATGCAGGTGCATAATATGCAGAACCCGTTTTAAGTAAATTTACAATTTCAACGCCACCCTTTCGTGTGCGATCGATCATTTGATCTAATTTTTCTTGTGTCAACCAACCTCTGTCAATCCACTCTTGCAAGGGAATGCCTGCAATACTGGTATAACGCACCATAGGAACCATTGCATCACCGTGACCACCCAGAACAAAAGAAGAAATATCTTCACAAGATACGCCTAGTTCTGATGCCAAAAAGTGAATAAATCGACCGCTATCTAAAACACCAGCCATACCAACTACTTTATTAGCGTCAAAGCCTAATTCTTTTTGCATCAACCAAACCATAACATCCAAAGGATTTGTTACCACAATAACAAAAGCATCAGGGCAGTTTTCTTTGATACCTTTTGCAACATTTTTGATAACATTTGCATTGATACTTAATAAATCATCACGTGTCATACCAGGTTTACGTGCAATACCAGCTGTGACAATAACAACATCAGATCCTTTTAAATCTGTATAGTCTTGAGAACCATGGCAATGACCAGATTTATGTTCTAGAGCTAAACCTTGTGAAAGATCTAAACTTTTACCCTGAGGGACACCTTCTTGCACATCGATCATAACAACATCAGCAATGCGGCGTTGTAAAATGAGATGAGCCATTGTACCACCAATGTTTCCGGAACCCACCAAAGCAATTTTTCTATTCATCCCATCAACCCATTTTTACAAAAAATCAAACAAATTTTAACACTTAATATATTAATAATATTATAATTCTATAAATATTTTATCAATAAATTCTATTCCTTTTAGTATACCACTCATGTCAATAGAATGATCTAATCCAAAAATAACATGTTGCTCAAAATTGATAGAATACATTGCTAAATCTTGCACAGATTTTAAATGCTGTTCTATCCGCACCACCTGATCTTGATCTCCATGAATTAACAATGATGGTATATTTTGTAAAGGTTTTCCATATTCAAAAAAACCACCCGAATAAGACATAATTCCTGCATATTTTACGTCACCATACAAACAGTTTAAAGACATCATTCCACCTTGTGAAAAACCAGCGATAATTGCATTATCTGGAATAATACCATGCTCATTTAAAACCATATTTATCTGTTGATTTAATTGCCCTCCTGAAGATTTCAATCCTTCTATAATCCCCTTACCTTCAATATCGGGTAATGGAAACCACTGAAAACCAAATTTATCATGAGGCCAAAAATGTGGAGCCTGCAAAGCGCAATAATGGTACTGTGGTCTTTTGCTTTGAAACATTTCTAAAATGCTTAAAATGTTTTCGGCATTAGAACCGTAGCCATGTAGGAAAAATATAATTTTATTTTCGGAAAGTGTGTTGTCTTTTTTCTTAAGGAAAAACATCTTTAGAAACTTTATAGTAGCTGTGTATCTTACTTATAATTTTAATAATATTTTAATAAAAATCACAAGTAAGTTCATGAAGAAACGGTTTTTTAAAATTTCCTTTGTAACTTTTAGCAGACAAGGGTAATTTAAGATATAATTTACAAAAAAAGATAGTTATGACAAACGAATACCCATCTAACTTATTCCAATTACGATTCAACGTACCTCACTGCTTAACAGCAGAAATGGTGCAATATGTAGAAAATATAGACCATCCATCTATTCAATCCATATGCTTTTTTGAAAATGAAAATTCGCCATCTCTTGAAATTACCGATGATAATGGGTTCCCTATTTCTTCTATCTTTTTTGTGGATATCTATGTAAATGACCAAAAACAAGCTTTAAAAATCCAAACTCAAATCAATGAATTTTTAAAGCCTTTGTGCCAAAACAATGAAGAGCTTGATAAAATTTCTTCAAACCTAGTTGAAGTAGACAATACTAATTGGCTTGAAAAATGCTATATCGAAATGCCAGCACAAACTATTGGTAAATTTTACGTTTTCGGCAGCCATATTGAAGGCGAAGCACCGCAAGATTCTATCCCTTTAGAAATTAATGCTGCAACAGCTTTTGGAAGTGGTGATCACCAATCTACATCAGGATGCCTGGCCTTAATTAGCAAAGTGATTGAATCAAATATTCAACCTGAAAAAATTTTAGACATGGGCTGTGGATCAGGAATATTAGGCATTGCATGTAAAAAAGCTTGGCCTGATGGAAAGGTCGTTATGGCTGATATTGAACATGAATCTGTTAAGGTGAGCACCAATAACGCCATTCAAAACAAAGTAGACGTTGAAGTTTTTCATAGTGAAGGATTTTCTTCTTCCGACCAACTAGATCATATCTATAACCTTATCATTGCAAATATTTTGGCAAAGCCATTATGTGAACTAGCCAAAGACTTTGAACAAAGATTAAGCAAAGATGGAACCATCATATTATCAGGATTGCTAACCCGTCAAAAAGAAGAAGTATTGAAACACTATAATAGCCAAAATCTTATTCTGGTAGATGAAGTTATTATTAACGACTGGTCAAGTTTGATGTTAAAAAGAAAGTAATTTTTAAAAACTAGTTTCTTATCAAAAAATCTTGAATAGAATGTAATTGGCCTGGCTTTTGATTGACAATCCATTTTGCAAGCGTTACAGCGCCTTCACAAAATAATTGTCGATCATCAGCTTCGTGACGAATGGTAATACGGTCATAAGGACCAAAAAAAGTGATTTCATGCACACCCTTTACATCACCAATGCGCAACGCTTGAATATAAGGAGGATTAGAAAATCCATCGATACACGATTGGGCCAACATCTTTGCTGTTCCTGAAGGCGAATCGACTTTATGTTTATGATGCACCTCGGATATTAAAATTTCATAATTTTTTCCAAGTACGACAGCCGCATTCTTAGCAAATTGACAAATTAAACCAATAGATAAACTAGTGTTAGATGTTTGAATAACAGGTGACGTCGATGCATATTCGTGCAACTCGTTCCACTGATCTTGAGAAAAACCCGTTGTTCCAATCATCATAGGCTTACTGATTTTTTTCTCTCTCAACCTTTTTAAAAGTAAACATGTAGCTTCAGGTAAGGAAAAATCTATAATAACATCCACTTCTTCAAGAAAAAGATCTTTATCGATAAGCTGTTGGCGAGAAATTTTTTGGACGATGAAAGATTGATCATCATTTTCTAATAATTTGATAATACCAGAACCTATACGACCTGATGATCCTAACAACCCTATTTTAAGCACTTTTTTCATATATTATATCGCTTTTAGATACAGAATAAGTCCAGACTGTTGCCGGAGGAATATTTTTCATCACAACACCAGCACATCGTCCTTGAAGACCCATTTTTTTATAGCGAATAGGTGAAAAGAAACCGTAGGTAAACTGTATAATTGCACCATCATTGGCTAATACTTTTGTAAAAACTTGAAATAGTTGTTGTCTAATTTTAACAGATAAATTAACTAGTGGGATACCTGAAATAATACTATCTACTTCGTAAATTTCTAGTTTAAGTAACACACTTTCCAAATCTAAAGCATTTGCTTGCACGATATTCAGCTGAGGGAATTTTTTTCTTAAATAAGAACATAATTCTAAATCCAGCTCTATGACAACCAAACGTTGGGGATCTACACCTGAATTTAACAGCGATTCTGTAAAACGACCTGTTCCAGCACCAACTTCTACTATAAAGCCAGAACCTGTTGCATCAACACATTCGATTATTTTATCTGCCAAGCCTTGTGAACTAGGTGCTACAGCGCCTAAACGACGAGGGTTTTTAAACATCTTCTTAAAAAATAAAAAATGTTCATTTTCTTTAATTTTTTCAAAAATATCTATACTCATAGAAAATGTATTTGCATATAAAATTGATCTTTTATTGTATCAATGAATCTATATTACTATTGTAAAACAAACGTCATTCAAAGACAAACTAAATCACTTTTTTGAAATCATTTACTAAATTAAGTTGCTCCCATGAAAAATAATTTTGTTCAGCTATTCGCCCAAAATGGCCATAGCAGGCTGTTCGTTGATAAATTGGACAATTTAAATTGAGATGCGTTCTCATTCCATAAGGTGATAAATCTAAATTTTTTAGGATATAATTTAAAACAATTTCTTCTGGAACATGTCCCTGATTATAAAAATCTAAATACACAGATACCGGTTGTGCTACACCTATAGCATAAGATAGTTGCACCAAACACTTATCGGTAAGACCTGAAGCAACAATATTTTTAGCTAAATATCTCGCATAATATGCCGCTGATCTATCGACCTTTGTAGGATCCTTTCCTGAAAAAGCACCGCCCCCATGGGGAGCATATCCTCCATACGTATCAACAATGATTTTACGTCCAGTTAATCCACAATCAGCATCTGGCCCGCCTTTAACAAATCGGCCTGTCGGATTAATCAAAAATTCAGTATGGTCTGTCCACCCCTTTGGTAAAGTATTTTGTATCATCGGGATAATTTTTGATTTTAAGTTTTCCTGTGTAAAGTCATGGTGATGCTGTGTTGATAGCACAATTTTTGAGGCACGAACAGGCAATCCATTCTCATATTCTAAGGTAACCTGCGTCTTTGCATCTGGTCCTAACTCTTCTTTTAAGTCTATCCTTCTTAAATGTTCAAGATTTATTAAAATTTTATGGGACCAATCCAAAGCAGCCGGCATATATGTTTCTGTTTCCTTACAGGCAAAACCAAACATCATACCTTGATCACCAGCACCTTCATCATTGACGCAATTCTTATCTAGGCCCAGTGAAATATCTTCTGACTGCGCATGTAAGTAGTTTTCGATTTGTAAATTTTCACAATGAAAACCTTCTTGGCGATAATCAAGTTCTTTAACTAAATCTCTGATTAAATCCTCAACTGTTTTATTTTCTAATACATATGAACTTTTGATTTCACCTGCAACGACAACGCGATTAGTCGTTGCCATGACCTCTATTCCTGTACGTGCGAGAGAATCATGTTTTAAGATATGGTCCAAAAGCATATCTGAAATTTGATCGCACAATTTATCAGGATGGCCTTTGGCTACAGATTCACTCGTAAAGAAAAAATTCCTATTGCTCATCTTTATTACCTTTAAACATATTTGATTTTCGGATCTTCATAACTATTTTATTATAAGCTTGATTAATGGTTGAAATATAAGGACTCGGATAAAACCCAGCCGTAATAATAATAAAGCACATTGTAGAAAGCATCACATTTCTAACATTATTATTTTCAAAAGTATTTTTATCTTTTTTGTAAGCAAGATCACTTTCAAGCATTAATTTAACTTTTTTGCTTAATTCGCCGAAGAAAATATTTTTATTAAGGTTAAGCATATAAACGGCACCTAATATCACACCAGAAAGCACAAGAAAAGAATAAGGCATATACAAAGGAATAATTCCCATTAGAATCAAAAACTCACCTACAAAACCAAATGTTCCTGGAACGGCTATTGCACCTAATGAAATAATAAAAAAACAAACGGATAAATAAGGCATTAATGTGCTTAATCCACCATAAAATTTAATTTCTCTTGTTTTAAACTTGTCATAAATAATACCTATACAAAAAAACAATCCAGCAGAAATAACGCCATGAGACAACATCTGCATAACTGCACCAGTAAAACCTTTGCGTGTAAAACTAAAAATACCAAGAATAACAAAAGCCATATGGGCAATTGATGAATAAGCTATCATTTTCTTCATATCATCTTGGACTAAGGCAACCATCGAGGCATAGATAACACCAATAATTCCTAACCCTATAACATACGGTGCAAAAATAATTGAAGCTTCTGGCAACAAGGGTAATACAATTCTTAACAAACCATATGCACCAAGTTTTAACAATATTCCTGCCAAAAACATTGAACCCGCTGTAGGTGCTTCGGTATGAACTAATGGAAGCCACGTATGAAAAGGAAAAATTGGAATTTTAACAGCAAATGCAATAAACAAAGCTATAAAAAGAATAATTTGAACCTCTACACTGAAGTGATAGTTATAAATATCGAGCATATTTGTTGTCAAAACATGGTTGTATATTTTAACAAACGCAAACAGCATAAACAAAGAACCAAACAACGTATAAATGAAGAATCTAAATGCTGCTTTTAATTTCAATTCTCCACCCCAGATACCAATGATAATAAACATAGGTATCAGAACAGATTCAAAGAAAACGTAAAATAAGAGAATGTCCAATGCACAAAAACAGCCGGTTGAAAAACTTTGTAAAAATAAAAAACAAACTACGTATTCTTTAATTTTTTCAATTTTCATAACATACAAGCATAATATTGAAAACAAACTAACGAACGATACCAATATCACAAAATATATCGAAAGACTGTCAACCCCTAAGTGAAAAGATGTTTTAAAAGATTTTATCCACTCGTATTTTTCAACAAATTGGAAATCACCATACGAGTTTTCAAAATTGAAATATAAATACATAGATACAAAAAAACTAGCAATCGACGAGCATAAACCAATGTTTCTTGCATTCTTGAAATTTTGAGAATCAGAAAGAATCACAAACAAACTTGAAAAAATGGGTAAAAGAATCAAAATAGATAAATAGGGAAAAACAACTTTCATTTATAAGCTCATCCTTTGCTGGTAAAGTTATTCATGAGCAAAAAATAAGAGAGCACTAACATACAGAAAACAACTAGTAATCCGCATAAATAAGCACCAATTTTTCTTGTTTCTAACTTACTGTTTTTATGGCCCAAGCCTTCTGAAATTCTAGTCGTCAATTCTGGACCCCACCAATCAATAGATTTATCACAATGGTTAGCAAACCAAAAACTCAAATTTACAAGAGGTTTTATAAAAATGGTTTGATAAAGTTTATCAACGTAAAATTGATTTTCTAAAATATTCTTCAACTTCAACACCATTGAATGCTTCTTCATACTTTCAAATAAATTGGGGTTTTTAGAAAGATACACATAGGAACCAATAACAATGGCAACCAATATTTTACTTAGCAAGGCATAAACAAAAATTTTGCTATGACTCTGTTCTTTAAAATATGAGATACTATATCCCCACAAAGATCCTGTTGTAAAAAATGAATGAGTTGCCTTTCCTAACACTAAACTCAAAAAGGCCAAAATCATCATAGGCACAATCATAAATAATGAAGGCTCATGAATATGCGCAGCGACTTTTCCAAATGTTCGCGATTCTCCGTAAAAGACAGAATACAGCATACGAACATTATATATTGTGGTTAAAGCTATCGATAAAAAGAAAGCGAAAAATAAATATGAGTGCTTTGATAAGTAAAATGCTTTCAACAATTCTTCTTTAGAATAGTAACCAGACGTAATGAAGGGTGTGCCAATAATAGACAACACACCTATCAACATCATAGCATGTGTATACGGAATTTTTTTCCACAGTCCCCCCATATTTCTAATATCTTGATCACCAGACATTGAATGAATAACGGACCCAGCTGACAAAAACAAAAGTGCTTTAAAAAATGCATGAATAACTAAATGGTATAATGCCGTCTGATAAGCACCCAAACCACACGCAGAAACCATTAAACCAAGTTGACTACATGTTGAAAATGCAATAATTTTTTTGATGTCATTTTGCCTGGTTGCAATTAAACCCGCAAATATACTCGTGAGCATCCCAAGCCATGTTAAGAAGGTTTGGATTCCAGAAGCATCTATAAAAAGATAATTGAGGCGTATTAAAAGAAACACACCTGCTGTAACCATTGTTGCTGCATGTAACAACGCCGAAACAGGCGTTGGCCCTTCCATCGCATCAGACAACCATGTATGCAATCCAATTTGAACAGATTTTGCCATCACAGCGATAATAATACCCACACATACGATGTTGATATCAGTATAGTTATGAAGCGAAGAAACCTGTAAATGAGAAAATGTCAACAAAGTTTGAAGCGAAGAAAAATCAAATATTCGAAAGCGATCATAGATCAACGCAAGGGCGATAATAAAACCAGCATCCCCTATTCTATTCATTACAAAGGCTTTAATTGACGCTAGATTTGCAGAATCTTTATAGGACCAAAAACCTATGAGAAGAAATGATGCTAAGCCTACCCCTTCCCATCCAAAAAAGAGTTGGACAAGATTTGAAGAAGAGACTAGAACTAGCATTGTCATCGTAAAAAAGGATAATTGCGCTAAGAACTTACCTTGATTTTCATCATGTTTCATATATTCAATGGAATAAATATGCACTAAAAATGAAATAACATTAATCACCAAAATCATAATAAGCGAAAGAATGTCAAGGCGTATATCCCACTTAATTGAAAATCTTCCAATATAAATCCAATCAAACAAATTAAAGGAATAAACGGAATAAGCACTTTCAAAATGAAAAGCAAGCAAAAAAGAAGATAATAAGGCACAACCCATAAAAAAATTACTAACAAAGCAGGCCACATTTTTATGGCTTCTTAAAAAGTAAGTTGTAAGAAAACCTATCAATGGAGCATATATTGAAATTAAAGCACAATCAAAAAACAATGTCATAAATATCCTTCTTAAGATTGTTTTGCTTTATTTTGTGATAAATGTATGCATTCTTGTTCATCGATGTTATCTTCTCCATCATCTAAAATAGTACTATCATACTGACGATAGAACAGGATAATCAGTGATATGCCGATTGCAACTTCCGCTGCTGCTGTTGTTAAGATAAAAATTGAAAAAATCTGACCATTCAAATCCTTTAATACATTTGAAAAGATAATACAGTTCAAATTCGTTGCCAAAAGCATAATCTCAAGACTCATAAGAATTCCGATCATACTTTTTCTATGACGAAGGATGCCTATGAATCCTGTAAAAAAAAGCATACTTGAAAATGAAACTAAAAATGAAAACTCTTTTGTAATTTCTTCCATTACTACTCTTTTCCAATAATTTTAATGTCTTTCAATCCCGCATTGTTTTTTGGATTAACAAGAATAATTTTTCTGTTCAACTCGTAAGAGCTTTTCTTTTTGCATGGATCAATCTTAGTATCACTTTTTTTACGCTGACGATCAAAAATAAGAACAATACAACCAATCATGGCAGCTAACAATATGAAACCTGATATTTGAAAAGGTAGAACACAATCTGTATACAAGATATTTCCAATCGATTGGACATTGCTCAGCTCTTTATCTCTGGGAAAAGCAATCATATCCCAAGCTTTTTCAGAAGGTTTAAAAGAATAAGAAAGTAAACCCACTGTTCCCAAACACAAAGAAAAGAGAAGGTTTTTAAAAAAAATCATTTTTAATGATAGCTGCTCTCTTTTTTCATTCACCTTTTCATCGTGAAAAAGCATAACAACAAAAAGAATGAGAACGATAATAGCACCAATATAAGCTATTAAAAGCATAAATCCCAAAAAATCATTATTTTGAGAAATACATAAAAAAGAAGCAAATAAAAATGTCATAATCAGACTTAATGCTGAATACATCATATTTCTATTCAACACCACAAATAGTGCTGATATCAGACAAAAAATTGAAATTAGATAAATCAACTTTAAAAACACATCTCTATTTTCTATAATTGAGTTTATCATAGGTGAAAGAACTAAAAACATTTTTCATCTTAGTAATTTTATTTTTAATTAAATTTAGTGCTAATTTAATACAATATTTTAAATGGGGTCTCTAATGAACCAAACCTTTTCTCAAAAACAAGAAGAACTTTTTGATAGCCTATCTCATGACTGGTGGAATCCTAAAGGTTCATTTTTGCTTCTGCATACCATGAATCCTTTACGTATTGAATTTATCATCAAACAAATAGGAAGCTTAGAAGGAATAAAAGTTCTTGATATCGGGTGTGGCGGTGGAATATTGTCTGAACCTCTTGCACGGCTAGGTGCTTTAGTGACGGGAATAGATTTTTCTAAAGAAGCCATTCATGTTGCAAAAACAAGAGCATCAGACCAGAATTTGAATATTCAATACCTTCACGTTCAACCGCATTGGATGGAAAAAAATGACTATTTTGAAGGATACGATCTCGTCATAGCCTCTGAAATTATAGAACACGTTGAAAATCCATCTGTATTTATGGAACAATGCCTTGGTTTCCTGAACCCTTTAAAAAATAAAGGTCTCATTCTTTCAACCCTAAACAGAACACCTTCTTCCTATTTAGGTGCTATATTAGGTGCCGAATATATTTTAAAATGGGTTCCCATTGCAACGCATTCGTGGGACCAATTCTTAAAACCAAGTGAAATTGAACAATTCACACAAAGCTACAATCAAAAAAATAATACACACTATCAGTGGAATAAAATTTCAGGTTTGAAGCTGAATCCATTATCAAAAAAATGGTCTTTCAGCAACAATATAAGCATCAATTATATTGGCCATATCACTCAAAATTAAATTTCTTATTGAAGCAGTTTTCGTTCAATATCGTTGTATGATATTATCCCACTCCAGGATGAAGTTTTACCTGTAGAACCATTATAATACAATAGAAATGGTATACTATTGCTATCATGCTGGTTTAAAAATTTTGTCACATCTGAATCATGTCTTGACCAATCTGCTTCAGCGTACTGAATATTCTTTTTTTGGAGCAGTTCTTTAAATTGTTGAGAGTGTAATACAAATTTTTTGTTCCACTGACATGTTATGCACCAATCTGCTGTAACGTTGATAAAAAAAGATTTTTTTTCGTTTTTAAGTTGCTCAATATAGATTGGCTCATATTTTCGAATTTCTTGTTTTGTGTAGTTTTGCAAACTATCCATCTTAAGATTTTCAATATGGTAAACCGAATATATGACAAGTGATGCAATGATCCCCCACCCCACAAATGAAGAAAAACGCCTAACCTTATCAGACCTATTTAAATGTCCAAACTCCCCCATTAAAAAAAGAAGACAAGATAAAGCCCAAAAAACCGTGAATGTCAGAAATATAAATTCGACTCGTGTCCGTAATAAAATCCACAATAACCAAAGACTACTCCCTAGGACGGCAAAACCCATTATTTTCTTAAGTTGTTCCATCCATTGTCCTGGTTTAGGTATAAACACTAAAAACCTGGGGAAAAAAATAAAAGCAATAAATGGGGATGTTAATCCTAATGCTAACATCACATAAATAAGCAATGAAACGATCAACGGCAGACTAAGGGTTGCTCCCAATGCTGCACCCATAAAAGGTGCTGTACATGGTGTAGCAACTAAACATAACAACATGCCATTATAAAAATTTTTCACATATTCTTGACAAGAAGAAAAATGACTATCTAAAGTAGATTGTTTTACCATTCGCGAAGATAAAGTTAGACCTATTTCGAATACACCAAAGAAATTCAAACTCATGATAAAAAATAAAATACTTAAGAAAAAAACAAATCCAGGAGATTGTAATTGAAAACCCCATCCTACCCAATACCCCAATACATTAAGAGAATATTGCAAAATCCCTAAAGTTAAAAATGAAAATATAACCCCAGATATGAAAAATAAACAGGTTTTTTTGACATGCCACAAGTTGGATGCATCTTTTAAATTTTGAGATAAATGTATTAAATCAAAAATCTTCAAAGATAAAACAGGAAATACACATGGCATTGCATTTAATAATAATCCACCCAAAAAAGCAGATAATATGAAAAAAACAATCTCTTTAGTAGTATAGTTTTTTATAGTCAAAGGAGGATTTTCAATATTATTATCCAATTTCAAAAAATCAATTTTTTTCAAATTAGAAATATCGAATTCAATGTCTTTTTCCACAACTTTACAAAAATCTTTGCACAAGGGAACAGAAACTTTGAATTTCAATACTTTTCGATCTTTCAGGTTTTTATTTTTATTCGTTTCTATCTGATACATAGTATAAAATTCAGACGTATATCCTCTGTATAAATAGCCATATTTATCGATTGTTTGAGAAGGTGACCATTGTGTCTTTATGATTTTAAAACCAATGGGTAGTACCCACTTCAACTCTATAGGTTTAGGGGTAAAGTCATGATTTTCAACTTTATTTTGATCAAGAGATGCAACAGACCATCCTGGTGACATGTTCCATTTGATAACAATTCTTTTATGATGCTTTAATAGTGGTTGCGTTTCATCAACACCTATTTCAATTTTTATATCGGAATCAAGTGAAAACTGCAAAGCGCAAATTTCAACATTTTCAAAAATGTACATGTATAAAAAGGTAAGAAGAAATTTTAGCATATTGTAATATAGCCTTCTCAGTTTGTTATTGAATCATTTAAAAAATTTTCTATTCAGAAAAATCATGTTTTATATTAGGTTGAAAATTTTTGTTGTTTATTTCATAGTAATTAAATTTATTTTCTCCCTCAACAAACTTATTTCCGACATAAACATCAATATTCTGATGTTTATCACCAATTGGAAATTTTTCGGCACTAACATGATGAGTATGACCTGAAAATACAATAAATTTTATTTGCTTATTTTTTTTTGATAAATCTAAAAGTAAATTTCCTAGTGCTGAGCAGTAATATTGTTCGGCTTGCTTCCCGCTCGATACTTTACCACGATACCAACAACTTTCTTTAAATGGAGGCACATGCGTAAGAATAATAATTTTTTTACTATCCATTTTAATGGAGTGCTCTATATTAACTTTCAAACTCTCTATCAATTTATGAAATTGAGAATATTCATTAGCAACCCAAGTATTTGCAAAACCATCAAAACCAATAAGAGCATATTTTTCATCTAAGAAAATTATCTTATTGTCGAGATAATGCAAAAATTTTGATTTTTCAAAATTCTGCTTTATTGATTTCTGAACATTAAGGATTTCCTGATAGTAATTATGATCAGAATTCCCCAATACAAAATAAATTGGTTTTGATATTTTTTTTTCAATAAGATGTAATATTCCTAAGATACCATCATTTGCAATGTCCCCTGTGATAAAAACATTTGAATATTTACTTGAAGACGCTAATTCAACAAAATGATTGATAGACCTGTCTCTTAAGGTAAAATGTGTGTCAGTGACCCATAAAATTTTCTGTGTATCTTCTGATTCTTTGAAAAAAAAACGGATATTTAGATTAGCAATAAATGCAATCAAACAAGCAGATATAATTAACAAAAAGATTGATAATCTTTTATTCATGAATCTTCACTTATTTTTTTCGGCTAACATCATTTTGATCTCGTCGACTATCGATGCCAATGACTTAAAAGAACGATTGATAGAAGGTCTAATTTTTTTAAGTATTCTATCTGTTACATGGTACCCTTGTCTTTTTAAAATACTCTTAATTATTAAAAGCATAGCTTCATCATCAGGTGTGTCTATACTAAAATACTGTAGCGTAGCTATTCTTGAATCAAGATCTTTAAGTTCATTCCATTCCTTAGGATAATGCGATGAAAATAATAATAATTTTCCACCATATGATAGTACATGATTATATAAATTAAACAGCCATATCGGTTGAATGTGATGTGCATCATCAATCAAGATAACGCGATCATTAAAATCAAATGGACTTCGTTGATACTGTATGTTTCCATCATAAATTTTAACATCATCCGAACAAGACAAAAGAATAGAAGCAAGATGTGATTTTCCGGCTCCCTGCTCTGCTATCAACATACATCCTTTAACTGTAGCATCATTTTTCCAAAAGGAAATATTATACAGCCACTCGAATGCTTCTTGGTTATGCTGACTAATAATATAATGATCTAAAGTATACTGGGGATCTGTATGAAAATTAAATTTCTTTTGTTTCATCATCCGTTAAGGCACTAATCACACGAAAGAACAAACTTCTTCAAAACTAAAACGTGGTAAACGGTCATGTAATTTTTCAGAATCTCCATATCCTAAATTGCACATAAAATTAATTTTAAGGTCAGTTCCACCAAAAAAAGTTTCGTTCACTTTGTCTTCCATGTATCCAGACATAGGTCCACAATCCAAACCATAAGCACGAGCAACTGTCATAAAATAGGCAGCTTGTAAACTAGAGTTTCTTAGCCCATGAACAAATGTATCTTTTTCAGACTGGGTAAACCATGGTTTTGCATCAACTGGTGGAAACAAAAAATCTAATTTTTCATAATATTTCATATCTGTGGCAAACAATGCCGTAACTGGTGCTGTCATTGTTTTTTCAATATTACCATCGTAAAGGCAAGATTTTAGCTTTTCTTTTTGTTCTGTAGATTTTACAAACAAAACTCGTATAGGTGAACAATTAGCACTGGTAGCACCCCATTTAACCTTATCATAAATAGACTTTAGTACCAAATCTTCAACTGGTTTGTCTTTCCAAAAGGAAAAACTTCTACCGTCTTCAAAAACTTCACACACACTTTTCAACGTCATCATACTCTGTCTAATAAAAATCTTTATATTAGATCATAGCCATAAATGAATACTAATATCAACATCCATAAAAAGTGGAAATTAAAGGGTAAAAAATGTTTTTTAGTAAAAAGTAGAAAGATCTAAGAAAAAACAATTTGTTTTTATTATATATTGTGATATATTTACACAAAATATATTTTTATATTAAACTATATTTAATACACATTCTATTATTTGGAGAATACTTGTGAATCATTTAATGAAGTCCTCTACCCTTAGTAAAAACTTACGAAAAATTGCTGCATATGCAGTTATTGTTAGTCAGATTCTCACCTCAGCTCAGCATCTTGTGGCTATGGAACTATTATCTGCATCTGTTTCTCCTCGCAAAGTGTTGCCTGAAGAAACTATTAATGCTGCGAATGCTGGTGTTTTATCTAATATATTAATGGAAGACGCTAATCCTTCAGGAAACAAAATCCATCCAGCTCCAAAATCTGAGGAACTTGATCCTGAAATTCCAGATATTGCTGACGATGCATCTATTGACTCCGTTGATCAACACAGAGCAAGCGATGCCGATATAAAAAAATTCGATACATATCTTAATAATAACCTAAGAAATAATTATTCAGCTAAAGATTATGCAATCTTTGCAAGCGTTTTAATAGGAACGGTATTGTTAGGGTATGGTGCAAAGCTTGATAATAAAGGTGAAATTTTTGCAGAAGCCAGAATGTGGTCAGATAATGTATTCTTTACATTTGCGCAGATAGTAGAGGGATATAGATTCGTCTATATGGATCCATCTAATGATTCATTTATTAATCAAGTGATGGATTTGCAGAAGATCAATAGTTATATTTTCTTAACTCCTTATGTCGCAACACGTTTGTATGCCATGGCGAGTTACGCAGATTCTTGTTTTTCAACTTATTTACCCACAACACAACATAACAAAATACTTAAGGGTTTGTTGTATACAGGTGCCATACTAGGTGGGGCCAACGCAGGTGGATCTTTAGCTTCACAATATTATTCTACCAATATTGCTTTTGCTGCTGAATCAGCAGAATTTGCTAAAATTTTAACACCTTATATTCTAACCTTTTATTGTTTAGACGCTATTTTAACGTATAGCCAACTGATTCGAAACACAGTGGTTCCTGAAATGATTAAATATAGCGAATCTAAAGAAGACCATCAATTACGCAAAAAACTAAGTCAAAAAATAGAAAGTGGAAAAGAAGTTTGAGCCTCCATGGATAATGAAGAAATTCTAGAGATTAACACAACATCATCTTTGGATATTGAAAATCAAGCCAGCATAGGTGTTCAAAAATTACAAAAAATATTGGATTTGTCTTATAAAAAAATCAAAAATCGTCGCTATTCGATGCATGCAACGACACCAAAACCACAGCACCAATCTGTTTTGAATTTTTTAAAAAGTAAATGGCATTACCTTTTAGGTGCATCCATTGTTGGTGCGGGAAGCTTTCTAACATTCAAAACAAATTATACAAATGCAGCTGCATTTTTAAACACTAAGTTTTCAGGTAATTTAGATACTGATCAATTTAATACTATGGGAAATGCAGCTTATCAATCTTTTGCTAATTCAATGTATGAAGTTTTTCAAGAAGATACAAAAGATATTACAATTTATAATGGTAATCAAACAGATTGGTGCTCACAATGTTTAAATGGTGCAAAATTCTATATAGGCAATTCAACAGATGGTGGGGAATTTAACTTTAAAAATTGTCCTGGCATTTCGTATCTTCAACCCTATACTTCAATACCTGGAGACTTTGATTATTCAGAGGATAATTGTGATTCTTGGTTGATTTTCCTAGATCATTTTTTAGCTTCCAATGCTGGTATTGAAACCGATGATTATTATGCTCCATTAGAAACTCATGCAAATTTAAATGATACAAAATATGGATTTGCTAACTTCTTCGCAATTTGTGGAACTATAGCTAGTGGATTATTTGCCATTAAAGCACTAGATGAAAGTTTTAAACGCATACATGATTCATTTTCCTCAACACCGGACGATATCTTGCCAGGCAAGAAAAACAAACTTGTCAACGCTATAGTTCTACCACTTTCTATGATTCAAGCGGTAAATCGTTCTGCTGGTAATACCATGTTAGCATACGTGTTGATGCAAGAATATAACGTTCATCCAGTCCTACAATGGTCTGTCGTCGCATCATCCACATTAACAGCATCAATGACATATTTCATGAACTTTGACGATGCTTATAGTCAATTACCAGGCAACTTTATAGCTTTGTATACTCAAGGTAAAAATATCATCTTCTCACAAATCAATAAAGATTATATTCCTACGGAAAGCCCATTTGTAAAATGTGAAACGATGATTAAACAAGCCAATACTATGCAAGATGCCATTGCTGTTGCAAACATCGATGTTTTAAAAGAATTATCATAAAAAAAGGAGGGGATAAAATCCCCTCCTTTTTTTATTAAAAGATGTTACATTTTATCTTTTAATGCTTGTTTTTCCGCCTTTGGCATGAACCAGATTAATAGATACATCCAACAATGTAACTGCTCCGCCTAAAACTAGTGCGGCTACAAAGAATTTAGTTACTTTATTCATTTCACGAAATATTTTCATAATAACCTCCGATGTTGTGATTAAAGAAATTCTGTCCTTCATACTTAAGCACAACCTTTTGCGTTATTCTTAAGCGTTACTTATCATAGCACGTCCTAATTGTAATGTCAAGTAAAAAATAACTATATAATTAAATTTTATTTGTCAATATTTTTTTGTGAAAAAGTATATTATTCTTTTACTTTAGTTTACTCTTGGATTTATTCCTGATTGCAAAGCCATCTTTAAGAAAGTATTAATTTTGGGAGTCGCATTTGGAGTAAAATATCCATCAGATATGCTTCTTCTCATACCCATAGGCATCAAAGTAAAATCTTTAAATTGAGCAGATACTGAAAGTGGAATCGTACTAGAATCAGCATTTTCGATTTCAAAAGCCTTTAATTCATCTAAACACATAGAAACTGAAGAAGGAGAACTTTTGGCTTTGGAAGAAGTAGTTGTCTCTTTTTTTGTTGGAATTTTATTCACAGCAATTAAACTCTTGCGTCCTCTCGATTCGGGAGATGAAATATATGGCGAACCAATTTCTTGATCTGAACGAATCATCCTTTTATATAAAGGGGAAATTTGTTTATCAAAATACGTGCCCTCTAAATTATCAACTGAAATCCATACATGATTAAGCACTTCCTTTCCATCAACATTAATATTAATATCATATGGAACAATGGTGAAAAATATAAAATCAACATGGTTTTGTGATCCATTACCTAAACCAGTAGCGTTTCGAAGATGGCAAAGCTTAACTTTTTCCATATCTAAATGTAGCCCTGTTTCCTCTAGAGCTTCTCGTGCCACCCCATTTACAACAAGTTCACCGGCATCGACATGACCAGCAGGTATGGTAAGATGCATTTTTTCAGGTTCGTCAATAAAAAGAACTTCATAAACTGGATTATCTGGCGGTAACCGCATGATATAAATACTACCTGTAAGAAATGCAGAAGTTAGTGAAGGTATACCCCTATCATTATCAAAAAGGTAAGTCATTTCATGAATTTCGTGATTCCATTCATAAGCTTTAAAATCTTCTGAGAAAATAGAAGACATTATATTTTTCTGGGTGTCAGGGAAATGTATGTAACAACCATGTCGTTTCCATGAAGTTCTCAGAATATCAGTGATTTCAGCAATATCATTTTTCAACAGCATAAATGTTGCGTCATCTGAAGATAAAGTTTGATTCAATATACGTATTCTTACATTATAATAAGGGTCTACAAACCAGCATGAAGATTCAGTACAAGCTGAATCACCTTCAACCAAATAGGTACATGAAGTCAATTTATCTCTTAAAACCGTTGGCATGGTAGATTCTGCCATTTCTATGGTTGTTGCATTCATAGCGTAGGTAAATGATGCAATACACTGCATCAGACATAACCATTTTTTCATCTTTACTTCTTTAAAAAAGCATGTTAATAGATAAAGTATGACCCAATAAAGTAATTTAAACAAGATTACATCAACTATTTTATAAAAAAATATTAAAATTTAACTAAAATTATATCTTTTAATACTCTAGATTTGTTTAATGTTACTATTCTGAATGGACTTATGATAATAGTGCAACACCATTTTCAGGAAACCATTCCAAAAAAACTTTGTCGCCCCACGTTATATCACGATCTATAAATCTTTTTTTATTAGTGACATTTGCTTGAATGATTTTTGCATTAGGTAATTCAATATGATAAACAGACATATCACCTAAATAGGCAATTTCTTTAACCAACCCTATGGCTGAATTAAATTCCTGATGAACTTTTCCTTTTTGGTCTTCCTCTTTATACAAAGATAATTTGATTTTTTCAGGGCGGATGGCAATCGTTACGCGTGATCCAACGGGAATAATGTTAGTATGCGAAACTCTCATTTCATTTTCTAAATCACCCGTTTGGACCGTGATATAATGATCAGATTGCTGAACCATTATGCCTTCAAAAATATTCATAGATCCAATAAACTGTGCCACATATTTGGAATTGGGGAATTCATATACATCATGAGGAACCCCGATTTGTGAAACACGTCCACTTTCCATAATAGCCATACGAGTTGACATTGTCATAGCTTCTTCTTGATCGTGGGTTACCATGACAAATGTAATTCCAACTTTTTCTTGAATATTAACCAATTCAAACTGCGTTTGTTCACGCAAATTTTTATCTAGTGCCGCCATAGGTTCATCAAGCAAAATTAATTTTGGTTTTTTAACAAGACTACGCGCCAACGCGACTCTTTGTTTTTGACCACCTGATAAATCCTGGGGTTTTCGATCGGCAAGTTTTTGCATTTGAACAAGCTCTAACATGTCAAACACGCGTTCTCGAATTTGATTTTTAGGAACTTTGTCTTGCTTTAACCCAAAAGCGATATTATCAAAAACACTCATATGCGGGAAAAGAGCATAAGACTGAAACATCATATTCACAGGTCTTTTATGCGGTGGCATATTTGATATGTCTACACCATCAATCTTAATGGAACCTGATGATAATGGTTCAAATCCTGCTAAGGCACGAAGCAATGTACTTTTTCCGCATCCTGATGCGCCAAGGATAGAAAAGAATTCTCCCTTGTATATAGACAATGATAAATTAGACAAAACTCGGTTATAAGCATACTGTACATTGACACTATCAAGTGAAAGATAAGGTTTAGCATTGGGATCAGTCCAAGGGTCTTTTGAAATCATTGCTGTTGTCATTTATCAATACTCCTATTGTTCAATCGGAATGCAATCCAATACTTATTACGCAACTTTTCAAAATAAGAATTTAAATCGGAGTTTTCAGAATATATGATAAAGTTTTTCTTCATCATCTCATCTGATGGAAATATGGCAGGGTCATTTTTAATATCTTTATCAAGAAATTGACGTGAATCTTTCACAATAGTTGGAATACCTGTTGCATTCGTAATACGCGCAGCAATTTTGGGCTGAAGCAAAAAATTAATAAAAGCATGTGCATTTTTAACATGAGGTGCTCCTTGAGGAATAGCTATACAATCAATCCACAAAGCTGTTCCTTCTTTTGGAATAATATACTTTATGTCAGTATTAATTTCTCTAAGTTCGCGTCTGTGGGCATGGACTTCTCCAGACCAGGCTTGTGATATACATAAGTCTTCCATGATAAGATCATTCATAAAACGACCCGATGTAAAACGGCGAAAAAAGGGTCGAATCGACATCAGATACTGAAATGCCTCTTTAAAAATTATATCTGATTCAGCGTTAGGATTTTGTTGGAGATAAAGTTGTATATGTGGAAAAACATCTATAGCTTCTACAAGTAAACCCACCCCACATTTTTTAAGTTTTTTAAGTTTTTCTACATCAAAGAGAAAAGCATAACTATCCACTTTTTCATTGGGAAAAATAGCATCCAATTTTTTCTTATTATAAGCTATGCCTAGAGTTCCCCAGTAATAAGGAACGACATAATCCATGTTGGCATCAACTTTATCCATTTTGCTCAATATGGTTTGATCAAATTTTTTCAACCCTGTAAGAAGTTTTTTATCAAGCTTCTGATACAATTTCATTTTTATTTGTCGCAATGCGTAAGGTGTAGCTGTTGGAAATACGACATCATACCCCGGTTTTGTTGCTAAAAGTTTAGCTTCTAGAACATCATTACTATCGAAAACATCATATCTAACTTTAATACCTGTTTCTTTTTCAAAATCTTGAAAGATATCTACGGAAAGCATTCCGTACCAATCACAGATATTAACAACTTTTTCGTCATCATAAATCTCTGATTGATTAGCAGAAATATTTTCTTTTTTCTTACAACCTATAATGAGGAGCAATAGGATCAAAGATATGTATTGACCTATTGTACGATTAAAGCAGAATTTAATGTGCATAGCTCCATTTTTTCTCTACTTGATCTAGATTTTGGTTTTGCAAACCTTCTCTTATTTCTTCCATCATTTTGTTCATAAAATATATGTTATGAATTGAAATAGCTATCAATGCATTCATTTCTTTTGCTTTGAGGAGATGATGAATATAACCCTTTGTAAAAGTTTGACATGTTTCACAACCACAATCTTTTTCTATTGGAGTATCATCATTCAAATACTGAGCGTTAAATAAATTAATGTGTTCACGTGATGAAGGATGTGGATTATTTTCTGGTTTAACCAAAGCTCCACCATGCCTTGCAACGCGTGTTGGGTGAACACAATCAAAAGTATCGATACCACATTTTACACCGTTAAAGATATCCTTGATTCCACCAATACCTAAAAGATGAATAGGACGGTTCGCATCTAATCTTTCAGATGTGAAATGAACAATATCATACATTTGAGACTGAGAAGCACCCAAGGAACCACCAATAGCATGACCAAAAAAGGGCTGTGAGTTTACAAAGTCTGTACTTTCAATACGTAAATCTTGAAAAATTCCACCTTGAATAATCCCATACAATCGTTGATTTCCTTGCACATTTAAGGTGTTAAATTTATTCAAACTGCGAACAGCCCAGCGATGACTCATGTGCATAGAACGTTCTGTATAAGATTTATCAACATTGAAAGGTGTGCATTCATCAAGAACAACGATAAAATCAGCACCTAATTTCTTCTGAATAGTTATAGATTCTTCAGGTGTTAAATGCCATTTTTTTCCATCAATATAGGATCTGAATGTTGCACCATCTTCTGTAATTTTTAAAAGGCTTTTTTGAAGTTTTGATTGCCTTTTACCTTTGATTTCATTAGCAACAGATCCATGCCCTAAACTAAAAATCTGGAACCCACCAGAATCTGTTAACATAGGACCTCTCCAACCTGTAAATTTCTGAAGTCCCCCATGATAAGCAACAGCATCAGCACCTGGTTGTAACATCAAATGATAGGTATTGGACAAAATAAATTGAGTTCCGGCATCTCTAAGTTGTTTAGGGGTTATCCCCTTCACTGCTGCTTTTGTTCCACAAAAAATAAAAGCAGGCGTTTTAACTACACCATGAGGTGTCACCAACGTTCCAAGCCTAGAACGTTGTGGTTGTGTTGATTGATAAGTAAAAGAAAAATCTAAAGACATTAGACAGGCACTTCAGAACTATGTTCAATTTCAAGCTCTGTCAATAATTTTTGCAATTCACCAGATTGAAACATCTCCTTTACGATATCGCATCCGCCAATAAACTCCCCCTTAACGTACAGCTGAGGGATTGTAGGCCAATTTGTAAAATCTTTTATTCCTTGACGAAGTTCAGGATCTGCTAAAATATCAACACTTTTGAATGCAACATTAAGATGCTTTAAAATTTGTGCGACAACAGATGAAAAACCACATTGTGGCATCTGCGCTGTCCCCTTCATGTAAAGAACCACATCATTGTCTGTTATATCCTTTTTTATTATTTCAAAAATTTTTGAATCTTCACTCATTAAAAATACCTTATCATTTTATTGTTTTAACATTAGTTTTAAACTTCAACAACTTTAGTTTCAATAGACATTGCGTGAATATCATTGCATAACTGTGAACCCAAAGCAGTGTATACCATTTTATGCTGTTGAATAAGCCTTTTATTTTGAAATAAGGGCGAATGAATAGTTAATTTAAAATGATTTTGATCGCCAACTGTATCTATGATCGAAATAACAGCATCTTCAAAAACACCACGAAGATTGTTATATATTTTCTGCTCAAGCTCGGTCATTTTAAAAACTCAATTCAAATATGAACACATTCTCAAAATATTACCTTATAAATTAGAGTATAGCAAGTGAAAGTTGCCCTGGCATTTTATAGTAAAACTTTACACTTTACCCTCTACAGTCCACCGATTTTGAAATAAAGTAGAATCTGATTTATCTTATTTTAAGCTCGATGAAAAATCCCCTGCATGTCCACAATCAGGCCCAACTTCAAAAAGAACTAAAGTGTTTGGATTGTACTCTATTAGAAACACTACGTAGTAATCTGGAACAGCACCGTCTCAGATGAAACAGGGAGTATGAAGAATGAAATTCCATTGTATCCAGTCTGATGTCCTTTAAAAAATCTCAATCTTATTTTAGAGAATAAACCTGAATACAACTCCATCCATGCACTACATTTTAAAATTCAATATTTTCACTACTGATCTTCCTAGTTTTACAAATACCTAATCTTCATCAGTGGAAGTAATAATTTCCACCACCCAAAATAAGCCATTGAACGCTTCAATAGCACATAAAGGAAGAAAAAATAACTTGTTTATTCACAAAATTTATCATCAGAAGCGTAACTGTGTTCGCAAACAATGCCTTCAATAACTATCATTAGAAAAGTAGAAATCAAATAAAAAATAAATTATTTAATTAATTTCATCAATTTAAATATATTTTTTAAATAAATTAATTCAATTTTAAATTTTTTTTGGTTTTATTTTATTTAACGTAAAAAAAATAATACAAGGTAATAAAATGAAAGAATCTTATTTTGAAATTGTCGTTATGATTGAACGCTTACATCGATTATTTTTAGAGGTTGTAAAAGAAGAACTTGACTCATTATCGTGCATGGATATAACAAGTGTACAAGCCCTTATTTTGTATAATATTGGAAGAAATCATCAACTAACCGTTGGAGAACTCACCAACAAAGGGTATTACCTTGGATCGAATGTTTCTTACAATTTACGAAAGATGGTTAAAAATGGCTATGTAAGCCAAGTTCCATCTGCTCACGACCGCAGGTCCAGCCATGTTAAATTATCACAAAAGGGACAAGATCTTTTTGTGAAACTTGAAAAAGCATTTATGAAGCACACTGAGAACATTCAAAATGATAGCAAAAATGGCGTTAATTTGGACGAACTAAATTGCCACTTAAAAACCTTTGAAGTCTATTGGTCATCTTTAGTAAAATCGTACTAGACTATTTTTTATCTACGTTTTTACCATATTGGCACAACATTGAAATAGAGCATTTTTCACATTCAGGTTTTCTGGCTTTGCAGATGTAACGTCCATGAAGAATCAACCAATGATGTGCCTTTTTTAAAAATTGTGAAGGAACACATTCCAAAAGTTGCATTTCAATTTCTAAAGGTGTTTTCCCCTTAGCTAATCCTATGCGCTGTGGAACCCTAAAAATATGCGTATCGACAGCTATTGTTGGTTGTCCGAAGGCCTCATTTAAAACTACATTTGCAGTTTTTCGCCCAACGCCTGGAAAAGCTTCTAATTCTTCCCTTGTTTGAGGAACAATTCCCTGGTGCTTTGACAACAGCATAAAACACAGTTGCATAACATGTTTTGCTTTAGTTTTATAAAGCCCAATTGTTTTGATAATCTCTTCAAGTTTATCAATACCTAAATCTAAAATCTCTTGAGGTGATTGTGCTACTTTAAACAGAATATCCGTTGCTTTGTTGACATTGACATCTGTTGTTTGTGCCGACAACAAAACAGCGATTAAAAGCGTAAATGGATCATGGTAATTTAATTCTGTCTTTGGATCTGGATTTTCCTTTTCAAATATTTCAAAAATCTTTTGTATATCTTTTTGTTTCAAAACTTTAGTCACGAAAACTGCTCCAAAAAAGAAGGGAAGCTAGTGTTAATGTATTCTGCATCTGTCAAACATATTTCCTGCTGTAACCCTGTAGCTAAAATAAGAGCAGACATCGAAAGCCTATGATCATGAACAGCATCAAATTTAACATTATTAATCACTTTATTTTTTGAAGTATTATCTTTTGTTACTTGAATCACTAAATCATCATTTTTAATTTGGCACTGACCACCAAATAAATTGAGAAGCTCTTTTATTTTTGTTAGTCTATCCGACTCTTTAACTCTTAACTCTTTCAAACCTTTAAATATCGTCGTACCAGATGCAAAAAAAGCTGCGACGGATAATATAGGGTATTCGTCCATCAAAGATGACGCCATATCAGAATCTGTTTCAACACCTTTTAAAAGACTACTTTCAACTTGTATATCCACCAGATCTTCACCCAATGTAGTGCCCACCTTTGAAACCGTAATATTACCACCCATCTTTTGCAGGACACCAATATATTTTAATCGGAACAAATTACCATTAACATTTTTAATCACAATCTTTGATCCCGGAATAATTAAACCCAAAACACACCAGAATGCTGCCGATGAAGCATCTCCAGGAACATAAACTTGTTCATATCTATCTTCATCACATATTTTTTGCTGATAGGGATATACTATCGTTTGCAAACCTATTCTTTGAATATGAACACCAAAATATTTCAAAATATTTTCAGTATGATCCCTTGACAAATAGGGTTCGGTAACGGTTGTTGGTGTTTTCGCATTCAAAGCAGCCACTAATATTCCTGACTTCACCTGTGCAGAAGCCATAGGAAGATCATAAGTTACCCCTTTTAATTCACAACCCTTTATCAAAGCTGGTAAACATAACTTATTGTTTCTATCATATAACTCAATATCTGCACCCATTAAATTTAAGGGAAGTTCCATACGTTTCATGGGACGCCTTGATAAAGACTGATCACCCCTCATTTGAACCGTTAAATTTGAAATTGAGGAAAAGTACCCCATCAATATGCGAGCCGATGTACCGGAATTTGCCATGTCTACTTTAATGAACTTTGAATCCTCATTTTGCAGAAAATCAAAATATGGTTTTGGATCTACACGTAAATTATTTTCATAATCAAGACAATCTACACCTAAATTTTCTATAGCTTTACGAGTAGCTAAAACATCTTCACCAGGGTTCAAATTGCTGATGCACAACCTTTTCATACAAGCCAGTGATAAAATCAAAACACGATGACTTATAGATTTACAACCAGGAACAAAAAATTCCCTGTTAGAAATATGAGAAAAGTTAACAGGTTTATAACAAACATAATTCTTAGGCATTATAAATTCACAATCATATATAATTAAAGGCATTCTATCATATTTTAGGTCGAATTACGTGAACAAGATCTAAATCAATTTTTTTTCTTATACCTTTTTCAACTAAAATTTGTTCGTAAATCAAAATATTTTCTAAAACTTTTTGCACATACTCTCTTGTTTCCTTAAAAGGAATGGATTCAATCCAATTTAAAATATTGAGATTAGAGTTATTAGGATCACCAAATAAATTGATCCATTTTTCAACAGAACCCTCACCTGCATTATAGGCCGCCAAAGTTAAAACAGCATTTCCTTTGTATTTATTAAGCAAACTAATAAGATATGAAACACCTAATAAAACGTTATCTTCTGCTTTAAACAAATTAAAAGAACTGATATTTACACCTATTTTTTTTAGATTTTTTCTTTCTGACTTTGCCGTTCCATTAAGCAACTGCATAAGACCCTTTGCATTTTTAATACTTCTTGCTTCAGGATTAAAATAGCTTTCTTGCCTGATAACAGAATGTGCTAAAGCATGCATAAAAGAATATTTTGGAAATTTTTGAACTACGGGATCTATTGATTTTTTAAAAACATTACGGCTTAACAGAGGATAACCATTCCGCATGTTGAAACCCTTTTTGACAGATAAACGAACAATCTGGTAATCCCCTTGAATCTCTTGAGCAAGTTTTAAAACCATTTGATGAAATTTAGGCTCACTGTTTAAAGAAATAAGTGTATCAAAAAATTCATCAAATTTTGGAGGAATAATTTTTTTCTTCATTAATTTCAATAAAACAACAAAATCGTTTCTATTAAACTCTTCCTGATCCTTTGAATTTATTTTTTGTGTTTCAAAATGATCGTCCAACATATGTTGAGAATCAATTTTTTGATCAACCAATACTGTACTAAACTCTTTTCTCTTGAGCAAAGAATAAGCTATGTTTCCGTAAAAACTTGATCTAATGTGGCTTGCTTTTAAAAAGTATTGAACAGCCAAATCGTCGTAGCCTAATTTTGTATATGCTTTTGCTATCCAGAAAAGAATTTTGGCTTTATTTTTCACAGAATAAATATGATTTTCAATTTTTTTTAATTCATTTAAACCCCACAGGGGATTATCACAAAATTCAATGGACAACCACGCAGGCAAAAAGAAAGCTATCACTGCATCGTCATTTTTTCGTTCACAATCTTTAGGCGTGTATTTATGCTGCTTTAAAACCTCTAAGGCTTTCTGATAGTCTTTTGAATCTATAAATCTCCGTGCAAGCTTGTACCTCCACTTAAAGAAGAGATCTGGATAAGTTACTTCTTCTGAAAATTGATAGTGCTGTAAAAGAGAAAAAGCTTGATCATCATGAATTTTTTTATTCTTTCCTAAATGAAGATGAATAAGTTGCAAAACAATGATTCCATTGTCTCCAGACTGTTTAAGTATCTCGTATGCTTGTAAATAGGCTTTTCCTTTTTGTTGTAGTAATTTGATATACACTTCAAGTACTTGTTTTTGTTGAACAGTTAAAAATCTTTCATATGGCTTGATATCTTTAAATTTTTCACTTAAGACTAAAAATTTCACTTGAGAAAAAGCCCAATTGAAAGGCAAAACTTTTTGAAATTCAGGTAGATATCTTATGATATCATCTGGAATATGAAATTCATTAACCAACTTCATAAATTGTATTTTGGCTTCCTCATTAAAATTTAAAGACCACAATGAACGTGCAAAAACAAACTGTCCTCTTCCTGTAACAGGAGGATGTGTTTTAAAAAATGAAATAAGGTGTTCTATTTTTTCTTTTAAAAGGCTGTTACTATTGTCATATCGAAGATTATGAATATCTAAAGCACTTTCGGCTTTCATCTGTATTTCTTTTAATCTGGGCCAAGAATTCAATAATTCAATCAATCGGGCAAGTTCAAAAAAATCATTAGGGTAATTTAATGCTTTCTGCCATAAAGAATATTTTACTTGAGGTGTTAATAGTAATGATTTTTCACTGCTGGATACATGCAGAGAACACATACAAAAATATACACACGAATATAATATCCCTACAATGTACCTCAACTGAAGCGTCTTCTTCATGTCAAAACCACACACACGAAATTTTCTAGGGTATTGAAACTTAAAGGTAAACAAAAATCGTAATTCAAAATATTAAAACTAGTTATATTTTAAATCCAAATTTTTAAAATATTCTAAAGGAACGAATTATTTTTAAAAATCAGACGTTAGAAAATCTTTGATTAGTGAAAAAAATGAATATAGAATGATAGTGGTATAGTTTCAAAATAAAAAAAATTATGAAAGAAAAAAAAATGTTTAAAACCTTTAATTATTTATTAGCAGTAATAACCATCATTGAAAGCTGTTTGGCATCTCAAGGGACACCGTCACAATCAGGATCTCAACCAGCTGCTTGGATGGAACTACTAAAATTTGCACCATTTATCGGTCTATTTTATTACATGCTTTATTATCAACCTAAAAAAAGAGAAAAAGAACATAAGACTCTGATCAATGCTTTGAACCCAGGGCAAAAAGTACTTTTAAACAATGGAATGTACGGCACTATTGTTAAAATATCACCAGATGATGAAGTTGCTCAAATTGAAATAGCAGACAATGTCGTTATCAACGTTTTAAAGTCTGTCATCAGTTCTTCCAATAAGTAAGACTAAGAATAAAACAAAAGTCACATTTTATTAAAGAGATTCAAATCATGCTCAATACTAATAACTTCAAAAACACACTCATCATTCTTGTATGCTTGATGGGAATTATTTTTGCTATTCCTAATTTAGTCAAAGATGAAACAAAGCAAAAACTTCCAGGATTTATGCAAAATACGGTTAATCTAGGTCTCGAACTTAGAGGCGGTTCACATTTGCAATTAGAAGTTGACATGAAACAAATTGAGCATGATACACTGTCCCAACTTGTTGATGATGTACGTCTTGCGTTACGCAAGGAAAAAATTGGTTATTCAAAACTTGCCATGCATCATCATGCAAGCGAACCTGTTATCCATTTTGAAAGCATCGACAACCTTAAAGAAGAAACTCTTAAAAAAATCATTCTTACAATCGATAAAAATTTATTTGTCACAGTAAACGATAAAACAGTAAGCATTGGCTACGACAAACTAGCATTTCAATCTATAAAATCAAAAATCGTTGAACAATCTATTGAAGTTATCAGACGTCGTGTCGATGAAACTGGAACAACAGAACCTATTATTCAAAAGCAAGGAGAAGACAGAATTATTCTTCAATTACCCGGTGTTCAAAATCCAGCAGAAGTTAGAGAGCGTCTTGGAAAAACAGCAAAGTTAACTTTCCACGCTGTAGATTCGTCTCTTCCCATGCTACCAGCCGACCCTCAAAATCCTGACAAAGTACCCACAGGACGTTATGGCGTTCAATACATGCCTGAAATAATTGCTGGTCAAAAAATTTATATTCCCGTTTATAAAAAAATTGCCTTAAGTGGAGATACTCTGACCGATGCACAAGTAAATTATAGAGAAAACAGTCCTGCGGTAAGCTTGGTATTTAACACAGTAGGAACCAAAAAATTTGCACTTTTATCCAAAGAATATTTAGGGAAACCTTTTGCTATCGTATTAGATAACCAAGTTCTTAGTGCACCAAGATTTAATTCTGTTATCCCAACAGGGCGTGCAGAAATAACTGGAAATTTTGATGTGAAAGCAGCAGCAGAATTATCACTACTCCTTCGAGCTGGAGCACTTCCTGCACCACTTAAAATCATAGACGAAAAAACCATCGGACCAAGCCTTGGAAGCGATTCTATTAAACACGGACAAACGGCCGTGGGAATTGCATTCATTCTTGTTTCAGCATTTATGATCTTTATATATGGAACTTCAGGCGTGTTTGCAGTGATTGGTTTGTTTTTTAACATGACTCTTTTATTTGCAGCTTTATCACTTTTAGGAGCTACCTTAACCCTTCCAGGAATTGCAGGAATAGCATTAACAATTGGTATGGCAGTAGACGCAAACGTGTTGATCTTTGAAAGAATCAAAGAAGAAATCAGATCAGGAAATAAGCTAGTTCAATCTATTGAGAACGGTTATCGACGTGCAATGATGACAATCATTGACTCTAACCTAACGACATTATTTGGAGCATCCTTACTGTTTATGTATGGATCAGGTCCTATCAGAGGTTTTGCAGTAACTCTTGCTTTAGGTATTATTATTTCTCTATTTACGTCACTGTCTCTTTCGAAGTTTTTAACCATTATGTGGATTAAAAACAATCGCCAGAAAACAGTTGCATAATCATTTTTCATAAAGGATTTCCCAATGATCAAAAACATAAGCATTATTCCCTCTACTTTCAAAATTGATTTTGTAAGAATGCGTCACATTTCATTTACCATAGTTGCAAGCATTATTGTTGCATCATTTCTTAGCATCTTTTCAAAAGGTTTTAACTTTGGTATCGACTTTAAAGGTGGATATCTTTTAGAAGTTAGGTTCAACAAAGATGCGCCTGATGTCACAGCTTTAAGAGAAAAATTAAATACTCTTAAACTTGGTGAAATTATGATTCAACAAGCAGGATCAACTCAAGATTTTCTCATTAAAATTGAAAATCAAGAAGGTAAGAATTCTACAGCAGAAGTAGATGTTATAAGCGTTGTAAAGCAAAGTATAGGCGAAAATGCTGACTATAGAAAAGTTGAAAAAATTGGACCAAAGGTTGGTCAAGAGCTTGTAAATAACGCTATTACTGCCATTGCTTTAGCACTAACAGCCATGCTTATTTATATTGCTGTTCGTTTTGAATGGCAGTTTGCAATTTGTGCGATTGCAGCATTAGCACACGACTGCATTGCCATATTAGGTTTTTTCTCAATCTTTTCTTTAGAATTTAACGAAACAGCTATCATTGCTATACTGATCACAGCAGGCTATTCCATTAATGACACTATCGTGATTTTTGATAGAATCAGAGAAACCATGAAAAGGTTCACACGAATGGATATTAGTGAAGTTATTAACACTAGCTTGAATGAAACGTTATCAAGAACATTTTTAACAGCTTTCACAACTTTGATTGCTATTGTTTCTCTGCTTATTTTTGGCGGTGAAGTCATTTCAAAGTTCAGTCTTCCCATTGCAATAGGTATTTTAATTGGATCATTTTCGTCTATTTTTGTGGCATCACCGTTACTGAAATATCTTAATTTGAAAATTCATTCTCAACATAAAAACCAAATTCCAGCAAATCAAGCATAATCATTTAAGGGAGCATCACCAGTATGACCACCAATAAAACAATGCTGAACCAGCGTTCTATTGAGGTCTTTAAAACAATTATTGATACCTTTATAGAAACAGGTGAACCTGTAGGATCTAGAACAATTTCACAAAAATTGAAAGACCCTCTTTCACCTGCCACAATTAGGAATGTGATGTCAGATCTTGAAAATGCAGGATTATTGTTTGCACCACATATTTCTGCTGGACGACTGCCTACGGAATCTGGACTAAAGTTCTTTGTTGAAGGATTGTTAGAAATCGGTGATCTATCCGATGTAGATCGTCATGAAATTGAAAAAAGATGCTCTTTTCAAAGTCAGGGAATTGATTCAGTTCTCGAGCAAGCAACTAATCTATTATCAGGTTTGTCTTCGTGTGCTGGTGTTGTTCTTACTCCTAAAACTCAAGCATCTCTCAAGCATATTGAATTTGTGTATTTATCTGCATCACGGGTATTAACAGTTCTTGTCACCATGGATGGGTTCATCGAAAACCGTATTTTAGAGTTACCAGATGGCATTACCGTAGATATTTTAAAAGAAGCATCCAATTATCTAAGTGCAAAAATATATGGTAAAACGCTTGAAGAGGCAAAAATAGTTATTGAAAATGAATTAAAACTAGAAAAAACTTATCTCAATTCACTGGCGTCAAAAGTTGTCGAAATGGGTTTAGGCGTATGGTCACAAGGTGAAGGCAAGGGTAATCTTATCATCAAAGGACAATCTCATCTTCTTGAAAATATTCATGAAATTCAAGATCTGGAGAAAATAAGGCAACTCTACCAAATTCTTGACACCAAAGAGTCTTTAGTCGAATTGATTGACCGCTCAATAAAAGCAGATGGAGTTCAAATTTATATCGGTTCAGAAAATAGTTCTTTTCAACTATCTGGATGTTCTATGATCGTGTCACCGTTTCAAAACAGCGAAAATAAAATCATTGGTGCAATTGGTGTGATTGGTCCATCAAGAATGAACTATGGAAAAGTGATTCCTCTTGTTGATTACACTGCAAAGATGGTATCTAAAATTCTACGATAAATACATTTTATGTAGAATCCAGTGGATTTTATGCCTGTTTATTTGTACATTAGATACTAGGTTTTACATATATTTAAGAATTTAAAGTGTCACAAGCAATCGTCTCTTTGTCATCCATTTATAGAACACATACCTGCGATCAATTGCGCAAGAATCATGAAAATCAGCAAGTCACATTAAGTGGCTGGATTCATCGCGTTCGTGATCACGGTCAATTGATTTTTATTGATTTAAGAGACCATTATGGAATAACGCAATGTGTCATTAATAGTGGTACTGGTGTTCATCTATCAGACGATTCCCTTAAGAATGAAGTTCTGTTACAAATCGAAGGAAAAGTTGTCCTTAGAACAGCTGATACCATTAATTCAAAGATGTCGACAGGAGATGTTGAAATTTCTGTAGATAAATTAACTGTTTTATCTACGACAGAACCTTTGCCTATCAATATCAATTCAGATCAAGAATTCCCTGAAGAAACGCGTCTAACTTATCGCTTTTTAGATTTACGTCGTGAGAAAATTCACAATAATATTATCCTGCGCTCTAAAGTAATCCAGTCCATTCGTAACCGAATGACATCTGCTGGATTTATGGAAATTCAAACACCAATACTTACCTCTTCTTCGCCAGAAGGTGCCAGAGATTATTTAGTACCTTCACGTCTACATCCAGGACATTTTTATGCTCTTCCTCAAGCTCCTCAACAGTTCAAACAACTGTTAATGGTTGCTGGATTTGATCGCTATTTTCAAATTGCACCGTGCTTCAGAGATGAAGATGCTCGAGCAGATCGTTCCCCTGGTGAATTCTACCAACTCGATTTAGAAATGTCATTTGTTGAACAAGAAGATGTTCTTACAACTATAGAGCCTATTTTAGCCGGGCTGTTTAAAGAATTTGGTGGAACTAAAAAAGTAACAGAAGGAAACTTTCCACGAATTACTTATCGTGAATCCATGTTAAAGTATGGGTCTGATAAACCAGATTTGCGAAATCCATTGCTGATTTCCGATGTTACATCGGTTTTCAAAGGTTCTGATTTTGGCATATTCGCTAAAGCTATTGACAATGGTAGCTTTGTTAGAGCTATTCCTGCACCAGACACATCCACAAAACCTAGAAGTTTTTTCGACAAACTCAATAATTGGGCACGCGAACGCGGAATGGCTGGATTAGGCTATATCATTTTTGAAAATGGGGAAGCAAAAGGACCTATTGCCAAATTTTTAAACGAAGACAGAATAACTGAACTTAAAAAAATTACACATGTACAAGACGGCGATTCCATATTTTTTGTATGTAATAACAAATATGCCATTGATAAAAATGCTGGGTTATCCCGTACTCAGATAGCTGAAGAACTTGATTTAGTCGAAAAAGATGCCTTTAGATTTTGCTGGGTTGTTGACTATCCCATGTATGAATTTGATGAAAAGAATAAAAAAATTGATTTTTCACACAACCCATTCTCTATGCCCCAAGGTGGAATGGATGCTTTAACTTCAAAAGACCCTCTTGACATATTGGCTTATCAATATGACATCGTATGTAACGGTATTGAGCTTTCCAGTGGAGCCATACGTAATCATAAACCTGACATCATGTATAAAGCATTTGAAATTGCAGGATACACTCAAGATGATGTAAATACTCGTTTTTCTGGCATGATCAATGCATTTAAATTTGGAGCACCTCCTCACGGTGGATGCGCACCAGGTATTGACCGTATGGTGATGTTACTTGCTGATGAACCAAATATTCGAGAAATTATTGCATTCCCTCTCAATCAACAAGCTCAAGACCTCATGATGAAAGCACCATCAACGGTAAGTGATGAACAACTTAAAGCTGTTCACATTCAAGTTAAGATGGAACAGCCCCAAGAAAACGTATCTCTGAAAATGACAGATTCATCTGTTAGCAAAAAATAGATATAAAATTTAGAATGGAAATTAATCACTTTCAACCCTTTTCAACAGTTTCAGTTAAACCTCAAGATTATTCACGCATCTTGGGGTTAGACCCTGGTCTGAATTGTACAGGATGGGGCATTGTCGATAAAGAAGGTTTTCGTATCAAATATATTGCATGTGGGGTAATTAAAACTGGAGCCTCTCAAGATTTATCGATCAGACTTTCAAAAATATTTCATGAACTAACTGAAATTGTGGATCAGTATCAGCCTGATACTGCCGTTGTTGAAGAAACATTTATCAATAAAAACCCAGCCTCTGCTTTGAAATTAGGAATGGCAAGAGGTGTTATTTTAATGGCTCCCAGTTATAAAGGGCTCCCTGTTTTTTCCTATACTGCTAACCAAGTCAAAAAATCTGTTGTAGGTGCTGGACATGCCGACAAGGACCAAGTCGCTGCCATGATTCGTGTTTTATTACCTACAGCACCAACTAAACTATTGCCTGATGCAACAGATGCGTTAGCCGTAGCCCTTTGTCACGGACATCAAATTAAAATTCGCATTTCATAAATCAAAAAATCCCCCACCAAAGTGGAGGATTTTTCAGCATGATACTTTATGGTCTTAAACTAATCAGCTTTTGCTGCTTCAATTTTTTGTTTTAAGTTTCTATAAGAATCTTTTGTTCTATCATCGTTGTGATCTATTCTTTTTAGAATAACTTTGAGCATAGAAGTTTTTAATGATTCATTCAAATTAGCCTCATTTATTTCGAGTGAAACAGCATTCCTCACAGCTGGTTTATTGACCACTTTTTGATTGTCAGGATTTCTCATATCAGCTTCGAACTTTTGCAAAATAGCAGATGCGCTATGTGCTTCGGCTTTACTTATTTGAATCGAAGGTTGTGATGAAATGTCTGCAGAAAATTTAACACCACGATCCATAGAATTACTTACGGAATTTTCAACTCTTAAAGGATCTAAAGGAATCTGGCTATTTGGTCTTACCGCAGTAGAGGAACTATTTCCACTACAATTTAGATTTCCTGAATCACAAATAGAGTCATTTAATCTGATTTTTTTACTTGTATCTGCAGCAGAGTCTATTACATCTGCATGACTTCTTTTCTTTGAACTAGGTTGTCTTTGTTGATCTCCATCATGCGACATAGATGGACTGGCTAAAGATGAGCCCATCAAACTTTCACCTGTTGGTTTCTCTGATGTTGAGGAAACTGAATCTATTTGATTTTTTCCACGACTCACAGCCAAGTCACCTGCAACAGCACTATGTCTATCGTTTTGACTGTCTACTTTTGAACGACTAAAGGATTCTGCATCTCGAGATTGAAATTGGAGTCTTGTTGAAGCTGAAGGTCTACTAGCGAAATTTTCACTAACTTGTTTATCCTCGTACACTCTGACATCTTGATTGTTCAAATTATCATCTTTTAGTGTTTTGACATTTAATACAGGAGAGCCACTAATTAAAGGATCTGCAACACTTGTTGGATCTTGATATTTTACTTTATTTTCAACTAAATCTGGTAATTTATTGACTTTCTTTGAAGCCATCATACTTCCTGCTGCTTTTCTACTTGCAGAAATCATACTTCCAACAGCTTTTCTGAATCTTTGAGTTGGACTTAAAGATTGAACCTGTTGTTTTACTTGTTGTTCTGCTGCAGAGAGTGGCTTTCCTGATTCCTCCTTCATTTGCAGTGACTCCATAATTTTATCGCCAATTTCTTTAGTTTTTTCTTCTAATAATTTTTGTTGTTTTTCACGTTCACTTTGGTTTTCTGATATTTCTGAATCAATTTTTTTAACTTTTGCCAATAACTGCTCTACTAAAACTTTATTTCTTCCAATATTTCCTTTTTTGTCAGCAATTATTTTTCTCAATTCTTTCTCTTTATCTTCTAAAATTTGGTGTTCTTCTATAGATGCAGTATTCGTATCACCATGAATTTCTGCTGATTCATTGCTTGTAGAAGGATTTCTCTTATTAAGAGCTGCTGTTTTTTTTCTGTATTCGTTTTCAAATTTTGTCAATTCTTGAGTTAATTTTTCTTTTATCAGATTCTGACTAACTTGTTGAGAGTTTAATGAATTTAATCGATTATCAATATCTGAAATTCTGCCGCGTATAGTACTAATTGCCAAACCCAAAAAATCACTTTCGGCTGTAGATGCTAATATTTTTTGACCTGGCTGAAACTGTCCTTTAGACACCTGAATAGTTTTAGATTCATTAATTAAATTGCTTTGTTGCGCTTCTTTAGCTACCATTTCTTCTTCTTTTTGACTTTTTTCAGATATTAATAATTTGATCTCATCTTTATCTTTTTCTATTAAACCATTTAATTGTTCAAGGGACTGCGTTAACTTATCTATTTTATTTTCTATTTTAGGTAATTCAATATTATTGACAAGTGCTCCTCTCTTCTTTTTAACTGCAAGCAATTCTTTTTCTTTTTCTTCCTTAGTAGCTGTATCCTGTTGAATTTCAGATTGTGCTTTCAAGATTTCTGAGTCTAGAGATTCCTTATTTGCAACCAATTTTTTATTAGCTACAGTAATCTCTTCTATTGATGTAATGATCGGCTGAATTTGAGAATCAAACACTTCATTACCAAAGAACGATGCTCCGGCACCTTGACTTAAAGAACTAAGTTTAGTTTGAAACGATTCAGTATATGATTTTATCGCAGCCTCAAATTCACCTCTAAGATTATCACGGTCCCTTTCTATATTAAGAACATTTGTTTTAGCTAATTCGAGTTCATTTTCTTTATCTTTAAAAAAATTCTTCTTTGCTTCTGCATTTTCAAATAAATTTTGTAACGAGCGATCATTACTACTTTCAACGGCTATGCTTTGATGAACAAACGTGTCTGAAAAGGAAGAAGTAGCTAACAACAGCGATAAAATTATTTTTTTCATATATCCTCAAAATTGGAAAATTAATATATTCACAATACATGTAAATAATTAACGAATAATAAAATTCTTAATTATTCGAAAAAATTATGGTGCAAAGGGAATTTTCTGAGTCATACTTAGAGTCAAAAGTTCTTTTGCTTTAGCGGGGTTCATTTGATCTAATATCATTGAAACTTTTCTTGGATTCATAACAGAAACGACTTCTTTAAGCAAATCCATATCTAACTTGTCGAATATGACAGCAGCATTTTTAGTTTTCATTCCTTCAATAATTTTAATGTATTTACCTAGCTGAGATTTCTTTTTTTCCTCCGCTTGTAAAAGTAGTTCCTTGATAGATTTTTCTACTTTTTTCATTTCTTTTAGCTTTATATTTATTTCTTCTTTGGCTAAAACTGTACTTTGTTGTTGGTTCACTAACTCTGATTTTGCTTTTTCAATCTTTTCTTTCTCTTCTTTGAGGTGTGCTAATGTGTTTATTTCAACTTCAGAATCGATATCCATAGGGTCAAAAAATTTTTCTTTCTTAATGGATTTTGTTTCTTTATTCAAATGCTGACTTTTATTCTTCTGAGGTGTATCTGAAAAATCAATAAGTTCTTTTTTATTTGGATCAATATCTGATTTGTTTTCTGTTGCACTTAATTTTCTAGAAAAAGAAATTTTATCAATTTTTATTCCCATACCTTTTCTTAGTTCAAATAGGGTTTGGTTTTGGAATAAAAGACATATTTTAATTACTAAGATAGTTGCAAAGATGCCTGTAATTTTTTTCCACTGAATAATTTTTTTTGATAGTTCAAACGGCTGACTTAAATTAGAGTAAAAGAAATCCTTATCTTGGTAATTATGTTCAAAGGCTTCTTTAAAATTAGAGCGAATTTCAATAGTATCTTGGGCATCCACATCTCCAAGATACGATTTAAGATTTCCAATATTATTTTTATAGCCTTTTAACAAAAAATCCTACCTTAATTGTTTTATCACTTCGAGGAGATCCGAATGATGGATATTCTTATTTTTTATAAACTGAAAAGATTGCTGTGGCACGTCATTCACTATATCCTCATGAATATTTTGTTGAACTCCAGATATAATCTTTTTTACAGTTCCCCTATTCAGCTCCTCTTCTTCTGTTTTTATGCGAGAAGAATTAACGGTATATGCATCTTGACGTAAAGTTTCTAATTCAACATTTTTACTATTTTTTGCATTCTCAATTTTTTGTAATACTAAAGATAAATCACTTTCAGCTTTTCTAGCTTTTACAATTGAATCTTCTAATCTTAAAGCTAATTTTTCTGATATTGTAATTAAGACATCAAAGTCATCTCTTAAATGTTGAGCCCCCGGAATGTGTTCTTGAATTGCTCTTTTATTTTCCTGAGAAAGTCTGTCCAGTTTCTCAATGTTTTTAGACATTGTTTCCGCAGCTTTTAATACTGTTTTTAAAAATGGAGATATTTTTTCAGAAGTTGTGTCAAAGTGTTTTAATTTTTTTAATAGTTGCATAAAAAATATGATAGCTAAAAAAAGTATAAAACATACAATTAGATTTGTTAATATATTCACCATTTTTTATCTCCTAAATACTTCATTCATGATGCGACTGAATCCATTTTTTTTTGAAGTATATTTTCTTCAATTTGCAAAGCAACACGACCATTTTTTTGTCCAACATTTCCTTTAAAAAGTTCATGATCTCCACTCACTGCGCTTACCAAAGAAGCTGGGGTTACCGGAAAACCTAAATAATCTCCTGCTTTCCAATTTAGAACTTCCCCCAATGGAATGGTAGTTGTACCAAGTCGCACGTTAAACTCTACGTCTGTTTCCCATAACTGTGACGCCAAATGTTGTTCCCAGATAGAATCTCTTCCAAATTTTTCTCCCATAAAATTTTGAAGGAGAAGTTCACGAACGGGTTCAATCGTAGCATAGGGAAGCATTAAGCTAATGCGTCCTCCTCTATCATCAATTTCAACATGAAGGCGAACAAGAATTCCTGCATTCGTTGATCTGGATATCATCGCAAAATGAGGGTTAATTTCCAGTCTTTCAAAATTAAAATTGACTGTGCTCACAGGTTCAAAAGCGCTCTTTAATTCTTCAAGAAAGACCTTCATTAATTTTTCAATTAAGTTTCTTTCTATTGTTGTATAAGGTCTACCTTCAACACGGCTAGCTGTTATACTACGTTTCCCACCCAATAAGACATCTACAATAGAATATATCAAAGAACTATCAACAACTAATATCCCGCCATTATCCCATTCTTCAGCTTTAAAAACCCCTATCATAGCAGGTAATGGTATAGAGTTTAGATAGTCTCCAAAACGCATTGTTTTCATGGATTCTAAAGAAATCTCAACATTGTCAGATGTAAAATTTCGTAATGAAGTAGATAAAAGCCTTAACAATCTATCAAAAACAACTTCCATCATAGGAAGACGTTCATAATAAATTAAGCTTTTATTAAGTATGGCATCAATACCTGTTAAATTTTTGATATCTGCAGGAGCACTTCCAAAACCCAACAAGCTATCAATTTCTGATTGATCTAACTCTTTTAATGCATTCTTTCCTAATGATGACGAATCGCTTAGAAATGAATCTAAATTAACCGAGGACGCTGAACTTTCTAAGATGCTTTTTTCCCAAGCAAGAGCAAGTAAATCGTCTGGGCTAAGTTCGTGTTCTGGAATGTCTTCGTCAAGATTTAAGAAATTTAATTTATCTCCTGACTCTTGCATTAAGATTTGGTCTAATGTAAGTTCTGATGATTCTGCTTCACTATTTTTTATGCCTCTAGAATGTTGTAAATTATGGTTTCCAAACAACGTATCAATATCGTCTTGAGCTGCTAAATCTTTTTGGCTAGACAGCAGATCTTCATTTTGATAATCCTCTTCAGTTTCATCAATTTCTTCTTCATGATTTTCTAAAACCTGAGGTTCATCAGTATCCTTTAAGTTATTTTGTAAATCGTCAGATAAATCATCCTTACTTTTTATTGCCTCTTCTAAAATTTCAGATTTATCTTCTACTTCTTCATTACTATCTGATAGTTCTGGAGAACTTGTTTCATCATTTAAACCATCTTTATACAGTGTATCATCATCCCAAAACATCATTTTCTTCTCTCTTTAAATTTTTACTGGACAAGAAATTCTTTGAATAAAATATTACGAATTTTAACGGGAATAATCACACTGGACACACGAGTTTTAAGTTCGTGTCGTACTTTTTCAATGCCTGAAGCACCTTCTAAATCTTCTATTTTTAGTTCTCGCAAATAGGTTTGCAATTGATCAGAAATAATGGGTTTTAAATGTTCTATAACATCCTTATCTTTGGGTGAAATAAGCTCCAAAATAAAAGTTGCCTTTAAAATATTACTTTTACCTTTAGCATTTTGTCTTAAATTAATTATCATTTCAGGAAGCTGTAAAAACGATATTTCAAGGACGTTAACAGGTTGTTCGGCAATATCTTCACTGTTTTTTTGATGAAAAAAATGATCTTTCAGTGGTGTGAAAAATACAACTACTCCTGATGAAATCATCAGAAACATTATCCCACTGAGTGCTACCAATATTTTGTTCATACATCTAATAAATCATAGTTCTATCATTGATTATCAGCTATGCATTATTAAAATTGTATTAAAAGGAATGTGATTAAAGGGAAAAAATTTCCCATTTTTTACACTACTGGACTTTTTTGCCTATTTTTTACTTATTCTTCACGAAGTTGAAATATTCCACTTATTGATATTAAAGCATTCTGAGGAAGTCTGTTAACACCATACATTTCAATAATACAACTATGTTCAGTACCGTCGAACAATTCGTCCCATATTTGAGTGACGTAGGCGTTAAATGTATCAAAATGTTCAGCAGCAAGGGCCTGTGACGTTCTTATGTTTATGCTATTGGGAGCTATAAATTTATTCCAGTCAGATCCTATACTCAACTTTAACTGTGAAAGAAACAACCCTAAAGTATGATGGAAACTTTCACAGATATGTTGATACGTGTAATGTGAATCTTTATCTTCAATAAGAGAACTCATAAGCGCTGGACCAACATGAACTAAAGTTTGCGAGAGATATGAAAAAGGCTCTCGATTTGTATTAAATTCATCTAAATCAAGTAAAGATATATTTAAATTTTTGATTCTCTTCTCTATATTCATTAGTCTAAATTGTCCAAGTTCTTTTCAAGCCAATGGATTGTGTATTGACCATCTTTAATTTCTTTGTTATCCACAAGTTTTTGATGTAATGGGATTGTTGTTTTAATTCCATCAATAACATATTCTTTCAATGCTCTTTTCAGACGCATTAAACATTGTTGTCTATCATCTGCATAAACAATCAACTTTGCAACCATGCTATCATAATGTGGTGGAACCGTATATCCTGCATAAAGATGACTATCGACACGAACACCTAATCCCCCAGGAGCATGGTATCTAACTATTTTACCAGGAGACGGAAAAAAGTTTTCTGGATCTTCCGCATTTACACGACATTCAATAGCGTGTCCTTTGAGTACAATTTGGTCTTGTGTAAACGATAATTTTTGACCACTAGCAACTTTAATTTGTTCTTTTATCAAATCGATACCAGTAACCATTTCTGTCACTGGGTGCTCTACTTGAATTCGAGTATTCATTTCCATAAAGAAAAATTCGCCATTTTCATACAAAAATTCAAATGTACCTACACCCTTGTATCCCATTTTACGGGTAGCTTCTGCTACAAGATTACCTAATTGATTTCTTTGTGCTTCAGATACGCCAGGTGAAGGTGCTTCTTCAAATAATTTTTGATGTCTTCTTTGTAGTGAACAATCCCGTTCACCTAAATGGACAGCGTTTCCATGGTGATCGGCTAGCACTTGAATTTCAATGTGTCGCGGATTTTGAAGATAACGTTCCATATAAACACGATCGTTGTCAAAGTTTGCACGTGCTTCAGATTTTGCCATATGATACGCTTCTATAACTTCTTCTTCTGTTCGCGCCAGTTTCATACCCTTACCTCCGCCGCCTGCGGTGGCTTTGATAATTAAGGGAAAACCAACTTTTTTTGCTTCTTCTAAAATTTCATCATCTGAAAAAAGTTCCTTCGAAGAACCTGGTATTGTTGGCACACCCAAAGATTCCATCGTTTTTTTAGCGTTGATTTTATCGCCCATCATTGAAATATGTTCGGGATCTGGGCCTATAAATGTAATACCATGCTGCTGAACAACGGATGCAAAATCTTCATTTTCTGCTAAAAATCCAAAACCTGGATGGATAGCATCGGCACCTGTAATATCTGCTGCCGTTAATAAGGCTGGAATATTCATATAGCTTTGCTTAGACGGAGCAGGCCCTATACAAATACTTTCGTCCGCAAGGCGAACATGCATAAGTTCACTATCGCATGTAGAATGCACTGCAACAGTTTTAATCCCTAATTCTTGGCAAGCTCTCAAAATACGAAGAGCAATTTCACCTCGGTTAGCGATAAGAATTTTTTTCAAAAGTGCCATTACGTCTACCTTTATTATTCAATAACAATCAGTGGTTGAGCATATTCAACAGGCATAGCATCAGCTACTAAGAAATGAGAAACAACACCAGCTTTCGGAGCTTTAATTTGGTTCATCACTTTCATAGCTTCAACAATAAGAATTGTTTGCCCCGCTGCAACTGTATCTCCTACTTTAACGAAAGGTGCAGCGCCGGGTGCTGATGCAACATACGCTGTGCCAACCATAGGTGATTTTACACATCCTGGGTGGTCATTAAAATTAGCACTTTTGCTTGGAACGGATTCTGTCAATGCTGGCGCAGTAACAGTTGTTACAGGCTGCTGCATTAAGCCGTGCGGAGCCATTCCTGAAATGTTGTAAGTATGAGCAGGTTGTTGTTTCGATAAATAAATACGAACTCCACCATTTTCATATTCTAATTCAGTTACATCTAATTTTGAAAAAATATCTGCTATTTCTTTAATTTCTTCCACATGAAGTTTATCGTTTAATTCTTTATTTTTCACTTTTCATTTCCTTAGTTAATAGTTTTATGATTATTTAATTTGTCTATTATAAATTGAAGTGCTAGCAAATATCCTTGCCCTTGAAAACCGCTCATAACCCCATCAACCACTTTAGAAATATAAGACTCTTGTCTAAAATGTTCACGAGCCATGATGTTTGATAAATGAACTTCTACCACTGGAATATCGGCAAGTTCGACAGCATCCATCAAAGCTATGGATGTATGCGCATATCCACCTGGATTAATAATAAGCCCATCTGCTTCCATTCGTGCTTCATGAACCCAATCAATAAGCTGGCCTTCATATGAAGACTGTTTGAAAACAACATCAATGCCATGATTTAAACATAGAGATTTACAAGACTGTTCTATATCTTCCAAAGATACAAAACCATACCACATGGGATTTCTGTCTTTTAGAAAATTGAGATTAGGCCCGTTGATAACGTCAACTCTATGTTTTACCGACATATCTATCATTAATCTTCAGATGTAACTTCTACAGCGTTCATCATGCTATCAGCAACTTGACCAGAATTTTCACGCACAGCTTTTTCAATTGTTGCAGCAATCTCTGGGTTATCTTTCAAAAAAGTACGTGTTGCTTCTCTACCCTGACCAATTCTATGAGTGCCATATGAATACCAAGACCCAGCTTTATCAATAACGCCAGCTTTAACGCCTAAATCTATAAGCTCACCAGTTTTAGATATACCTTCACCATACATGATATCAAAGTCAACCACTTTAAAGGGAGGTGCCATTTTATTCTTTACAACCTTAACACGTGTTTGGTTTCCAATAATATTATCTTTGTCTTTCAAAGCACCAACACGTCTAATATCTAACCTAACAGAGGCATAAAATTTTAAGGCGTTACCCCCCGTTGTTGTTTCCGGGTTACCGAACATAATGCCAATTTTTTGACGTATTTGGTTGATAAAAATAACCATGCAATTGGTTTTTGAAATAGATCCTGTAAGTTTACGCAAAGCCTGACTCATCAAGCGCGCTTGTAGCCCCATATGTGAATCTCCCATTTCACCTTCTAACTCTGCCTTAGGCACAAGTGCAGCGACGCTATCGATGACTAATACGTCTATACCACCACTGCGCACTAATGTGTCCGCAATTTCTAATGCCTGTTCTCCAGTATCGGGCTGAGAAATCACAAGCTCATCTAAATTAACGCCTAGCTTTTTTGCATAACCAGGATCTAAAGCATGTTCAGCATCAACGAAAGCACACGTACCACCTTTTTTTTGGGATTCTGCTACAACATGTAAAGCTAACGTTGTTTTACCAGATGACTCTGGTCCATAAACTTCAATTATTCTTCCCTTAGGTAAACCACCTATTCCTAAAGCAATGTCTAACCCCAAGGAACCCGTTGATACAACATCAATTTCAACAGCTTGATTTTTTTGTCCCAACTTCATGACAGATCCTTTTCCAAAGGACCTTTCGATTTGAGATAGAGCGGCATCAAGTGCTTTTTTACGATCATTTGCGTCAGACATTAATTTGATCTTTCTATAGTTTTTTATTTTGATTGTTTTTATTTTGAATGAATTTGCGTGAAAAGTCGAGTTTTTTTAACAATATGAATTCTATTCTCAAATACATATAAAGTTTCTAATGAAAAAGATGGATCTTAAATTATTTTTATTGTACAATTCAATATAAATCAATCAAAAATAAGAATATTATTATGTTTCAAAAACCAATAACGTATTTTTTATTCACAATACTTATATTACCTACAAACAATATTTTTGCACAAAACAAAATATGCAATCATCTTGAGCCTTCAAAGCAAGATTTCATGAGAACCTTATTAAATAAAACAGTTCATGAAGTGGGAGATTTTTCTGTAAAATCGCCAATATTTGGTAGCATCCCACATTTTTTTGTGCCAACAATACCGCTTACCGTACCATATATAGGCCAGTATGACAGCTATGAAAACATGGGTAATATTGCCATTAATTTGACGAATCCACAAAATCCTACTGACAATAAATTTATCGTCATACAAAAATTATCTTGGAGTAACTTCGGAAAAAAATCACCATGGAGCATCAAAACTCATGCATGGTTATATCCCGAATCAAATCATAAAACCAATAGCACCACCCAAGTTAATGTAAGATATTTACTAACCAATTCTATTGCATCTGAATCTAGACCATCCGTCCACATTCACCCCTTAAGCGGAGGTGGCGCAGATACCATCATGTTCTCACCTGATAATTTTCACTTAGCAGGCTTACCTCTTGGAGATATTGATAAAGATTCATTCGTTATTTTTCAATCACAGATTATTCACGACTCAAAATCTGCAAACACTCTTCACATACTCATGAACCCATCAAGTGACTCTATTTATGATAGTGTATTAGCAAGTGAGAATGCTTTACAAGCACTTGATGCTCTGATTTCAAGTTCATCCTTAAGCACAGATGACCGTGACAATTTTGGTAAAATAGTACAGTTTCTAAACTCAGAAGTGCCAGCAGCAGAGCCAATGAAAGGTAATCCTCTACGAGTAGTAGAGCAAACACAAATAGAACAAGCTGCACAAGAGCAATCTATTACATCACAGCTTGAACAATTAATAATAAGTTCTACTGATGTCGACTCCACACCTACCCATCACACAGAGATAACAGAGGATAAAGTAAAAGAAATATTAATGAAATTAGGCTGTAATGTTAGAACTATTCAAGATAAGACCTTATTTTCAAGGTTAGCAAGAGAAAAGGCTCAGATTATAACAGATCAAGAAATGCAGAAAGATTTATTAGCCACTATTTTAAAAAATGGTGGATTGCGTACCCCTCAAGCAGGCATTATCAGTTACTTAACACAATAATATTTTTTGCATAAAACTCCAATAAAGAAAACCCTCTCATGATCGTTTTCTTTATTGGAAAACAGTTTGAAATTTGGGAAAAATTATATTTTTTATTGGTGTGTTGTTTGAACTTTATTGTTAATCACGAAACAAACAATTCAACTACTGTTAATGTCATATATTTTCTTACTATCTCTATCGCTTCACAACCTGAATCATCTGTCATTTCCGAATCCCAGGTTACAAACGAACAAAAATCTGCAAGTGCATTTTTCACATTACTTCATGAAATCCATCAAATGATTCGATTTATGACAGTGCATCGAAAAGTAACAACTCACTAGAAATACTAGAATCTCTCATTTCTAATTCATTGTTAATCACAGATGATTCAGAGAATTTTTTTGATTAAATTATACAATTTTTAACGCTAACCTTAAATACTCTAATTTTTTTTATGCTTAATAATAATTTGAGGAGATTTCGTAAAAAGAACTTTATGATCGGATTGCAGCTCAAATTTTCCAGCTGTAAGCAAAAATGAATCTGATCTCAAGGCGACAGGTTTGGAGCTGCTCAGATTCTTTTTCATAATATCCACATAAACATCATGACATGACAAACGAGCTCCATTGTTATACGTTAAACTTACATTTTTATCCAGTATAAGTTTTTGGTTTTTTTCATTATAAATCCCCCACTCAGAAAGCAAATCAAAGGAATTAATCCCTTTTTCCAAAAAAATCAAATTAATATTGTGAAGTTCATATTCTCCATCTTTTTTTTTATATGCTTTTTCTGAACGCAGCCTAACAGTGTTTTTTTGGTGATCTATATTTTCGTAGTTAAAATGGGAAATATTATTTAAAAAATTTTCTGTTTTCTTTTCTGTACTTGTGGAAAAAATATAATTGTTAAAAGCAAAAAAAATAAATAAAAAACAAGGTAAAGCAAACAAAATAAGTTTTATTTTTTTTTTAATTTTGTACAAACTTTTCTTTCCTTATCTTTAGTTCAAAATTACGCATTTACTTTTTGGACTGCGATGGTAGTACAACTACGTCTGACCAGTATCTAATGCAAGTCTCCAGATGAGACTTAAATTCTTCGTATTCATACCCCTTGCACATAAATCCAGATGCATGAGATCTATAGCATGTTAGCATATCATCGAAGTTTATGGAATTCGTTAATATGATAACCGGAATATCACAGATATCTCTGTCTCTTTTAATTTCTTTAAGCAACGAAAAACCATCATGTTGCGGAATATTCAGATCCATAAGAATAATATCAGGTCTTGGAAAATCAATGCTGGTTTTTCTATTACGAAGAAAATCAATCATTGCTCCACCTTCGTGCAAAACAAGAAGATTAAGCTCTAAATCAATTTCATCAAAAGCCTTTCGTAAAATTAATTCTTCGGCAGGGTCGTCTTCTACAACAATAACATTAAGAGGGATTTTTCTACCTATTTTAATAAAATCACCTTCTAATTTTTGCTGTCTTTCAAAATATATATCGCAACCTTGAAAAAAATAACTAGGATCTACTCCAAAAATTTTCCCAAATTGAAAGAGCACTAAAGCTGTAATTTTTGATTGTGCTTGTTCGTATTTTTGAACTTGCTGATGAGAAACTCCAAGTTTTTCACCAACATCACTTAACGTGAAACCCATTTTTAAACGTTTTTCTCGAATACGCTTTCCAACAAAAACATCCACCTGATAATTTTTACAATCAAAAGTTCCCATAATTTCACCGTTCAAAAAAGACAGAAATGTAGCATAAACGAAATTACCATGCGTTTTATCTGCCAATAAAGTAATTATATTAGGATAATAAATAATTAAAACAATAAAAAGTAGTTGAAAATAACCTTATTTTTCAATATTAATTATTTATTTACCTTGTTCACAATATAATATTCAATAAATTATTAAACAAGAATATAATAATGTATAAAGCTAATATAAAAAAACGTCTTTTTTTCATCATTTTCATGTTTCCTTACTTCGTTAATCAAAATATACAAGCTCAAGAGGTATCTCTTTCTAGTAACACCCAACCCCATACCATAAGTAACCCCACTAACACACAACCAATACCCTCAAAAGAAGAGATTATAGAAAGCATAAAGCACAATCTTTCTTCTTTAAAATCTTATGTAACTAGCCCTCAAGATACACAAAATAATTATCAGCAGATCCAAGCAACTATCAATAATTTAGATTCTAACTTTCAAAAAGTATTTTCTTATATTAATTCAGAATCAAAGTCCCCAAACAATAACCCCTCTGTCCTTATGCCAAGAGAGAGAAAAACAAAATCTTACAGAAATAATCTTAAGAATTTGCCCATTGCACAACCTAACGCCACATAATAAAAACATAATTATTATGTAGGCATTATCGTAATAATTATGTTTCAGTCATTTTTTAAAAAAAGCAATACATAACATATTAGACAAATATTAATTGGTCTTTTCTTGCAACCTAAGTTAAAATTTAAAATAAGGATCAATACAATAATTTCATCATGAAAGACTATCCATGGAACCCACTGCTATTAAAGAGAATCTAGAATCAAATAAAATAGAAATCAAAAATATTTTCAAAAGCTTTGGCGAAAAAAAAGTCTTAAATGATATAAATCTATCGGTAAAAAAAAATGAATCTCTTGTTATTATAGGCGGATCAGGAACAGGGAAATCTGTACTTATCAAACTTATTATGGGTTTGATTAACCCAGATCAAGGTGAAATCCTAATTGATGGAGAAGATTTATGCAAAGCAAAAGACATCAATATGATGCGTAGGAAAATGGGAATGCTTTTTCAAGGAGGAGCGCTATTTGACAGTATGACCATACTAGAAAACGTAGCATTCGGATTACGTCAAGGACAAAACAAATCCAAAAAAGAAGCACATGAAATAGCATATGAAAAACTAAACGCTGTTGAATTAGATGAAAGAGTGTCACATCTTTATCCCTCGGAACTTTCAGGAGGAATGCAAAAAAGAGCAGCCCTTGCACGTGCCATAGCAACAAACCCTGAAATCATTTTCTTTGATGAACCCACAACAGGACTAGATCCTATCTTAAGCGGCACTATCAATAATTTAATGAAAAAATGTGTTAGAGAACTTGGAGCAACCACCATAACAATAACACATGACATGAAAAGCCTTAGAAATATTGCTGACACTGTAGCACTTATTCATCAAGGCCAAATATTATGGACAGGATCTATCCATGAAATGGATAATTCGTCCAATGAAGCGTTAAAACAATTTATAAGCGGAAGCCCCAACGGACCTCTTACTCAAAATTAAATATATCACCTAATTTATGCCGACAGATGCTTGGTATTAATATTAAAAATCAGAGCAGAGCTAAATTTCAATACCCTCTCATTTTTTTGTAGACATATAAGATTATATACCGTATATTATAAACATTGATTTTATTGCCCAGATAGCTCAGTTGGTAGAGCAAAGGATTGAAAATCCTTGTGTCGCTGGTTCGATTCCTGCTCTGGGCACCATCTTTTCAAATTTTTCTCATACATTTAATTTATGTCAGTTCAACAGATTGAAAAAGAAGACGACTTTTCAAAAAAAAATAATATTGATATTATTACCTTTGGTTGTCGCCTAAATTCTTACGAATCGGAAGTCATTAAAAATCTTTCCAGTGATGCTGGCCTTGATAATATAACTATTATCAACACATGTGCTGTCACTTCAGAAGCAGAAAGACAAGCCAAACAAACGATTCGCAAAATTAGAAAAAACAATCCTTCCACAAAAATTATTGTAACGGGTTGCGGGGCACAAATTAATCCAGATATTTATGCTGCTATGGATGAAGTTAATCACGTCATAGGCAATGACGAAAAAATGAAACCAGAAACATATCACCGCCTTTCAGCAACAACCGAACGCGTCCTTGTGAACGATATTATGTCTGTAACAGAAACAGCGAATCATCTTATTTCTGGTTTTGAAAACAAATCACGTGCTTTTATTCAAGTTCAAAATGGCTGCAATCACCGTTGCACATTTTGTATTATCCCTTATGGACGCGGTAACTCGCGAAGTGTTCCAATAGGTGAAATTGTCAATCAAATCAAACTTCTTGTAAAAAATGGAGTAAAAGAAATTGTTTTTACGGGTGTAGATATTACATCTTATGGGGAAGACCTGCCAGGCAAACCCAAATTTGGTGAAATGGTTCAAAGAATCCTAAATCTTGTGCCCGAACTTCCACGATTACGTATTTCTTCTGTAGACCCCAGTGAAATAGATGAAACTTTTTGGCATGTATTTGCTACAGATCATCGCATCATGCCACATTTGCATCTAAGCCTTCAATCTGGAGACAATGTTATCCTAAGAAGAATGAAGAGACGACATTTAAGAGATGATGTTTACCAATTTTGCGATAAGGCACGAACACTACGCCCAGACGTTGTTTTTGGTGCAGACATTATCGTAGGATTTCCAACCGAATCTGATGAGATGTTTAAAAATACATGTAACCTCGTTGAAGAATGCAATATTACCTTTCTTCATGTATTCCCCTACTCTTCTCGTCCAGGGACACCTGCTAGCAAAATTACACCATTACCCAAGGCAATAGTCAAAAAACGTGCAGCAGATTTAAGATCCATTGGTCAATCACTTGAAGAAAATCTATTAAAAAAACTAGTAAATCAAAAATCCACCATGCTAGTTGAAAAAATAACTGATGAACATATTATGGGAAAGAATGATTACTTCATTCCTATGCGTGTGACTTTAAAACCAACATCAACACTACCTGTTGAAAATTCAATACTTTTAATCACTGCTACAGACTTTCAAAATGGTATTCTAAACGCAGACGATTATACAATTATTGAAAATTAATACAGCTTTATGTGGAAAAAACTGAAAGAGAACCTTAAAAATACTTCCAGTTCTTTCAAAGACAAGATAACCCATTTATTTCATAAAAAAAAATTAACACTAGATGACATCGATACACTTGAAGAAACGTTGATTGTAAGTGATATTTCTGTTTCGGTTACTACAGAAATCATTAAACAAGTAAATCAACAGCTTAAAAAAGTCAAAGAAGATACTTACGACTTAACCCATCTTCTTTTTGATGTCATGAAAAATTTTCTGCCCCCCCCTAGTTCTATCCCTCAACCCTCTAAAGACCAACTAAACATTATTATATTTATTGGTGTTAATGGATCAGGAAAAACAACAAGTATTGGAAAATTAGGGCATTACTGGAAAAATCATAACTACTCTATAGAATACGCTTCTTGCGATACATTTAGAGCAGCAGCACCTGAACAACTTAAAATTTGGGCTGAACGTTCACATATACAAGTGCATGAAGGATTACCGCAACAAGACCCAGCAAGTGTCGCGTATGGCGCCATTCAAAAAGCTAAAAAAAATCAGTCTAATATGCTGCTTGTAGACACATCGGGCAGACTTCATAATAATCAAAATTTAATGGAAGAACTGCTAAAAATATATAAAACGATTCAAAAACAAGTTTCGCCCGAACAGATTACTGTACTTTGCACACTTGATGCAACCACTGGTCAAAATGGCCTAAAACAAATTCAAACATTTAATCAATATATTCCTCTAAGTGGTCTTATTCTTACCAAAATAGATGGGACAGCTAAAGGTGGTATTATTCTATCACTTTGGGATAACTTAAAAATCCCCGTCATGGCATTAGCTGATGGAGAAAAAATAGATGATATTTTAGATTTTGAACCACAATCATTTTTAAAAGCAATGCTTGGTTTTGAACAGGAGAACGCATGACATCAACAGTCACTAAGATAGAAAGTATTTTTGGCATCCATGATGTTAGAGCCTTTCATAAATCAGAACAAGCCCTTAATTATCTTCAAAAAATTTATGACGATAGCACATCCTTAATAAAAGAAGCTTTTAAACAAGCGTTATCAGGCGAAATTAAAGACGCAGAGATGAGCCATGCTTGTTATCCATACATTGGATTTTATGTTGATGCTAAAGACCTTTCGCCCGCTTCTCGCCAAAGTTATGGTGCAGTAAGCGATTCTGGTTATTATGGCGGAACTATTACACGACCTGATCTTTTCCACGATTATTTACAAGAACAATTAGACCTTCTTATTCAAAATCATGGCGTTACTTTATATGTAGGCAGAAGCCGTTGGCCTATTCCCCTACCCTTTGCTGTTGAGCATTCACCCAGTAATTTAGAAAGCGATGCTTTATGGGAAGTTCAAAATGCATTTGTACTGCCTAATCTTTCACGCATCGACGACAAGGAAGCAAATTGTGAAAACATTCATCAAAAAGTTAAACCCGTTTCTTTGTTCAGTGGTGAACGTGTTGATTATTCCCTACATCGCCTGCAACATTATACAGCAACAAATATTGAAGATTTTCAAGGCTATATTCTTCTTACCAATTACCAACGTTACATCGATGCTTTTATTAAATTTGGAGAATCAGAACTTTTAAAAGAAGATACAGAATACACAGAATTTGTTGGACCAAACGGCTTTCGCGTTACTAAAAATGGAGCAGTAACCAAAAAAAATAATACTTCTAAAAATTTACCCCAAATGCCCGCCTATCATTTAAAACGCGCAGATGGTCAAGGTATTACATTTATTAATATTGGTGTAGGTCCTAGCAATGCAAAAACGATTACGGATCATTTAGCCGTATTGCGTCCCCACTGTTGGATTATGTTAGGCCATTGCGCCGGCCTTAGGTCTACCCAAAAATTAGGTGATTATGTTTTAGCACATGCATACGTACGCGAAGATCATGTGTTGGATGCAGACCTTCCTTTATGGGTTCCAGTACCTGCATTAGCTGAAATTCAAGTTGCACTACAAGATGCAGTTTTTAACATTACCCACGAAACACCTGGAGAAATTAAAGGTCGTATGCGTACAGGTACTGTTCTTACAACAGATAACCGAAATTGGGAACTTCAATCTCGAGCACTCATAGAACGCTTTCGTCAAAGCAGATCTATAGCTGTAGATATGGAATCTGCTACAGTTTCTGCAAATGGGTTTAGATTTCGTGTTCCCTATGGTACACTTTTATGCGTTTCTGATAAACCCATTCATGGAGAAATTAAATTACAAGGAGTCGCGAATACATTTTATAAACAACGCGTGAGACAACATTTGGAAATAGGTCTTGAAACTATAAAATTATTAAGATCTTACAATAAACAACAATTACATTCTAGAAAGCTGAGAGGCTTTGACGAACCTCCCTTTCGTTAATAAAAAATCACACCCCTATTTAGGGTGTGATTTCTAAAAATTTTAAGATTAACGTTGATTAACCGTTTGAAACTTCTTACGACGCTGATTGGGTAGAATCTGGACCTGCTACTGCCCCTGCTGCAGAGTTTTGAAATAAGGAAGGTGCTTCATTTACTCCTCTTGGTGAACCAAACCTTTCACCATTTTTTCCTTTCCCACCATTTTGTCTTGGTAATGGAATATAGGCATTTGTAGCCGGAGCACCTTGTGGTTTATTGGCAATTACTTTTTCTTCAATCAATTTGCATGCTTTTTCAATTTTTTCAATTTGTTTCGGATACTTAACTTTCAAATTATCTTTTTCTGCTAATGCCATAGATACATCATTTTCCACAATGTGGTCTGCCATTTTTCCATTAGGAAGCAAAAGCTGAATAGCATCTTCTAACGTAATCTCTCCATCCTTGATCAAAATTGCTTCTTGTAGTTGAGATTTCAGAACTTTTTTAGCTCTAAAGTTTTTTTGAACCGCTGAAACTGCTTTTACTTGTTGTGCTGTGGCAGAAAGATTTGAAGATAAAGGCGGAACATCATCAAAACTTAAAAGATCAACACTTCCAGAACTACCAGGAGTTGCAACAGATATTGCTGCGTCTTTCAACAATGGATTGTTTGCATCTAGTTTTGATAATGCTTCCCTCTTCGATTTAAGTAAAGATTCTAACTCTCTAATTTCTCTTTCTAAATCAGCAATTTGAAGCTGTACATTTTTTGCAGAAAGCTGTTGGCTAAAATCTTTTCGCAGTTCATCCATTTGTTTTTGTAAACTTTCTCTGCCCAATTTACATTCTTCTAATGCTTGATATAGCTCTGTTGTGTTGGCTGTTGCTTCAGCATTAATAAGTCCTTTTCTACCCGTATTAACAATACGACCATCTTTATTTTCAATTAAAGTATCTTTATAAATTTTACTGTCTAATTTAGTCACAAAAGGACCTTTTTGTTTATATAGATTAGCGAAATGTGCTTTAATAATAAATTCTTTTGCGTCCTCATATTCTACGGCTTTATCTGAACGATTTTGAATTAATTCATCCGCCTTTGTTTTAACTACAGCAACTGTGCTTGCATCATAAAGCCTAGAATCATCTATAAGTAACTCTTGTCCTGATTCAACTAAACCTAATAATTTAAAGGCATCAGACAATTTTTTAAAGTGAAAATGATCTGAAACTAAAACTTTTTTCTTATCTATCCAAAGATAATATTGATTTGGTTTAACAGGTTTTACACCAGCTTTTGTTGATGATTTAAATATCTGTGTTTCTTGAGAAGGATTAACAACTGAAGCTTCTGCTGAAAAAACCTTCCCAGTGATAGAAGATGTAAGTAATAAAGCTAAAATTAGTTTGGATTTCATAAAATTTTCCTCGGATGAATTAATGATACATATATGTAATATTTTTAAAAAATAAAATTAATTTTTAATTAAATGCATCCCATTTTTTAACTTCATATTTAAAAATATGACATCAAAAATGATAATGAATCTTTTTCCTATTTAAATCTTTCGTTAAGGAAAAAATTGCCTAGCATTAACTCTTTTTTTAAGAATTCATCGATAAGCTTTCATTATAGATTTCTACATAATATCAAATACATGGAAGCTCTACGCAACCAATTTTTAAAATTAGGACTTACAAGATCGTTATCCATTATTGGTGTAACGCTTGTAACTCTTATCTTTTTTGCTTATTTAGCTTTACGAACCACAGTGCCAGATTTAGGTCTTTTATTTGCCAATCTTGATCCATCAGATGCTTCTAAAATTTCTGAAAGACTTAAAGTGATGAATATTCCCCATGAAATCAAGGGGGAATCAAGTGATCAGATCTTTGCACAAAAAGATCAAATATCAAAACTTCGCATGGAACTTGCAGCAGACGGATTACCTGCTGGTGGAACCATTGGCTATGAACTGTTTGACAAAAGTGATTTCATGGGCACCTCAAGTGCCATGATTGATATTAATATGCTAAGGGCAACTGAAGGTGAAATTGCAAAATCCATTCGAACCATTCAAGGCGTTATGTCTGCCCGTATACACTTAGTTCTTCCTAAAAAAGAATTGTTTTCTCAAGAAAAAAGTCTACCCAGTGCATCTGTCATTATCAAAATGAAAGGAACATCAAGGCTTTCTGTGAATCAAGTATTAGCTATACAGCATCTTGTAGCATCAGCTATTCCTGAATTAACACTTGATCGAATTTCCATTATTGATGACAAAGGCACCTTATTAGCTAAAGGGACAGATACCACCCTTCAACAGATGAGCAGCTTAACACAGATGGAATTAAAAGGTTCGTACGAGTCTAAAGTAGCAAGATCCATAGAATCTCTTTTAGAAAATACGGTTGGTCCAGGAAAAATACGTGCAGAAGTTAATGTAGATATGGACTTTGATCAGATATCGACTCAATCCGTTGAATATGATCCCGATGGACAAGTAGCCCGGTCTTCGCAGTCCAGCAATGAAGGGTCGAATTCCAATGAATCGGCACTAAGCGATACAACAAGCATCCAAAATAATCAACCAGGAAACAACTCTGGACCCTCGAACCAAAGCAAAAACCAAGACACAAGAAACGAAGAAAATATTTCTTATGAAATATCAAATACGACAAAAACCCATGTAAAAGAAACAGGGGCTGTTAAACGTATTTCAATTGCTATTCTTGTGGATGGAGTATACGAAATAGATAAAGAAGGGAAGAGTACCTATAAACCTAGATCTGCTGAAGATATCATAGAACTAACAGAACTTGCAAAAACTGCATCTGGATTTAATGAAAAACGTGGTGATGTTATTAAGATTACCAATATGAAATTTAATGAAGTACCTACTGAACCTGAAAGTTCATCTGCAATCAATAAAATTTTAACCCATCTTATGACATCAAAATATATTGAAAATCTTGTTATCTTGTTCATGGGTCTTCTTTTGTACTTTAAAGTTATTAAACCCTACGCCTTACAAGTTGCTGGTGCATCTGGTTTTGTTGTTCAAAAAAAATCTACTGTTTCTCCACCACCTTCCATTTCTCCTCCAGAAATTGAAAAAGAAAAAAAGGAAGTAGTTGAAATCGAAGAAGAATCTGATGAACTTATTAATGTGGAACATATCGATGGCCTTATGAAATCATCTTCCATTAAAAAAGTGGGAGAAATTATACACAGACACCCTGAAGAAACAATCAGCATCATTAGAAGCTGGATGCAGCAGTAATAAATAGGAAATGACATGTCAATTTTAAACATTAATAAAATAGAGAAAGGTGTGAAAGGCATTGAAAAAGCAGCCATTATGATGTTATCCATGCCGGAAGAAGTAGCAAGTGAAGTTTTTTCATTACTTAATGTTGACGAAATTCGTGAACTATCAGCAACCATGGTTAATTTAGGAACCGTAAAATCAGACACGGTTGAAAGTACATTTAAAGAGTTTGTTAAAGAATTATCATCCACAGGATCTCTAATAGGAACACTTGAAAGTACAGAAAGGCTTCTCAGCAAAGCATTCTCATCCGATCAAGCCGAAAAAATCATGGAAGAAATTCGTGGTCCTGCAGGAAGAACCTTGTGGGAAAAACTGAACAACGTTAACGAAGAACTATTAGCAAGTTTTTTAAAAAATGAATATCCTCAAACTGTAGCTTTAGTTTTATCAAAAATTAAATCTTTACACTCTGCAAAAATACTTAGCCTTTTACCTGAAAGCTTTTCTATTGAAGTTGTTATGCGCATGCTGAAAATGGAAAGTGTTCGAAAAGATATTATGGAAAGTGTTGAAAACACGTTACGAAATGAATTCATGAACAACCTTACTCGCGGTAGTAAAAGAAATACCCATGAAATGGTTGCAGAGATCTTTAATAATTTTGATAGATCAAATGAAGTTAAATTTCTTAAACTTTTGGAAGAAAAAAGCACTGAATCTGCAGAAGCTGTTCGATCCCTTATGTTTACTTTCGATGACCTTGAAAATCTGGATAATGCTGGTATTCAAATTCTCATACGTAACGTTGATAAAACAAAACTGGTCATGGCTCTTAAAGGAAGCAGCACTATTGTCAAAGATTTATTTTTCAACAATATGTCAGAACGCGCAGCAAAACTTATGGAGGAAGATATTAAACAACTGGGAATGGTACGTTTGCGAGACGTAGAAGATGCACAAAGCTCTATCGTTTCTGTTGCAAAAGACCTGTCTGCTCAAAACATCATCATTATTTCTTCTGGTAAAGATGATGGCGACACATACATTTAAAAGGATAGAGAAATGAAACAACCCTTTATTTTCGAACTGAATTTTGATCTGCCTGACGAATCAAAAAATATCGATCATTTAGAAGAACCCATCCTTTATACCCAAAAAGATCTTGATACTGCTTTTAATAACGGATTTGAAGATGGCTGTAAAAAAGGAACAGAAGAAGGATTTGTACAAGGAGAATTAAAGGCTTTCACTGACCAACAAATTCAAATGCACAAAGCTTTTCTGGAAATCAATCAGAAATTAACACATATTTTTCAACAAGAAGTTGTGTATGAAAAAACAATTCAAGAAAATGTTAAAAAGATAGTCTTGAATCTAGCAGAAAAATTATTACCTAACTATATAGAACAATATGGGTCGCAAGAACTTCTTCACCATATTCAAGATATTTTAGAAAAAACGATGAAATCAGAATCCATCCACGTATTTATTAACCCTACAATAGTTTTGGATCTTAAAGATAAAATTGAAGACATAAAAAATATATTTAATAAAAAAGAAATTAAAGTTGATTTTGTTGATGACCCTTCTTTGCCTCAATGGGATGCAAGAATTGAATGGGTTGGAGGAGGTGCACGGTGGAATGCACAGGAAACTTTAACAAAACTTAATTCTATTATTGCTGGAAGTATCTAATGAACATTTATCAAAATATAAGGAACGTAATATGACAACCGATGACCAAAACCTATCACAAGAAGATCTTGATACATTACTCAACGCTTCTTTTGATACATCAAAATCTTCTTCTCAAAATAAAAGCAGTCATTATGACAAAATATTTGCTGAATCTTCATCGACAAACGACGAAACAAAAAGTCATCAAACATGGGACTTAGAGGCTGTATATGATGTACCTGTACAAATTTCTGCAGTCCTTGGAAAAAGCACTATGCCAGTTCATCAATTACTTAAATTAGGACGTGGTGCGGTTGTTGAATTAGATAGACGTGTGGGTGAAGCCATTGATATTTACGTCAATAACCGTCTCGTTGCACGTGGAGAAGTTGTAGTTGTAGATGACCATTTAGGTGTCACAATGACTGAAATTATAAAATCTGATCGAGGCGTCTAATGAAAATTTTAATTATCGGAACACTAAATGGTCACGGAACAGTAGCTGCACATATTGCTTTAAAAATGGGTGCTAAAGTCACTCAGGTTAACAATAGTGAGGAAGCTTTAAATGTTTTAAGATCGGGAAAAGGAATTGATCTCATCATGATGGATATTTTACTTAATATCCCACATATGATGGAAAATATGACTAGAGAAAGAATATGTACACCAGTTGTTGCATGCGGAGTAAAATCTAACCCTCAATTAGCTAAAGAAGCCATTGAATCTGGAGCCAAAGAATATATACCTCTACCCCCAGATCCCGAACTGATTGCTGCAGTTATTAAAGCCATCAGCCAAGAAGAAACCTATTTTATTGCCGAAGATCCTTCGATGAAAACTATTATCAAAATGATTGATAAAATTGCACCTACAGAAGCGAATATTTTTATTAATGGAGAATCAGGAACAGGTAAAGAAGTTGTTGCTAAATATATTCACATGAATTCAAAACGTAAAGATCGTAACTTTGTATCTATCAACTGTGCGGCTATACCCGAACAACTTCTAGAATCAGAACTTTTCGGTCATGAAAAAGGTGCATTTACAGGTGCCATCGCCAGAAGAATTGGAAAATTTGAAGAAGCCAATGGTGGTACATTACTTCTAGATGAAATTAGTGAAATGGATCCCAGATTACAAGCAAAAATGCTTCGTGCTATTCAAGAACGAGTTATTGACCGTGTAGGCGGGACTCATCCCGTTCCTGTTGATATTCGCATCCTTGCAACATCCAATCGCAATATGGAAGAAGCTATAGCGAACAAAGAATTTAGAGAAGATCTGTATTATAGACTTAATGTTGTTAATGTGGCACTACCCCCTCTTCGCGAAAGAATTCAAGATATTCTTCCTTTAACTGAATATTTTATTAAAAAATTTTGTGATCTGAATGGGTTACCCATAAAAAAACTATCTCCAGAATCTGCAGAATGTATTTGTAATTATGGATGGAAAGGAAACGTCAGAGAACTTGAAAATACAATCCACCGAGCCGTTTTACTAAGCGAACAAGAAATTCAACCCATTGATATCTTTGGACAAAGCTATTTGCAAACAATCAATTACCCTTACACAACAAGTGAAAATAACAATTCTGAAAATATTAATATCAACCCATTTATTGGAAAAAGTGTATCCGAAGTTGAAAAAGACCTTATCTTAGGGACTCTAACACATTGCTTGGGTAACAGAACTCATGCTGCGAACATATTAGGAATTTCTATTAGAACTCTTCGTAATAAAATTAAAGAATATAAATCAGATGAAATACATCACGATCAAACTGCATATTCAAATATTAAATGAACATGGAAAATTCAATAGAAAATAATTCATCAGGTTTCAACTTCAACATACAAAGTCTGTTGAAACATACCGATCTTGCTTTTGCATTAGGTATCATTTTGATCATGGTTATTCTAATCATGCCTGTTCCCAGCATTTTGATGGATTTATTTTTTTCAATGTCTATCACGTTATCTGTACTAATCCTTATGACATCTTTGTTTATTGTCAAACCTTTAGAATTTAGCACTTTCCCAACCGTACTTCTGATTTCAACAATCATAAGGCTTGCTTTAAATGTTGCATCGACTCGTCTCATTTTGTCCAATGGTCATAATGGTGCAGCAGCAGCTGGCCAAGTTATTGAAGCCTTTGGCGAATTTGCGATGGGTGGAAACTTTATCATTGGTATTATAGTCTTTGCCATTCTTGTTATTGTGAACTTTGTGGTTATTACAAAAGGTTCTGGAAGAATTGCTGAAGTATCAGCACGCTTTAGTTTAGACGCAATGCCTGGTAAACAAATGGCCATCGATGCTGACTTATCAGCAGGCCTTATTGATGAATCCACAGCAAAAAGCAGAAGAAAAGAATTAGAGAATGAAAGTAATTTTTTTGGATCTATGGATGGTGCGGCTAAATTCGTTCGTGGAGATGCTATCGCTGGCCTACTCATTACATTTATCAATATCATAGGAGGCATTTTAATAGGATGCTTACAGCATGGTATGGATATAACTAATGCCGTACAAAGCTATACCCTTTTAACCGTTGGTGATGGTCTTGTGACACAAATTCCTGCATTACTTGTTTCTTTAGCGGCCGGTTTGTTGGTTTCAAAAGGTGGTGTTGAAGGAAAAACCGATAAAGCTCTTTTTGGACAGCTTAGTGCATACCCCGCTGCATTGGGAATGAGCTCCTTTCTTTCTGCATCTCTTGCTCTTTTACCCGGAATACCACTTTTCCCTTTTCTTGCCATTTCAGTATTATCTGGATTAGGAAGTTGGTTCACAAAGAAAAAACATGCATCTGTTATTGAAGAAACAGAAAGAAAATCCCAAGAATCCAGTCAAAAATCATTAAAAGAGGCACAAACAAAATCTTCTGAACAAATCATCAAACCACCACCTGTAGAAACTATTCGAATTGAATTAGGATTAGGTCTTTTGCCTCTCGTTCATCAAGACCAAGGTGTTAACCTAACAGATCAAATTAAGATATTAAGACAAACTCTAGCTTCAGAACTTGGAATTATTTTACCAGCTATTCGTCTGCAAGATAACATGCAAATAGGATCTCAAGAATATATTATTCGCATTAAAGAAATGGAAGCAGGAAAAGGACAACTTCGACTTAACCATATTCTTGTTCTAGATCCACAAGGGCAACCTATCACTCTTGGAGGCGAACAAACTATTGAACCTAGTTTTGGTTTGAAAGCAATGTGGGTACCTGAAAAGTCAAGACGAGAAGCCGAAGTAAAAGGTTATACTCTTGTAGACACATCAACTGTTTTGACCACTCACCTTTCTGAAATTGTAAAAGATAATATCATCGAATTACTATCGTATTCCGATACTCAATCGATATTAGATAACATGTCTGATGTCTACAAAAAATTATTGAATGACATTATTCCAGGACAAATAACTATTGGTGGAATTCAAAGGGTTCTTCAAAATCTTATTGGTGAACGTGTATCCATACGTGACATGCCGACCATTCTAGAAGCTATTGCAGAAATCTGTATGTTTAGTAGAAACCTGACAAACATTACAGAACACGTTCGTCAAAGACTAAGCCGTCAAATAACTTTTTCTAATCTTAATGATAGTAATGAACTAGTCATTTTCACACTTTCTTCACAGTGGGAACAAAATTTCATAGAATATGTCGTAGGTGATATGGATAACCGACAATTAGCGTTTCCACCTAGCATGGTTCAAGATTTTGTTTCCAAAATAAAACAGTCTTATGATAGGGCTATTCTGATTGGTGAAAACCCTGTTCTTGTAACATCACAATCAGCTCGTCCATTAGTACGAAGCATTTTGGAGAGAGCACGTCCAAACACAATAATTATGTCGCAAACTGAAGTGCATCAAAAAGCAAAAATAAGAAGTTTGGGTAGTATATCTTAAAACACCATACCCTTCATTCAAAAGCTCTAGGCAAGAATATTTTTTCTTTTTGATTGAATATATTCCTGAATACGGACATGAAACAAAGGTGTTATATAGAGCGTTAGAAGCTGTGATAAAAGAAGACCACCAATAATTGTAATACCTAATGGTTGTCTGATTTCTGATCCAGTACCTTGCCAACAGGCTATGGGAACAGCACCCAAAAGTGCTGTCATTGTTGTCATCATAATAGGTCTAAATCTTCGATCAGCTGCTGTAATAATAGATTCAGTCAAAGAAATATCTGAATTTTCAGATCTATACTGCTGGTCAAAATCAAGCATCATAATTGCATTCTTTTTCACAATACCAATCAGTAAAATGAATCCTATAAAGGAAATAACATCTAAATCGTACCCTAAAATATACAACAATAATATTCCCCCTACTCCAGAACTGGGAATGCCTGATATAATTGTTAAAGGACTAGAATAACTATTATAGAGTATTCCTAAAATAACATACACCGTAAACAATGATGCTAAAATTAAGAACAAATTGCCTGATTGTGAATTTTGATAAGATTTAGCAAAACCTTCAAACATAATATTGACATCATTATCACTGACGATTGTTTTAAATGATTCTGCAACTTTTTCAATAATGTCCCCTAGACTTTTTGATCCGTCTATATTAAAGGAAAGTGTCACTGATGGTAAACGATTAAAATGGTTAACCTGTAACGGAGCATTCTCTGTTTTCAAAGATACAAAATGAGATATTGGAACTAATGTTCCAAATTCAGGAGATTTAATATAGAGACGATTCACGTCATCGATCTGAGGAGAACCTTTTCTATTCAATTCAAAGATAATAGGAAAAACATCGTGATCATCATAAATATAGGAAATCGGTGATTGCGAAAACACGTATTGTAAAAGACTGTAAATTTTTTCCAATGAAATGCCATACATTTTTGCTTTATCACGATCAACATCAATGCTTGCTTGTAAACTCGACATTTTTAAATCACTAGATAAATCGGTAAGACCTACAATTTTTTCCATGCGGTCTTTCAGTTGCAATGATTTTTGGGTTACAGATTGAAACGATTTACCTTGCAAGGTAACCTGGTACATACCCTTGCTTGAAGAAGATCCTAACTTTAAATTTTGGACGGGGGTTAACGTAATCTTCAAATTACTCATAACAGCTAATTTAGTCTTCAAGCTTTTTAAGATATTGTCTATCTTTGGCCGTTCTGATGGTTTCTTTAAAACAATAAAAAATCTTCCTTCATTAGGTGTTACTGTTGAAGCAGAAGCACCCAATGAACCATTATACGATTTGATAAAAGGCACTTTTGAAAGAATATCAAACATCTTTTTCATCTCTGTGGCCATTTGTTTATATGAAGCTTCTGGCCTTGCTTCAATAACCCCAACAATTAACCCTGTGTCTTCTTTGGGAAAAAAACCTTTTTTAATCATTACAAACCCTGCAGCATTTAATAACAAAGTTACAAAAGTGATCATAAAGATATTCTTTTTATATTTAAAAAAAGAGGTCAAAGAATGAACATAAGCAGATTGAATGCTATTTAAATAGGTTTGAAATTTTTCCATACATTCAAAAGACTGATGATTTGTCGTACTGACAAACTGCGTTAGCATGGGGATAATGGTTAAAGAAACTAATCCTGATAACAAAATAGCAATCGTCATGGTTACTGAAAATTCATAAAACAGCTGTCCTAAAATTCCTGACAAAAAGAATAAAGGAATAAAAACAGCAATTAATGAAAGAGTCATCGATACAACCGTAAAGATAACTTCTTTTGTGCCATCTAAAGCAGATTGTAATGCATTTTTTCCCAGCTCTCTGTGCACCATAATATTTTCATAAACAACGATAGAATCATCGATAATAAATCCTATGGCCAGAGTAAAACTAAGCAAGGTCATAATATTAATAGAAAAATTTAGCATATACATAAAGCAAAATGTTAATATGATGCAAATTGGAATACTCAATGCAGGAATAAACGTTGAATACATGTGATTTATAAATACAAAAACAACCAAGACTACTAATATTAAAGAAATAATAGCCGTCATCTTGACTTCATCAAGTCCCGCTTTGATAGAAACGGTTCGGTCCACTATGACATCTAATTGAGTTCCTTTGGGCAAAGTTTTTTGAATATCGCTAACCATCGTTTTCACTTGATCAGCCAACCGAATAGCATTGGCAGATTCTTGTTTATAAACTAAAAGAATAGTGGATTTATGCGTTTTAAACCAAGCGTCACTATACACATTATCTACACCATCATAAACACGAGAGACATCCTTTAAACGCAAAGCTGTTTGATTCTTAATCAAAAGCTCTGCAAAATCTTTAGACTTACTTAGTTTTGTTTGTAGAAAATAATTTTGTAGAAGATTTTCACCTTGAACAATACCTACTCCACCATACATATTATTTTTAATCACAAGACTAATAATATCTTCTACGTCAAGCTTATGAGAATAAAGTTGTTCGGGATCTACAGCAATTCTTACTGCAAATTTTTTCTTACCCGAAACATTAATATTTGCAATTTCAGGGATACTCGAAAGTTGAGGTATAATATAATCATCACAATATTGTCCAATTTCCCACGATTTCATATGAGATGAATTCAAAGATAAAACGATGACCGGTTCACTAGATGGGTTAATTTTTCTATACGTTGGGGGTTGCTGCATATCTGCAGGTAATTTTTTCAATGAGGCTTGAATCGCTGAATTTACATCAACTGCTGCTGCATTTATATCGATGTTTGATGCAAACTCTAAAGTGATTTTCATATTATCTTGAGCGCTAACAGACCTAACACTCGTAACCCCTGGTACTGCTGAAAATTGTTGTTCTAAAGGTAAGGCAACAGTTCTTGCCATTGTGACAGGGCTAGCACCAATCAATTGTGCACTAACAACAATAACGGGTATTTCCATTTGTGGTAGAGCTGTAATCGGCAATTTTGTATAAGAAATAATTCCGACACACAGCATCCACAAAAAGAGTAAAATTGTTAATTTAGGTTTTTCTAAAAATACTTTAATCAAATTCATGAAAATTTCACTTCTTCATATCGAAATTTTTTTTGACCTTGGTTCAATTTTACTTGTCCAGAAACAACAACATAATCACCCATGTTTAATTTAATTTCAGATGGATGAATATAAATTTCACCGTTTACAAGATTAAAATTCTTAAAAAATACTTTAGAGACTTTACTGTCTTTCTTAGAAAAGACATATACAAATGAACCATCGTTAGTCATGTTCAAAGCATTTTCGGGAATGCTTATATATTTTTGTGTATCATTCATCGTCAATTCGGCTCGGACAATAGATCCTGTTTTAAGATGCTCATCCCTATTATCTAATATGAATTTCAATCGATAAACACCCGTTTTATGGTCCAATATTTTATCAGTTAAAATCTTTTCAATAGTTACATTTAATTTGTTATTTTTTGAATCGAATAAACGAACTCTAATGTTTTCCAACTTAATAGCGCTTATATAAGAAATATATTTTTCTGGAATAGGAAGAAAAAATCGTAATTGATGAATATCTACAATTTTTGCAATTGTCATATTATCTGATGTTTTAATGTAGTTTCCTTTATCAATATTTTCAAAGCTGATCTGCCCTTGTCTAGGTGCCTTAATATAATGATAAGATTTTTCAACCTCTAACGATTTAATTTTTGATTCTTGATTTTTAATTTGAAAGCGATCGTCTTCAAACTCTGCTATAGCACTATCATTTAAAGCTTCTGTCGTAACTTTTTTCTTTAACAAACTTTGGCTTCTACTGAGGCTTTTAGAAGATTTATCAAGTTGCTTTTTAAATCTTTCAAGTTCCGCATTAGCACCCTTAATTTCTGAATTGATAAGATCATCATCTAAATCTAATAAAACATCGCCTGTTGCTACTTTTTCACCTTCTTTAAATCTTATATTTTTTATCATACCATCAATACGTGTTTTTACATCAACAGTACCAATAGGTTCAAGAATGGTAGGTAACACTAATTCTATTTCTTTATACTTTTTTTTTACTTTCACAATTTGTATAAAAGGTTCATTTTCGTTGCTTTTTTCCAAAGCATTATTTTGAAAATATTTAAAACATAATAAAAAAAACAAACCAGTAATGATATAAATATGTTTATTTTGAACCCGTAATTGAGTTACCATAGCTTACATAAAAAATTAAATTATACTTTTAGTATTTCATACAAAATTGCTTGATAAATGGTAAAAAAACTTTTTATATTTTTAATTCTACTGTTTTCATTTTCAATCATCGCGCTACAAACATCATTTGTTCAAGTACCGCTTTTGAATTTTTTGATTAACAAAGCTATTCATAATCCTAATTTAATCACCTCTTATGGTAAGATTCATGGGTTCTTTCCTGTTTCATTCACCATAGAAAATTTTAACCTTAAAGATAATACTCAAAAAATACTTGATCTGAAAAATCTAAAAATTTCTTTAAATTCTAAAAAAGAATCTTTTTATATCCGTTCTATAAACTGCCAGAAATTTACGGTATACAAAAACATAGATCAAATCTTTAAAAACGTAAAATTTACAGCCCCTTCTCTTCCTTTAAATAGTCAAAATATATTCCCTTGGACAGGTAATATAGCTTATTCATCGCTATCTCCACAAACGGATCTACTTATTATCCAAAAAATATATTCAAAAAAAAATAATGACGACCAAAACCCTTTTATCGTCAAAATCCATAGGACTCTGCCTGAAAATAAATTAGCAAAATACCAGATAGACATTCACGATTCAGGCATTTTAATCTCTGACACCCCCCTCAAGATACAATGTTCTTTTACTAAAGATTCAAAAGGAATGTTTGTCTTTAGCCAATCCACCGTTACTTCAAAATCTTTTTCCCTTGGTTTTCAAGGGAATTACATGTCACAAGGGCAATTTTTTAATATAGATTTTATCTCAGCTTTAGATTTAGATTATTTTAAAAAAGTAACATCATCTGGTTCTTTGAAAAGGTTAAAAAAATCAGATCATCTTCATTTAGATCTTAAGACGCGTTATGAGTCGTTTGGTAAAGATAGAAAAATTATTCAAACAACCAATATTGACATCAATACCCATTTCTCGATAGATATAGAAAATAGACAAGCCTCTCTGTTTTCTATCCATGTTCAATCACCTATACCCTTTGATATTAAAAGCGAAGAAGGTATTTTAATATCACAAAAAAAAGTTGAGGGTAAATTAAACGTTTCAGGTTTGGGTGCTCCACTTCATTTTACCCTTAAAGGAAATTATGAGAAGGCATTGCAACTTTTAAATCTTTCTTTGACTTCAGACTTTCAAAGTGAAGTCTTGCTGAATCTACAATCTAAAATTGACCTTATAAAACAAAATATGAATGGTCATCTTCAATTTCAAACAAAAACTATTCCTAGAACCTCGCTCAACTTTAAAATCTCACAAGGAGCTAATAATAAATTCTCTATCAATATTAACTCTAAAGAAATCCAATTCTTTTCCTCGCGTTTGCTTAATGTTCAATCAATTTTGAATTTTAATCAGAATGACACCTTTGATTTAAATATCAATACAAAAATAAACAATGTGACATCAAACCCCATTTTATGCGATATTTCAGGGGGATTTGATTCTAAGGATATATCCATTAAAACCTTTCAATTAAGTTATTTGAATCAAATCGTAAAAAATATTCATTCATTTAAAGTCAGTGATATAACCTCCTCTCCACAATTGAACGATCTTAAGTTAGCATGCAACTATAATGGCCAAGATACGGGGCAAATTGAATGGAATTTGAAAAAAAAGAAAATACTTTTCAAAACGCTATCTTTACTGAATTTGAAAACCATAGTGCAAGAATTGCCATTTTCAGCTGAAATAGATGGTTTTATTGATTTATCATCAGAACCCAATTTACAAGACTACACCCGCATTATTGAGAAATCTTCTATCACTATCCATAATTTTGTAGCTCTCAACGGTATTTTGCAATCCTATAAATCTGTTTTTCTTAATAAAAAAATTACGTTTAATATTACCCAAGACCTTCACTATTTTAAATTACAACTACTTGGTTACGATCATCTCAAAAAAATCACCCTTGCATCTGGAACCATTGGGAAAATTGTAGCAAGCGAATTCGCCACAGCTCCGATCAATATACACATCAAAGGAGATGCCGATATAAACCCTGTTGTCAGTTTTCTAAAATTTCCAGATACTATTGAAGGAACCATTTTATACGACTTAAAATACACAGGAACAATAAGTAAACCAAACCTGAATGGTACTTTGAAAGTTAAAAATGGCTTATATGAAAGTTTTATCAATGGGACATACTTAGCTCATCTTAATGGTGACATAAAAGTGAAAGATAATATTTTAACTATCAAAGATATTAGCGGTGACGATGTTCGACAAGGATCCCCGTCCAATGGACACATTCATATAACTGGGAAAAGTACTATTCATAGCTACAATCTTATTGAGAATCATCTTGTTTTAAAGCTTACAAATTTGATGGTAGTTAAACGTGATGACATGGAGATGAAAGCAACAGGATCTATAAAATTAGATGGTGAGAATGAAAGAACAAAAATCACAGGATCCGTTGCGTTGGATCCCGCTATCATTTGGTTAGAAGAATTAACTAACGATGATATCACATCCATTTCGTTGTTTGAAAATGGTAAAAGAGTTTTTGTTACCTCTGAAGAAATAAATAGCAAACGTGTTAAAAATAAAAATCAAAACAGCCAAGTCTTGTTTCCCATTGATTTAGAGTTAAGGATACCGCAATCTCTTCAATTAAGTGGATTAGGAATGACTAGCACATGGAAAGGTGCACTTCATGTAAAAGGTGATTTCTTCATCGATGTACCCTATCTTGCAGGAACTCTGGAGCTAACAAAAGGATCGATACTGTTTTACGGTAAAAAACTTAAACTTGCAAATGGATCTATTATATTTGATCAAAAATCAATCAATAATCCCTATCTGAACCTTGCAATGATGAGACAAATTGCTGGTCAAAAACTGTTCATCAATATGTTAGGTAGAACAACAAGTGGAGAAAAAGATTCTCTTCGTTTTACTTTTTCTGCTGATCCTTCGGAAACAGACAAAAATGTCTTGAGTTTGATCATCTTTGGAAAGCGAACAAACCAAATTACAGCGGGACAAAGTATTCATCTGGCAAGCATTGCAACTAGTATCTCTAATAAATCTAACGAGAACTCAAGTTTTATGGATAAACTAAAGAACAATATTGGTTTAGACGTTTTTGAATTTAAAGAAAATGCACGTGAAGCACAATATTCAGATACAGGGTACACTCAAAAACAAGTGTTATCTGTTGGTAAAGATTTCAATGATTTTAAAGTCACATTTAACCAAGGAATTGGTGACATGGATACTAAAGCAACCATTAGTAAACCTATAGGGCCACATCTAAATCTTGATATTGACGTAGGCAATCAAGTTGCTGGAAGTGGCGGTGGTTTAAGTTGGATTTACTATTATTAATTATAGGCCGAGTAAATCGGCTAAAATCTTGATAGGAGTTTTTGAAATGATGTTTTTTACTTCATCTTGAGGTTCCGATAATTTTTCAAAGGCTTGGTGAATGTGCGATAAAGCTAACGGACATTCTGAAGATACAATAGATTGCTCTTCCTTTTTTATTTGCCTGACAACGGGTTTAGCAAATTTAATAGCATAGTTAAAATTCTTCTTCAAAAAACCCCAAATACCACCATGCCCAGAACATCTTTCTATGACGCTAACTTGGATATTAGATATAAGCCTGAAAAACTCAGCAGCTTTAGCACCCATATTTTGCGCTCTTGAATGGCATGCCAGATGTAATGTGATTTTTTGAACTTCTTTATTTTGGCTCAGAATAGTAGGCATTCCATATTTTTTGACCAACATAACTAAATATTCAAAAAAATCTTCTACGTTTTGAGAAAACAATTTTACTTCTTGATTATCATGCGCAATCAAAGGCCATTCCTTTTTCATCATTAAAGAACATGAAGGAACAACACAGACTACTTTGTCACTAACTATATTTTGAGCATTTATTTTTTGCGAAATAGCTATAGATGATTGATGGACTTTTTCAATGTTACCATTTTCAAGATGTGGCATTCCACAGCATCCTTCATACCGCATATTCACCTTAACGCCAAAAAAAGATAAAATTTGGTAGGCCTGATACCCCATTTCGACATCGTTATAATTGCAAAAACACCCAGGGTATAACAAAATACTCTCTCCAAAAGCAACACCATCAGAATTAGGTTGTATAGGTTGTTCCTTAATTAATTTAATCAATGTTTTATGACTATACTTTGGCAAATCAGCAGATTGATCCACCTTCATTACTTTCTCTATAACTTTTCGACCTATTTGTGATGCATTTAATCTATTCACAACTGGTGAAAATGTTGATGAAATTTTTCCAACAGTATCGGAATCTGCCAATATTTTTTTTGATAAATCTACTTTGTTATTTTTAAACTGATACGCTTTGTAGCGAAGCATTAGATGTGGAAAATCAATATTAAACTCGTGAGGCGGAACATAAGGGCATTTGGTCATGTAGCACATGTCACATAATGTGCATTCATCGACAACATCTTCATAAGAATTTTTATCGACCGAATCTAACTCACCCGTTGCACTATCATCGATAAGATCGAATAATTTAGGAAATGATCCACATAAATTAAAACAACGACGACAACCGTGACAAACATCGAACTGACGTTCTGCTTCTGTTTGAAGTTGCTCTAAATCACTATAATTCTCATCTTGCCATAAAATAGGATGACGTGTTGGAGCATCTAAACTGCCTTCTTTAGCCATAAAAAATCTTTGTTGTTCTTTTTTAATACTATACCATGTTTTTATCAAGGATAAAAATTTGATATCTCAAAATAATACAAAATTATCTTTGCTTGATTTTATCCGCCTACCCTTATAATCTCTATTAGATCGATATTAAATTTGATATGACAACATGAATTATAAAAAAATCTTATTTTTGAAAATTATTATACTCTCTTTATGTTCTTACCCATGTTTATCTTTAGAAGCAGATAGCGATGAGGATGACACATATCCAAAAACCATAAGTATTATTGACATAGAAGCATGCAGGAACACAGCTGATGCTATTAGAGACGATTTTGCTAGAGATTTTTTTGACGAACAAAATGATGCAGGATCTGCATTTAGTGATGATGAATTAAACGAAGCTATGTTCGCTTTTTCTATTTCACAAGAGAGATATATTCCAACCCTTGAAGAACAAAATGCTGCTGAAGAAAAGAAACGTGCAGTTACCGAAAAAGAATGTGAACGTCAAAACAAAATAAAACAATACTTTAGAGAATATGAAACGGATATCCATAAAGAGGTAAAAAACATATTATCAACCTATTCGGATCAGTTGAAAATTTATAAAAAACATGTGAAAAAAATGTGGCCGTCTCAAGCTATTCTAGAAATAACAAAAGATGTTGCACATACACCAAGATCTATAGATTTGTTAACACTAATAGAAGACTATTTTGAATATACCTGGCAAATGGAAGGGTACATCGATGATCAGGTAGGAATAACTGCATCAGATCGTATTTTTTCTTATTATTTAGATGAATATAATAAACAAGCTGCTTTAAATAATGACCCGCATACTATGGACAGACATGCCCACGATTTACTTCAGCTATGCTTGAAACATTTTCCTAAACATCCGCTTATCGATTCTGGTGACCCAGAACAAATAATGACTCATATTAATTATGCGGTGTCTCGCCAACTTTTCATTCTTAATACATGGTATCTTAACAATCCTAAACTTGTGAAAACCTTATTGGATATTTTCAGTATGCAAAAAATTTTTAATCTAGGTGTGAAATTTTTAGGATGTACGACTTACGGAATTACAAATCAATATTGTGATCTTGCGTATATGCTAAAAAGATCAAAATTTATTGGGATCAAAATTCCTCTGTTAAATAATCCCAGCCAATATCAACACTTATGAATGCATCCCCTTCTACCTCTACAAGTAAGAATAACAGAAAATGGAAAAATAACCGTCGGTATTATTCAAAAGAATATAGTTGTTGGAAATAAAATATCAGTTGAATCAATAGATGTAGATAATGAAATATGCAAGATCAGTCACCCCAGTTTTTGCCAATATGTTATCCCTGCTCGATTCAACACTCCTCAATCTCAACAACTTTGGCTTGAAGAATTAGGCATCTCTCAAAGAAATGAATTAATGCATGCCGCACACATCTACATATTACCTGGTGATATAAATTTTCAAAAAATAGATTCTTTAGTACAACATCCTGACACAGGTAAAACACAAAAGAAAAAAGCAAAAGGAAAAAAATAAAATTAACGCTATCTTTTTAATTTATCAATTATTACATTTCAAACCCAACACCAGTTATCTATTTATCAAAGAAACTAAAAAGTGTATCATAGGATAAAAGTCTAGAAAGGTATCCCCTTATGTTTTCAGGTTCTATTGTTGCATTAGTAACTCCATTTAAAAATAAGCAGATTGATGAACAATCATTGATCAATCTTATTCATATGCATATAAATGCGGGAACTTCAGGTGTTCTTGTATGCGGAAGCACTGGTGAAGGGAATTTACTTTCACAAGATGAAAGGAATAAAATAACTGCACTTGCAAAGGAAGAAATAAATGGATCCGTTCCCCTTATTATTGGTTGTGGGCACCCTTCCGTTGAAGGTGTCGTTGAAAGCATTCAACAAGCACAAAAAATTGGAATCGATGCTGCTTTAGTCGTTGCCCCCTATTATGTGAAACCTACACAAAGGGGATTAATTCAATTTTATAAAGAGGTTCATGACCAAACCAATACTCCTATTCTTCTGTATAACAACCCAGCACGAACATGCGTAGATATTGCACCAGACACCATTATTGAATTATCAAAGCTTCAACGCATTGTAGGTCTCAAAGATTCAAATCCAGATGCAGCACGATTTAGCTATTTAAAAAGAAAAGTTAAAGGTGAATTTTGCCTTTTATCAGGTGAAGATAGAATTACCCCTGCTCACCTTTTACATGGTGCAGTTGGAACAATATCGGTCGTAGCTAACATTATTCCTAAATTGTGCACGCAACAGGTAAAAACATGGGAAACAGGAGATTTAAAAACATTTATAAATCTTAACGATAGCATCTTAAAATGCATAGATATTCTATCTGAAGAAAGTAATCCTTCTGCCATAAAAGCCATGATGGCCACACAAGGACTAATTACAAATGAATTAAGAATTCCTCTTCTTCCAGCTTGTGAAAATTTCACCAAAAAATCTCTAGATTTCTTAAAAGACTTTAAAATCGAAAATTAAAATTATGAGTTCAAATAAAAAAGAAAAAGATAATTATAAAGTCATCGCCTTTAACAAAAGTGCTAGATTTCATTATGAAATTATAGAAACACTTGAGGCTGGCATCGTTTTAATGGGCAGTGAAGTAAAGTCTATCCGCCAATCTAAAGTTAGCATTAATGAAGCGTATATCGACACCTACAGTGACGAACATATTCCGCAAGGAACGCTGTGTTTAATTAACTCAAACATTTCCGAATACAAATTCGCACATTCATTTGGTCATTCTGAAAAACGCGCTAGACCTTTATTATTGCGTCAGAAGCAACAAAGCAAGTGGACAGATGCTAAAAAGAAAAAAGGTTATACTATTATCCCTTTAAAAATGTATTTTAATGAACGAGGAAAAGTAAAATTGGAAATCGCTCTTGCTACAGGTAAAAAACTTCATGATAAACGAGAGACCTTAAAAAACAGAGACTGGGAAAGAGAAAAAAACAGATTACTCAAAAATTAAAACCTTTTTTTGCTAATAAAAGCTCCTAGATTCAAGACTAAAATCAATGACTACTCTTAATTTTTTTTAAATAAGTGCAGGTTATTTAAAAAAATAACCTGCTTACATTCACGTGAAGCCAACTAAGATTTAGGAAATTCCTTTTCCAAAAATTCATCAACTGTTTTTTTAAATAAATTGGTCAAAACAAAAGCTCTTTTTTGATTTTCAATAAGATACGGAAGCATTTTTTTATAAGTTTCTTTCGTGATCGATTGAGATATTTTAATAATATCATCAACTGATTCAGCAATAAACATCCCTCTTTCATCAAAATAGTCACGAACATTAGGGCAGCCTAAATATATTGGAATTGTCAAAGATGCAAAACAACCCAGTAATTTTTCTGACATGTAATTATGTTGTCTTGTATTTTCAATAGAAACATTAAACTGTGAGTTGAATATCCATTTTTTGGAATTTGTAGGAAGAACATATTTATGAAAATCTTTAGGATATTTTGAAATGTCCCTTTGAGACACATAAAAGCGTGTTGGTTGACCTAATAAAGTTTGAGCATCCCATATTGCTTTTCTTGCAGAATATTGAAAACCTGGTCTTTCAAAATTTTCACCATTACTACCCATACTCAATAAAAATGAAATACTAAATTCTTTTTCTTTAGATAATTCTTCCAGCTTTATTCCGGTACCCATGCATCCAGGGATAATTGTAGTTTTATCGTTTCTTTTATCGATAGAAAAAATCAAATCAAGACCATCTTCAATTCTTTTTGTGTATTCTCGTACTTTAAGATATTGATATGAAGAAGGTTTTGAATATGTTGCTAATGGCTCTGCCGTATGGTGAACTAAATTAATACATAACGGTTCCAATATATTTTTCTCATCGAACCAACGACTATAACCATATTGCCTATGCATCAAGACTGTTGGAGATTTTTCTTGATATTGTCCCACAGGAATATCCCAAACATCTTTTTTATATTTATTAGCCATTAGATTCAAACGGAAAAAGTCACTTTTATAAAAACTTTTATTACTTGAGTTATCATTTTTTACAATCAAACCTCGTCTAATGTGGTGTGTAAACATGTCAGCACAATTCACATCAACTGGTAAATGTAAAATAACCGAATGTTTATTAAGTCTTAGTAAGTACTCTATAGCAAGCCATGCTCTTTTAAGTTGTGAAGTTTGAGCATAGACATGAATGACAGGAAGCGTTTTATCAAACGAAGAAACAGGCTGTTTCAAAAAATCCACAAAAGGATTGCCTTTACATGGAAAACATCTTAAATACAGAGTTGTATTAAACCAATTATTAGGATCCGTATGAGTTTCAAAATTACCCCTAAAATCGATTTTCATAAAATGCTGAAGAGGATCTTTTCCTTCTAAAGTAGAAGCATATTGTGATTGATAAAATTTATGATCAAAATATGGTTCCACAATTTTGCTATTATATCCCTGAATGTAATATATGCCTATTGCTGCTAATATTAAAATAGGCAGTAAAATTTTTAATTTTTTCGCTGTTGATTTACCTTAAATTATTTGGATTCTAGCGTTTTTTTTATCAACGGGATCTCATACCATTAACATTCCGCCATTAATATGCAATGTTTGACCTGTCATATATTGCGCTTCATTTGAAGCAAGATAAACAACCCCAGCAGCTATATCTTCTGGTAATCCCATTTTCTTACATGGAATCGATTCCAACAACTTACTTTTTACAGCATCTGGTAATTCATCTGTCATAGGTGTTTCAATGAATCCAGGTGCAATACAGTTTACAGTAATATTACGGGATGCGATTTCTTGTGCTAAAGCTTTACTAAAACCAATCATTCCAGCTTTTGATGCACAATAATTTGTTTGTCCAGCATTGCCAGAAACACCAACAACCGATGATATGTTAATGATGCGTCCATAGCGACGGGAAATCATTTTTTTTACAGCTGAACGTGTTAATTTAAAGACTGAATTTAAATTAAGATTAATGACGTCGTCCCATTGTTCATCCGTCATACGCATCAATAAGTTGTCACGCGTAATACCTGCATTATTCACTAAAATATCAATAACCCCAAACTGAGATTCAACGGAGTCAAATAATTCCTGCACAGGACCATCTTTAAGGGAAAATTCAAACGTGTCCACAGCTTCATGCCCAGCTGCTAACAACTCTGATTTCAGCGCATCGAGTCTACTTTGGTTTGTGCCAGACAAAACAACATGCGCCCCTTGTTTTGCTAATGCAAAAGAAATAGCTTTACCTATTCCACCAGTCGCGCCAGTGATTAATACTTTACGTTGAGACAAAGAAAACATATCGAACCATATGAAATAAAAAAATATAAAATAAGATTATTCTATATCCCTGAAAAAAACAACATATCTTTCAATCTTGCAAATACCGATTTAACCATACTGTAGGTTTAGTATGTTTATAAATTTTTTTATACCATGGAATTTTTTTATCAGACCATTGCCCTTTAACTGCATTAGCAGGTTTAGGATCCCCATGAAAAGCAATTACTTTTACACCTTCTGGACAAACAGGTGTTTTAAAATATCTTAAATACCATACAGGTAAACAATGTTGTTTAAAACTAACACACCAACTTTTTGGCCAAAAAATAAGTTGTCCATATTTTTGGATAACTCTGTTTGATAAATATTCTTGCGAAGCAGTGCCAAATTCTTGAATAATTTCGTGAGGTCTTTGTTCGTATTCCTCTTTAATATGTCCTAAAGTCCCCACCATCCAAGAATACATAGATGCCTGACCAACGTGATTACCTTTTGTATTCCAATCATTAATAATCACAAATTCATCATTTTTGGGATAAGCAAATAAATCGTCTAGATTCCCCACAATAACCACATCAAGATCAAAAAAGAATACTCTTTGCATTTTTAGATGTCCCAAATAATCATCGCAAAGCCCGGCTTCTTTTAAATAGATATAGTGTTTATGTTCGTCTAAAATCTGGATTGGTGGCAAAGGATATTGAATAATTGATTCATCCAATCCTTGGGGGTTGTCAGTAAAGCAGTAAAATTGGACTTCAAAATTAGTATTCTCTCTTACAGAATGGTATAATCTATTCACATCATCAGGGGAATATTTATCACCCCATTTTATAGTCACAATATTGTATTTCATGAGCATTTAATAATCATTGAATTGTATTCCATTTTAAGATCTAAAATTAAATTTGACTAACCAATTTTTATCAATAGTCAAAAAAATTGCATTTTTTTTATGTCTATAAGCCGTAAAGTCTATCCACCCTTCAAAATGAAGACTGTTATCTTGTGATGATGTACCATTGCATATGTCTTTTAACTGGGGACACCTATTTGATAAGATACTGGCTTGGGATAACGAACTGTCTCGAGCAACAATTTCTATGCTTCTAAGAGAACAATCTATTTCCTCTGGACACTCGAAAATGATGGACACTAACAAAGAAGAAGGTATAAAAAAGCAATCTCCGATATTGATTTTTGGTGCAACTATGCGAATTGTTTGGGCAAAAAATAAAAAGCATTTATATAAAATAATTGACTTAGAACTAATATACTCATGGTTTACACCATAAAAAACTTTCCAGTCTAAACTTAGTTCATCATTTTGAAACTCTCGTAAACTGCTACGAAAAAATTCTGTCTCCGTATCTTTATCCTTAACACTGTCATATATTGATAATTTCATCGTTTTTATATTATCAATATGGCGACGCAAAGCGTCTGGGTCTTCGTTCGAAACGTCTTTGATATAACTTCCATTCTGCTCTATACCTGCGACTTGAATTTTATAGTTATTAGGATTCAAACTTTGTGGTGTAAAATTCTCATCGAATTCACTTGATGCAACTTCTGAAATAAAAAATATCAAAGAAAAAAAGTTAAAAAAACGCAAGATCATAAAAACTATTTATATTATTTTTAATTATCCAAAACCGTATCAAAGTTTCAATATACAGTCAACAAACAAACATTCAAAATGCTGTATTTGTACAAAACCATAATCCATAAACTTTTACTATAATTAATTGCTTCAAATCCATCTTCTATGTTATAAATAGTCTATAAACGGAGAGGTGCCAGAGTGGCCGATTGGGGCGGTCTCGAAAACCGTTGTACGTTTGCGCGTACCGTGGGTTCGAATCCCACCCTCTCCGCCAAATTTCTTAAATTTGCTTGATAAAATAGTTTTAGACCAAACTTTTAAAATAATTTATCTTAAGATTCTACAAATTCATATCAATGATTTCTTTAGCTTTTGATAATGTTTCTTGAATACTCATCAAGCTTGTATCAATAACCACAGAACCACTAGGCACAACAAGTGGCGCTATTTTCCTAGTTGAGTCTCTTGTGTCCCTATTTTGCAAATCAACAACGTGGCTTGTATCAATTTTCAGTTCTATGTTTTGCTGAATTCTTCTAGTCAATCTGTCATCTTCTGACGCATGAAGAAATAATTTTACATCAGCATTAGGAAAAACGACAGATCCAATATCGCGTCCATCAATCACAAAACCTTTATACTCAGAAGATTGATCTATCACGAGCCTTTTTATTTCATCGTTCACATAATTTCTAACGATTTCGTGCACAGCAATTTCAGAAGCTTTCTGTGCCACATCTTCAGATCTCAAAATAGATTCTGATACCTCGTCTAAATTAATCTTATCAATATTTTTTATAAATGAATGAACATCTTTCAAATCTTCTTTTGCATGCAAATAATAATACGCAACTTTACGATAAAGCAAACCCGAATCAATATGCTTAAAATGGTACATTCCACACAAACCACGTGCAAGCGTTCCTTTACCAGATCCAGAAGAACCATCAATACTAATAATCACAATATCGTTCAATAAAAATTTAAATCAAAAGTATGATAAACCCATTTCATGCATTCATCAAGTTATAAGACGTCAATAGACTAATCAAAATGCGATCTATCTATTTTGTAAATAACATGGCTGTCAGAATATAATTAAAAATAAGAATAAAAATAGATGCCGTAACAACTGCTTGTGTTGTTGCTTTACCAACACCTTCGGCACCCTTTGAAGAATTATATCCGTGGAAACATCCCATGATAGTAATAATTCCACCAAAAACCATAGCCTTAATCAATCCCGAAATAACGTCAGAAACTTCTAAATAGTGCAGGGTCTGGGTTAAATAAACACTTTTGTTGAAGTTCAAATAATAGATGGATACAAAATACCCCCCCAACACGCCGATACTGTCTGCAATAAGCACTAAAACCGGTAGCGTAATAAGACCTGCTAAAAATCTTGGGAAGATCAAATACTTAAAGGGATTTGTAGACAAAGTGGTCAACGCATCAATTTGTTCAGTCACGCGCATAGTTGCAATTTCGGCCGCAATAGATGCACCTACTCTACCTGCAACCATAAGCCCTGCAAGAACAGGTCCTAATTCGCGTGTCATGGACAAAACAACAACTGTAGCTATTGCGCCTTCTGCTTGAAATCTAGAGAATCCTGTATAGCTTTGAAGAGCAAGCACCATGCCTGAGAAAAGTGCCGTCATACCAACAACCGGAAGTGAATAAAATCCAATATTCATGCACTGGCGTAAAACTAACCGCGGATACCAAGGATATGTACATCCAGCAGAGATCGTTTTCGCTAAAAAACATGAAAACTCACCAATTAATTGCAAAAAGCGCAGAGTCGTATGACCAATATGAGATAAAAATTGCATTTAAAATAACGTTACAAAACTATAACAATATTTTTACAGGGTTTTTATTTCTTTTCAAGATAAGAATAGGGTTTAATCAGAAAGTTTTTCTTTCTTTGAACTTTCAAGTTGTTTTTGAAAATACGCAACTGGGAAAACAAATAACAAAATAATACTGATTGCCAACGCAGATGTTTGAGGCCAATCTAAATTGTTGAAGAACTCCATCCATAACAATCGACCAATGACAATAGTATCAGGTCCGCCCAATAGTTCTGGAATAACAAACTCTCCCATGGAGGGAACAAATACAAGCATAATACCCGATATAATTCCTTTTTTAGCTAAGGGAATAGTAATATAAAAAAGTGTTTTAAATGGTTTTGCACCTAAATTGGCCGAAGCTTCAAATATATGTTTTTCTATTTTTTCCAACGCATTGTATATAGGCAAAATCATGAAAGGTAAGTAACAGTAGACTACTCCTAAACACACTGTAAAAATGTTATCTGTAAGAAACAAAGGATCTTGAATAATTTTCATATCCATTAAAAAAGTATTGATAATCCCTTTAGTGCTAAGGATGGATATCCATGCATAAATCCTTATTAAAAATGAAATACAAAAAGGCATCATAATCATCACAAGGCACATTAATCGTCTTTGTGGGGACACATGAACTAAACTTAAAGCAATGGAGAAACCTAAAATTAGTGTTATGAATGTTGATAAAGCAGATAAGCTAAGCGATGTTAGCAGTGCTGTCACAAAAGAGCTATCTTTTACTAAATTAATATAATTTCCTAAATTAATAGAAATATCGATTAAGGAATGATTCGTAAATTTTAATAAATCTGAAAAAGGTGGAGCCGACATTGCTTGAAGAGAAAAACTAATTTTCAAAACAACTAAAAAAGGAATAACAAAAAAAGCGACCATCCACATATAAGGAATGTAAATCAAAACTAATTTGTCATTTTTAAAAAATTGACAAAATTTTATAATTTTTGAAAGCATATGAATTCATTTATCCTGTTAAGCAATATTGATTATATTAACTCTCTATCAATCATTTTCAAGAATAATGATGAATAAGTTTATGATAACTTCTATTTATTGTTTGGGTTTTATGGAATTACTAACATTTAAACATAATTTTCAATGGCGAAAAAACAAATTATTACAAGACCTTTTCCTCAAACAAATAGATCTAGACCTTAATATTATCGCAAATCGTTATAAAAATTCAAATGAAGAAAGTATTAATCTTATTAGATTAAGACAAGCTTTTCAAACATTTTGGTCTTCTTTTTTTGATAATGCCAGGATCGATTCAGAAACTGCTCTAAAAAATCTTATACAAGAATTTGAATTTCAAAAACTGGACGATTGTATTTTTATGAACATACAACAATCCATGAGTTTGCTTACAACAAATTTTTACCTCAAAAACGATGATTATGAAAATGAAGAAGATAATCACGATTCTACATCATACGATACTATTCTATTGTGTATTCAAAAACAAATTATGGATTTTAGCCATTTTAGAAACCAAATTAAACATGAAAAAAAACAAAAACAGACGGATTATCTTCTCGATCTTTTAGAAAACAACTTAGGAACTATGATTGAAAAAATCTCTCAATCTGGGAACGACTTAAATTTAGTTACTAAAAGTGTTCTTTGCTGTGTAAATAAGACTAGATGTGAAACTTTATCTATTTCATCAATGTACGAGAAATTTTCTGAAAATGTTAATTCAGTCTCCTCTTCTACTCAAAACCTATCCGTTTCTATTGATCAAATTGCCAATCAACTATCTAAAGGCACATTAATGACCAAAAAAAGCGCTGCGGAAGCAAAAAAGGCACAAGAAGTTGTTGGGGGACTTTCCAAAGCGGCGGTTAAAATCGGTGAAGTTGTAAAAATAATTAATGAAATTGCTAACCAAACCAATCTCCTTGCACTGAACGCCACAATTGAAGCTGCGCGTGCTGGAAGTGCTGGCAAAGGTTTTTCCGTAGTTGCATCTGAAGTCAAAAATCTAGCAGGACAAACAGCAAAAGCAACTGATGAAATCACGGTTCAAATCAAAGAAATGCAAGAGGCAACAGGGAAAGTAGTATCTTCTATTAAGGAAATGACCGAAACTATGGCAGAAATAAACAATGGAACAACGGTTATTGCATCTGCCGTTAGTGAACAAGGATCTGCAACACAAGAAATTTTTAAAAATATCGCTAACGTTGCTGCCTCTAGCTCAAATCTAATGAGCATCATCAGCCAAATAAAAGATTCAACTCAACAAACAGGTATCACAACACAGCAAGCAGCAAATATTACACTTAAAATTACAGATCAGTCAGAGTATCTACAAGGAGTCATTCATAAAGTGACCATGCAATCTTGATAAATCTTTCATTATTTTAAATTTTGGAATTCATTTCTCTTGAATTCAATGGCAAATTTGTTGTATAATAATACCTTACGGAGGAAATTATGAAAATCGCAAATTCTTTAAAGACTTTAAAATCACGTCACAAAGCTTGTAAAATCATCAGAAGAAAAGGCAAACTTTTAGTGATCAATAAAATCAACCCTCGCTTCAAAGCAAAACAAGGTTAACACTTTAATGAATTGTTAATTTTATGCTGATATTCTCATAGTATCAACATCATAAGGTTTTAAATTCTTTGTCACTCAGTATTTATACGACTCACATAGAGTTCGACAACAATTCCGCTCTTAAGCAGCTTGTTGGTCCTCAAAATGATCTTTTGAAAATTGTTGAAAAATATTATGATACCCATATCGGGCATAGAGGAAATATTATCACGCTCACGGGGCCTCAAGAAGGTGTAGATAAAACTGTTAGAGCTTTACGCTATTTATACGACATGGTATTAGAAAATTACCATGTAGACGTAGATATCGTAGAATCAGTAATAAAAAATCCTAATAGAAATGACACCTTTGCTTCATTATCTAACAAAAAACTAAATAACACTCCATCTCATAATTCATCAACCCCTCCAGTACATCTTAATACACGCAAGCGTATTATCATTCCTCGAACAGAAAACCAGACAACATATATCAAAGAACTTTTGCAAAGCGAAATGATTTTTGGCATTGGACCTGCTGGAACAGGTAAAAGCTACCTTGCAGTCGCAGGTGCCGTTGATAGTTTACTAGAAGGAAAAGTCGAAAAAATCATTTTATGCCGCCCTGCTGTGGAAGCTGGAGAAAAAATTGGATTTTTACCAGGTGACATGAAAGAAAAAGTAGATCCTTTTTTACGTCCCTTAATGGATGCACTAAACGATATGTTACCAGCAGAAACAGTAGCAAAAAAAATAGCTACTGGTGAAATTGAAATAGCACCTCTTGCATTTATGAGGGGACGTACTTTAACAAACGCTTATATCATCCTAGATGAAGCGCAAAACACAACTCCAACTCAAATGAAAATGTTTTTGACACGTCTAGGCGCCAATTCGAAAATGGTCATTAATGGGGACCTTAGCCAAAGCGATTTACCTCATGGTCAAGAATCTGGATTAGCTCATGCACAAAAATTTTTGAAGCCTCTAAAAGAAATACCTTTCATTGAATTCAATGAAAGTGATATTGTAAGACACCATCTGGTTTCAAAAATTATTTCTGCTTATAATGCAAAGGCAACATCTACATAGCTATGACTGAATTAGAATTGCATATCGAACAAGATGTCGAAGACCCCCGATGGTCTCCCTATAATCTTCATCTTATTGAACCTATAGCGCAACATGTTATAAAAGAACTTAAGATATCATCATCTTTGTTTATAGAACTGCATCTTGTTAATGACGAATCAATTCAAGTATTAAATTACACATACAGGCAAAAAGATAAAGCAACAAATGTTTTATCTTTCCCTGCTTTTGATGGAAATCTTAATTTATCAACACTTCATCAAAATATCACTATTGGATTAGGTGATATCTTTTTGTCATTTGAAACTATTCAAAAAGAAAAAGAGGATAAAAAAATATCCTTTGAAAATCATTGTTACCATTTATTTCTTCATGGATTACTACACCTTTTAGGTTTTGATCACCAAACTGATGAAGAAGCTAATATTATGGAAACAATGGAGATTAAAATCCTATCACAATTCAATATTGCTAACCCCTACGAGAAAGTATAATGCCAACATCTTATATGTCGAAAAAATTATTCAAAAAAACAAATTCCTTATTTCATAACGTTACATCATTTTTTAGAAAACGATCTGAAAACGAAGGCAGCCTAAGAGACACCATTGAAGAACTTATTGAAGAAACCAACGAAGAAGTTCCTTCGCTCGAAACAACAGAACGTGTTCTTTTAACAAATATTTTAGATCTTAAGGACGTTACTGCTGATGATATCATGATCCCAAGAGCAGATATTATTGCTGTTCCTTCTACGGCAACCCAAGAACAAATGATTGCCGAATTTGCAAGAACAGGTGTACCCGCTTTAATTATTTATAGTGGAAATCTTGACAACGTCATTGGCATTGTCCATACACAAGATATTATACTTTGGATGAATACAGGCAAGCCTTTTGTTTTACATACTTTTATGCGTGACGTGATGTTTATTTCACCTTCTATGCGTGCGATAGACCTTCTAATCATTATGAAAAATACTGGAACTAAAGTTGCAATAGTTGTTGATGAATACGGTGGAGTTGATGGACTAGTGACTTTTCATCTACTTATTGAAACGGTTATTGGCGATATTGAAGGACAAACTTATCACCATCCTGAACCTCAAATCAACTGGAAATCTGATGGATCCATTATTGCGGACGGCAGGTCAACAATAGAAGACCTTGATGAACTTGTAGGAAAAGAACTAGAACTTGTAGACAAAGATGACGACATAGAAACCATTGCGGGTGTTGTTGCTTCTATTACCGGAAGAGTTCCTGCAAGAGGCGAGATTATTAAACATCATTCAGGTGTTGAATTTGAAATCTTAGACGCTGATCCTCGAAGAGTCAAAAGAGTTTGTATTAAAAATCTTTCATTATTAACTGAAAAAAATTCTGATATTGACGAAGAAAACAAAGACTAATTTTATCTTTTCATCGTTTTATCATCAAAATATGTAACAAGAATATTAAACTGTGTTATCCTCTACCTAACAAATTTAAAAATTCTATAACATGACATTATTAGACGTTAAGACCGCAAAATTAATTGAAGAAGCTTTTGATAATCGCAACAATCATGATATTAAAGAAGACATTCTTTTAAAAACAGCTGTACTCGAAATTATTGACCTTTTAGATCAAGGTCAAATCAGAGTCTGTGAAAAAAAAGATGGTATATGGATAACAAACACAACGGTCAAAAAAGCCATCCTTCTTTCTTTTGCCATTCAAAAAAATGAAATTTTAGGCTCATCAGATTTTACACATTGGTTTGATAAAGTTGATTTGAAAAACACGAGGTGGAATACTGACGATTTTAACCAAGCAGGCTATCGCAGTGTTCCAGGTGCTATTGTGCGCAGGGGAAGTTTTATTGATAAAGGCGTTATCTTGATGCCAAGCTTTGTTAATATTGGAGCTTACGTAGGCAGCAGTACAATGATTGACACATGGAGCACCATAGGTTCTTGTGCGCAAATTGGTAAGAATTGTCATATCTCTGGTGGCGTTGGCATTGGTGGAGTCCTTGAACCCCTTCAAGCCAACCCTGTCATTATAGAAGACAATTGCTTTATTGGTGCAAGGTCAGAAATTGCTGAGGGTGTCATTGTTGAAGAAGGTGCAGTTATTTCAATGGGTGTTTTCATCGGTGCATCTACAAAAATCGTAGATCGACAAACAGGAACCATTTATCAAGGAAGAGTCCCGGCTTATAGCGTTGTAATACCTGGTGTGCTACCTGCAAAAGAACCTCACCTTCCCCTTCTTTCTTGTGCTGTAATTGTTAAAACGGTGGATGAAAGAACACGTTCCAAAACCGGTATCAATGATATTTTGAGAGATGCATGAAATCTGTACCTTGTGAAATAATTGCTCAACAACTTATCCAATTTGAAAGCATTACGCCTTTTGAGGCTGGATGCTTTCAATATATTGAATCACTTCTGACACCATCTGGGTTTAAATGTCAAGTGATTCAGATAGAAGATGTAGGCAATTTCTATGCAACATATTCCCAGACCATCCCCCCAGATAAGCATATTGTTTTTGTAGGGCATGTAGATGTTGTGCCAGCAATCAATGCATCGTCATGGACTTATCCGCCTTTTGCAGGTGAAATTCATAATGATAAATTATATGGCAGAGGTGCTTGCGACATGAAAGGCGCCATAGCTGCCTTTGTGTCTGCTGTGCAGGAATTCATTGAAGATATAGAACAAGAACAACCATTTACCCACCAAATCAGCATTCTTCTTACCAGCGATGAAGAAGGCGACGCGATCAATGGAATACAAAAAATGATTCCGTGGCTACAAGAACAGAACCAGAAATTTGATTTATGCATTGTAGGCGAACCCACTAACCCCGAGATTCTTGGGCAAATGATAAAAATTGGACGCAGAGGAAGTGTTTCTTTTAAGCTAAAGATCATTGGAATTGCTGGACATATTGCCTATCCAGAAAAAGCCCTTAACCCACTTCCAGCCATGACCCAATGCCTGTATGAATTAAATCATCTTATTCTTGATAATGGAAATGAATATTTTCAACCTTCAAACTTAGAGATTTCATCTGTAGACACCAACAATCCAACAGGAAATATTATCCCAAGCACATGTGAAGCAAAATTTAATATTCGATTTAACACTGAACATACAGCTGAAAAATTAGTAGATGTCATACAAAAGACGATACGTAGGTCTATCGAACAGACGTCGCAAGAATATCAATGGGAATTAACGCATTCTGTATCTGCTCATCCGTTTATTATAGCCGACAATCCATATCTGCAAACATTTGCTAACATTGTACAAAAAGTAACGCATTTAACATCGCAACTCAGCACATCGGGTGGAACATCGGATGCCAGGTTCATGCATCACCTTTGCCCGACTTTGGAATTTGGCTTAATCAGTGACCAAGCCCATAAAACAGATGAATATTTATTCATCCGTGAACTTAATAAACTTAAAGAAATTTATAAAAATTTCTTAAATGAATTTTTTAAAGGGTAAAGTTATGAAAGTAAACAAAAAGAAAATCCTCATTGTCAGTGGTGGAACTGGAGGACATATTTTCCCAGCAGTCGCACTGGCTGATGAATTTAAAAAACAATCGATACCTTATGGCTTTGCAACAGACCAAAGAGGTTTGGAATTTCTTAATAAAACTGAACACAAAACCGATATTATTTCTAACATCAAAAGAATATCTAACCGCTTTGGAAAAATGATTTATCCCATAAGTATGGGACTGGAATTATTGAGATGCTTGATCAAACTTATTCTAGATAGACCCCGTGCTGTGATTGGTTTTGGAGGATACCCCTCTGTTCCTTGTGTTTTGGCAGCTCAAATTTTACGAATTCCTACCCTAATTCATGAAGGAAATGCCCTACTGGGAAAAGCCAATAGATTTTTAGCTCGATCAGCACAAACCATATGCTTATCTTTTGAAACAACAAAATATGCCGATAAATGGAAACATAAAACACAGTATACAGGCATGATGGTTAGATCCAGTGTGATTGAATTAGAAAACTTTAATAAGTCTTCACAAGACAAATTAAACATTGTCGTCATTGGAGGAAGCCAAGGCGCTAAAATTTTTGGAGAAATTATTCCAAAAGCACTTGGTTTACTGGATCCTCAAATTCAAAGCAAAATACATATTTTTCATCAGGCCAGGAAAGACCAAATTCAAGAAATAACAGCCTTTTATAAAAACTTACAATGCAGCGCTGTAGTTTTGCCTTTTTTAAATCCCATTGCAGACTATTACAAAAAAGCAGATATCATTATTTCGCGTGCAGGCGCATCTACCATTGCCGAACTTTGCATAGCCAAACTTCCAGCTATTTTAATACCTTTTGCAGCTTCTGAAGAAGGGGATCAAACCATGAATGCACATCAATTATCTTTAAACGATGCGGCTTGGGTATTTTCTGAATATGAAATTACACCTGAAAAAATTGCTCATATTCTTCAAACAGTCATAGAAGACCCCCACTCTCTAAATGATAAACGAGAAAAGCTACACCTATTATCGAAACCTTTTGCCACGCAAGATGTTATGAATATCATATGGGAAAGCATTAAAAAATAAATATTTGTTGCAATAATGATCAATATTACATACAATTAAATTGTATAATACAATAAATAATACTTTGAGATGATTAAGAAATCATTTGTTATCATGGGGCACCCAACATCAATTCGATTGGAAGAAGCATTTTGGCATGAACTACAACTCATAGCTCAATCTCAAGGGATTTCATTAAAATGCCTTATAGAACAACAAGATAATTTTAGAGATTCTACTAATTTTGCTAGTTATTTAAGAACCTTTGTCCTTCAAAAGCTAAATTCGCGAATGATAAAATAATGCAACCTTCATTAAATATTGGGTTTATAGAAATTTCTGCACCATCTTCTCTAAAGCGTGATGCAGTCAAAACATTGCTATTAAAACTCGGTTTTAATCTGGTTGGACATCATAAATTACATGCTGTTGAATTATATAAAAATGTGACATCTTACATTGCTTTAAATTATGAACAAAAAGGAAGAGGCAACTGTCGTGAAGGTTCTTATGTGCAGATGCATGGACTCTGCATTTCTGGATTATGTCTTCTTACAGATCGAGTAGCACAGTTGATTCATAAGATTTCGAACTGCGGAGGTCAACTGTATAAGTACCATACTCCCTTTAATTTACAATCATTTATGGGGCTAGGAGATTCTCTTTTGCACATATTGGATACGTCTAAATGGAAGGAATTCCTTGTACGTCATTTTGATATTATTGAAAAAAAGGAAAACACGCTTAAAATTATAAACTCTATAAGTTTTGATCATTTACAAATTTCTATTTTTAAAGCTCATGAATTACATACTTTAAAAATCCTTTGTGAAGGTTTAGGTCTCATAAAAACAAGCACTAATGCCCTACATCTTAATAATCATGTCATCCATTCTGTAGAGTCGCATTGTAAAAATATATTATTCAGAGTCCAAGTTTTATCTAATAATCTTGCAGGTAATAATAATTATCTTAAACAGCACCAAGATTCAGGCATTTCAATGATTGGCCTTCAAGTGAATAATTTTGAAAGTGGCATTCCACAAGAAATTAAAAATAAAATGAAATTCGCACAAAGATCACCACAATACTACATTGAAGCCTCTGATCTATTTCAGCAAACATGTATTAATTTTTTTAAACTAAGCAAACAAAGCCTTGGAATTGATGGCTATGTTGACATTGCCCATTATGCTTATTTTACAACAGTTGTAGAGGAGAGCTTGATCTCTCCTCTACAGTTTATTTTAGTTCAAAGACCTAAAGGCTCTGAAAAGTTCGTAGGAAATTTTGAATACTTTACTTAAGCTTCCGAAGGTTGATCACCACTTAAAGTAATAGCTGTGTCTTCTCGTTTTTCGACAACATGATCAACTAAACCAAATACTTTGGCTTCATCCGCAGACATAAAACTGTCTCTTTCCATTGCAGATTCAATTCTTGATAAAGGTTGACCTGTACATTCTACATAAATTTCATTTAAGCGTGCGCGTAATTTTAAAATTTCACGAGCTTGAATTTCAATATCTGTTGCTTGACCCTGGGCACCACCTGATGGCTGATGAACCATAATGCGTGAATTTTTCAAAGCATATCGTTTTCCTTTAGTTCCTGCTGTTAAAAGCAAAGAACCCATAGAACACGCTTGGCCCATGCACAATGTAGCAACATCACAACGAATATACTTCATTGTATCAAAAATAGACATTCCCGATGTCACCACACCACCTGGTGAGTTGATATACATAAAGATATCTTTTTTGGGATTTTCAGCTTCTAAAAATAATAGCTGAGCACATATAGTTGCAGCCATCTCGTCATACACTTGACCTGTCAGAAAAATAATTCTTTCTTTGAGTAATCGTGAATAAATATCGTAAGAACGTTCTCCGCGACCCGATTGTTCAACAACGTAAGGAATAAGTGTCAATTTTTTTTCTCCATTTATCATTTGCATATCAATACTATGATACATCAAATTTAAAATTTATTTAACCAAAAGAGAAAGATTGAAGCTCTTTTATAGTGAGCTATATCAAAAAATCTATGATACAAAATGGCACTTCACTATTTGTCTCTAATAGTTCAAAAAGCACAGCATTTTAAAATATAAATATCTCTTGTAAAAGGCTGTTTAATTTGGCCATGGTATTTTCATGCATAGGGCTTTCATCCTTTTGCCAGTAATCCCACCCGTAAAAAAGTAATATCAGCCATACCCAAGAAATACTTATAGGTATATGAACAGGTTTCATCAATTGTAGTTGCACTAGAAACGGGTAATCTTTGGAAATTTCATACAACAAATGCTGAGAATTAATCTTCACATAGTCTATTTCAATAGCTAAATACTGCATAACTCTTTTTGGATAGTGCACTATATCACACCAATATTCCAGATTAAGAAATAAACGTTGTGCCATTATTTTTTGAAATTCCTGGTGATTTTTGAAAACCTCAAAATGTAGCATTAGACTTTCTAAAAATTTTTCTGAAACCTGATAATCTTTCAGCTGAAAAATATCCTGATACAATAATAATTCTAATTCGGATAAAAGAAAACGTAGACTTTTATGTTGCGAGGATTTCAAAACCCAAATAAACCAATATCAGCGACCTTTTTCTATCATATACTTTCCAACAGCTCTTGCAAGTGCTTCATACGACTTTGGTAAATCTATACCCTTTTTTATATAACTTTTTGCATATCTCTCTTGATGTACAGATACAATATACTGACGAGTTTCTTTGATAGGCAAATCTTTTAGGGTTTTTTTATGATTAAATAATTGAAGTGCCATTTCCATAACCTCCTCCCCTTGCTCGAAAGGAGATGCACCTATAGAAAGAGCTCCGCCATCTTCTGTTACAAATCCGTTCAGTCCCAATATCAAGTTTTGCGAATTTTCAAAAGCCCAATTCATAACTTTTTCAGGAGAAACTAGTTTATCTGTTCCATCATTAAAAATTTTCCTGTAATTTGATAATAAAATCACATCAGCTATTTGTTCAGTTTTCTTTATAGCATTTTTCCATTCAGAAAAATTCTTAACTTCAATTGAAGGTAATAACTCTACCTGACCCCATTGTTTAAATTCCTTTAAACGTTGATTATCTAAAATGACTGTTTTGGATGTATCATGCACATGGACAACCCTTAACTTTTTATGTGGTGTAATTTTAGACTTAGCATAAGTTAAAAAATCTACAACTGCATCAATTGGAATACGTTCTAAATATCCCGTAACATTATTGGCTGTTTTGTATCCATAATCTTCTATTTCAGAGTTAACGCCTGCAAATACTAACTTAATATCGGGGTGGTTTACATAATGCTTGCCAACATATTTTTGCGCATCGTCATCAATGGCAATAATCACGCTTGGCTTTAAAATGGATATTATTTCTTGCGTAATTTTTCCAGCCTTAATAATATCTTCTTGCTTAGGATGGTTTTTAGTATCCATATAATGATACTTAACAACAATATAGGATTTTTGTTTTTCCAAAACTCTGTCTATACCTTTGTTTAAATCTTTTACCCAAGAATAATCAGTATTATAACTGTGAATAACCAAAATAACTGATTTTTGCGAACAATACTGAATTACAAAACAAACTGCTGCTATAACAACTAGGAGTCTAAAAAACTTCTCATTCAAGAATGACTTCATATTTTTCATTTATTTTCATCCCCTATCAAGATCATGTTACATAATCCCAATAAAATACTGAGGCCAAAACCGCCAAAACTCTAAAGATATTGATACATCTTTGGAATTTCAAAAATATTTTTTCATCATAAATAATTTCATCCTGCTCTAATTGCATCTTATAAAACGTGTATATGTATGATTGATAGGGGAAAAACCAAGCATCTGTAATTGTCAAAATAACAAAGGCTATAGACCAAGCACTCACCTGAAATGGAATATGCAATGGCAATAAAATGGGTAAAAGCATAGACACTGTAGCTGTTATAGGAAGAAACAATCGAACGATAAAAGTTGTAATGATGACAAAAATATACAAAATATATTTAGAATGGCTGATATCTAGTAAAAACAAAGCTATTGGTTGAGAAACAAATTTATCAATTTCAAAATAGATAATCAGTTTAGATATACTGACTGCTGAACCAATAAGAAAAATAATGGTCCAATTTATTTTTCTCATAATTGTTTTAGCATCTACTACTTCTAAAATCATAATAATGCAAGTTAACGTCAGCGCTATAAATGTTGGTGATATACGATGAATCGGATAAGTCAACATTCCCATAACCAAAACAGCGATAGATCCTAAAGAAAAAATTTCGCCCAAAGATAATGTCCCCATGGCTTCTAATTCTTCTTGAATCACTTCTGGATGAGTATCAATGAGAAACTGATTTCTAAAAATGAATTTGTGAACAATAATATAGCCAATAATTAAGACGATTAAAGCTATGAATGATGCCTTCAGCCAACCTTCTATACCAAATCTAATTTCTTCTTGAACCGTAATAAATTGATTAACCATAAAATTCATGAGAGACGCGCTAATGAAACACGTTCCTAAAATTGATGATCCTTGAAATGAACTGATCACTAATCGATTATGCTGAGACCTCATTTTAGGAAGTCCCCAAAACATAGATAGTTTTTTAATCAAATTTGCAGCTAATTCCATGCGGGTAATATTGGCTGGCAGTAAAGGTGTTGCGACAGTGAACAAAATAAAGCAGCACTTATCATACATTTGTGGATTGTGCCTTGTCATCGATAGGATATAAAAAATAACCCTCAAAATAATGCCAGAATTTGTGATAATTGTCGTAATAATCATTAACCCGATGATCATCATGAAGGCTTCCGAAGCATATCCTGACAAAATCACTTTTGATGGGGCAAGATCGAAGACAGCTACACCACACAATACAAACAATGCAGGAACAAATTCTACAAACCAGTTTAAAGACCACATTAAAGATGCTGTCATCATTAACGCTATAAAAAGTGATAATTTTTCGTCTAAAACGCCATTAAAGGATTGATAAGAAAAAATAGGAACTAGTGCAATGAAACACCATCCTAATGAATTTATTAAACTTTTTTTATCTTGTCTTTTCAATTTCAGATAAATTTCACGAATCTGTATCTATGTTGCAGAAAAATAATTAATTTTTTGTGAAAATTTTCAAGATCTTAGTATTTTATAAACACTAATACAATAGTATTTCCATGAAATAAGAAAGCTAAGAAATATGAAAAATAACAGATTAACAGAACTTGAACTTATCCTTGAATCTTTTGATGTATTTATATTTGATATATGGGGTGTTATTCACAATGGCAAAAAAGTATATCGAGGAATAATTGATAAATTTAAGCTTCTTAAAAAGCATAATAAAACCATTATTATTGCTTCAAATTCTCCAAGACCCTCCAGCACCATTAAAAAAGTGCTTGAATCAAAAGGTTTAGATTCATCTTTGTATGACTATCTCATAACGTCTGGCGAAGTTTTTTTACACGATATTAACCTTAATAAATGTCCATATATAGACATTAGGAGAAAACCTAAAGCATTACTCGTGGATGAAAATATTGATGATGTGAATGATGAACTTGTTCTTCTCATTCATGAAAAATTTCATATTGTTGAACAAATTGAAGAAGCAGATGTATTAATTGCTCTAACTATCACCAAAAATAAAAAAATCTTTGAAGAAAAATATACCCATATTACAGACTGTGCACTACATAAAAATATCCCCTTCTATTGCGTCAACGCTGATATTGTCGTATATGAGAAAGAAGAACCTATTATTAGACCAGGTTATTGGGCAGGTATTTATAATCAACTTGGTGGACATGTCATTTATTACGGAAAACCTCACCATAAAATTTATGAGTATATTTTTGAACTTATTTCGGCACATAAAGATAGAATCTTAATGATTGGTGACAGTTTAGATACGGACATTTTAGGTGCTCATAAAATGGAAATTCAAAGTGCACTTGTTCTAAATAAGCAAGAAAAAATACCATTTTATGCACCTTTTACCAACAGAGTCCTAACCAATGCAGCTCAACCCAATTTTTTCTTTCCAAATTGGGAATCTTAATCTTTAAATTTCAGAATTCAAAAATATAAATCTAATAGACTTATAATTAAATTAATTTTATCCATTTACATAAAGCGTTTGTTGAAAAAAAAAATATTTATGTTAAACTTTAATAAGCACTTTTCCCAAATAGCTTATTATTAAAAAATATTCTTTTTATCATTTAAAATGTTTCATCAAATAAAAAAATCATCAATATTTACGCAAAATAGCAATCTTAACGCCATCATTTTTTCAAATTTTTTAAGCGGCATTGCAAGCGTAATGATATTTTCTGTTCTATCGTTGTATATGCACGAAGAGCTTAAACTGTCTTATAAAGATATTGGTGCTATCGAAGGTGGGGTTATACTTTTTTCCTTTATCGCAAAAATCGTTTCTGGATATCTTAGCGATCGTTATAAAAAAAGAAAAATTTTCATTATACTAGGTATGATTTTAGGTATTATTATCAAACCCATTTTCATTTTTGCTCAAAGTTTTTTATCAATTTTTTTTGCAAAAGGTATTGATCGTCTTGCGAAAGGTATTCGTGCAGCACCAACTGATGCTCTTATTGCAGACTCTGTTCATAAATCGCTCTACGAAAAAAGTTATGCGTTGCGCTGTGGATTATATGCTCTTGGGTTTACAATTGGAGGATTAACATCCAGTTATTTGATGAAAAAATATGACAATAATTACCAACTAGTTTTTGTAGTTTCATTAGTCCCTTCTTTAATGGCCACACTCATTTCTATTGTTTTTATTGAAGACTGTTTTAAACATAATGAGCAAAAGGAAATCGAAAAAAAATCGCATCTAATGAGCCTCTATAATCAAAATATTTTTCACAGCATTAAACAAAGAACAAAAGAGCTACCACAAACATTTTGGCATTTAATGGTCATTACATTCATTTTAATGCTAGGTAGATTCAGTGAAGCGTTTATCCATTTTAGAGGCAGAGATTATGGAATAGCTATATCTTCGATTCCACTAATGATGATTTTGTATAACTTATCAGAGTCATGCAGTGCTTTATGGATGAGCTCTCAATCAAAAAATGAATATGATAAATACCATTTGTTAAAGGGTATTTTGTTTTTAAGCTTTGCTAATTTTATGCTACTTCCTTTTTCTTATTCATACAGTGTTTTAATTTCTATATGCTGTGCGGGTATACACATGGGGGTCACCCAAAGCCTTATAGGTGCAATGATTGCAAGAGATGCGCCTGCACATCTTAGAGGGACAGCTTTTTCTGTATTTTATCTAGTGTCAGGCATAGCTGTGCCACTAGGCAATTATTTTGCAGGCTCTTGCGCACAATGGTCGCAGAAAAATGGATTAGGCACTTCAGGAGCCTTTATGTGGGGACTCATCGCAACAATTGCAGCTGCGTTCATGTGCTATATCTATAACCAAAAAGAAAAAAAAGAAAAATCCCACAAATCATCTCACTTCTTTTCATAAAATACCGTATGCTAAAAACATGACAGATACCTTAAAATTCAAATAATGAACTCTTTTCCTTTTTCTATCGTTGAAACGATTGTAATCTTATTTTGCTCTTGGTGGATGTTTTTCTTTTTAGTACTACCGTTTGGTATAAAAGCGGATGCCGATTTATCGGAAAAGGGGCATGATACAGGCGCCCCACAAGTACACCATCTTAAAGCCAAATTTTGGATTAACAGCCTTGTTACTTTATTATTCTATATTTTGCTTTGTATATTTAAAATTTCATTTTAAAAAAATAAAGGAGTGTTAAGATTCTACCTTTATTCAAGATTAATTCATTTTGACCTCTAACAAAAAATATTTTAGATCTAAAGTACTCCAAGATCTCTATCTTTTTTTTCATTCGTAGAAATACGATCTTGCCCCATAATCTTGTTCCCCTCATTCATTACATAAGGTTTATACGGTATATCGTAATGCAATCTATCAAATAAATCGTCTTTTTTAGAAGATAAAGTATATATTTCTTCCGAAAACCCAAATTCTTGAAGTTCTTTCAAATCCTCGTTTTCACCTAAATCGTCTATGTCGACCTGTAATGCTAATTCTTGTAATTCATCGTAAACATCTGAATATCCTTCAAATCGTTCGACATAAGCATAAGGTTCTTTAGCGTTCTCATTTCTATTTTCCCCTGAAATAGCAGCATCTATTTCATTTTGTTTTCGTGTTTCTCTTATCTTACTCATTAAAGATTGAAAAGTTACTTGCACTTGCCCTTGCACGGCATAAGCTTCTAAATTAACATCCCGAAAATTAACTAAAGCAGGACTTTCTTTTTTATTATCTTGATCTAAACTAGCAATTTCTTTTGGGTCTTCAGCGCTTTTAAAAAGATTAAGATCAACACGAGAATAACTAACGATAGACCCAACCATATTTTTCCCTTAAAAATAATAAGTTAATATTAACAATACATTAAAATTAAATTATTGTCAAGTAAATAATTAATAAAAAACTATTTATACTTGCTTATTATTTCAATCCATTCTTTTTCATCTATAATTTTTACATTAAGTCTTTGAGCATCCTGTAATTTTTTACCACAATCCTTGCCAGCCACGACCATAAATGTATTTTTAGTCACAGAAGAAGCTACTAAAACCCCTAATTTTTCAGCTTGCGCCTTTATTTCTGTTCTACTTAATGATTCCAAAGTACCAGTGAAAACAATCACTTTTCCTTTCAGTTCAGATTCTACGACATTATTGCTCACCGCTAATAATTCTACATGCTTTAAAACATTCAAAATAATCCGACTATTATGATCATCGTTTAAGAATGAAAAAATTTCTAATGCGCTAATTTCACCAATGTTTTCTATATCCACAAGATCTTGAACTGTAACCTGTTGAATTGCATCCCAATTTTCAAATCGCAATGCTAATATTTTGGCTGTTTGGCGTCCAACTGTTGGAATACCTAAAGCAAAAATAAATCTGTCTAGCACGATCTTTTTTTTAGCCTGAATGGATTTAAATAAATTATCTACTGTTTTTTGCCCCCATCCCTTTCTCGTCTCTAAAGGTTCTGATAAAGTTGCATTTAACTTTTCTAATTCAAAAATATCTGCTGGCTCTTTTAAAATTCCCCACTCATGCAATTGATTCATTGTTTTTTCGCCTAATCCTTCAATATCAAAGGCGTCGCGACTAACGAAATGATATAGTTTTTCTAAAATTTGTGCAGAACAAGTTTTAGATGAAATGCATTTTTTAAAAACACCATCACTATTTTTAGCAATTTCACCACCACAACTGGGGCAAGAAACCGGCATTTCAAATATTATCGAATCATGAGGTCTGCGACTTAAATTGACACCTATAATTTTAGGAATAACATCACCCGATCTTTGAAGTATTACAAAATCTCCGATACGAATATCTTTACGCTTAATCTCGTCTTCGTTATGTAGCGTTGCTCTGGATACAACGACACCACCCACCATAACCGGCTGAAGATGAGCGACAGGCGTTAACACACCTGTTCTACCAACCTGAACATCTATTTTCATAAGTTTTGTTTCAACAGTTTGGGCAGAAAATTTAAACGCTACAGAATGTCTTGGAGTTCTTCCAATTGAACCTAAACGATTCTGCAAATTCAAATCATTTAATTTTAAAACAACACCGTCAATTTCGTAAGGTAATGATTCCCTTAATTGTTCAATTTGTGAATAAGCACTTAAAATATCGGGATATGTACGACATAATTGTGACATCGGATTAACTTGAAACCCCCAACTTTTCAAACGTTTTAAAATATCTTCTTGTGTTTGATCTAAATGATAATCGATAGAATCATACGCATAAGCAAAAAAACGTAAAGATCGTTTTTTAACTATTTCAGGATCTAGCATACGTAAAGAACCAGCCGCAGCATTCCTAGCATTAGCAAATGGCAAAAGGTTTTCTTGTTCTCTTTGTGTGTTTAAATCGCAAAAATCTTCTTTTGCCATGTAAACTTCGCCCCTAATTTCGATACTAGTGGGTACATTCTCACCTGATAATTGAATAGGAATTTCTGTAATTGTTTTCAAATTGGAGGTGACATTTTCACCTTCTTGACCATCTCCTCTGGTTGCACCTAAGACAAACGATCCTTGATAATAATGCAAAGAAGCAGACAAGCCATCTATTTTAGGTTCAGCCATGAAGGCTAAATCATTCATATTTTCTAATTTTAAGTAACGTAATATTTTATCAAAAAAATTCTTAAGTTCTTCTTCCTTAAACACATTATCTAAAGACAACATTGGTTTCCTGTGCTTAACTTTTTGAATTGTACCCGTCAATGGGGACCCAATTCTGTGATTTGGACTATCAAGGCGTCTAAGATCTGGAAATCTTTTTTCTATTTCCGTGTTTCGAATTCTTAATGCGTCATAGGCCGCATCTGAAATTAAGGGCTGAGAACTATTGTAGTAGTAATAATCATAATCGGCAATTTCTCGTGACAAATAGCCAAGCTCTTGTCCTGCTTGTTCTTTTGTAAGATCTTTTACGTCGATTAATCTTATATCACTGTGCATCTCGGTTTCTTTCTATGCCTGTGTAAAATAGCATTTTTTAACTATTGATTTTTTCAATTATGATGTTGCCATTCTTCTTTTCTGGAGAAATATATGTCGTCATCATAAGAAGGTCTGCTTAAATAGGGGGTATTGGAGTTTAAGAAGAATGATAACAAATTATGGATTGCTTTTTGAATATCTTTTTTTTGTTCAGCATTTAAATGAAGCGATAAAACTTTTATCGGCTCTTCGGTTGTCCCTTGTAATTGCCATAGCTCAGCTATCGTTTCAATATTTAAACCCTGATTCAATCCAAACCTTTTATCGTTTAGCAATAAGGCTTGCAACAAAATTTGAAATGACTTTCCACTGTAAATATCGGTCTGAGTCGGAAGGGAACCTGTCTTATAATCAATCACCCTCATTTTTTTAAGATCACTCATCATTTCTAATCTATCCATACGAGCGTGTATGTACACATCTAAATTATTGACATTCATAAGCATCTGACCCAAACACTCTACCTTGCGATAGTCAACTGGTTCTTGCACCAATTTTTTATAAAATGACTGAGCAATACAATGGAATCTTTCCTGCCATATAATTTTCGATAATGGAACATCTTGAAAACATACTTTAGAAAATTCTATGTTTGCTATTTCTAATAATCTTTCATAGGTTAACTTACTAAAGTCCCTTACATTTAAATATTCTTCAAAGATTTTATGAAAGACTAAACCTTTTTCCACAAACATGAGTCGTTCATCTATGTTTTTTAAAGACTTCAATTTTAATATGTGAGAAACAAAAAAAGAATAAGGGTCATTCATCAATCGATCAATTTGACTTGCAGAATAGCGTAATGGACGTAAAGACAATAATGGCTTAGGCTCTGGGAGAGATATAGGCTGAAGATCTTTGTCAAATGAAACCGCGGGGAAATCCCATACATCAAAGAAGCTGCTTTCTTCCACGCCTAAATCCAACAGCCTTTGCCAATACCTGTTATGGGTTTGACTTTGCCCTAACTCACTTTTCGACCGAGTTAAAACCACAATTTCACCATACAAATTAGAACACCAATCGTGTGCTGCTAAACCTTGCTGTCTTTTAGGATGAGGAAACCCTAATAGTAATTTTGTAGAAAGACTGATGAAAGGATCAATGTCTGGATCTCTTGGCCAAATACCTTCGTTTTGAGAAGCACAAATAACGACTTCAGCAATGTTTGATCTGGACTCTAAGGTTCCAAGCACGCGGACTCTGGAGCCATACACCGAAGGATCTTCTATGTTTGGTGCAATAACCATCAATTCTTTTATATGTGGGATAAATTCAACATTTCTAATTCCTTTAATGTCTTGCTTTAATATATTCAAAAAACCTGCAAGACTTGCGCCATCATGATGATGTACAATTTTGTGATCTGTAGATATCTCTAAAATATTTTCTAAATCTATTAAAAAATTTAAGAAATTTTTCTCCTTGAGTGAAACATCAATCAAGTATTTTATGCTCTCTATAATTTTGATCACAAGTTCCAAAATAGAAGAATTTAAACAATCAATTGTGTGTGAATTTTGTTTTAGATCCTTCAAAACATCAAACAAATTGGTTTTTCCGAACTCTACTTTTGTTCTTAATTCTAACTCGCAAAACCGAACGATATTCAGTACATCAACACGATTATCATTCAAAAACAAAGGATGTTTCATAAGATACAACCAAAATTGTGTATCTTGGGGAGATTCTAATATATTTAACACTGCTAGCAGATATTGCCCCACAGGTGAATGTTGCAAAACCAAAGAAGATGAAAAATTAGCCTTTATGTTTTTAAAATCAAAATTACATTGTAAAAGAGACATCAATTGAACATTCGACGTTACAATTGCAATTTCGGATGTTGTTTTTTCAAGAAGATATTCAACCATATGTACAATAGAAATAGCTTCTTCTTGCAAATTATCAAAAGCGTGTAAAAACAAATTTTTCGATGCTTCTGTCAGATCCAAATCAATCGTTTCTTCTCTGTAGCACTGATAGATTAATTTACCACGTTCATTCAACGGGGATAAAAAAAGTTGTTCAGGATTTTGAGTCACAGAATCAATATGAAGGGATTGAATTAGTTGACTTATCGTGTGCTGTGGATGAGTGAATTGATTTTTTGCTTGTTCAAAATCTACCGGATCAAAACCAGGTAAGAAAACAATACCATCTTCACTTTTAACAATGGATTGTATTAAATAGCGTGTTGCTGGAATCGTTCCAGTTGTGCCAGCAATTATCATTCTTCCGATGTTTTTTTTATCAATAACATCAGCAATTCGACCACACAATAAAGAACGATAGGCTGTTTGTGTTAAAATATTTTTCTCTTTTAATTGTTCCCAACATAAACAGAAATTCAAAAAAATTTCTTTAAATGATTGATATTCTTTAGAAGCATCATCACAAAGAAAATAATCGCTAATCACATAACTTTTAACTTTTTCAATAGAAATATCGGCAATACAACATGATTCCTCTAATTGAATAAAATACTGAATCCATTCTACTTTTTGTTTTACAGAATCTATATTTTTGATATGCGAAAAAAAATACAAAAATTTCTCTAAACCTGTCATGGTTTTTTGAGGGATAAACGATTCATCATATTTCACTAAAAAACATTCCATCGATTCAATATCTGAAAGAGATATGAATCGAGGAAGATGAAAGTTTTGTCCAAATTGTAAAGATTGTAATTCTATTTTTTTCTTTAAATTCAAAACAGATCTGTTGGTAGGCAAGAAAATAATAGTCTCATTTTCATCGCCACCATTACCTAACAATGAATGATCTGATGCACATATATTTTCAGCCACTTCATCGATAAATGATTTACCAAAAAAAAAGGATCGTATGTTTTTCATTGTAAGACACAAAGAATATAAATATTTACATCATAACCAACATAGAGCAAAAAATAAAAGATAAAATGGCCATAGAAATTTTTAAAGATTGTATGCTATTTTTACTTCTCGCTATTTATATGTGTTTTTAAATTATTTTTATTCATACATAATCTATGCGACATACACAAATTATTTTTTGGTTGAATTTTTTTCACGGTATGGTACATTCAATTAACTTGGGGTCGTAGCTCAATTGGTAGAGCATTACACTGGCAGTGTAAAGGTCAGGGGTTCGATTCCCCTCGGCTCCACCATTCCACATATGATACGCATGACAAAAAAAAAAATATTAAAAAGTCTTATCCATAAATCTTGGATTAGCTTATTTTTAGCCCTGATCGGTTCTTTAGGTGCTGCTACTGTTCTTTTATACACAGGGACACTGCTAAAAACATTACAAAGTAATTTCCATAAATTTGAATTCAACGCCCAACTTATACCCCTTCTACAACCTCTGGTTATTTTTGGTTGCTTGATTGCTGTGTGTAGTTTTTTAAGATCATATTTTTATGCTCGCTTTTGGGAAAATATGGAAGAAAAATTAAGACACTACATTTTTGAATCCATACTTAACTCATCTGTTTCATATTTTGAAAATCAAAACCATGATCAATGTTTGCACTATTTTGATCATCATTTAAAAACAATTAATCACACTGTGCGAATCACGTTTTCAGTTCTTTTAAGAAACATAGTCATCTTATTGGGCAGCTTAACATTGATGTTTCAGCAATCCATTTATCTATCATGCATTACGTTAGGGATGATTTGTATTTTGATAATTTTGATTTATCCTTTGATTCGGATCATAAAAAATAAAGTTAAAACAAAGAATCACCATGACTTAAAAATTATTGATTTCATTAAAGAGCGCATTGAAAATATCAAAATTATTTTAGCATTCAATAAATCTGCCTTTGAAAGAAATCAATTCAATCTCTTATCAACTGAGCATAAAGACATCCATCGTCGCTATTATTTTGTGCGTTCAATAGTTACAAGTTTAATTATTTTTTTGTGTATTGTAATTTTATGTTCTGTTGTTGTTCTTGGTTTTATTTTAGCCAATCAGTCTTACATGACATACGAACAACTCTTAAGTTTTACAATATACGCTTTCCTCGCAGGAATCACCGCAGGTCCCATGGGAGAATACATTTTAGATATTCAAAAAACATTGATTAGTTTCAATGAAATATACCAATTTATAACTGCTGAAAAATCTATTACCATTCCTAAAGATAGAAAAAGATACCAAACACAAAACAAAGGCACCCTTCTTGTTCATAATGTTAGCTACAAGCATCAGAATGCAAAATTTAACGTTTCAGATATTTCTTTTATTCTTCAACCGGGTGAAAAAATGGCCATCGTAGGACCATCAGGTGCGGGTAAAACAACTTTATTTTCTCTGCTTATGAGATTTTATGAACCTCACAGAGGAGATATTTACCTCAACGGAATATCTTACCAAGATATGACAATAAAAAGTGTAAGAGATAAATTTGGATGGGTACCTCAAGATACTCTTCTATTTTCAGGAACATTGCTGGATAATATTACGTATGGTTCTGATTCATTTTCAATTCAACATCTGAAAAAAATCATCCATCTTTCACAACTAGAAGAAGTTATCGATGCTTTGCCGCAAGGAATTTATACACCAATTGGAATAAATGGTTGCAGATTATCGCAAGGCCAAAAACAACGTCTTGCCATCGCACGTGCGATGTTAAAAAATCCTGACATCTATTTGTTGGATGAAGCAACCAGTAATTTGGACACCATCAATCAAATGGCTGTGGAAAAAGGTATCAAAAATCTGATGAATACGCGTTCTTGCATTGTTATTGCACACAGGCTATCAACTGTTGTGACGTGTGAACGCATTGTTGTCATGGACAAAGGAAATATTATCGATGTAGGCAGCCATGCAGAGTTGACCATGAATTCTGCACTTTATAGAAAATTAATTTCTTCTCAGTTTTCTGACGTTTCATAACGCTTTTATTTACACGAAAATTTTCTTTAAGCACGTATCAATTTTTTTAACCGTCAACGGATACACCAATAAAACTTTTGCACCATCTTTCAGTGCAGGTTCTGCATTAGGATCTTTTTTATCATCTATGCAAAATATGACCGGTGGTAATTTTTGAAATTGTCCAATGGTGTCATGGTATAATTTCAAAAAAGATAAACCATCTTGGTTTTGTAATTTAGAATAAACAACCATAGCGTCGGGTCGTCTTGACATGCAATATTCAAAAGCTTGTTCACCATTTAAAGCCTCGTCAGCAATGCAACCTAACCCTTCAAGGAAAGCTTTTATTTTTTTTCTTTCTTCCCTGATATCGTGTATGATAAGTATTTTTTTCTTCATAGCAATTCTTTCACTATTGTTATTATTTAAGACCCAGTTTTAAATAGAGCTTCTGCAAATATTTTATTTTCATCTAATATGACCATTAGCTCTTCTTCATATCGATAAACCCCAAATGTAAATTGTTTCCATCGTTCATCTAAATTGGACGGTTTCTTTTCAATAGAGTAAGAATCAATTGTAATCACCTCACCCACTGAATCCACAATAAAGCTGTATAATTCATTGTTCACATCCAAAATAACGGACATAACAGACTTATTGGCATCTGAAGAGTCCACAGCAGAATCAAGATCTAAAATAATACCTAAATCAATAGCTGTAACAATTCTTCCTCTTAGATTTAATAGACCTCTAATCGTCACAGGACACAAAGGAACTGTCGACATTTTAGGGGTGTAGATAACATCTTGAACATGCTGCACCGATAGACCAAACAACACGTTTTGTATCCTTATCGATATAAACTGATCTTTTGTGTTAGGATTATGATTCATTAGTTGCATACACTTGATACTCTTGATTCAAAATATTTCTTCTCAATTCATGGATTTGTTCAATAAGTTGTTTTTGTTGCGTTTTTGAAAAATGAAAATTAAATCCACACTGCATGCAATAAGTAATATCTTCTTTTGTTGAACGAGAAGTTAATGCAATCAATAATGTCTCCTGAAATGCTGATAATTTTCTTAGTTCAACGGCCAATTCAAAACCAGACATTTCGGGCATTTCAATATCGCTAATCACAATATCAAAATCTGTTTGCTCTCTGCATATTTTCAAAGCTTGTAATCCACAGTTTGCTGTCACAACGTCAAATCCAGACATCAATAACAAAGGTGTAAATAAACTTCTAAAAAACTGACTATCGTCAACAAATAACAGTCTAATTTTTCGAACCCCTTCCATAGCTTCAACGGATCGGTGATCAAACCATCCAGGGAAATACTTTTCCAAATAATATTCACAATCAACAATGCTTGTGGTATCTCCATTAATTAATGTCGTGCCTAAGCTTCCTTCTTTTTTATTAGCAATTTCTATATCAAGATCGTATTCAATAATATTGACAATCTCTTCAACCACAAGACCCATGGCATATCCACGATCAGAGAAAATAAGCATGGGCATGGTCACAGAATTATTACGCCTAATCTGTTCAGCGCTCCAAAATCCAGAAAATCGTGTAACAGGTAAAAGATGTTCTTGATACCTTATCAGCCACGTATCATTCACATTCTCTAACTGATCCACACATACTTCAGCAATTCTTGAAACTAATGCTAAAGGAACGGCAAAATTTTGGTTTTGATCTTTAAACAATAACAATAGTGTCTTTTCGTGAATCCCTTTGGTTTGCGGAACTAAAGATTGAATATTTTCTGAACCATTAATATCTTTCAACTGATTAGAAATTGCATTTTGATCTAAAATCAAAACAATTCCACCATCACCTAAAATAGTGCTTCCAGAAAAAAATTTCACTGTGTTTAAGGCTTTGGCCAAGGGTTTAACAACAATTTCCTGTGTGTCATAGACACGGTCCACAACAATACCAAATCCAGTATTTCCAATGTGAATCACAATGATGCATAATTCTCTTTGATCCAGCGGTTTATCATCTTTTTTAATATTCAAAAGATCTTCTAAAAAGATCAAAGGCAACAGACCTTTTCGAAGCCTTAAAATAGGTGTTTTATTGATAAATTCAATTTTGTACATCGATCTTTTGCTAACTCTTACCAATTCTGTAACGCTTAATTGGGGAATAGCAAAACGTTCGCCTTGGCTTTCAAAAATCAAAGCTGAAATAATCGTTAGTGTTAAAGGTATTTTTATCGTAAAGGTTGTACCCTGCCCCACAACCGATTGCAAATCTATGGTGCCACTTAATTTTTCGATGTTTGATTTTACAACATCCATGCCAACACCACGACCAGACACACTGGTTACTGAAGAAGCCGTTGAAAAACCTGGTTTAAAAATGTAATTAATGATTTGCCAATCTGTTAGCGTACTGGCTTCATCAGATGTGATCAAACCTTTTTCCATTAAATTTGCCTTCAATGCCTCAGGGTCTATTCCTGCACCATCATCTTTAATTTCAATAACAATCTGACCACCTTCATGATAAGCATTTAAGGTAATAGTCCCTGTTGGATTTTTACCTGCTTTTTCACGTACATCGGGTGCTTCCAAACCATGATCGGCAGAATTTCGGATCATATGTGTTAGGGGATCTTTAATTAATTCTAGGACTTGACGATCTAGTTCTGTATCACCACCCTTTTGCACAAGTTCAATTTGTTTTCCCAAATCTTTCGATAAATCGTGAATAAGTCGTGGAATTTTGGCCCATGCATTTTCAATGCTCTGCATACGCGTTTTCATCACTTCTTCTTGTAGTTCCGATGTTATGTAACTTAGTCTTGATAAAGGAATATTAAAAACAGGGTCAATGGATGATTGCGAATACTGTAACAGTTGATTTCGTGTTAGGACTAATTCGCTAATAAGGTTAATTAAATTATCCAAAATATCGACGTGTACCCTAATATATTGGTGCGGCACTGGGACATTTTGTTTTTTAGGGTCCGTTTTAATGGGTTCTAAAACTGGTTTGTCAGATTCATGCATAGCGTCATCAAACTGTGCTTCTAATGTCAAACAATCGTTCAGTGCTTTAACGATTATTTGGTCTTCATCCAAAAATTTATCTTCACTGCCTTGTTCGATGCAAGACACAATAGCCCGTAAACGGTCTAATGCAACCAATAAGGTTCCCATAATAACAGCGTTAACTTTTAATTTTCCATCTCGCATTTTACTTAAAATATTTTCAGCCGCATGGCTGACTGCTTCTAAACGACCAAGACCCAAAAAACCACATGTTCCTTTAATGGTGTGGATAATTCTAAAAATGGTTCGGATAATTTCTGCATCATCAGGTGTGCGTTCTAAATCAAGCATAAGCTTTTCTAAATTAGCTAGACCTTCATTTGTTTCAGCTAAAAATTCATTAAGCAAATCGTCCATTAAGGATTCAATATATGTTTATTCTTGAATTTGAAATTAGATCAAAACTATTAAGAACAAGTAAACTCTGACACTCTTTTTTAAAAGCTATTTATTTAAAAGTAGTGGCAAAAAAACGATGTGTTTCATTAGACACATTTCAAAAAGAAAAGAATTTTATGCATCATTTTATCGGAGAGTTTCATAAAATTTATTGATAAGCTTTTATCTGTAAACACTACATTAAACATAAAGTTAAGGATAAATTTATGAAAAAAATTGCTTCCGCACTTCTTTTAAGTGCTATGGTAACTTCAGCATATGCAACAACTTCAACAGCAACAGGTTTTTACCTTGGTGCAAATTTGGGTGGTTCAAACACTAATGCAAAATATACATTAAGCAACAATAACGATGTTGCATCTGGTAAAACAGCTGGTACAGCTGCAGGTGCTGCTGTTGCAAAACCAATCAGTGAAAAAATCGATGCTGGTAAATTAGGTGCAGTATTTGGTGCATTCGCAGGTTACGGTTACCAAATGGGCCAAGGTTATATTGGTGCAGAATTGTTTTTCAACGGTGAAACATCTGATGTAAAAGTAAGAGATGCTTCTTGGAGTGAAATGTCAATTGAAAATGAATCAGTGACAGATGATTACGTCCAATCTCCACAAGTTAGAAAATTTAATGTAAAGAAAAAAATGGGTTATGGTTTTGCATTACGTGCAGGTATGTTTGTAACACCATCCACATTAGCTTATATCAAATTAGGTCTAGAAGGTGGAAAATATAGCGCAAAAGCCGATAACACAGGGTCAAAACTCACTATAACAGGACAGCCCGACGAAGATGGTGATGTAGTTGATATTACTGATAATGCAGCAACAACAGCTGATTTTGTAAAAGAGAAAAAGAAAAATGCCATGGCATTTGCACCAGGTGTTGGTTTAGAAGCATTCATTAACAAAAACATGTTTGTTCGTGCAGAATTCACCCATGTATTTGGTCCAAAAATTAAATTTGACCAAAACAAAGACACTTACGCTTTGTCAGATGTTTCGACACAATACCGTCACGAAGTTAAAGTTACACAAAACCGTTTCACAATTGGTTTAGGTTACAAATTCTAATTTAACCTTAAATTAGATAACTTTAAAAAAACCCAGTTTCGAAGCTGGGTTTTTTATTTTACACTTAAATTCTGAACCCACCCCTTTCAAGCAATTGATTTAAAGAATCCCTTAAATATTTAACCGTTCTAAAACCATAATTATGTCCACCATGGGGTTCGTATGTACCACCCATGCATTGTTTGTTCCACATTAATTTACGATGCGACCCTGATGTTGTTTGAACTGTCCCACCTAATCTTTCCCATAGATTCACAAAATCACGATAATATAGCGTTCCTGAAAAAGGTGTTTCCATAATTTGATCAAACGTCGTTTTATGATGCCCCTTTAAAAAGGATGTATAAGATGGTTCTTTTTCGACTGAAAAGGCAGATTGTTTAGCGTAAGGCCTAAATTGATAGTCTTCAAAAGTATCTGTAGTTTCATTTACATCTTTGTTTTCAAACGCTTCTACGTTTGCCCCAGGTGCAGGAACTTTTTCAGTTTCAACATCATCTTCAGATGCGACTTCAGTGCTTTCTTCTGTTCTTTCTATATCGCTACTGCACAGATTTTCTGAAGGCATAACAGTTGCAGAAGATGCCTTTTTTTTCTTCTTTTTTTTCTTTTTTACTGCAGAGAGGGAAGAAACAACACACGATTCTGGAGATTCCCATACACCTACAATCGCAGAAGAAGATACAGACGTTTTTTTTTCTTTGAACAAAGGGCAATCCAATGATTCGCGTTTTATGCTAATCGTTAAATCGCTTTCTCTTAATATAAATTTTCTATATAAATCTAATTCTTGTGTTTCTTCAATGGCTTGATCGGGATGCCCCATGGAAACCCTTTGATCGGGTGGATCCTGCATCAAGTCTGGCCATAAACTGATAGAGTATTGTAATAGTTTTTTAGTTTTTACTAGTTCAGGACTTGTATCTTTCCAAAAATCGTCGGAAACCCATTTAAACAATTCAATAATACAAAAATTCATTGTTTCGTAGAAATCTTGTATTAAATAATAACTTAATTTTTCATAAGACGAGGAAGAATTTTCTTCACTTAAAGATTCAATATATTCTGGATATGTAGATTGCAAATAGGTTACGTGTTTATTTCTTGGTTTGGTCATTTCAAATTTATTAATTCTTCTATTGTTTAAAAATTCCATTCTTTTTTCAACAAAACCACCCAAAATGACACTAAATGGACTTGCATACAATAACTTATTGCCTTTCGTATTTTTATAGTGATTACTCAGAAAATCTATACTATCTATATAGGATTGCGCGTTATGAAGATACTCTGTTACTGGATTACCAAGGCCTATAACCGATGAGTTCGATGTTTTTAAGTAGTCCACCGATTCCAATGCATCATAAGTATCTTCACATGTATCTTTGTATAATTTTAATCGATATTTTATATCGTCAAATTTTGCACAAGCTTGCGTAAAATCCAGATTTGTTACAGATGTTGAACTGAAAAAATCTGCAAGCATATGGCTTTGTTCCATAGAAATAGATATCTTAGCCACAAAAACCAACGAAATACATAAATGATGTATTCTTTTATAATCCATAAAAACCTTATTTTACATTTTGAATAATTATAATATTATGAACATCATTTATCAATATTTATTCAAGACCGTATATTTCAACATTTAAAATATTACAGTCGTTTCATAATTTAAGTTTCATTTCTAAAGTATTACCGGTAAAATAATCTTAAAAGATCTGGAATTTTTAAGATTATGAAATTTTGCACTGTTGATGCTTTTACAAAAACATTATTTAAGGGGCACCCTGTTGCCGTTTGTGTTTTTGACCAATTCCCCCATGATGATTTCATGCGATCCATTGCACTAGAAGTCAATTTATCGGTTACTTCTTTTCTTGTGCCGCTTCAAACCAACCATTACGCTATTAAATGGTTTTCACACCGGGGCCGCGAACTGCATTCTTGTGGGCATGGAACGCTGGCAGCTGCGCACGTTTTGTGGACAGAAATGGAACGTGAAGTGAATGACATTATTTATTTCGAAGGTTTTTCTGGTGTCATCAAAACATGGCGTTCGCACCCAGCCATAACCATTGATTTACCAGCCATGGTTTCGCAACCAACAACCATACCTGATGGTCTTATCGATGCTTTAGGCACATCGCCAGTGTGCATCAATGAATGCAATTCTGACATTATCGTTGAACTATGTTCGCCACAAGATGTTTTTGACCTAAAACCTGATTTTTCATCACTTTTTGAACTGGGAGTACCCAAAGTTATTGTGACTGCTGAATCGGGTGGCAAAGAACCGTATGATTACGTATCGCGTGTTTTTAAGCCTAAAAGCCATGAATTTGAAGAAAATATTTTTGCCGAAACGCATACAAAATTGGCACCCTATTGGGTTGAAAAAATTGGAAAAACAGAATTGCGTGGACTGCATGCTTCAAAACGTGGTGGTGGTTTAATTGCCGTTGTTCATAATAATGAGCGTGTTCTATTAACTGGTGAAGCCGTTACAGCCTTTAGTGGAAAATTTGTGGGTTTAAGAACAGACTAATAACAGAGCACATCATTGGATCTGTTAAAAAAGTATTAAGGATTAAAGCTTAAAATATTTTTAAGACTGATACCTTTTTGATAAACCTATGAAACTTAAATTTTTTCTTATCTGCTTGTGCCTATCGATTCCCAACCTTTCTTTTGCGTTGGGAAAGTCTTTCAAAATGACGCCTTATGATTTTCATAAAATTATCAGCAATAGTGCACAACGCTTTTTTCATTTAGGATTAACGGGCGAAGTTTTAGAAAACGGCGTTATACAAAATGCAAAAGATTTTATGGATCGCCTTGCTGTTACCTTATCCCATCAATTTAAACTTACGTCTTCTAAATCTGGATTAATTAATCTAAGTTTTAAAGAATATCGTCGTGCCCTTTACATGGGACAGTTATTAGGTATTTTATCAACCCACAGAGCACGAAAAGAACAAGAAAGTTTTGACCAACAAGTATTAAAAGTTAAAAGAGATGAAGAAGATTACATTGCCAATGCACAAAAATACGCGTTAAAAGACCAGGAGGACTATTATGAAAAGAACAAAAAAATTTTGGGTGCCACACCAGAAGAACGTGATCAAAAAGCACCCCAACTTATGGAATACGCCGTTTGGAACAACGAGGCCATTTTAAAAGATGAAATGATTGAAAAATATGCTTCGGGTAGAGAATCTAATCCGTAATGTTCCGTGCTTCTAAACTTGATTTTTAATTCTTATGATTGAACAGCCCACCATAGATACATTGCTAATGGCATCAGGTTTTCCAACCTTCACCCAAACCTTATGGCACAAAGGGTGATTCAAACATATTTCAGCAATTTCTTCTGCTGCCGTTTCAACCAGTTCTGTGTGTTTATTTTCAAAATGTGCTTGGATTTGTTCCACCAAAGTTTTGTAGCATAAATAGTTTTTTTCAGACTTTTGAACATCTAAAAGGTTTTCATACAAAGTACATTCAACACTAATTACGCATTTTTGCGGTGTTATTTTTTCTTCCGGAAATACACCTATTCTAATATTTAAAACAAGTAGATCAATAAAAATAATCATAACAAACACCTTTTATTTAAAAAAATAAATATAATTAAATTCATAATAAGCTTAAAAATATTAGCACTATTTTGATTCTATATTTGATCTTATTATGATAGCATAATTTTATGTATTGTTTATTTTTTATACTATGTCTGAAAATATGTCATCACAAATTGATTCTAATGAGACGATGATCCATGAAAATGAATCCTTAGATTTAACAAGCGTTTCACCACACAAAAAAGTTAATCTTGTCACTTTGTCTTGGATCTCTATTTCCATAGCGTGGCTATTTTATTTATATGAATACATTTTAAGAGTTTCACCTGCAGTCATCAGCAACCAAATTATGACTGAATTTTCTGTAACAGCCACAGCTGTAGGTGCTATTTCGGGTGCGTACTATTGGTCTTATGTTCCTCTTCAGATTCCTTGTGGTATCATTGCAGACAGGTTGGGTGCACGAAAAGTTATTATTTTTTCATGCTTACTGTGCATTTTAGGTTCTTTTGTTTTTTCATTATCCACATCTTACACAACAGCTATATTTTCACGAATCCTTATGGGTGCAGGTTCTGCGTGTGCTTATATATGCTGCAGCAAGGTAGCCGCCGAATGGTTCCATCCCCATAAATTTGCAACACTAACAGCTATAACGATGTTTATGGGAACATTAGGAGCCAGTCTGAATACCGTTTTTGCCATTGTTGTTAAAGCCTTTGGTTGGCAACAAGCTTTTGTTATTTTCGCACTTTTGGGCTTACTTATTGTTGTTGCTGCGTGGACATTAATGAAAGAAAAGGTATCTCTATTATCAAATAATAGTGCCCCAACAATAATCAAAAACACAAATTCATCCCTAGAACAAAATAGCTATTTCGATGGTTTAAAAATAGTTGTAAAAAACAGAGATAACTGGCTTGTTGGTTTATATGGTTGTGTGATGTATCTGCCTTTATGCGCTTTTGCAGAACTATGGGGTGTACCCTTTTTATGCAAAAAATATGGCATCACACCTGAAGCAGCTGCACAAGCATGTGTTTGGGTATTCTTAGGAATGGGCATAGGGTGCATTGCTGGGGCAGCTATTTCTAACACCATAAAATCACGTAAAAAAGTCTTGTCATGGTCTATTATTGCAACCTTCATAAGTTTTTGTATTATTTTTCACATCGAGAATCTCAGTTTCAAGGTGATGCAATTTGTTATGGCTTTTGCTGGTTTTGTATCGGGTGGCCAAATTTTATATTTTACAGTGGCAAAAGAACAAACACCACTTCAATACAGTGCAACAGCTGTAAGTTTTATCAATGCACTTGTTATGTGCAGCGGAATCATTTTTCAACCTCTACTGGGTAAAATTCTAGATCTCAGCTGGAAAGGCTTGAAATCAAGCGATGGCATTAGAATTTATGAAATTACGGATTTTCAAAATGCATTTAACGTTGTATTATTAGCCTTAATAATAGGATGGATACTTATACTATTTGTAAAAGAAAGTTATCAAGATTCTAATAATGAGTTATAATTCAAATCACCATAAAGTTTTGAAAAGATAAACACTACAGGAGGCAATGTGAATAAAATGAGTAGAAAAAGAGTTTCTGATGAAAACAATAACTCAGAAAGTATAGTACATCATCATAGAAATTCTTCTATGAAATGGTTTATATGGGGATTAACTGCTGTTTTTTACTTGTATGAAACAATGTTACGTGTTTCACCTTCGGTCATGACACAACAACTGATGACAGAGTTTATTGTGACATCAACTTCATTAGGTGTTTTATCTTCCTTTTACTATTATTCATATGTTCCACTACAAATACCTTGTGGTCTTTTAGTTGATCGTTTTGGTATCCGCAAAATTCTGACACTATCCTGCTCGCTTTGTATTCTTGGTACATTAATGTTTTCACAAAGCGAAACGCTTATTGCTGCCCAAATTGGTCGCTTTTTACTGGGAGCAGGTTCAGCATGTGCTTTTATAAGCTGCTTAAAAGTTTCTTCAGAATGGTTTTTACCAGCACAATTTGCTTTGATTGCTGGCCTTACTAATATGATGGGTACTTTTGGTGGTTTAGCATCAGGTTATCCTTTAGCATCCATGATTAATGCTTTTGGCTGGAGAGAAACAAATTTTTATCTTGCCCTTGCTGGCATACCAATTTTGGCATGTCTCTATTTCTTCTTAAAACAAAAAAATCAAAATACTATTACTTTCCGTCAACCACATTTCAAAGATAGTTTTTTATCCGTTGCAAAGAATTCTCAAATTTGGTTATCAGGTATTATTGGTGGATTTATGTATCTTCCCATAAGCGCATTTGCAGAACTATGGGGCGTTCCCTTCTTCATGTCCGCGTATAACATCAATAATGAAGCGGCATCATCTATTAGCCACCTTATTTTTATTGGTATGGCGTTAGGCAGCCCTTTTGCAGCGTGGATGGTTAAAAAATTCAATTCTATAAAATTAGTTATGCTGTATTCATCGGCCCTATGCGTAATATTTTTTGGAATAATTGCTTTAGCTGGTTATTTTCCTTTATCTATTGCCTATGCCCTCGTTGCTTTTTCGGGTTTTTTACTGGGTGGACAAGTATTGTGTTTCACACTATCAAAAAACCACGCAACAGAATCAATAAGCGCAACTGCTATAGGATTTACAAACGCGCTTGTCATGTTAAGTGGCATCATTTTTCAACCCCTTATGGGACATATTCTTGACATATTTTGGAATGGACAATTACACCAAAACGGTATGAGACTTTATGATATAACAGCTTATCGCATGTCAATTTTAACAATCCCCTTATGTTTTGTGATGAATACAATTTTAATATTCTTTGTAAAAGAAGCCCCTAAAAATTATGTTGGACAAAAATAAAACCTTTTTAAACCATTTAACATACACCCTGTATGAATAAATCATCCCCTTTACATGTTCTTGTTGTAGACGATGATAAGGCGATAAGAAACCTGCTGGTTAGTTTTCTTAGCCAACACAACTTTTCCGTCATAGGTGCTCAATCGTGTTCTGAGGCTCGGCATTTTATGAGCATACATACCTTTGATGTTATCATTTTAGATATTATGATGCCTAAAGAAACTGGTTATGATTTTTTGAAAAGCTTAAGAGCTCAACATAATCATACCCCTATCATATTACTTTCAGCTCTTGATCAAACACACCATAAAATCGATGGTTTTGAATGCGGTGCTATGGATTACATAACCAAGCCATTCGAACCTTTGGAATTATGTGCAAGGGTAAGAAATGTTGCGCGATTTAATTACAGAGTCGAAAAAATAAAACAAAAAAAAATTGTTCAATTCGGTAATTTTATCCTGGATCTTGAGAAACACATTCTAGCTTACAACGAACGAGAAGTATCACTTTCATCGACAGAACTTGTGTTTTTAAAAACTCTTGCTCTGCGTATCAATGAACCTGTATCAAGAGAAGAACTCTCTCAAAAAATTGCACACAAAGTTAGCGAACGCGCCGTAGATGTACAAATCAATAGACTACGACATAAAATTAAAAACATAGACGATTCTAATGAATACATTCAAACGTTCAGACATTTAGGGTATGCACTCAAAGGGACGTACTCTTAAAGTATTATTTTCCACACATATTTGAAAATTTTGTTTATGATATGATGAAAAAATATCAAAACATTTTAAATAATCCTGCAAAAATGATTGAAAAATAAATTTTTAAATTTACTCTTTTGAAATAAAATTCGTGTACAATAAAAAATAATTTTTAAAATATCGCCGAATTTTTATGTTAATAAACTGGATCATCTTTAGTATAACCATTGCTTTGCTTATCATCTCAGATTTCCTATTTACAAGAAAATCTCATGGCAGAATTTCACTTAAAAAAACTCTTTATCTTAGTTTAATGTACGTATGCATTGGATTACTTTATTCAATCGTCATTTATTACCGTTTGGGTGCAGCACATACATCTGAATATTTATCCGCTTTTTTAGTTGAAAAAACACTTTCTGTAGATAATCTTTTCGTATTTTCCATCATTTTTTCTTATCTCAAAATTGAGGAGGAACATAAACATAAAATTCTTTTATTTGGTATCATAGGTGTTATTGTCTTTAGAGGTATTTTTATATTACTAGGCTCTTCCCTTATCGAAAGATTTGAGTGGATCATGTATTTATTCTCTGTCTTTTTAATGATGATAGGCCTTAAAATGCTTACTTCAAAAGAAGAATCCAACAGTGATTTAAATAAAAAAATGTTTTCAAAACTTGAAAAATTCCTACCAACAAAATTAGATGCACCTTACGGAAATCACTTTTTTATTAAAAACAATAGTAAGAAATTTTCTTTCTCTCCGACACCCCTCTTTACATGTTTAGTTTTTGTTGAATTAAGCGATGTTATTTTTGCCATAGATAGTATACCAGCAGTATTTTCCATAACGTCTCATCCCTATATCGTCTTTACAAGTAACCTATTTGCCATATTAGGTCTTCGAACTTTGTATTTCTGTTTGGACCATATTTTAAATCTTTTCAAATACCTCAAATATTCTTTAGGCGTCATCCTAATTTTCATTGGATCAAAGATCTTTTTACCACATTTGTTAAGTATTAAAAAAATCCCACCTTTTTACACCTTGAGCATAACTGTTATTATTCTTGCAATTGGTGTTTTAGCTTCTATTTACAGAAATAAAACGTCCGAAACATGAAAACAACAGCTCCTATTTTTATTGAATTAAATAACGTAATGTTAACTATTTAGCGTTTTTTCTCTCTCATAATTAGATCATGTTACTTTAAAGAAAAAAAATTATGAAATCTGTTTATATTTATGATGGAAAAAGAAGCCCTATGGGATCTTTTCAAGGTCAACTTAATTTACTATCGGGCTTCGAAATCATGTCTCATGTTTTGTCAGGTCTTCATCAAAAAAGCCAACCTGATTATGTTATTTTAGGAAATGTTTTATCAGCTGGTCAAGGTCAATCCCCTGCACGACAAGCGGTTAGAACAGGAATACCTCAAGCTGACAATATCCCTTCTACTAATATTAATAAAGTTTGTGGTTCGGGAATGTTTGCACTTACAACAGCGTGCGCACTAATCCAAACGGGAATGTTTAATGTAATAACCGCTGGTGGCTTTGAAAGTATGAGTCAAGCCCCTTATCTTCTGCCCAAAGCACGTAATGGATTAAGAATGGGGCATGGTAAAATTATTGACCACATGCTTTTTGATGGCTTAGAAGATGCTTACGAAGAAGCTAGCAATGGAACCAGAAGATCCATGGGAATCTTCGCAGATCAAACTGCACAAGAATATCAGTTTTCAAGACTAGATCAAGAAGAATTTGCAAAGCAAGGTATTGAAAATTATCTTTTGAATAAAGAACTTTTGCAAAGTGAAATTCATACTCTTCAAATTATGGATCATAAAAAAAATACCATTGAAATAACTTTTGATGAACCACCATTGCGTGTAAAACCCGAAAAATTTTCCGCTCTTCGCCCAGCCTTTAATCCTTCAGGAACAGTTACCGCAGCAACATCTAGTTCGATAGCAGATGGTGCTAATGCTCTAATATTAGGTACAGAAGAAATGCAAATACGTTTAAACTGTAAACCTATTGCCAAAATTGTAGGTTCATCTTCACATGCACAATCTCCTGAAACATTTACCACAGCACCTGTAGGTGCCATTCAAAAACTATTGCAACAGCTTAATTGGGAAGTTTCTGACGTAGACCTCTTTGAAGTCAACGAAGCATTTGCTATTGTACCTATGGCTGTTATGAAAGATTTAAATATAGAAAGAAATCGCATGAATGTTTTATCAGGTGCATGTACTCTTGGTCACCCCATTGGATCAAGCGGTTCTAGAATTGTTTTAACACTCATCACAGCATTACGTCATCGTGGATTAAAACGTGGAATAGCTTCGGTATGTATTGGTGGAGGAGAAGCCATGGCTATGGCTATTGAAATCGTTTAAAATATTGCCTTAGATAAATATAGGTATTTATATTTCAAATAAATATAAATATTGATTTACAATTAACACGTATATATAATCATACATATTCCATAGATTTGGTATGTGTATGATTTTTATATTGTTTTCTTTCTGTCTACTTGTTTCTCCGTTACAAAGCAGTGAAGACTTTGCACTTGTTACTGCTCCTATTATATTAGCCAGAACAACTGAAACAACCGAATCCCTTCTGCAAGAAAAGGATGGTTCTATTTGGGGACACATTGCAAGATTTAGTAAAGCAGGTCTGAATGGAGAAACAGAAAAAAAAGATCATCATGCGAGAGAAATTGTTTCTCAATTTTTATTGGATTATACAATATCCACAAATAACTTAGTCAGTACGTTCCGTCTGAACTTTTTAAAAAATGAAAAGAACCTCTTCTGTTGTCAAGTATTGGGATGTTTTTTAACACTGTACACTCTTCAACAGACTCCACATATTGTTAAAATGTTTGTCTTACAATCTATGGATTTAGTTCCCACATTACTGGGATTTGAATCATTATTTGATAATACCTATATTTCATCAAAAACTTCTGCTTCAATTTTTTTGTCATCAGCGCTGGGTGCAGTTTTTTATTCATCCATAATCCATGTTATGACTAAGTCGGCCCTTCCAAATCAACTTCACTTACCTGTAAAAGAAACTTTATACGACATAACAACGCAAATTATCCCCTTATCAATTGACGGATTACACTATTCACTCGATAAAACGCATTGCGAAAACCCACTCATTCAGCAGTTATATCCTAATGCATATTCACTAAGAATCAAAAGAAATAGATCAGAAAATTCTTTAGGAACCTTTCAACGGACAGTCGCGAATGGCACGTTGAAAATTTTAAAATTTTCTTCTTCGAATTTGATGGATTTATCACAAGACCAAATAAATCAGCTGAAAGAAGTAGGTCTATTAAATTTGAAGAGGATTAAGCAGAAATTAGCCATGAAGAAAAAACTCACAGAATCTGAGGAAGATAATTATAAATCACTTATTGCTTTTCCGCTATATCGTTCTGAAAATCATTTAATACGACTTGTTGACGAACCTTCTTCATGGTTAAATTTGCTTTGCATGATGTTATACGGACCAAATTTAAGCATAGATGCACAGGCTTTATCTATTATTCAAAACATAGATGATTTAATTTCTTATTTTTGGAATGATGACGAAAGCATCAAAGCTTGCCTTCAAAACTCACTTTTCAATCAAAGCATCGACGTACAACAAAAACTTGTTAATATTTTTTTAGAATACAAAAATGATCTAAAATCATTATGTATAAGTCTCTTAGCTTTTATGGGGAATAACGAGCACTTTAATGACGATCAAAAAATAAAAGAAATAATCAGCACTCAACTCTATTATCTACAATTTCAACAACAAATCGATATTTTTATTAATCGTTTTCAACCACTTGGATCTTTTACATTATGGCCACTACTAAATAACAAGGATACGTCACATTTTAACATGATCCAATTAGTTCAAAATTATTATGATAACTTAGATCGTTTTCGTTATTTTAAACCCATCAACCCCCAAAATATAGTATCTCAATCAAGAAATGAAATAGAACTCCTAAAAATCTATACCAAAGAATTACTCAAAAAAAATCTATTATCACACTATACAAATATTTTGAAAAATCCAACAAATATTCCCTTTGAAGAAATCAACAAACATAAGGGGATTTTTCAAATAGAAGACTCTTTATCATCCCATATTCTATCTCTTAAATTCAGCCACGAAGAAAAAGAAGAAATTATAAAAGAATTTTTTGGCAATATAACAGGAATAAACAATCAATCTTTTGAGTATTGTATCTTTAATCAAACAGAGGAACACGATCTATTAAAACATCTATTTTCGGACACGATTGAAGGACTAGACGATACCGATCTTTCATTATTATCAGTATACAAAAAAATGCGTGAAACAGGTAAAATACAGGATTTTTCTGATATATCAAATTTTGAATTTATATGGGATAATATTCAAGTTTATAAATTAGAAGAATATTCAGAATTTCATATGGCAGGGGAAACATCTTCACAACTTCAATCTGAAATATTGAACTATCAATTCTATGCATCAGGAAACAATGAGACAGAGCTTTTTTATTCATATAAAAGTGTATTAGAGAATATTTTCTTGTCAATACAACAACATGATGATATAATCCACTAAATTCAATTAATATTTGTGAAAAAGAATATGACAATAAATATATCCACTTATATCTTTACCTTAATTGTTGCGTCCTCTTCTTTGGTTTCTTTAAAAGCTGAAGAAAGGATTGAAAGCACCCAACAACAATCTAGCACACGAGTGCCTTTATACATTAAGTATAAAGATGGAGCAGTAAATCCAGAGGATTCATTTGTAAAGATCGAATTAACAAGAAAAGATTCTTTTGAATCTGTAGAAGAAATTCTGTCTGCAGAACAGCCACAAAAAAAGACGTTCATTAGCGGGTTTTTTCAAAAAACATCAGAAATTGTAAAATCTACCACAATCTATATTTATAATTTCATCGCAAGTTTTTTTAGATAAAAGAATTCATCGTCATCATTAAAAAAGTTTAAATACACTTTAATGATGATGATACCAAATTATATTCCCAAAAATCTAAAAAGGTGAGATTTTATTCATCACCTGGTGTCCCCATGGGAATGATTGAAGATCCGATAAATCACCTCGACCACCATAAGAAATTCTTAGCTCAGAAATTTTATCCCAATTGACGATGTTTGTTGCGGAAATATCTTCCCTTCTAATTATTCCTCTTAGTAAAACTTCTCGCACTTCATTAACTACGCGTAGTTCTTGACGACCATCGATCACCATATTTCCATTAGGCAAAATTTGCGTAACGGTCGTTGCAATTTTAAATTTCATTTTATCTTTAACATCGTATTTTGCAGACCCTTTTAAATCTGGAGAATTGGAGGCACTAAACCATGATGGATTATTAGTCCCATCCGAATTCCTTTGGGATTTTGGAAATAAATTAGGTATTTTACGTTCTAGCCCCATTAAGTTGCTTACCGTGGAATTGCTTGAAACGGTGCGTTTTAATGTTGGTGTCATTTCAATGGATTCTTGTTGATCAATCACAACGTTCACAGTAATAATGTCCCCTACCTTTCCGGCTCTTTGATCTTTAAAAAATCCTTGTGCTCCGGCTTGCCATAACGATGCAGACTTATGCCTTTTTCCCTCTACTGGTGTAGGCATAGGCATGGAAATGGGTTGATAACCTCGAATACGCGTGGGGTCTTGAATCTCACTAAGTTGAGGTCTTTCACCAATACTAGACAGTTGCTCTGCTAAATTGCAACCAGATACGAATATAGCCAACAGAAGAGTTAAATAATTTATCATGTATGTGATCCTGAAAGAGCTTGGTTTTCGTTGATGATACGCGCCTTAATTCGCTTTTTAGATGATACTTCAAAGGGAATAATATCTCCTTTAGCGCCAGATTTTAAAGCTTTTGCGGGAATAGAAATCGTTAAATTTGAATATTTCCAGTCAATGGTAACAACATCATCCTTTTTAATAATTTCATTTCTTTCCAAATCATTTGAAGAAATAGGCTTATTGGCTTTTAAAGATCTCTGCATTTTAATTTTTTGACCCAATAAATAATCAGCAGACGTAACAGTTTGTCCATCCACAAATCGTTGGTCAAAATTTTCAATTGAAATCATTTCTTTTGTAATTTCTGTACCTCCCGAACTGGTTATTTTTAAAACAGGTAATGGAACTTGTTCAATGATGACGCCATAAACTTTTTTGCTTGTTTTTCCATGTTGAATTTCTGCTAAAAACCTTTGGGTGTTGTTAATTTTCTTAAAAGATTTCACTATAATTTCATCGTTGTCTAAACTGTTCCAATTACTTGGCCAGGTGTCCAACTGTATGCGAAAATTTCCCATATTGCTGCTTTGAAGAGCATGTGCAAAAATTATTTTTTCAATATTTTCTTTGTTTAATGGATCGGCCTGAATATTAAATTCAACACAATAACAAATAAGAAAAGCCATTATTTTTTTTAAGGTACTATCTAACATTGGTTACCTCACTTGTAATAGAGAACTTAACATGGATTCAATTGTTTTCAGTGATTTGGTAATCATGTCATATGTTTTTTCAATACGAATAAGATCTGTCATTTCTTCCACTGCATTAACATTGGACCCTTCACGCCATCCATGTTTTATGGCACCTCTTCGCACAGTATTTGGAATACCTATGTCAGGTGCACCCGATGCAGGTGTTTCTACAAATGTGGAATCTCCATAAGCTTTTAATCCAGAAGGGTTGGCAAATGTAGCAATTTGAAACTGTCCTGCTAATTGCGGGTTTTGATTATCAGCCGTAGTGACATACACTTGACCATCGGGGTTAATTTCTATGTTTGTTGCATTGGTTGGAATAGTAATACCAGGCTGAACAACATAACCCGTTTTTGGCATCACTATTTCACCATTCGCATTTTTTTGCAAAGCACCTAGACGTGAAAAACCTTGCTGTCCATTTGGCAATGTTACACTAAAAAAACCTTCTCCATCAATCAGGACATCTAAGGGGTTACCTGTATTTTGATGTTCACCTTGTGTGAAATCTCTATATATTCCGACCGTTTGAACACCCATACCAATTTGTGTTCCTGTCGGATTTACCGTACCTAAAGAAGATGTTGTCATTCCAACACCACCTTTATCCAAATAAGGTAAGTCCGATGTTACGTGATATTGTTTTTTATACGCATCAGCACCTGATGCTGCAATATTTTGAGTTTTTGTGTTTAAAGATACTTCTGTTACTTGAAGACCTGTTCGCGCAATATTTAATGCATTATAAATTGACATATTATTTCCTTTTTTAAGCCATTCTTGCTGTTACGTTCCTAGTTTCTTTTTGGAGGTCTTCATAAGCCTGAATCATTTTCTGCGCCTCTTCATAGCGATGTGATACTTGCATTAGTTGTATGCTAGCTTGTACAGGAGAAACGTTAGATTCTTCATAACCTCCTTGAAACAACATGCTTGTATCATCCGGTAAAGACTGTTGTGAATAGTTTCTAAGGTTATTACCTTCTAACTTAAAATCTCTATGATTTTCAAAAGTGAAGACACCTAGCTTCCCAATATTTTTATTATTCAGATTCATTGTTCCATCATTAGCAACGTAGAATTGATCGACGTTACCTGAAATAATAATTTCCGTTAAGTTATTATCTAATATAGGATTTCCAGTTCCATCCGTCAGTCTTCTTTCTGAGTCAATGACAAATCTACCATTTCTGGTATAGCGAATCCCTTTATCAGTCTGAACAGCAAACACACCATTACCACTAATCGCAAAATCTAGTTTGTTATTTGTTTGTGCAGTACTACCATTTGATAAATGATTTTGAGTACCATCTGATTTTAAAAATGAAATATTATTTTTTTCTCTGGATTTATATTCAGCTTCTTCTGCCATAACAACAAAGGCTTTAAAACCTGGTGTCTGAGCATTAGCTAAATTCTGTGTGATAATGTTCAATTCTTCTTCTTGAACATTTTGCAATGACATTAATATAGCCTGAGGCTTCTGTATCAAAATCTTGTCGCTATTAATTGTATTACTCATATCAAAATCTTGCTGAAATAACTTCAAAATGATTAATGCAAATTGCGTGCCATAACATAAAAAAAAGCCGTTTAAAAAAACGGCTTCTCATTTTAAATATTTTGTTAGCTTAATTTATATAATAATCCCACAACAGTATTTATATTTTTTTCCAGAACCACAAGGGCAATCTGCATTTCTTGCGGGTTTTTTATCTCTTAATGAATCTTCTCTTTCATCTTGATTCTGAATAAAATCTCCTTCTTCAGGTCCTGACCAATCTAGGTAAGATTCGTGCATATCTGTAATGTCTGAGCTCGACTTCAAAATAGATTCCAAAGAATCAGAATCAGGCATAGACAGTTCAAAGTGAGCTAATGAAAAAACAAAGCTTTCACGAATTTTATTCATCATGTATTGAAATGCGTTATAAGCTTCACGTTTATATTCATTTAAAGGATTACCCTGAGCATAAGCGCGCCAATTAATACCTTGGCGAATATGATCTAAGGCGTGTAAATGTCCACGCCAAGCTTCATCAATAGAGCGTAAAAGCAAGTTTTTTTCTGCTGTTCGCATAAATTCAAAGCTATATTTTTGTTCTTTATATTTCAAAACAACATTGAGTTCTTCTCTGATTGTTTTTTTAAGCAAATCTATTGAAACATCCTTTCTTTGTAACAATCGATCAAAATCAATATTAACCCCACAAATGCGCAGTACTTCTGTGTGTAAACCATGAATGTCCCACTGTTCAACCAGTGAATTATCAAGAATATAGCGATCAACAGTATTATCAACAACGTCTTCAGCTGTATCATGAACCATTTCAGAAATATCTTGGCTTGCCATAATCTCACGACGTTGCTCATAAATAATCTTACGTTGTTCGTTCATGACGTCATCGTATTTCAAAACTTGTTTACGAATATCAAAGTTTCTTGCTTCAACTCGTTTTTGAGCATTTTCCAAAGCTTTGTTCATCCACTTATGTGAAATGACTTCGCCCTCTTCTACTCCCATTTTTCTAAATACTGATTCTAATTGCTGCGATCCAAAAATACGGAGTAAATCATCTTCTAAGGATAAATAGAACTTCGATCCCCCTGGGTCACCCTGACGGCCAGAACGGCCTCTTAACTGATTGTCGACTCTTCGACTTTCATGTCTTTCTGTACCAATAACGTATAATCCTCCTGCAGCTTTAACTTTTAATTGGTCTGCAGAAATTTCTTGCTCAATTTCTTTAATCATACGGTCACGATCAGGGCCTTCAGGAATTTTTGCAAGTTCTGTAGCTACTCGCATTTCCAAGTTACCACCTAATTTAATGTCAGTACCTCGACCAGCCATGTTCGTTGCAATAGTTACAGCACCAGTTCTGCCAGCTTCAGCAACGATAAATGCTTCATGTTCATGATAACGCGCATTCAATACTTTATGAGGAACTTTTTGTTTTTTTAATAAATCAGAAATTTGTTCTGATCTTTCAATACTTGTTGTTCCAACCAACACAGGTTGACCTTTCGAATGGCATTCTTTAATTTGGTCAACAACAGCATTATATTTTTCACGCACACTCATGAATACTTCGTCATTAGAATCTTGACGAATAACGGGAACATTGGTTGGAATTTCAACAGGTGTGAGATTATATATTTCTTCAAACTCAGCAGCTTCTGTCATTGCTGTTCCAGTCATACCAGAACATTTTGGATAAAGTCTGAAAAAATTCTGATACGTTATAGATGCTAACGTTTGATTTTCAACTTCAATTTTTGCATTTTCTTTTGCTTCTAATGCTTGGTGAAGTCCTTCAGAAAAACGGCGACCTTCCATTTTACGTCCTGTAAATTCATCGATGATAACCACCTTATTATCTTCAACAATATAATCTACATCACGTGTAAATAATTTATGAGCTCTCAAAGCAGCATTGACATGGTGAACAACCGCGATGTTGTGAACATCATACAAAGATTTACCCTTTAAGAGGTTCATTTTAAATAGTTCTGTTTCAATTTTTTCAACACCGCTATCCGTTAAAGTAACAGCTTTGTGTTTTTCATCTTTTTCAAAATCTGCATCCACCAGAAGAGGAATAATTGCATTAACGGAACGATATAAATCAGATGAATCTTCAGCAGCACCAGATATAATCAAAGGTGTACGAGCTTCATCAATTAAAATACTATCTGCTTCATCAACAATCGCATAATTAAATGGACGCATAACCATTTCATTTGCATGAAACTTCATATTATCTCTTAAGTAATCAAATCCAAATTCATGGTTTGTTCCATATGTAATATCGCAATCATACATTGCTTTACGTATTGGAAATGGTTGATCACCAATAACACAACCACATGTTAATCCTAAAAATTGAAAAAGCTGACCCATAGTATCAGAGTCACGCTTAGCCAAATAATCATTGATTGTAACAATGTGGACACCCTTGCCAGTTAGAGCATTCAAATATATAGGAAGAGTTGCAACTAAAGTTTTTCCTTCACCTGTCTTCATTTCAGCAATACGACCTTCATGCAAGACCATACCGCCAATAAGCTGAACATCAAAATGGCGCATTTTTAAAACTCTTCTTGATGCTTCTCTAACGACAGCAAAGGCTTCTGGCAGTAAAGATTCTAATTTTTCGCCTTTTGAAACTCTTTCTTTGAATTCCAATGTTTTATGCTGAAGCTGAGAGTCTGTTAAATTAGCCATAGAAGGCTCTAGACGATTAATATCTGACACTGTTTTTAAATATTTTTTTATAAGTCTATCACTCGTAGAACCTAAGATTTTATGTAAAATTGAAAGAAACATTCACATCCTATTTGAATTTTTTATGTATTGTTTTACTATAACACATTTATTAAAAAAAACCAGTAACAACCATTTTAGTCTCGCCGAATGAATTTATATGTTGCTATAATACAAAAATAGATTGATTAAATTCACAAGAATCTACATGGAGAAAGTGTCACCTATGAAACATAAATTACCACTAATGCTATGCACAGCCATTGCCTTACTTTCAGCCTGTCCTGAAAGCGCTTATGCATCTGAAAAAACTGAAACTTCTTTTTTTGGAAAAATTTCTAATTTCTTTTCAGGTATCTTTTCCTCATCAAAAGAAACTTCAAAATCAGAAGCTGTAAAAGCAGATATCAAGCAAGAAAGTTCAGTTACTACTTCTAAAGATTCATCTACAGAAGATATGCAAATTGCTGCTCGTTTTCCTGACAAAACGGTGATTAGCGTTCAAGACGTTAACAAACTAACCAATGCAGCACCAGATAGTTTGCAAAATCAATATCCACAAGCAAAAATCTACCAACTTATGCTTATGCAACTGGTTACATCAAAATTATTAAATGATGCTGCCGTTCAAGAAGGTATTGACAAGTCTGATGATTACATCAAGAAAAGTCAAGATGCGCACAATGTTGTTAAAACACAATTAGTGTTGACTCAAGAAATCGATAAAATTTTGACAGATGCAGTACTGAAAGAACAGTATGATGATTTTATTAAAGTCATGCCAAAAGAAGATGAATATCAAATACAACACATTTTATTAAGCGATGAATCAAAAGCTAATGAAATTCTTAACAGTTTAAAAAAATTCAAAGGCGAGATTTTAAAAAGAGAATTCGCAGACGCTGTTCAAAAACATTCTGCTGACGCACAATCTAAAAAGAACAATGGTATTGTTGGCTGGTTACCTAAACAAAAACTTAATAACGATGCATTCAATGAAGTTGCATCTGGGGAATTAGTAGGTAAAGTTGTTAAAGTATTCAACGAAGGTTATAGCGTTATTTTCATCAAAGGAAAGCGCCCTGCACAACCACCAACATTTGAGCAAGCAAAAGCAGAACTAAAGCAAGTAATCCTTCCTCAATACGCACTACAAGTTATTGAAAAGCTTCGCAAAGACATGGGGGTTACTCTTACAGGCTTAGACAAACAGCACATGGAACTTCCAGCATTACCGCCTATGCCAAAGCTGGGCGCCGATCCAAAGAACCTTCCTGAAATGCCAAAGCCTAAAGATTTTTCTGCAGTAAATGAAAAGGATTTAGACAACACTATGGTTGTTGCAGAAATGAAAGATGGTTCCAAAATCACACTTCAAGAAGTAAGAGATTCTATTGCTGATCTTCCAGATTCATTAAAAGCTGCTCCTTTTCATGAACAGTTCACACCAGCTCTCTTAAAGCTTGCTGATATGAAGATATTAGATAAGATTGCAAAGGATCGTAAAATCATTGATTCTCCAGAATTCAAAGAAAGATTTGAAAAAGCTAAAAAAACAGTTTTAAGCAAACTTTACATGGATAAAAAGCTAGAAAATAGAATCACCCAAAAAATGATTAAAGAAACCTATGATTCAATTTCAGACTTGTTTAGCAAAGATGAAATGGCTATTTGTCTACGTCATGTTATGGTTAAATCAAAAGACAAAGCACAGGATCTGTTGAACAAAATTCTTAAAGGTGGCGGAGTTAAGAAATTTGAAGAATATATAGCTTCTGAATCTATTGACGAACAATCCAAAAAGAATAATGGAAAAATTGGATGCATTCCACAAAAAGACTTAAAACCAGAAATCGCTGAAATTCTTTTCAAAAAACCACAAGGTACTTTTGTAGAAGAACCTATTCAAATGGCTGAAGAAGGCTACAGTATTGTTAGGGTTGAAGAAAAGAAGAAAATACAACCACCAACCATCGAACAACTCAAACCACAACTTTTCAAACTCGCAGCTAAAAAAGAAAGTGAAAAAATTCTTCGTCAGGTTGTAAAAGAATCTAAAGTCGAAATGTTTGATTCTAAGGGTAATAAAATTGACATTAATGGACTTTTGAATCCTAAAAATGCAGAAGGTGAATCGAACTAATTCAAACCTATGTTGACCCACAATAAAAAAGGAGAACTTAACGTTCTCCTTTTTTATATCATCTACTAAATATCATGAATTCAATATTGTCTTACTGATGACATCGCCTTTAAAGATTAGAATCATCTCTACAATAGATTCAACAGCTTGATTCACATGCAATTCGTCAGTACCACACACAACTAAAACAACTCCAATATCTGGCGGTTGATTATAAAATGGATAACTTCCAATTTCGACATCGCTGTGGTTTTTTTGAATATCGCTTAAATGTCGAGCCATAATTCCTTCAATAAGATTTGTTTTAATCTCCACTGTAAAAATGGGATTACCATTTTTTAACTTTGGAAGGACGTGTTGAAACATAGCCTTCATAACTTTTGGCATTCCAGCCATGCAATAAACATTGTGCACAATAAATCCAGGAGCCTTACTAACAGGATTTTCTATCAAATGAGCACCCTGGGGAAGATACGCCATTTTCTTACGATTATCATTAAATTCATCACCATAATATTCTTTTAAAATTTCTAATGCCTTTGGATGAATTTCATAAGCTAATCCAAAACACTTAGCAATTGTTAATGATGTAATATCATCATGTGTTGGACCGATTCCACCCGTTGTAAACAAATAGTCACACTGCTGCGACAATTGTTTTACTGTGTTAATAATAGCCACTTCATCATCTTTAATAATTCGAACTTCTACAAGTGAAATTCCTTTAATCTTCAAATTTCGAGCAATGTAATTAATGTTCGTGTCTTGAGTTCTCCCACTTAAGACTTCATTTCCAATGATGAGAATAGATGCTGTAATCATTTTAATGCATATAAAAAAAATCTCTGTAAATACTATACAGGAAATACGAATAAAACACACTTCAAACTCTCAAACAAATACTGTTGCTTTCATGTATCAATATGAATATTACCTAAAATTTTAATCAATCAATAGGCCGGGTTTTTAAGGCATTATTAAAGAATTTATGCTGTAATTACATTTAGATTCAGCACACACGCTGATGTAAAAGTGTTAACAAATCTAAAGGAGTTCCTTCCATGAAAAAAATAATTCAATTAAGCGCTATGCTACTTGCTAGCTCTGGTTTTGTTCTTGCAACACAAGTAGAAGCACCAAAAGCTCCTACAGTAGAAAAAAAAGAAGAAGCAAAAACTGAAGTAAAGTCTGACGTTAAAGTTGCAAAAAAAGCAAAAAAAGTATTTAAAAAATCACACAGAAAACTAGATAATAGTCTTACTAAAGCTTTAAACGATCAAGTAGGCCCATACGTAGCACAAGCTAAAATCGTTGTACCAGTTTGTGATAAAGCAAAAGATGAACATCATGGCGATAAAACCCCAGTAAAAGGTAGAAGAAAAAGCCAAAAGAAATCTGAAGCTGTAAAAGTGGAAGCTAAAAAAGTAGAAGAAGTTAAAAAAGAAGAGACAAAAGCTCCTGCTGTAAAAGAAGAAGCGAAAAAAGTTGAAGAAGTTAAAAAAGAAGAAGTAAAATCTGAACCATCAGTAGTTCCAGCAGCTCCGGCAGCACCTGTTGTTCCAGTTGCTCCTGCTGCTCCAGTAGTACCAAAATAAGATTATCAAATCTTAAATGCACAAGAAAAACCCTTGTTAAAACAAGGGTTTTTCTTTTTTTTAATAGCTGGAATAGCTATACTAAACAAAGTTAATATCACTGATTATTTATTTTGTCAAACTCTCGCTTATTCGTCTTGTTATGTGTCGTCACAATCCTTTCTGGATGTGACAACTGGCTCAAAAATCAATTAGATGATACAGATCCCACTGGATCCAATCCTCTTCTTTACGATGTTACATTGCAGGGTATTGAAGACTCAAAAATTCTTGACGAACTTAATTCAGCTTCAAAATTAAAAAAAATTGTTTTTAACAAGCCATCGACAGAATTTGCGTTACAAAAAAGAATTGATTCTGACAAAAATCTATTCCTAAAGATTTTACATAAATATGGATATTTTGATGCACAAATTAATATCAAAATAGCAGAAAATAAAAAATCAAATAATACAAAACAAAAAGCAAAAGTCAGAATAATTTTTCAAATTAAAACCTATTCTAAATATATCATCAAAGATATTTCCATAGAGATGAGCATACAAGAAAAAGAAGGCTTTAATAAAAATTTAGATTCAATCACAATCACTAGATTAAATAAATCAACAGATCTAAATTTAGAAGAAATACAAAATGCACGAAGTAATATTATTTTGTACTTTCAAAAATTAGGATACCCCTTTGTTAGCACTCACAACCCGATTGGATATATCAACTCAAAAGATAAAAATGTTCGCATCATATTCCCTATCAAACTTGGGCCCAAAACATTTTTTGGAAAAGTTAATATCACTGGCAATAAAAAAATCAAAAAACAATTTATCATGAATAGAATCCAGTGGATTGAAAACGATCTTTATAATCAAGAAAAAGTAAATAATACCATTACTGAATTAATGAAAACTCAAATTATATCTCAGGTTAAAATTCAACCCTCAGAACCAATAAAAGATAACTCAGACTCTGCTGATACAACACGTATCTCTTCACCCCATATAGAAATAGAAGTTGAAGAAACACCTATGAAATCTGTCAGTATAGGTGCTCGTTATTCTACATCGACCTCTTTTGGAGGGCAACTAATGTGGAATCATAAAAATTTATTTGGCGCTGGTGAATCTCTTGAATTATCAGCAAGAAATGCTATTCGAGAGCAGATTATACAAACTAGTTTGAAGATTCCAGATTTTATGCATCCAAACTACACCCTAAATCTTCGCCAACAGTACGTTAAAGAAAAAACAAGATCCTATAAAGCAAAAGTCATAGGTTCTTATCTAGACATAACCTATAAATTCACAAAAAACCTTAGATTAATATTAGGGATTATATACGAAACTATAAAAACTCGTTCATTTGCTGAAGAACTTAAAACACACAAATTTTCTGTTCAACATTATGGACTTAATTCAGGATTTTCAGCAGACTATTCTAATGATGCTCTTAATCCAACAAAGGGATTTAAGCTATCTTCTAACATTAAACCGTACTGGTCCCGTAACGATAAAAGTTCAAATATTATAGATTGGACATCGCAAGGTTCAATTTATTTACCTATAATTCAGAATCAATTTAAAAATACAAACTTTGTTATAGCATCAAATCTTAAAGTTGGAATGATTCTTATGAAAGACTTTAAAAACGAAGCTGTTCCCAATCGTCGATTCTATAGTGGTGGACCCAATTCTATAAGGTCATATGGATACCAAAAAATTGGGCCGTTAGACATTAATGGTGTGCCTATTGGGGGACGATCTCTTACAGAATGGATCGTTGAAATGAGGTCTCAATTCACAGACACAGTAGGCGCTGTTGCGTTTTTTGAAGCAGGAACAGTTATGAAAAAGGGATCTCCAATATTAACAGGGACAGACACCATGTATGGAACAGGTTTGGGCTTAAGATATTTTAGCAGCATGGGTCCTGTAAGATGCGATGTCGGTTTTCCACTTAAAAGAAGAAGAATACCCGGCAATTCAAGGCCCATAGATTCTGCATTTCAAGTTGTTATATCTATTGGCCAATCCTTTTAATTTAGGAAGCTATTGAGTTTCTTAACTACCTATCCAGCAATCTTTAAAGTTTTATAATCAATCTTAGATTGAGGACGACTTTTCAACCACGTGTTAAACCCCAACACCAAAGGATATGAAGTATTCTTCTTTAAAATGAGGTAAGGGATTTCTTTAGGGTGTAGTTTCAGTTGTATAAATATCTTTCTTCCATATTTAAAAAAACTTCTGCATAATACTTTAAACATCTGGTAGTGTGAAGAATCTTCTTTTTGATTGGGGCAAAAATCCAAATAAGTTTCATAAGATAAATTTGAAATAGTAATTATAACTTTGCCACAAACGTCCCACATTTTGTGACCTAAATAAGTCTGCTGTCCTAATTTATTCCAAGACGATTTTTTTAGTCCAATACGAGTCCTATCATTTTCTTGAATTTCAATGAATGTTCCAATAAAATTTTTAATTTCAATTTCAAGACTAAAATAATAAATTAGAAGTCGCTCAATCTGATGAATTGATAGTTCATTTTGAGAAAAAAGCTGTAAGAAACCTGTGTAAGATTTCAAATTTTCAGGCATTTCATTAGCAACACCTACTAAGCGCGTTAGTACTGTGCCATAAAGTGTCTCTGAAGCCGGTTGATGGATTAAAGCAGGGTGAATCTTTTTTTGAAAATGGTACCAAAGACGTGCAAGACGGTGCTGGAAAATATCCAAAAAATCCACAAAACTATGATCCTTTTCACGTAAACGATCAAGCAATATTTCTGTATAAGGAATAGGTAGAGGACCATTTGAACCCGCAAGTGTTAAAAAATTAATCCACAAAGTTTTCTTTTGACCTGATACATCACATTTCCATAATGGTGATGCCTGAGGTGCCATCGCAATATGTCCCTTAATCTGAACGGGATCAAAATCAAAATGTTTGCAAAGATCAAAATTTTTATTTTTCTCATGGTCCTTTAAATACACTAGCTCTAGTAAATGCATAGCTTGATCAAAATCAAATCTATACGCCTCTTGGTCTAAAGCTTTCTTTAAATCAACTCTTTTGTTCCCGATAGAGGATTCCATCTATAGTACTCTTTTTGATTGTGAACATTAACCAAGACCATCTCTACAAATGAATGATAGGGGATGTGCAAAGCTAGATAATTTCTTAAAATTAAAGAAAAGATAAAAGTATCGTTTTCCTTATATTGATTCAGATCAAACCCTATTTTGATCTCTAATCCTTCACTAAACCCTTTCCAAAGATTATCTCCCATGCGTCGGACAATTTTTTTAACTTCAAAAATCTGAATACTTTCTATCACATTTTTCTGTTTTGATTGTTGGGAAGAATACAACTTTAAGCGGTCTTTTAACAAAATATGCTGATCTGGCAAATCAACAAGTGTTAGAAAATGCGATGACAATGCTGACACTAATTTCCATAAATCTTCTGATTCTTCTGCAGAATCAACCTGTGACGTTGGTAGAATCAAGTTTTCAATAAATTTAACAGGATAATTTTCATCAAAACTATAAACGCCTTCCGATCTAATTTTAGAAGCTTCATGACGATTTGTACAATAGGTATTTGCAAAAATTACTCTTATAGCAGCATCGACTGGGTTTAATTGCCTGTCAATGATCGATAAATAACAATCTTTACCCTGATGTGCACCATACGAAACGTGACGATCTAGCCAAAAAATAGCGGCATTTTGCTGATGATGCTTTGCCGTAAAATAGGGAGGAATAACAAGGGTTTCTCCAGAATTTTCGTCATGAGTATAGACCTTGTCTATGGCAAAGATTTCAAAATTCTTTTCTCTTCTTTGATCTGGAACTAATTTATATTCGCTTCTCTTATAATCTAATTTTATAGGATCAGTGGTCTTTTCAAATACATTAATGATAGGTGTGCAATTTAAACGAAAATACTTTGCATCTAAGGGTATAGAATCAAGCCTATAAGACGATGTTACGGGTAGATAAATATTTATAGTTATCTTCTTGTTATCGTCTAAATGTTTAGCTTGTAATCGCAAACTTTCAAATAAGTTTTTAATTTTAAAAAATAAAAACTTTTCAGGAAAGTGAAAAAATTCTTTCATCAATGCATGAGAGTGGCAACTATAGCCTGGAATAGGTAAACTAGTTTGATCTATTTCCATTCCATATGGTTGAATTGATCTTTCAGGCAAAGATGCAAAATGTTCAATTTGGTTTTCATCACTTATTCCAATTATTGGAACACTATGATTTTGAGCTATTAAAATTTGATAAATTTGTGCTGCTGTTGAATAATGTCCCGATATATGTAAAACAAGTTCGTCTAGATGATTTTTTTGAATATCCTCAAAAGTGTAGTCCAAAGCTAAAGAAAGTTTCAAATAATGCATAGGGACTATATCGCGTGTCTTTACTATAACTCTTGTTGCAGATACAAATTCAGCATCTGTAATCTTTCCATGACACAGTGAAACAGGGTAGACGGTCTGAAATCTACACAAAACATCTTCTTTATTGCGTACACCTAAATAAGATCCTTTTTTAATAACAGGAATTGTATCTTGCGAATCAAGTGGATGTGGATGAATTTGTACCATGCACATTGACGGAAAAGGAGACGTTAAATGAGGACTTGTAATATTGAGTAATGAAGAGGCTACACGATTAGAATGAAAATCTATTTTTTGATGAAGCTTTGCTGTCAAAAAAGCAAAGGATTCAATGAGCCTTTCAGTATGAGGATCACCCGAGACTTTATCAGATAAATCCAATTTACGAGCAGCATTAGGGTGTTGCTTTGAAAATGCATGACCAGCCTGCCTTAGATAAGACAGTTCCGTCTGATAATACTGGAGAAATGTTTCGTCGTTCGAGTCTGACATAAAACAATCATTCATCTATTTGTATAAATATAACAAATTTTAGATGAAATTATAATAATTTATTTCAATGCAAAAAAGATAAGATGTTTCAATCCGCCCGATTTTTATTTTATTCCACTATTTTGGGAAAAAAAATAAGTGCTAAAGTAAGTATCTATGTAAAATAAAGTGAAAACTTTCAAACAGCTTCAATCATTATACAACCTCAATTTTAACATCGACAGAACCATCAAAGAATTCTAGTTGTAGCTGCTTGTCACTTGCCAATGACTGAACGTCAGAAACAGATGAAACAAGATGTTTATCCGCTTTAATAAGGCAAAAACCACGTTTTAAGGTTTGGTGATAATCGGCTTGCTGTAACCGTGAAGAAATTTGATCTAAAGATGTTCCATAATCTTTAATTTGACTATTCATAGTATACGCCAAATTTTGACTGAAATGTTTAAGTCTTTGTTCTAATGAGGTTAGAGCATTTAATGTTGTTTGAGAAGACAGTAAAGGAATCAATCGCTGCTTATTTAACACCGTATTAGTCATGACACGGTTTAAACGTTCTGTTAAATCGTCCAGCTTTATCATATAAGCTTCAACCGCAAATTTAGGACGATCCAATCCACGATTGAAATGTTCTAATTTTAGCTTTGCTATTTGCAAAACACGACCCATATAATTATCTAAAATGGTATGGAAATTCTGTAATCGTTGTTTTAACTCAAATCGATGTGGCGTTACAATTTCAGCAGCACCAGTGGGTGTAGGTGCTCTCATATCGCAGACATAATCGCATAATGTAAAATCGGTTTCGTGACCTACTGCAGACACTGTTGGTATAGCACTTTGATACAAAGCATCAATCAAACCTTCATCGTTAAAAGACCATAAATCTTCAAAGCTACCGCCTCCCCTTGCAATAATAATCACATCGGGTCGCATATATTGCGGCAAAGCATTCATACCTTTTACTGCTGCTGATAATTCTTGGGCGGAAGTAGCGCCTTGAACATTTGCTGGCCACAATAGAACTTCACAAGGGTATCTATCTTGTATTCGGTGTAAAATATCTTGAATAACAGCCCCAGTAGGAGAGGTAATAACACCAATCCTTTGGACATATTTAGGCAAAAGTCTTTTTTGTTTAAAATAGCCAAGTTCTTCAAATTTTTTGCGACGTTCTAAAAATAAATTAAATAAATCACCTTTACCAAATAGTTCTAAACCATCCACAACAATTTGATATTTAGAACGACCAGGATAGGTTGTAATTCGCCCTGTGGCATAAACAGACAAACCATCTGATGGTGCAAAGGCAACGGCTGTGCCTCTCCACATCACAGCATCAATCAAAGCATCAGCATCTTTCAATGCAAAATAAGAATGGCCCGATGAATGTTTTTTAAAACCTGAAATTTCCCCCTGAATTTTGACACGAAAAAAACGTTCTTCAACGCATTTTTTCAACGCAAAACTTAAAGACGATACAGTATAAACATTCTCTTTTTCTTTTAAAGCAAAAGTCATTATTTTAATAAAAACGAAATCTATATAATAAAATAAATGAAAACACTAAAAAATCATAGACATTTCTTGATTAAAGTTTAAAATGTAAGCTTTACAATACTGAATTTAGGCTCACTATGAAATTTCTCGACGAATGCAAAATTTTTATACAATCAGGTCATGGTGGTGCTGGATGTATAAGTTTCAGACGTGAAAAATTTATTGAGTACGGTGGCCCCGATGGCGGCAATGGTGGCAAAGGAGGATCGGTTTATATCACTGCTGTGCAGAATCTAAACACCCTTATTGATTTTCGCTACAAACAACATTTCAAAGCACAGACAGGTCATCACGGAATGGGCGCCAATAGAACGGGTCCTCATGGTGAAGATATTATTCTTAATGTTCCAGTTGGCACACAAATTTTTGAAGATGATAAAGAAACATTAATCAAAGATATGCTGGTTCCCAACGAAACGTTCATTATTCTTAGAGGTGGTGATGGTGGATTTGGAAATGCCCATTACAAAACATCAACCAATCAAGCACCTCGTAAATCGACCCCAGGCTGGCCAGGAGAAGAAAAATGGATTTGGCTTCATCTTAAATTGATTGCAGACGTAGGTCTTATCGGATTACCCAATGCAGGTAAATCTTCCTTCCTGTCTGTCGCAACACGCGCAAAACCAAAAATTGCAGATTATCCTTTTACAACTCTTAATCCTCAACTTGGTGTTGTTTCAGCCTATGATAAAGAATTTGTTTTAGCTGATATTCCTGGTCTTATCGAAGATGCTCACCTAGGACATGGTTTAGGAACAAGATTTTTAGGACACATCGAACGTTGCGAAACACTGATACATTTAATTGATTGTACCAGTGAAAACATTATAGGCGATTACGGAATTGTTCGAAAAGAACTAGAATGTTACGATGAAACTCTATCAAAAAAACAAGAAATTATAGTGCTTAATAAATCCGACCTTTTGTTAGATGAAGAACTTGAAGAAAAAATTATTGAGCTAAAAAAACTTTTACCGGGTTGTACCATTTTGACGTGTTCAACTGCTACTAGACAAGGTATTAAAAGTGTTCTTGAAAAAGCGTATAAGAATTTAAACAAAGAAGAAGCACTATAAAAAATGAAAAAAACATTATTTATCATTTGTATTATAGTAAACGTAAATATACAGTGTCCATGGAGTGCCAAACTTTCGCCACAACATATACTAAAATTAACTCAATATATAAATGACCCGTCGATAAGTGAAGTTGAAATGCCATTCAATGATCATTTGAGTTTGAGCATGAGCAGAGAATACGGTTTTCAGACATACAAACTAATATACAAAACAAAACTAGCTAATTCAGTTGAAATTGTATCTGATATGGGTACTTTTTGTTTAATAAATCAAAAAGTCAAGAATGGACAAAGAGTTTTATTAACTTCACATGAACCCTCACCCTATTCTCCTGATTTGCACTCAATTCAAAGAAAAAAGCATTTATATTCTTTAATACTACACAGTAGTAAAGCCGTTTGCGAAAATAATAACTACCAACATCATCTAGGTGGTTTTTTGTTTAACAATTATTTTGGTGGCTTTACTAGATTTTCCCCTGAAAAAGAATTTGCTGTATCACATCTTTGTAGCTTTTCTTACGGTGCAGCCTCAAATAATCCTTACAAACTTCACACCAATGTTTCATTAAATTATTTAATGCGCAAAGAGCTTATTGATAGAAAGACGGAAATTCATACTCCAGGGTTAAAACTAGCTTTCTTTGTATCAAATAGACCTAATATTCCTGATGAATATAGGGCTCTAAAAATTCCTACGAATATAGGTAAAGCAGAGGCATTGTATAGTTCACAATTTCATATTGTGATTGAAAATTGTTGTGAGATAGATTATTTTTCAGAAAAAATCATCGAACCGATTTTAAATAAATCTATTCCTATTTATATTGGTTGCCCTAATATAGGTGAATATTTTGACAAAAGAGGAATGTTTATAGCTAATAATGTAGATGATTTGATAAGAATTATTAACAATCTCACACCTGAAACATATCAAAAAATGTCACAATACATAGAAATTAATTATCAAAAAGCATTAAAAATGAAAAATGAAAATCAGTTAATAAAAACTATTAAATCACAATATTCTACAAATAGTGAACAGTCAAATCATTTAATTTTAATTACAAAATTTTCTGGTCATTTAAAAATGCTTGCTCATATTTTATCTGCAGACGCAAGTTTTGACTTTATAGAATTTATTGATAATTTTAATAAAATTCTACAGAATCATAATTTTAAGTAGAATGAAAAAATTAAGTTTTTATATACAGCCATATATACTTTAACAAGATCATATTTTTTTGTAGAGACTCATTTTATGTCAGACAACAACATTCAATCACCTGAAGAAGCCATTCAGTATTTATTAGAATGGATAGGTGAGAACCCTAATCGTGAAGGTTTAAAACAAACACCAACAAGATTGATGCGTGCTTATCAAGAATACTTTAAGGGATACGTTGAAAATCCAGCTGATTATCTTCTTACGCATTTTGAAGAAGTCGAAGGATACCGTGAGCCCGTCCTTTTAAAAGGAATCCCCTTTTATTCTCATTGCGAACATCACATGGCACCTATTCATGGTATTGTTAACATTGCCTATATACCGAACAAAAAAGTTGTAGGCATTAGTAAACTGGCCCGTGTTGTTGAATCTTTTGCTAGACGATTACAAATACAAGAAAAAATGACAGCACAAATTGCAAATTGCATTCAAGAAACGCTAGAACCTCAAGGTGTTGCCGTACATATCAGCGGGGTTCATCATTGCATGCTAGGCAGAGGTGTTAATCTTAAAAGCACAGAACTGGTTACCTCTCATTATACAGGGCTTTACCAAAACGATGAATCTCTTAAAAAAGATTTCAAAATACAGTGTTAAGAAGACTCCTAGTTGAAGATGAATCAGAATATTTAATTGCTTTTCAGAATATTATATTTTTATTTACTATACACATTGATATTTTTGATCAAAGTAAATATAATAATTCAAAATATTAGTCATATTAGGTACACATGAAACTATCAAAAGTTTATTTATTAGCCCAAAGCGTTATAGCAGTTACTTCTCATTTATCTGCATCTGAATTGTCAGAAATTAATCCTATCCCATCTAATAACACAAACGTAATCGTTCATGTTTGGAATCACGATGTCGGCCCTGTTACGGGAGGAACATTTATGGAACACCAAGCCGTTGTAAGAGATCATGTGGGTGGCAAGCAATGTGGAAGCGGACTTTTCCAGATACCAAAGTATTATAATGAAAATAAGGAATTCCTTATGTTTGAAGGAGGTTTTCCTCTGTTTGATATAAAAATTTCACTTATAGTAAAAACAACAGATGGTAAGGAAATAGAAGTTTCATCAGATCAAAGACTAAAACTTCCTGGTGAATATGTTAGCATAGATACAGGAATGCTTAAGTCTTCCATACATTGCATTAAAAGTGTATTAAAAGCTTGTTCCTATGGTTTTACAACAGGAGGAGGAAGTGTTTGGATACATCGTGATATAATAGAAATTAGTGAAGAAGCTGCGGTTATCCAACGTAAAATTAGCGTCAATACTCCCATAGATTTTGTAGCATCATGGCCAACACAAATGATAGACCACGATTCAGAAGCTCTGTTATTTTTTGAACATTCTCCTTCTTATGAACCAATCATCACATCAAAAGAACAATTAGATCCTCAGTGGAAAAAGACTTTAGGTCTTTACGTTCATAATACAGATCCTTATAAAGGCTATGGTATATGTTTTCCAACAAGAGGATTCAACAGATATTATGATGGAGCTTCAGCAACTGCTGATTATTTCAAATTAGGAACAGATTTTGAATTTTACGCTGGTCATAGCCTGCATACAAAGCCTTATCCAGTAACACAAGAAGAGTGGTTAATAAAATAGAACAATATAAAAATGATAAGGCTAACGAGCAAGATAGCTAAAAATCTGATAAATCTACCTTTAGTAGTAGCAGTTTAAAATTAAGCACATAAAGCTTTGGAAGCTATTATCCCAAAGCTTTATTAGTGTAGACGCCATATTTTAAGCTTTTTTTAGTGTTTAGATTTTTCCGCATTAAAATAACTGACAAGAAAACAAGAATAAAGCTGGCTAATATTAAAATGGTAGCCAATGCATTGATTTGAGGATTAACACCCAAACGAATACTTGAAAAAATAACAACTGGTAAAGTTGTTGATCCAGGACCAGACAACATACTGGCTAAGACAACATCGTCAAAAGACAATATAAATGCTAACACCCAACCTGAAATAATGCTGGGTAAAATTAATGGTAGTGTCACACACCATAAAACCTTCCATCCTCTTGCACCTAAATCCTGTGCGGCTTCTTCAAGAGAATGATCAAAATCGCTAAGACGAGAACGAACAATTAAAAAAACATACGCAAAAGTTAGAGTCGTATGAACAATGGTAATCGTCATAAATCCTCTTTCTTTGGGCCACCCAGTTAGTCGTTCAAGAGATACAAAAAATAATAATAACGCAATACCTGTAACAACTTCGGGCATCACTAGTGGAGACGATGATAATCCTAAGAAAAATGTTCTTCCCTTAAATTGTTTATAGCGTCTCATACCTATGGCAGCTAAAGTTGCAAGACCAGTAGCTAAACTTGCGCTTGTCGCTGCAATTTGAAAACTAACCCATGCTGATTTCATTAATGCTTCGTCTTGCTGAAGAGCATGAAACCACTTCAAAGAAAATCCTGTCCACTGTCCAGGATACCTCGTTGAATTAAAAGAAAAAATGATAATTAAAATAATAGGTGCATACAAAAAAACATAGCCAAATAATAAGATTAAGCGTTTTAATGCAAATGTATTTTTAAGCTTTTGGATCATTATCAAAACGGTAATTTAAAACCAGATGGCATGTTCATGCCTGAAGAAGCTTTTGACATTTCTTCTGACGTTGCAGCATCCGCTTTTTCTTTCGCATCATTCAATGCAGTGACGAGCAAATCTTCTAATATTTCTTTATCTTCTGGAGTAATAAGACTAGGATCTACAGTGATTTTTTGAACAAAACCTTTTGCAGTCATTTGTACTGTCACAAGACCACCACCAGATTTTCCTTCAACAGAAACAGACTCTAGCTTTTGTTGAGCTTCTTCCATTTTTTGTTGCATTTTTTGCGCTTGTTGTAACATTTGGGTTAATTGTTTCATAAAGTATCGTCCTCAACTGTTGTGATAATTTCTGGAAATATATTTTGAAAATGTTGTATAGCAGGATGCTGTTGCGCTTTTGCCAACAACTCTAACGAACGCTTCTCATTTTTTTCCCTAATACTAAAACCCAAAGTATCAGAAACACTATTAATGTTCCAGGGTTTTTCATAAAGTTCCAAAAGTTTTTTTCTAAACTTAGCGATAAGATCTTTAGGTGTTCTTGAATCTAAAACAATAGTTGGAGGATGATATGATACAACATACATATTTTCTGTTACTTCATAAACGAGCAATTCTTCTTTTTTATTTTTTAAAAAAACTAACAAATCTTCAAATGTTTCAGGCATGGGAACGCTTGATACAATGTAAGGTTCAAAATCATGAACCAAAGCTGTTGATTTACTATCAATGGAATCAGTTTGCTGAAAAGACGTTTGCCCCATCATTCTAGAATCTGTCGTTGTTGTTATCTTTGAAGATTGATCTTTTTGTGGATTTTCGACTATACTTTTTCCAAACATTTCTATCAAGTGACAAAATTTCAAAAATAAAATAATTGCTGTTTCTTTAGGCAAAGGACTTTTTTGAATTTCTTCAAAACCTGAAGACAGGACTTGCCAAAGACGCATAATTGTCGATAAATCCAAACTAGACAAATGCTTAATTTTTGACAATTCATTTTCTGTTAAATTCATTTCTTTCACAAGTGAAGGTGCTTGTTTATAACACAAAAGATGATAGGTTAATTCCAAAATATTTTGCATGAACAGAAGTGGTTTAACACCTTTTTGAAAGTACGTTTGTAAATTTTGAATAATGAATGCAGAATCACCTTCAAATGCTTTTTCAATAACATCTAAAGCAACCTCGGTATGAATAATCCCCATCATGGATTCAACGGTTTGTACAGATATCTGTTCCATATTTTGAGAACGAGATAAAGCAATGCTTTGATCTAACAAAGATAAACCATCTCTCATCGATCCGCGCGCAGATCTTGCTAACATGACCAAAGCGTCATCGTCAGCTTTTACGTCTTCATGTTTACAAATTTCTTTTAAATGATCGTTGATTACAGATGTTTTGATATGACCCAAATCAAATTTTGCACAACGCGACAAAATAGTATCTGGCACTTTGTGAAGCTCTGTCGTTGCAAAAATAAAAATGACATGTGCAGGGGGTTCTTCCAAAACCTTTAGAAGAGCATTAAATGCACTTTTTGAAAGCATGTGCACTTCGTCAATAATAAAGACTTTAAAACGTCCACCCACTGCTTTATATTGCGTAGATTCAATAATTTCGCGAATATCATCAACACCTGTACGACTTGCTGCGTCAAATTCCACAACGTCAAGGCTTTTATCTTTATCAAGGCTTAGACACGAATTGCATTGCCCACAAGGATCAGCGCTCATCATGCCTTTTCCATCCACACCAACACAATTAACCGATCGTGCAATGATACGAGCCGTTGTTGTTTTACCAACACCCCTTGTTCCATAAAGTAATATAGCAGGTGGCAGTTTTTGTTGCCTAATCATCTCTTTTAAAGTTGTCTGCAAGACATCTTGCCCTACTAAATCCTTTAAAACTTTTGGCCTATATTTTCTGGCCAGAACAATGTAGTTTTGTTGGTTTTTCATCAGTCAGTCCGCTTTAAACTAATTTCTTTGCTTTTGCTATGGCTTGATCAATTGTTCCAACCATGTAAAATGCGGCTTCAGGAACATCATCAAAATCGCCTTCAATAATACCTTTAAATCCTTTGATTGTTTCTTCAATAGAAACAAGTTCACCTTTGATATTGGTAAACACTTCAGCAACAGCAAAAGGTTGAGATAAAAATCTCTGAACTTTTCGTGCACGCTTTACAGTCAATTTATCTTCTTCAGATAGTTCATCTATTCCAAGAATCGCAATAATATCCTGCAATGATTTATAGTTTTGAAGAATTTTTTGAACACCTCTTGCAACGTTATAGTGTTCTTCTCCAACAATGGAAGGTGTTAGAATTCGTGATACGGAATCAAGTGGATCAACCGCAGGATAAATACCTAAAGCAGCTATTTGACGGCTTAATACCGTTGTTGAATCTAAGTGACCAAACGAAGTTGCTGGTGCGGGATCTGTTAAATCATCTGCAGGCACATAAACAGCCTGCACCGATGTGATAGATCCTTTTTGAGTCGTTGTAATACGTTCTTGTAAATTACCCATCTCCGTTGCAAGCGTTGGCTGATATCCCACAGCAGAAGGGATTCGACCTAAAAGTGCTGAAATTTCAGAACCAGCTTGTGTAAATCTAAAAATATTATCTACGAAAAACAAAACATCTTTTTCTTCAACGTCTCTAAAATATTCAGCAACCGTTAAGCCACTTAATGCTACTCGCGCACGAGCTCCTGGCGGTTCGTTCATTTGTCCAAAAATCAATGCAGCTTTGGAACCTTCATTTTCTAAATTATTAACGCCAGATGTTATCATTTCATGGTAAAGATCATTACCTTCTCTGGTTCTCTCCCCAACACCAGCGAACACTGAATATCCACCGTGTGATTTTGCAATGTTATTGATTAATTCCATAATCAAAACAGTTTTTCCAACACCAGCACCACCAAACAGACCAATCTTTCCACCTCTTGGATAAGGTGTCAAAAGATCAATAACTTTGATGCCAGTAACTAAAATTTCTGTTTCTGTAGATTGTTCCATAAACGTAGGAGGCGCACGGTGAATAGGCATATACGTTGTTGCATCTATAGCACCTCTGCCATCGACGGGCTCCCCAATGACATTCATAATACGGCCTAATGTGCCTTTACCGACAGGAACAGATATTGGTTTTTCTAAATCATAGGCTTTAGTCCCTCTAGAAAGGCCTTCTGTAGAATTTAATGCAATAGTACGAACTGTTTTTTCACCAATTTGCAAAGCCACTTCACAAAATAATTCTTTTTGTTCATTATTATGCTCAAAAAATAATTTAATAGCATTGTGAATGCTTGGTGTTTTTTTTTCAAAGGTAATGTCAACTACCGGACCAATAACCTGCGTTACGTGTCCGAAATTTTTAGAGCTACTTAATTCAACTTGAGATAAAGACATTGTTTCTCCATTTAGATACTGTTTGAACCAGAAATAATTTCTATTAATTCTCTGGTTATGAGTGACTGCCTGCCACGATTATATTCAATTTCAAGGGTTTTAATCATATCATTGGCATTTTTGCTAGAGCTATCCATGGCATTCATTCTTGATGCATTTTCACACACCAAATTTTCTCTGATTAATTGCATAAGCTTATCGTTAATGTATTGTTTAAGAAAAATCGGTATAAATTCTTTGTACGATGGCTCAAAAATAACTTCTTTCAACTCTTTCTTTTCAACAGAATTGTCATATTTAAATTCACAAGGAATAATAGAATATAACTTAGGTGGCTGTTGCAGCAAATTAACAAGATGCCCCGTCACAATACTTAAACCACCAATTTCATTTTTCATAAATAAATCTTGTATGTGGCTAGCAAGCAAGTCAATGTTCTTTTCATCTGTTAAATCTGTGCTTTTTTTCAGCTCGTAAATGACAAATGGGCTTAAATTTGAAACAGAAGTACCCTTAGCCAAAATCTCTAATTTTTTACCCAAAAGGACTACCAATACTCTTTGGCCATAAGCTTGACGTTTTTTAAACTCTTCCTGAACTTCTCTTAAAATATTATAGTTATAACTTCCACAAAGACCTTTATTAGAACCTATACCCACGATTAAATGGGGTAAATTTTTATCCTCTTTAAAAAACAAAGAAAACCTTTTTTTATTTTCTACAGTACTGTTCAGTTCTTTAAAAACGAAATCATAAAAAGAACAATAAGCTCTAGCATTGTTCAAAGTGATTTGGTTTTTTTTCAATCGAGCCGTTGCAATTAATTTCATTGCAGAAGTAATTTTTTTCGTCGATTTAATCGCTTTGATACGATTTTTAAGCTCTTTTAACGTTGCCATTAAATCTCTTCTACTTTTTTACAATATTGATTTTAAGCAAGAAATCTTGAACAATCTGAGGAAGAAGATTCATTAATTTCCCAAAATCTTCATTTGATAATTCAGCTGTATCATCAATACTTTTGATTATCTCAGGATGTAAGGTGCTCACTTGATCATAGGCAAATTTTTCAAATTCATGAATTTGATTCACCGGTAAAGGAGTTAGAAAATCATTATTGGCAATAAAGAGAATAAGTGCTTCTTGTGATAAGTTTAATGGACTATTTTGTTTTTGTTTTAAGCATTCAACAATGCGTTCACCCTTTGCTAGCAATGATTTGCTCACTACATCTAAGTCACTTGAAAACTGTGCAAAAGCTTCAATTTCACGGTACTGTGCTAAGTCCAATTTTAAAGATCCCGATAATTTTTTAATCACTTTAGGTTGCGCTGCTGAACCAACACGACTTACCGAAAGCCCCACATTTATAGCTGGCAAAATACCTTTGTTAAATAATTCAGTTTCCAAAAAAATCTGACCGTCTGTAATTGAAATAACGTTAGTTGGAATATAGGCGGAAACATCTCCTGATTGAGTTTCAATAATAGGCAAAGCTGTTAAAGATCCCGCCCCCTTATCGTCGCTTAATTTAGCAGCTCTTTCTAAAAGTCGTGAATGAAGATAAAAAACATCACCCGGATAAGCTTCACGACCGGGTGGACGGCGCAACAACAAAGACATTTGACGATAAGCAACCGCGTGTTTTGATAAATCATCATAAATGATTAATGCGTGCATACCATTATCTCTAAAATATTCACCCATTGCACATCCTGAAAAAGGAGCTAAATATTGTAATGTAGCCAAATCAGATGCTGATGCTTCAACAATAATGCAATATTCTAAGGCACCATGCTCTTCTAGCGTTTTTACAATTTGTGCAACTGTGGAACGTTTTTGTCCAATTGCAACGTAAACACAATACATTTTATCTTTAGGACCAACACTATCGTTAAATTTTTTCTGGTTCAAAATGGCATCTATCGCAATAGCTGTTTTACCTGTTTGTCGGTCACCAATAATTAATTCACGTTGACCACGTCCTATAGGAATTAGCGCATCAATAGCTTTGATTCCAGTGCATAATGGTTCATGCACAGATTGACGCTCTATAATTCCAGGAGCTCCCCTCTCAAGGGGCGTATAAGTTACGTTTTCTAATGCGCCTAAACCATCTATAGGGTCTCCTAAAGCATTAACAATACGGCCCAATAATCCCATACCTGCTGGAACGCCAAGCGTTTTTTTTGTTCTCCTAACAATATTATCTTCAGAAACTCCAGAATCAGAATCTACTAAGACAATACCCACATTATCATGCTCTAAGTTATAAGCAATGCCGCGTGAAATGGATCCATTTTCATTTTCAATTTCAAGCCATTCTCCAAAACAAACATGATCTAAACCATCTGCTCTGGCGATTCCATCACCTACGGATAAAATCGTGCCGGTTTCTTTAATCTCGACAAGTTGATCAAAGTTAATAATTTTATCTTTAATCAGTGATGATATTTCTGTAAATTTTAAGGACATAAGTTTCTATCTTTTTTATATTATTGACAATTTTCGTTTTTAATTCTTTTGATAAAATGAGCAAAATTTGCGTGAATTTCAAGATTGTGCATAATACGCATACTAAAACCCATAAGTTTTGATGGGTCAATGGAAACTTTATAAGTAACTCTTTTTTTTAATCGAGAAGAAACAAATTGTTTAATGGATGACAATTGTTCTTTAGACATATAAGGACTAACGTCAACATTAGCAACGACACTATTGTATTTCTCTACCATCAATTGTTGAAGAGCAAAGATAATTTTATCTAGTAATTCCAACCGTTTTGCATGATTAATAAATAAAATAAATTTTCTTAAAATTGGCAAATGGTCATCTCCAGCATTTTTAAAAACAATTGAACCAAGAACACTTTCTAAAATTTCTGTATTTAAAAAACGAGGTAAACGTTTATAGCGCTTTACAAGAACGGATTTCAAAATTCGTAAAGTTTCATACATTTCTATTGCCTGGATTTCGTTATCACAAAAATCCAATAAAACTTTCGCATAGCGTCCTTGTTTTGAAACTGAAATGAACAATACTATAAACCAAAATAATACACTTAGCTATTTTTAGCATAATCTACTTCAATGGACAAGAATTCACTCAAATATTTTTATCAACCGCATAAATTAACGTATATAAAAAATAAAAAATCAATAAAAACAAAAAACTATTTACATAAATATTAAATATAATTATTTTTATTTGTTCTAAAAATATATAACCAATGCAAGTTAATAATTTAAATCAGGTCTCTTGCAAGGTTAAATCAATCGCTACCAGATGAGGCGATCACAAAAGACTTTAGAAAAACTATAGAATGGAGGTCTGCTAATCCTCTCATGGAGGAAGACAAGTATATGAAAGCTAACAACAAATAGCTCAACATAAAATCAATTGTACCCAAATATTTGATTCTATGTTATTTTTTAATATAAAATTTTATATATTGATGATCATTCATGTCCAAAATTAAAAGACAAGAAAAATCCTATTCATTTTTTTCCAAATTCATTTATGATATAAAGGGTTTTATTTTACTGACTTTAGCTATTGTTATTGGATTATCTGTATTTTTTTACAATGACAAAGATCCTTCTCTTAATACTAGTTCTTACCAAGAAATTGAAAACATACTTGGAGGATTAGGAAGTTCTACTGCAGATTTATTTTTACAGATTTTCGGACTGACATCATATATTATTATTTTTTCTCTTGTAGTATGGGGAATACAATCACTATTTTTTAACTCTCAAAAATCTTTGACCAAAAAAATATTTTTTTCTTTCTTATTTTCTATGCATTTTGGATTACTGCTTGGCCTTTGCACACAATTTAGCGAAAAAGTGATTCATCATATTCCATCACTGAGCAACCTTTCTTATTATGGTGGATTCATCAGTTTATATTCTGAAAATTTATGGAATTCTATCTTTTACCCCTTGGGTTTCAAATTAAAAAGCAACTATCTAGAAATCATAACTCTTGCCTCTTTGTCCGTTATCTTTTTGTGGCTAAGCTTAGGACTTAACGTTAGCTTATTTTTTCAAATCATATATAAAATTTTAAGGGCGCTATTTCTACTGATATCCTATTGTATCAAAACACCTATTCGCCTTGCTTCAGCAAAATATTCAGACAAAAATATGTATGTACATCACGATGAAGTACTTGAGGAAGAAAATCATATTCCCCTCAATACTATTTATGAACAAGGTGACACGTTTGTTGATTTTGATTGGGCTACTAAAAATACTGATAGCTCTGAAGATTTAGAAACATCCTCTGATTTGGATGAAGAACACGAATCTGTTGAAGATCATAGCGCGCCTAATTTTGATAACGTCATCAAGCCCCATAAGAAGAAAATATCCAAAACGAAAAGTGAACAAAAAGAAATCTTTTCCTTCTTTAGCGGTGAATATAGTCTTCCACCCATTGAATTATTAGATAAAACAGTTTTACATAAAAAGACAACAGTCACAAATGAATCTATCAGAGAAAATGCACAACTGTTACAAGAAGCTTTAAACGATTTTGGAATTAAAGGTGAAATAGAAAATATCAAACCAGGTCCCGTTGTCACCATGTATGAAGTTAAACCTGCACCTGGAATTAAATCATCAAGGGTCATCAGCCTTGCCGATGACATTGCACGATCGATGAGCGCATTATCTGCACGTATAGCAGGTATTCCAGGAAAAAATGTTATAGGTATAGAACTACCTAATAAAAACAGACAAACCGTTTACCTTAGAGAACTACTCAGTTCTAATGAATACCAATCTAGCGAATGTGCTCTGCCTCTGATTTTAGGGCTTAACATTGGTGGCTTACCCATCATTGCTGACCTTGCTAAAATGCCGCACTTACTGGTTGCCGGAACAACAGGTTCTGGAAAATCTGTTTCAGTAAACGCTATGATTTTGTCTTTATTGTTCAAACTTCCTCCTTCTAAATGTAAATTAATCATGATAGACCCGAAGATGTTAGAATTATCCGTGTACGATGATATCCCGCATCTTTTAACACCTGTTGTGACAGATCCAAAAAAAGCTGTTGTTGCATTAAAATGGGCCGTTAAAGAAATGGAAGACCGTTATAGATCTATGTCAAAACTAGGCGTTAGAAACATTGATGGATTCAATGAACGTCTTGCAAAAGCAAAACGTGAAGGAGAAATTCTGTCACGAAAAGTACAAACAGGTTTTGATCCAGAAACAGGAAAGCCCATTTTCGAAAATCAAAATTTAGGTTATGCCCCACTTCCCTATATCGTCATTGTTGTAGATGAAATGGCAGACCTTATGATGGTTTCAGGCAAAGAAATAGAAGCAACCATTCAACGTCTTGCACAAATGGCGCGTGCAGCAGGCATACACCTCATCATGGCTACACAAAGACCTTCTGTCGATGTTATTACAGGAACTATCAAAGCTAACTTTCCAACACGTATCAGCTTCCAAGTTACATCAAAAATTGACAGTCGAACTATTTTAGGTGAAATGGGCGGAGAACAATTACTAGGTCAAGGTGACATGCTTTATATGTCTGGTGCAGGAAGAATTAACCGCGTTCACGGCCCTTATGTCAGAGACGATGAGGTTGAGCGTATTGTATCATTCTTAAAAGAACAACAAGAACCTGATTACATTGAAAATATAACAGTTGATGAAGAAGCTGAAGAAGAGCAAAAACAAGCATCTACAGGCGATGAAATTTATGATAAAGCTGTTGATCTGATTGTCAGAGAAGGGAAAGTATCCACAAGTTTCATACAACGTCACTTGCAAATTGGTTATAACAGAGCAGCACGGATTGTAGAACAAATGGAAAAAGAAGGCCTTATTAGCGAAGCCAACCATGTTGGTAAAAGACAAATTTTAAAATAATTTCAACTACTGAAAATGTTTAATCATGTAGCTCTTGATTTTATCGAGAGCAGCATTTTCAATTTGGCGAACTCGTTCACGCGAAATTTGGTACTTTGCTGCTAGGTCAGACAATTCTAAAGGATTTTCACACAATCTACGTTTTTGCAAAATATCAAAGTAACGAGGTGGTAAAGTTTTTAATGCCTCTTGTAAAAGAATTGACTTTTTATTCAAATCATCATTATTTAAGATGATCGACTCTACTGTAAAATCTTGATCATTGGAGCTTACAAGCAGGTCAACATAATGAGCATCACCATCATCTGATGAAACAGTAGCATCAAGTGAAAAATCACCAGACATCATCTGATTCATACAAACAACTTCTTTTTCAGATACTTTTAATTCTTTGGCTAAATTTTCGATTGTTTCTTGATTTAAAATTTCAGAACGATTGATTTTGTTAAGGTTATTTCTTATTTTATTGAGATTAAAAAACAAATGTCTTTGCTGTTTTGTTTTACCGACACGCACTAAAGAGCACATATTAATGACATAGGTTTGAACATGATGTTTAATCCAAATCAGTGCAAACGATGAAAAACAAGTTCCTAAAGAAAGGTCAAAATTAGAAAGAGCTTTCATAAAGCCAATATTTCCCTCAGAAACTAAATCTGACAGGGGAATATTGTAACCAGAATACTGTGCAGCAATTTTTTGGATGAAATGATAATATGAACGAAACAGTTTTTCTAATGCTTTTTGATCTGCAGCGTTTTGCCAGTTTTTAATGAGAAAAGTTTCTTCTTCTTGATTGAGAATTTGCGCAGACGTCTTCATAAGCAATGAATCACTTTAAAAATATAACCTAATCAAAAAAATAAATATTGGCGTCCCCTACGGGATTCGAACCCGTGTCTACACCTTGAGAGGGTGGGATCCTAGGCCTCTAGACGAAGGGGACATGTTCTTTTATTCTAGAATACATTTAAAGGCATATCAAGACAAATATCGTGTAAAATAAAAAAGCGTATACTTGTTGTATACGCTTTTCTATAGTTGTTTTAGAAATTCTTAGAAACTAACTTTTGTACCTACGATAAATACAGCACCTTTGTTATTTCCAATTGGTGAATTTGCACCATTTGAAGCAGACAACTCATAATCTTTTGCACCTAAGATGCTTGTTTCATTTGTTTTTGTTCTCAATCCAGTCACTTCACCAAAAAATGTTAACCCTTCTAAAGCTTTTAGATCAAGAGTTGCAGTTACAGCATCAACTTTTGCACTACCAGAAGCATGTGTTTTTCTACTTGTATTAAAATAACCCAACGCTGCCTTGTATGAACCAAATTTATAAGAAGAACCTATGTTCCATGCTCTACCCGCATTTCCTTCACACACATAAGGTGTTCCATCTGCTTCCTGAGTTGGGAACAGTGGAACTATGTTAGCAGCTGTTCTATTCATATCTTCTAGTTCTTTTGTATAATAACGAGATTTTTTGTTATTTAAATAGTTTGCAGCAACATCGAGTTTATCATAACCATAATTTAAAGATGCCATCCATGAATTTGTTTTTTGTAATTTATTCTTTTTTCTGCTTGGCTTAACAGGAGTAAAAACTCCGCCAATACTATAGTTTAAATTGTCTTTGATTGAAAAAATGGGAGATTCTGTAATATAAACAAAATCACCACCAAAACGATGTTCCTGGTGTTCACCTTCATACTTTAGCGCCATCGTTACGTTGTTAATACCATAACCATAGTTTTTTTCATTTGGATAGATCATCTTTTCGTTGCCATCATCTCCGCTGTTTGATTGAGAACGTGTGTTATCACGACCCATTTTACCAGTGTGTGTTGTATTAGGTGTAAAAGAAAGACCCGCTGTAAATCCGTTTACGGTTGGTGATGTATAGTTGATTTTTGTACCAACACCTGGTGAACCAATTATGGTTGTTCCTTTTATTGTACCTTCTGAAAAGTTATAATAGTCACCAGCGCTACCATTAATACCGCCTGTACCGCCTAACAAACCATAAGCACCGTATGAACCAAATTTATCATCTACACCTTTAACGTTTCCTATTTCAAAAGAACCAATATCATCTTTTGAAACTTCAATATAGCTTCTTTTGATACCAACGGAGTTTGTAATAGCTTGTAAGCGTGTTACGTAACCGTATCTGTATCCACTATCTGTTTTACCATATACTTTAAAATATAAATCTGATGTTGGTATTTGAAAGTTCACAGCACCAGCTTTACCATTGCTGTTATCTTTTTGTTTAACACCACCGGCTTGGGCTGTTATTGTTCCAGAAATTTTTAATGCTAAGGGTTCAGCAGCTGAATTTTTTGTAATGTTAGTTACAGTCTCTTTTTTTTCTGTTTTTACAGGAGCAGCCGAAGAAACTGCCGCAAAAACAACTTGACCAGAGAAAAGAGTCACAGTGGACAAACATAGTATTGTTTTTAAATTTTTCATAAGTATTTCCTTTCATTTGGGAACATTCTATTAAAATTTAAGATAATTTCATCTAAATAAAACTTCACTGCAAGCTCTTTTTTCTAGTGTGAGGATTATTGAACACAGTTATAATCACAATCATAGTTTTCTGTTCTCTAAAACTCGTACATCACAAGTTTTGATTTACCAAAATACCTCTCTTCTAGAAAACTCAAAAATGATTCCTGTGGTAATGCACAATGTTGATCTGATTCTTCTATAATCAACAAACCTTTTTTAGAAAAATAATTTTTATCGAACAATAGTTGTATCGCTTTTTTTTCTAAACCTTGTAAATAGGGCGGATCTAAATAAATGATAACTCTACCGAATGTCTTGTTAGTTTGATGACATACATTTTCTACATCTAAAAGATGCTTAAATTCTTTCACCATGCTTGTTTGACTTTTCTGTGGCGCAGGTTTTAATTTTGAGATATTAGTCTTCAAGACTTTAATCACATTTAAATTATTTTCCACAAAAACCACATGCCCTGCACCACGAGACATTGCCTCTATACCGATAGATCCTGAACCTGCAAAACCGTCTATAAATAAGACATCCTTCCAGTCGCATGAAAGAATATCGCTTTTCAACAACCTACTTTCTAATATATTATAAAGAGACTCTTTAACCCTATCTTTGGTAGGTCTTGCATCTGTTGCTTGAGGAAGATCTAATTTCTGTTTTCTCCATTGTCCTGCAATTATTCTCATAGCAAAACCTTTTGACTTTCATGCCAAGCCAAAATACCACCATCCAATGAATAATATTCTTTTGATGTGCCCCATATTTTTGCTGCGATATCACAAGCAGACAAACTGCGATATCCAGATCGGCAATAAAAAACAATATGTTGAATTTCTTCAGCATCCATTTCAAGAAGTTTCTTGTTCAAATCATGCAAGGGTAAATGAACCGCATTATCTATCATGCCGGATTCAATTTCAACATCACTTCTTACATCAATTAAAATGTGTTTTAAGCCTTCATTTAAAAAAGAAAGGTACTCTTTAACTGGTATTCTTTTCATGGTTTGATTAAACAATTGATGAGACAGAAGTCCAACTATATATTAAAAAAAAGCACTTAACAATCCATGAAATCTAAACCTTAAACTCTTTAAATACAATTCTAGCTTATCAATACATTATCTTGTTCTATTTTAAAATCAACAGCATGCGATATTCTTTTCAAACGATTTTCCCTAAGAGACACAGTTAAAACACCTTTTAGTAGGGGTCGAAAAGATTCATTAAAATTTTCACTTCGTTTCACAAAAGCTTTTGTCACAAAAATTTCGATACCCCCACTTTGGCCAACAAGATAAAAGCGTTTATAAGCCCAATCTTCAAGAATACCTAAAAATAATTTAGTTGATTTATTTATGATTGGCGTTGATATATCCGGCGCATACTTAATTGTTAATTACTTAGCAGTTAAAACTATAGGAACGAATTTTTCATTATACGTTTTTTCTTCAACGCGATTGCATCCTGTTAAAAATCCTATTAATAAAGCTAGCAATGAAAAGAGTAATAATTTACCACTTTTGTTTTTTTTGCGTTTAAAAAAAATTCTTTTTGTCAAGCCTTCGTCTTTAATAAAAACATCGTGATCCATTTCTCTCTCCTTTTTTGAAAATATATTTTAAAAGAGATATTTTTTTCCCATAAAAAAATCTCCGCACTCTCCTACTTCTTTTATACTATTTTCAATAATAAAATCATGTAGACCGCACTTAGCGAAAGTCCTCAGCCGTACAAATTACCCCCAATAAATCATAGCTAAACGTGATCTGATAATTCATATTAATATTAAGAAATTCGTTTTTTTCAGAAGGAACAAGCATATTCGTCACCCCTGCTATCACAGGCGTTGCTAATTCCATAAAAGCAAAACTCTTCACGCTTTCTTACATAGCGATAATCTATTCATAAATTCAACGTTATGAATGAACAATCTCTTTTGTAACATCAACCGTCGAATGATACATTCTGTCAGAAAAATTATTTAAAACATAAATAACATCATCAGGAGCATTATTAGATTTGACTTGTTCAATTAGTTCGCTTTTACTTGCAGGATAAAAAATACCTTTTAAATATTTTTCAATAGCTGCTGGACTGATCTTTTGAGGATCACCTCGTCCCCCTTGACTTGTTTTGATACCACTTTCTTTAGTCCCTGTCATAATACATCTCCTATTTAGTTTGGTTCAAATCAACGAACTTTACAGTTCACAAACAGTATTCGGTTAAGGAGCCTATGTTTCAAGTTTAAAAAAAAGAACCATTTCAATTCAATTCAATTCAATTATTATATGACTAAAAAATTTAAAATACATCCTCCTCAATAAAAAACATGCTTAAGAGACAAGATTGAGATTTTTGAACATGGTAAAAAAATTTCATAAATGTTTACTGCATCGAAAGTACTTGAAATGTGGCTTGTAATAGTATATGATAATAGGGTATCAAGATTATCGTTTGCATAGTCTTTATTTTATACGCGCCCTTAGCTCAGCTGGATAGAGCAACAGCCTTCTAAGCTGTGGGTCAGAGGTTCGAATCCTCTAGGGCGTGCCATCATTTTTTATTTAATCTCATAAACAAAAAGAGTTCCTATTTTATGACAGACATCAGAAATCTTGCTATTATTGCTCACGTTGACCATGGTAAAACCACTCTCGTAGATGCTTTGTTAAAACAAAGCGGTACATTTCGTGACAACCAAAATGTTAATGAACGCGCAATGGATTCGAACGATCTTGAAAAAGAACGTGGAATCACGATCCTTGCAAAATGCACATCTATTATGTGGAATAATTCACGTCTTAACATCGTTGACACACCTGGACACGCAGATTTCGGTGGTGAAGTGGAACGCATTCTAAGCATGGTTGATGGTGTTGTTTTATTAGTTGATGCTGCAGAAGGTGCAATGCCTCAAACAAAATTCGTCTTAACAAAAGCTCTTAAGCTTGGATTAAAACCTATCGTTATTATCAATAAAATTGATCGATCTGATGCACGTCAAGATGAAGTGTTAGAAGAAATTTTTGATCTTTTCATAGCATTAGAAGCAACTGATGCACAACTTGATTTCCCTGTTCTTTATGCATCGGGCCGTGCAGGTTGGGCTGTAGATTCATTGGATGATGAAAGAACAGACCTTACACCACTTTTCAAGAAAATTTTGGAATATATACCAACGCCAGTCGTTGAAGAAGGCCCTTTCCAAATGCTTATTACAACTCGTGAATATGACCCTTACTTAGGTCGCGTATTAACAGGCCGTATCCAAAGTGGATCTATTAAATTAAATACAGCTGTTAAGGTTCTTGATTTAGAAGGTAACACTGTTGAAAATGGTCGTGTTTCTAAAATTTTAGCATTCCGTGGGCTTGATCGTGTACCGGTTGAAGAAGCTCATGCTGGTGATATTGTTGTTCTTGCAGGACTTGTTAAAGCAAACGTATCCGATACCATTTGTGTCCCAGAAATAACAATCCCCTTAAAAGCTCAACCTATTGATCCACCAACATTAGCAATGACGTTTTCTGTTAACGACTCACCATTAGCAGGTAAAGAAGGTTCAAAAGTAACTTCCCGTATGCTAGGTGATCGCCTAAAAAAAGAAGCTGAAGGCAACATAGCACTACAAATCACTGAAACCGCAGAAAAAGATGCTTTTGAAGTTGCCGGTCGTGGTGAATTACAGTTAGGCGTTCTTATTGAAACCATGCGTCGTGAAGGTTTTGAAATATCGATCAGCCGCCCACGTGTTTTATTTAAAAAAGATGAAATCACAGGTGAAAAATTAGAACCTATTGAAGAAGTTCAAATTGATGTTGATGAAGAGTATGTAGGTTCTGTTGTAGAATCTATGAGCAATCGTAAAGCTGAAATGGTTGACATGCGTCCATTTGGTGCTGGCAAAACACGTATCATGTTCCATGCACCGTCACGCGGTTTAATTGGATACTATAGCCAGTTCTTAACAGAAACTAGAGGCACTGGAATTATGGCCCGCGTATATCATTCTTACGCACCTTATAAAGGCTCCATAGAAGGTAGACGCAATGGCGTTCTCATTGCTAACTCTGACGGTGAATCCGTTGCTTATGCTTTATGGAATCTAGAAGATAGAGGTACATTATTTATTGGCGGTGGCGTTCCTGTATATCAAGGAATGATTATTGGTGAAAATAGCCGTGAACAAGATATGGAAGTAAACCCTCTAAAAGCAAAACAATTAACAAACGTTCGTGCTTCAGGAAAAGATGAAGCCATTAGGTTATCCCCTCCTCGTTTAATGTCACTTGAACAAGCATTGTCATACATTCAAGATGATGAACGTGTTGAAGTAACACCTAAAAGTATTCGGTTACGTAAAGCATACCTAGATCCAAATGATAGAAAAAGATTTGAACGCAAAGGCGATCAATTTTAAATTTTCTCTATACTAACTCTAAAAGCCTTAGATTTTTTCTAAGGCTTTTTTTTATCTCAATATCAAAATTTCCTTCACAAATATCACTCCATTTTTTCTTGATATATGCGTAGCAACCCATCATTATTGTAATTAAAGTCTGCCATCAATCAAGACTTGACTATTTTAAATATGATATTTAAAATAAAAATTTATTTAATCATCATTTAAACTAAAAAAATAAAAAAGGGATCTTTTATGAATAAAATTAAATTTCTTATGATTAAAATGTTCAATTTTTATTTACTACTTCTGATATCTCCAATTTTTTCTTCTGAAATACAATATAGAGACATGCAAAGATATGTAGCAGCATACCCAGACACAATTGAAAGAATAGAGGACAATTATCTGATATGGAAAAATGGATCACGAATGCCCATGCAAAAACATTTACCCTGTTGCGACTTAAAAGAATCTTTAAAAAATCCTGATTTATATAGACAACTATCTATACCATATAAAACTAATAATGAATGTGGTGCTTTCATCCCACTAGAAAACGAAGATCCAGGACGTATTAGAGACACAGAATTTTTTGATATTATGTACGGAAGATCAAAAGAGGAAATTGAGCAAAACTTAGTAATGATAGACTGGATGCCACTAACATTTGGAGAAAACACTAAAAAATTAGCAATAACACAAATCAATAACGTTGACAAAAAACTTCAATCTATATCATCAGATCTCGATCGTCTAGTTCTTAACAACCCAGATTTTAAACCTTTCCTTTCAAATCCTGGCGGAACTTTTTGCTATAGAACAATTGCTGGAACGGACCGTAGGAGTTGTCATAGTTACGGTATGACAATTGATATTAATGTAGAACACTCTCATTATTGGTTATGGGATTATAACAAAAAAAATAAAAATACAGATCCACGCTCAGCAGTATTAGAAGAAGATATACCATCAGATTTGATCCCTACTTATACAAATAACATTCCTATAGAAATTGTTTCAATATTTGAAACCTATGGCTTTATTTGGGGAGGGAAATGGTACCATTATGATACAATGCATTTTGAATATCGACCTGAATTACTGACAAAGTTAGAAGAAAACAACGAAGACATGTAATCCATAAGCCTTCATCTATATTAATACCTATAAATCAAACGCTTTATAAAAAGCTATCGTTCGTATACAAACAGTTTTGATCATATAAATTCCAAAACAGTTTTAATGGATTATATTTATATCGTCGAGCCCTATAGTCAGCTTTTTTAACCCCAAGACAGTACTCTATAAAAACTTTAGACAATATCTTAAAGTCAGACAAACATGATATAAACTTCTTTAGAACTGGCTAGATTTAATCTTTGTATAAAGTTAATAAAATTTATACAAAGATTAAAAACACATTTTATTTCTTAAATCTTCTAACAATTTCAAATGCATACCTTTTATTTTATGGTACAATCAATTTATAAATTCATAGTCTAATTTAGATTCGTTATCTTATGAAATATCGTAAAATATTCGCATGAACGGAATGTTTTTTTCATAAAAACTCAATATAGAAAGAATATAGATAAATGTTAACCCTAATTAAAAAAATATCTTTAGTTTTAATACTTGTATCATGTGGACAAGTTGAAGATATTTCTGAAGTTAAAAAATTTTTTAATCACGAATTTTATAGAACTAAATATAGTACCAGACTAAACGGATCTGACCCTTTACAACATTTTATGAATATCGATTTTAGTGAAGACTTCCAAAAACATACAGATCCTAATGATTGGTTTAATACCACTCTCTATTTAAGATGTTTTCCATGCAGTGAAAATCCATTTGTGAATTTTTTAAAACAGCCTGTATCTACATTCGATAAAACATTGCCAGCCATACATGTTTATGCACAAAATTCTCAACTTACGAGAGCATGGATAGCTATCGAGTCTTTGCTAAGGATGAACAAACATAGCATAATTTTGCATCTACAAGAAAATGTAGATTATGGAGATATGTTCAAGCATCACGTTAAACGAGGTTTGATTATCAAAAAAGACAATACCAAAAACAAAAGCTTTTATAAAAGTAATTTTTTTATGATGGACCTAGAACCAGAAAAATATAAAGATTATTTTCAACCAAAGCAATTTTGGTTACTCCCATCGTATTTATTGAGTAAAGGACCTAATGTCCTTCGCCATAATGTTAATCGTTATTCACCTTGGGGGAGAATCGGAAAGATTGATCCACTCTGTATTAACATTGCAGAAGCAGCAGAAGAACCTTTGCTGTACACAATTGATCAGATTTCTAATTTAACTTCGTTCTTAGATAGAATTAGTTCTGGTATAGATATTTGTTTTTATTATCATAAATTGCATAAAAATTGGGTATTGACACCAGGTTTTCTAGATTCATGGATTCAAACCAAACATCTCAATCCAACCAAAGAATTCAGTATATCATTTCTATTGAGCATGCATCAAAAAGGAGAAGATCATGAGCAAGAAGGTTTTCAATACTCCCAAAGAAAATTAATTTGGGATTCTGAATCTCTTATTGGTAAACCAACTCGTTTTTATGTTTCAAAACGAAGCATTTCAAAATTCCCAAAAAAATATCATTCTCGCGTGTTACCAACAGACTCCAAAAAATGGGTCTTTAATTCACAATTCCATATCGCAATGGAAAATACTCGACAGAAAAATTATATGACTGAAAAATTGTTAGGTTGTTTTACTTCACTAACAATTCCTATATACCTAGGATGTCCTAATGTTAGAGATTATTTTGATGAAAGAGGAATGTTTATAGCAGAATCTGCCGAAGAAATTATCGCAATCGCCCAATCCATTAATAAAGACACTTATAAAAAAATGCTTCCCTATTTACAAGAAAACAAAAGGAGAGCTTTAAAATTAATAAAATTACGTGAAACTTCGATTGCAGAATTTTTGAAAAGAGAATTTAAATAGGAAAATATGGCCGTTAGAATTATTATAATAATGCCGTTATAGCACCTATGTTTTTTTTGATTATTACAGCGTGCAGCTCCGTTTTCAAAATAAGAGGCCACTGAAATCCATGAACTATCTTTCCAACAACATTGATTAATAAGTTAGGATCTATTCAAGAAACACATCTAGCAATTTTTCAATCGTAATTTCGTTGTAGGAACCCACTAAAAAAACCTCTATTGGTGTGGAGTTTTTTTTAGTTTGAAGACTTCATTCACATTTTTTCAACTTAATCAATTTTATACATTTTTAACATCGTAATTTGGTTTCTTGATCTTCTTATAACTTCAAATGAATAACCGTCGAAGTGAAACACTTGACCGACTTTTGGTATAATCCTCGATTGATAAAGAACAAATCCTGCAATTGTTGAAGCATCTTCATCTGGAATTTCCCAATGTAACTGACGATTCAAATCTCGAATCGTAACGCTTCCATCAACAATGTAGCTACCGTCTTTTTGTGGCCTAATTCCCTTCACAACAATATCGTGCTCATCAGAAATATCACCCACTATTTCTTCTAAAATATCTTCAAGCGTTACAATACCTAAAAGTTCACCATATTCATCAACGATAATGGATAAATGCTCTCTTCTCGATCTAAATGCCTGAAGCTGTTCTAACAAATCTGTACTTTCAGGAACAAACCACGGTTTACCGGCAATTTCTTCAATATTAATTTCAGTCATATTAAAAGTATTGTCTGCTTGATCTTTTTGTTTGATGTACCGCAAAAGAGCTTTAGCATTAATAACACCTACAATGTTTTGTGGTTTATCTTTCCAAACAGGTATTCGCGTAAAGGGTGATGAAAGAACTTGGTTCACTATAGATTCTGAAGAATCGTGTACAGAAATTGTGGTAACATTTTTTCTATGCACCATAATTTCACCAACAGTGACAGAACCTAAATCTAAAATACTTTTAAGCATCGCCTTTTCTTGGACACTATCCATATCCATACCAGAGTGCAAATCGATAGCACCACGTAATTCTTCAATGGATGCTTCATAGGTAGCTTGCGATGGTGTTGTCGTAAGACCAAATATTGCCACACTTTTTTTAGCAATAAAGTGAATAACATGGTTCATAGGTCTAAATACATTAAAGATAATTTTCAAAAATACTGCCGACTTTAATAGCAAGGTTTCAGCATATAATAAAGCCAACATTTTAGGCATAACTTCAGCATACACAACAATAATAAAAGACATTAACGCTGCAGCAACTTCGCCACCTTGTTGACCTAAATAACCCATTAGTAATTTCGTAGCCAGCGCAACACCAAACGCATTTAAAGCAATATTACAGCTAATAAAAACACTGATAGAATAACCTAAGTTATTTTGAAAATCGCGGATAATTTTGGCACTCGCATTACCTTCCTTGCTCATTTGGTGAAATCTGGCTTTTGAAGCAACAGAGATCGCCGTTTCGCACGCCGAAAAATAAGATGAAATACCTAAAAATATAAATATTAAAATGAGATAAAATAAAGTCATAATTGCACGTAATCTAAGAAGCCACTTTGAGTTGATTTAATTCTTCTGTCTTTTCATTTTCGTCAAGCCTTGATAAGCAATCTACAAAATCTTGAGCACTAACAAATTCCTGGTATATACTAGCAAACCTTATGTAGGCTACAGGATCAAGTTCTGCCAAAGATCGCATAACGCGCTCACCTATAGTTTGTGAAGATATATCGGACTCTCCAGTAATTTCGATTTTTCTAACGATACTATTGACGAGCCTTTCTATTTTATCCATATCCAGGGAATGTTTATGCATAGCAGAAGTCACAGAACGTGCAATTTTATCGCGATCAAATGGTTCTGTTGATCCATCTTTTTTAATAACATTGATATCTCTTAGTTGAACACGTTCAAGTGTTGTAAATCGAGATCCACATTCTGTACAAGAACGACGCCGTCTAATGGATGTATAATCATTTGCTGTGCGTGAATCTTTAACGACTGTGTCATTATGGTGGCAAAAAGGACATCTCATAATTACGTCACATTCGAAGTATAAAAAGGAAACTTTGCTAGCAATTCTAATGACTGAGCTTTTAAAGTTGTGATGTGCTGTTCAATTGAGCCATCTGCTATATGTTGTACTGTTTGTGCAATCATTTGACCAACTTTATAAAAATCATTTTCATCAAAACCACGCGTGGTACACGCTGCAGCGCCCAATCTAATACCAGAAGTAATAGATGCTGGTGTTGGATCAAAAGGGATACTGTTTTTATTACACGTAATATTTACTTGTTCTAAATAATGTTGAGCATCTTTACCATTGACACCTTTAGATCTTAAATCAACAAGAATTAAATGAGAATCTGTTCCACCCGATACCAAATTTATACCACCTTCTTGAATAGCCTTACCCATAGATTTTGTGTTGGTTATAACTTGTTTAATATAATCTTTATATGCGGGCTGTAAAGCTTCGCCAAAGGCTACAGCCTTTGCAGCAATAACATGCATCAATGGCCCACCTTGAATTCCAGGAAAAACGGCAGAATCTATTTTTTTAGCTAAATCTTCTTTATTAGTAAGAATAATTCCACCACGTGGACCACGAAGTGTTTTATGCGTTGTGGATGTTACAACATCGGCATATTGAAAGGGAGAGGGATAAGATCCACCTGCAACAAGACCTGCAAAATGGGCCATATCTACCATTAAATATGCACCAACAGAATCCGCTATTTCTCTAAATCTTTTGAAGTCAATAACGCGTGGATAGGCAGAACCACCAGCAATAATGAGTTTAGGTTTATGTTCTTGTGCCATTTTTTCAACTTGGTCCATGTCTAAAACAAGTGTTTCTGGATCAACATCGTAAGAAACAGCATCAAACCATTTTCCAGATAATGTAACCTTAGAACCATGAGTTAGGTGACCACCAGAATTAAGAGACATGCCCATAATGGTGTCATGAGGTTTAAGGAGTGCTAGAAAAACAGCCTGATTTGCTTGTGAACCTGAATGAGGTTGAACATTAGCAAACCCACATCCAAATAATTCTTTTAGCCTTTTGATAGCGAGTTGCTCGACAACATCAACATATTCACAGCCACCATAATAACGCTTACAAGGATATCCTTCAGCGTATTTGTTCGTCATCACAGAGCCTTGAGCTTGAAGAACAGCTTTCGATACAAAATTTTCTGAAGCAATAAGTTCTATTTGATCCTTTTGTCTCGAAAATTCATTTTCTATGGATTGAAACACAATATCATCAGAGTTAGATAGATCTTGATTAAAAAAAATATTCTTCTTATTTTCTGACTCTGTCATACAGGATGAATTCAGAATGTTATCGATAGTCATATAGGCTCTCTCCTCTTATATTAACTTATATGTGATGTTTATAATAATAGGTAACAAAGAAAATTCTTGCAGATAGAACTGTATATCCTCGTGCATATTTCTTGAAAAAGTAATCTGATTATAGTTGAAATGAGTAACCCTTAAAATCTTCGCTCAGAAGCAATGGTGCCGTAAGAGGGAATCGGACCCTCGACCTCACCCTTACCAAGGGTGTGCTCTACCACTAAGCTACTACGGCTTTATACTTTAATATAATACTTAGATCAATGAAAATCAATATTTTTTAATTCTTACACATTCCATTTTTTGTTCTAAACAAACGGTGGAATTCTTTTTTAAATTTAACATTTAGGTACGTGACTAGAAATTGCAAAGTATACAACTGATAAAAAAACGATTATAATATTTTTTAAATGATGGAGATTTAATGTTTTATAGAAAAAAAAGCGCTCATAAACATTTTGAAATTTGGCCAGGATTTGTCGATGCACTTGCGACAGTCCTCATGGTTATTATTTTCGTTTTAATGACTTTTGTCATTTCTCAACTTTACTTGACTCAGGCGTTACAAGGCAAAGAAGAACATGTTTCGAGTTTAGAAAAAAAAATTGGTTCCCTTCGTTTGCTTTTGACTGATCAAGATAAAATGAACCATAATTTAAAATTGAAATCTCAAGATCTAGATCACATGGTTGATGAATTAAGTAACAAACTTTCTTCAATTAATCAGCAATTCAAAAATCAATCCAACGCTTTAGACACAACCCAACAAGATCGAAATCGTCTTGCTAAAGACACACTTGAACTTAAAAATCAAATTCTAAAACTTAATTCTTCCCTCGATTTATTTGAATCCAGTCGTTCTGAAATTGAAGGAAAAATTAAAAATCTCAATTCTGTGCTACAAAATACTTATGAAGACCAGTTAGATGAGATTAGAAAACACGACGAACAAATTCGTAAACTACGCGAAACCAATCGCGTGCTCATGATTGAAAAGACATCTCTTGAAAAGCAAAAAACAGAAGTATCGAAAAATTTTGACTTACTTACTCATGATCTAACAGAACTAAAGCAGCACAAAGAGCTAAGTCAATTTCGATCTGAATTTTTTGATAATTTAATTAAAATTTTAGGAAACAGAACAGATATACGAATCGTTGGAGACAGATTTGTCTTTGAATCTGAAGTTTTATTTGAAAAAGCCTCCTCAGACCTTGGAGCAGACGGTAGAAAAGGTCTGGACGCTCTTGTATCTGCCTTAAATGAAATAAGTCGCAAAATACCTTCTAATATTGCCTGGATACTTCGTGTAGATGGACATACAGATTCTATACCTATAAAGAATTCCAACTTCCCTTCAAACTGGGAACTATCAGCAGCTCGGTCTATTGCTGTTGTGAAATATCTTATTAGCAAAGGCATTCCGTCTGACAGATTGGTTGCTGCTGGTTTTGGAGAGCATCAGCCGATAGTATTTGGTAAAGCTGAAAAGGAACATGCTAAAAACAGACGTATTGAATTTAAATTAGATCAAAAGTAAAATAGTGTCATAAAACAAGAAAACGGAAGATCAACCTTGAAAATTTTACATTTTATTTTATTATTAAACATATTAGTTTCTTGCAGTAATCAAGGAGAATATCCTGACATATACTCTAAAAATAATACCCCTGCTGTACTAGGACAACCAAAAAACAGTGCTGAAGCACTAGAACAAGTCGGTAACAATCATCGTAGAAGTGCAAGATTTGAAGAGTTAATAGGTCGCAAAAATGAGCCTAATAATCGTTCTTGCTAATTTATGTTGCATTAATACTTATCCCAAATTTAATGATCTATCACACAAATAACAAACTGTTCATAAAGAGCAAAGAAAAAAAAATTGGATCGTTAATAAATTTGGCATCGAATTAAGTATTCAGCTGCAGGATCTATCGCTATTGTGAAATATCTTATTAGCAAAGGCATTCCGTCTGACAGATTGGTTGCTGCTGGTTTTGGAGAGCATCAGCCGATAGTATTTGGTAAAAATGAAGCAGAACATGCCAAAAACAGACGTATTGAATTTAAATTAGATCAAAAATAGCTAAACATTAATTTTTTCTAATTTATTTATTGTTAATTTATTCATGCCATAATTGTCTATCTTTGAAAGAGCAGTCATAAAATATGAAAACATTAAACTTTCTTTTTTTAATACTTTCAATATCGTTTACAGCTTCAAATTCTTCAGAAAATTATCCCTTTAATCGGATTGATACATCAAACTATTTGCACGATGATAATATAAGTATATCAAAGGACAATAAAGGCTTTCAGCATTTCAACAGACAGTTTTTATCACAAGATAACCCATTAGGATGTCATGAAATAATGGATTCACCATCTTACAAGAAATTTAAAAATGCGTGGGATGAAGAGTACAGAAATCGAGGAAATCAGGTGGTTATAACAGAAAATGAATTTGCATTTTTTTATATTTTATTTAACGTTTATGATGAAGCGCATATGTCAAAAATTATCAAAATCATTCATAACCAAGGGTATAGATCAGATACACATTTTTACTACCTAACTAAAGTATTAGGTGATTTTTTAACTAAGGCCTTATATGGACAGAACAGCGAGATAAAAGAAAGAAAAATTAAAGAAAACCACCCTCATGAATTTCCTGAAGCTGTTGAAATTTTTATTGGTGTATTTAAAATGAAATTTCGGGAAAACAGACAATATTATCTTGATATGCTGAAAAGCATTGAAAAAGGTGACAAACAATCATGAAAAACTTACTAATTTGATGTTTGTAAAAACTTTAAGTTCTCATTAGAATTGGTCTTTACCATACCATATGAAACGTACCCTATTTTGAACACCTGTCAAAATATCATAAGGTATATTAGATGTATAGGATGCAACTGTTTCAAGGGGCAAGCCTTCCCCCCACAAAATGACATGGTCACCAATTTCAGGATGATACAATGGCTCTTGGCTGTATAATGGCCTTAAATCAACAGCCATCATATCCATAGCAACCCGGCCAATAATAGGACACAAAGTATTATGAATTAAAACAGGGGTTCCATCCTTTGCTGTTATAGGGTAGCCATCACCGTATCCAAAAGCAATAATTCCCACTGGCATATCCTCAAGACAGGTATAACGCGCACCGTAACCAATTGTATCGCCTTTGTATTTACTTTTAATCGCAATTAGACTTGTCTGCAATGTCATCACAGGCTTAAGATTAAAGTCTTCTGCTTGCGTTCCTTTGATAGGACTGATGCCATACATGGATAATCCTGGACGAACATAATCTTCTTGGTACTGCGAAAAATTGAGTATTCCACCAGAATTTAACAGAGAATATTGTAAATTATGATCTAAATGTGCATTTTTAATATGTTTAAATAAATCTAACTGCGTTTGATTTAAAGGATGTGATTTATCGTCACTGCAAGCAAAATGAGACATGATGCATAGATTCGGTGCCACTTGAGGCATTGTAGATAGTTGATTAAAGACAGAAGGAAGTTCACAAACATCGAAACCTAAACGCCCAAGGCCAGTGTCAATTTTTAACCATACATTTAAAGGGAGAGGCAAATTCATGCGTGAAAGCCACTCTATCTGCTTGCGGTTATGAATAACAACATAGAAATGATGAGTAGAGGAAGAAACATATTCTGATGCTTCAAAAACGCCTTCACATAGTAAAATAGGTTTTTTAATTTGGATAGCACGCAGTGCTAGTGCTTCGTCAATGGATGCTACGCCCAAAACATCAACATAAGGTTGTATACTTTGTGACACAGACCGCAAACCGTGGCCGTAACCGTTAGCTTTAACCATACCCACAATTTTGGAATCTGGAACTTTCTGACGTAACTTTTTTATATTATGAATCAAATTATCTTTTGACAACAAAGCAACAGCGGTACGGCTCATTTTTTGCTCCGGTGACTATTCAGGATGATAGTCATTTAAAAAGTTAATCTTTTTTTTCTCTTAATTGAGCTGAAATTTCATCTATTTTAGTTAGCAAACGAGTTCTATTATCAAATTCATCATCAATTCTAAAATTTATTTCTGGTGCATTTCTTAGCTGAATATTTTGTGCTATATATTTACGCACAAGCCCTCTTTGGGTTTTTAAAAATTCTAGATTGTTCTTTTCATGTTCTGGCTGCGAATTTGAAATAAATACAGTAGCTCTTTTTAAATCTGGTGACACGTTAACATTGACAATGCTTACAAGACCTAAAAGCTTTATATATTCGCCAGTTGCTTTTGACTTTGCTGGATACCAATCTGCCCGTATAAACATTTGTGCAACAAAATAACGAATTTCTGATGACACTTTTTCTTGCCTATGGCTCTGAGCTTTTTTTGGAATAAAGAGTTGTAAATCTGACATTCTATTTAAGCAACTTTCTATATTTCAAGTTTACGAGCAGTTTTTTCAATTTCAAAACACTCGATGATATCACCAACTTTTAGATCATCATATTTATCAAGGACGATACCACATTCATAAGATTCTTTAGCTTCTTTAACTTCGTCTTTGAAACGACGTAGGGAAGATAATTCACCTTCATAAATAACAACACTATCACGCAGCAATCGAATTTTTGCACCACGCTTTACAACACCATCAAGGACATATGAACCAGCAACTTTCCCATCAACTTTTGAAATAACGAAAACATTTCTAACTTCAGCCGAACCTAAATATTTTTCGTTCAAGTCAGGAGATAATAACCCACCAAGCAAAGCTTTAACTTCGTTTAACATGTCATATATAACACCATAGTAGCGAATCTCGATGCCTTCTCGTTTTGCAAAATCTCGAGCTTGAGGTGTTGCACGGATATTGAATCCAATGATAACACCACCTGATGCTTTAGCAAGAATAACGTCGCTTTCGCTGATAGCTCCTACTGCACCATGTAGCACTCTAGTTGATACTTCTTCATTTTTCATTTTAGCAAGGCTAGTCATAATGGCTTCCAAAGAACCTTGAACGTCTGCTTTAATAACCATTGGCAATTCTTTAATGTCACCAGCAACTATTTTGCTCATGATATTTTCCATGCTGCCTTTAGTTTTCAAAATGGTTAGTTTTTCTCTAATTTTATGTTTTCTGTATTCAGCAATTTCGCGTGCTTTTTGTTCATTTTCGACAACAAAAAATTCATCACCAGCACAAGGTACATCATTAAAACCAAGAATAACAACAGGTTCTGATGGATAGGCCACCGTAACACTTTTTCCATGGTCATTAACCATAGCTTTTACACGACCCCATTCTGCGCCAGCAAGAAACACATCACCAATTTTAAGAGTACCCTTTTGAACCAAAATTGTTGCAACTGGACCACGTCCTTTATCAATTTCAGCTTCAACAACAGCACCAACAGCTGCTCTATTAGAGTTTGCTGTTAATTCTAAAATTTCAGCTTGCAACAAAATAACTTCTTCTAGTTTATCTAGATTGGTATTGTTTTTAGCAGATACTTCAACACACATCACGTCGCCACCAAATTCTTCTGCAACGATACCATGATTCAAAAGTTCACTGCGTACGCGCTGTGCATCAGCACCTGGTTTATCCATTTTATTAATAGCAACAATGATAGGAACATTACCTGCTTTTGCATGGCTAATAGCTTCTATTGTCTGCATCATGATACCGTCATCGGCAGCAACAACAATAACAACAATATCTGTAACGTTAACACCACGTGCTCTCATTTCGCTAAATGCTGCATGTCCTGGAGTATCGATGAAAGTGATCTTTTTACCCGATGACATTGTCACTTGATAAGCACCGATATGCTGTGTAATTCCACCAGCTTCACCACTTACCACGTCTGTTTTTCTTAGTGCATCAAGCAGAGATGTCTTACCATGGTCAACGTGTCCCATGACCGTTACAACCGGAGCTCTGGATATCATGTCAATATCATTATCTTGATATTCACCTAAACCAATTTCAATATCCGAATCAGCAACACGTTTTGCGTGATGGCCAAACTCTTGACAAATAAGTTCCGCAGTATCGGCATCTAAAATTTGATTGATTGTAGCCATAACACCCAGTTTCATCAATGACTTTACAACTTCACCGCTTCTAACAGCCATTCTGTTTGCTAAATCACCAACTGTAATGGTTTCAGGAATAATAACTTCTCTTTGAATTTTTGCCGAATCAAGTTGGTTCTGTATATTCTTTTTTTGGTGCTTTTGCCTTGCTCTTCTAACGGAGGCCAAAGATCTTGATCTAACTTCATCTTCGTCTTCTAATACACGTGTTAGAACATTACGGTGAAGTTTCCTTGGTGCATCTGCACCAACTTTTTCTTTAACAACACCTTTTTTATTGTCAACCTTAAATTCAACACTTTGTTGATCATCATCAATTGTTTTCTTTTTTGTTTTAATTCCTGTGCGATGTTCGCCTCTGTTTTTATCTAAAACGGCATCGATAACAATTGAATCAGCAGATCCAATGGGTGCTGTACCTGTCTTTGGACCGTAAGTACTAGACCTTAAAATGATAGGCTTAATTCCATCTTTTGAAGGTGGTCTAGGAGCATCTATTCTTTTCTTGTGATGAAAAGGTGCACTATCACTATAGGTTTTGGGACCTTTAGAAAAATCTTGTGATATTTCTTTTTTAGGATAACTGCTCAGTACTATTGGCGCTGTTTTTTCAAAAACTGGTTTTTCTCGATATTTTCTTTCAAACTTCAAACCATCTTCAATAACAACTTTTTTAACTTCATCTCTAGCTATACGCGGTTCAGATTGTTTCGCTAATTCAGCTGTTGCAGACACTGTTGACCCAACATTTTGCTGAACCACTGTTGAATTCGTTTCTGATGGAGCACTTTCGGTTGGCAGGGTATCAGAAGGAACATTCGACTCTGCACTTGCAACTAAAGCAGCATCATTAATACTTTTTTGAAGTATTAATTTCAGTCTTTCTTCTTCTTTTTGACGAATCATCGATTCTTTCAGAACCTGAATCCTGACATCCAATTCATTGGCTGTTAAATCAGTTGAAGAATCTTTAACTCTATTTTTTTGAGGGTACGTATCATTTCTTTTGTCTTTTGAGTATGTGCTTTTATTTGAATCAAATCGTTTTCTCTTCACTTCAACCTCTATGGTTTTAGCTTTACTTCTTTGACCCATTTGCTGCTGGACTCTTTCTTTATCCAATGGACTTTTTGCATGCAAAGTCTTAGAAGATAAAGTAAGGGTACTTTTTGAAGCATTCTCACCAGAGGTTTTAGTATCGTTTTTGTCGTTCATTCTTATCAACCGATCGTAAATATTTTTTTAATCAAACCAATTCTCGCGGGCTTTCATGATTGCTGAATCTAGCTCTTCACGTGTCATTGGCACGTCACCGATCATTTCAATAACCTCATCAGAAGACAAGTCCGCAAAATCTTCAAGTTTTGTAACCCCAGCTTTAGCAAGAGCAGCAACTACTTTTGCAGGAAGAAGTTCTAGGTATACCAGAGATTCTTCAACTCCCTTTACCACACATTCTTCGCGCAATTTATCATCCATATTGTCTAATGCTTTTTGTGCACGAATAATAAGCTCTGCAGCAATATCTTCATCTAAACCTTCAATATCACCAATATCTGACGCTTCGCACATTGCCAAATCCTCAAGAGAATAAAAGCCTTCAACAACTAATAGTTGCGCCAGTGTTTCATCAACATCGAGATTTTCAATAAACAAGTTTGTTTGTCTCTCAAAATCTTTAGCTCTGCGTTCGCTATCTTCTTCTTCAGTAGTAATATCAATGTGCCATCCCGTTAACTGAGACGCCAATCTAACATTTTGTCCACGACGACCAATTGCTAGACTTAAATGGGTTTGAGGAACAACTACAGTAACTCTTTTAGTTTCTTCATCCATCATCACACGAACAACATCAGAAGGGGACAAAGCATTAACAATAAAAGTGGCAGGATCTTCAGACCACATCACGATATCAACTTTTTCACCACCAAATTCATTGGATATGGATTGTATACGAGAACCCCTTACACCAACACATGAACCCACAGGATCAATAGATGCATCATCAGTGTGCACTGCGACTTTTGCTCGACTTCCAGGATCACGCGAAACGCTTTTTATTTCGATCACACCATCATAAACTTCAGGAATTTCTTGCTCAAAAAGCTTCGCCATAAAATGAGAATGAACGCGTGAAGTAATAATCATTGGACCTTTAGCATCAGGTCTAATTTCTGTTATAAGAACACGAACCCTATCTCCGACGCGGAAATTCTCACGAGCGATCAAGTCCTCTTTTCGAAGAGCACCTTCACCACGACCTAAATCCAAAACAATGTTACCTATATCAACTCTTTTAACAAGACCACTAACAATCTCGCCAACACGATCTTTAAACTCTTGATATATATGCGTTCTTTCAGCTTCGCGAACTTTTTGCACAATAATCTGCCGTGCGCTTTGCGCCATCATTCGACCAAACTCCACAGGAGGGAGTTCATCTATAATTTCATCATCGATAGAAGCATTGGGATCAATCAAAACAGCCTGATAAAGAGACAATTCATTTTCCTCATCAACAACTTCCTCAACTACAAAACGTGATCTACAAATTGTAAATGCACCAGTTGAGCGATCGATCGATACGATAATATTGCTTTCTTGACCATATTTTGCTTTAGCAGATTTCAAAATAGCTGCCTCTAATGCAGACAAGACTTCATCTTTATCTATATTTTTCTCTCGAGCAACAGCATCTGCCACAAGCAATAACTCGTGTCTTTGCTGTGGGACAATAACTTTAGATGGGTTTATCTTTCTACTTACCAAAATAGGCCTCTCAATAATATTTGCGTTAGCTCAAAAATACTTAATTACTCATAACTAGGAATAAGTCGAGCGGACTTAATTGTATCATACTTTAGTTCTAGTTTGAAGTTTTCATTTTTTTCATCATACGTGTCTACGGTTATACCTTTTTCTGATGCAAATTCCAACACACCTTTATGTCTTATGCGCGGGCTTTTTCCAACAGGATGACTTGTTTGCACCATTATTTTTTCACCAACAAACCTGATGAAATGATCTGGCTTTGTCAAAGGTCGGTCCATACCTGGTGAAGAAACCTCCAAATTATATGCATCTGAAATAAAGTTGTAGACATCTAAAACCGGAGATACTAGTCGACTAACTTTTTCACAATCTGTAACAGTAACTATTTGACCATCTAAACGGTCAATCATAATTTGTAATGTTTTTCTTATGTTACCGTTCACTAAGATCCGAATAATCTCATAACCTTCTGCTTTTAAAAAATCAGATAGCTTGCTATTCATTTGCTCTGTAGTACTTGTAGTCTCTAAAATGTTATGCACAAATAGTCATCAATAAACTTTTATAATATTTAAAATCATATTATTTTTCCACGCCAAAATCAAGATATTAAAACCAAACTGCACATTATTCATAAAAAACAGATTCATCTCTCGTCGTATTACAAATTTGCTGTTTATAATATTTCTTGTTTTAACAAACCATCAATCTTGATTTGCTGAATTTTTTCAGTCAATCCCGTTTTTGAATTAATCTCAGCATAAACAGCACATAATGTTGCAGGTCCATCAGCAGGTTGCATGCGGCCTAATGAAGGAATTTGCTTGACAAATTTATGCATAGGTACTGTTTTTTCCATACCCACAACAGAGTCGTAATCACCGCACATTCCTAAATCTGTGATGTACCCTGTTCCTTTAGTTAAAATCCGATAATCGCTAGTTGGGATGTGTGTGTGCGTCCCAACTACCAAACTAGCACGACCGTCGCAGAAATGGCCCATTGCCATTTTTTCTGAACTTGCTTCCCCATGAAAATCAATAACAATAGCATGATAAAGTTGAGGCATAGGGTTCTTTTGTAACAACACATCAATAGCATGAAAAGGATCGTCTAAGGGCTGCATAAAGACACGCGCCATAAGATTAACTACCAAAATTTTGAAACCTTTGAATGTTGTAATAACCGTAAATCCAAAACCAGGCGTTTTTTCTGGGTAATTCAAAGGACGAATTAATCTTTTTTCTTGAGAGATGTATGGAATAATTTCTTTTTGATCAAAAGCATGATTACCTGTAGTAATCGCATCAACACCAAGTGCGAAAAATTCTTTACAAATTTGAGAACTTATCCCAAAACCATGGGCTGCATTTTCGCCATTAACTAGAACTGCATCCAAATTCCATTCTTTGCGAAGACGCGGCAAATGTTTTTGCAAGACATCTCGACCTGTTTTACCAACAACATCGCCGCAAAATAACAACTTAATCATTTGTGACATATTTAATTTTCTAACTATAAAGATTTAAAATAAGCATGTAGCAATTTGTTATTTAAATCGTGCCCAGGATTATATGCTTTGTAGCTACCCTGAATAATGCCACCGCAAAGAGCAATATCTCCAATTGCATCAAGAACTTTGTGTCGAATCATCTCGTCTTGAGACCTTAAGCCATCTTCGTTCATAACATTTGAATCTTTGATAATCACTGTATTTTTTAGCGACGCTCCCTTAGCAAGCCCCATGTCTTGTAATTTTTTTGCATCATCATATAACCCAAAAGTCCGTGCGTCAGAAAGAAGACTTTCAAAAGAATCATTCTCTAAATCAAAATAAAAACTACCCTCGTAAGGAGTTCCAGAAAAATTACCTGCAAAGTCAAAAAGAACATCAAATGTGCGTTTTTTCGAAGGCAAAAATTCTGCATACCCTGTTTTTGATTCAACACGCACAGGTTTTGTAACCTTAAAAATTTTAGGCGATGCGTATCCTAACCAAACAGGTTTCATACATTTCTTCAAAACTTCAACAAATTCAAAAGAACTACCATCCATTATGGGAATTTCTGGACCAGAAATTGAAATTTCAGCATTATAAATATGCAAGCCATACAAGGCTGCCAAAATATGCTCAACCGTTTTAATTTGAGCACCCCAAGTATTTTCCAAAGCTGTAGACATCATCGTCGATGTAACATTAAAAAATACACCATCAATCTCATTATTTTCACAAATATCAGATCGAATAAAAGTGTAACCTTCTTTTAAAGAAGGAGAAACTTTCATTTCTACCTCTTCGCCCGAATGAACGCCAACACCACGAAAAACACACTCTTTCGTTAAAATATTTTGATGAACACCTCTAATTTTAGATAAGAGAGGCTTGAAAACAGATGATTTTGAATCAATAAGTGTTTGTAACATTTTTTTTATTTAGACATATTTCCATCTTTACATTGTAGACGAAATCTAAAAATATTTCTCGTTCTAAAATGTTACGAACTATTACCTTGATAAATCAATAACATAATATTGTAACATGAATATTAATTTTTCCAACAAACACTACAAGATTCCTGAAGAACTTTCTGCAGACATTCCGCAAACACTGAAACATGCACAATTACCACTTGAAGTCCCTAAAAGATATACTTCCCACAGACACAACACCAGAAGAAAAAATCACAGCGTCATTTTTATGGCCAGATGCTCAGAGAACGTTCCACGAAAAATAGAAACGATTAATTTTAGCAAACCTTTAATACAGCCTTTTTTGAACTAAATATCGAAGCATAAAATAATGAGCAAAAAAACTAACACGTCTAAATAATTAACCAATTGACATTTTTTGAAAACTAAAATAAAATAATATTGTGTTTGGGGCCTGTAGCTCAGTTGGTTAGAGCCCTCCGCTCATAACGGAGTTGTCGTAGGTTCAAGTCCTACCGGGCCCACCATTCACAAAAAAAAATAAAGTGCCCTTGTGGTGGAATTGGTAGACGCGGTAGACTCAAAATCTATTATCTAACGATGTGGGAGTTCGAGTCTCCCCGAGGGCACCAAAAATTAAATCAGAGAACTCATAACTTGCAATAATTGATTTGATTCATAGGCATCGTGAACTCTAAAAAAAGAAATTCCTTTTTGAAAACAATACGCTATTACGCCCAAGCTTCCACCTAGCCTACTATCTACATTTGCATCACACAAAGACCCAATAAAAGACTTTCTAGAAGCTGCCAACAGAACAGGATAGCCTAAACCTTTAAAATGGTCGCAATATTTCACAATATCCCAATTTTGCTGAAAAGTTTTTCCAAAACCTATACCTGGATCAATTATAATTTTATCAGGACTAATACCCATAGTTAACAATACATCTACCGTATTCTTTAGCTGACCTATCATCGTCTGAACAAGAGGAATACCTTGCAATGTATCATCAACAAAATATCTAGGCATTCTAGCGTTATGCATAACAATGCAGTATGCATTAAATTTCTGAGCCAATTTTATAATGTCAAGATCACAAAATCCATTCACATCATTGATAATTTGAACACCAGATAATAGTGCTTTTTCAATAACAACTGGTTTTGTTGAATCGATAGAAATACAACTAATATCCATCTCTTGTAAAAGTGATAATACCGTAGACACTCTATCCCATTCTTCAGAGTCAGAAACAGCCAAGAATCCAGGACGCGTACTTTCACCACCAACATCTATAACTTTGCAACCAGATTGCAATAAGGTAGAAATTCTTTGCTTAATTTTTTGAGGACACAAAAAGACACCATCACCAGAAAATGAATCTGGGGTCGCATTTAAGATACCCATAAGAGTGAATTTTTGAGAAAACAAGGATAAACCTTTTTTGGTGGGCCCAGAAGGATTCGAACCTTCGACCACCTGATTAAAAGTCAGATGCTCTACCAACTGAGCTATAGGCCCTCATATTTTGAAAATCTCAATCGAGATTCTTTTAAGATATTAAATTATATAAACATGCATGTCAAGAACTGATTTAAAAAAAAACACTTCATTTTTCATTTTATTATAAATAAATTTTCTAATAAAAAATTAAATTTCACTCTATTTTAATCTTTTTTATATATATTTTTTATAGTTATTTTTAATTATATATAACAAAGGAATATCATGAAAATAAAACAAATTATTCTAAGCTGCTGCTTAACACTTTTCGTAATCACACCTTTTTCAAATTCATCAGATTACTTTGGAGTCAGTAACACAGAAAATTCAGAAGATAATAATATCGATCCCAACAGCATATTGAATAAAGGTCGTAAAAATTGGCTAATACAACTTCAAAAAAAAATTCATGAATTATCATATAAAGTTTCTGCTTTAGAACAAAGCAATCGCATACTTTTCGAAGTTTTTTATCAAAAAATATTAGATGAATATGTTTTTAAAAGCCAAGAAGAAGCAATAGACTTTTTGAGCCGCAACAAAAAAATGCAACGGCCATACAGCCTTCATAAATGTGTTGTAGGCCCTCTAATAGTCAAAGTTAACGATACCTATGAACCATATTGGTCGTCGGGCCGAGAAGAATTCGGACAATGCGCAATAAGTAGAAGTGGCGATTCAGCTGTGAAGTTGTTCAACACAGAAGGAAAAATAGGATTTGCAGATTTCCATCAAATTACGTCTACTTCAGAATCAGGTTATTTGCACGGAATATCAATTTATATCATATCTCCAACTTTCAGCATACTACGTAAAAAGCGTGAAATTAGGTCTGAATTTAATAAATTCAATCTATATAATCAATCAACAATACATAATTTAGAATCTAACGATGTATGGGAAAAAGATTATAATTCTATTCTTATTACCCCCAGAGGGATGCTTACCTCACAATAATCGACGATATAAATGACATCATAAAATTAAAGAAACAAAAGCATAATACTCTCTATTTTTAACTTGATTTTGTTTCTTTAATACCTTCAATGGAAAAATCTTCATACTTTAAAAGCTATCAAGAAAACATATAAAACACAAAATGACAACTTCTATAAATTATCTTCCAATATTAAAATATCGGTGTATCCTATATTTGAAATAAACCTAATGAATGTATGAAAAAATGAAAACTCTAGTTATTATTCCATCAAGACTTAACGCAACACGCTTACCCCAAAAACCCCTTGTACCCATTGCAGGAACACCTCTTGTAGAAAGGGTTATTCAATTAACATCATCCTTTCAAGGTGATATTGCCGTTGCTGTTTGCGGAGATTGGGCAAATGATATATTAGCAAAATATAATGTTGAAATTGTAATTACAAATCCAGAAACACCAAGCGGAACAGATCGTGTTTATGAAGCCTATAAAAATTTAGGTAAAGAATATGATTATATTGTCAATCTTCAAGGTGATATGGCTTATTTCCCAAGCGATCTTGTTGAACAAACATTATCCGTTTTTAAACATCTTGACGTAGATGTTGCAACAGCAATCACTCCACAAAATACAGACTTAGAAAACGAAGCCATCGTAAAGGCCGTTTTTGAACCAAGTGCTGAGAATCCTTTATATGGTGTTACTCCTTATTTTTCTAGATCTGTTGTTCCAGCACGTGCAAAACAACATTATAAACACATCGGAATCTATGCTTATAAAACAAAAGCATTAGAAAAATTTGTCACAACAAAGCCAAGCGCATTGGAACAAACAGAATCATTAGAACAACTGCGTTGCTACACCTGTGGTCTGTCCATAGGAGCCGTTATTGTTCAAGGAGATTTCTTTTCTGTTGACACCCCAGAAGACGTTCAAGCTGTGGAGCAATTCTTAACAAAAAATAATCTATAGCATTTCAACTGTTTATCTCTTAAATAACACCGTATAGGTGCACAAAAGCCTCTCTGCATGCAAAGAGGCTTTAAGAGTCATGTATAAAGTAAAATCTAAAGACCTACAGTTTTATAAACGTTCATGATTTGAGCAATAAGATCCATTGCTTCGGCACGGGGACGTTTAAAACAGTTGCGACCCATAATCGAACCAGAACCACCACCTTGAGCAATAGCCGTTACTTCAGATAAAACACCATCGACAGATTGCGATTCTCCACCAGAGAAAATAACAACACGGCGACCACTGAAACAGCAATCGACAACATGTTTTACTCTATCTTTCAATTCAGCAACAGGAACATGGTTTGCTTCATAAATGGTTTTTGCATCCGATATCTCTAGATGTGAAGAAGGTAATTTTACTTTCACAATGTGAGCACCTAATAAACATGCCATATGCGCTCCATAGGATATTACATCTAATGCTGTTTCACCGTCTTTGCTAATGTTTCCTCTAGGGTAAGACCAAATGATTGCTGCCAGACCTCTAGCTTTTGCCTCTTGAATAATAGAGCTAATTTCTTCATACATTTCCAAAGATTGATCAGAACCTGGATAAATGGTAAAACCAATAGCAGAACAGCCAAGGCGCAATGCGTCATCGATACTTCCAGTGATTGCTTGATCAGCAGGCATTTCTTTTGACATTAAACTATTACTACTGTTCATCTTTAAAATTAAAGGAACTTGTCCAGCAAATTGGCTAGCACCAACTTCTAACATTCCAAGTGGTGCTGCAAAAGCTGAAAAACCAGCATCAACGGCCATTTGAAAATGAAACAAAGGGTCATATGCTGCAGGATTCATGGCAAAACAACGACCAGGACCGTGTTCAAACCCTTGGTCAATAGGTAAAATCATTAACCTTCCCGTTCCTTTTAATTCACCGTGCATAAATAAACGCACCAGATTAGCTTTCACACCTGGATTATCAGAACTGTAATTGGATAAAATTTTTTCAATTTGAGGAGTGATCATATAAAGACAACAATAAATAAGAGCTATACATATAGAATATAAAAAATTAAGTTATTTTTAAACAGATAATGGTTCAATTTTAAAAAAATAAATAACGGTTTGCTTTGTTCGTTACAGGGTTAGTTCACAATAAAAATATTATAGAAGCTATTTCTGATCAATTTCAAATTCCTTGCTGCTATATTCATTCTAATTATTATCCCGATGGAGAACATGTCTTTCATTTTGATCAACCTATCAAAAATAAGAAACTGTTTCTTATTTTTGATCTATATCCCAATATTGCACAAAAATGTTTTGAATTGCTGTGTATTCTTAATTTCGCAAAACAATCAAACTGTGAAATAGTATTATTTACCCCCTACTTTCCTTATCTTAGAGAATCAAAAAAAACTTATCTTCAAGTAAGCAGCATTGATGGGTTTATTAATCACCTTAATCTTTTAAATGTCAGAAAGATTATCACCATAGACCCCCACAACACCGTCTTTTTCAAAGATCAAAATTTTGATATTCTCAACATCAATCCAACGCCCTATTTTGTGCAATATTTTTTATCGCAGAATCAAACAACACCAGTTCTTGTTGCACCTGATGCTGGAGCTCATCAACAAATATTAGTACTTGCGCAACAAAATAAATTACCCTATATACTTTGTGAAAAACAAAAATCTATCAAAAACATACATATTATTCAAAGCTATCTTTGTGATAAGCTTTCCCCTAAAGATTTTTTAATTCTAGATGATATTTGTGACACAGCAGAAACTCTTATTTTAACCCAAAGTTTATTAAACCAATTTAATCCTGATTCCATTCATATTTGGGCAACACATGGATTATTCACCAATGCAGACAATACTATGAATTTATTAGACACTTTACCCGGCGTATTATATTCATCAGATACTGTTCCAAAACAAATAAGCAATTCCAAAATAAAGAACTTTTCAATCCGCGACATCGTTATCGACACATTATCTAAAATAAAAATGGATTTTAACTAAAAAAATCGAGGTTTCTTTTGATCAGGAAATTGCCACCCCAACGACATACCAGAATCTAAATAAAGCATTTGACCCGTTAAAGATTGGCAGTGCAACAAACAATCTATGGCTTTAAAAAGATCTTCAAAAGAAGGTTTCTTCTTTAAAGGCAGACTTTCCAGTTGTTGATGGAACTGTTCTATCGTTTGTTTTTCTCCCTGAGTCATAGGCCCCAACCCCACAGCATTCACGCGAATATCAGGAATAAATTCTCTTGCTGCCGTTTGCGTCAAAGTCCACAAAGATGATTTGCCCAAAGTGTAGGAACAAAAATGAGGTGTTAAATTCACCACTCTACTATCGATCATGTGAATAACAGATGGATTTTCAATCTTATTTTTGACCACATACGCTTTGAATGCTTTCAAAATCAAAAGAGGACATTTTACATGAATATCCATACTTTTATTCAGATCATCCGTTTTATGATTTTCAATTTTATCGTAGAAAAATAAGGAACTGTTATAAAAAACAGAGCTGATGTTACAATGATTTTGAAATAACTCTTGAACACATTTTTCTCTTTGATAATTATCCAAAGCATCAAAATGATGAATATCAAAAGATAAATCGGGAAATTTTTCCTTTAGTGAATGAATACAATTTTGTGCTCTTTCAAAAGAAGAGTTATATGTAAACACAACATTATAACTTAATCTTGCACAAATTTTAACGATTTCAAAACCAACCGTGGACGTTCCACCAAAAACTAGAATCGTTCGCATAAATTGTATCACCTTACAATAATGTCACTTTTTAGATATTTAAAATATTTCAAATACCATAGAAAACACTTTTAGAAATATATGGTTATATTAACATACATTAAATTGAATATTTTTTAAAAATAAAGGTATTTTTATCCTTTTACATATTGTGCATATAAAAACATACTACAGGGAATAACTATCACACCCAAAGTTCGGTGAATGAATTTTTCAACCATGTCGAATTGTTCATAATGTTGAACAATATCATCTGAAACTTCTAACGTTAAACTTTCTAATCCCATACTTTCCCGCACAAGATTATTTGAATGAGGTAAACTATGATTTTTACAAACCCTATTAATCAGGCTTAAATGAGTGTCAATTTCTTTACTGACGTCTGCGGATAACAAATGTGAATTCACTGATGACGATCTTTTTAATAAATCGATATGTATATTTCGTATGCTCTTCATAAAATAAACATGATCATTATTTTTTTTCAACTTAGAATATACAACCTGCGCAGCCTGATAAGGTAAAACTTTATCTTTTTCTGCATGCATAATAATAACAGGCATATGACAGGGAACTTCTTCTAGAATATTGATTGCCTGTGTACCACCAGGGACATAAAATGGAAATTTTACTTTTGAAACATAGGGAATCCAATAATATGAATATGGTAATTTTCCAAGCCATTCACCGTATTTCCAGCTACCCCATCTAAAAGTTTGTGTAACACAATGATAGATAGCACTATTTCCGGATAACATGGCAGATTCAAGAATGAGCGCACCAATTTTATCGGCCCATTTAACTTGTCTATCATCATCGGACTCTTTAACCCAGCGCAAATATTGCACAATAGATGAAGTGCCCTGAGACGATGCATGAAAAACAATTTTATGAATATCTGAACGCTCAAACAATACATCGAATTTTTCATGTAACAATTTTTGACAATATCTTTGTCCAAAATCTGCCCCAGTCATAAAAGAAAGAGGTCCGTATTGCAAAGGAGTTTCAGCAAATGTTATATGTTGATTTGAATATGGATGAATGGCTCCTACATCCTGCAAATGTTCACCACCCAATCCAGTTTGACCAGGAACAATGGCATAATGTACATGCTCAGGATTGATCGTTTTATTTTCGCCGTTAGATAGCGAATTATTTATATTTGCGGTGGAACACACCTGAATCTGAAGAATAAGAAAAATAATGAAGTAAAAATATTTAGCCGATTTCAAGAAGACAGGAAGAAAAGATCTATAAAATGTTGAGAAATTGTTCATCATAATGCCATCTCTATAAAAAGACAGTTGAAATGACTTAATATTAAAAAATATTTATTAACGTTAACTTAAATTCATCATTTTTACTCTTTATTTAATAAATATTATTCTGATATCAAGAATATTTTTACAATCTATATTGAATCTGCATTCAATTAAAAATCCTTAAGATTTTTTTTACAAAAAAAATCCCCCTTTTACCGTGATTTTACAACCAAGATAAAAGGGGGATTTATTCAATACTTAATCACCTTGATGAAGCGCAAAAGCTAGACTTTTCAAAGCTTCTTGATCCATTTTTATTTTGACTCTTTCCTTTGCATAGCCTAAAACATGGGAAGGAACATCATCTTTTACAAGATTATATAATGAATCTGTAATTTGTTTTTGTTCTTTTTCGCTTAAAGAATATGCTTCTCTTTTTTCTACAAAGATCAGTGTTAAAGGATCTTCGTTAAAATCACTCATTTCCACATCACCTACTGACGTTGAGAAAATTTTACGCACTAGTTTTTGTGGCATATCAACCAAAATTTTCAAAGACTTATTATCGGATGATTTATTCATTTCTAAGTCAAAATGGCTGAAGACAACTTTTTCTATTTTGCCTAAATGATGATCTGAAACAAATTTTGAAAAATCTTTAGAAAGCGATCCATCCTTTTTAGCCGTTTGTATTTCTTTCATAAGATTAGTTCTTGCTTCAGCAGTCGTATAATCCTTTACTAATTTGTCTTTAATAACATCAAATGCAGGAATTACCGATGGTGTAACAGTACCAAGTTTTACGGCATAAGACGTGTTTTCATCAAGATCGATAATAGCCGTTTCTGATCCATCTTTCTGCTTGAACATTTCATCTAAAACAGCATTTTTAATATCTTCCGGAAGGTCTTTAAATAAATTTTTACCTTCTTTAGTTTGTCCTGAACGATCTATCAAATCTAAATTATAGACTTTGAAGCCATATTTTTTGGCAGCCTCTGCCAAAGGGTTTCCTGCTGCTAAATAGTCTTCAAATTCATTGCGTAGACCATTAAAAAATTCAAGATATTTTTCTTTGTTAATTTTATCTTCAAGATTATCTTTAACATCTTTATAGGGGCTTCTTGTTTCTTTGTTAATTTTTTCAACATAATACAAATCGAACTTATTACCATTTTTAATAACTTCAGAAACTTTATTTTCTGCAGTACTATAAATAGCTTTTGTCGCATCATCAGATAGTTGTCCGCGCTCAATTGAACCTAAGCTATCAATGGTTGCTGACGACATTTTTTTAGCAAGCTCTGAAAATTTTAAGCCTTTTTGCAACATCGAATAGGCTTGTTCAGCTTCTGGTTTCGTTCTAAAAGATGCTCTTTTAACTATTCTATTTTCTGGAACGGTAAATTGAGGCAACATTTCTTCATATTTAGCACGAAGTTCTTCGTCTGTAATTTTGAAATGTTCAGTCATATTTTTTACATTAAAAATAACGTACTGAGCAGATCTCATTTCAGGCTGTCTATAACTATTTTTATGTTTTTCAAAATAGGATTTTAAATCTTCATCTTTAACGTCTTTTACTTTTTTAATTTGCTCTAAATCGACTTTAACAATTTTTACAGAAATTTTTTCAGAAAGTGCATTGACCATCAATTTCTCATACACCCTTGGAAGCTGTGCATTATCCATCAATGGAGCTAAAATTTGATGCGTATACAAGTCTTTCTTCAAGTCTTTTACAAATGAATCTTCTTTAATATTATTTTGTCTTAAAAGGTCATAATATTTATCGGGATCAAAATCTCCATCCGTATGGAATTCTTTCATGGAACGAATATATTTTTGAATATTGTGTATAGACAATCCAAGCTTTAAATCTTTTTGAAACAAGATCAACGCCTTTTCAGCAATCAATTTATCTAATGCAATTTGTTCTAGACCTAACTGACGCAAGAATGCAGGATCGATTTTTCCTTGTGACATTCTTTGAATGCGAGCTGATTCACTTTGTATTCTGCGCGCTACATCTTCAGCATTAATAGAAATAGATCCAACTTTTGCTATAGGTTTGTCGTTTAGAAAGCGATTAATAACTTCGATAATTCCAAAGGACGAAAAGCTTAAAGCAATAAGTACTATAAAGACTTTAAATAGCCAATGTTTGGAAATGTTGCTAAATTTATCAAATACCATATATGCTCTTTCTTAGTTTGATCAAATAAATAATGTTATGTGCTATGCACGCTATAAATACGTAGTTCAAGTATAACAGTTTGCCGTAATTTGTCAAAAAAACAGCTGTGGATTTATTACAAAAAAGAAACGGTATTTTAAGTTGCGTTTTTTTATCAACATTTATGTACGTTGAAATAACTTTTCAATATCTTTCAACGATAATTTGATATACGTTGGCCTACCATGATTACATTGCGCATAGTGCGGCGTACCTTCTATCTGACGCAATAATTGATTCATTTCAAGCACAGACAATTTATCACCTGCTCGAATACTTGTATGACATGCATGCGTTGCCAACATTTCAAATATTTTTTCTTCTGATGAGGTTACGATATTTGAAAAATCTTGCCCTTTGATTTCTTCAATCATTTCATCAATAATTGTTTCATAATCTTCATTTTTTAATAAATCTGGTATTGATTTAAAAACAATTTGAGAACCATAAAAATGCACGTCAAATCCTAATCTAAGAAACACTGATTCAAAATTTCTAAGCATTGCACAATGGTTTTCATCCAATGTTTTCATTATAGGAATTAAAAGTAACTGCTTTGCTAAACCATTATGCACATATTTTGATTTGATATATTCATAATTCAAACGTTCATGTGCAGCATGTTGATCGATGATAAAAAAATGATCATCTGTTTGGGATACGATATAACTTTTATTGATTTGACCCAGCGCACATCCTAATGGTTTTTCACCATTTTCTAAATATGTTTCGTTAAACTGAACAATACCGTTAGATTGTTTTTCAAAATTATTATGATGCTGACCAAGAACAGATAATCTTTCTTCGCCTCGTTCACGAGGTACAGAATAATTTTCACCATGATTTAAAACTGATGATGTTCTATCTGTAAATTGAGGTTCTTGTGGTCCCCACGTACGTTGAGAAGGCGCAGAAAAAGATGCCTGTTTTAAAGAAGAATGTTTCCACTGGTTCCCATGATTACCGATTGAATCACTATCAGTGATCACTGGTCTCATTTTCATCAATGTATCTGTTGCAATACTGGATGCAGACTCGTGAGTATGCATGGACAACGATGCCTTTAACGAGCCAATCATAAACTGTTTCAGCTGATATTCATCACGAAATCTAATTTCTGTTTTTGCAGGGTGGACATTTACGTCAATATCTCTAGGATCCATTTCTAAAAAGAGAATGGCAACCGGATGTCTGTTTTTCTCTAAAAAGTCTTGATAGGCAATTCTAAGACTTACTTGAAACAGTTTATCTTTGACAGGCCTTTTATTAATAAAAAAGTACTGTTCAGTATTTTGACTTTTATGGAAAGTTGGCAGAGACAATAATCCCCATACCCGCATACCATTTTTGTTAATTTCAAAAAATCTTAAATTATCAAATGTTTTAGCACCTAAAATTTGCTGGCAACGCTCCTGAATTGTTTCAACAGGCATGTATTCAAACGCTAATTTATCGTCACAATACAAAGAAAAACTAACATCCGGATACGCTAATGCGATTTTTTTAAGTTGATCGATGCAAGCTTGATTTTCAAATTGCTCTGTCTTTAAAAACTTCAATCGTGCAGGTGTTGCAAAAAACAAATCTTTGATTGTAATTTTGGTCCCACAATTTTTCATAGATGAAAAAGTTTTATCCTTAATCTCTCCACCTTCGATTTCTATTAAACGTGCCTCACTCCCTTGTGAACGTGGCAGACTTTCTAATGTCACTTTTGATACTGATGCAATTGAAGGTAGTGCTTCGCCTCTAAATCCAAATGATTTAATATCAAAAATATTGTCATTAGGAAGTTTTGACGTTGCATGGCGTTGAACAGCAAGATTCAAATCTTCTTCTGTCATGCCACATCCATCGTCGACAACTTGTATAAGTGTTTTACCACCTTGACGAATTTTTACAGTAATTTTTTTAGCGCCTGCATCCAACGAGTTTTCAACCAATTCTTTAACAACAGACGATGGTCGCTCGACAACTTCTCCTGCTGCTATTTGATTGACCAAAACAGCATTTAGTTTTTTGATAACAGGACGTTCAAGTAAATTCATTGGCACCTCAAAAAAGAAAAAACCGCGGTTTCCCACGGTTTAGAGTTTATTTCCTGATACCTAATGCTTTGATCAGATCCACATAAACTTGTGGTTTTTTTCTTTTAATGTAATCTAACAAACGACGTCTTTTCCCAACCAACATAATAAGACCTCTTCTTGAGTGAAGATCTTTAGAATGTTCTTTCATGTGTTCAGATAAATTTTTAATCCGTTCGCTCATGATTGCAATTTGCACTTCAGGAGAACCTGTATCTTCTGGAGTACGTGCATGAGTTTGAATAACTTCTGTTTTTCTTTCGTTTGTAATCGACATCAATTCCTACCTTTCTAAATTAAAATTCCTAACAGGGAAAATTAAATCATCTTCAAGTCGTGCAATACTTATCAATTTCTGATTAAAAAATAACGCAATGTTATTATCACGATGCATCATTTCAAAACCATTAATCTTAACGCTATCATGCGTTGATACTGCCATTCCTCTTTGAATTAATTCTGCCTGTTGTTCGTCAACGTGGAGTGCCGGGATGTCGTCCAGAACATACTCCACAGACTTTACACAATTGTATCCTATTTCTTTAGCTATTTCAAGAGACACCGCATCCTGCACATTAAATTTCCCATCTTTTATTCTTCTAAGATGACTAACGTATCCTAAGCTTCTTAATCTTCGTGCTATGTCTCGTGCTAATGACCTTACATATGTCCCAGGTCCACATGTTACTTCAAATTGAAAACACGTCTCACTTTTTTGCTTAACACAGTTTAGTGAACCGATATAAACCAGCCGTGTAGGCATATCAAATTCTTGACCAGATCTTGCGATATCGTACGCTCTTTTACCATCAATATGAATAGCTGAATAGCGTGGAGGAACTTGATCTACCCAACCCGTAAGTTGCGGGATGACTTTTAAAATTTCATCTTGAGATGGAATACTTGAAGTCGTTTGAGTGATTTCGCCTTCTTGATCAAGAGTAGAAGTTTCCGCTCCAAACGTAACGTCAAATTGATATATTTTCGTTTTCTTATCAATGTGAGGAATAAGTTTTGTAGCTTCGCCAATTGCTAATAAAAGAACTCCAGATGCCTGAGGATCTAGAGTTCCTATATGACCAATTTTTTTTACGCCTAATATTCGTTTAAAAATATTAGCAGACTTCACACAAGTGATACCTTGTGGTTTATCCAAAACAATCCATCCATGCATTTGGTTAAGCCTGCCGTTTTTGATTATGCCGCAGCCATTATTTCTTCCATTTGTACAATAGCTTCGTTTTCATCTATGCGTTCAATAGCCGCATATTCACGAGCCAATCGATCCATAGCAGCTTGATAAATTTGTCTTTCACTATACGATTGATTAGCATCTGTTTGAGACCTAAATAAATCACGTACAACTTCAGCAATATGAACAGGATTCCCAGAGTTAATTTTATTTTCGTATTCTTGAGCTCTTCTGCTCCACATAATACGACGAGGTTTCGTTTTCACTTTTAATGTTTCAACAACAGACACTATTTCATCTTTCGAACTAAGTGGGCGCAAACCTGCTTTGCTCGCTTTGTCAATAGGTAGACGTAAAGTCATACGATCTCTTTCAAAACTAATAACCAAAAGTTGTACTTTTTGACCTGCAATTTCATGCTTTTCTATAGCAAGCAACTTACCAACGCCATGAGCCGGGTAAACAACACATTCACCTACATTAAATATCACGGGTTCTCTTTCCATTACTTCTGTTTCGTTTTTAGTATTTGAATTTTTCATATTATTTCTCACGTTAGAATTATTTTTGTTCTACTGGTCTTGGATCAAGAAAAGGCAGCTTATTTTCAACATCATCCCACTCTGCCGCATCCTGAGGAGGAATACCTTTTACAGTAATAATGGGCCATTTCAACGAATATTCTTTATTCAACTCTACCCATTGATCAGCCTGAGGATCTGTATCGGGAATAATAGCGCCAACGGGACAGTCTTCTATACACACACCACAATCTATGCAAACATCAGGGTTGATAACCAACATATTAACCCCTTCATGAAAACATTCGACAGGACAATACACAACACAGTCTTGATATTTACATCTAATACATTTATCCGTAATTACATGTGTCATTAATTAATTTATACCTTCAAATAATAATTAATTATAACATGAAATTCGTCAAAAATCAATTGATTTGAATTAACTATAATCGTTAAAGTATTTATACAAGATAATTTCATCTACACTGTATATCAATGAATAAAAAAGAACCCTTTAAGCCACATCTTCTGCACTAAAACAATAAAAAAAGGGGCATAAAGCCCCTCTTTTGAAATTCATATAAATTTATTATTGTTTATTCAGCAGAGATTAATTCGACCTCAAATTCTAACGTTGCATTAGGTGGAATAGCACCTGGTACACCTTGTGATCCATATGCCCATTCTGGTGCAATTTTTAAAATGCGAATTTCACCTGGCTGCATATCTGCAACACCAACGTCCCAGCCTTTAATAACCTGACCAATGCCTAGGTAAAAAGTGAAAGGAGAATTTCTTTTGCGTGAACTGTCAAAAACCGTTCCATCTGTTAACCTTCCTTCATAATGAACCGTTACTTTTTGGCCGGTTTTAGGTTTTTCACCCTCGCCTTTTTTTTTAACCGTAACTTCGATGTGATTTTTTGATTCTTGACTTGTATTTGTATTATTTTGATCTGGCATAAAAAAATATGTTCCTACTAATATAGTTGCTAATACAGCTATTGTTGATGCTAACTTCACAATAACTTTCTTTGTTTCTAAGGGTTGACTCATTATCGATTCTCGACTTAGGATAATATATAATTTTTTATTTTATACCCTTTCATGTATAATTCAACCAAAATAAACATCAGAAAAATATAGCCATGATTCGAATTTTAGGCATTGAAACCAGTTGCGACGAAACAGCCGTTGCCATAGTTAGCAACGCAACAGCTGGACATAGAATTCTTAGCAACGTTGTAACCAGCCATTTAGAACCCAAAGATTATGGCGGTGTTGTACCCGAAATTGCTGCACGGTCCCACCTTAAACATTTAAAGCAGTGCTATATCAAAGCCATAGCTGATGCCAAAATTTCACCACATGACATTGATGCCATTGCTGTAACTTCAGGACCTGGTCTTGCTGGTGGGTTATTAGTGGGTATGAATTTTGCTAAAGGATTAGCCGTAGCACTAGACAAACCTATTCTTGCTATTAATCATCTTGAAGCGCATGCCTTAACGGCACGATTAACCCACGATGCTGCATTTCCTTATCTGTTACTTTTGGCATCAGGTGGACATACGCAATTTATTTTAGTTAAAGACATTGGATCATATAGCCTTTTAGGAGATACGTTAGACGATTCTGCTGGCGAATGTTTTGATAAGTGCGCAAAAATGATGGATTTGCCTTATCCAGGAGGTCCTCAAATAGAAACGCTAGCCCTACAAGGTAATGAAGATGCTTTTTCACTTCCCATACCCTTATTAAACCAACCGGGGTGTAATTTTTCATTTTCCGGTTTAAAAACCGCATTCAAAGAAATGTACGCATCACAGCAAGATCAATTCGATAAATCCGATTTTGCAGCATGTTTGCAAAAGACAATAACCAAACATCTACTTCATAAATTAAATAAAGCTATCAAAATGGTAGATTCCCCCATTTCGTCTATTGTTTTTTCAGGTGGGGTTGCTGCCAATCAATATATACGGTCGGCGTTAGATATTTTTGTAAGTCAAGCAGGATCAAAAGCCATCTATCCACCTATTCATTTATGTACAGATAATGCAGCCATGATAGCGTGGGTTGGAATAGAACGTTTTTCAAGGCATAAAAAAAGCCACCTGGACTTTAAATGTCAACCCAGGTGGCCTTTAGCGGAACTTAATTAAAGCTTAGTAGTTAAATTTGTAAACTGCTGAAGCTGTAATTTGGGTTGCTTTTCCTTTTGTTCCAGAATATGCAATATCACCAGCAGCGCCATCAACATGAATTTTACCTTTTAAAGTTTTGCGTTGTGCATGCATGACTTCTAAAACAAGATCTAATTGTTTAGATGGTGAATAAACAACGTTTGCAAACACTCTATTCACATTCTTGTTCAATTGGTCTGTTAAACTTTTTGAAACCGCGGCATTAGATGGATATTTCAGTGTTGTCATAATACCAGATGTTACAAATTTCCAATTTTCATTGAATTTAAATTCAACACCAACGGATCCACTCAGAACTTTAACAAGCCCTAAATCGTTTTTCCAACGTGCAAGGTTACTTATAGAAGCTGCATCTTCAACGCCAGCACCAACAACATCAGTAGTCAGAGTATATTGTAAATAAGCAGATGTTCCACCATCCATCACAAGATTACTAATGCCTTGTCCAGCAATTACGTAACCAAACAAACGAACCATATCACCGTATACTTTAACACTACCCATCAAAGCACCACCAAAACCATTTTTATGGCTTGTGAATTTTTCACGTGTTGTAGCACCACCAAGGACTGGAACTGCAGCTGAACCAGGGACTGTAGAACCTGTAGGAACATCAACGCTTATACGACGATATATACCAGACAATGACACAAAACCTAGGTCATGATCATATCTTAAACGTAGCGTTGCGTCGGGTGTTGTACTTTTTCCAAAAGTATTGTTTCCAGAAAATGCAAGATGACGAGTAACATAATCACTGTTTGGTTTTTCGATGGACACCGAAGCGTTCAAACCTTTTGTCAATTCGTGTGTATAACGTACTTGTGGACGACGTAGTGGAACGTTTACACCGTAGTTATCAAAACTGTAGCCAGCAAAGTCACCTGTGAAAAAGTTTGTGTCGTCTTGACCCAATCTGAAACCACAGTAGTCAACGTATATAGAACGTGCTCTTAAGCCATAGTTTGTGCTAGGTGTACTGTTGAAAGAGTGGCCGCTATTTTGGGCACCTAAGAAATCAAAAGTTACACGTGATTCAAGATCGCCATGCGCTGTTTCTGCAAGACTATAAAAGTTCACACGTGAATTTTGTGCGGTCATGTCCGTGTTATTTTTGTTGTTTGCAAGATCAGAACCATCTAATCCAATTGTTTTTGGGTCAAGATAATTTCCAGATGTTTTTGGATTTGGACCAGATTTTGGATAATGCGCAACGTCTAATTTTACGCGACCACCCATACCAAAAAATACATTTGAATCACCCAAACGAACTAAAGACTGTCCAGATTTCAATGTTCTTTTTGATGCAGCAACTTCTGCTTCTGTTTTCAAAACTTCTGCAGCAGTCACAATAACACCGGCTTGGTTAACTTGATCTGTAGCTTTTAATTGCGTATCTGTCTTTTTAAGTTGCGCAATTTGCTTTTTAACAAGATCGAGTTCTTTTCTTAAAGATTCTGTTTCTGACAAAGCTGGTTTAGAAGCTTTTGCTTTAACAGCAGTTGCCGTTGCAACTTTATTTTCTGTTTTAACAGTTTTTGATTCTTGTGCAAATGCAACCTGAGCAGATACTCCGAATGCAACTGTGCACATTAACAATGATTTTAACGATTTCATAAACGTCTCCGATATTTATTTATATATACAGAATGTCTAATTCATGAAAGTATTGAAAGTTTGAATCGCCAAAAATTTAGTTAAAATTTAGTTTGAATTGTTTTTTGTGTCTTGATGATCACATGATCCCCATGATAAACCTCGCTTTTAAATATTATATGAGTTTCTAAACAAGGATTAATTTCAAAAACACAAAAGATCCAAGCCCCATATTTTAGTCATTACTCTTTATCAATTTTATTTTTTATCTTACTATTATTTTCTTTTCTTTTTCTTTCTCTTTTTCTTCTTCTTTTTACCTTTTTTCTTCTTTTTCTTCTTCTTTTTCTTTGGAGCTTCTTTTTTCACTTCGATCTTTACCGGTGGAACCTTGCAAACAGGAATTTCTTCTTGAACTGGTGCAGCTTCTGGCATGGGGTTAAAAGGTTCAATAGTATTTGAACTTAAAATATCTTTTCTTAAAAGTTGCTCAGATTCAATGATTTGCAAGGGGGATAACGAATTACTTTTAGGTTTTGGCAAAGATGATTCCACAACAAATTCAGATGAATTGGTAACTGTCCCAACTGCACCTGATAAATCCAAAATCCTAGAGGGTGGCTGCAGCATAGGCATTTTATATTCTTTTTGAGGATCGGATAAACCTTTGGGTAAATCAGATCCATTTAAGGACACTGCATGTGAAGGAACGGCATCGTCTGGAATTATTCTTAGCTGCTTTTTCCCTTTAAGAAAATAAGGATTTAGTGGAGCATTAGGATCATCCATTGGCACTGCATTTTTAGGAAGCTGTTCATCTAACACAACATTAATCGAGCCTTCAGATCTTAGATTATTGCGACCCAATAAGCAGAAAAAAAAGGATACTACGAATAGAAACCGATTAAATAGTTTGATATTCATATCTATTTATCTCCTTTTCTTTCTCTTTTTCTTTTTTTTCTTTTTAGGTTCTTGCTTTGGTGGTGGTGGAGGTGCAGCTGCAGGCTTTACTTCTGCTTTATTAAGATCAACCGTTTCCATACTTATTGGTTCTTCACCTTCTACATAAAAGACTTCTGCCTCTTTTTTTCCAGGAATCATACTGGAGGGCAAAACATGATCTTGCACGGGAGGTTCAAGATGTGGTTCTTCTTCAACTTTTTTAACAACAGGAATAATGACGCGTGTAGGTAATATGAAATCAGAATTTTTTACAATTTCATCTTCTTTTGCTATGAAGTCCATGACTTGAGTTGGCAATGTCATATCAAAACCCAACTGATTAATTTGCTCTAAATTTTCTTGAGTCAACTCAGCAGGTTCTGGCTTTACCAACCTGTATACATCTTCATCAGTGATAGGGATTGCACCAGCCGGCAAATCATTATCGTGCTGCACACGCAATTCTGCAGAATGCAACACGATAGACAAGCACACAAAAAAACCAATACTTGTTAGAAACGTGTAAAAAAAACCACTAAAAATGTGCATAAAGACGTTCAAAAGATATATAAAAATTTATGAATATTTATATATATTAAATCTTTTAAAAATTAAACATCCGTTAAATCATCTTTATTTTCTATCATATTAAAAATGTGTAATAGCTTTTATAGGAACAACTAGCACATTAAACTAGATTGACAATTGCACGCATATCAATAATGTCAACGACCACTACTTCACAAGGTATTTTTTTTAAATGAATATTAGCATCTTCCAAAAAAGTTGCCTGCCAAATCGTACCGTGAAGTTCTATATACCCATGCGTTGTGTCTCTTTGATGTTTTTCTTGATCAAACATTGCCTTACATCCAATAATATGATCTTTGGGTTGGTTCAAATGTTGAGTTACAGCATCTAATTTTTTATTCTTTTTGCATTGGATCCCAATATAGATATAGAAGATTACCCACAAAAATAAAATAATGATGTTTTGTAAAGGTGAAACCAATATCAACTGATTTGTAAAATACGCTGATAAAAGCCCCAAACCTATCCAAATAAAATAAAACTCAGAAAAAACAAGTTCTAAAGCAATCAAAAATAAACCAAGCCACAACATAAAGTCTTGTAATGGGAGTGCGATTCTTAAATCTATCATGAAATAATCCCTTATTTTTTATCTTTGGAGTCTTTCAAAAGCTCTGCAACACCAGCAATGGAACCAATAATTCCACTGGCATCAAGCGGCATCATTAAAACTTTTTGGTTATCTGCACTCGCGATACTTTTCAAAGCTTCAACATATTTTTGCGCTACAAAATAATTGAGGGCTTGAGAATTACCCGCCCCCATAGCGTCAGATAACATGGTTGTTGCTTTTGCTTCTGCTTCTGCAAGACGTTCTCTGGCTTCAGCTTCTCTATAAGACATTTCTTTTTTACCTTCTGCCTTTAAAATCAAAGACTGTCTATCACCTTCCGCCTTAAGAATGGCTGCGTGTCGTTCTCCTTCTGCTTTAAGGATAGCAGATTGCCTGTCACCTTCTGCTTCTAAAATTGTTGCACGCTTATCACGTTCGGCTTTCATCTGCCTAGCCATCGAATCAACAATATCTTTAGGAGGTTTAATATCTTTAATTTCGATACGTGTAACTTTAACACCCCAAGGGCCTGTTGCGCCGTCAACGACGCTTAGAAGCCTTGCATTAATAATTTCTCTTTGTGAAAGCAGTTCATCCATATCCATGGATCCCATTACAGTCCTAATATTGGTCATTGTAATAGCGAGTATTGCTTGACTTAAATTAGCAACATTATACACAGACTTTGATGCTTCGAAAATTTGAAAGAAGACTATCCCGTCTACAGTTAATGCCGCATTATCTTTTGTTATAACATCTTGTCTTGGTACGTCCAAGACCGTTTCCATAACACTGACTCTAGCACTTACTTTTTCAATAAAAGGGTTCAAAAAATTTAAACCAGGCAAAAGTGTTTTGACATACTGACCAAAACGCTCAACAACATATTGATAACCTTGCGGGACGAATTTTATAGATTTAAAAGCAAATGCTATGACTATAACAAATGCAAACACAAGAATAGATAAATTAGTTTCCGCCATTATAGATGGTATCCTTTTCAAAAAATCGATATATATTTTTAAAATAAATAAAAATTGTTAATTTTTTATTAAAACCAAGTAAATTTTAATGGTGCTGAAGACAGGAATCGAACCTGCGGCCTACTGATTACGAATCAGTTGCTCTACCAACTGAGCTACTTCAGCATGTAGTTTATTTTAGCGAATTAATAAAAATATAGCAAAAAAAAGTTCATCCATTTTTAGTGTCAAAATTTAAATAAATTTTATTTAAAAGATTATACACATATGGAAAAAAAATCACACCAAACAAAAAAGACTGTATTTGCGTACTATAGTTTATATATGAACCTGTTTGAATAAAACGAATGAGATCGTTTAAAACATGCATGCAAAAGAAATATACTGAAAAATAAAACCACTTTTTTTCCAAAGAATGATGCTGGATCTCCTTTTTTTGATTCACCAAAATAGCAAGCCCCAAAACCCATAACAAACTAGTCCACCCCAACATCAAACCATTCAACACATCATAAATGATGCCATACAGCACCATGCACATTGGGTTAAAAGAAGCAGAGGTAGAAACAACAACCCAGAATAAAAAAATATAAATAACGTCTCTTGCTGGATTCAAATGACAGTCAATATAGTCTGTAGTCAAAAAACAAAAGAATATCCCTAGAAAAAAGATAATGACATGAAGACAACCATTTTTCAACAAAGGTTCTTGAAGTTTTTCATTCATTAATGGCATGAAATGATCCATTCATAATTTGTATGAATTTTTTTGTTGAAAAATCGATCATAGGTGTCGCTATAATTTTCAGTCCCTGATCAGATCGTAGAACATTCTCTATTTTAGCAATAGGATAGCCATCTGGGAACACTCCACCCGCACCAGAAGTGAACAAAGAATCTCCAACTTTGATATTTTCCTTTAATACATCTCCCCCATCTTGTTCAAATTTTACGTGCGTTAATATCATTTTGGAACTGTTTTGCCCCTGTAAAATACCCTGAAAATTTATATGTTTCAATTTCACAGGAATTTTAGAAAGACTGCTGGTTACCAGCATAACACGAGCACTTTTTTGACCAACAAGAGTAATGCGCCCTACTATATTTTGATCCATCAACACAGGCAGATCGGCTAGTGGCGATTTTTCATTGTTGATAGATATATCCAAAAAACTCCAACCTTGGCCATATGGGCTTCCTATAATTTTGGTCGTCACAAATTGATTTTCATGAAGAGAACTGATATTCATCATTTTTTTTAATTCTCTGTTTTCATCTCTCCATTCTTTAAACTGTTCATTCTGCTCTTTCAGTTTTTGAATCTCTTCTTCTTGTTTTGCAATCGTCAGTTGCAATTCATGTAGATTCGATCCAGTAAGAATGGACGCCACAAAATTTTCAGCCTTTGAATGGATTTGGTTAAAAACATCCAGTATAATACCCAAGCGAGAAGGCAGGTTATCCATACTGAGCTGTTTTGAAATCATAATCAATGATATTAAAATGCATACAAAATATAGAATAAAATTTTTGAAAGACAGCTGCAATTTATTCAAGACATGCGACATCAAAGACCAAAATAATCCAGTTCTTTTAATGCCTTTGCCTTTAATAATATTGAATCTTAAATTCATTACTTCTATTGTTTAAATCAATTAAATCCTGGATAGTACATTTTTCATAATTTTAATTTCTTCAAGTGCTTTACCAGTACCTAAAACAACACAGTGAAGCGGATTTTCTGCCGTAAAGACAGAAACACCGGTAACTTCTGCAATCACAGAATTTAAATTACTTAGCAATGAACCACCACCTGTCATTACAATTCCACGGTCTACAATATCAGACGATAATTCTGGAGGTGTATTTTCTAATGCGGTCTTTACACCATCAGCGATTGTGCTGACTACTTCGTTTAAAGACTCAGCGATTTGAGCTTGGTTAATTTCAATTTCTTTAGGGACTCCTGTTATAAGACTGCGCCCTTTGATGCTCATGGTAATACTGCTTGATTCAGAAGTTAGAATTGCTGATCCGATTTCTTTTTTTATCTTTTCTGCAGTTGATTCACCAATCAGTAAATTGTGGTTTCTTCGAATATAATTCATAATGGCTTCGTCCATTTTATCTCCGCCGACGCGAACAGAACAAGCATAAACAATACCTCCTAAGGATATCACAGCTATTTCTGTTGTTCCTCCGCCAATATCAACAACCATCGAACCTGTTGGTTCTGTTACAGGAAGCCCAGCACCAATTGCTGCAGCCATCGGTTCTTCTATCAAAAACACCTGACGACCTCCAGCGCTTTCTGCTGATTCTTGAATTGCTTTTTTTTCAACAGCCGTTGAACCTGCTGGCACACATACAATAATTTGAGGTGCAGCAAAGCTTCTACGATTGTGTACTTTTCTAATAAAATGCTTAATCATTTCTTCTGCAACATCAAAATCTGCAATAACTCCATCTCTTAAAGGGCGAATAGCTTGAATATTTCCTGGTGTTCTACCCACCATTAACTTGGCTTCTTCTCCAATCGCCAAAACATGTCTCTTACCCTTATAGTTTGACACAGCAACAACTGATGGTTCATTGAGAACAATACCTCGGCCTTTAACATAAACAAGTGTGTTAGCGGTACCTAAGTCAATAGCCATATCTGCTGAAAACATACCTTTAAGAAAAGTAAACATGATTTTATAATCCTTTTTAGAAATTTGGAGATGCTTTACTTTATCCTTTATGCTTAAATATTTCAAGAAGTCAAATACAGTAATGTGATTCTTTGCATGATTTTAATGATCGATAATTATGATTCTTTTGTATACAACCTTTATCGCTATTGCGTTGAACTGAAACAAGACGTTGAAGTTATTAGAAATGACAAGATTCTTATCGATAAAATTTCACCACAATCTTACAGCGGCATTATACTTTCTCCTGGTCCTTGTTCCCCTTTAGAAGCAGGTATGTCCAACGAAATTATTCAAAAATTTTCAGGAGTTATTCCCATTTTGGGAGTTTGTTTAGGGCATCAATGCATAGGACATGTTTTTGGAGGAAAAGTTATTAAGGCGCCGCAGCCCGTACACGGAAAAACTTCTAAAATTCAAACGAATCTCCATACGACTCAAAACAATATTATTTTTGAAAATTTACCTGAAAGTTTTGAAATAATGAGGTATCATTCTCTTATTGTCGAAAGACAATCTTTACCAGAATGTTTGGAAATCACAGCTGAACTAGCAGATGATCCGATCATTATGGCCTTGCAACACAAACAGCATAAAACTTATGGCGTTCAATTTCACCCCGAATCCATTGGTTCACAATTTGGACACGAAATGCTCAAAAACTTTTTAAACGTCTGTGATGTTTAATGCTAGAAATTAGGAATAGAAATACCATGAAAATTATTGATGTTATTCGACATAAAAAAACATTCAGCAGCCCTCCTGCGTGGATGATGAGACAAGCTGGAAGGTATTTGCCAGAGTACAAAAAAATTCGAGCACAGCATCCAGATTTTATGGAATTTTGTTTCAGCATTGATGATGTTGTGGAAGTAACTCTTCAACCACTTCAACGCTTTCCCATTGATGCAGCCATTATTTTTAGCGATATTTTAGTAATTCCACATGTATTAGGACAAAAGGTTTGGTTTGAAACCAACCATGGACCCAAGTTAGAAAATATCGATTTGAACCACTTTATCAAAAAAGCAGCAGATGTGGATTTCAAAGAAAAATTAGACCCCATAAAACTAGCGATTCAAAAAACCAGAAACAAACTAGATCCCCAAAAGGCTTTAATAGGATTTGCTGGTGCACCTTGGACCATATTAACATACATGATTAGTAAAGGGAAAACGTTAGATTTTAATAACGTTCTTGAATTTAGAGAAACCAATTCAAAACTTTTTAAATCTTTATTAGACTTATTGACGCAAAAAGCAACCGAACTTTTATTACTACATATCGAAAGCGGTGTAAATATTGTCCAAATTTTTGAATCTTGGGCATCTGCTGTACCGTCACACTTACATGAAGAAATTTTATTTCAGCCTCTTAGAAAAATCATTCAAACCATTCATGAAAAAAAACCCAACTTTCCTATTATCTATTATGGTAGAGGTATTAACAAACACTACAATCAAATCAGCGATATAAATCTTGTTTTTGGCATAGACGAAACATCAGATATGCAAGAGATAAATAAACTTTTACCTCAAAAAGTTCTACAAGGCAATTTATCCCCACAAACCCTACTTACAGGAAACCATCTTGAAAGCAGCGTCTTAGACATTTTAGATGCAATGCAGGACAAACCCTTTATTTTCAACCTAGGCCACGGCATTAACAAAGATACGCCTTTATCTCATGTTGAGCGCTTGTTTGCGACCTTGCAAAGCAGGTAACTCAAACTTTTTTAACACAGGTTTTAATTCTTCCTTACAGATTTCAACACCTATTAAACCGCTAAATTTCCCCCCTAGAAAACGACAACAACGATCTAACATTGGAGACACACTTAGATTAAAATCAGAATTATAGGGAGGGGAATACAACCCCCTTGCATACCGGGTAATACTCCAAGAGTGAGTCGAAAATAAATCTCTTAATTGAGTCAACGTATAGGGATGACCATAACCCATGGGGCTTTTAATATTATGCGCCCATAAGCTTCTTCTATTAGGAACAATAATTACAATACGTCCAGTGTTCGATAAAACGCGAGAACATTCATCTAAAAAAGATTTCACATTATGAATAAACTCAAATCCGTGAATAATATAAATAAGATCAACACTTTTGTTTGGTAAAGGAAGGTGCTTCTCGTCAATGAGGCAGCAAACATTGTTATCAGTAGGCCATGGAATGGCGCCCAACTGTGATGGAAAAAAAACAGGATTAACATTTTCAGAAAATAAAAAAGGGATCGTATAACCAATAGATACAAATTTTTCTGTTCGCCTAACATTATCAGTATGACCTAAAACATCTAAAATATGATCTATGCTCATTTGGGTAATACAACCCAAAGATGATTGATAGTATGCTTTGATATCTAATGTGTTCATATGTTAAGTATAAGGCCGTAATAAGAATCAAGCAAACACTATGCTGATACTAGAGTATCACATTCTTGCTGAATATCAAAAAGTGCTTGTTGCAATAGTAGACAGCTTTCATCTATATTTTGATCTTTTGAAAAAGTTAAAGGCTTTCCATAAATAAAAGAACCTTTTGAAAAAGGTAAAGGAAGAACAAATTTATCCCAAGATCTCAGTCTTTTAAATCTTGAAATAGAATAAGTTAAAGGCAACACTTTAACACCTGTTGCTTGAGCCAGTTTTATAACGCCAGGGGAAATCTGTTCGTTAGGACCTCTAGGTCCATCTGGGGTAATTCCTACAACACCTTTATTTTTCAAAACTCTTAACAATGAGATAAAAGCTGATGCTCCATTTTTTGCTGTCGAACCATAGAGAGATAAAATACCTCTATAGCGAATAACATTAGCAATGATACGACCATCTGCGTGGTTTGAAAGTAGCATGTGAAATTTTTTTTTACTTTTCCAAGCAAAAGGCATCATCGCTAAACGATTATGAAAGAAAACAAAAATAGCCCCTTCATTTGCCTCGATAACATCATTAAAGTTGTGAGTATGAAGAAATTTCCAACGTGTCGTTCTATGTACAAACCATATGTAGACATAACCTAGGAAAGAAATAAGACTTTGAACAAAAAGTAGCTTATTAAGTTTTTTTCTAATTTTCATAAAGACTTAAGAAATTGGCTGGGGTACTAGGATTCGAACCTAGGGGTGGCGGTACCAAAAACCGCTGCCTTACCGCTTGGCTATACCCCAATTATTTAAATATCATATAATTTTCTGCATCTTTTTTCAACACAAAAAGAGATTTAATTCTTATTTTTTTTTAGGTTGATGACAAACTCATTTTTATGAACATAAAATAAATTCTTTTTAACCTGCTCTTCTAATAGGTCTTTATCCAAATTGGATGGGTTCATAAATCTGACTTTCAATTCAATTTTTTCTTTTTTATCTTTTAATCTTTGTTCTTTTTTCCGTAACTCAATAACATTGGATTGAATGGATTTTAGTGCAAACAAACCTCTGCTACCTTGAAATAAATGGTAGGTAAAATAACTAAGAATCAAAAATGAAAAAAATGAGAAACAGGCCTCTTTAGAAAATATAACCATCATAATATCTTCAACTTATTTGTTCTTCTATTCGAATCAGTTGGTTGTATTTTGCAACCCTATCTGTTCGAGACAAAGAACCCGTTTTAATTTGCCCTGCAGACGTTCCAACGGCAATATCTGCAATACTGGTATCTTCTGTTTCACCAGAGCGATGAGAAATAATACAATTAAAATAGTTTTCCTGCGCATATTTAATCGTTTCTAAAGTCTCGGTTAATGTTCCTATTTGGTTAGGCTTTATTAAAATAGCATTGGCAAGTTTTTGATCTACCCCCATTTTAAGCTTTTCAACATTTGTAACGAACAGATCATCACCTACTATTTGAACTTTATCTCCCAACTCTTTTGTTAGCAAGGCCCAAGCGTCAAAATCTTCTTCAGCAAACCCATCTTCGATTGAGATAATTGGGAATTCTTCACACAAGTTCTTGTATACATTGACAAGATCAGAAGATGAAATATTTTCACCTTCAAAAGTATATGTTCCATCATCCTGTCTCAATTCATTAGCAGCAACATCTAATGCTATACAAACATCACGCCCTGGTTTGTATCCAGAAACCTTTATGGCATCAATAAGATAATTTAAAGTTTGCCGAGTAGATTGCAATTGAGGAGCAAAACCACCTTCATCCCCAACATTGGTATTCAACTTGTTCTGCTTCAAAATTTTTTTAAGATTTTGAAAAATCTCAGATCCAATGCGTATCGATTCTTTCACACAAGAAGAATTCATAGGAACAATCATAAATTCTTGAAAATCTAGAGCATTATCTGCATGAACACCACCATTGATGACGTTCATCATTGGGCGAGGCAACACAATATCGCGTTTGTTATCTGCTAATTTTTGAATATATTCATAAAAAGGAATCTTCAAAGATACGGCAGCTGCTTTTGCACAAGCCAAACTTACGCCCAACAGCGCATTTGCGCCAAGATTACATTTATTTTTAGAACCATCGGCTTGCATCATGATATGATCGATATTTTTTTGTTCGTGGGCATGTACACCCAAAATTTGTGGTTTAATAACGTAAACAATTGAATAAACAGCCTTTAAAACACCTTTACCATGATAACGACTATCATTGTCTCTAAGCTCGTGAGCTTCGTAAGTACCTGTCGATGCACCAGAAGGAACAGATGATCGTCCAAAGCTACCATCATCTAGAGACACATCTACTTCAACCGTAGGAAAACCTCTAGAGTCTAATATTTCACGAGCAACAACGTCGACAATTTTTGCCATAACTAATTCTTAATGTTTATAAAACGATACTAAACTTTAGCATAAAGTTAAAAAAAAAGTAAATCATATGCTATATATCTATACTTTTTAATCTTTTATAAACATTTATTTTTTAGGATTAGAGTATTAAAGATAAAAATTCGATATTTTATGAAAAATTATTTAAAATTTATATGTTTTGTATTTTTCCTCAGTTCTATATGTATTCTAGAAACAAACGAGATTCAAGCTTCACAAGAAAATGTTGCAAACACTTCAAATTCAACTGCATCTGTTGCAAATACAATAGCTAACGCTTTACGAGGTGATGCTTCAACCAAGCCAGACATGGTTACTCCTCCCCCACCAAGTAATGTTAATGAAAATGTTCCTGCGTCTTCAGGTGCATCTGAAGATAATAATCAAAACTATTTAAATCTGGTCATCAGAGCACTTGGTGCAGCGCTAATTCCTGATAATGATTTTTTTGCACAAGTTGTAACAGTTCTTGGTGTGGAGAATCCATACCCAGGAGATGCACAGACCATATGTTTAGCAAGATCTAGTGGAAATAGAATTTTTCAGATAAGCAGCAACAAAACCAGAAAACCTCGAATTGTTAAAAATCCATCCGAACTTGAAACCTATAATTATTTCTTCGTAAAAAGAAAAGGTGAAAAGGTTCGTTACACCATTACAAGAAACAAAAGAAATCCATCAGAGAATGAAGATTCAGGCCAGCAATCAGCATCTACACCATCAGAAAAAACGTATGATGCAATCTTTGTCGCAAAGTACTTTGATAATGTCTGCTTTGTTAGATTTTCTGTAGATAGCACGACTACTCAAAGTTCTGCCGTTGTAACTTCAAATACTGTGGCATCTCCACAAAACAACAACGTTCCATAATAGACAAAAAAAAGGAACACGTATGTGTTCCCTAACATTATATTTATAGTGCAAGTATTAAAACTTAACTTGCAACTTGCAATGTACGAGTTTTTTTACGACCTGTTTTACCAAGTCCAATATTTTTAGCTATACTACTTCTACGTTTTGCATAATTAGCAGATACTGTTGGATAATTTTGTGGAAGCCCCCAGCGTTCTTTGTACTGATCCAAAGTTAAACCGTAAGTTGTATTTAAATGTCTCTTCAACATAGAAAGTCTTTTTCCATCTTCAAGACAAATAATGTAATCATCATGTATAGACTCAGAAATCGGAACAGCAGGATTTTTACCTGCAGGAACAGCAACAGGGCTTAAATTGATTTTCTGTAGAGACTTGAAAACATTAACAACTACATTTGAAAGATCGTTCATATCAAATTCTGGTTTACTTACAATTGCTGAAACAATTTTTGCCGCGGCATCAAGAAGATTATCTTGAATCTTCTCTGATGATACGTTCTCTTTTGACATTTTATTCTCCGGTATAACTTTAAATTTTATTTTATTATAGATCATTTCATTTACATTCAAATATATTTTTTAACTTTAAAAGATTTTTTTTTCACTTCGCATTATTATCAAATACTTATCAACGATCAATTTCTCCAAATACAATGTCCATAGAACCAATAATGGCAACAATATCTGATAATAAAGAATTACGGGATAGGTGATTTGTCATTTGTAAAAATGTAAATCCTGGTGTGCGAATTTTGCAACGATATGGTTTATTAGAACCATCAGAAATCAAGTAAACACCAAACTCACCTTTGGGAGCTTCAATGCAGGAATACACCTCACCAGCAGGCACATGAAATCCTTCAGTATATAGTTTAAAATGATGAATTAAGGATTCCATTGATGTCTTCATGTCTTCACGTTTAGGTGGAACAACTTTAGCATTTGAAGCTATAAAGTCACCTGGCGGCATTTTATCGAGGCATTGATGAATCATACGGAGGCTTTCACGCATTTCTTCCACACGAACTAAATAACGGTCATAACAATCTCCATTTTGCCCTATAGGTATTTCGAAATCCAAAAGATGGTATATTTCATACGGCTGACTTTTCCTTAAATCCCATGGAATACCACTTGCACGAAGCATTGGCCCCGACAGGCTCCAAGCTATGGCTTCTTTGTCCGTAATAACACCCACATCAACTGTTCGCTGCCTAAAAATTCTATTTTCAGTTAGTACAGATTCAATGTCATCGATAACCTTAGGAAAAGAACCAAGAAATAGTTTGATTTCATCAACAAGATTATCTGAAAGGTCTTTGTGCACACCTCCCGGCCTAATATATGCAGCATGTAATCTAGCGCCGGAAACTTGTTCATAAAAAGACATAATTTTTTCACGTTCTTCAAATGCCCATAAAAAAGGGGTCATGGCCCCTACATCTAAACCAAATGTTGCAATATTAAGAAGGTGGTTTCCAATTCGTGTGAGCTCGCTGAAAATCACACGAATATATTGAGCTCGGAGAGGAACATCTAAATTAAGGAGTTTTTCAATTGCTAAGACAAAGGCGTGCTCCTGGTTCATTGGAGATACATAATCTAAACGATCAAAATAAGGAATAGCTTGTAAATAGGTTTTATTCTCTATTAATTTTTCAGTTCCTCGATGTAAGAACCCAATATGAGGATCAGCACGAGTGACGATTTCACCATCCATTTCTAGAATCAATCGAAGTACACCATGTGCTGCCGGGTGCTGCGGGCCGAAATTTATAGTAAAATCATTATCAGGATTAGTCATTATTTTTGAACTCGCCAGTGTTAATTTTGATCGAAGGCTGAACTAAGGAAAGTAAATCTGGTTCCCAAGGGCTAGGAAAGTCAAAGTTTCTATAGTTCTGCTGCAATTTAACAGATTCTTTAATGATTGAATTTGAATCATTATTAAATGTGGTCTGTGTATATCCAGAAAGAGGGAAATCCTTGCGTAGGGGAAAGCCTGAAAAATCGTAATCGGTAAGGATTCTGCGTAGGTCGGAGTGATTTTCAAATACAATACCAAACATATCCCAAATTTCTCGTTCAAACCAATTGGCTGAAGGAAATATTTTTTCAATGGAAGTGATGCTGCTGTTTTCAGGTAAACTTACTTTAATGCGCAGTCTAAGATTGTGAGTTAAGCTGAGCAGATGATATACAACTTCAAACCTTTGAGTTTTAAAGGGGTAATCGACTGCAGTAATATCAACAAGTTGATTCAATAAAAAGCGAGGATCATTGGAAAGTAGGGTAAACGAACGAATGAGAGATCCCGGATATATCCACAGAGTGAGTTCGTCGTGATTGATAACAAAATCAATATAATCTGGGGCAAGAAGAGCTGATAATTGATTTTGAATATTGTTAAGATAGCTATTTTGCAACTGAGTGGTAACCATTAGTAGTCAATAGCTTATTGTTGCAAATTTACGAATATAAAAGAAGAAAAAATGGCTTATAAAATAAAAAT
>PNMQ01000004.1 GCA_013823725.1 Candidatus Pelagibacter sp.
ATTATTTATTGTGATTCATGCGGTATTGTTCCCGTTCCAAAAGCAGATTTACCGGTTCAATTGCCCGATGATGTAAGTTTTGATAAACCAGGAAATCCTCTGGATCATCACCCTACATGGAAACATGTGGACTGCCCACAATGTTCTAAACCAGCATTGCGTGAAACAGATACCCTTGATACTTTTTTTGATTCATCATGGTATTTTTTCCGATACGCAGATAATCAAGCGTCTCAGCCTATCAACAGTGAAAAAGCTAATTTTTGGGCACCTGTTGATTGGTATATTGGTGGTATTGAACATGCAGTTCTACATCTTTTATATGCACGTTTCTTCACAAAAGTATTACGTGACTTGGGTTATGTAGAATGCTCTGAGCCATTCAAGCGACTTTTGACACAAGGTATGGTTTGTCATGAAACCTATCAAAATGAAGATGGTTCATGGCTCTACCCTTACGAAATTACTAAATTAAAAAATGGTTCATACGTTACCACCGAAGGCGAAAAACCAGTTATTGTTGGTGGCAACATTAAAATGAGCAAATCAAAGAAAAATCTTGTTGATCCTTTAGAAATATTAGCATCCTACGGAGCAGATGTTGCACGACTGTTCATTTTATCAGATACTCCTCCTGAAAAAGATTTTGATTGGAATACAGAAGCTCTAGATGGTTGTTGGAGATACATCAACCGGGTTTGGCGTTTATGTGAAATGTTTGGAGAATACTATAATCATTCTTCCATACAAAACGATCAAGATGATTTAAAATATAAGGCTCATCAATTCCTAGAAAAAATGCATGATAGCTATGCCAAAAATGCCTTTAACAAAGTCATAGCATTTCATCGTGAATTTGCCAGAGAACTTGAAGTATCATACAAGGGTGCTTCTAAAGAAGTTTTTGAAGAAGCCTTAAAATTTTTCATCATAACTCTTTATCCTATTGCTCCACATGTATGCAGTGAAACCTATGAACGTATTTTTGGAGAAGTATTTGATGCATCTCACGGCTTACCTGATGCAGATCCTACCTTTTCAAAACAAAATGTTATAACCATTGCAGTTCAAGTGAATGGTAAAATGAGAGGTACTTTTGACATAGCTCCTGACACATCAGACGACATAATGACAGAACAAGCTTTAGCAGTAGATGCCGTTAAAAATTACGCTAACGTAGGAAATTTAAAAAAATCAATCGTCGTAAAAAATCGATTGGTCAACTTAATTGTGGGGTAAAAAATGGCAGACAAAAATACTTCTATATCGGTATCCGTTGTTGTTCCAATTTACAATGAAGAAGATAATATTAAATTATTATTGGAAAGACTGATACCTAGCTTAAAAAAACTAGGTCGTTCATTTGAAATTATTTTTGTTAATGATGGCAGCATAGATAGTTCCTTAAACCTTTTATTGGAAGGACAAAAAGAAAACGAAGGTCTGATTCGAATCCTCGATTTTAAAAAAAATTATGGTCAACATATGGCCATCATTGCTGGATTTAATCATGTGAATGGAGAAACAATCATTACGATTGATGCGGATTTACAAAACCCACCAGAAGAAATTTATAAGCTTTTAGAAAAAATTGATGAGGGTTATGATTATGTCGGTAGTTTCAGAAGCTCCAGGAACGATACATTTTTTAGAAAATATTCATCGCGATTGGTTAATCTAGTACGCGAAAAAATGACAGATATCCGCATGAAAGACCAAGGCTGTATGCTTCGTGCATATTCCAAAGAATTAATTCAAAACATATGCGAAAGTCATAATCATTCCACCTATATTCCAGCCTTAGCCTATACATTGTCTAGAAAAAACACAGAAGTAGAGGTCATGCATGATCAACGAGCAAGCGGTGAGTCTAAATATAATTTAGTGAGACTTATTCGTTTAAATTTTGATATTTTTACTGGAACTACTATTCTTCCCCTACAACTGTATACTATTTTCGGTTTAGCCATATGTGCAATGAATGGTGGATTAGTCACTTATCTTTTGATTAGGCGCATTATTTTTGGACCAGAAGCGCAGGGTCTTTTTACACTTTTTGCGGTTGTATTTTTCCTTATTAGCGTTGTTATTTTAGGAATTGGTTTAATAGGTGAATATTTAGGACGCCTTACACTTAATTTAGGGCTACAACCTAAATACGAGATTAAATCTGTTTATGACTATACGAAACTATAAAACCTATAGGCTTTGAAAAATGAAATGTATGGTGTTTGCCTATAGTCAATTAGGTCATGACTGTCTTAAATTTATGATAGAAAAAACAAATCACGAGGTTTGCCTTGTCATTACACACGAAGATAATCCTGAAGAAGAAATTTGGTTTGATAGTGTTGAAAAATTAGCAACCACGTATAACATTCCGGTCTACAAACCATCATCATTAAAAGAAGAAGCTGTTCAAAAACAGATCTTACAGTTTAGACCGGATGCTCTTTTTTCCTTTTATTACCGCATGATGATTCCTGCTTCTATTTTTGAGTATCCAACTTTGGGTGCATATAATATGCATGGATCTCTACTACCAAAATATAGAGGCCGCTGCCCTGTTAATTGGGCTATTTTAAACGGTGAAAAAGAAACAGGTGTAACTTTGCACGAAATGGTTACAAAAGCTGACCAGGGCGATATTCTAGGACAAAAAAAAGTATCTATTTCTTGTGACGCTACAGCTGGAGAAGTTACGGATAAATTGATTTTTTTAGCCGTAGAGCTTTTGAAAGAACAAATAGATCTTATCTCTGAACAAAAAATCATAAAGACACCGCAAAACCATTCACATGCTACATATTATGGTGGCCGCAAACCAGAAGATGGACAAATTAATTGGTCGTGGTCTCCTCAAAAAATTGCCGATCTCATACGTGCGCTTCAACCTTTTCCACAATATCCTCCAGCGTACGGATTTATTAATGGAGAAAAAGTTTTTTTCAGAAAAAGTGTGGAGCTAACATCTTTGTCACAAAATAGCCCTTTAAAAGGAAGAGATGAGCACGGGATGTATCACATTGTGAAATGTGGATCAAAAATGGATCACTTCATTAAATTATATATTCAAGACTAGCTTTTAAAACTTATATAATTTGTTTGAGTCCAACCAATTTAAATGTATTGTTCCCGATCAGCAAAAATTTTTTCTAGTCTTGGAACAACTTCACTTCTAGCTAATACAATGATAATATCGCCCACGTTTAAAATCATATTTTCAACGTTCATATGAACAACATCTTCGCGGATAATAGTCACAATTTTTAGTTTCTTTTTGATAGAAATATCATTAATCGTTAAACCAATAACCATACTTCTATCAGAAATCTCGATTTCAAACAAATCGCATATACCTTCTTGAATGGCGTATGCTGTTCGAAGTTTAGCTTGAGACAAGAACTCGAGCAATACAGATATCACCATGGATGCAGGTGTTATTACAGAGTCCACACCAAGCGATGTAATGGGGCGAATATAATCTGCACGATTCAACAATACGATAGAACGTCTGCAACCTAATTGTTTAGATAGCAGAGACGACAATATGTTCACATTATCTTCGTTTGTTAAAGCTAACACGCATTCAATTTCGTTTATGTCTACACTATTAAAAATTTCTTGGTCAAGAGCATCTCCGTTTAATATTTTTGTGTATTCAAACTGAGCAGCTAATTTAAGGCATAATTCTGGATTGCTTTCAATCAATGTAATATCAAAATTAACCCCAGACTTTTCAAGATCTAAAGCAACGCGAGAGCCAATTGAACCACCACCCATAATTAATATGCGGCGGCTATTTTTAGAGATAAAACCAAAATTTTCCATAATTGAATCAACATTGCTAGAATGCACAAGTACATAAACAATGTCATCTTTAAAAAACACATCTTCCTTGTCCGGAAATACGATATTACCGTTTCTCATGATGCATACAATTCTAAAATCAAAATCAATTTGGGAAGCTAAAAAACGAATAGGTGTATTAATAAAAATTGAATCTTCACATATTTTAAAGCTTATAACTTTAAGCAAATCAAGAACAAAAGGAATAACTTCAAGGGCACCTTGAACTCTAGCATTACGAACAAGAGATCGAGCTATTTCAGCTTCTGGTGATAAGATAAAATCAATATTAAATTCTTTTTTTAAAAGATCACCACGACCTTCTTTGATATAGCACTCTTTTCTAATTCTTGCAATTTTCTTTCCAGAAAATAAACACGAGGATGCAATTTGGCAGGCTAAAATATTTATTTCATCAGAACCAGTTACTGCAATTAAAACATCACAATCTTGAATTTGTGCCTGTTCTAAAACATCAGGATCTGTTGCAGATCCTGATATCGTTCTTACGTCTAATTTTTCTGTAATTCTAGATAGAAGTTTTTGGTCGTGATCAATAATGGTAATACTGTTTTCATTGCGCGATAAAAATTTCGCAACAGTTAAACCTGTTTTGCCAGCACCAATAATAACAATTCTCATGTGTGTTACAATCTATGCTTCTTCAGCTTCATAAAAATCTTCATCTTCTTTTCCTTTGAAGTCGTAAACTTTCAAAGAACGTAATTTTCGATGCAGAGCAGATCTTTCCATTCCAATAAAGCGCGCTGTTTGAGAAATATTTCCAGCAAAGCGTGATACTTGTGTCATTAAATAATCTCTTTCAAAAGCTTCTCTTGCTTCGCGCAAAGGAAGAACTATTACATCAGAGTTTTTAGCTTGCCATCCTGATTGAAAGCTATAGTTTGACGACAATTCTTGGGGTAATTCAGAAGCTAAAATAGGATCTCCACTATTATTTTTGGACATAATTAAAATCCAATCAATCACATTTCTTAATTGAATAAAATCCCCAGGCCAATTATAAGATTGTAAAACAACCAAAGCTTCTTCTGAAAAAAAGCGGCTTTTTGAATTAGAAGCTTTTGCTGCATCATCCATAAGTTTTTGAGCAATGATGGATATGTCTGTTGAACGATCCCTTAATGACGGAACAACTATCTGATTAACAGACAATCGATAATACAAATCTTCTCTAAAGTTACCTTTAGAAATTTGATCTTTAACATCTTCAGAAGTGCCACATATAATTCTTACATCAAATTCCACCTTGCGGTCTGAACCAATTCGACAAAAGGCTTGGTCTTGCATTATTCGTACAAGTTTGGATTGTAAGGGCAAAGGTAATTGCGTTATTTCATCAAAATACAAAGTTCCCAAATGCGCCTTTTCAAGCAATCCAATTTTACGCGGTGCATTTGAATCCGATCCAACAATTTCTGTTCCAAATAGTTCTTCTTCGAATTTATTAGGATGTAACGCGCCACAATTAATAGAAACAAACAAACCTTTTGAACGATCTGATTGTTGATGAATTTCTCGTGCAATCATTTCTTTACCTGCACCGAATGGTCCAACAATCATAGTTTTACTGAGTGAATCAGCAGTACTTTTTACAGCTAATTTCAACTGATTCGTAATCTGAGTGTTTCCAAGCAAATTAACAGCAGAAATTCTAGCTTTCAGTTTCAATTCTTCATTTTCACGTTGCAAATTAGCAGATTCAATCGCACGCCCTATAACAAGTAAAAGACGATCAGATTGAAATGGTTTTTCTATAAAATCATAAGCACCTTTTTTAATAGCCGATACAGCCGTCTCAATTGTAGAGTGACCACTAATCATGATAACAGGAACAAAAGCATGATTTCTTTTAATGGTTTCTAAAATCTTGATACCGTCTCTTTCACCATTGCCAAGCCAAACATCAAGTAATACCAAATGAGGTTGCCTATGTTTAATCATATCTAGAGCAACAAGCCCTGATGGCGCAGAACGAGTAACATAGCCTTCGTCTTCTAAAATACCAGTTATTAAGTTTCTGATATCATCTTCATCGTCAACAACTAAAATTTCGTAAGACATCTGCTATTCCTTTTACATATGATTTTCATCGGTTGTTAAAACTTCTTCATCTCTATTAACGGGTAGATCAATTTCAACTCTTGCACCCCCAAGTAAAAGGCTTTTAGACAAAGAAATTTTTCCAGCATGGTCGGAGACAATTTTGTAAACGATCGATAAACCTAACCCTGTTCCATTTTGCCTTGTTGTGAAGTATGGTTCAAGTAATTTATTTACATCATCAACTAAAAAACCAGGACCATTATCATCAACTTGAATATTTATTCTATCACGATAACTAATCACTTTAATAGTAATTTGAGGCTGTTGTTCTTGTAAAATATTTTCTTCAATAGCATGCGTCGCATTAAGCAATAAATTTGTTAGAACTTGAATCATCTGATAAGGATCAACAAAGGCTATAAAATTTTTTCCTTCGGGAATTAAACTATAAATAACATCTTTTCTGGATTGTTTTTGAATAAGTATCGCTTCACTGATTAAATCAACTATATTCACGCGTTCAAACTTTGGTTCAGGCATACGTGCAAAATTTGAAAACTCTGTAACCAGGTTTCCTATGTTAGAAACTTGCCTGATAATGGTATCGATACACATTTCAAAAGTTGTAGGATCCTTTTCGATTTGATGAAGATATTTTCTTTTCAATCTTTCAGCAGACAGCTGAATTGGCGTTAGCGGATTTTTAATTTCATGCGCAATTTTTCGAGCAACATCAGACCAAGTCGCCTTCTTTTCAGAAATAATTAAATCCTGTTTTTGCTGAAACAATTGTATAATCATTTTATTAAAGGTGCGACATAAGTCATCTATTTCGTTTTTAGATTCAGAAGCATTAATCCTAACACTAAGATCACCGCTACTAACAAGCTCAGAAGCTTGAATTAATTCTGAAATAGGTTTTATCAACTTATCTGCAAACGCAAGCCCCCACAAAATTGAAGTTAACAATAAAAGCAATAACCCAATGCAAAAGAAGAAGATAAACACCATTTGTATTTCTTCTAGTTTTTGTGACGATAAACGATAATCTTTAACAGCATGTTTAGTGTGGTCTACATGTTGCAAAACAACAGGATCAATAAGCTTTCCAATTAACAAATAGGTGCTCGTTAAATGATCTAACTTTAAGATAGCCCTAACACGGTCTTTTGATTCGGTAATGACAAAATTTTCTTTTTTAGTTTTTTTAATTTCTTTATTCAAATCTTCCAATAAAGGAAGAAATGTTAGGAATGAACGCGCCAATAATTCAAAATTTCTTTTATTCTCTTTAAATACCAATATCTCTGAAAGCTGGCGATCATTAACAGCTTGATTTAAAAAATGTGTTAGGTCATCCGTCTTTTCTGCATAATATGCTATGTTCGGTCGCAACTGTTCAGCCAATGCATAAATATCATAACTAATAGATTTTTTATGTTCCTTCAAATACGCAGTTGCCACCTCATGTGCTTGATTCAACGCATCTTTCACTGGTTTTGCCAACCATGTATTTACCCCAGCATTCAAAAAATGAAATGAAAAATAAGCCAAAACAAGAGCAGGGAAAGTACAACTAAAAGAAAAGAAAGAAATAATTTGAAAATGAAGTTTTGATCCTTTTTTTTGCTTATTAATCCATAAATTTCTAATACGGACTGCAATTAAAAAAATCAAAAAAAGGATAATTAAAATATCGAGAGCAAAGAAGAACATTACCCAAAAATCTTTACTAAGACCTTTAGAAATATTTTTGATCAATGACATATACGTCATTGATGCCAACACAATAGCTATGGATGATAATGCAAATATAAATCTTGTTTTCAAACGACTAAAGTCATGAAGAACTTCAGACGAGAAGAACTTTGCAATTTGCAAACAATATTTTTCTCTAAGATTTTTCCAGAGCACGAGAACGATGATTCCAAGTTAAAGAAAAAAAGAAAGCTGCTAGAATACCCGCAACAACAATTGACATAAAGGCCATATCCCAGCCTTCCTTTTCGGCAATAATGGCAAGGCCTACACCTGCAAAAGAACTTCCTGCATAACCAAATGCCCCTGTCAAACCGGTTGCTGTTCCTGCTGCTCTTTTTGATGCAAAATCAGATGCAGCAACGCCTACCAAAACTTGTGGGCCAGTAATTAAAAAACCTATACCTATCATACAGAAAAAATGGGTAGATACAGAACCAGAAGGCGATTTCCAAAAAACCAAAGCTACTATGGAAAGAAGAACCATGAACACAGCACCAACTCTCCCTCTATACCCCTTTGTGAACCTGTCAGAAAGATAGCCTGCACAAACACCGCCCAAGATACCAGCAATATCATAAACCGCTGACTGTGCAGCAGCAGTGTACAGCGAACTGCCTTTGGCTTCTCTCAAAAAAGTGGGTGCCCAGTTAAAAATAGACATCCTTACGTAGTAGACAAAAAAATTCGCCAAACACACATACCACACCAACCTATTATTAAAGATTTTCTTAACCAGTAGTTCCGTTAAAGGCAAATCCTTATCGGGATCGTCATAGTTAAGTCCATGATGATGTTCGATTGAAGGCAACCCTAAAGATTCCGGTGTATCACGTAATCTATTATAGAGAAAAATGCTTAACCCAACGCACAAAACACCAGGTATTAAAAACAGATATCTCCAACCAAAATGAAGGATAATAAAGGGGGATATCAACAACATAAAACCAGCACCAATTTGCTGCGATGAATTCCAAACCGCCCATTTTGTAGCAAGTTCTTTTGGACTAAACCAATGATTAAGCAATCGCGCACAAGGAGGCCAACCCAATGATTGAAAACAGCTATGAAGCACCCACATTGACATTAAAAATGTTAGTGATTGCGAAAAACCTAGTGTAAAATTGATCACTGCTGATGTTAACAAACCAAAAGCCATCAAAAAACGAGCACTATTTCTATCGCCAAAATAGCCGGCAATAATTTTTCCTACACCATAAATAATATTAGCAGCAGAAATAACCGCACCCAATTGAATTTTTGAATAGCCTAATTCTGAAGAAATATAAGGCATTGCTGCAGAAAAATTCTGACGCAACATGTAAAATCCAGCATATCCTATCATCATGGAATACATGATGCGAAAACGCCAATAGTTGAATAACCCTTTGTTTACGGCTTGTTGAGATTCAGCACAAGCCAATGCATCTGAATGCACGTTATCAGAAATCAAATGATCGCTTTGGGTCAAAGAAGATTCTGCTGTCAAAACTTTTATTCCATCTTTTGAAAAAAATTTATATAATATCATAGTATAAGCAGCTAGCATACAGTGCTTTTAAGAAACAAATGTGAGATATGTTTTTTTTCATTCCTAACTTTCATACAATTCGTATATAGTTAATATTATGTTAACAGATTATAATATCAAAGATAAAAGATATTACAAAAATTATCGATTTCAAAAACATGCTAAATCTAAATCATATTAAATGTCAAGAAATTGTCAAAAAGTACAAACTTCTCTCTCATTCATCCTATTCCAAGTCAAAAGGTCAAAATTTTATTTTTGATGATATCTTGTTAGAAAGAATTGTTCATTTTGCCAATATACCACCTCGTTCACTTTGTTTAGAAATTGGACCTGGACCGGGTGGATTAACAAAAGAAATTCTTAAAAAAGAACCTCAAGAACTTGTTTGTATTGATACAGATATCATGATCATTCATTGTATAAGTGATGTTTTCAAAGGGTTTAATAATATTAATATTGTTCATGCCAATGCCTTGGATATTACTTTAAAAAACACTTTTAAAGATCGTAAATTCCACATCATATCAAATTTACCCTATAATATTGGTTGCGTTTTATTAACCAATTGGATGAGAGAAATTAATCTAATTCACGATATGACTCTCATGTTTCAAAAAGAAGTAGCAGAACGCATCGTTGCAACAACAGGAACAAAAAAATATGGCCGTCTTACCGTGCTCTGTCAGATTTTGTGCGACATTGAGTATGGGTTCGAAGTTGAAAAAGAATATTTCACACCTCAACCCAAAGTTGATTCAACAGTCATCAAACTAAAGCCTAAAGAAAACAGTGATCAGCTTATCCCCTTAATACCTATCATAGAAAAACTAACCCATCATCTTTTTCAAAATCGTCGCAAACAAATTAAAAATGCATTCAAAGCATTGTTCCCTCTAGATTTTGAAGATGTTCTATCATCCGTTAATCTTTCCCCAACTCAGCGCCCAGAAGAAATTCCTGCACAAACTTTCCTAGACATTGCACGTAAATTAGCGGGATGAATTCATACTTTTCCCAATGGAGTAAAAAGCTCTCTGTAATTTATGAAAATCCAAATCAAATGATTAGATGGCTGTTGAACGATATGAATCTTGCAAGCGATGTGCTGAATGAGGATGTCCAAAGTCTTGATCAAAAAACGCAAGAAAAATTACAGCAATATTTACTGCGCTTAGAACAGCAAGAACCTCTATCAAAAATTTTTCAATCTAAAGAATTTTATGGAAGAAATTTCAAAACAACAAAAGACACCCTAGATCCACGCTATGAAACAGAACTAATAATTGATGCTGTAAAGAAATATAAAGCACTGCCTGAATCTTTTTCTGTTCTTGAATTAGGCGTAGGTACCGGATGTGTTATTATTTCATTACTTTTGGAATTTCAAAATGCAAAAGGTTTAGGTATAGATATTTGTGGGCATGCTCTTCAAGTTGCTAAAGAAAACAAAGAAACCTGGCATATTGGTTGCCGCCTTGATTTGCAAATAAGTAATTGGTTTCAAAACATTCCTCCATCCATTTATGATATTATTATCAGCAATCCACCCTACATCGAAAATCAGTTTCCTCTTGATAAAAGCGTTGGGGCATACGATCCTCATTTAGCACTTTTTGGAGGAAAAGATGGCCTAGAAGCATACAAATTGATTTTCAAAAATGTAAAAGAATACATGAATGAAAAATCTATCTTTATAATAGAAATTGGCTTTAACCAATTTGAAGCCATCGCTGAGCTTGCAAAAAATAATCAGCTTTACATCATTGATATTTTAAAAGATTTCCAAAATTATAATCGCTGCGTTTTATTGAAAACAAACAATATTTAATTTTTTTTTAATTATTTTTTATTAATATGAACCCAGATAATAAATAACTATCCTAAAGTTTATTTGTATAAGGATGAATATGATGAAAAATAATGTCAAATTATTATTAGCAAGCATTGCTGGAATATTAGTTTTTAACACGGCTTTTGCATCTGATAAAAAGTCAGGAAAACTTAATACTGCTCAAGGATTCGATGCCCTAGGATCAATGTTAGCCAATAGAACACTTCCAACTGTACCCCCAGCTCCCCCCACTCTTCAAAAATCAATAAGCCCTGCAGAAAATATTAAAAATGAATTCTTTATTGAAAACACCAATAAGTCAGTTCTCATATCTGGATTATTAACCAGAGAAGGGAAAAGTTTATTATTTAAAGAAACAAAATGTGCTGAATTATATCATACTATCAATGGGTTCATCGAAACACGCTTTTCAAGCAGTGAAGCAGCAGAGAAAAGAGAAGCCATAACGCTCATTTTCTCTGAATTACTTGCAGAAATGGGACAATCACTATTCAGTTACTCCAAAGAAAGCTTCGCTGCATTAGGAGATACTTCAGGTTTAACTCGAGAAGAAATCGAAGAAAGACAAGGCATTGCAAGAAGAAATAAAATAGCAGCAAATGGAAAATCTATTTTCGGTTCACAAACCCCATCAAACCCAGAAGCTCAAGCAGCCGACCAAAAAAAATTGGCACAGAAAATGCAAAAACGGAAGGAAATGCAAGAACGAATGGAAAAGCAAGCATTAATGGCACAATCAACAACTCCAGAAGATAGAAGTGCTGCTAGCGGAGTCTCTCCTTCTAATTCCCAAAGCATAGAGGGATCTGGTAGCGTAGCCTTCTTACCATTTCCAGTAACTCTAAAATCTACTCCAAATAAAGCAAATAGATATAGCACATCAAGTGTTACTTCAAATGACACATCGAATGGTTTCTCATCTGCTCATTCCAGCTTATCACGTATGTCGAATTCTTCAAGTGCTAGAACATCACCGGAATTCAGAACCCCGACTCCGAAATTAAACACCCCAACTACAGAACTAACTATTGACGATCTGATGTAATCTTTTTGATATTCAAAATTTCTCATTAATATAACTTAAATCAAAATGAACTTGCTCAGAACTTGACAAGTTCATTTTTTTTCTTTACTTTTTTAAATACAAGTTTAAATTAAAAAATAATATTTTGAATTCTTTTCAAGTTGAAATTAGAACTAAAGACGAAACTCTTTATCAAGGTTCTGCAAAGCAGGTTCAATTAAAATCTATGGATGGATGCATAGGGATTACAACCAATACCACCCACCTATTAGGCGTCTTATTGCCCTGCAATATCAGCATCGTAACAGACTCTGAAAATGCACCATCTTATTCTTTTGTATGTTTTTCTGGTTTTTACTTAAAATGTGATACACTCTTAAAAATAATACTTCAGTAAAGGCCACCCTGTTCTATGTCTCAAATTTTCGATCAGTTTTTAAAAATTGTTATTCCTGCTGCTCTTGATAAAAAAGGATCAGATATTTCCGTTATCAATCTAGAAAACCAAAGCTCTTTCGCAGATGGTATGGTTATTATTTCAGGAACATCCAATAGACATATTCACACTCTTGCAACAAGCATACAAAAAGAATTGTCTCTCAAAGGCATAATATCAAGGCTTGAAGGCCTTACCAGTTGTGATTGGGTTCTTGTAGACTCTTCAGATGGAATCGTTCACATTTTTAAACCAGATATTCGTGAATTTTATAACATCGAAGGTATGTGGTCTTCCTTCGTAACAAAAATCAATCCAGATGATTATGAACAAAAAAACAATATTCTAAGCGGAGACGAATAAACTGCTTAAAACTGTTAAACTTTGGGCGGTATCTTCCATTCATCATACTGATGAAGGAAAACTATTTCAAGAATACACCAAACGATTTCGTTTCAATTTTGATCAGATTGAGATTAAAGATCACAACAACACAACGAGTGATCTTCTAAAATTAATCAAAAAGATGACACCCTCAGAGCAATTAATTTTATTAGATGAGCATGGGAAAGAAAATACAACTTTTGATTTTTGCGAATTTCTTAATAAAATAAGTCAGAACAACCAAACACCTGTGTTTTTAATAGGTGGCCACAATGGACACCATCCTGATATTAAAAAATGCGCCCATCATGTTATGTCGCTCAGTAAAATGACTTTACCTCATCTTTTAGCACGAGTTTTCCTGGTTGAACAATTGTACAGATGTCAGCAGATCTTCTTGAATCACCCTTATCACAGGCAGTAAGGGCGATCCAATTTTCAATGTGATTCAGTTTTAATATCGATGATTCGCAAAACATTTGTTGCACCTGATTGACCAAAAGGGACACCAGCTGTAACAATAACCTGATCACCGTCTTTAGCAAATTCATGTCGAACTGATTCATAATGAGCCAACATTACCACCTGTGTAAAATTAGACAAATCTTCCACAAGTATTGCATGAACACCCCACACTAAAGCCATTCGCCGTGCAGTTGCTTGAACAGGAGTTAAAGACAGTATCGGCAAAAGTGGCTTTTCTCTGGAAACGCGTAATGTGGTGAATCCACTTTCTGAAAATGTAACGATACAAGATACATTAATTGTTTTTGAAACTTGGTGCACAGCTGCAGCGATAGAATCTGTAACCGTTTGAGGGCGATCATCATGAATGTCGTGTGCAATTTTACGATAATAGGGATCTGCTTCAACGCGTTGGATTATTTTATCCATCATAGATACCGCCTCTACTGGGTACTGTCCTGAAGCAGATTCGGCTGATAACATAACTGCATCTGATCCATCATAGATTGCTGTTGCGACATCGGAAGCTTCTGCTCTTGTTGGGGTTGGATGATTAATCATAGATTCTAACATCTGCGTTGCAACAATAACGGGCCTACCCAAACGACGGCAATGACGTATAATTTCTTTTTGAAGTACGGGAACCTCTTCACAAGGAAGCTCTACACCAAGATCACCACGAGCAATCATAATACCATCTGACAATTCAATAATCTTGTCTAAAGATTGAAATACGAGCGGTTTCTCAAGCTTACTGATAATCCAAGCTTTGTCACCAATATACTCTTTGGCTTCTAAAACATCTTCCGGTTTTTGAACAAAAGAAAGTGCTATAAAATCAAGATTATGATCTAAAGCAAATAGAATATCTTCTTTATCTTTTTCTGTTATTGCGGATATCGGCAACAGAATATTCGGTACATTCAGACCTTTTCTATTTGACAATATGCCACCTACAATAACTTTAGTTTCTGCAGACTGATCTGAACATCTTTCAACTTCTAAAACAATTTTTCCGTCATCTAAAAGAAGACGCGTTCCTTTTTCAAGGCCCTTAAAAATTTCTGGATGTGGTAGATTAACACGACTATGAGATCCGGGTTCTTTTGAAAGATCTAATCGAAATTTTTGCCCCTGAGATAAGAAAATCTTTCCATCTTCGAACACGCCGACCCTTAGTTTAGGACCTTGTAAATCCCCAATAATACCTATGGGTTTGCTATATTTTTTTTCAATATTTCGAATAGCATTAATTCTGTGTAGATGATCTTCCTTTGTTCCATGAGAAAAATTTAATCTAAAAAGATCTGCGCCTTTTAAAAAAAGATTTTCTATTATTTTTTCATCATGAGAAGTAGGGCCTAAAGTGGCTACGACTTTCGCATATCTAGAACGCTTTATCATCAATCCCTCTAACTATAATAGTTGTCATTTTTTTTGTTTTGATACTCTAATATATCTACGTTGACATAGATTGCTTTGCCTGTGAACAAAAATATATATCTTAAAATAAGCTTTCTACTCATTGTAGCACATCTAAAATATAAGACATTTTTAAATCTGCTGTTTTGAATTAAAGTTTTCATCTCTTATTTTGACATATCTTAACTTCATGTATAGAATAAAAATCAGCGTTTTATCAACTGCTCTGGGTTTATCATATCTTACATTTTCCAATTCACAAAAATGACTTTTATTCTATTTTCTTTTGGCATTGTCCCAAAACGGCCAAGCACGCAACACAAAGTCTCCATTTAAAAAAAAGATAACTAGAAACAAGTGCCTATCAAGAATATCATTACAAGAAAAAATCGGACAAATGCTTATTGTAGGCTTTCATGGAACTTCATCTTCTGATCGTTTGGTCAAAAGATTACGTCATCAAATGGAAAAAGGGCTTGTCTCAGGATGCATCTATTTCAAAGAAAACATACAAAATAAAACACAATATCTTTCTCTAAGCACCTTTCTGACACAGTCAAAGTCAAAACATAAGCTTCTTTTTGCAGCAGATCTTGAAGGAGGAAAAGTAAATAGATTCAAAAACATAGAAGGATTAGGTGAAGATTTATTTTTAAGTCCATTTTCCGTAGCGCAAAAATATAAAAACACAAGCATTGAAAAATATAATTATGGACAGATCAAAGATTACTACAGCGACATCGCAGCAAAAATCAAAGGCTTAAAAATTAATTATAATTTGCACCAACTGTTGATGTTCACGACCCCGATTGTCCCGTTATAGGTAAATTCGGAAGAGCCTTTTCAAAGTCTTCTGCAGAAGTAACAGCATTTGCCAGCATTTTCATGCAAGCTATGCACGAACATAATATTTTATGTTGTATCAAACATTATCCTGGTCATGGACGATCTAAAGAAGATTCACATGTTGGTTTTGTAGATGTGACACCCTTTCATAAAAATGATGAATTAGTCCCCTATCAAATACTTACAAGACCCCGGCATGGCTCTAACGATGTGGACAGCATCATGTTAAGTCACGTTATACATAAAAGGATAGACCCTCGTCATCCAACTTCTCTTTCTCCCATTCATGTTGCCAACATTAGAAAACATTATAATGGTGTTATTGTTAGCGATGATATGATAATGGGGGCAATTTTGAAAAGGAATCCTGACTGGAGAAAAGCCTTAGCAGACGGCATTGTTCAAGCTATCAATGCTGGAGTAAATATCGTTATTATCTCCGACATGCCTTACGCATCTAAAGATATAAAAAAATATCCCCCCATTAAAAACTTAGTCGATTTTTTTCATCGAACCGTTCAAAATGCAATTAGAAATAATAAAATTGATCTTCAAAAAATTGATGATAGTTTCACGAGAATCATCAACATGAAAAAGAAACTGGCATAATTTTATTACCATGCTAATTCATCCCCCCTTTTTACATTTATAAGAATCCAAACCGTAATAATCACATATAGGATTCCATCCGGAATAGACCCCAACCAATACACTTAATATACTTACTCCAACGATCCATGGTGTTTTTGCGTCTGGAACACCTAAAGTGTATATCATATTAACAGGAGCAATAGAAATCATGCTTAAAGCCCTTAGAATATAGAATTTTCTACTGCCTTCTTCTAGTGTATGTGTATTGTTTTTTATTCCCTTATAATATTGATAACACCCTTTTAAAGGATCGTACAAAGCACAGCCTCCATAAATTAATTCTGCCGATCCAAATAAGATTAAAAGTGCAGATTCTATTTGTGAAGGGAGATGCTTTTGTAAAGAATAAGTCGAACCACCTCTCACAATATGCCAAATTCCAATATTAAAGAATTGCTGTAAGCGAGATCTTTCTAATTTTTTTTGATTTAATAGCACTATTTCCTCTAAAGAAAGTGCTTTAAAAGCAGAATTTTCATTCGGTAGAAATTTAACACAGTAAGGGACCGTTTTCAAAATTGAATATGCCGAATATGAACTTGATGCCAAACCAACAAAACATTGCTGTGCACCAAAGAGTAACGTAAAAGGTGACAATGGATCATGAGGTGCGGCCAATGAAAACAAAATACCTTCTATCCCTCCTAAACAAGAACCTAAACCTGTTACAGCATAATTTTTTGCAGTACTGATTTCCGACTCTCTTTGAAACATATCAAGATCCTCAACATCTTCCTTTTTTTGTAAACAATAAGAATAGATAGGTTCTATTATTAAACTCATTCCATAAACAATACGAATTAAAGCAACTAGCTGTAATGCCTGACCAAAATAATTACGATATTGGGCATCAGCAATTTGTATCAGGGCTACAGCACGTATGACTGAAGCAAAACCAGAGAATAGAAATTGTTTTCTGCGAGCAGTTTCGTTATCTTGTTGCATAGTAAGTATTTTCTTCCTATTGTTTTGGTCAAATTCAACATCAAAAGATTGTTCGACCTTTGGTTGATGAACGCCCCCTAGGGAGGAATCAAATATTGATTCAAGATTTTCCTGATCAAAAGGGTAGACCGTTGCTATAGCAAGATTTGATACAGTTATACTCAAAAATATCAAAGTAAATAGGATTTTAATTTTTTTCATTTTAAATCATTTCATAAATTTAACTTATTTTAAAAACTAATATATGATTATGTCCAAAAAAATTCCATACTTATTACAATCAATTTGAAATATTAAACAAAAATATTGATAAAATTTGATATTAAATTCATCATTCATTAATTTGATCATTATTATAATAGAGAAATAAATCAACCAAATAGATTTCAACTATGAATTTTGAAAACGCTATACAAATATATATTCAATGGAAAAAACAACTTCAAAATTGCATTCATCATAAAACTATTGGAAACCTGGATGCTAATCATATTTGTCAAGATAATCTATGCGAACTTGGGGAATGGTTATACGGTGACCACCCTGAAAAAATATCTAAAGATACTGTTTTCAAAGAAATCAAAGAAAAGCACAAAAGGTTTCATGAAATCACTGGAAAAATTTTAAAACGAATTGAAAATAACGAAGCACTTGATCCAAACAAAGAATTAGGCATTGAATCTGAATATGGTAAAGTCTCTAGCAAGTTGATTGCTTTACTCATGAGAATGCGTGTAAAAACCTCATCATAGCTAGAAAAAAATGTATTTAAAGCTTAACTCATTTTATATTTTATTATTTAATTTCCTTTTCATCATCCATTGAAAGGAAGGTACTTTTGCCAAATACTGCAAAAGACCACAAGATATAATAATTAATAAGCCACCCATCAAGGTATTGAATTTTAGAGACTCATTAAAAATAAATACACCGATAAATAACCCAACAGGAAAACGTAAAAATTTAAAGGGAGTTAAAAATCCTGAATGCGCATAAGTGTAAGCTTGTATCAAAGTCCAATGAACAAGTCCGTAAACAATACCTGCACTTAATAATACAAAATGATCATGAATATGCAGTGCTTTCCACTGATAGACAGCTAAAGGAAAAGCGACAAATCCCATCCCTAATACAATAAATAGTGTCGATATTAATCCATCTTGATGCAGAGAAATTTTTTTAACCAGCAAAACAGAAATAGCAAATAATAATGCAGAAAATAGAGGGAACATAAAGTATGAAGAAAAAGATCCTCCCAATGGCTGTGTAGATAATCCAACGCCACATAGTCCCAGAGCTAAAATCAAAAAATGAGATTTATAAATTTTTTCAGAAAAAAATATACTACTTCCTATGACTGTAAAAATACTACTTGTCATGGAAAGAGTCACAGCATTAGAAAAAGCTAATTTTTGAAGAGAATAAATCCAAAAAATATTTCCTGCAGTTCCAACGATAATGCGAAAAAACTGCCATTTTTTTTGTGCAAACAAATCAGGTGGAATGGTTCTATTTTTGTATAAAAAAATTGACAGCAGAATAATACCTGCATACATTGATTTTATAAAAAGAATTTGATAAGCATTTACGTTTTTCAAAGGTCCTGAAATAAGGGTATTTCCAAAACTACCTAAAAGTGTTGATAGAGTGATCATAAAGGCACCCCACCAATTCCAACTTGCCGCAGATTGTCTATGTTTCACATGGATCAATCTTTGTATGATTTTTTTCAACCAATCAGCTTTCAAAATTGTAATTTGTGTACACCGTTTGGACGTCATCGTCATTTTCAAGAGCATCGATAAATTTCAAGATATTAGGAAAATCTTGTTCAGATTTGGTTTCAGCAGCCATAGGCTTCCAAATTAGTTTTGAAGTTGATGGATCAATACCTGATTTATTTAAGGCATCTCTAACTGTTGCGAAATTTTCAACGGTTGTATAAACTTCAACGCAACCTTCATCAAGTTGAACAACATCATCTGCATCATTTTCTGTGGCAATTTCAAAAATCGTATCAAATTCAGCATTTTCAATAAAGAAGTAACCTACTCTATCAAACAAAAAGGCAACTGAACCATCTTCACCTAATGATCCACCACTTTTATTAAAAATGGATCTTACTTCGGACGCAGTTCTATTTCGATTATCAGTCAATGCTTCAACGATAACGGCAATACCGTCTGGACCATATCCTTCATAGCGAAGTTCCATATAGTTTGCTTGGTCTTCCCCACCAATTGCTTTTTTAAGTGCACGATCAATATTATCTTTAGGCATATTAGCAGAACGTGCCGCAGCCAAAGCTGAACGCAAGCGAGGATTCATAGATGGATCAGGAATACCTGTTTTTGCAGAAACAATAATTTCACGTGTTAATTTAGCAAATATTTTTGCACGTTTTGAATCTTGCGCACCTTTACGATGCATAATATTTTTAAACTGGGAATGACCTGCCATTAAAAAACCTTAAGGAAAATCTTGATTGTTTTAATTTTGAAAATCTCTTTATGTATGGCGGAGGGGGTGGGATTCGAACCCACGGAAGAGTTTCCCCTTCGCCGGTTTTCAAGACCGGTGCCTTAAACCGCTCGGCCACCCCTCCATATCAAGAATAATTTTATTATAGTATATAAAAAATTATAAAATCAATCCTTTTCAATAATAATTTTGAAATTGCTTTTTGTTATCTCTCTATTTTTTTGTTTGAAAAAATCACAAAGTGTTAGTAGTGAGTATCATGAGTATAATGAGTATAATGAGTATAATGAAAATCTACAGAAATTTTACCTGAATCTTCCAATGCTTTTTTAATGGCTAAAGCGCAAGTTAAATAATTATTTTCAGAAATATATCCCCCAAAAGAGATATAATGTATTGTTTGAGGCAAACTTTCCACCCAGCTTGGAATTTGAGATATAATATTATTTATATCTTTGACTAAATCACCTTCAGGATAATAAGTTACAGTGATGAATTCAAGAAATTTAAAATCTTTTACTTCCAATATTTGCCCCATTGAATCAATAAAGGGGACGCAACATAAATGCCTGACGTGTTTTAAATTGTCTACATATTTCAACATTACAGCATCATGCTCACTAACGACATATCCTTCTGCATGATTCAGCAGATATATACCCCACTCAAACAATGGGGAATTTTCATCTACAAGGAACATCCTTATTGTATCACTTGTCAATAAAGTTGGAACACATTGAATTAAATCAATGATACTATTTCTTTGATCAACATTTAAAAACCAAGACACTACATTTTCTTGCAAGATTTTACCCACAAAATTTCTCTCATCCAAATCATTTTCTCTTTTTATGGCTAAAAGTATTTTTTTAACTAAAGGTAACCCTGCATGTTTTTCTAAAAGAACAGGTAATATTTCTCTACGAACATCAGGTGATTTTAAATCGAATTTCATCAATAAGGATGTTACTTCTTCTGGCGAAACGGCAGAGCGAAGCAATGTAGATTTATCCCTATAATCAGCCCTTAATGATTTGAATAATGGTAAATCTTCTAAGATATTACAAGCTATGTCACTATGGTCAACTATAGTGCCTTGGATATTTTTAAAACTAAATATCGCATGTATGGGCCTAATGTCCAATTTAGCCTCCAACTGTCCTTCATGCTGAAGAATCAGCTCTCCACCATAGTCCCTAAACCTTCCTGTTCGCTCAGACAGTGCATTTAGACCATCAAATCTCATAGATTTTTCATCCACCTGCGCTTGAGTAATATCAGAGATCATCATCGAAAAAAGACCTGAAAGATGCGAATCATCAATAGATTCAAAACTTTCTTGCAAATCACTTAAATGCCTTTGCGTCGCGACATCTGCATCCCCTAGGTGGCATAAAATTCTCATCATATTAAAAAATCCAGGAATGGCTTCATGCGTATTTTCTGCATCATTCATTTTCTTAGACGGTGTATAATAATGTACATCAGGTATTCTAGCTACATATTTTCCCCATTCAGATCGTGCATTAGAATCACTAGGATTGGTCATGCTAAATTGGGAATAATATTGTCTTAGCAATGATCCTTCTTTCCAAACTTCAGGTTTAAAAGACCCATTTTGAAAGCAAAAATAGTTTGTCGCATTTCTAAGGCTTGTTTCAAAACAATCTGAGAAAGTATATCCATCTACTTTAATTGAACGATAATGAATTAGTGGTAACTTATCACCATCAAGCATTAATTGTTCCCGATAGATATAGGCCCATACTATATCATAATCATCCTGATCATAATGCATCCGAAGCCGTTCAGGGCTTTCTACAATCGCTCTTATCATTGCACGAGTTTCAATAGGTGACCTTAAACTGGAATCACTTAAAAAAGGGAGATCATCTTTACTATTGGCTTTTTGCCACAAATAAACAGAAACCATTTGATCTAATGTTTCACGTGGATATTCACCTCTTTGTTGTTGGTGAAAGGCCTGTTTAAATGCATAAGCAAATCTATAACCTTGAAAATCCTGAGGTGTTAAATATTGCCCATCTAAATTTTGCAATTCTAATAATTCTGATTCATACTGTTCTTTCAGTGCTTTGTTTTTATGAATATTAGTTATTTGTCCTTCTAAAAATCTTAGACGTGCTGCCTTTTCACGAGCTACTTTTTCATTAAACAAATTATTTTTTCTTAAAGATTTTACAAATAATCCAAGATCGCCTGACTTAAAATCTAATCCTTGGAAAGGAGAATCATTTGCCAAACGCTTTAGACACTCTGACATCGGCACTTTATGAAGATCTATAAATCTGTAGACTGCAGATCCATATTCATTTATATTATATGAGACAATATTGTGTTCAATAAATTCTTTAGCTGATTCCAACAAATGGCGGGAAAACATAATAGAAAACACATCCCAAACAGTTGCATGAGGATTCCTTTTTAACTCTTTTAATGCTTCATAGAATTGAAGAGGAGATGTAATTCCTATGACATCTCTTGTTTGATTGGCTACCAAATAGTCGCCCGACGGAGAAGGACATAGAAGATGAACAACGTGTGTCATGTCGTCACAAGGACAACCTATATCAAAAGGTAAATGCTGATAATGAAAAGGCCTTCGAAAATTTAATTCCTCTTGTGTTTGAATAAATCGCAAATTAGAGACTACTCTAGAATTAACAAAACGGTAGTGCGGAGAATAAACATCTTCTACCATTTGAGCTTCTGTTTTTGAAGGAGCTTCTAAAATAATAGCTGTTTCCATGGATAAAACTACAACTGGTAAAGTTGTAAAAAGTAATAACCAGTATTTTTTCATAATAACAAATTTCCTTATTTTCCTCATAATAATAATAAAATATAATAATAAAATCAAACATTATATTTTATTATTATATTTTTATTATTATGAGAAGTTACGTTTAAACTCTAAACACTTAAAATTATATTTATTTTCACAAAGTTTATTTGGTTGAACAACATAATTTGTCAATAGCAACTCTCGACCCATTGCTCCAAAAAGAAATCGAACCACATGATCGCTCAATCTAAAATTGATTTTAGTCTTAAAATGATATCGATAAATTAAGGATAAATCTTTAAGATTTATAACTTCAGGGGCTACCATATTCACAGGCCCCTTCATTGATTCTATCTTCAACATCAGCATAATGCTACCTACTACATCATCCATATGAATCCATTGAAAAGTATGGTGATCTTCACCAAGCTGAATATTTAGACCGCATTTTAATGGCCATTTCAAACGCTTTAAATAACCGCCATCACCTATCACAACACCTAACCGCAGCAAACAAACACGAATACCATATTTTTCTGCTTTCAAAGCTTCCTGTTCCCAATCAACGCATAAATTTTGAGAAAAATGATTTTCTAATCTATCTGAAATAATTTCCTCTTCACCATTTTTTTTATACTTGCCATAAATCGAAATACCAGATGCATTAATTAAAATTTTAGGCTTGAAATCACAATTTTCAAAATAGTGATTAAGCATTTGGCTGATGCCTATCCGGCTTTGATAAATTTCATTCTTTAAAGATTTTGTCCACAAGCCATCAGCCAAACTTTTACCTGAAAGATTAATAACCCCATCAAAACACATGCTTGGATCTAATTGATTAACCCAATGACATTGAGATAATGCATTCCTCCAAAACGGATTTAATTTTTTCAAGGCATTTTCTTTAGATCTGGACAGTATATAAACTTCAGCACCTTGCTCTGTCAGTTTTTGGCATACATGGCGACCTATAAAACCTGACCCACCAACAACAAGATATTTTTTTGAAGCTTCTTCAGTCATATATAACTTCTATTTCTTTAAAAAATTCACAATTACCAAGATCATCATTTTGCATTGAAAGTGCGTAAAATTGAACTCCTGTTTGTTTTGCACGTAAAAATGCCTGGTAAAAATCAGCGTCTAAATCTTTAGCCACAGAAAAAAAATCGCAATCATGACGTTGCACTAAAAAAATAACATAAGCTTGATAAAATGGATTTTCTATAAGATGTGCCAATTCTTTTAAATGCTTAGCACCTCGAACCGTTGGACAGTCAGGAAAACAAGCATGACTGCCTCTTTTCATATGCACACTTTTGACTTCCACATAAATATCGTTGTCTGCAGTCTTTAGCAAAAAATCAATGCGGGAATTTGTTCCATATTTCACTTCTCTTTTAGAAGATATAACTTTGTGAAAAGGTTCAATAATTTTTGAATCAATAAGTTGCCCTACCGTATCATTTGCCATATGCGTATTAACACCAACCCACGTGAAACTGTCGGAATCCAAAAAATAGTCCCATCGGTATTGAAGTTTTCGCTTTTCACTTAAACCTAAATCTTTTAACAAAACTTGTGCGTTTTGAGGAACCCCTAATAGTTTTCCAGAATTAGGGCAATGGGCTGTTACAATCTCACCGTTTTCTAGTTCAACATCAGCTAAAAACCTATTATATCGTTTTAATAATCTGCCCTGAACTATCATACGCTTGAGGCCAAAATATCACCAGCAGATGCACCTTCTGGAATTACCTGAAATTTATTATCTCTTGGGAAACCTGTAGGTGCCAATCTTCCAGAGCTTGCACGCTTTCCTTTCCACAAAGTAAGGTCTAACAGATTATAAACTTTATTATTTCTAATCCAAAACAAACCTTTTTCTGATTTCAAAATGGACAAATCACTCATAGTGCCATCTTTATATTTTTGAAGGATCACACCTTTTCCACGCGACATTATTGGGATCTCTTCTATAGAAAAGACTACCATCTTCCGATTTTGCCCCAAACAAGCAACCAAATCTCCCTCAACACGAAGGCAATATTGCATTTTTTCTCCATCGTCTAAGTTGAAAACGTTTTTTCCATTCTTTGTTTGAGCAATCAGATCACTGGATTTAACACAAAATCCTCGTGCACTATTGGACACCAATAAAAACAAATCGTCAGACGAAGGTGGAATCACATACACGTCCACAATATTGGATGAAGCCACCAAGTCAACCATCATGCGAACAGGATCACCAAATCCTCTGGATCTGTTGATTTTATCCCCACTAATGGTGAAAAATTTTCCATCATCAGCACATAACACAATACGGTCTAGTGTCGTACATTTTAATACAAAGCGTTCTTGGTCTCCTTCTTTGTATTTCTGTTCTGATAAAGCATGACCTTTTACAGATCTAATCCAATATTTCTCGGAAATATAAATCGTGATATCTTCTTTTTCAATATATTCAGACCAATCAGCTGCTATTTCATTTTTAACAAGGGGATCTATTTTTGTTTGGCGTTTGCCGTGAATATAATTTTCACCAAAACGACTTTTAAGATCAATTATTCTTTTAGAAATTTCTTTATATTGTAATGATGTACTATCGACTAGTTTTTGTAGTTTTTTACGTTCGTCTTCAAGCTCTTTCTTTTCCGTTAAAATTTCAATTTCTTGAATTTTGCGTAAAGATCTTAAGCGCATATTTAAAATGGCTTCGGCTTGCACTTCAGAAAGATTAAACCGAGATATTAATTCTAATTTGGGATCATCCTCCTCTCTAATGATACGAATCACTTCATCAATATTCAGATATGCAACCATTAAGGCATCTAAAATTTCCAGTCGATTTTCAATTTTTTGAATGCGATGGTTACTTTTTCGAAGCAAAATAACAATCTGATGATCTAAATATCCTCTTAGAATCTGTTTCAAATCCATGAGTTGAGGTACATTATTTTTATCTAAGACATTCAAGTTTACAGCAAATCTTGATTCAAGATCCGACATTTTAAATAGCATTTCCATCAAAACTTCAGCTGCTACATTTTTATTTTTAGGTGTTATCACAATGCGGATATCTTCAGCTGATTCGTCTTGAACATCGTCGATCAACGGAATTTTCTTATCTAAAACAATATCGGCTATTTTTTCAATTAACCGCGATTTTTCAATCATAAATGGAATTTCTGTAATCACAATTTGATACATACCATTTTTCAAATTTTCTATTTCATATTTTGATCGAACACGAAAAGATCCCCTACCTGTTTCATAGATTTTTAAAATACTATCTGCGTCATCGACCAAAATCCCTCCCGTTGGAAAGTCCGGGCCCTTCACATGTCGCAGCAAATCTGGAACCGTTGATTCCGGTTTATCAATTAACAACAACATCGCATCACACAATTCACTTAAATTGTGTGGAGGAATGGAAGTTGCCATACCCACAGCTATACCTGTGGAACCATTAGCCAATAAATTAGGGAAACATGCTGGGAAAACCACAGGTTCAGCATCTTCACCATCATAGGTCGGTAGAAAATCCACACAATCATCCTCTAAACCATGAAGCAGTTCCATCGCCAAAGGCGTAAGTTTCGCCTCTGTATATCGCATTGCAGCAGGTGAATCACCATCGATATTTCCAAAATTCCCTTGGCCTTCAACCAAAGGATAACGCACCGAAAAATTCTGTGCCAATCTAACCATGGCGGCATAAACAGCAGCATCACCATGAGGGTGGAACTTACCGATAACATCACCTACAACACGAGCGCATTTTTTAAACCCTGACTGAGGATTTAATTTCAACTGATACATTGCGTAAATCAACCTGCGATGCACAGGCTTTAAACCATCACGCAAATCAGGCAAAGACCGAGACATAATTGTGGATAAAGCATAGGATAAGTAGCGGTCTCCCAATGCTTTTTGAAAATCAACAGAAATAACTGAATGAGTATTAAGATTATCTTTTGCCATAATATTCAACTTAAATATTTTCAATCAATATAGCATATGAAAGCCATTCATCCAAATGACTATATAAAATCAATATGAATAAATCTGAGAATTCTAATTAAGCAAATAAGAATGGTACAAATAATATAACTAATAATTTTTATTTAAATTATTGAAAAAATCATTGTATGATACACAAGAAACAAAACAGTCGGCTAATTTATTCTCGTCAGGACCTGTTTTTATAAGAAATCATTTACCTCAAGAAGATAGCTACTACGGCAATATTTTTTCTGAAATGATTCTAGAAAAAGAAAAGGAGGAAGAGTAATGAAAAAATAACAAAAATTTTTTCTCTATTAGCGTTATGCGATTTGGAAAATGTTAGTGCATCAAGTTCTGAAGATTCTGATGAAACCACAGAGTGCAAATATCCATCCTCAAATTCAACAGATGCATTATAAGATGAGAAAAAAAATAAATTAGATTGAATTATCACCCATGTTAAATCTTAAACATGCATGTGGCCACCAATGAAATTAAATATCTTTAAAATAAGCAATTTAAAAGCGGTATTTATTTTACTATTCCTTAATTTCTTCATGATTTAATTAAATCAATCAAATTGTGAATGCGTCGGATTATGAAATTAGTGAACACATCGTTACAAAAATTAGCAACTCATAAAAAAATATGGGTCATTGTAATTGCAATCCTTGCTTTCAGTACTTTTTGGCATGTTTTGACAATTGAAAAACATAAAAAAGATCTGATTGCAGCAACGGAAAGTTACAAAAGCACAGCAGAAAAGGACTTTAATTTAACGTATCAAAATATTAACGATATGATTAAACAAGTTTATCAAAAATTAAAAACCATAAGCGTTCTACCTGGTGTTAAAAATTTAAATGCTGGCAAAGATATTCCCAGCGAAGAAACCATAGAGACCATATATCAACTTTTTCACAATTTGAACGAATCTATTGCTGTTTCAAAACTGCATATCTCCACCATTAATTCAAATGCTGAAGCATCCATAGATGACAAGCAAGCTTTGCTCAAACCATTAATGACTATCGATAATTCTATAAACTCTCTTGATAACAGCTCGAAACGATACAGTATACTGAGCAATCAATGGAACTTAGCAAAAAAAAACAATAAATCAGCAGCAAATGAAGCTTCTGAATATCGTCAAATCAAAGAGCAAATGCAATGGTTTGAAGCAAATTACAATTCATTAGACAAAATTCAAAATGAAATACCTTTATCCAGTGGTTCTTTAACGGATAGTGATCATTTTGGAAAAACAGATAGAAACGACTCAAGAACTATTATTTTCTCCGTTCCGTATTATGACCAAAGCGGAAAATTTAAAGGATGTATTTCAATCGTAATATCGATGAAAGAAATAGAAAAAAGACTTCCACAAAAAGGATATACACTATTTAATAAAAACTACAAAATATTTATGAAGTCCAAAAATTCAATTCAAGTGGATGCATCTAAAGAGTATATTGAAAAAGGAACCATCGATCCAAGCTTAGTTTTTTCAAAAAATAAAGAAGTTAATTTTCACGACCCACGTAGTTCTTGGGTTTTATGGAGTGGTATTTCAAATAAAGAATTTGAAATGGATAGCAGCTTTGTTAATCTTGAAAAATTTAATAGATTCATTCATCTTATGGTCATTGGCTGGATGTCGTTTGCATGCTTTACACAAATTAGACGAATCTTAAGAAACGCACGTGAACAAGATAAACAAAAAGCACTAGCAACTATAGGTAACTTAATCACGCGATTATCGAACGATGATTATGAATTTGAAGTTCCCCATACCCATCGCAATGATAATATTGGAGAAGTCGCACGAGCTCTTCACGTTATGAGAGAAAAGGGAATAAGATTAATTCAAGTTCGCGCAGGACTTGATAATATCAACACATTCTTGATGATTTGTGATAATGAAAAAGTCATTCAATACGCCAATCCTTCTTTCTTACAATTTTTTAGCCGATTTTTAGGTATTCCAGCACAACAAATTATCGGAAAACCAACTTCGTTTTTGAGGAATAATATTTTGGAGAATCTGATTATTAGAGAATCTGATGACAAACAAAGACTTGAATTTGGAAATCATGTGCTAGAAGTTATGGCGTCTCCCATATTTATAGGTAATCAAGAACATGTTGGATCCGTCATTATATGCAATGATATAACCAACGAATTACAAACCTTACAAGAAGTTGAAGCAATTGTTGACGGTGTGTTGAATGGAGACTTATCTCTAAGCATTAATACTTCCGAACAATCAGGAGCCCTTTTAAAAATTTCAATAGGTATTAATCAGTTGATCAGGAAACTATCATCAACATTTGGTGAAATCCAAAAGGTCATGTCTTCGCTTGAAAAGAACGACTTATCACAGTTTCTTCACGATGATTACAAGGGACAATTCCTAACATTAAAAAATTCTATTAATAACGCGCTCAATGGTCTGTCTTCAACCATCAGAATTTTTAGTGATAACACTCAATTTATTGCTAAAGCAAGCAACCAAACGGTAGAAGCTCTTTCTCAAATAACCTCAGGTGCACAACATCAACTTACGTCCATCACACAACTGGCGGAAACCATCCAAAATGCAACAATATCTATCACAGATGTTGCAAATAATACAGACAAAGCAAGCCACCTTGCACAAACATCTGTTGGATATGTGGATTCAGGGCTTATTCTGATGCAACATATGATGGAAGTGGTAAACAAGCTTGATGAAAACAGCAAACAAATTAGCACCATTACGGATACCATTGAAAAAATTTCAAACAAAACAAACTTACTAGCCTTAAATGCTTCTATCGAAGCAGCCCGGGCGGGTGAACAAGGAAAAGGATTCGCCGTTGTTGCTGATGAGGTTGGAAAACTAGCTATCAGCACAGCAGGATCTACGCAAGAGATTTCACAACTTGTCGAACAAGCCATGAACGGAACGAGAGAAGCATTTTTAGCCGTTTCGGAAGTGAATGAAAGTATGAGCAAAATCAAAGAATCAGTATCAACCAGTGACGACATGTTGCGATACGTCTCTCAAATTATGGATCAACAGAAAAATACATTGCTTAACACAAATAAAAACGTATCTAGCCTTCGAGAAATCGCAAACAGTAACGCTGCAGCGTCTGAAGAAATTATGGCAACAATTCGTGACTTAAATCAAATTATCGAAAAAAACCGTATAGAAGTGAATAAATTTCAAACACGTGATACCCATTAAGCTCTACGCCTTACAAGAAGAAAAAAAGTCGTTTCAAAAACGACTTTTTTCTGTTCATTCCCTATACAACCACAACGTCTTCCTGTTTTTTGAGAATGCGCATTATGTTTTTAATGTGACTTAACAATATAATAAACATAATAATCATTACAAAAATAGCACTTTGTTGTGTAAATATATAATTCCAATATTTTGACTCGGTAACCTGATCAATCGTCATCATAAAATGACTGAAGACAAAATTAATAAGACTTACACTAACAAAAGCTATCAACGCAGACATTGACGATGTCTTAGTGATTTTATAAGAAATAAACCACACTGCAAGAATAGAGCCAAATACATACGGATCGCATACAGCTAAAACACCAAGAGCTGTAGCAACACCTTTGCCACCTTTTAGTTTTAACCAAATAGGGAATATATGACCCAGAATAACCAAGATAGAAATCATATAAATTACAAAGTCATTGATAAAACTTAGATTTTCAAAATCTGCCTCTGACCTTAGAGCTAAGATAAGAATGAATGAAACAATTAAACCTTTAGAAAAATCAAATAGAAGGGTCAATGCAGCGACATATTTGTCGCCTGTTCTTAACGCATTCGTTGCACCAATATTTCCAGATCCCAATTCTTGCAAATTACCTAAGCCTGCCCATTTGGCAAGCAAAAAACCATACGGGACAGATCCCATCAAATAAGCAGAAACAACTAAAAACCAAAAATCTAAATTGAGAAAGGGAATGAAATTTAAAATAAAAATTCCAGAAGTAAATACCAAAATACCAAAAGACTTCAAGAAAAGATGAATTTTATTATACGTTTTCATACATCTACTTTCTGTGATCGAGCATATTTCAAAAATGATTCTATACTTAATTTTTGACTAAACAAAGATAAATCATATAAATGCATCACTGGCTTGAGCACTTTGAACATAAATTCTTGAGTGTCTTGTTCTGCTGAACCGACAAAACAGAAAAAATGCGCTTGCATATTTTCGGCTAACTGAATGCGTTTAGGCAAAGGGCCTGTATGTATGATTTCACAGGCAATACCAGATGTTCTTATGGTCTGAGCAATCTTTAAGCACATCATTTTTTGATCTTCTGATTCGGGACACAAGATTATCTTTATTTCAGAAAGGCTTTCTTGTGGGGCCTGGCATGCCAACATTAATCTTTCTAAACCACAACCAAACCCCACTGAAGGAATATCTGCACCACCCATCAACTTTATTAAGCCGTCATATCTTCCTCCACCTAGCAATGTATCTTGCGCACCAAGTGCTGTGGATTTAAATTCAAAAACCGTATGACAATAATAATCTAAACCTCTCACAAGACTAGGATTTTCTACAAATGGGATATTCAACTGAGTTAAAGATCTGCATATATTTTCAAAAAATATTTTTGATTCTTCGGTTAAAAAATCTTTTAATTGCGGTGCACTAGAACAAATTTTTTGATCGTTTTCATTTTTTGAGTCTAATATTCTGAGCGGATTTTTTGCCAAACGGCGCTGACTATCTTCTGATAAATCATTTTTGAACTGAGTCAAATAATCAACTAAATGTTCTCTGAATTTTTTCCTAGATTCAGAGTCACCCAAAGTATTCAGGTGCAATGTGAAATCATGCACATTAATTTTTTTCAAAAGATCATACGCAAACGATAAAAGTTCAACATCTGCTTGGTAAGATTTTTCACCTACATATTCTACGCTAATTTGGTGAAATTGACGTTGGCGACCTTTTTGTGGGCGTTCATAACGAAAAAATGGACCATACGTAAATCTTTTTTGTGGTAACTGATGGATAAGACCAGACGTCAACAATGACCTCATAACAGGTGCCGTTCCTTCAGGGCGTAATGTTATGGACTCTCCACCACGATCAGGGAAAGTATACATCTCTTTACCAACAATATCGGAATCTTCTCCCAATGGTTTTAAAAAAACATCCGTGTATTCCATAATGGGTGTTTGAATTTCTTTAAATCCATACAGCTTTGCCAGCTCTTGCGCTTGGTTACAAATATATCTAAAGCAATCTAAATCTTGATCATATAAATCTTTTGTTCCGCGAACAGATCTCATCTTTTTATTATTTTTGAATGTATCTAACTAGCATTGTATTGCTTTATAAGATCATATTCAAGAAGACAAAAATACACTGTGCTCTCAATCTTTTCTAAACCATTAATAAATTCATTTTATGTAGGGGTATTTCACTTTCCTTTTCTAAGAATCAGAAGATGCGAAAATGCAAAAATCAAAATAAACAACATATGATATACGTCTCTTAAAATTTCACTTTTTTTGTTAAATAATTCTCTTGTTACATACTTCTTTTTTTCCACACTATATTACTGTTCATTCAGCTTTTGACAAAACACAGATTCATTTTTTTTACCATTTTGACAACTATACTTTTGTTCACGCTCAACAAAGTCTTGAAATTGAATATCTGAATTAAACATACAATAGTTAGTTGCAACGTTAATGAGGCTGTATCCTTTAAATAAGAACATAAAACTACAAATTAATAAAACACTGTATACGTATATATTTTTTAATTACATTTTGTTTAGAAAGATTAGGTTGAATAGTCATTTTTGCACTCAATAAAACATAAATTTAAATTTATAATATCAAAAAACGTCATAATCTAAAAAAAATTGATTCATTAGTTAAGCTTGGATAATTGTTCTACGATTTTTTTACACCATGCCAATTTTAATCGAGGATCAGACAAATCTGCTAAGAAAGATATTTTATGATCTGGCCTTAATTTAACCATTCCTTTTTGTGCAAATTTTGATTTTTTCAAAAATGATAAAAGTTGCTCTGGATTTTTAGGAGAATTATTCTTGAATGTAATAGTCAACCCTTTATTGCCGGCATCAATTTTTTCAATATTAGCCATCCAACAATAAATTTTAATGATCAAAATATCCATTAAATTTTTAAATTCTTGAGGAGGTTGACCGAACCTATTGACAATTTCATTCACAAAATCTTCTGCATCTTGAATGTGTTTAAGCTTTGCAGATCTTCTATACAGATTCAATCTAACTCCCAAATCTTGCACATAATCTTCAGGAATAAGGACGGGTACACCAACATTAATAAGAGGGGACCAATCTTCCAAAAGTTCTTCATCAAGTTCTGAATCAATATTGTAATTCTGTTTTAAATTTAAAATAGCTTCTTGTAACATATTCTGGTACATCTCTATACCAATATCTTTAATATGCCCTGATTGTGCTTCACCCATAATATTACCCGCTCCTCTAATATCAAGATCATGACTTGCTAGACTAAACCCAGACCCCAAACTATCCAGACGTCTTATCACATCCAACCTTTTTTTAGCCTGTTGTGTTAAACGTTCTTCTGATTCATATGTTAGATATGCATAGCTTGCCTGTGTCCCTCTTCCAACTCTACCTCTTAACTGATAAAGCTGAGATAATCCAAAAAGATCAACCTTATCCACAATCAATGTATTAGCATTAGGCACATCAATACCAGATTCTACAATGTTAGTAGAGAGTAAAATATCAAATTCTTTATCATAAAATTTGGTCATAACATCTTCTAGATCGGTCGCAGATAATTGACCGTGTGCAATACCAATACGAGCCTTTGGCAACATTAATCTAAGCTCTTCTTCTAATTTAGGCAATCTCTCCAATCGAGGTGTCACAAAGAAAACCTGTCCTTGGCGATTCAATTCTCGTTGAATGCCATCTCTTATGATATATGGGTTAAAAGGAATAATAATGGTTCGAACAGGTTGACGCTCCATGGGTGGCGTTGTAATTAAACTGAGGTCTCTAACCCCCGTTAAAGACAACTGTAATGTTCGAGGTATAGGCGTTGCCGTAAGCGTCAAAATATGAACGTCTGCCTGCAGCATTTTTAGTTTTTCTTTTTGTTTAACACCAAAATGTTGCTCTTCGTCAACGATAACAAGACCCAGATCACTGAATTTCTGGGTTTTGTTTAATATAGAATGTGTTGTAATAATAATATCTACTGTACCCATTCCAACATCTTTACGAATTTGAGTAGCGACTTTGGGTGTAACAAGTCTTGAAAGTTGCTGAATATTGAAACCAAACCCTTCAAACCTTTTACAAAAATTTTTATAATGCTGACGACACAGCAAAGTTGTTGGCGCAATTACCACAACTTGTTTTCCATTTTGAGCAACGACAAACGCGGCTCTTAAAGCGATTTCAGTTTTACCAAAACCTACATCACCGCACACTAATCGATCCATTGGTCTTCCTGAACGTAGATCTTCAAAAACATCTTCAATAGCGCTTTGCTGATCATTCGTCTCTACATAAGGAAAACGTGCACAAAATTCTTCGTATTGCTTTTGCATAACATCAAAAATTGGTGCTTTTTTAAGCTCTCTTTGCGCTGCAATTTTAATGAGATAATCAGCAACTTGAGCAATTTTCTGTTTCGCTTTATTTCGACGATTTTGCCATAAACTAGATCCTAGTTTATCTAACGCTATATTTTCTTGATATTCTCCATAACGAGAAATGAGGTCTCCATTTTCAACAGGCAAAAAAAGACGATCACCAGAATCATAAATAAGTTGCAGACAATCGTGCCTTACACCTTCAATATCTATTGTTTTTAATCCCTTATATTGACCCAAACCATGCTGTTTATGAATCACTAAATCATCGGGTGTTAATTCTATAAAATCATCCCAGAAGATTTTATTTTTTTGTTTTTTGTCAAAAACATGAAATTGTTTATCGAATAAATCATCAATATGGATATAAACCATATGATCCGTTTCAAAGGAAAGGTTGAAAGGAAAATTAGAAATGATAATTTCCTTACCACTTACGTGCTCTGCATCGTTCAAATAAAGATGTGAAAAATCATCTCTGAATTGGATAGAATCATCCCAATTTTCAGATAAATATTCCTTCATTTTATCCAAATTAACGCTACTATTAGAATTGAATAGAATCTGTTTATTTTTAACATTGTTCAAACGATCTAGAAAAGCTTCCCATTTTTCTTCTTTGGTATTTTTACTAAAATCTGCAGTCTTCCATAAACATGAAGTCGATTCCTGAATTAAAGTCGTTTTAGTATTTTTAAAAAATTCGTCCCATACAGATTGATCCCAATAAAGCTGATTCGGCATTCTTGAATGCAACACATCTTGTTCTTTGGTTTTTTTCACGAAATGGCTAATATATTGCTCTGTTATGGTCGACATCCATACATCATCAATTGATACGTAATCAAAAATAGAATCCAATTTTTCATAGATAAACGGCAGATAGTGTTCTAGGCCAGGATGATGCTGCAATGCAGATGGTTTAAGCAAAATTGTATTTAAAATCTCTTCCACGGCTTGATTTTGATCATGCGTAACAGAATGAATGTGTTGACGCAAACGCTTTATATTTTCAACGTTTAACATAATTTCGGAATGACTAAGCAAAATCATTTCCGTCATATTTTCTTTATTGACTACACGTTGAGTCAAAGGATCAAACATTTTAATTTGATCCAGTTCTTCACCAAAAAAATCAAGCCGTAAAGGATTTAAATAGGTTAAGGGGAAAATATCGATAATAGAACCACGAATAGCATATTCACCAGGCGCATAAACACATTCCACACGAACTAACTGATTGTCCGTAAAGGTCTGAATTAATTCATTTCGAGAGTATGATTTACCTAGTTCAAAACTTTTTTGATGTTCCAACAATATATTTTTAGGCACCAAATATTGTCCAATTGCATAGACCGTACTCACTAAAACTATTTTCTTATCCCCATTCAACAACTCTGTTAACGTTCTAATTCTTTGCTGCTGAACATGCATTGAAGGAGACAATAACGAAAAAGGATCGCAATCCCATTCTTCAAAATCTAACACACAAACACCTGATTTCAAGGAATGTAAAATTTGTAAAAAACTTAAAGCTTCTTCTCGATTGGAACACAGCAACAGAGAACACTTTGAACTGTGTTGTAAGGTTTTTAAAAGATCCAAGCATACTTCTAATTTATTGAAGCTTATTTTTTTTGAATTGACGATCATAATTATTTCACTAACTTTTCATTTTACTTTTTTTTAACACATCATGTGCATACTATTTAAAACCCAGAATACCGCAGGTCATCCCCATGCTTTTTAAAATATCTTTTGCTTACTTTTCATTTCTAGCCATTTTTGCACATTCCGCAAATCTTTTCCAAAATAATCTTGTTCAGCAAATGGTTGCATCAGCGGCACCACAGCTAAAAGAAGAACTTACAAAAGCTGTAACCAACACTCCCAATTCTGTGGCAATCCCAACAAATCAACCCATAATTATCGATTCCCCAAATGTTGGTCCCAATATCAATACAACGAACTCTCCTTCTGCACAGCTATCCAATATTAATCAGCCCCAACCCACTGTAAAAGAAAAAGAAAATAAACAAAAATTTGTGGCTAAAAAAGAAAAAAAAGCTAGATTGTATAAAAGATATACAGGACTTTCCTTAACACTAGAAGACGGGGAAAGTTATTTTAGCAATATTTTAAAATCAGTCAGACAATTCTCTTCTCGTGAAAGCTTAAGTCATCTAAGTGCAGCAAGCACTATTCCTTTTGATGCCAACGTTCTTGATGCGGCTGTCGTGTGTTTTCAAAAAGTATCTAAAGGCTATTTTAGAGTTCATTCAGTCAATCCTAAGGCAAATGGACTTGTCACAGACCCATACGACAAATCGCTTCTTCACAGGATTTTCCAACTCAATAAAACCGATAAATTTAGTTTCTTCATTCGAACAGGACCAGCCGAAGCAGAAGAAATTTTAGTGTTTAACGGTCTTGTTTTTTCAAAAACAGGCAAAGGTAATGAAAGAGGTGACTCTGTATGTTTTGCCAGATACAACGTTGAAAAAATAAAACCTAAAAGTTAATTTTAATGGGTAGAAGCACCCACACAACAAACAGATTTCAAATGATTAAATTCTTTTTGCTGCGTTTCTGTGAAAGAAAATTTAGATATTAATTTAACTTGATCACAGCATTCTGATTTATGATCACGAATTTGAAGTGCGCGAGCATATCCCAATCTTGCTGTTGCAATTTGAGTGTCCTCTAAAGGTAACACTATCGCAGACTTAAAATAAGCCTCTGCTTTTTCAGCATCTTTTAAAGCTAGGTTTGCAAGCCCTGCATTAATATGGCTACTGTGTGCCAATTTCGAATCTGGTTCTTTGTTCATAATTTCTTCAAATATACTCAATGCTTTTCGATGGTCATCAACATTATCTGAACCTAAAAGTTTTAAGCCCAAATTATAATCTTGAGAAGAAGTACTGCTAGTAGTGATGACTGATTTAGAGATTTCCTGAGCAGCAACTGTAGCTTTGTTATCCAGATAGTGCTTTTTTTTATCAACATCAGTAAGTGTTTTTTCATTAGAAGAAACCTCTGCGGAGCCAACACGTTTTTCAGCAATCAATGCTTCTAATTGCTCAATACGCTTTTCTAAGCTGGAGATTTTTTCTGATTGATCATGAAAATTCTCAACTTTTTTTGATTTCATTTCGACAGCTTGGTTGTAATCTTCAACAAGTTTTTTAAGAACAGGGTCTTCAGGTAAAGCTATTTTTTCTCGTTCACGAATTTTTTGGTCAAGGTCAGAAATACGTCGATCGAGCGCTGTAGGATCTTCTGAAGTAATTGAATCGCCTATCTCTTGATGATCTCCTAAAGGAATTAGTCCGGCAAAGCTAGTGTTTAATAATATTAAAGATAATAACACCGTAAACATTAATCTTATTTTATTCATTGATTTTTGACCTCTCCATAATTGCGTTATCTATAGTTGACCAATATAAATCCCAAGACTTTTTGCAGTTTGAACAAGCACATCATCTTTCAGAACCCTACTATATGTTCCAATAGCGTCTTCAATTGGAATGTCTATTACGCCACGATTACTCCAGCCAACCATGCGTCCAAATTTTTTATTGATAGCTAAATCAACAGCAGCAACCCCAAAAGCTGAAGCAATCACTCGATCAATAGCATTCGGAACACCTCCACGTTGAAGATGCCCTAAAACTGTCACGCGAGTTTCGTAAGATGTTTTTTCATTAATTTGATCTGCTATATAGAAACCAATTCCCCCATAACGTAGTCTTCCATTTTCAGTAACTTCTTGTGCAACATTTTCACCATTTTCTTTAGTAATAGCTTCCGCGACAATAACCAACGCATGTTTTCTTCCTGTAGCAAATACTTTATTTAAACGGTCGAGGACTCCGTCAAGTGAATAAGGAATTTCTGGGATCAAAATAACATCTGCAGCACCAGCTATGCCTGCACCTAAGGCAATGTGTCCTGCATCTCTTCCCATAACTTCCAGAATCATAATCCTTCGATGACTTTCAGCTGTAGTATCCAAACAATCCAATGCATGAGTTGCTGTGTCCAAAGCTGTGCAATATCCTATAGCAAGCTCTGTTTTACCAAGATCGTTATCGATAGTTTTAGGAATAGCTACAATATTTAAATCACCGATTTTTGCAATATCGTTCATTATTTTTAAACTGCCATCACCACCTATGACAATAAGACACTCAAGGTTTAATTCTCTATAACCTTCAATCAAATAATCGGTTCGATCCTTTTTGGTACCATCTTCGCAAGGATAATGGAAAGGATCTGCCTTATTGGTACTACCTAGTTTTGTTCCACCAACACGTATAATTGATTCAGGGCAATTATCTTGATCAAGCACAACATATTTCATTGGTCGTGAAATTAGTCCTGTTGAGCCTTCTAAAATACCGATGACTTCATAACCATAATTTTGAGTTGCGTGATGATAAACTGCACGAATTGCAGCATTTAATCCAGCGCAATCACCGCCACTTGTCAGTATCCCAATTCTTTTTTTCATAATAGACCTTAAGCTTTAAATTTTATAGGACTCTAATATTTCCAATATTTTAAAATTCTAAAACATTATTTCTTTAATTTAAAGCTTAAAGCGTATAAAATAGAACGATGATTCTCAATTTGGAAAAAATAATTCATGGGTCATTACCCGGTCATGTTACCTGAAGTTTTAGAGCACCTTAATATCCAAGATGGAGGGCATTATTTAGATGCTACATTTGGAGGGGGCGGATACACCCAATCTATTTTAAACGAGAAACTATGCACAGTATCAGCTGTGGACCGTGATGAAGATGCACAAAAAAGATCTAAAGAATTATCTGAGGTCTACAAAGAACGTTTTCATTTTTACCTCAATAATTTTTCTGAAATAGGAAATTTTCTACAACATGGAACTTTTGATGGAATTGTTTTTGATTTTGGTGTTTCATCTTTTCAACTGGATACAGCCGAAAGAGGTTTTTCATTCAGACTTGATGGGCCGCTAGATATGCGCATGTCCAAAGAATCTCCCGTTTCTGCCTATGATGTTGTCAATGGATTTTCAAAAGACAATCTTGCTGATATCATTTATCACTACGGCGATGAACCCTTATCTCGTAAAATTGCGTCAGCAATAGTAAGAAGTAGAGATACTAAAAAAATTGAAACAACTTCTGAGCTAGCTGAAATTATTCGTGCCGTTTCACCCAGAAGACGCGACCATGACCCTGCAACACTTACTTTTCAAGCACTACGCATATATGTTAATGATGAGTTATCAGAAATAGACAAAGGCGTAAGGTCTGCCATCAATTTGCTTCGTCCAGGCGGAAGATTGGTTGTAGTAAGCTTTCATTCATTAGAGGACAGAATTTGCAAAGAAATTTTCAAACATTCATCGTTTCAATCAGGCCATACGAAACTTAAACAGGTCACAAAAAAAGCGATCCCGCCTTCAAAAACAGAAATAAGACAAAACGTAAGGTCCCGTTCCGCGCGATTACGATGTATTGAATTAATCAAGGAGCCATATGTTTAATAGATTTTCACTATTTAATGTTCTTTTGACATGCGTAGTCATGATTCTACTTTTTAAAATTAAAAACAATGTTGAACTTTTAGAAAGAGAACAAAAAAACCTTAAATCATCTATCAGCAAAATGCATGACGATTTAAGAATAAAAGTAGCATCGTGGAACGTCTTAAACCACCCTACAGACCTTAAAAAACTAACTGTGAAATATTTGCCTGACTTTCAACCAATTTCATCTGGAAATATAATTACTTTTGATGATATAATAGAAATGTCAAGGGGTCAAAATGATAACGGCGAAGATCTCGACAGTTTTATAGCCAATTTAGCAGACTAATTTCAGAGGTTAACATTTTTAGCATATGCTTTCGTTTAAAGAAAAACGCGTTACAGGCCTAGGTCGTTTATTAAAAGATGCTACTAATCACGTTACGTTTTTGGAAATGATGCGTAAGAGGGTTGCATTCCTCATTTTTTCAGGTCTATTTTTATTTTTAATCGCTATTTTTAGATTAGCTAGTCTAATGCTTTTTCAGAACTCAATCATATCTGAAAATAATTTTGATGCAAGAGAAAATAAACATATACCAAGAGCAGATATTATAGACCGCAATGGAAATGTAGTGGCAACACACATTGTTACCGCATCTTTGTACGCTAACCCCAAAATAATAATTGATCCCAAGAATGCCGCAAAACAGCTTTCTAAAATTTTTCCACAACTTTCATACAAATCATTACTACAAAAACTTTCTAACACATCAAAGTCTTTCATATGGATTGCCCGACATATTCCACCAAAAACTCAGCATGAAGTTAATCTTATTGGTCAACCAGGACTTGTCCTCCAAAAGGACCATAAAAGAATGTATCCATACGGAAAACTTTTTTCTCATGTAGTAGGTTACTCTGGTCTTGACAATAACGGTCTAGCAGGAGTTGAAAAAAAATTCGATCATCATCTTAAAAATTCAGCCACACCTCTTAAGCTTAGCATTGACCTTAGAATACAAGCATCGATTGCAGAACTTGTATCACAAGCGGTAGATTTTTTCCAAGCTAAAGCTGGAAATGCAATAGTGATGGATATAAAAACAGGTGAGATTTTAGGTATGGTATCATTACCTGTTTTTGATCCTCACAATATTAATGATGCAAAACCTGAAGAACTTTTTCATATTAATACTTTAGGTGTATATGAACCAGGATCTACATGGAAAATTCTTAATACTGCAATTGCATTAGAAACAGGTTTATCCACTCCAAATTCAAACTATGATGCAAGACATCCCATTAAAATAGGTCGTTTTACAATAACAGATTTTAAAGGAAAGAACCGATTCCTTAATCTGACTGAAGCATTTGTGTATTCATCAAACATTGCTGCAGTAAAAGTTGCCCAACAGTTTGGATCTAAAATTCAGCAAGAATACTTTCGTAAGTTCGGTGTGTTTAAACCATCAAATATTGAAATCCCCGAAATGGCCATGCCATTACTACCCAAAAGTTGGAAAGAATCAACATTGATGTCTGCTTCTTATGGATATGGCATCTCACTATCCCCACTGCATGCAGCAACAATCATAGGGACACTTATTAACAATGGGGAAAAAATACAACCTACTCTGATTTATAATCCCAAAAAAAACATAGCAACTACTTCCGAAAATCCAGTAATATCGAAAAAAACGTCAGCAACACTTAGAGAGATGATGAGAGCAACAACCTTGTACGGAGGATCGAGAAAAGCAAATATTCAAGGATATTCTGTTTTTGCAAAAACAGGGACCGCATACACAAGTGTGGGGAAAAAATATAATGGAAAAGATCGATTTAATTCCTGCATCGCAGGATTTCCATTTCATAACCCAAAGTATTTAGTTTACGTAGGCCTACATTCACCAAAAGCTTTACCAGAAACGTATTTCTACAATGCTGCAGGCTGGAATGCAGCACCTACTGCTGGAAAAATCATTGAAAGAATTGCACCTGTTCTTAACGTTGAACCAGACGACACACCTACAACATTTAAAAATGTATCTTGGCTTGATGAAACATTAGACATACCACATAATATTGTATTGACAAACGGGCAGTAATCTTCAATCCTTACCATATATGTGCGCAAAATGCTCTTCAATCAATTTCAAAGAGCACCACTAATGTTATCGTTTATAAAAATAAGTATTATTTATTTTTTTTAGAACTACAGCATGAAAACAAGCGCTTAAAAAAGCCTTTATTTTCCTTAACAAGACCATTAATATCACTAACAATTTCAACCACTTCATGCGCTACAGCTTTAGAATCATTGGCTTGCAAAAGATCAGCTGTATTTCCTATTAAACCACCAATGTGCTGCAGGTTTGAACTTTGATTTTGATCCCCAAGTTGCGCAGCAACCTCTCCGATAACATCTAACGCTGCAGACGCCTTTTGGACATCCTTTATGTCCGATGTATTGTCAACAAAATTGTCAACTTTATCCAAAGCATCAGGCAGTAGCTGCTCAGCAACACCGATAACAACATCAACCTTTCCCTTAACATTTTCTGAATTTTTAAAATCATCTTTAGCTTTTACTAGCGTAACTGTAGTACCAATAATCATTTCGACAGTCTTATTGGTAGACGCACCTACGGGTTGACTATCAGAAACTTCATCACTAATACTCGTAGAACGAGCTGTAGTAGCATTTAATACGGCACAACTAAACATCAAAAATAGAATTTTATTCATACTATAAGTCCTTTAAATTGAAAAAGTAAACTATTTTAATCAGCAAGAGTTTATATCTTGAGTAATCACAAGATTGTTTTTGCATATAATTATTAATACCTCATTAATTTTTCATAAATATTATTAATTTTAATTAATAATATTAAAATTCAAAGATCTAAATAAGTTTATTGTTAACAAAAAAAAGCACCTTAATGGTGCTTTTTTTAAGTATTAAAATCTTCTCTAAAAGAGATGATTAAATATTAGTCTTGCTCAACTGACTCTTTAGGAGTTATAAACGCTGCAGCTTCATCTTCTGATTGGGCTACTATAACGTTAATGTTCCCAATGACTTCAGGGTGTAACACAACATTGACTGAGTGCTTTCCTAAATTTTTAATAGGAAGAGTGATTCTAACTTGATTTTTGTCTAATGAATAACCTTGGTCTTTTACACCAGCTACGATATCCAGTGGACGAACTGAACCAAAGAGCTGACCAGCATCGCTTGCTTGACGAATAACAACTACTGTTAAACCGTCCATTCGTGCCAAAACTGATTCTGCTTCACTTTTCATTTTCAAATTGTGAGCTTCAATTTCAATTCTTTGTTTTTCAAAGTACTCTAAGTTTTGAGATGTTGCTCTTAGTGCCTTTTTTTGTGGCAACAAAAAATTACGAGCATATCCTGGTTTTACGTCAACGATATCGCCGATATGACCAAGATGTTCAACACGAGTAAGTAATACAACTTGCATTATGTACATCTCCCCTTAAGAATTAACATATGGCATCAAAGCCAAGAAACGAGCTCTTTTTACAGCTAAAGATAGTGCTCTTTGATTTTTTGCAGAAACAGCGCTTATGCGACTAGGCATAATCTTTCCACGTTCAGAAACAAATTTTGACAATGTTCTGACATCTTTATAGTCGATTTTCATAGCATTAGTGCCTGAAAATGGACATGTTTTTCTTCTTCTAAAAAATTGTTTTCTTGATGTTGGACGAGAACCTGTTGATTCTGTCATGTTTGTTTCTACATCACTCATAACATTCATCTCCTCATTAACTGTCTAATAAATCATCTTGTGGGTATGATTCTTCTCTAAAGTGTCGATTTTGCATTAATGCTGATGGATTATTGTCTAATTCATCTACACGTACTGTTAAAAACCTTAAAACGTCTTCGTTCAATCTCATCTGACGTTCCATTTCAGTTATGGCTTTAGAATCAACAGCAATGTTGAAAAGAACGTAATGTCCTTTTTTATTTTTTTTAATAGGGTAAGCCAAAGTTCTTAAACCGCAAAATTCGGTTTTGGAAACCTCTCCACCATATTCCTTAACAATAGCAGTATAGTGTTGAGCTAGCGTTTCGATTTGATTTGATGTCAGATCTTGCCTAGCTATAAATACATTTTCGTAAAATCTCATTATTTTCTCCTTTCGGTTGATGACCAAACTTCTAGTCACAGTGTTATGTATAAGAACACAAGAAGGCCAGGTATTTAGCATATACTTTTTTTAATTTTAAAGCAATATTCTAATTTTAAAAAAATTAAAACTAGACAGACTTTTTACATACTATTTTTTTTCCAAAGCAATAAACTTTTTCTAAAAGAATTGCTACTACTATAGATGCAGGAATTTTATACAAAAATGGATACAAACCATATGTTAAGGCATTCTGTGATGACATCAATAGAGACATCCAAAATAGCCCACATAAATACAAACCCATTTGCCCTACAGATAAAATGCAGAATCTTGAAATCATACAACTAATTCCATTTTCCGACTCTACGACTCTTTTTTTTAAGAAACTTACTAAAAATGCCATTGCTATAAAACCGATTAGAAAGCCACCCGTTGGCCCCATAACAGCAACTAGACCACCTTTCCCACCAGCCATAATTGGGAAACCCCATACTGCCTGTAAAAAATATAAACATGTGGCTCCTACTGCAATTTGTGTTGTTGACAGTAAAGCAATTAGCATAACTGTTGTGTTTTGCATCGTAATTGGAATAAAGGGCAAAGGAACAGAAATTTGTGCCGACAAAGCAATGACCCAAGAAAGAGCGAAGCAAATAGCAAATTTTTTAATTATATTTATTAATTGTGAATTTTTAAAATAATGATTTTTTTTCATAACAAGCATTTTAAACTCCTAAGCTCATTTTAACTACACCAGTATATCTATTTTATTATATCTAGTCAAATTTGTTTTCCTTTTGTTATTTGCATCAATTTTTACTATAATTATTTATATTTTATGTTTTTTATTCATAGATACAGCGCTGTGTTTAATTTTCATATCTAAATGAAAAAGCTACATCAATTTTGAGGATTTCATATGATTTTAAAAGGAAGAGATATTGCGCAAGCACAGATACCCTTACTACGACAAACAGCTCAAAACATACAAAATCAACTTCAAATCCCAGTCACTCTGCACATTGTTTCTGTAGGTGATGATCCTGCAAGCCAAGTTTATATTTCAATGAAAAAAAGAAAAGGTTCCGAAGTGGGTATACATGTTGAAGTGCACCAATTAGACAAAGATACAGATCAAAAAAATATTGAAATGCTAATTGCTCATCTAAATCAAGATCCTCATGCGCATGGCATTATTGTTCAACTTCCCTTACCTTCTCAAATCAACAAAGATACAATCCTCAATATGATACATCCGTTAAAAGACGTTGATGGACTGAGCGCCACAAGTCAAGGACTTTTAATTCAGCAAAATCCAACTCTTGTGCCATGTACACCTTTGGGATGTTTGCATCTCATTAAAGAAGTCTATCCAGATGTATCAGGGAAAACTGTCACTATAGTTGGCAGGTCTTGTTTAGTAGGCCTTCCGCTGTCTCTGTTACTGATTCAAGAAAACGCAACTGTCACCCTATGTCATTCAAAGACTATTGATTTAAAAAAACACACACTATCTTCAGATATCATTGTTATGGCTTGCGGAACACCTCACCTTCTGACAGAAGATATGGTTTCACAAAATGCTGTAGTTATAGATGTTGGAATATCACGTCTACCATCAGGTGAAATTGTTGGAGATGCTGATTTTGAAAACCTTTATCAACGCGTAAATGTTATAACCCCGGTACCTGGAGGTGTTGGACCTATGACTGTCTTATATCTTTTGCACAACACATTAAAAGCTGCAATTTTACAAAATAATCTATCGAATATATCCACTATAAAATAATATGTGACGTATTAACAAATCCAAGTTTAAACATTCATATTTCGTTTGCAATGGAATTTAAAATAATATTATGATTTTTAAATACCTGTAAATATGAAGCTTCATACGTGATAAGAAAAATAATATCTTCTTTAATATGTTTACATTTAACGCTATGCTGCAAAATCTTTGCAATTGAAGAACATCAGCTAAACACTTTTTTTGAAGCTTGCCAGTTGCTTGAAACATCTGCTTTCCTTCATGTTCGTCCTGTTAGAAATCGTTACTATGATAGCGAAACTATCGGAACCAAAATAAACAAACAAATACAAGAACTTTCTTTACCCGAAAATGTAACACCACATGAAAACTATCAGAATCTTCAAGAATACTTTTTAAATGCGCTGGATTGTAAAGACGGACAAAATATAAAAAGAATATTACACGCCATAACATCTCGCAATATATCTACAAAAGAATTCCTCTCGTTAAACAATATCCAACCTTATTTGAATATGCTTTCCTTATACTTCACTGAATTAACGTCTTGGGCCTTATCTGAACAAGACATAAACGGATATTATGCAAGCCTTCAATTACATATTAATTCTAAAGATAAAAAATCAGCACACGCACATTCATTTGAAATTTTTTTACAGCAAAGAATTTTAAATAAAAAATTTATTCGTCGCTGTGGAAAAATTATCGATGACTTTGTTGCCAATCGTACTTTTGATAAAGAACATATCTCTAACTTACTCAAAATATTAAATAAATATGATCCAGAAGCATTAGGAGAGGAACCACAATTCACTACAAATAAAGAAAACCCCACCATTGATTTAGAAAATGAGATCAATGCAAAACAGTATTTTTTTTATAAAATAAAATTTAAATTAATAAAAATTCTAGATACCCTTGAAAACGGGGATGCATAAATATTTCCACAAAATAAAAGAAATTATTTTTAAGAATTTGTATGGTTAATCCAATAACTATCAAATCCAGCAAGCACAGAGCCTCTTACAATTCTGGATAGCCATCCATGATAAAGCGTATGTAAAGAACCAGATCTATAAAGTTTCTGAATAAATAAAAAAGTCGTTACAGGGCTGCGTAAACTTCTTATGTTTTCTGCATGTATTTGAGCTCTTAAAGTTAATAGTGGAAAAGTAACTGACGCCTGTATTGCTGAAATTATGGGCCCCATAATGCAAGATTCAGAAAAAGTAAGATTATCTTTCTTGTTAAACAGTATCTGTTTTAAAATCCTGTTAGAGATCAAAAAAACATTCAAATGCAAAAACGAAGATTGAAAAGTTAATAATCCACCTTGAAAAAACCACGATCTATGCCTGAAACAATCTGAAAAATCGCATCTATTATTTTGGATGAATGGAATGTCAAGCTTGCGAATATAAGCCACTTTTATACGCTCAAATGGATTAGCAAAAACGATATCAGTAGATGAAATCATAGCAGAAATAAATAATTGAGAAACCACAGGATTCTTCAAATAACTATTTTCTGGTAATTTTTTTGTCTGTAACATTAAATATTTATATAAAAAATAGGTAGACTGTGCACGTAGTGTTAATTCAACAAGATGTGTTTTCAAAATAGGCACTAAAATAGGTCGATGTACTGTTTTAATAGCCTTAAAAAGGCCACTATAGGAGTCACCCGTTACTTGTCTACCTATAGTCAGAAAATCAAACGGAAAAGATATAATAGGGCGTGTAACCGCAGGAACAGTGCTTTCTTTTACAGCTTTATAAAATAACTGAGACTGAGATATAACATTACTTCCGTCTTTATCTACAGCGAAACCATAAGAATAAAGACAGAAAAAAATTAAATAAAATTTATATCGCATTTTGCACAATAAAGAAAAGAATGCCTCATTTAAGGGTAGATAAGCTACTTTTCTAATTCAATAAAATTCAATCCTGGCACACTACATAAAAATCTAGATATCTTCAGAGATCAAACTTTGAATTTCATATTCAATTTGATTATTAAATTTGAATTTCTTTTTAAAAACGAATTTAACTTTTCCCACATTTTCAATTTTGGTGGTTACCGTTAATGATGATTGTCCTTTGGGGACATCTGAAAGAATATTTTTCAAGCGATCAAATAATACAATTTCTGGTTGAAGATGAATATGCACATCCTTCACTTTGATTTTTGATTCTAAATGTTCACAAGCAATAACTGTAAATTTTACGTTATCATCTTCTGATTTAACACGTGCTTGTACAAAGATGCAGGTTCCTTGTTTCAAAAGGTCTTTAGACTTTAAATAAAGATCTGAAAAAAAAACAAGGTCGATAACTCCTGTTTTATCTGCTATTTGAATGAAAGCAAATGCATCACCTTTTTTAGATTTCTTTTCCTGGACTGCAGCAATTGTTCCTGCGAAATTCACATAAGGTTTATATTCGCCATCGGTACAAATATAATCATACACTTGACCAATTGGGGCTACATCCAACGATGATAAATGATTCAAATAAACATCCATAGGATGAAGAGACATATAAAAACCAATGGAATCAAGTTCCTTTTGCAAACTATCTTGAACTCCCCAATCTTTACCTATAGCTAAGGGCAGATTAATCGTCTGATTTTCTTTCGTCTGAAACAACGTTTTCTGTTTACTTTTTTGCGCTTTATATATCATTTGTGATTGCTGTATAAAAACTTCGACATTTTCATAAAAAGCTTTCCGATTGATAATTTTATGTTCTATTAACATTAATTCATCAAATGCTCCTGATGCTATTAAACTTTCAAGTTGACGTTTATTAATGGTTTTACTGTCTAATCTTAATGCAAAATCTGTTATGTTTTTAAAAGGTCCATTTTGATTCCTCTCGATTAACATTTGCTCAACAGGCGCAATTCCTACATTTTTTAATGCAGAAAGACCATACCTAACACTCCATTCACCATCCTTTGATTGTTCACACGTAAAATTAACATGGGAAGCATTAATATCAGGCTTCAACAGATTATGACCATACTGTTCCATATCATTTTTGAAAATATTAAGTTTATCCGTATTCTGTTTATCTAAAGTCATGGAAGCACAATAAAATTCAATTGGGTAATTAGCCTTAAGGTAGGCTGTTTGATACGCAATTAAAGCATAAGGGGCAGAGTGCGATTTGTTAAAACCATAGCCTGCGAATTTAGCCATTTGATCAAAAATAAGGGATGCTGTTTTTTCTTCAATACCTCTTTCTGTGGCACCTTTAACAAACAAATCTCTTTGATCATCCATTTCTTTTTTAATTTTTTTACCCATGGCTCTGCGCAAAAGGTCTGCTGCACCCAAACTATATCCTGCAAGAACCTGTGCAATTTGCATAACTTGTTCTTGATAAACCATAACCCCATAGGTTGTATTTAAAATGGGTTCTAATTTAGGATGCGCATATACAACAGGTTCATGTCCGTGTTTACACGCAAGATATCTAGGAATATCGTCCATAGGTCCCGGACGGTACAACGCAACAAGGGCTATTAAGTCCTCAAACAAATCAGGCTGAAGTTTTTTCAAAACATCTTTCATGCCAGCACTTTCAAGCTGGAATACGCCAACCACATTCAAATCACAAAGCAATTTAAAAGTTTTAGAATCGTTCAAAGGTATTTTGTGAATTTCAACAAGTATATTGTGGTTTTGTTTAATCAGTCTGCAACATTCTTGAATAACAGTTAGAGTCTTAAGACCCAAAAAATCGAACTTAACCAACCCCATAGCTTCAACATATTTCATGCTGAACTGAGTTACAGAAAGGTCAGAACTTTCGTCTTTAAAAAGAGGTATAACGTTGTTGAGTGGTTGATCCGAAATAACAACCCCAGCAGCATGGGTGGATGCATGACGGTATAATCCTTCAAGTTTTTTTCCCATATCAAACAGTTTTACCAACTGGTGATCTTGCTGAATCATTTCACGTAAACTTGCACTTTCATCTAAAGCCTGAGAAAGTGTTACAGGTTGCGCCGGATTATTCGGAATCATTTTACACAAACGATCAACTTGACTGTAAGGTAATTGCATAACTCTGCCTACGTCACGCAATATCATACGTGCTTGGAACTTTCCAAATGTAACGATGTGCGCCACACATTCTTGCCCATATCGTGACCTTACGTATTGAATAACTTCATCACGTCTGTCTTGACAAAAATCCACATCAAAGTCAGGCATGGAAACACGTTCAGGATTCAAAAATCGTTCAAAAATGAGACTAAAACGAATAGGGTCTATATCGGTAATAGTCAAAGACCAAGCTACTAACGATCCAGCACCCGAACCACGCCCTGGCCCCACAGCGATATCTTTTGATTTTGCCCATTTAATAAAATCAGCAACGATCAAAAAATAACCAGGGAAACCCATATGATTGATAACGCCAAGCTCATAATCAAGACGATCGTAATATATTTTTGATATAGCATCGTCTGGTTCATTAATAAAAATTTCTTCTTGCAAACGTTTTTCAAGACCGGCATAAGATTGATTTTTCAATTCGTCATATTCAGAAACTTCTTCTGATTGAATGAATTTTGGAAGAACTGGAGCCCTACCCTTTAAAACAAAATGGCACCTTTTAGCAATTTGGACTGTATTGTCTAAAGCTTCAGGTAAATCTAAAAACAAACTTTCCATTTCTGAAACATTTTTAAAATAGTGTTCTTTTGTTTCATGACGTCTTTTTTGTTCATCGATATAAGTACTATCCGCAATACAAAGCAGTGCATCATGCGCATAATAATCATTTTGTGTTTTAAAAAAAACATTCTGTGTCGCCACAATAGGAATGGAATAATCAGCTGCAAGTTTTAAAAATAAGGGTTCGGTATTTTTTTCATCTTCTAAATGGTGTCTTTGAATTTCCAAATAAAATCGATCGACAAAAATTTCTTTAAAAGTCTGCGTAAGATTTTTCATTACTGAAAAAACAAAGGGCATGTCTTGATTCAAATTCAAGGCCAAATATCCTAAAGGTCCTAAATGTCCACCAGACAAACAAATCAATCCCTGTTGGTATTGCCTTAAATCTTCCAACGTAATATAGGGAACTTCAATCGTATCTTCTTTAAAATGTGATAGTGTACTTAATTTTATAAGATTCTCATAACCTAATTGAGACTGCGCCAATAAAACAATATCAGCCTTAAAACTGTGTGTAGTTTCATTGGGCAATTCAATATCTAATTTTAAACTGATTTGAGAAGCAATAATGGGTTGAATGCCTTTTTGCAGTGCATAACCCGAAAATTCTAAGGCACCATATAAATTATTAGTATCAGCAACAGATATTGCTGGCATACTATAATCAATGCATAAGTCAATAATGTCTGGGATCTTGATAGCGCCTTCACTAAGTGAATAAGCACTATGCGTTCTGAGGTGAACAAAAGTGGAGATAACATCCTCAATTTCAAAAATGTTATGGCTCCCCGGGACGGGCTCGAACCGCCGACCCAGTGGTTAACAGCCACTTGCTCTACCGACTGAGCTACCGGGGAATAATAAAATATTATATCGAATTGTTTTTCAAATCAAGTTTTTTTTTATTTTTTTTCAAAAATATGATATAATAATTTTTGATTTAAATGTTATTTTTCAAAACAAAATTATCGTAATATTGCTTTAGTTTTTTCAATAAAGACAAAATTAACCTCAGTTTAGCTTATACAAAAAAAATTGTGAACGATCTACATAAAACCATTCATGACATAAAAATGCGTGTCAATCTTTCTGACGTTATAGGTAACGTTGTGAAGTTGCAACGCAAAGGCACTCAAATAAGAGGGTTATGCCCTTTCCATAATGAAAAGACACCTTCATTTAATGTGGATGATGCTAAAGGAATGTATAAATGTTTTGGTTGCGGACGATCAGGAGACCATATTTCCTTTCTTACTGAAAAAAGAGGAATGTCTTTTAAAGAAGCTGTTGAAGACCTCGCCTACAAAGCAGGCGTAAATGTTGATAGTCTATTTTCGCATCAAGGCGCCCATACAGTTGAATATGGAACGCTAACAAAGGGATACGATATCAATCAAGCTGCATGTGAATGGTTTCAAAAACAATTAGCAGAATGTCAAAATCATACCGTTCTAAACTATATTAAACAACGCAGGTTTTCTCCAGACACCTTAAGGCAATTTAAAATTGGCTTTTCGCCTTTTGAAGGTGGTTTGATTAAACATCTTAACTCCTTAGGCTTTAACGAAGACATTATTAAGGAATATGGCTTTTGTACGAAAAATGGGAAAGATCTATTTCGCGGAAGATTGATGTTTGTCATTTGCGATACAAAAGATAAAGTCTTAGGTTTTGGAGGAAGAGGTATTCAAACTGACCAAGTTCCTAAATATTTAAATTCACCAGAAACACCGTTATTTCAAAAAAGCCATGTCTTGTTTGCTCAAAATATTGCCTTTAAAAATATCATGACAGATACCCCTCCTGTGGTGGTTGAAGGTTACACCGATGTTATGCGACTTTACCAAAACGGTTTTACAACAGCAGTAGCACCCCTTGGAACCGCTTTTACAGAACATCATCTCGATATTTTATGGAGAAGACATTCTTCACCTTTGTTTTGCTTTGATGGTGACAATGCTGGTTTTCAAGCTGCTATTAAAACGTCTCATACTATTTTGGCAAAAATCAAACCTAACTTTTCAGCTAAATTCTGCATTCTCCCCGTAGGACATGACCCCGATAGTTATTTACAAAACGAAGGAACATATAATTTCAAACAACTTCTGAGCAATGCAAAAAGCATATCGGATATGGTTTGGATGGGGTTAGAAAATAAATATTTAAAACCACATCAGCCATCAGAATATATAGATGTTTCTCCAGAAATAAAAACATCCTTCAAAAGAGAAATTTTTCAAATTACATCGACTATTCAAGATGAAGATTTACAAGATTTTTTCAAACAAGATCTACTGAGGAAATTTGATTCATGTTTTGACTATAGAACAGTTAAAAATAATAAAAAAGGTGGGCCTTCCTATAAGTCTCTAAATCAAGGTCTCTTGAATCAAGTGAAGCAAAGCAATCAAAAAACCAAGAAAATTGAATATATTCAAAAGATACTGTTGATCTGTTTAAAGAATAATCCTCTCCTTATAAATAGAGTCCATGAAGAATTAGTGCAATTTAATGGTTTACCTTCTCGATTAAATGAGTTTAAAATGGTTCTCACAGATTATTTTCACGAAACCACTGACACTCTGATTCAACTTTGTTATAAAAAAAACCTTGACGACGTCTTAAAACAGATGAATGATTTTGAAGCAATGAATCCTTTTTCTTTAATAAAACCGCACGTTAATGATGAGGATTTAGATGAACTTTACAGCAGTTGGATTTCACTTTGGACAAGTTATTTAGAATACACACAAACTCAAAAAGATAGTCAGTATATGAAATCTAAAGTTTGTGAAACCGAGAATGATGCAGAATGGGAGCGATGGAAGCTTTATAAAATGAAAACATAAGAACACGCTGAAACATTTTTAAAATAAGTGTTACTTTTTTATTTAAAGAAAGAATTATAATGAGTCAAAAAATCAAAAAAAACGATCCACAACAATACGACGATATCAATGATCTACCCTTAATGGAAATCAATAAAATGAATCCCATTCTCAGGAGATTGATTACTCGTGGTAAAGAAAGAGGATACGTTACTTATGACGAATTAAATGAAGCCCTGCCCCAAGACCAATTATCTTCAGACCAAATTGATGAAACCATGACACTTATCGCTGAGATGGGAATCAACGTTATCGATAGTGACGAAGAAACTGAAGAACCGCTATTGGGAGATGTGATAAAACCAGATCTTTCTGAATACGATTTTGGTGAAGCTCCAGAAGAATCTGAAGATGATGTAATGGGTCGAACAGACGACCCTGTTCGACTTTATTTACGTGAAATGGGTAACGTCGAACTTTTATCTCGTGAAGGTGAAATAAACATTGCCAAAAGAATTGAAAGCGGTTCTGTGGTTATGACAAAATGCATTTGTCAAAGCCCTATTACATCTTGGCTGATCAAAGATTGGAAAGAACTTATCAATGATAACAAGATGCTCATCAAAGATCTTATGCTTTCAGAAAGCAGTGGCGGTGCTGAAGATGAATTGGAAGAAGAAGATACTTCTGATGACATTGATCTCCATGAAGAACCATCAACACTTGCTGAGATCGATGAAGCTACTAAAGCAAAAGTTATAGCTGCACTGGATAAATATATTGATTTGTTCACAGCATTAACAAAAGAATATCGTCAAATGACAAGTCAAAAAAACACCCTTCAAAAACCAAGTGATGCTTATATCAAAATTCATGATGAAATTACAGCACACTTTAAAGAAGAAATACGTTTAAACGGTTCTCGCATTGCAGACGTGATGCGCGCACATTCTAACATCAACAAAGTTTTTACCAATTTAGAAAAAAATATACTTTCTGCTGCTGATGCAAAAGGTGTTAAAAGAGACACTGCTTTTGCACATTTAGTCAACCAACCTTTTTCATATGAATGGCTTGAAAGTCTTTTAAAAGTTAAAGATAAACACTGGATGCCTTTCTTAGAAGAAAATTCAAAAAGCCTTCAAGATATCGTAACTGAAGCACAAATTATTGAAGAAAAATACGATATTACTGTTTCTGATTTAAGATCTATTATTCAATCATTACAAAAAGGCGAAAGAGAATCATCAAAAGCTAAGAAAGAAATGATAGAAGCCAACCTTCGTCTTGTGATTTCTATTGCTAAAAAATATACCAACAGGGGATTACAATTTTTGGACCTTATCCAAGAAGGCAACATTGGGTTAATGAAAGCTGTTGATAAATTTGAATATCAAAGAGGTTATAAATTTTCGACCTATGCAACATGGTGGATCCGTCAGGCTATTACACGATCCATTGCTGATCAAGCAAGAACTATTCGTATCCCCGTTCATATGATTGAAACCATCAATAAATTAGTTCGAACTTCTCGTCAAATTATGAATGATATAGGACGCGAACCAACACCAGAAGAATTATCAGAAAAATTGATGATGCCGCTTGATAAAGTGCGCAAAGTCATGAAGATTGCAAAAGAGCCAATCAGTCTTGAAACGCCAATAGGAGATGAAGAAGATAGTCACTTGGGCGACTTCATCGAAGATAAAATGGCTATATTACCTGTTGACTCAGCGATCCATGCAAACTTAAGGGAAACTACAACAAAGATTTTATCTTCTCTAACTCCTCGTGAAGAAAAAGTTCTGCGTATGCGCTTTGGTATTGGAATGAATACAGACCACACTTTAGAAGAAGTCGGCCAACAGTTCGCTGTAACACGTGAACGTATTCGTCAAATTGAAGCGAAGGCTTTGCGTAAATTAAAGCATCCAAGTCGCTCTAGAAAACTTCGCAGTTTCCTCGATACATAAAAAAAATCTAAAATGAAAGTTGCTTTTTGGAATGTAAATTCAGTGCGCCCCAGACTTCCACAAGTTCTAGAGTGGATCAAAGAGGAGCAACCTGATGTTTTGTGCCTTCAAGAAATCAAATGTCAAGAACATGAATTCCCCACAGAACCGTTTGAAGAGGAAGGGTTTCAATGTGCTGTATTTGGTCAAAAATCATATAATGGCGTAGCTATACTTTCAAAATATGCTATAGAAGACATTCAGAAAAATAATCCTTATTTCCAGGATGATCAATCTCGTATTCTAGAATGCGTCATTGACGGATGGCTTAGAGTTGTTAATGTCTACGTGCCCAATGGACAAGCCGTTGGCACAGAAAAAATGGATTATAAATTAGACTTTTTAAAATCGTTTAAAGAATATATCAAGTCACGAATGAAGCTAGAAAACCCACTCATTATTGGTGGTGATTTTAATGTTGCTCCAACACCTCAAGATGCCCACAAGTCTGCACAACAAGATAAGGATGTTTTATGTTCTCCACAAGAACGCAAAGCTTTCAGAGAACTTCTGCATCTAGGATTACTCGATACCATCAGAGAATTTAATATCCAGGCAAAAGATTTATTCAGTTGGTGGGATTATCGCAGTGGTTCATTTCAAAGCAATAAGGGTTTTCGAATCGATCACATATTAGCCTCTGCTATGGCATTTAATAGCCCAGAATACAAAATTATAAATTGTGGGATAGAATCTTCTCCAAGATCTAATGAAAGACCTTCAGATCATGCGCCTATTTGGGTGAAGATTGAAAAAATAAATAAAATTTAAACAAATCAATAAAAAATAAATATAACAATAAATTATAAATAAGATATGTTGGAAAAAATTATTGAGCTATCAAGTATTAACATCAATGAAACAGATTCAAATTCGAAAAGATATGAAAAGAATGCAAAAATTGACGCATATTATCGTAATGCACTTACGCAAATACATAACGGAAAATGGATTTCGTGGAATTGGAGCGCGTTCTTCTTATCTGTACTTTGGATGCTATATAGAAACATGCTACTTCTTCCTTTAATGATAATAGGAATTGATATTATTACAGAGTGCACTTTCTCTGAAAAATTAATCGAAAGTGTCGCTCAGTTTGCATGGCTATATTTGATTTTTTTTGGATTATTTAACAATAAAATATACTATCACCATCTGAAACGCAAAGTTGAAAAAGGATATACAAGATCGATGATTCAACCTACTAACCATACTTTTAAAAAAATCCTTTTTTTATTTTTATCTCTATTATTCACAGTAAACATTGTGTTTTTATATTTATCAAAAAGAAAACATCAAAAAAAATGTCGAACTAGATGACAAGTTTTCGATTTATTTCTTTCTCTTGAGTTTATTATGCATTATTGCATTCATTCAAACTTTTTTGAACTATCTGAATGCGAAAAAAATACTCAAAAAATCAATTATAAAATAGAGAAGACATTAGACAACTGTGATATAGAATAGTAGATTCTATCCATTCCCGGCACCTTCCATATGATATTTAAAGCTAATGTGTTTACTTTTTAGCGCTACGTCTTATTATTTAATCCCAAATATTAGGTTTAAATTTGAATTGGTGTAATATTATACTTTTGGTTAATAATATTATTAGATTAGATTAGATTAGATTAGATTAGATGTGAATAATATAACTAAAAAGAAGGTTTATCTTATCATATTTATTTCTAACTGAATATTTCACAAGAAGCATGAGCTCTATAAATCTTTTTCCTTTGTGAAGAAGAAGCTATCCCTAAAATAGTACGATACTTCGATACTGTTCTACGAGCAATGTCAAAGCCTTTGGTGTTTAAAAGCTCAACTAAATCTTCATCTGATAACGGTCTATCTTTTGGTTCTTCGAACACAATATCTTTAATTGCATTTTGAATTTCTATGGAAGAATTAGCACTAGCCATATTTCCCACTAAATTGCTAAATAAACTTTTTAAATTCATGATACCTCTTGGTGTATCCAAAGTTTTCGACGTGCTAATACGACTAACCGTACTTTCGTGCAAATCTGTAAGCTGAGATACATCTTTGAGTGTCATTGGAACTAAAGGCCCCACATTACAAAAGAAATTGTTTTGAATTTTTGCAACAGCTTGAGAAACTTTTAACATCGTTATCGCACGTTTTTGCAAAGACTGAATTAACCAATTAGCAGCGTAAAATTTATCTTTTAGATAATCTAAATCATCCGACGAATTAAATTTTTTCTTTAATTCATTAAAATATGAAGAATTGACTATTACTTTGGGTAATGATTGTGGATTTAATCGTACATCTAGATCATGATACTGATTTTTGGATATAACAATATCCGGACAACGTGTTTGAATGTCTGAAAATTGATTCTCAAAATTTCTTGCTGGATGAAAATCTAAATTTTTTAAAATCTTTAAAAATTTAATAAAATCATTTTCTTTGAAAGTGAATTGTTTGCAAACACTTGATAAATCCATTTTTTGTAATAACTTAAACGCAGCAATATAGTTTTGTATTTGTTCATCTCTATATATATTTGCATAGTAATCATCTTTTAATCTTATTTGAATTCTGAAACTTTCATATATATCCTGCGCAAATATGCCGATAGGTTCTAAGTTTTTAAGTTTCGTTAGAACAAAATCTATGTCGTGCTCTTGATCTTTGAAAATTTCATATGCATTTTTCCAATGTGAATTTAAAAAACCGTCTTCATTTAAATTATGAAAAAAATAAAAAGCGATTTCTTGATGTCGTTCATTATTAAACGTCTGATATATTTGGTGCGTAACAAAGTGATGAAATGAAAGAGGACTATTCCACAGTGGCTTTTCTGAAGTAAGACCATATTCCTGTTGAGAAGTGTTACTATGTGCGTCACCATTATTACCATAATCATCTGAAAATTTTTCTTCTTCAGATTCAGACGTTTGTGTTTTTCCTTCTTCATAAAGTTCCAATAAAGGATTTTCCATTACTTGATTTAATACAAAATCATTCAATTCATCAGCAGAAAACTGAAGCAAATGAATAGCTTGCTGTAACCTAGTTGTTAGGACAAGCTGTGATCCTTGACGGAGTTTTAACGAAATTTCATTTCTAATCATACCCTCAGTTTAAAGGGTAAATCTTTCTCCAAGGTAAACGCGACGAACATTTTCATCATTAATAATCATTTTTGCCGTACCTTCGCAAATAATATGTCCACCCGATAAAATATAGGCCTTATCGACAATTTCAAGCGTGTCACGCACATTATGATCTGTAATTAAAATTCCCAGACCTAAAGATTTTAAATGTGAAATAATTTCTCGAATTTCAGATACTGCTATGGGATCAATACCTGCTAAAGGCTCGTCTAATAGCAAAAAGGAGGGTTTCATTGCCAATGCTCGTGCAATTTCAACGCGTCTACGTTCTCCTCCAGATAAGGCTAATGCTGGTGACTGTCTGATATGAGTAATTGAAAATTCATCCAATAATATATCAGTTATAAATTGACGTTTATCAAAATCTTTTTCATAAAACTCCAAAACAGCCAAAATATTATCTTCAACAGTCATGCTTCTAAAAATCGATGAATCTTGGGGTAAATAACCCATACCGTGTCTTGCTCTTTGATGAAGAGGTAATTTTGTAATATCGAGATCATCTAATAAAACTTCACCATGATCTGGCGTGGTTAATCCTGCAATAATAGAAAAGCAAGTTGTCTTTCCAGCGCCATTAGGTCCTAATAAACCAACCGCCTCACCTTTATTAACTGTGATATTAATTCCTTGTAAAATAAGTCGATGTTTATAGGATTTATAAATATTTCGAGCGATTATAGTTTCGCATGATTTTTCTAAACCTAAATTTAAGTATTCATACAACGATTGAGAGTATTTTTTATTCTTCATTGTTTTATAATATTACGAGTTCTTTTGGGGTATAACAAAATGCGCTTCAGCAAATCCAGATTGATTTGATTTTACTTCAAATAATAGTGTATTAAAATTGAAATGAACACAATCACCCTGAATTTTATTTTTATCAATCATAATTTCCACATGACCAGTACAATCTATAATATTATTTTGATAAACACATTTTTTCGCATGTATAGAAATAGTCTTATCAGAATCTTGAAGTGGTTCAAGCGTAATATAAACAGGTCCTTCAAGGATAATCGTATTAATTTGTGTTATTTTTTTTGATTGATCTACCTCTTTATTTTGATGTGCAACAATTATTTTTTTAGTACATATCAGATTTTTATGTGTCCTTGAATTCCATGAAACTTTTGCATCAATACTTCCGCTATGCACAATGGAAACATTTTTATTAGGATCATACTCAATTATGTCTCCTGTAATTTTCATATCTGACTGGGGTGCTATATCAACTTCTTTAGACGAATCTGAGCATGCCGAGTTCCAGTGAAAAGTAATTAAAGCAAAAAAAACAATGACTAACTTCAAAAATAATAACCTATGTAGAATGACATACTATTATCTACATATTCCGTCTAATCCAGGAAGTAATTTTTTTCCAAAGTGACATTTTTTTAAGCCCAAGTTGTTTCAAATCATACAATTCCATTTCTTGCGCTGCAAATAACAGCAGTCCAGCAGTTACTGAAAAGCTTGGGTTTTGTATGATTTCTGATGTTCCGTAAATACCCATAGGATGTGATAATCGCGTTGGAAGGCCAAACAAACTTGTAATTAATTCTTTTAAACCTTGTATCTGACTTACACCACCTGTTACGACAATTTGCCTGAATGCTGACTGATCTAACTCCTTCGATTTGAATTTAAGCATAATCTGTTCAAGAATTTCTTCAATACGAGACCTAATAATATGAACCAAAAAACCACGTGCTATGTGCCTTGTGTGTATAGGCGCAACTTCGCCAACTTGCGATAAAACAATATTTTCTTTCTCTTCACTTTTTTGCATAAAAAGATTACCATACAAATTTTTAAGTCTTTCAGCCTGGGCAACATCTATACCTAAACCTTTTGCAATATCATGGGTGATTTGTATCCCACCTAAAGGTATGGTTGCCGTACTAGTCATGGAACCATCTTTAAACGTTGTTACTGTTGTTTGCCCAGCACCAATATCAATATGTGTAACTCCTAACGACATTTCATCAGATAGCAGTGTAGACATTGCAGAAGCATACGGTGCAGCAATAAAACCCGCAACATCAAGATGACAACGAGAAATGCATAAACTAATATTATTAATCAATTCATTTTTTGTAGTCATAACCAAAAGTTTTGCTTCTAATTTTTGCCCCACCATTCCTTTAGGATCTGTGATCCCTGTAAGGTTATCGACAGAATAACTTAATGGAAGGATATGCAAGACATGCTGATTTAAACGCTTAAATTTTTCACTATTAAGAGTAAAAATTTTCTGCAAGTGCTCTTGTGAAATGGGGTGTTTTGATAAAGAAATTTCAGTTTTCACAACATGAGAAACAATCCAACGACCTGGTATAGATACGTACAGCTCTCTAATATTGTGCTGAGCACTTTGTTCTGCAGCGTGAACAGCGTTTAAAATCGAATCTTCAAGATCTTCAATATCAATGATATTGCCACCCCTTAACCCTTTTGAAAGTTGGTAGCCTATTCCTAATATTTTAATAGAAGCGTCACTCGATTGATTCATATGCTGAATCTTTCCAACAGCGCAAGATACTTTGCTGGAACCGATATCAAGTGCACCAAAAATATTTTTAGTTTCGATAACTTTTGTTTGAAACATATTTATAATAATTACTAGATGAGGTTTAGTTTAATTTATTGAGCAGTATACTACTTATATATAAATAATTCTATCACAAAAAGAGACTATTTAGTCATATATTTTTAAAAACATTAAAATTTAATTTCAAAAAAAGAGAACTTCAGGCTTGCCTTAACGTTTATCAAAGATTATCATCAAATTTTAGTAAAATAATAAATAAAAGGAAAAAATATGGCCAGCGAGAAGCCCGTGAATGTCCAAGATGTTTTTTTAAATCATGTTCGTAAAAATAAAAATTCATTGACAATTTTTTTGATCAATGGAGTCAAATTGCAAGGCGTAGTTACTTGGTTCGACCAAGCAACCATATTATTACGAAGAGAAGGACATTCTCAGCTCGTGTATAAACATGCCATTTCCACTATTATGCCACAAGGTTTTATGGGGCTTTTTGACCAAGGCAATTCAAATCATGAAAACAATCAGAATCACAATCATTCTAGTGATGATAACGATGACTCTGAAGAGGGTTAATATATCCAAGAATCTATCCCGTTGATTTTATTTAGATACATATGATATAAATAATTACCTGATCAAGTAATGATGAGGTAATTATTTTTTAAGGAAATGTTCAAATGAGTTGGCTAGCTGATTTTGTTAAACCAAAAATACAAGCTTTAATGAAAAAAAGCTCTCTTCCAGAGAATTTGTGGACAAAATGTTCTAAATGTGAACACTTACTCTTCACCAAAGAATTAGAAGATAACCTTAATGTGTGCCATTATTGCGGCAACCACATGAGGATTGATATCGCTTTACGCTTACGATCGCTTTACGACAACGCTCTATATGAAGAATTCCCCATTTCTAAAGTTGTTCAAGATCCCTTAAAATTCAAAGATAGCAAAAAATATACTGATCGATTAAAAGAAGCAAAAAGCAAAACCCACAGAGAAGATAGCGTTATCGCAACTTTCGGACACATTAACAATGTACCCGCCGTTATAGCAGGATTTGATTTCAACTTCATGGGAGGATCCCTAGGCATTGCAGCAGGAGAAGCCCTAGTTATTGCATCACAAAAAGCAATAGAAAAAAAATGTGGACTTATTATCATTTCAGCATCAGGTGGAGCACGCATGCAAGAAGGTGTTTTATCCCTCATGCAAATGCCAAGATCGATTATTGCTGTTGAAAAAGTCAAAGAAGCAGGTCTACCCTATATTTCCGTACTAACAGACCCTACCACAGGCGGTGTTTTAGCCTCATTTTCCATGTTAGGCGACATAGCTATAGCCGAACCCAATAGCCTAATTGGCTTTACCGGAGCAAGAGTTATAGAGGAGACAATCAGACAAAAGCTTCCAGAAGGGTTTCAAAGAGCAGAATATCTTCTTGATCACGGGATGATTGATATCATAACGCACCGATCAGAAATGAAAAAAATATTATCCCAATTATTACAACACTGCTACAATGGGATCCGCTAAATTTTCAAAAAATACCTGATTTGGGATTTAAAAAAATCACCATAATAAGTTAGAATTGAGGAAGCAATCATACTCAATACAACAAATCCAATCCATAGTTGCAGCGGCATTGTAATGAAAAACAACTGAACTTGAGGGATGATGCGCCCCAAAAAACCCAGCGTCAACTGACTGATAAGAAATACAATCAGCAAAGGCGCTACTAATTGCAAACTAATCTGGAAAGTTTGAGCAACAATCTGAATTAAGCTCTTTGAGTATTCTCCAAAAGGAATAGAACTCATCATAGGAAACAAGACATATGTGCTAACAAAAGCATTCAGAATCAGATGATGAAGATCCAAGCTTAAAAAAATAACAACACCAAATACGTTGAACACATTAGACAACAGCGTGCTTTCTGGCAAATTTGGGTTAAAAGAATTTGCACTAGACAATCCCATAAAATCGCTCACAAAGTGACCAACGTACTCCAAGATCATAGCTATCAACCTACTCATAGCTCCAATAAAAGAACCTATAATAAGCTCCTTAATCATTTCTTTCATAAGCAAAATAAAATGCAAATCACTGCTTGACTTTACAGATATTAAAGGCAAAATGAGAAAAGAAAAACCAAGGCTAATAAAAAGTCGAATTCTGCCAGGGATTTCTTTCTGAGACAAAAAAGGCACTAAGGAAAAAACACCCAGAACGCGACAAAAGACTAAAAAGAAATCAAAAAAGTCTTTAAGTATAAAATGCTGATCCATCATAGCTAATGCGACAATTGCTGAATTTTATCAAAAAGAGACAAAGAAAAATTGAACAATATGCTTGATAGATAATTAGACAACAAAATAACAGAAAAAAGAATTGCAAAAAGCTTTGGAACGAATGTAATTGTTTGCTCTTGAAGCTGCACAAGAGTCTGCAACAAAGAAATAACACTACCCACTACTAAAGCAATCAACAAAATAGGAGAAGACATTTTCAAAACAACAAAAATAGATTCTTTCAAAAGATCCGTAACGTCCGCAGGTAGCATAGCAATTCCTTGTATCTAAAAGATGATTGACATGATAAAAAGTTTCATGTAGTATTATTGGATATAATAAGTTTGTAATTTAACTTTAAATCAATTGACCATAGCTTGAAAGATATTTTTAATGTTTGCAATAGTTAAAACTGGCGGAAAGCAATACCGCGTAAAAGAAAACGACATCCTTAAAGCAGAAAAAATTGAAGCTGAAGTTGGAACGATTGTACAACTCAGTGACATTTTGGCTTTGCACGACGGTGAAAGTTTAAAAATTGATGCGTCAGAACTTAAAGGTGTCGTCGTTGAAGCAACAGTCGTTGCCCAAGCAAGAGCGCCAAAAGTCATTATCTTTAAGAAAAAAAGACGCCAAAACTACAGACGTAAAAAAGGTCATAGACAACCTATGACAATCTTGCGTATTGTTTCTATTAAGAATTAAGAATTAGTAATTAGAATTTTAAGGAGTATTCGTCATGGCAACAAAAAAAGGCGGTGGTAGTACACGTAACGGTAGAGATTCTGAAGGCAGAAGACTTGGCGTTAAAAAGTACGGCAGCGAAAGTGTTATTTCCGGAAATATTCTTGTTCGTCAAAGAGGAACAAAATTTTTTGCCGGAACAAACGTTGGAATGGGTAAAGACCATACATTGTTTGCAACTGCAGAAGGAACTGTTTTATTCCATAAAGGAAAATTCAACAGAACATTCGTTTCTGTAATCGTTGCTTAAAAAATATATCAGGTTTAGATGGATCCACTAAGTCAATTTCAAATCAAGACTCTATGGACTTTTAAACCTTTTTCTTTTTTAGATCTATCAATAACTAATTTAACAATTACATTGGTAGGTCTAGGACTTTTAGTTTGTTTTACAGGTCACTTAGTGGCAAAACAAAAAAAACTAGTACCTAATAAAATTTTCACAGTTTTTGAACTTTTTTATAATTTCGTAGCATCCGTCATCAAAGAACAGACTCATCAGGATCCACGAAAATACATCCCATTTGTCATAACTATTTTCACATTTATTCTTCTAGGAAATGCACTAGGTGTTATTCCGTTCTTGTTTGCAGTAAACAGTCAAATTTCAATCACAACAACGCTATCACTGCTGGTTTTTTTCTACGTTGTATTCCTTGGAATAAAAGCGAAACAAATAAAATTTTTTAGAGATTTTATACCCAAGGATGTACCAATAGCCATATTGCCTCTAGTAGTTGTGATCGAACTTATTTCATATTTAGTTCGTCCAGCAACCTTAAGCATGAGGTTATGCATCAACATGATGGCAGGTCACATCATGATAAAGGCGATAGCATCCATGGCTTCCATGCTACCCATACAAGCCACAACCATACCAGCTATCATACTGATATGTTTTTTTAACGTCGGATTATTATGTTTTGAATTCCTAGTCAGTGGTCTTCAGGCATACATTTTTTTGATTTTAACTTGTAACTACATTGGCGATGCTATAAACTCACATTAATGAATTTAGGAGAAGACATATGGATATAATTGCATATAAATACATTGCAGGAGCATTAGTTATGCTTCCTCTTTTAGGAATTGGTATTGGACTTGGAAATTTCTTATCAACTTATGTTTCCTCAATTGCAAGAAACCCAGACATCAAAGAAGAATTAAGCGGCAAAGTTTTATTGTATGCAGCCTTAATTGAATTTTTGGCACTGCTTTGCTTCCTTGTTGCCATCTTTATATTCTTTGTGATCAAATAAGATCTTGCTCAAATGCCTCAGTTTGACACATCTAGTTTTCAATCTTCTATAACGTGGCTGTTGATTGTTTTATATACCACTTATTCTTTTTATAAGTACTATGTAATTCCTAATTTTTTACGAAATATCAATAAAAGAAATGAATACATTCAGTCTTTTATTGATAAAGAAAGAAAAATTCAATTTCAGCGACGTGAGTTATTTAGAACACATCAAGACCTCATCCAACATACTAAAAAACAGTGTGAGACTGATTTTCTAGACATGGAAACAAAATTAACCTATAAAAGCAAAACCAAAATAAGCAACTACCACCAACAGCTTATCGAGAAATATCAAACTGAGGAACGAATTTATAAACGGCAATTTGACTCTCTTGAAAAAAACATTGCCACCAAAGGCGAAGAAATTGCAAAAGAAGTTGTTGAGACTTTTAATCAATTGTCCTATCAAGCATTACCTACAACCAACCCTTCCAATAAAGAATAGCGCTCATGTATATACAGCCCATTTTTTATGTGTTAATCAGCTTTATAATCATTGTACTTTATGCTCTAAAAAAACATTTTTTTGGGTTAAATCAATTTTTAAATAATCAAAAAAAAATTATTGAGTCCAACATTGAAACTGCGCAACAAAATTATAAAAATGCCCAAGAAGCCTTGAATGAAGCTATGGAGCTAGATAAACAAAAACAGTTTGAAGTTGATTCCATAAAAAAATTGTGGGCAGATAGAATTCAGTTGCTTGTTGATGAAGTGGCTAAAATCGAAAACAAGCAAATTCAATTTAAAAATAATCACCATAAAAAAATGATATCTTCACTTCAAGATGAATTTAATAAAAAAGTAAATTCTGCTGTTGTTAATGCAGTGTTCACGAAACTACAAGAAGAAATAAGTCACGTAAATGACACCGTCAATCAGAATATAACCAATCAAGTCTCTCAAAAAATATTTAGCGCTGATTGCTCCTTACTGGATAATTTTTTTAGTTATGACTAAAAATATCGATCGCAGCCTTGCATGCACACAAATTAAAATTCTTGTAGAAAGACATTTTAATAATGCTGAATGTATTGTTCGAGATGTATCGGAAGCACATGCACATCATCAATCAAAAAGATCTTTAATTCGAGATACTGATACACCAACCCACATTCAAATAACGGTTAAAACAACAGCTAGCATTAATAAATCTAGAGTAGAAAGAGATAGAGAAATCTATATTCTTTTAGATCCATTTTTTCAAAAGGGTCTTCATTCTGCTGAAATAAAATTCATATAATTTTTTAAAGGGTCGTCAATGGAAAATTCACAAACACTCGGAATTGTCCTCGCTGCAGGTAAAAGCAAAAGAATGAAATCAAAAAAATCAAAGCTTCTATTTGATTTGGCTGGAAATCCTGTTATTAAACATGTTGTTCAAAAATTATTTGATTTTTGCTGTGATCACGTCATCGTGGTCACCTCCCCTGATTTAGAAGATGATATGAAATCCTTCGGCTTTGATACTATCGTTCAGCACGAAGCCAAAGGAACAGGAAATGCCGTCCTTGCAGCCCTTTCTTATCTTCAGCAAAACAGACAGTTTGATAATATTGTTATTATGTGTGGGGATGCACCTCTTTTTAAACCTGAAACGTTAACTCATCTCAGTCAATCTCGTTCACTATTTTCAATGCTTATCTCTAAACTAGATAAAGAAGATATAGACTTACCTTATGGAAGAGTTGAAATTGCAGAAGCTGCACAAGAAAGTATGTACAGAGAAGCAAAAGCCATCATTGAATATAAAGATGCAACAGATCTTCAAAGACAAATTATATGGATGAATTCTGGTGTATACAAAATTAAAAGCGAACTTCTCCTTGATCTTGTCCCCAAAATACAACCCAGTGCACAGACTGGGGAATATTATTTAACAGAGATCGTTAGTATGGCGGCTTCTCAGAATATCAGACCGATCGTCATAGAATGCCCTTTTAATGAAACCATTGGTTTTAACACACGAATTGAATTTGAAAGGGTTTCACATCTTTATCAAAAAGACCTTCAAGACAGCTTGAGACAACTTGGGGTTACGTTTTTACAGCCTGACACAATACATCTTAGCTTTGACACTAAAATTGGCCAAGATACTACCATTGAAGGTAATGTTGTTATTGGACCAGGTGTTATCATTGAAGATGATGTACGCATTAAAAGCTTTAGCTACGTAGAACATTCAACTATTAATCATGGTGCTACCATTGGTCCTTTTGCCCATATTCGCGGTCAAACAACTATTGGTGCAAATGCCGTAATCGGCAACTTTGTTGAACTAAAAAATTCAATAATTTCAGAAAAGACCAAAATTAAACATCTCAGCTATTTAGGTGATTGTACTGTTGGTGCACAAAGCAATATTGGTGCGGGTGTCATTACAGCTAACTATGACGGTTTTGCTAAATACAAAACACACATCGGCGAACGTGTAAGTGTAGGCGCCAATACCGTTCTTGTCGCACCGATCAACATTGGCTGTGATGCCATGACAGGTGCAGGTTCAACTATCACTAAAGATATCGCAGCAGGTGATTTAGCAATATCACGCACTAAACAAGATAATAAAACTCAGTGGGCTATAAAATTTAAAAGCTCTAAAACTAAAAACAGCTAAAACCAGTAGAATACTATATAAATAGTTGCTGCAGCCATAACTGCAGCGATAATATCATCTAACATAATGGATAATGACTGAAATCTTTCTTGGCTACTCATCCAAGTTTCAACTGCATGGATCGGCCAAGGTTTCAAAATATCGTAAATTCGAAACAGAATAAATGATGCAAAAATTAATACCGTAGACTGAACATGTCCCAGCACTGATAAACAAATCGCTTTACCAAAAAAAACAAGGCTTACCGTAAGTAAAAAACCCGAGACCTCATCGATTACGATCCAAGAAGGATCATATTTTTTTTTATCACTTCTGGCGAGTAACGATTGCCTATCCTCTATTCTGAATTTTTCCAAGATATTGAAACAAAGCCACCAACCCCAAAAAAATGTAATAATTGATGCTGCCAACACTATCAAATCAAAACGTAATGTAAATTTGAACGATGTCCAGTAAAGAATATATAACAGCGGCATTACACCTAATGTTCCCCACGTTCCAGGCATTTTAGGCAAATAACCAAGACCAAACCAAGATGCAAAAAATGGTGTCATTACACTATTCCAAAAGCTTTGAATATTTCATAGGTTAAAAAAATCACACTTAAGAATAGCAAAAAATAAATGTATGCATTTGGAAAAAACATTCTATATTGAATCACTATAGAAGGGTTTTTTCGCGCTTTAAGACACATAAGACAAGGAATAATTCCAAAAAGAAGAATAGCAAATGTCCCGCCAGCAATACCCAAAGCATTTAAAAATATCCCAGGAAAAAAACATGTGACAATAACACACACTGCAAAATAGAAAAATGAAATAATTTTTCGTGAAAATTTTAATTTTGGCGCCTTTTTAATATCGCTTACAAAATCAACCACACTAACCCCTTGACCAAAAATGGATGTAATAATCGCAGCAAAAGAAAAGACCTGAGCCCAAAAGCTTAAGTTATGCATAACCACATTATTTTTTGTTCTAATAACGTGGGTTAGAATATCCGTAATAATTTGTCCTTTTTGAAAGTATGTAGCAAATTCAGCTTTTGAATGTGCAGGGATAACACCTAAGACACAATTGTTCCAAATCAAATAAACGATAAATGGGATAAATGCACCGATAACAATTGATTGAACTGTATTGCTTGAAAAAGCGTCTTTATCTTGTGATCTAAAATACTTTAAAACAGATGGAATCATATTATGAAAACCAAACGCAATAACCATAAATGGCACCATCAACGGAAAAGTCCCCCAATCGGATCGCGCTAAATTTTGAGAATCAAATGCTGGATACGAAATTCCTATAAGAATCATAAAGGCAACAACTAAAACAGCAACACCTAAACGATTCCACAAATCAATACGTTCGTAAATTTGACAGATTATAGAATGGCTGAATATACCCAACATAATGGGCCCCATGTAATTTGAATAGATTGGATTTAAAATGAAAGAACTCAGATCGATTTTAAATACTAAAAAAAAGTTGTGAATAAAATTTAAAAATAAATCCCCGCCTTTGCTAAGGTATGCAACCATAACGCAAGAAAACAAACCTAGAAAACAAAATATAACCCAGTTTTTAGCTGTTTTCCCCAACAGATTTTCTACCGTATCTATGAGATTAATTTGATAATTGCTTGTACTATTTTTCGTAGCATTTATAGTTGAAAGGCATTCAAATAAAATAAGCCCCGTAGATAGCATGTATACCCAAGAAACCACATAAGCTGCCAAAGAAACCCACAGACCTCCTTCTCCTGTTACTGTTGGCAATGCCAGCATTCCTGCCCCAATAGTTCCACCAGCAATTAAAAAAATAGATCCCCAAAAAGAACCCGTCAAGGATTTCTGTTTTAATTTTTGTTGCATATGTATCCTCTAGTATTGTATGTCTTTATGGCTGAGACACTTTGCATGCGCCACCAATAGATTTGCAAAATGATTTAGCTGCATTCAGGTTAGAAAACTTCAAATGAACCAAAAGTCGATAAACTTTTTGACCAGAGTTTAATACTGTTTGTCTGATTTCTATTTCCTGCGTGAATAATTTTTGATATTTTTTTTGCAATCTTTTCTTTTCAGATGATGCTTTTTTAGATGACCCCAACGTTCCTAATTGAATCAAAAAGGGCAACTTTTTCTGCACATTTTTTTCAATTTTTTTCTGAGTTGAAACAGATAAATTTTGTTCCTCATTTTGTCTAAGATTCTGAATAGCTTCATCTACATTTGGAGCAGGTTCAGGTTGGTACGTTTGAGCCAATGGAGCTGGACTATTTTGCAAAATAGAAGGTTGTCCTTCTTGGGTAAGAACATTTTGCTGCGCATAATCTGAAGAACTTTGAGGTGCAACAGGAATAGGATCTTCTATTTCATCTTCGTCTTCAAAATGAAGGGGATCTATTGTTTCTTCATTGCTTTCAAGTACGTTTTCGCCCTCTAATGGTAAGGATCCATGAGGCATCAGACGATCGTAGATAACATTATCTTTGTGAATATCTGTATATTGCACCTTATCATTTGAAATCTTATAAGGGCCTTTTGCGGCTTTTATTATTGGTATTCCTGAAGAATCTGAAGGTCTTAAATACCAATACACACCTGCACCAAAAAGACTAGAACATAAAAAACCTAATCCTATCCATAATATTTTTCGAATTAAAGTCTTTGATATAAATGGATTAGATAATTTTTCGTTTAACGCATGTTGTTCTCTTTTGCCACCTACATCTTTATTGGCATTATCGTGTTGTAAACTTTGTGATGTGAAATCACGCGAAGGCATTGCGCGTTCTTGGGTCTCGTAATCATATTGATCGTTACTCTGCTGTGATTTTGGCAACAAATTCATACTGCTACGATGTGGCATGAAGTATTCTGGAACATATTTATCTTCACGAAACAGTCTATTATTTATCCTCGTTTCATTATAGTGAGGGTCAGATAATGGCGATTCACGATAATGCAAAGCATTTCGATGAATTTCGTCCATCCGTCTCGACTGATTTAAATACGGATCTACTGGTGGTGGGTTGTAATATTGGTGAGGTCCCAAAACAGGTGCATCTTCGTAAGCATTATAATTTTTCGAAGATCCGTAATAATTATGATCCGAAAAAGGTTGAGTGGAATTTTCATAATGGTTGTGCTGAGAAATATATTCAGCATGACTATTTCTAGGCTGGGCATCACTATAGGTTGGTTCTACATAATATCTTTCATGCGAAATGTGTTCTATTGGTTGAGCAGGGACCCGATCATATTGAGCAAGACGTTCATTTAAACCGATAGATGTATCATGCGGCTCGTGAATAGGACTTCGCCTATGCTGAGATACTGAAGGTTGAGGTGGATAATCATATCTTTGTCGTTGTGTCGATTGCTCTGCTCTTGGTACAGATGTTTGCTCGTACCTTAAGTTATGTGCACTAACTTGCTGTTTTGAATTCTCATCATACCTATCTTCATATTGCTCTTCAAAAGACGAATTTGATGAGCCTCGAAAAGAAGGAATAGGATTGGATTTCTTAGAATTAATTTCCATAGAAGCAGAAGGAAAATCATCTAGCTCTCTTTGCGTAGATGGGGGGACCTTTAGCTGTTGCTTATCATAATTTGACTTTAAATATGGAGTTTGCTGAGGTTCATTCTGGAAGCTATCTCTACCACCCCTCAAACCTTGAGTATGCGATTTTTGATTTCTCAAAAATTGATCATCTAACAAGGAATGATGATTTTGATTTTCCATATCTTCATGGTCATCACTACCATCAAAATAGGACTTTCTTTTTTTCTTATTAAACAAAAAATCTAAACCAGACATTATATTTGTATTATGAATCAATAAATTATTTTTTTATAGTATATGAGAATACGATGCTGTTTGAAAGCGATATTCATAAATACTATAAAATTGATACCTAAAATATTTTATTTAAGGGTATGTTTATCGATAATCAATTTAAAGCAATCCCCGAAATGGCTATTTTTGAGTTTGAAAAAAGTCGTCGCTCATAAGATTATCAACGATGTCTTGCTTCAGAGCATTTTGAGGTAGCTGAGGGCCATACAATTTATTGCCGTCAATACTCATTTTTGGTGATGGAAAATCATTTGATTTATCATCTTTTTTCACATACATGTAAATTTTCAAAATTATTTTATTAATATGATCAAATGTTCTTAAAACAACACGAATACGCTGACCCACAAGATCTTGAAAAGAACATGCTTCAAAAATATTGGCAATCTTAGTCTTCAACTCTTTCTGATCAACAGCTTCAATTTCACCGCACATTTTTTCCAGTGACTCCGCACTATTCAAAATGCGATGAGTAGATTGTTCAGCAAACTGAATAACCTCTTCAAGTTCTTTAAAAGAAAAATTCAGCAGTTTAGATTCAACTTGAGGGTTATCTTCTTGAAGTAATTCAGATTTTAATTTCTTTAAAATATTTATCACTTTACAAATTTGGTTTATTTTTTCAGAACCCATATCTACTGATAAAGGATGTCCTTCATGCGAAGAATATTCAGCGAAAATTTGATTAAGCAGTAACTCAACATCATTTAAAATTTGACTGACTTTTTTTATTCTTTGCCCTGTTAAATCCTGAAATATACAGTTCTCATAAATCTTAGTAATTGCTTCTTGTACTTTTGAAAATGAATTATTCAGTTTTGACTTTTGAAAAAATTGATTAATCTCTTCAGCATTATCAAGAATTCGATTCGTGGCATCTACCATACTTTGAACAATAACGTCTAATTGTTCCTGAGTTTCAGAAAATATAAATAAATTATTCCGAAAACATCCCAGATCTTGTAAATCTGAACGCGCACAATCTAAATATTTTGAAAATTCTTCTAACTGGAGTATCGCTGCATGATCCATTTATTAAATTTCCCCTACCACGCTCACAAGTTTCAATCGTAAAGTTTCAGCATTAAAAGGTTTTACAATATAATTTGTTACGCCAGCTTGTTTCGCAGCTATAACATTTTCTGTTTTACTTTCGGCTGTAACCATAATAAAGGGAATGTGTTTCAGGTTTGGATTCGCTCTCACTGCTTTTAACAGCTCCATCCCGTTCATAGGCTCCATATTCCAATCAGAAATTATTAAGTCATATTTATTATGCTTTAATAGCTCTAGAGCTTCACCACCATCCAAAGCTTCATCTATATTTTCAAATTTTAGCTGCCTTAAAAGATTACCAATAATACGAAGCATTGTTTTATAATCATCAACTATTAATACTCTAAATTTTTTAAGATCTATAGACATGGCATAAACATTATAATTAACTATGCCTTTATAATATTCATAAATAAACTAACAAAACGTAAAGTATTGATGAAAATTTTATTTCATTACCAAAGGCCAAGAACTTTCCACCATAGTCCGCCACCACATATCCAAATGATAAGATTAATAATACTGACTATAAATCCAATTTTCCACCAATCACCTAATTTAACGTAATTTGCACCAAAAACAATAGCACCCGCAGTTGTTCCATAATGCGTCATACTTGAAAATAAACTACTAAAAAATGCAAGCAAGAGTGCTGCAACTAAAGGAGGAGCTCCTATAGAAATACTAACAGCTAAAAATGCAGCATACATTGAAGATACATGTGCTGTGTTGCTTGCAAAAAAGTAGTGACTATAAAAATAACATAAGGATAAAAATAGGAATCCCTTTTGCCAAGGCCAATCGACTACAAATCTTGAAATATTTTGGCTAAACCAAGATATAAAACCAAACTTATCAAGGTAGGTCGACAATGTAACAAGAACCGCAAGCCAGATGAATGTATTCCATGCTTCCTTTTCATTCATCACATCTTTCCAATCAATGATTTTCAAAACGATTGTTAAGACTAAACCTAATAAGGCTGCTGTTGAAGCACCAACGCCCGTTTGTTTTGCAAAAATCCAAAAAAACAGAATTAGACAAAAAATACCAATCATCGTTTTTTCTTTAGAACTTAATGGTCCTAATTTTTCTAATTGATCACGGGAAAATTCTTTTGAATTTTTAATAACTTTTAATTCAGGTGGATAAATCCAATATAAAACCAAAGGAATAACCAACAAGCTAATCAACCCAGGAACACTAGCAGCAACAAACCAAGAAACCCAAGTAATTTCAACATTTTGTTTTGCCGCTAAGCTTTGCGCCATTGGGTTTGCAGCCATCGCAGTTAAAAACATTGCACTGGATATTAAATTACTTTGAAAAGTGACTTGATACAAAAAGGATCCTAATTTTCTTTCCGTACCATGTTCAGGGGAACTACCCAAAGTTTCAGAAATAGACTGGATAATTGGAAGCATCACACCACCGGTACGCGCGGAATTACTAGGCATAAAAGGTGCAATCAACACTTCTGTAATAGCTATTCCGTATCCCAAACCAAGAGTGCTTCGCCCCAAAAGACCCACAAAGATATAAGCTAATCTTGTTCCTAACTGAGTTTTAATAAACCCACGGGCGATAAAAAAAACAAGAACAACCAGCCAAATTACTTGATTCGAAAACCCTGCCATTCCTTCTTCAAAGGTTAAAACATTTGTTAGTACAGTTACCAAAAGACCTAATAACGCAATAAAAGGCATAGGGTATGGCTTAAGTACAATTGCTGTAATCGTAGCCACAAAAATAGAAAATAAGTGCCAAGCTTTAGGCTCTAAACCTACCGGAATAGGCATCAGATAGATAGATAGACCAATAATAATCGAGAAAAATATTTTTAAATTTGTTGCATTCATTTTTATCTTATTCTCCAATTTACAAAAAACACAAAATCTTAATTTTATAAAACTAAATATTTATTATCTTTGATAGTTTCCCACATAATAGCAAAAATTTCAAAAAAATGCTTTCTTTTAAAAATCTGTTAAAATTAATGATGCTGAACAAACACCTCACATTGTTATTAAAAAAATTTAAAATATAGTATCCACATATAAGTTAGCAAGATGAACTAAATCACCTTATTCCTCTGAAATGAGATCATCACTCCTATGTTTTTTCATCAGTCTAAATCTACTATTTAATATACACTGAAGGGAAAGTGTAGGAGTTTTTTTGGTTACAAAGCACAATAAATTCGTGCTGACATCATATATGCATCTCTTGCGTTTATTTTCATAGTCAAAAAAAATGCCACAAAAAAATTATTATGGCTAAAAAACATGGCACCGTAATATAACATGGCTTTCCCAAAACGATTTTGATATATTTTATATGATATATATAAAAAAAGGATACTGTAACATGTCTAATAATGTTTTTGATGAATCAGTCATCTACCATAGAAGAAAACCATACGGAAAACTTTCGGTTGTTCCAACGAAACCTCTAGATGACCGTGAAGATCTTGCTTTAGCTTATTCTCCAGGTGTTGCTGAACCTTGCAGGCTTATTCAAAATAACCCTCTAGAATCATTAGAATTAACATCAAGAGGAAACCTCGTCGCTGTTATTTCAAACGGGACAGCAGTTTTAGGATTAGGAAACATTGGTGCTTTAGCTTCAAAACCGGTGATGGAAGGCAAAGCTGCTTTATTTAAAAAATTTGGTAACATTGATTCTTTCGATATTGAAATTGATGAAACAGACCCTGACAAACTTGTTGAAATTATTGCTTCACTTGAACCTACATTTGGAGGTATCAACCTTGAAGACATTAAAGCTCCTGAATGTTTTTATGTTGAACAAAAATTAAAAGAACGCATGAAAATTCCTGTGTTCCACGATGATCAACATGGAACAGCTGTTATCGTTGCGGCTGCAACACAAAATGCTTTGGAGCTTTTGGGAAAAAACATTCAAGATGTTAAACTTGTCGCATCTGGTGCTGGCGCTGGTGCAATGGCTTGTTTAAACTTGCTTATGCATATAGGTATCAAAAGAGAAAACATTACAGTTTGTGATAGTAAAGGTGCAATTCATTCCGGTCGTGAAGATATAAAGGACCCTTATAAAAAAGCGTTCATGATAGAAACACCCAATAGAACTTTGAAAGATGCCTTAAGAGGTGCAGACATGTTCTTAGGTCTATCTGTTGCAAATGTTTTTGACGAAGAAATGATTGCTTCACTAGCCCCTAACCCGCTAATTTTAGCTCTAGCAAATCCAAATCCAGAAGTAACTCCTGAACAAATTCTCAAAGTAAGATCTGATGCCATTATCGCAACAGGACGATCTGACTACCCCAACCAAGTCAACAACGTTCTATGTTTTCCTTACTTGTTCAGAGGTGCTCTAGATGTAGGTGCGTCATGCATTAACGAAGAAATGAAAATTGCTGCCGTTGATGCTATTGCAAGACTTGCCAAAGCAGAAACAACAGATGTTGTAGCCAACGCTTACGGTGGTGAAGTTCACCGTTTTGGCAGAGACTATATTATTCCAAAACCATTTGACCGTCGTCTCTACATGGAAATTGCTGCAGCTGTGGCAAGAGCTGCTATGGACACAGGCGTAGCAACAAAACCAATTCAAGATTTTGCAACGTATCTTCATGATCTTGAAAGTTATGTGTACAGATCAACTTCTTTCATGAGACCTATTTTTGAAATTGCTAAATCTGAAAAAGCAAAAGGTACACGTATCTGTTTTGCTGAAGGTGAAGACAACCGTGTTTTACAAGCTGCTCAAGGTCTGGCAGATCGTGGCATAGGTCATTCTGTTTTAATTGGCCGTCCAGAAGTGATTAAATGGAGAATAGACCATTTAGGGTTACGAATAGTTGAAGATAAGGATTTCACCATTGTAGACCCGAACAGCGATAGCCGTTTCCAAAAATATTGGCAAACTTATCATTCTCTTATGGAACGAAAAGGTGTTAGCCCAGACGATGCAAAAATTCATGTAAGAAGCAAAAACTCTTTAATTGCTGCTTTGGCTGTACGTTTGGGAGATGCTGACGTTTCTATTGCGGGATTAACAGGACGCTATATAGAGCACTTTAGGACTTTCAGGCAAATTCTGGGGCTTGATAAAGATGCCGACATATGTGCTGCCGTAACACCGCTTATCTTGCCGTCAGGACCACTTTTCCTTTGTGACCCATATGTCAACGAAGATCCAACCGCGGATGAACTCGTAGAAATCACAGAATTAGCGATGAAGCAAGTTCGTCAATTTGGATTAACACCAAAAGTTGCACTTGTTTCCCATTCTAATTTTGGAACATCGTCGCTTCCTTCTGCAAAGAAATTAAGAGAAGTTAGAGATATTTTAGCTTATCAATATCCGGACTTAGAAATTGATGGAGAAATGCATGCTCATTTAGCCTTAGATGAAGACGCACGTTCTAAATTTTTCCCCAATTCCAATTTAAAAGGAATGGCTAATTTACTTATTTTCCCCAATATTGAATCTGCTAATATTTCATATAATTTAATAAAAACTTTAACAGAATGTCCAACCCTCGATCCTATCCTCATGGGACTTAATGGAGTAGCACACGTACTTAGCCAAACAGCTTCTGTAAGAACCATATTAAACATGTCAACATTAGCTGTCGCAGAATTTCAAGGACGCAAAGCTTTATCCTCATCAGAATAATAAAAGTCCTTACTACCTATCTATTTCACCCCTTTGATTCATATCTTAGGGGTGTTTTTTTAGTAACGCCTTGCAAAAATAAGCGCTAAAAACGTATTGATAGTTGTAAAAGATGATAAAAATCATTATTCTTACAAGACATTAAAAAACCCTAAAATAAATATAACGAGGTGTATCACATTAAGAAAAAAAACCTATTTCACGTCCTAAGCAAAATGATTCCCTTGTCGTCAAACATAGGAATTCTTATTGCATATAGAATATTACTTGTGAACATACTTTCTGATTTTGACGAATCGTATTCTAATGCAGCCTCCCATATTCTTGTAGTGCTGGGTCTATTGGCTTTTCCCTATTATTTTTCTACGGGAACAGCTCTACAGATTAAAAGAAAAATTACAGAAAAGTTAGATAAAAATAATATTTTAAATACGATATATGTATCCTTATTTCTTAATCTCGTATTAAGTTTATGCACTTCACTTCTTTTTTACTTTTTCACACAAGATGCTCTACAACTTTTAAGTCAGCCACCAGAAATCATTTCACCTACCGTTCATTTTGTTCAAAATTATTCTAAAGGGTTAATATTTTATTCGTTAATTCACTGCTTTCAACATATTCTTATCGGTTTAAATAGAGTATCGCATTCTTCGTATATGAATATTTTTTCTCATGCTATGCATTTGTTTTTCATATGGGGTTATTTTACGTACTTAAAAAATTATCAAGGCATCGAATTTAAATACCTAGACTATAGTTGGCATCAGCCTCTCATTTTTTCAAGTTGCGTTATTTTAATTTTAGGATATGTATACAGCAAAAATTATTTTCACAGTAAAATGTACATAAAATTGAAATGGAACGCCGTCCAATCCGAGATAGCTAAAATATTTAAAATCAGCTTTCCTTCAGCAATTCAAAACATTCACGGAACAGTGGTTCACCTTTCTCATGTTGTATTAATTGGCATATTAGAACCAAACCTGTTAGTCATTTATCAAATATTTCTCAAAAATAATTTAATTGCTTTTGTCCTTATGTTTGGAACTGTTCAAGCTTTTGGATTAGATAATATTACATCTATTGTGCAACGCAATTTTAAGCAATACATAAAATCTCTTAAATCTTTCTTTATCATATACAGTGTTTTACTTTTCACGATTTCTATGATTTTCTACTTTTTTTTAACCTTTGAAATCAAACATGTCGAAAAAAACATCCAATATTATGGAATAATATTGGGTTTTTTTATGATGAATATTTCATATTATATTGTATGCATTAGAAATATTTTGATAGCAACGCTTATCAATCTAAAAGATACTGTTATTCCGCCTTTTATATCCACATGCTTAAGTTTAGGACTGGGTATTCCACTAAGTCTCTACTTAGGATCCACAATACCTATATTAATAGGCATTAGCATTGGTGTGATTGCTCATTATGCAGTAGCTAGTTTTTATTTGTTAAAGAGAATTAAACATTTTTGGAATACATAAATCATCAGTTTAAAGGAACAGTTTCAATTTATTTTCTTACTTTTTACTTCATTATGCATTAATATGAAAATATTAACGCATAAAGGAATTAAATTAAGGTGTTTGCAAATCATAGATTTGTTTTAAGAATGTTAATCTGTTTTTATTTTGCTCTTGCTAATAATGGACTATATTCAAACACACCTCAAATTAGCTCTAAATTTGCGGCCATAAAATTTAATAAGGTAAATCTGCATAGCGGTCCTGGTTTCAATTATCCCATAAAAACGTTTTTCTTTTCGATTTACAGACCCATTGAGATTGTTGCAAATTTTGATGTTTGGAGAATGATTCGCGATTTAGATGGCGAAACAGGTTGGGTTCACAAAAGCACCTTAACACCTAAAAAACATGGCCTTGTGATTAAGGACAACGTTAACCTTACCAAAAAACCCGATTCTAATTCTGAAATCATAGCGCATTTAGAAAAAAACTCTGTTGTAAGAATAGAAAAGTGTGATGGACGATGGTGCAAAGCGTCTACAATAAAACAACCTTCATTAGAAAATTTTCAATCATACAAAGGTTGGATTGATCAAAGCTCTCTTTGGGGTGTACTATAACCATGCATACGTGTGCCGAATGCGTGCTGATTGCGCAAAACCTACAATATAGTGACTCATCAAGAAATAGCTTGCTGGTTTCTAATATTGATTTTGAAATCACCAAAGGCACAATTACAACTATTATTGGTCCAAATGGAGCAGGGAAAAGTACGTTACTAAAACTTATATTAGGCATATTAAAACCCTCAGGTGGCTCTATTATAAAGACCCCCGAACTAAAGATTGGTTACATGCCTCAAAAACTTGCCTTAGAAACAAGCTTACCTTTGCGGGTTAAAGACTTTTTAAATTTTTTTGCAGATCACAAAGATAATACGGCACATATTTTAAAAGAAGCATTTGAAGTGTTTGACATACGTCCTCTTTTGGATAAAAACGTTCACAATCTTTCTGGTGGAGAATGGCAAAGAATTCTTTTTTTAAGATCTATCATGAACAATCCAGACTTATTGATTTTGGATGAACCAGCCCAGTGCCTCGACTATAACAACCAAATTCATTTTTATCATTTTCTCAAACAATATGTTATGGAAAATCAAGTCACTGTTATTCAGGTGTCCCATGATTTACATTTGGTTTGGGAAGATAGCAACCAAATTATATGTATGAATAAACATATATGCTGCAAAGGTTCGCCTGATAAAGTTTATAGACATGAACATTTTCAATCCCTTTTTAAAGGTTTTGCTCCTTATCAACACAATCATTCTCATCAAAACTGTGATCATCACCATAATGAATTACATATCGAGGAGGTTGAATGACCAGACTTATATTTTCAGCTATTCTTCTAGGAATAACATTTGGAATTGTAGGATGTTTTTTAATGTGGATGAGACATGCTTTTCTAAGCGACGCATTAAGTCATAGCGCTATTTTAGGTGTGTCCATAAGTGTTTTATTTGGTATTTCCCCATTGTGGGGGATAACAGGAATAGGCCTTCTTATTGCGCTAAGTCTCTATTACCATAAGTACTGTTCCAACATTCCCAAAGATAGTTGGCTTAATCTTATATCTTACTCTTTTCTTGGACTAGGATATACCGTCACTCATTATCTTGCTCACCATAAGGGACTAACATTAGGGTATTTAGAATCTATTCTATTTGGCGACATCTTATTAATTAATAATCACGATTTACAATTTATAACATTTTTTGCAATCTTCATTGTCTGCATTGTTTTTCTTTTTTGGAAAATGATTATTAGATCCATACTCGATACGGAACTTGCCCAAATACACAATCCAAAATCTGCATATATTTTTCCTATTTTTCTGGGCATTTTAGTCATTCTATTAAGCCTGACATTACCCAAAGTGGGGGCACTCCTTGTTCCTGGGATGCTTATAATGCCTGCTTGCTGCGCAGCATTAATTGCTAAGTCTCCAGAAAAAATGATTTTTATAGCCGTTATAATATCTATTTCTATTTTTTTAATGGGAATTTTTGCTGCCTTTCAATTTGATTTCCCTATTAGCCCCATGGCCGTCATTTGCGGTTTTGGAATCTTTATAGGCACCATAGGGTTGAAAAGATTAATGTCTCGATGATTCTCTACTTAAAATACTTATTACAACATAACCTTCAAGTTATTACTCTAAATGCCATATTAAGCATAAGTCTTTTTGGATTGTCTTACGCATTATTTTTGAATAAATTCATGACACAAGAAGCTTTATTGTGCATTATTTTTTTCTTCACTGTTTTTCATATTTATCAAACAACTCGATTATTCGAAGAAGATATTGACGATGGAAGTTTTGACATTGCATGTTCTTTATTTGGCAATATGTCGTGCTACATCATAGCTCGATCAGTTATGCTGATTCTCTGTAATGGAATTATTTTATGGGGTTGTTTTTTTACCTTAAGTACAATGCTTCGCTTTCACAATGTTATTACATTTTACTATTTTCTTTACACGACTCACCTATTCTTGTTTTTTATATCTATTCAATTGCTGATTTCTATCACGCAATTTCGCATTGACGCCTTGGCAATTTTTACATTAAACATCCCTTTTTTTATGCCCTACTACTTAAATTTAATGAACCTACCCCTTCAAAATACTCAAATATATTGGGCTTATGGTGCAGTCATGATACAACTTGGTATTTTTTTTCTGATATCTGAGAACTTAATTTTTTACAGAAAACAATAAAGACAAATTATATTTTTATTAAATATTTGATGTTATTATTTTTAAAATAATATTATTGGGTCTATACATGATAGATGGTGTTCAAGAAAGAAAATTTCAAGAAGCTGGGAAAATCATTTTTAAAAAAGGGGACAACGGATTTGCTTGCTTTTTTATAGATTCAGGTTCGGTTGAGCTTTGGGACCACGTTAATGGAACAGACCAACTGAAATTCACCATTCATAAGGGTGGAATATTTGGTGAAATGGCACTTATAGATTCAGGCCCAAGGTCTCTGACAGCTAAAACAGGAAAAGAAGGAGCAACGTTAATCACAATTAAATCTGACTATGTTCAAAAAATATTAAAAGAATCTCATCCGTTCTTAAAAATTCTAGTCAGCCGATTGATTGAAAATTTAAGATCACGACCTTAAACCACATTTCTCTTCATACTTTTAGATATCTATTTTGACAAAACCATAGCTTTTTCTAATAAAATTATATATAATTTAGAAAGTTTTGTTTTATAGTTTCGTTTGTGAAATACAGTCCCCCTTCAAGAAGAGTTTCTCGTATTGCTTTTGTGCAATCTGTTTATCAATTTGAACAAACAGAAGTTCCTTTAAGTCAAATTGCTTCGCAATTTTTGACATATCATTTCCCTGACAAGCAAAGAAGCCATCCTGAAAGACAACCCGCGAATGAAGATTTTTATCTTGAATTAATACGTGGATTAGAACTTCACCTTGACGAAATTGATAACCTTATTGTTCAAAACTTAACAGAAGAATGGTCTTTTGATAGAATCATTTCTATCATGAAAGCTGTATTACGTTGTTCATTATATGAATTAAAACATCAACCGCTTATACCTCACCCCGTTGTTATCAATGAATATGTTGAAATTACTAAGATGTTTGCAGATGACAAGGATGTTAAATTTATTAATGCCATTCTTGATAAATTATCAAAAAAATAAATAATTTATTTGTAATTATTTATTACCATTAAAAAAAATGGTTTAATAATTATGAATAATAAAAAAAATGGTTTAATTAGTTTAATAATTTTATTTATCGTATTAATTTTAGCCACAATTTATTTTGCATCCAATAATGCAACAAGAATGGGCGAATCTTTTTTGGATGATTCAAAGAATGAGAGCTCCCAAGACAGAAAAAATAATGACACCATCGAAGTGTCAGAAGATGATGGTGATAAAAATAAAAAAGCTCAAAAAAGAATTGATAATCTAAAGCTTTTCCTAGAAGAGCCTTATTATAGGCTACCTGTTATTTTTGTCCCTGCAATTAAAACCAATAAACTAAAAGGTATTCTAAATATCCGTGTTGTCATGAAAATTGATCAACGCAAGGCATTCAATATTGCCAAAAACCTTGTCCCAAGAATTACTGATGCTATTTTTGTAGATTTATTTAAAGCATTTAATCTTTTGTGGTACCCAAAATACGATCCAAATCCAAAAATTATTAAAAAAAGGATATTGAAAACCATTCAAGAAGTGTTAGGGAAAGGTGGAATAGATACTATTATCATTCAAGAATTTTTCTTCACTCGCTTTTCGCGATAATCTTATTTATTTATTTAATTTCTGCAAACATAATTTAAGCATTTGTGATAATTCTATATTTTGGTGTTTAGAATTAACTTGCTGCACGACTCTAAATGCATCGCTTTTAGAATATCCTAAACCTTGCAATGCCATAACAGCATCATTATTCATGCTGTTATTTTCCGATGAAATAAGCGAGCTTTCTTGAATTACACCTATCCCAGTATCTGAATTAGAATCTGGATAAGGAAGCTTTTCTTTCAGTTCCAAAATCAACCTTCCAGCCAATTTAGGTCCAACCCCGTCCGCTTTAACTAATGAATTTTTATCACCCGACATAATGATATTATAAATCTGATCGGGTGTAAGAGATGATAAAATACCTAAAGCAACTCTTACGCCTACACCTTGAACAGATAGCAGGATATTAAAATATCGCTTATGTAACTCTTCTAAAAAACCGCACAAATAAGTTTCATCTTGTCTTACAACGGTCTGAACAAAAAGAACTAAGGATTCTCCAATAGATGGCAATCTGAGTTTTATGGACTCCGATATGCGCACCTCGTAGCCAACGCCGTGGACATCAATAATCAAACTATCTTCTAAAATAGAGTCTAAAACACCCTTTAATTTTGCAATCATATTATGCTTAAATACCCAAAATAACCTATTAAACTAAAACACGTGATACCTATAAAATGTCTATAATCTAATAAATAGACATTATTTTTTAATTCTTGAATCCATGCTATCGGATTCATTTTTTGGTGATATTCATCCAATCTGTCAAAAAGAACATGAATATCCTTCTCATGATAAGTTCGATCCTGAAATGGATTTTTATATGTATTTTTAGTCTCTTTTCCATTTTTAAAATCTAATAGAGATTCAGGTGTAAGTTGACGACGCATCTGCACACCATCTATAGACCTTCCCCCTTCAGGGTTCGGTAAATTTCTAACAATGGGATGAGGTAATTGACTTTCTGTTAGTTTGTGATTTGTAACAAACATCACTTCTTTTATTGGCGGTTGCTCCTTGCCAATGACCGTCCATCCCTCATCACAAATATCATTTGTAAAAGCATTCATAGTTAAAAACCATAAAACAAATATCTTATCCCTTATCTTCATTCAATCTCGCTGATTTTTAACTTCTTTATAAATTTAGCTTATGGCTAAAAAATTATTTTTTTCAATAATTTTATATGAAAATAATGGCATTAAATATTAGGAACAATAAACTGTTTTAAGACACAATTTTTCATACTAAATTCTGACCATCTTGCCACATCAGCTTCTATAAAAGCCAAAGAAGAAGTTGGGAAAGCGTCACACCGTTGTGTTGGGTCTATAGCTTTTAAAATATTAGTTAAAGCTGGGTTATGGCAAATGATCATAATGTGGTTGTAAGCAGGCGAAGTCGTTTGAATCTTATGCCACAAAACATCAGCTGTTGCTTGATAAATGCCATCATCAAATTTTTCATCAACCCTTGCTGGCAAAGATTGTCGCACTGCCTCCAATGTTTGTCTGGTCCTTTTAACATTGGAACATAGAACCAAATCTACAGACTTCAAAAGATTAGGTAGTTGTGGACGCAAATAATCTAATTCAAGCATTCCAGACATTGTAATTGTGCGTTCTCTGTCTGGTTTTCCAAACTGTTCTAATTGAGACGAAGCATGTCTCATCAACACTACTGTTTTAGTCATAGCATTTCACCATACATTAATTTTATATTTATACATCTTATGTAATTTTATAGAACATATAATCATTACTCCATAAAACCTTCGATGTTTAACAAACATGATTTTTTTACTGATAACATTTTGTCACACGATGAAATAAAACAATTATGGCTTTCTGTCTACAGAACAAAAGGCATTGGCAATGCTCTGTTTTGGAAACACTTTCAAAAATGCAAACATTTCACACACCAAATACGTACATCCGTAAATAATGAAATTGAATCGGTACAAAAATTTAATGCACATTTAGTTGCTGCATTCGAGGATCATTATCCTCAAGATTTATTTTGTTTAAATTACCCACCTCCAATCATTACAGCAAAAGGAAAACTAGAGCTTTTAGCTAATCCCATAATAGGAATCGTCGGTGCACGAAATGCATCTTTGCCAGGAATAAAAATTGCCTTTGAAATGTCCAAATTCTTAGCACTATCAGGATTTACCATAGCATCTGGATTGGCAAGAGGAATAGATAAAGCAGCACACGAAGGTGCCATGCTAGAAGGTAATCATTCCCATCCAACCATCGCTGTGCTAGCAGGTGGGATTGATCAAATATATCCACCCGAACATCATGCTATTTATCAAAATATTTCTACCAAAGGTGTTGTTTTATCAGAAATGCCATTTGGTCAAAGCCCTATTGCATCACTTTTTCCCAGAAGAAATCATTTAATTGCAGCACTTTCAAAAGGATTAATTATTATAGAAGCAGGATTAGGATCAGGAACGATGATCACTGCTGAACAAGCGCTTGCACTAGGCAAAGATATTTTTGTAGTTCCAGGATCTATTAAAGATCCACGCTATAAAGGATCGCACAGCCTTATTAAAAATGGAGCTATTTTAATAGATCACGCACAAGATATATTAGATTACTACCAATTGATCCCTCGAAAAAAATTGTGTCCATCTTTCACGGTTGATACGACTAATCATGATGTTGCATCACAAGAAAAAAATCCTACATCTCATGAGATACTAAAACATATCCCAGAAACAGGTATAACTCTTGAAGAACTATACCTGGACATTCAATATATGAATCTTGACATTTCAATGATATCTGAAACTATTTCGAACTTTGAATTTGAAGGAGAAATTCATAGAGCCCAAGATGGCAAAATATATCTAAGCTAGGTTTTTAATATGTGTTTTAATTTTCTCTATCATTAATTCTGCTCTTAGTTTTAAACCACGAGGACACTGAGATGTTTGTGCAATTGCTAAAAATTCATTCAAAGCATCTTCCTGTTGGTCTAAAAGAACGAGAATTAAACCTTTAATTTCTAAAAACATAATTTTCAAAGGTGTTGTGTCCGAAATAGATTCCGATACTATGGATAGTAATGCTCTTAACGCTACTTTTGTATCTTCACTAATTTTTTCAGGATCTTGGCCACGAGTGATCATTTCAATTTCATTATTCAAATATACAGCCTTAGAAAAGGATCGAAAGAAAGCATCGTTTTTATGATCAGAATATAAATCTTGAAGGATTTTCTGACCTTTTTTAAAATCATCAGATCCTTTATCCACAAATACTTTAGCCTCGAGTAAACGTGCAAGTGCATGATAAGCCTTAGAATCTTTTTGTGCTATTGTTTCCAAAATTTTCAGGGCTTTTTCTGTCTGTTTAACTGCAAGATATTCTTGAGCTTGTAAATATTTATCAGAGATATAAATTTTTTCATGCTGTTGATTTTCAACATATTTATTAACACCAAAGAAAACTATAAATAAAATTCCTATGGCGTAAAAAAAATACTTCTGATATTTATTCCAAATACTTACCAATTTTTCTTGCTGAATATCTTTTTGAACTTCTTGCAACAACTCATTGAAATTTTCTGTCATAGGTCTATCATTTTATTTATCTCACATAATACAGAATCACACGTACACTTCATTTTTTCAAGAAATTTATTCAGGAAACGATGCATGGCAACTCTAAAACAAAACATGCTCCTTTGGATTGAGTGCTTTCAGCCCAAATATTGCCATTGTGTAATTTAATGATTTGCTTTGAAAAGGCCAGACCTAATCCATGCCCTTGAACATTACCAGCTCTCAAAGCTCGATAACTAGGCATAAAAATCTTTTCGATTTCTCCTGATTTTAATCCGATACCGTTATCACTAATACGGATTTTAACGTATTTATTTTCTTCTTGAATATCCACAGTGATTTTAGGATCTTCCTCAGATTTATATCTTATTGCATTTTCAAAAATATTCATAAATACTTGTTGTAAAAAGCAGGTGTTTCCTTTTATTTTACAAGATTTACTATTCATACACAGTTTGGGATGTTCACTGCTATTCAGTTGATAAGTCTTACACCAAGAATCACAAATTATTTTTGACAAATCGACAACTTCTGTACAATTAAGTTTTCGATTATCATTCTTTTGAAAGAGAAAAAAACTAATGAGCTCCTGCATTTGACCAGATACATTTCCTAAAAAATCAACAATTTTTGCAGCGTCTTCATTATGAATAACAGCATCATTTTTTTTCAAAATACTGCTAAAATTAGAAACCAAACGCAGCATACGATTGACATCGTGAAAGAAAAAATAATCCGTTTCATTACGTTTATTTTCAGAATGCACTATTTTTTTCTCTTCAGAGTTACAAGATTTACCCAAGTGTTTTTTCATTTCAACTTTTCCTGTCTCATATCTAAACAACCGAATGCCATCAATCTGACACTTTAATTTGCAAATTCAACTATAAGCAATTGTAAAAAAAGTAGATAATTGAAATTTGTTGCAGAATTCAATTATACATAATATTTCATAAAATAAAAGCACAAAAATAAAAGAATTGTAAAAAAATGTATTTATTTTTATTGTTCTAATATAAAATATCTAATATAAGATCGTTCAAAAGAATTTCATCATGTTTAAGAATTTCCTTGCTACATTGTCAATAATCCTTGCTCTTTCAAGTTGCAAAGAAGAACAAAAGGTGAATCCCAAAGTTTTAAAGATTGGAATGTCTATAGACTATCCTCCTTTTGAATTTTATCAAGATGGAAAACCCGTTGGATTTGAAGTCGATATTATTAATGAAATAGGTAAGTTAGTAAAAAAAGATATTCAACTTATGGATCTCCCTTTTGATGGAATCCTAGCATCTATTAAAACGGGAAAAATTGATTTAGGATGCTCAGCTATTTCAGCAACTGAAGAAAGAAAGAAATCCGTTCACTTCTCAAAGCCTTACCACGTTTCAACACTTGTGCTTTTAACAATTCATAAAGATCTCAAAGATTTAAAGGCTCTTGAAAATAAAAAAATTGGGGTTCAATCTGGCTCTATTTATGAAAATTATCTTAAGGAAAAACAAATTCAAAATTCAAAAATTCAATTTCAATCTTTATCTAAAGTTCCAGAATTATTGCAAAATTTAAAAAATAAAACTATAGATGCTATTTTATTAGGTCAAAGGGAAGCCATTACCATTCAGAAGAATTTCAAAAAACAGGATTTTACAACTTTTGTACATGATATCGTCGAATCAAATAATGAATACGCCATTGCCATGAGCAAAGATTCACCGTTGATTGAAAAAATAAATCAAGCGATTGATGAACTTACCGCTTCGGGTAAAATTGAAGAAATTGAAAGAAAATGGTTTGAAAAAGATTGATTTATACACAAGAATAAGCTTATTTTTATAGAATATTCATTTCATAAATATTTTTTAAAGTATGCTCTTTAATTTTGATGTTTTTTTATCATCTTTCGAATTTGTCTTACAAGGGCTCTCTGTCACGTTATCCTATACGATTCTAGCATTAACATGTGGATTGCCCTTAGGCGTTGTGTTAGCAATACTAAAGTTGCGTTCTAAAGGATTTTTGTTTCACTTTGCGCAAGGATATACTTCTATTTTTAGAGGCACACCTTTACTCGTGCAGCTAGGTCTGTTTTATTTTGCTACACCTCAACTTACCGGCATTCATCTAAGCGCATTTCAAGCAGGAATATTAACTTTTTCACTGAATTCTGCAGCTTATGTTTCTGAAATATTTAGATCAGGGATTCAGTCTATCGATAAATCTCAAACAGAATCTGCACAAGTTTTAGGACTCACAAAATTTCAAGTATATATTCACATTATTTTCCCACAAACGATACGTAAAACACTACCTAGCCTATTGAATGAAATGATTGATTTACTTAAGGAAACAGCTTTAGTAAGCACCATAGGTGAAATGGACATTATGTTCCGAGCACGTCAAGTTGCTACTGAAAAATTCCTCTATTTTGAACCATATCTACTAGCTGCTCTCTTTTATTATGTTTTAGTATTTATCATAAGTTCATTAGGCTCCTTTGTTGAAAGGAAAATGCAATATGTTGCACATTAAAAATTTAAGCCTTCAGCTTAATTCAAGAACAATATTATCTGATATAACAACGGATATTTCTTCAGATAAAATTTATGCTATTTTAGGCCCATCAGGTTCAGGAAAGACTTCTCTACTGCGCTGTATTTCTCAGCTAGAACAAAATTATTCAGGGACATTAAGATTAAATCAAAAACCTCTTCAACAACTTTCTAAAGGCCAAATTGGGATGGTTTTCCAACAATTTGCTCTGTTTGAAAATATGACGGTTGAACAAAATATTTGTTTAGCTCCCCAACTCACAGAGCAATCATCCAAAGAACAAATCCAAAAAAAATACAATGAGTACATCGAGCAGTTTAATTTGCAAAACTTAACCCATTATTTTCCCTGCCATTTGTCTGGTGGACAAAAACAAAGAGTAGCTATTGTGCGCATGCTAATGATGAATCCACACATCATTTTATTTGACGAACCCACTTCTGCTTTAGATATTGAAAATGTAAAAGATGTTATCGATTTAATTTCAGCGCTAAAAGGAAAAGAAAAAATTATTATTGTGGTCACCCATGATGTACATTTTGCCAAATCCATAGCGTCTGATATTATTTTTCTACATGATGGTGAAATTAATCAAATTGCATCTAAAGACGATTTTTTCTCACTTGATCACAGAAAAGGATTATCACCAAAAGCTCAACAATTTTTATTAAACTGTTCAGTCTAAGATTAGTTACTGGGCAAAACAATACTGACTTTGAAAAAGCTTCTTTCTTTCTTTAAGGAATGAAATTTTTTGTTTTGTGAAATATCAGCTTTTATTTTTATCAATGAAATCGCTTTTTCAGAAACCCCAATTGAAACAAACTTCTTTTTGATAATGTTGAAAATTATGTCAAATTGCCTATCCAAATCTGAAGCATAGCTGAAAAATTTTGGAGAAATCAAAAAAATTAACTCTCTTGAAACTTGACTTTTTTCTAATTGATGACTGATAGAATAACCGATATCAAAAATATCAAAGCGATTTTTTAATGTATTGATTAATTTAGACACCATCTTAGACACATGATCACGAGGATTATATTTTTTCAAAAAAGCATCATAAACAACTGGTCTATTACTTTGCTGCTCCTTCTCAAACTGGGTTTGCATTGCATTCAATGACTGATCGATTTGCTTTATGCTACTCTGCAAAAAATAAATGTTTAAACCATCTTTAAAATTTAAATAAAGGAGAATAAAAAAGAGCATGATCGATACATAGAAAAATCCTTTGAAGATTTTTGCTATAAGTAGATTTTTTTTCAAACTAAAAATTTTGAACTGATGATGAATTAATCCTGAGAAAATCCTGTAATTTTTAATATAAAGAACAGCATCCGAAATTGAAGAACAATTCTTAAGAACAGATAAAAAATTCCTTTTCTTCACAGCTACTTGAGTTCTCACAAATTGAATTTTATTGAAAAATTTAATAGATTCAAAACAATCAATATCGTCAAAATTTTCGTCAAAATTGCACAAAAGCAAACAATTCTTCCACTCTTGATTTACATCTAATCTTTTTGCAAATTTTACACTAGCATCAACATGATCTAAAATATCAGAAAATTTTTGAGGATGATCAATCTGATTTTTCTTTAAATGCAGGGTACGTATAAAATAAAAGGCACCATTCTTCATCAAATAGATTTGCCAAACCTCAGAAGATATTCGGTTAATCAAGAAGACCCATATATCTTTTAAAGCTAGATAATCCAGCTTTAAAAGCGTACAAACTTCGCCTGCAATTTTTAAATCAAAACTTGATACAAAACTAATAGGAATACTTAAATTTTTTAATATCAAAAAATGATGGGTCAAAATTTGACTAGGATGCAAAGAAACAAATAAAAGTTGAGTATTATTTTTTGGATATTTAATGAAAAGAGGACTAATCCACTCTTGAGGAGAAAATCTGCTTTTAACCAATTGAGATGTCAGAATTTTCTTCTGAACACCCTTAATCTTCCCAAGCTTGATAAGTTGAAAATCGAGATCTTCACCTTTAAGGAAAATTTGAGTATACATATTTTTCTTATGTTTCCAAAATTCGTTTAATTTTTGCATCATGTCAGAATGTGAACAATCATCCATTTGATATACAAATTGTTCAAGTATTTGATTGGAACGAAAGTGTGAAAATGTCATTGTATCATTTTCAATCGTGACTTCTATATTTTCAAATCTTTGAAAAAAAATAAAATTCTTGAATTGGTAGGTAAAAAAATCATACGCATCATTCAAAAAAGAATATATTTCATTTTTGAGAAAATTTTTTTTAGGTTCTTCTGTATTTGCTAGCAGGCGAGAAGAATTAAGACCCCATTTCGTGAAAATTTTCATAAATTGGTACTACAGTCCCTAACAATATCCACATGAGAACAATTCCCATAATAAGGAGCAAGATAGGTTGAGTCCAGAAAATAATTTTATCACTCATATTTTTTTTAAACTTTTGTTCTTGTTCGCTTATGAATTTAAGGTTCTTCTCCATGCAACCAGAAATTTCTCCCATTTTCAAAACATGCAACTGAGCCTTGTTGATTCCAGGAAAGTGTAAAAATGATGTTTTGACATCATGGCCTCTATTAAGGCTATCAATCACATAATAGATATGCCTGGAAACACGCGCATTAAAATTATCTTTAACAATATGTAATGCCTGATTAAAATGAAACTGATTAGACAGGCAAAAGGACATTTGCCTCCAAAAATCCATCACTTCAAAACGCGCAACAATGGGTATAAAACTTAAATTTTTCCTGCATAGAATCATAAAAAAAAATATAGATGCTACAGAATATAAGATTATTGACACGTTATCTTTTACAAACATTAAACTTTTTGTGGCCAAAGAAATTTTTGAAACAGGCACTAACTGTAAAACTGAAGGCAACACCATATCAATAGAAAAATATAAACTTACTCCTAAAATAAACAAAGTTAAAAGAGGATAAAATAGAACATTGGTTAATTTCTTTTTGCTCTCAATTTTTTCAAAATAATATTCACTAATCAATTTGAACACAACCAAGTTAGACTGTGTACTACAAATTTGTTTCAGATTAGATACTATAAAATCATCAAAAAAATCGTTACGTTGTATGTCAAAAATATTTCGACCTTTACTTAAATGATCCAAAATTTCTTGGGTTACTATTTTTAAAATTTTATGTGAACACTGTTCTTCATAAATTTTTAAAGACTCTTGCAAATTAAGCCCTGATTCAAGAAGGTCTGCACAAGACTGAAAGAAATGAGCTTTATGATAATCTGTTATTTTTTGATGAAGCCAAACGTGCTGAATAGAAACATACTGAAATCCTTCTGCCAACAAAAATTGTTGTAGTGAAACTTTGGATTCTGACATAAACTTTTTTTTTATGCCGGTATAGTTTTTATCTAAATAAGTTGCTACAAATAAAGGCAAAATTGTCAAATCATATAAATTAAATTTAAGGTATAAATGTTGATACATTACAAACATATTCATGCATCAACATTTTCTGAGTTCAGTAAATTCTTTAACTGGTTTGGTATCTAGCAAAGCAAAAGTAATCACCTGTTGTGGTACCATCACCGTTTTGCAAGAAAACAACTCCATTATAAGTGTTCATACCTTGGGAAAGGTCTCCATTTATATCTTTGGGAACATTTAATACAAATGAACTCCCGCGCGTAATTTTTGCTTTGAAAATTTTATTAAATGCATCGATATCCATAGCACTTGTTATAACACCTCTCCCACTAGCATTATGAGAGTGTGAACGGACAAGTGTATTGCCTTGCTTCTCGACACAAACAGAAGCTGCTTTTGGGATTGCAGGAATGGCAACTTTAGAAGCAGCATCAAAGGCTAAATCTTTTTGCTGCCTGTTAAATTGGCTTGTACTATTCATGACTTCCGCATTATAAGTATCGCCCGCAGGTATGATTTGTGCTGTTAAAGCCATAGTATTACACATAATACCACAAAACAAAATTGGAGCATATGTAGAGGCTGAAATTAAAATTCTTTTTAAATTGTTCATAAAAATCCCTTATTCTTTTTTTTAATATTTAATATCAAATACTTTAAACAAAGTTAATTGTTAAAAGTATTAATCATCCATTTTTTTCAATTTCGAAATATTTTCAAACAACAAAATATCATCAATACCTATGGCATTCAATTCATCAAGCGATTGACTAAACATAGTTCCATTTCTTTTGGTTCTCTCTATAACTATTTGAGTTATTAAAAAGGAATATTTTATAAAATTTGTTTCTGATCGACTATAATCCACAATGCAAGAAGATTTATCAAGAAGTCTCAAAGTATCAAATGCTTTTAAAATTGAAAGCTGTATGAATAGTTTTATGTTTTCTGTTATAATTTCCGAAGGCAAGGGAGAAGTTTTCAAATTGAAGTAATAGTCAAACCAGTTATTATCCAAAAAATACTGTTGTAAGTTATGAAATAAACTATTTAAAAGCTCTGATCTTTGTGTGTCTTTCTGAATTTTATCGCTTTTTAAATCTTCAACAAAGATCCTAATATCACTAAAAATAGTATTCAATTTTATTAATGCTGAAAATTGTACAGAAGAAATATCTCCTTGAGATTTTAATTCCAAAGATTTGGCATATTTTTTCCAGTTGCTCCACTTAGATAGTAGTTCACCAAATTCTTTCTTACCGTTAATACTGACAAACTTTACTACTTCAGATGGAGTAAATCCTATTTGTACAATATATTTTTTGGCTTCATCTAAACTATCAAAATGTATATGCACCGTTTTACGACTTACCCACGAATTTTTAGATAATGATTTTTGAACATCAGAAATTTTTGATACAAAAGAAATCTTTTTATCACGCAATAAATCATCAAATTTAAATTGTGTACTATCTTGATGAAGTGCTTTTTTTATAGCACTCAACTCATAAGTATCAAATTCTTTTTGATCCACTGGACTACTGTATTGATGAATCATAGAAACAGCAAAAGATGGTGGCTTGGATTCCCCAAACAGTGCATACAGTTCACCGTTTATATCTGTCGTTACCAAAGTTTGTATTTCTAAATTTTCACCAAATTCAACATTAGAACCCTTACCTTCAAGTGTTGTGCTTTCTTTGAATATATTAATAGGAAGACCTGTTTTTTCATCAAACTCTAAACTTTTAATTTTTTCCTTTCCTGATTTATCAAGATATCGTAAGCCGATTTTTACAAATCTTTTTTTCACCCTCTCGTTATTTGCATCTTTATAAAGTATTTTCTTTTTTTCTTCATCAAATGAGCGATATAGTACTTTATCTCCATTACGGTCATCATAAAAATATACTAGTCCATCAGGTAACTGATCAGGATTCCAAAACCAAATATTATCGTAATTTATTCCTTTTAAACTCACTAATTTTTTTGCTATTTCTTGTTTTTCTAAAGACTTAAATTCTGGATCTGATTCGATATCATTTTTATATCTAATCAATATATATTCAACAACTTCGGATCTTAAATTGCCAGATTCATACAAATTCTTACCAGGCACAGCTATTTTTTCTTTCACAGACTGTTCGGCTGGACTAGCCTTAATTTTTTCTGCCATTTGCATCTTAAGATCTTTCTTTTCATCCATGTTTATAACAGATGAATAACTCAAATGAGAGAATAAAAATAACGAATATACTATATAAAAATATGATCTATAATTTGAAAAAATTTGTCTTGGCTTCATTTTCTATGTCTAACCCAATAAGGTTTATATAGGAACATGATTACAAAATATTGTAAAAAATATATTAATGAAAGAATTTATAATTCTTTTTTTGGATATTATAAATTTTAATTTTATAATAGTTGATCATTATAAATCTTTATGATTAAATATAAAAGTATAGAATGTTTTCCATTTTAAGAGAATAAAATGAACATAATTTTTAATGCGTGGCGATGGTGTCTAGAAAAAACACTACCCGTGCGTGCTAATTTTATGTCTTTAGAAAGCTCTTATTATGAATGTGATTACTCGATCTTATAAATCTACAACCAATCTTTTTCCTTTGCTTTTGGCTATACTGACTTCCATTTTTTTATCTTCTTGTTTAAATAAATCAATTTCTCAAAAAGTATTGTTGCCCTCTAATAACCAAATTAAGGCAAAACTTATTGAAAATATTCTTCAACAATATCAGTTATCCTACGACATCGATCAGCACTCTATTGATGAAGATTTTGTATTGCAAAAGCATAGCCTTCAAATTCCTAAAATTGTGCATGATCAATTAATTTATTTTATTAAACATCATTTACCCATTGATATTCGTATGGTCGGATTTCCATTCAAATCTGTAAATACTCAGCGCAAAGTAATTGCGCAAAGGGCCGATATGGCCGAACGCTTAAGTTTACAATATTTGCACGGTATGCTTGAGAAGATAAAAGCTGTTTATTCTCCAGGTGCTATGCTTACAATCCTATGTGATGGAATTGCTTTTAGTGACGTTTTTCATATAAGTGATGAACACATTAAAATTTATGAAGATACTCTAAAAATATTATCCAAAGATTTGAAGGGGATAAAAATTCTATCCTCATATGATTTAGGATTAAGATCCGCATATTTTAAGAAAATCAAACATAACGCGAGATCAGTAAGTGATCAGGTTACATTAAATAGAATGGCTTTTGAGCTCAACCAAAGAAAAGATGATCATACCGTAATTACAAAAACAAAACAAATTCAGGCGTACAGTCAGCATTTTGGAATGCTTATCAAAAATAAATTTTCAAACCAAAATTACATCAAGGCTTCTGTCCATTTTCAATTTTCTACTAGTCCCAAAATAGGTTTAAAACTATCTCCAGATTCTTCTGTTACTCCATGGCATGGAACCCTTTTACAAGAATCCGATGGTCGATGGCGCATTGTACATCTTGAAGATATTAATCAAACGAAATATGTACGAACAGGTATATACGTAAATCAATATTGGTGCGCTTTTTTCAAAGCTAAATAATCCAAATCTCAAATTTTATAACCACTACAATATCCACATGCATGAACATAAAGTTCATATACACCTCTATATTATAGAAAAGGAAAGATCATAATGAAAATCAAATCAATTCGCATAATTTTAAAAAAGTTTCTATTTGTTACATTTACAATTTCTGCAACTTTAAATACTTACGGCACAGAAAATGTGATTAAATATCTTGAAAAGTCCAAGATTAACATTGGCGATTTATCTGAAGAAGGAATAATCATTATATCAAAACACATAGAGAGTTTACCAAAAATTGATATCAAACAAGGTAGTGCTTTACAAGCTATCAGCTCCTATTTGAAAAAATGCATTAAAAATAAACCCAAAAGCTCAATTGAAGATTTAGTAAAAAATTCAATCGGACAGAGGGAAAGAATTCAATGTGTTATGCTTGGTTTTCCTGTAAAATCACAAAATATGGATGAAGTTTATAATCATCAAGCAGGACTAGGTGATTTTCTAAGCTTACTAACCTTACATTATATCGCTTGCGAAATAGAAAAGGTGTATGCACCTGGAGTAACATTTAAGATTATCAGTGATTATGTTGCTCTAAAAGAAATTGTGGATCCTGAATCTGCCACTGTTTATCAAACAGGAATTCAAACATTAGCGAATTTATTCCCAGATACGATTATATATGACCTTAGTTTTCATGACATAGATTGCTTCACTATTTTTCAAGAATCGACAGCATACAACAAACGGTACTCAGAAGCTGGAAAAGGTAATTCGATTAAAATCCATGAAGCACTATTAAAATCAAAACAATTTAGCGATTATATCACTAACGAATTTAAAAACATTCCACACCTTCGATTTTCAGTACATTCCTATAAAAATGGAGAATCCAATAAATTAACTTTACCATTTTATAGCAATAAATTAGGAACACCTTGCCACCACGTTTGCTTAGTTAATTATCATTACAATAGCGCCTTCGTTAAGTATAAAAAAGTAAGCGCAGAAAGTACGATAGAATTAAAAACTCTTGATATCACAAATTTAAATAGCATGCACATATCACTGCCATATTTTCAAGATATGAAGCCTTAGATATATTCTTTCTAAAAAAAATATTCCATCCTGATGAATAATATGAATCCATTTACTATTCATAAGGATGGTGTGTGCTTCATTTCTGGATGATGTACATATTTCTTAACATCTAATAAATCCATTTTTTAACGTTTTATTAGTTCTTGTGATTTAAAATTTAATAAAATATAATTTCCAATGAATTTATGCTTATTATCAAAGATAAAAAAAACTTTTTTTCAAAATCATTTCTTTTTTTGATTTTAATACACGCAGATATTTCATTGAGTAGCACACTTAATAACCAAGCATTACAAGTTGTAAGTAATATATTTGGTATAAGTAGCCCTACACCTGCATCAACTGCGAAACCATCGATTTCAGCAGACAGTAAAAACAGTAGCAATTCTTCAAATACACCACCAACAACAGATAATTTGAACAATACAGCTCCAAAAACTGAAAATTCAGATTTAGGGGTTAAGAAAGATATATTATCCCAACAACCTATAGCATTGCCTACTGCTCCTTTAAGTAGCATTGGGAATGCTGTTAGCAATGTTTTTAACATTGCTTCTGAAAAAGTAAACAATCCTCAATCCCCCAGCACACAACAAAATAATATCGTAAACAACAGTGAAAAAAAGGATATTTTAAGTCAAACAATTCAGACTTCAACGAATACCCCTGTAGCAATTATTGGAAATTCCCCAACTATAATTCAAAATACCCCTGCATCAAATATAACAAGTCCACAAAATGCTATTATTACAAAGGTTGAAGAAAACGCTGAACCTACTAAAGAAATATCTAATCCCCCCCTATTGTCTTCATCCTCACCTGCTCCAAACATATTTCCAACAGCCCCATCCCAAGGGAATGTGCAACAACTAACATTATCCGGAACATCTTCAGATAGAACGTCTATACGCCGTAAAAGAAAAAATACTCAATCACTCATAGTGATTGACAATAATCGGAAAAATTCACCACATTTGAAAGTTCTAGATGAACCAAATGTAGTTCAAAAAGATCCAAAGTCAGAGTTTAGATCTAAGCCTAAAAATCGAATAAAATCTTCGGCGTTGCGATCAAGACAAAATGATCCTATTGTTTTACCATCAAATGCTGTTAGCACATCACAAACAATCCAAACTGGTCCAGAATCTATTCAGTTTTACGCAAACCACGTCACCAATCAAATAACAGAATACAGAGATGATTTAATCAGAATCAAAAATAAAATTAAAAAGGTGAAGAACTTACTCAACAGGGCAACTATTGAAGGAATAAATAAATCTATTAAAATTCAAGCAGAACTCCAAAATGAGCTTGCGACGAATGAAATGAATATCGATAATACCTTAAAAGAAATTACTTTAGCCTTAAATGAATCTAATCAACTCATTTCTAATAATTCTCAAACAAACGGTCAAAATATTAGCTCTATATCAAAAATCAGTTCAGAGCTTACAATTCAACAACAACTTTTAGCACAGTGCAAAAAAGAAAATACAGAGCTTTTAAAAACACTAAACGAGTCAATCGTTCTAACAAAAAAAGCACAAGTTTCTCTGAAACCTCAGATCGAGGCCTTTGATAAAATATCCGAACTTAATGAGCATATTTATAAAAACCTTAAACAAGCCAATACCGCCGTTTCAAAATCTATAAAACCTGTCTATTCTATGACATCACTATTTGGTACACAAAATGCAATGATCAGTTGCCACAAAAAAAACAGATCAGATTGTCTTATTAGAGATCAACACTGCATATGGCTTAAAACAGAACAAGAATGTTCATTAAAATGTAATGCTATTAGTTCTGAAGAGGCATGTAACAAAGTTGGTGATGGACTACTGTGTGCCTGGAATATTAGAGGCGACAAAGGATATTGCTATCACAAATACTAGAATGAGGTTTAATCAAGTTACGCAAACAACTCTGATTTCATAACTTTCTTATCGTTAATTTGCAGACTATCTAAAAGAAACTTTACTTTTGTAATATTTCCTTGTGCATCTTGAACTATCCATCCACTAGGACGCATAACTTGAGACACATCAAAAAAAAGTGTTAAGCGTGATGGATCATCTTTATTCAATGCCAAAATAATAATTTTTTGATTATCTTTTTGAAAAGCATCAATCACTACAAAGTCTTTATCCGTTTTAATACTAGATTTCAAAAATAACTCTAATGGTGTCATAGACACTGGATAAACAGATTTAGATCCATCATTAAGATCATTGATGATAAGTTCACCTTTGAATGCAAAAATCCTGATTTTCTTATTGTCATAGTCAATGCGCATTTTACCTTTAGATGCATCACCTTTTTGAAACCATACTGTTCCTTTTTGCATATCATCATTTTCTGAATTTTGCTCAAATCTCCCCTTGATAATCGATATGCCATTCCAATAGTCAATGATACCTTTCACCTCTTCTGGTGATAAATTTTGATATGGAGATATTATTTTGGATTGATCGGATGATTGTTTATTTTCAATATTATTTTCTGCGTTGTGTCCCAATGTACCTTTAGCATCATTCCAATAATCAATAACATTTTGCGCATCTTCTGTAGGTGAAGATTCGTACTGAGCTTTAATTTTATTTTGATGTGATAATTTATCGCTTGCAGCATTAGAGCAAAATGTTACGAAAGGGATGACGCTACAAAAAAGAAAGGTATAAAAACTGAACATTATTATTTTTTACCCAAAAAACTTCGTAAATCTTGCCAAATTTTCTTTAAAAAATTGCCTCTTTGTATTAAATCTTTGGCTACTAAGTCAATTTTCAGTGGTGATTTCAAATAAGGAGAAGTTACTGTCACTGTACCTAAAACTTGACCAGGCATAACAGGTGCCTCTACATGACTTACAATTTGTTTTTCAATACTAATCTTATCTTGATAAATTTTTGGAATGGTAACCATCCAATCTTTGGTCACAGCAGCAGACACAAAATCTTTATCACCATATTTCACAGGAATATGTGCAATATCTTGATCCGCCTTTAATACGGTGACATTCGTAAATGAATCAAGTGACCATTTCATTAAAGCATAAGCTTCTTTAGCACGAGACCTTGAAGTTGGTAGACCATTAATAACCATAATGACTCGACGCCCATCTCTTACACAGGATCCAATTAAACCGTAACCTGCAGCATTTGTGAAACCTGTTTTTACACCATCGCAATTAAGATCTGTACTTAATAGAGGATTTCTATTCTGCTGAGGGTTCTTCACATCGCCTATTGTGAACTCTTTTTCTTTATAAAGTGAATAATATTCAGGATGGTCTTGAATGGCACGCTTTGTGATAACCGCTAAATCAAATGGCGTTGTCAAATGTGCATCATCTGGCAGACCCGTAACATTAACAAAATTTGTATGCTTAGCACCCATTGCCAAAGCTTTCTCAGTCATCATTTTTGCAAAAATTTGTTCGCTTCCTGCACAATGTTCAGCTAATAAAACACTGGCATCATTTCCAGATTGGATAATCATACCTTTTAAAAGGTCCATAACTTTGAACTGGTCACCAATATTTAAAAAACTACGTGATCCTTCTTTTTCATAGGCAGTACGCGTTACTGTAATTTTATCTTCTGGAGAAATTTGACCTGCTTTGATTTTTTCAATAACAGAATATGCTGTCATAACTTTTGTCATTGAAGATGGACGCATCTGCGCTGTTGCATTACGACTTAAAAGGACAGATCCTGTTTGAGAATCGATAATATAGACATAAGGTGCCGCAACCTCATTTTCAGTCAATGCAAAATCTGAAAAATCAGATATCAATGGTTCTTTTTTTTGTTCTTGCTCTGTTTCTTGTTTTTTTTGGACAACAACGGTCTTAATCTTCTTGCTTACTTTTATTTTTGTTTTTTTTTGAGGCGCCGCATCAACAACAGTTAGGGGCAGACAAAAAATACATGCTGTTGTTAAAAGTTTCAAGAAAAACGAAGCATTATTTTTTTGAGGCACAAAGAAGTGATCAAGCATCTGAAGATCCTTAAATTTTTAGATTATTAAAATACAAAATGAACGACATAATACAAATATTATGGTCGGGAAGAGAGGATTCGAACCTCCGACCCCCAGTACCCAAAACTGGTGCGCTACCAGGCTGCGCCACTTCCCGAATCTATTTTTTTATATTATAGAGTTTTATAAAAATTGCAAGAATAAAAACATAATTGCACTTTTAATTTTTATTTTGAATAAAATGTTATAGGTTTTCGTGATAAGAAATATACATCAATCTGCAAAAATTAAAATATCCTTCTAACATAAACAGAAAAGACATCGCATATTATGTTATGAATAAAACATATTCAAGTCTCTCATACATCCCCTACAAAGATATTCATACAATAAAAAAAGGTTTATACTTTTATCTGCTGTGCTAAAATAAACAGATACTATTAGAAGGAAAAAATATATGAACCCCATGTTTCGAAATGTAGCCATTGTTTTCAGCGTCTTTGTAAGCATGATATTGCTTTCACAAATCTTGACGCCTCCTTCACAGCAAACCAATCAAAAGCAAATAATGGATCAGGCGACCTTTTATCGTTATGTGGAATCAAGCCCTGTTATGGACTATTCCGACTTCTTAGCTCAAGTCGATAATGGTACCGTAAACGATGTCACTGTGGGTTCAGCCCTAGCGCCAAACCAAGTTCCTATTCTAACACGTCATCAAGACGGACATTATTATTCTGTGATTGGTGTGGACGACACAACCTTAACAGACAAGCTAGCCAAAAAAAATATTCGCTTCAGAGCTCTTCCCCGCGATAATTCAAAATCCTTAAGCCAGTGGATTTTCCAAGGCATTAATTGGCTTGTTGTATTTGGTGTTCCTATCGTCTTTTTAATTTATCTGGTTCGCAGCATGCAAGGCGGCGGGAATCGTGCTATGGGATTTGGCAAATCAAAAGCACGAATGTCCATGAATGCCAATAAAATCACTTTCGAAGATGTTGCAGGCATTGATGAGGCAAAAATTGAACTTGAGGAAGTTGTAGATTTTCTCAAAAATCCTAAAAAATTCCAAAAATTGGGAGGGAAAATTCCCAAAGGTGTTTTACTTGTAGGACCTCCTGGTACAGGAAAAACACTTCTGGCAAAAGCCATATCTGGTGAAGCAGGCGTTCCTTTTTTTAGCACATCCGGATCAGAATTTGTTGAAATGTTTGTTGGTGTTGGTGCAAGTCGTGTTCGTGATATGTTTAGCGACGCTAAAAAAAATGCACCTTGTATTGTCTTCATTGATGAAATTGACGCTGTTGGAGGACGACGTGGCAACGGTTTTTCTGGTGGTAATGACGAACGCGAACAAACACTAAACCAATTACTTGTAGAAATGGATGGGTTTGAAGAGAATCAAAATATCATTATTGTTGCAGCGACAAACAGACCAGATATCTTAGACCCTGCTTTACTAAGGCCAGGTCGTTTTGATCGCCAAGTCACCATTCCTAATCCAGATTTATTAGGGCGTGAAAAAATTCTAGCAGTGCATATGAAAAAAGTCCCGCTATCACCCAATGTCGATCCAAAAGTAATCGCTAGAGGCACACCTGGTTTTTCTGGTGCAGATCTTGCTAACCTTGTAAACGAAGCGGCACTGACTGCAGCAAGGAAAAATAAATTAGCTGTCACAATGGCAGATTTCGATATCGCCAAAGATAAGATTCTAATGGGCACAGAAAGACGAAGCCTTGCTATGACCCCTGATGAAATCAAATTAACAGCCTACCACGAAGGTGGACACGCTATTATTTCTTTCTTTCAAGAAGATTCAGATCCTATTCATAAAGCAACCATCATTCCTCGTGGGCGTGCTTTAGGTATGGTTCAGCATTTACCTGAAGGAGACAGAATATCAGAATCTAGAAATAAACTTTTAGCATCTATTCGTGTTGCTATGGGTGGCCGAATTGCTGAAGAACTTATTTTTGGATATGGAAAAGTAACAACTGGTGCAATGTCAGATATTAAGGCTGCAACCTATTACGTAACCCACATGGTTATGGAAGCAGGTCTTGCTGACGGTGTAGGTTTTAGAAATTACACACCCAATTCACAAAATTATGGATCACAGGAACCTGCATGTTCTGAAGATATGGCTAAAAAATTAGATGAAAAAATTAACCATATACTAGACCAATGTTTCCATGAAACAAAAGCAATGATGGAGGAAAAAATTGACCTTCTTCATAAACTTGCTCAAACTTTAATTGAACGCGAAACAATGACAGGTGATGAAATTAAAATTATTCTTGAAGGCGGAGAACTTCCTCCTCTTCCAGAATTCAAAGATGATCTGCCTAGAACTAGTGTTCCTGAAGCATAAGAATACATAATGATTAAGATAGTTTCATACGATGAACAGTGGCCTCTTTTATTTTCTAAAGAGGCCGAAAGTCTTAAAAATATTCTGCAAGAAAACGTGATTGACCTTCATCATGTAGGATCGACTTCAGTTCCAGATCTTGCATCAAAACCTAAGATTGATGTGATTGTAGTTGTAAAAAAACCCGAAAACGCTATTGCATCCTTGAAAAATTCACAATACACCTATAGAGGTGAATGGAATGTTCCTTTCAAATTCGGCTTTACAAAACGTTCTGGTTATCCTATTAATTTACATATCTATGAAGAAGGACACTCTGAAATAGAGGTAAATCTTATTTTTAGAGATCATCTAAAAAATAATATGCAAAGCAAAGCTGAATATGAAGCTCTCAAATTAAAATTAGCAACCGATCCCACATCAGCTCAAAAAGAAGATCATCATTTTTTTTCAACTTACACTCTGGGAAAAGACTCATTTATTAGAAATGTATTAAAACAAGAAAATTATGATGGCAAACGATTTTTAAAAACAACCCATCATTTTGAATGGAATGAATATCATAGAATCAGAAAAGAACTTATCTTTGATGCAAGCGGATTGAAGTATGATCCTCATCATTCATCCCTAACAGATCCCAACCATCATCACTTTATTCTTTATCATGGTGTTCAAATTGTTACAGCATTACATGTAGAGTTTTTAAATTCAACTACAGCTGCCCTTCGCATTCTTGCAACAGATAAAGCGTTTCAAAATAAAGGCTATGCATCTTTTTCCATGAGATTGATGGAAAAATGGATAAAATCACAAGAAATCAAAACCATTAAACTGCATGCTGAACCCCGAGAACGTCCTTTTTACGAAAAGCTAGGCTACTGTGATGTAGACTTTGATGACGTATGTATTGTAAAAGATTACATTAACCTTGGCAAAACTTTATAAACGTGATCTATTTTCTGCTCTAAAAATAATTATATTTTTCTTTTTTTCAATAATAAGGCCAGCAAAGGTTGTTCGTTTAAAAGACGGAAAAGCAACAAGGGATAAAATATGAGCTATTGTTTTACTAAAATTGATATACTTTTTAAAACTTAAATCTCTAAGGTATGAAACTAAAATTTCTTTTTGCAAATAAGGATGCAAGGGCATAAAATCGTCAAGTTTAAATTGATTTAGCAATTGAGAGTGTTTAAATTCATTGACCTGATGATTTATAAATTCTTGAGCCTCCACCATTTTAGAAAAACTACGCTGCACACTAGGGAAAGATAAGAGCTGTTTTCCCTTCAAATACTGAATTGTTTTTCGAATACGAACTCTTTCAAACTTTACATTTTCATTTGAAGGGTCTTCCACCCATGACCATTGGTTATGCAACAAAAATTCTTGAAGTTCTTCCTTTTGAAATGAAAGCAAAGGTCTTAAAAGAGCAATATTGTTTTGAAATGAAAATGGCTTAATCCCACATAAACCTTTAAGGCCAGAGCCATTGTTTAACCTCATCCAAAATGTTTCAAGTTGATCATTGGCCGTATGCCCTGTTAACAAATGGGTAAAATGATGTTGATTACAGTAATCTGCCATCAATTGATAACGTGCTTCTCTTGCTTGTTCTTGGATACGTGTAGCTACACCTTCATGCTGCCACATTAAGATTTCAGATTCTATGCCATGCTTTAAAAGCATCTGTTGAACGTATGAAGCCTCCGATGTAGATTCAGGCCTCAATTTGTGGTCGACAATCAAACCATATAACTCTATCTTTTGGGCCTTACAGTACATAAACGTTAGCAATGCCAACGCCATACTGTCTGATCCACCAGAAATAGCGATTGCCCATTTTTGTGGAGACACAATCTGAATGTTTGATAAAACATCCAGTTCATGATTAAATTTTTCTATTAGCTGACGTTCTTGTAACACGACTTCAATTATTAGCGATGACTTAAATAACGTTCTGCTTCTAAAGCTGCCATACATCCTTGACCAGCAGCTGTTACAGCTTGTCTGAAAACTTTATCTTGCACATCACCCGCTGCAAAAACACCTTCAACAGATGTTAATGTTGATCCAGGTTTTGCAATAATATAACCTTCAGAGTCGAGATTTAGTTGTCCCTTGAAAAGATGACTTGCAGGATCGTGACCAATGGCCACAAACAAACCATCAACAGCAAGTTCCGTTTTTTCGCCTTGCATATTTTCTAAAACTAAATGTGTTAAGGATAACGGATTTTCAGATCCTTTCATGTCAACAACTTGAGAATTCCAAATCACTGAAATTTTTGGGTTTTTAAACAAACGATCTTGTGCTATTTTTTCCGCTCTTAAAGAATCTCTTCTATGAATCAAAGTTACATGTTCTGCAAAATTAGTCAGATACATAGCCTCTTCAACAGCAGCGTTTCCACCACCAACAACAGCGACTCTTTTATTTTTATAAAAAAATCCATCACATGTTGCGCACGCTGAAACACCGAAACCTCTAAATTTTTCTTCCACAGGTAATCCTAACCATCTCGCTTTTGCTCCGGTTGCTATAATCAATGTATCTGCGGTTATTGCTTCGCCAGTTTCAGATTTAACAACAAAAGGTCTTTTTGATAAATCAACAGATTCTACTATTTCTTCTACGTGTTCTGTTCCAACGTGCAAAGACTGTAAACGCATCTGTTCCATTAAATCGGGTCCTTGCACAGCATGTTCAAATCCTGGAAAATTTTCAACATCCGTTGTAATCATCAATTGACCTCCCGGTTGAAAACCTAGAAATTGTAACGGCTTTAAATTTGCACGAGCAGCATAAATAGCAGCTGTGTAACCAGCAGGGCCAGCACCAATAATAACGACTTTACGATGTTTTTGATTTTCCATTATTTTCTTTGAATCCTATTTTACTGTTACACAAGAAATGGTTTTAAAAGTTCGTCTAATTTACCATCTCTATCGAGGGCGTACAAATCATCACAACCACCAACATGATAATCATGGATAAAAATCTGAGGAACAGTTCTTTTTCCATTAGCTCTTTCGACCATAGACATTCTTAAATCGTCATCATCAGATACATCTATTTCTACAAATGCGACATTCTTTGATTGCAATAATTTCTTTGCCTTTACGCAATAAGGGCACACCTTTGTTGAATAAATTTCAATTTTTTTTTCTTTTGTACTTTGGTTTTCTGTGCTCATCGATAATCCTTTCAAGCTCAATATAATGGATAAAAATTTAATAATAGAACGGTAAATCATTTATTTCATTTGACTTGCTATAACGCCTCGGCGGGCTAACATGTCCGCTTTTTCATTATACAAATTACCATCATGCCCCCTAACCCAATTCCATATGATTTTTCTATTTTGTGCCAGGTTATCCAACTCTTCCCATAAATCTTTATTTTTTACAGGCTCTTTCTTTGAATTAACCCAATTTCTTTTTTTCCAACCCTCTAACCAAACCGTCATTCCATTTTTAAGATACTGACTATCTGTATAAAGCTGGACTGTCATTTCAATAGGGATGAACTTCAATGCTTCAATCGCTGCAAGCATTTCCATACGATTGTTGGTTGTGTCAGATGCCGAACCAAATATCAAATGCTCTTTTTCTTGGAACAGAAAAACTGTTCCCCAGCCGCCTGGACCTGGATTACCAGAACATGCACCATCTGTATACACATAAATTTCAGAGGCATTCGTATTTTCTTCAAAGGGTCCGTAAATAGTATGAAAAGAAGATGTTGTCATTCGTCACGCATTAAATTAAATTTCATGACTATTATAACATACTGATTATGAAAAAATTGTGATATTTTTGCTATTTTCTTCAAGATCTATTTTTTTCTCTAACAGTAAGAAGATTAAAAAATCGTTTTTAAAAATACTTTGCAATACTCATTATTATGATACATATGTCTCTTTCCAAAAATCATCATTTGAGTTATGATAAACTTCATATTTGCACCAAAAAGAAAAAAATAAAATGACCATAATGTCTGACAAATGGATTATCGAACAAGCCCAAAAAGGAATGATCACACCTTTTGAAAACGCTCAAAAAAGAGAAGGTATTATCTCTTACGGTGTTTCATCCTATGGATACGATGCAAGAGTTGCACCAGAATTCAAGATTTTCACGAATGTTGATAGCGCTATCGTTGATCCTAAAAACTTTTCACCTAATAGTTTTGTGGAACGCGAAACAGATGTTTGCATTATTCCACCCAATAGCTTTGCATTAGGAAGAACTGTTGAATACTTCAAGGTGCCACGCGACGTTTTAGTCATCTGTCTTGGAAAATCAACCTATGCAAGATGTGGTATTATTGTAAACGTAACACCACTAGAACCTGAATGGGAAGGACATGTTACATTGGAATTTTCTAACACAACACCTCTTCCTGCCAAAATTTATGCCAATGAAGGTGTCTGTCAATTCTTATTTTTCAAAGGTGACCAAGAATGCCTTACTTCTTACAAAGATCGTGCCGGCAAATACATGGGGCAAACAGGCGTCACTTTACCTAAACTCTAAATATTTATTTTAATTCTTTTTCAGATCAGGAAATATCATGGATCAAATCATCATTCAAGGTGGTGCACAATTATCGGGCACTGTAAAAATTAGTGGAGCAAAAAATGCAGCACTTCCTCTTTTAGCAGCATCACTATTATCTGACCAAGAACTTATTTTACATAATATCCCACAGCTTGCAGATATTGATTCCATGTTTGAGCTTCTTATTCAACATGGCGTTCAAATTTCAAAAGAAGGAAGCACAATAACACTCAATGCAAGAGGTGTTGTAAACACAACGGCGCCGTATGAACTTGTTAGAAAAATGAGATCGTCTATTGTTGTATTAGGACCTCTATTAACTCGGTTTGGAAAAGCCAGAGTTTCTTTGCCTGGCGGATGCGCCATTGGGACACGTCCTGTAGACATTCATATTGAAGGACTTCGAAAATTAGGCGCTGAAATTGAACTGGAAGATGGCTATATCGTTGCAAAAGCACCGAATGGACTTGTTGGAAACACGTACACAATGCCTATTATTTCTGTTCAAGGTACAGAAAATGTCATGATGGCTGCAGTACTCGCAAAAGGTGAAACAAAACTAATCAATGCTGCTAGGGAACCGGAAGTAGTAGATTTGGCTCTTTGCCTTAATGCAATGGGTGCTAAAATTGAAGGTGCAGGGACAGATACCATTATTATTCAAGGTGTTGAAAGTCTAAACCCAGCACAACATACCGTCGTATGTGATCGCATAGAAATGGGAACTTATGCTATTGCTGCACTTATTACAAAAGGCGAATTAACACTAACAGACTGTGATGTTTCACTTATCCCCATCGTAAGTGATCTGCTGATAAAAGCAGGAGGGGAAATTAATCTTTTAGATGCAAATAGCCCCTCAAAAGGTTTTCATATCAAAACCATATCTGACAATATTTGCGGTGTTGACATCCTTACAGAACCCTACCCTGGGTTTGCAACAGATCTTCAGGCACAAATGATGGCATTAATGACAATCTCAAACGGTGCATCTATGGTAACTGAAACCATTTTTGAAAATCGTTTCATGCATGTTTCTGAACTTTGCCGTATGGGTGCAGATATTAATATCCACGGATCATCTGCCTTAGTTAGAGGAGTTCCGCAACTCAAAGGTGCTCCTGTTATGGCAACAGATCTGCGCGCTTCAGCTAGTTTAGTATTAGCTGGACTATCAGCTGCAGGACAAACTATTGTTCAACGCATTTATCATCTTGATCGAGGATACGATAATATTGTTGGTAAATTGCAAAATTGCGGAGCAACCATTGAAAGAACAAAAGCATCGTCATAAATAGTTTGCATAAAGCGTCATTATAGATTTGCCAAAACTCTTTTTTCTTGATGAAATAGTATAAATAACATCACGTAAAAAATTCTTATGACGCAGAATGCATCACTAGTTACAGATGATACATTGTCTCTATGTGCCCAAATAAAAAATGTCAGCTCTAAAGAAATTATAGGCCACGTATTTTCTGTTCAGGGATTAACAATACAAATCATTGTGCGCTATTCAGACATAGGGATAGGATCAAGATGTTATTTACTAACAGATAAAAAACAAAAAATATGGGCTGAAGTCATTGGTTTTAATGCAGCTTATGTGATCGTTATGTTATTTGACCATGCTTACGGCATTAAGCCTGGACAATCTGTTTATTTTGAATCATCTCAGCCCACAATCCATCCTAACATGGAGTGGTGTGGTCGTGTCCTTAACGGTTTAGCCGAACCTATTGACGATTTAGGAGCTTTGCCGTTTGGTGAATATGCTCAATTATTAGACCCTCCATCTTTACCTGCAACGAAACGTGCTCGCGTTAAAGAACGAATAAGTGTTGGCGTAAAAGCCATCAATACTTTTCTAACCTGCTGCAAGGGTCAAAGAATGGGAATCTTTGCAGGTTCTGGTGTTGGAAAATCAACCCTGTTATCCATGCTTGCAAAAAATACAGATTGTGATATTTGCATTCTTGCGCTTGTTGGTGAACGCGGAAAAGAAGTTAAAGATTTTTTGGAAGAAACTTTAGGAGAAGACGGCTTAAAAAAAAGTATTGTCATTGTAGCTACATCTGATGAGCCACCTCTAATGAGGCGTCAATCAGCCTATCTTGCTTTAAGCCTTGCTGATTATTACAGAAACCAAGGATTATCCGTTTTATGTCTTGTGGATAGCGTCACCCGTTTTGCTATGGCTCAACGTGAAATTGGATTGTCTGCCGGCGAACCTCCAACAACTAAAGGGTATACCCCAAGCGTTTTCACGCAACTTGCGCAACTTTTAGAACGCGCAGGTCCTGGTTTAGAAGATCACCCTAACTCTGATAAAACAGGCTATGTGACAGGACTGTTTACAGTCCTTGTAGATGGGGACGACACCAATGAACCTATTTCAGATGCTGTCCGTGGTATTGTGGATGGACACATTATTTTGGATAGAAAAATCGCCGAACAGGGCAGATTCCCTGCTATTGATATTACTAAAAGCATATCGCGCACTGTTCCTGGTTGTCACTTGGAACATGAAAAAGAAGTTGTTAAACAGGCACGCAAATACATAGCCCTCTATGAAGACATGCAAGATATGATAAGGCTTGGTGCTTATCGCAAAGGATCTGATGCAGATGTCGACAAAGCCATAACTTTAATGAAAAAATTACATTCCTTTTTATCGCAAACTTCGCAAGAAAAATTTTCTATAGAAGCTTCTTTTAAATTTTTACAAGAGTGTATAAATTAAAAAATCTTGATTCAATAATAAAAAAATATATATTATACACATGAAATATATAGCTATCATAATTATTTTAGTGATTACTTTTAAGGGGCAAAAAAGGTCACCGTCAAGTTGTTGATGCACAATTATAGATAAATCAGAATTCTGATTTAGAAATTAAAATTTCAAACATTTCAAATGTTAGATCATTACCATGGATACCGTTATCCCAAAACGATTGCTGCCTAGACTATACTCCTTCTCACATCGTTTCAAACTTAGCTTAATAGATATTCAATAACTTCTTTTGGAAATATGATAGGAAAGCAAAACGTATTTTGATGACTGAAACCGAACATCGATATCCTAAGAGACTGAATAATAGATACTAAAACAGTCACCAATTCTCGAGTGAAGAAGAAAGACAATTTCGGAAATTTTAAAAACTAGGTTGCTCTCAAAAAATCCTAGATTCTAAAAGCAAAATATTGAATCTCTTCAAACTAGGTCGTTACAGAAATTCAGCTGAAAATTATAAATTGAAATTGATGAATGCATTTTATGTTTGAGAGGAGCTCATTCCTTATACACTCATTGCTTTTAAAATAAGGACAGATCCTACTGTTTTAGAAATACCCTCAAGAACTTGACGATGCTGACCAAAACCATTACTCAATTACAAACGCAAGGGTATGTAGAAAAACACTTTATAATTAGAAGGTCTTCCTAACAGTGAAAGTTAAATTTAAAAAAACTTAATTTTTATTTACCTGCTCATTGCTTATATGAGCCTTTTAGAATGAATTAATATTGACATATAAATCAAATAATTTTACAATCAACACAAATAAATTTAAATATTAACTGAGATGTATAAAAAAATAGTTTTAAACTTTATTTCTGCTTTTTTCTTTGTCTGGCAAACTTTGTGTTCTGGTGAACTTCAAATTGAGGGTGGTGTAACAGCTAAAGATGTTCGTTTTCCTCATTATTCAGAATTATTACTTATAGATTGTAGCGATATAAGATGTCAGCATGCTGTGCAATTTCTTTTTGGTAATAAAAAGTGGGATTGTCCTCTTATTTTCCAAATTGACCATCATGAGCTTTTGAGTACTCCTTCATATATCTTAGGTACTGCACATTATTTACCTTTATCTGTTTTGGGAGAGAAATTTAATCAAATTTTAAAAATTACAAACTTTTTAATAGTTGAAAGTATTGATCAAGAAAAAAGAATAAATAGATCTCTTTTTGAAAAATTAAATGTATTAAATTCTTCTCCAGAAGATTATGATAATTTTTTGGATTCTCTTACTTATAAACAAAAAATCATTTTTGAAACTTCAATCTTGAATTTGTTTCAAATTTATTCAATAAAGGACATCCAACCTTATGAATTATTTTCACCTTTTATTCTCTGTTTTTACCATCAACTATATCATGTTGGTATGGATGACGATATTAAATCATTGATAGAAGGTCTTCATAGACCTGTTTATGGATTAGAGAATCTTGAAGAATCGCTTCCTAATTGCATTCCATTTTTACCAAAAAATTGGATGACGGATCTAAATACACTGGTTTCTCTGCGATCTCAAAGTGGATTAAGTTTTGCTGAACATTTTTGTTCTTTTGCATTTCCTATATTAAATGGTGAATACAATCAAATATCCGACTATATTACTTATGGAACTATAACGCGGAATCAAAATTGGACACCGGTTCTTTCTTCTTTACTTTCAAATAATAAAAATGAAAGTGGCTTGATTGTGGTGGGGTGTGCGCATTTAATGGGGGAAGACAGCTTGCAATCTTTATTGCAAAATGCGGGTTTTTCTGTATCATATATAGGCAATAACTTTTAATTATTTTTATCGCCTTTCAAAACTATCTTGATTCAATAATAAAAAAAACATATAATTAATGCCAAATAATTCTTTATTAAAGCATTGACATGATTTATATTTTTATTTTACTCTTAAATACTTCATTCTTTTGTACAATTTCTGCTACTGATCATAACTATGAACAAAATTTAGAAACTATTCATAGGATTTTTCCATTTAAAGAATTAACGGCTGAAGCAAAACAATTAGCGTATGTACCTTGCCCTGATAGGATACACTTAGGGGCATATAGGTATTATTGGGATGTCCCCAGTATGCAATATTTTTCCAATCAAGTGAAAGATGGCCAAACTGTTTTAGAAATTGGATGTGCTACAGGAAAATTATCGTTTCAATTATGCCGTGAAAAACCTAACGCACGAATAATCGCACTGGATTTTAATATAGTAGGCATTGATGAAGCCCTACATGAGCAATCCCTTCTCACTTCTTCTGATAATCTTCAATTTCATAACATAACTTTTGAATGCTATGATTTTAGTAAACAATTTTTTTACAATCGTACTTATAATTTTGATCATATTAGCTTTTTTAACGTTGCACATCTATTTACCCCTCATCAATTACACACAGCTTTTTGCAATATTCGCAATTGTTTAACTGCTGATGGAACTTTATATTTTTCCATGGTTGCCATGATTGCTTCTGTGAAAAATGACAATACATTTATGAAAAAATATACAGACGCACTGACAGGAAGACATATTAAATATCCTGGATATGTCTATGGAACATCGACAGATCTTTCAGGAGATCAAAGCTCCTTTACTTATGATTTTGCTGAAAATATGAAAAACATACCTTTTCCCTACCAAGATGTTGAAAATAAAAAAACACTATTTTTAGGTGATCATAAAACCATCAAACAGATGATGGAGGCGCATCAACTAAAACCAAAATTCATGTTCTATTCCTCTGCGAGGTGTAAAAAACATTTTATAAAAATTGAAGATGCCATGAAAGAAGCAGGAGACTTCACATTACATATTATCGCTCAGCTAGATACAGAGTAAATGTTTTTATTTTGAAGATTTGATTTCATATTTTAAAAGATCTACAAAAGCCTTATTCATATCAGCTGATGGTGTATCATGATTCAAGTTTTTAACAAATTTTCCCTGACGATTGAGTATATAAACATAACTGCTGTGATTCACTAAATAGTTTTCAGGTCTACTAGGGTTTTCCTCTTTCATCGCGTAGACACGATACTGCAATTTAACTTTATCAATATCTTGTTCAGATCCTGTTAAAAAAATAAAGGCAGGATCAAAATTTGTTTTATACAGGGCTAATTGTTCGCAAGTATCTCTTGTGGGATCAATGGTAATAAATACAGGAACAAATTGGTCTCTGTCTTTTCCTAGCTGTTTTAAAGCAATAGATATGTTACTTAAACCTAAAGGACAAACATCTGGGCAAAACGTATAACCAAAATATAAAATCACAAACTTACCACTCAATTGATTCAGACTAAATTTTTCACAATTAGCAAAATTATTTTTATCCTTTTTATGCAGTGCTTCCGCTGTAGTTTGCATTAAAGAAAAATCACCACCAAAATTTGAAGATGAATATTCATCACTTGCATTAATAACAACAGCAGGCTTATCAGTAAAAAACCACAGCAATGACGCAGAAATAAGACCTGAAGACAACACAAGCAATAATCTAAAATATAATGGACGCATATATAACCTACCGTTTTTGGGTTGAATTTGAAGAAGCTAAATTAATATCAGATTTCTTTTCATCTGATGAAAGATTCATTATGGTAAATGGAACAAATTGAACTGATTTGGATAATATTTTTTTTGCTTTAATCCTAATGCTCATCCATAAGCAAAGACAGCACCCCCCACATACAGAAAACATCGTCAGTAGATTGCCAATTTTAGGTTTCAAAAAATATGAAGAAACCAAAATTAAAAATGCAGTAACAGCACCTAAATAAAATTCTAACAGTGCTGAAAAACTGCCATTATGCTCTTCTTTATGCTGAAGTTCTAATTTAAAACACTGGACTAAACTAATCACTAAAATGGGGCACGCCACAAAACCATTGAAAGCAAATAAAGCCAAAAGAACCCACATATTTACAGGTAGAATAGATACTTTCATCAGTAAAATAACTGTACCAATGCACAAAAATGAAGACATGCTAAAATTGAAAACTTGTGAGTGCGTAAAATATTTTAACGATATCCTTAAAAATAAAATTCCTAAAATGTAACACAAGGGTAAACTAGAGATAATCATTGAAAACTGTTGATTGTTCATTCCCATTTGTTGCATTAAAACATAAGGCGCATAGGCTATAAAAATCATGTAGGTAGCATTGACCATTCCTCTTAAAATACCATAATGCATAAAAGGAAAAGTTCTGCTTTTTTTGATTAGAAATTTAATAATATTGGGTTGACGGCTTTGATCAAGATTTTGTTTATGATTGTTCATTTTCTCTAAATTAAGAAGGACAGAAAAAATGCATCCTAACAATAAGCTTATGATCAAATAACATCCTCTAAAACCTATATTTTCGTGTAAAAATGAACCCATTATCGGTGCGCCCATTAAGCCTAAAGTAAATGTCAGCTCGAATATCGATAAAATTTTTGTTCTACTTTGGTGATCATACAAATCACAAATGACGGCAATAGATAATGTCAGTATACCCCCTACTCCAAATGATTGGATCATTCTGAATATCGATAACAGGACAATAGAATCTGATGTCGCACAGCCGATGTTACCTATAATTAGAGCACAATATACAGGTACGATGCTTTTTGATCTACCCACTTTATCAGAATATGGGCCCCAAAATAACGGACTAATGGTTGATAATAATATTCCCAGTGCTAAATAAAATTGGAAAAAAACTTGGCCCGTATTAAATTCTTTAGACATATCTAAAACAGAAGGCAAATGTATGTCCATCGATACAGAAGCTATCATATTCGTTATTAGAAAAAGCACTAAATATAAAGGCATAACAATGTGAAATAAAATAAAATATCTTATCTGTATTTTATATTTTTTTGAGTCAAAATTCTATACGTAACCAATTTTTTCAAACAAGAAATATATGAGTACAATCAAACCATATCAAAAAAGTAAATTCCTATTGAGCAAAGCAAAATATTACTGTTCTCGTTTCATTAAATATTTAATCGTCCATAAAAATGCAAACATCAAAAACGCATAAACAACACCATATAATATTAGTGTAAATAACACGTGTTGAGCATCCAAATTTTTAGCAACAGAATCTTTAGTTTTAAGAATTCCCTGCACTAACCACGGCTGTCTTCCTACTTCAGTAGTGTACCACCCAGCAAGAGTTGCTAACCAACCCGAGAACGTCATAACAATCATGGATTTCAAAAAATATGGAGAAAATTTAAATGTGTCAAAAATCTTTCTGTTCTTAAAGAAAATCAAACCTCCCCAAAATGAAAGAAACAACATTATCATTCCTATTCCAACCATTATTCTAAAACCAAAAAAGACTGGTTTCACAGGTGGAATATCATCTTTAAATTCATTTAATCCCTTTATTTCTCCATCAAATGAATGTGTCAGAATCAAACTTGCTAAATAGGGAATATTAACTTCATAATGATTTTTCTTATTCACAGAATCAGGAATAGCAAATAAACGTAAAGGTGAGCTTTTTTCTGTTTCCCATATACCTTCCATAGCAGCAACTTTTGCCGGTTGATGTTTCAAAGTAACCAATCCGTGAAGGTCTCCTACCAAAATTTGGATTGGACTAAAAAGCAATGCAAGATAAATACAAAATCTTAAAGACAGTTTTGCACTTCTTGAAAATGCATTATTTTTGATACGACATGCATTAATTCCAGCTACTAAAAATAAAGCTGTCAAAAATGAAGCGATAATAACGTGTGTAAAACGGTATCCTGTTGAATAATTAAAAACAATTTGAAGCCAATTCTGTGCATAGGCTTTACCATCTTTCATCACGTGACCTAATGGGGTTTGCATCCAAGAATTTAAGGCAATAATCCAAAAGGCTGACAATGTTGTTCCAAAAGCTACTAAAAATGTGGATAAAGTATGGATTTTTTCAGAAACTTTTTCTCTGCCATATAGCATAATACCTAAAAATGAAGCCTCCAAGAAAAAAGCTGTTAATACTTCATAACCCAAAAGAGGACCAGCTATATTACCAACTGTTTCCATAAAACCGGGCCAATTTGTACCAAACTGAAAAGACATCGTAACACCAGTCACAACACCTAATGCAAAACAAAGTGCAAAGATCTTTACCCAAAACTGATATTCTTTCATCCAGCTGTGATCATTCGTTTTGCGATATTTTATTTTAAAGAAAAACAGTAACCAACTTAAACCAATAGATATACTAGGCCATAATATGTGAAAAGAAATATTTAAAGCAAATTGAAGTCTCGACAACAATAAAGTATCCATAAGTCCCCTGTAGTTTGTTCTTAAAGTCGATGTTGGCTTAATTTATCAACATATCTTTAATTATAAACATAAAAAATGGCTCAGGTGTAAATTAATACTACTTTCATAATAGCTATAAAAGTTAGCTATTGTTCACCCATAATTTATCTGTCGATGTTCTGCCCTACAAATTTTTCTTTCAATGATTTATTAATGTGCTCTTCTGCAAACAATGAACTGGTCTGCTTTAAAATTTCCAAAGCATTTTCAAGTTCTTGGACTTCCAAAATATCTGAATTAAGGATTGTGCTTAGATGATCTTTTTCTTGTATAAGACGATTAATTAGTTCTGACGGAATATGTTCAATACTTTGAGCTAATGCAAATTCACATGATTTAATCAAACGAAGACTTTTCATTTTTAAGTCAATTATATTTTTTGTTATAAAATCTTCATCTAAGTGGCTATAAGCCTGTAGCATAATCTCTTTTTTTCGTTGATCCGACAAATGATGCGTAGCATGCATATCTACTGTACATTGAATACCTGTTTTTTCTTCATGTGCTGCAACTTTCAATAAACCATCTGTATCCAGTTGGAAACCTACAGAAACTTCAAGAAATCCTGCAGGGTATGCCGGTAAATCTTTCATAACAAAACGACCTAATGAAACACATTTTTCAACCAAATCGCTTTCTCCTTGCAGAACATGGAAAGATATGGCTGTTTGGTTATGCTCATATGTCGTAAATTTCTGCGAAAACGAGCACGGCAAAGTCGAATTCCTGGGAATAATGACTTCCATAAGACCTCCAAATGTTTCAATTCCTAAAGACAATGGAGAAACATCCAAAAGAACATAGCCTTCACCACCCAATAATTTTAAAGCTTGTAGCGCTGCTCCTTTTGCAACAACTGTATCGGGATTATGTGTGCATAAAATTTTATGATCTTCAAAAATGGATCCTAATCTTTCTTTCAAACCCCATAATTTTGACGACCCCCCCACCAAAACGATTTTATTCATTTGCTCTATATCGATATTTGAATCAAAAATAACGTCTTTGCAGATGTCTATTGTTTGATCTAACAATGGTTTTGATAGGTTGACTAAATCTAATCTCGTGAGTTTAAGTTCATTTTTTTTCCATACATCTTTATTGGATAAATCTTCTTTTGCCTCTCTTGCAAATTGAATCAGTTCCATTTCTTGATATTGCTTAGATTGGTCTACTAGATCTTCCTTCCAAAAAGATACAATCTCTTTATCAATATCGTCACCTCCAAGAAAGCAATTTCCTTTTGTGGCTTTGACGTTAAAAATGCCTCTCTTAAAATTTAAAAGCGAACAATCAAATGTTCCTCCACCAAAATCAAATACCAAAAAATACCCATTATCAATATCATCAAGATGATAACTTAGAGCTGCAGCAGTTGGTTCTGATAATAATCTTAAAACATTAAACCCTGCCTGAAATGCTGCGTCTTTTGTTGCTTGTCTTGCTGTATCATCAAAATAAGCTGGGACAGTTAATACAATATCTTTAACGTCATACTGGAAGAAATCATTCAAACTTTTTTTCAAAAATTTTAATAATGTCAATGTCAGTTCAAAAGGTGTTGATTGCGTTTTTTTATCGCATGAATCAACAGATGAAAAAGGTTGATTCAAATGGGGCTTGAAAGACGAGAAATACGAATCCATTTTTTGCGCCTGGCTGCCACATATCCAAGATTGATTAAACTCATCAAATGCAACTACGGAAGGAATTAATTCTTCTTCATTTTTCAGTTGCAAGATCTCTATATTTTCTCTATCTTTGGCGAATGAAATAACAGTATGGGTTGTCCCAAGATCTATCCCAATAGGTAGTATCTTGTTATTTTCTTTTGAACTCGTATTAATCTGAACTAACATTATTCTCTTAACTCATTATTGAAATTTTTTATTTTTTTGTTTTGCAGACACTAAAGTTTTATATAAAAAGCACAGCTCTTGATATTGTTCAATAAGTTGACCTGCTGATTGCTCAAATATTTTTTGATCATAAAGAATTTGAAATTTTTTCTCACCTTCTTCTATCAATAACGTCACTTTTTTAATGAGACTGAGCAGATCATCCTGACTATGGGTCTCTTCTAATTCATCTTTTAATTCAAACATAAAAGCAAGCATCGATGAAGATTGCACTGTTTGTGTTAAAATTTTGTCTTTTGAAAAACCTGCACATTCCAGCATAATCTCTAATCGGCAAAAAGGTTTATAAAGACAATCACATAAGTCATTTATTTTTTTACAAACTTGTGTGGCTTTTATTTTTTCAATATCTTCACTAAAGTTATCGGGATGATACCTTTTTTGATATTCAAAATAAACGTCTTCTACTTTTTCTAAATCTACATCTACCGAAATAGGTTGATTAAATAAATGAAAAGCAGAAACTGATTTTTGGCATAAATCATTGTACACTTCATCAAGTTTAATATCTTGATTCAAAATATTAGATTCTGCTTTCTTTGTTGAATCAAACATGAAATGATTTTCCACACCCACAACGCCCTTTTTCGTTAGGATTTGTGAATTCAAAACCGGATTCCATTTTATTATCGATGAAATCCATCGCCATACCTAATACATAAAACATCGATTTGGGGTCTACACAAAAAGTCACATCGTCAATTGTAAACTGTTCATCCATAAATTCTGGGTCTTTTACAAAACTAAGAGTATACGACAGTCCAGAACATCCTTTACGATTAACACCTATCCTGACCCCACCTGGTATGGGGTCTTGCGTAGATATCAAAGATTTAATGCGATTCAACGCATTTTCCGAAACATGGATTGGAACTTTTTTCGTAGACATTTTTTTCCTGTTACAATTTTTCCGGTACTATTTCTGTTGGAATATCCTGTTTACTTCTGTAGTCATCAACAGCAGCCTTTATAGCATCTTCTGCTAATACAGAACAATGAATTTTAACAGGTGGTAAACATAAATGCTCTGCTATTTCGATGTTTTTAATTTTTAAAGCATCTTCAATATGTTTGCCTTTAATCCATTCTGTAATAACAGAAGAGGACGCAATTGCTGATCCACATCCAAATGTTTTAAATTTTACATCTTCAATAACACCATCATCACTGACCTGAATTTGAAGACGCATAACATCTCCACATGCAGGTGCGCCCACTAAACCGGTACCTACTTTTGCACTGCTTTTATCAAGTGTTCCAACATTTTTTGGATTCTCGTAATGATCAATAACTTTTTCACTGTAAGCCATAATTTTTTCCTTCTTTCTAAAATCAATGGGCTGCCCATTGAATATCTTTAATATTTATACCTTCTTGAGCCATTTCCCATAATGGGCTCATATCCCGTAATTTTTTCACAGCTTTAATCAGTTTCGCACAAGCAAATCTAATTTCGTCTTCTGTCGTAAAACGCCCCATACCAAAGCGTATCGACGTATGCGCCAATTCTTCTTCAACACCTAAAGCCCTTAAAACATAGGAAGGCTCAAGAGAAGAAGATGTACACGCAGATCCTGATGAAACCGCTAGTTCTTTAATACCCATCATAAGCCCTTCACCTTCAACATATGCAAAGCTTAAATTAAGACTTCCTGGGATTCGGCTTTGTTCATCACCATTAAGGTAAACTTCGTCTAAATGTGCACGGATTTCTGATAACATCAGTTGCGTTAACGATTGAACTCTTTTAATTTCTGCATCCATTTCTAATCGTGCTATACGTGCAGCTTCACCTAAACCTGCACATAAAGCAGGGGATAATGTGCCAGATCTCATTCCTCGTTCTTGTCCACCGCCCGACAAAAGGTGATTCAAACGAACACGAGGCTTACGTCTAACAAATAAAGCACCTACCCCCTTTGGACCGTACATTTTATGACCAGAAATGCTTAACAAATCGATATTCATTTCATTGACATCAATAGGCATTTTTCCAGCAGCTTGCGCTGCATCTGTATGAAAGAACACATTATTTTGACGACAAAGAGCACCTATTTCTTTAACGGGTTGAATAACACCGATTTCATTGTTTACCATCATAATCGACACAAGCAATGTATCCGATCTTATGGCATTTTTTAATATATTTAAATCGATTAAACCATTTTGATGAACAGGTAAATAAGTAATTTCAAATCCTTGTTGCTCCAGTTGACGGCAGGATTCCAAAACACATTTATGTTCTGTAACACACGTTATAATATGACGCTTTTGATCACCATAAAAACCAGCCAACCCCTTAATAGCAAGATTGTTAGATTCTGTAGCACCACTAGTGAAAATGACTTCTCTTTCATCAGCACCAATTAGCAATGCTAATTCTTTACGTGCATTTTCGACTGCTTCCTCAGCCATCCATCCAAAAGAATGATTTCTTGAATGAGGATTGCCAAAAATATCTGTAAAATACGGAAGCATCTTTTCAACCACTCTTGGATCGCAAGGCGTTGTAGACTGATAGTCTAAATAAATAAAATCATTAAGTATACTGGATCGATTTTTTAATTGTGATTCTGTCATTTATAAACCTCTTTTTCTTTATCAAACAATTGGACAGTTATTGTGAATAATTGCCCCAAATTTTTCTGCCATTTTACACCATACATGAAAGAACTGATTCAAATCATTATCGGAAACATATGGCCCCATACTAACTCGCAAAGACCCCATGCTTAAATGATCAGGAACTTTCATAGCTTTTAAAACATGTGAATCTTTTAAGCTTCCAGAAGAACACGCCGAACCTGCACTAACACCTATACTGTAAAGGTCCATAAAAACAACTTGTCTTTCAGATTTAACACCTGGCAAACAAATCATAGTCGTGTTTTCAAGGCGGTCCACCTGATCTGATTCAAGATTTTTTCCAGCGATATAAACATCAGGACATACATCTAAAATCATTGATTCTAAACGGTTTCTTTTAATGTCGACATCTTGCCATATAAGATTGTGTTGCTCTTCTATTGCCTTTTCTAAAGCCACAGCAAAACTAATTGCTCCAACAAGATTTTCCGTTCCTGCTCGTCTATATTGCTCTTGTCCACCACCTTTTAAAAAGGCTGGCAATTCCCAATTTTTCTTAATAACGCAACATCCAATGCCCCCAAAGCCACCAATCTTATGTGCAGACAAAGCGCAAGAAGAGAACAAAGAAAAGTCGATTTTTCTTTTACCCAAAACTTGAACAGCGTCACAATGAAAATGGGTGTTATATTTTTTACACAGATTCGAAACTGCCTGAACATCCTGCACAACACCTGTTTCGTTATTAGCATGCATAATACAAACCAAAGATGGCCTAGATTGTTTTGAAAGCCAATTCTCTAAATCCCCTAGATCAATGCGGCCCCATGTATCCACACTTAAAATATCCACCGAAGGTTTTGCATTCAAGACCGAACTATGCTCTACCGAAGAAACCAATATCGGCCCATCAAAAGACTGAATAATGCTATTATTCACTTCCGTAGCACCGCTTGTGAAAATAATTTCGTAGTCTACTCTAGAGATCTCTAATAAATTAAATAAAATATCACGTGATGACTCTAATGCATATTTAGCTTTTCGACCCCAATCATGAATTGCCGAGGGATTCAAGGTATTCAAATCATGCATTTTTAGGTTCTCAAAACACTGTTTACGAACAGGAACCGAAGCATTGTAATCTAAATAAATGTAAGGACTAGAGCTACATATCATGATCTTAAACCACCATACTCTAAATGACGCAATGAAAAATGCTCCAACATATGCTTAGAAAGATTTTGTTTTTCTTCCCTATTAATTTTAAAAAGTAAAGTATCTATTTTTTGGTCACACACATCTTTTAAAGAAATATTTTTCAAAAATGTTAATACCAGACTATCAAGATTGCGCCACAGACGATGTGTCAAACAATGAGACCCATGTTTCACACATGGGAAATTCGAAGAAGAAACAGAACATCGCGTTGAAGGCTGAATACGTTCCATGCTTTCTATAATATCCAATATACAAATTTCAGAAGTATCACGACTTAATGCGTATCCGCCATTAGATCCCCTAATACTTTTCACAATATTATTCCGTCTTAATTTTAAAAAAATTTGTTCTAGATATGGCAAAGGAAGATTTTGCTTTTCTGCAATAGCACTTAATGAAACTGGCTGATCAGATTCGTTTGATGCAATATCAACAAGTGCAATAATAGCATATTTAGATTTTGTGCCCAGTTTCATTCAAAATAATATTTTTTAAATTCCTTATTACGGACTAGAATAACAAACCCGACCAAATCAGTCAACTTTTTATTCATAAAGATTTTTCAAAGATCTTGATAAAATATATTATTTTGATCGCTCGATAAACACATCGAGCATTTGACCAACAATAGGAACCACTTTCTGCTTTTTATCGGGTATAATTTTATAAATAAGATCAATAATTCGGGTATCAACTTTTTCAGCATTATTACCGCTTATTTGTTTCTTAGATGATGCATAAGGCTCGTACCTAACAAACTCTAAAGCATAAGATATTTCTGAATTACCTCTTAAATACGCGCGAGCTTTAGCGCCTTCCTGATACATCCACATATCATTTTCATCTATTTGAATGCGTACATGCAAAGGATTATGACTTCCCATAATTAGATTTTCACCTTGCATCGATTCATTAATGTATTCACCTTTTCGAATGTAAATTTTCAAAATCAGCCCATCAACGGGCGCCTTAACTGTATGCTTATCCAGTAAAATTTTAGACAAATTTAACCTATTCACAGCCTGGTCTAATTTACGTTTATGAAGATTTACATCGGCCAATGCTGTAACAAAATCTGATTCCGATTTTTTAAGATCAATTTCACTCTTGATACCCTTATTCAGCCTCTTATCCCTTTTATGAATTTCAAAAGCATACTGATAATACGCATCGAAAGATTGGACTGTAAACTCTAATTCTTTGACACTATTCTCGTCTAGCTTGACTTGTTCTAATTGCTGTCTTTGATCCAAAACAAATAAAGGCTGATCTTTCTTTACTTCATCACCTTCTTTAACTAAAACATCACCTATAATGCCAGAAATAAAAGACCCAACATTAATATTGCGAGAACTACATTCAACAATTCCCAATCCTGAAATCCATGATTGATAAGGAGATGATGACGGAATATTCATTTGGTGATAAGGAATATCGGCTAATCGGCCTCTGTTAAAACTGAACACTATAGCAAAAAAAATTCCACAAGAGGCTGCCAAGAAAATAGGTTTTCTCAATAAAAACTGAACTATTTCATTTTGCATAAAATTTTTTAAATTCATGAACTTCCTCTTTTTTCTTGCTTCAAAATTGTTCCATCGTTCATATAGGCGATACGATCTGCATAATCATATATGCGAGAATCATGCGTCACGATGACAAAAGTCGTTTTCGATTTCTTGTTAATTGCCTTCATTAAATCCATTATTTTTTGCCCTGTATCCAGATCTAAAGCACTGGTTGGTTCGTCACAAATAACAAGACTAGGATTATGAATTAAAGACCTTGCAATAGCGATCCGTTGTTGCTGGCCACCTGACAATTGATTAATAGAAGAGAATGCCTTGTCTTTCAATCCAACATCATCTAGCATTTTTAACACTTTTTCGTATGCCTCTTCAGCATTCACATTTTGAATGATCAAAGGAATCATAATATTTTCCATCACATTTAGTGTGGGAATTAAATTAAACGACTGAAAAATAAATCCAACGTGCTTTGCTCTGAAAGCTAATATTTTTTCAGATGACACAGTATTTAAATCCAAACCTTGAACACTGCATACGCCTGAATCTGGATGCATGATTCCTGCTAAAATAGAAATCAGTGTTGTTTTACCGCAACCCGATGGCCCTACCAACATCAACATCTCACCTTGATAAATATCAAGATTAATATCGCGTAAAGCAACCACCTCTGACGAAAACGTTTTAAATGTTTTTCTTAAATTTTGACATTCTGCAATCTTATTCATGATCAACTCCTAAACACAATCGCAGGATCGACACTAATAACCCTTTTTATACCTAAATAAGCAGACAAACAAATAATAAAGAAAACTCCTAAAAATGAATAAAGTAACAGAATAGGTGGCATTCTAAAGGCCAAAACGGAATCATGAAATTTCATTCCAAATAAACTTGCCAAACCCACACCTATACCATAACCAATAATACCAACGGTAATTGCTTGCAAAATGACCATAAAGGATAAATTACGATTTTGAAGCCCCATAGCTTTTAAAACAGCATAATATTTTGTATTTTCATGAACGAAATTAAAAAAAGTTTGCCCAACAACGGCTATTCCAACCAAAAAACCTAAAGCAACAGAGATCCCAAAATTAATAGGAATTCCCGTACTTTTCATCCAATAATTTAAATTAACCTGAGCAAATTCTTCAGAAGAATACGCCTTTAAATCAGTTCGTTGCTGAATAGCATTGCATACATCTGGCAAGTATGCATCTGGCTTAAGCTTAATCAAAACATAGGTTAAATATTTAGACGTAGGAGGAGCATACCTAACCGCTCTTGAATATAAGGTGTAAGCTTGGGGTTGCAATACAAAATTACGTGTCGATTTCACATAACCCACAACCACTGCTCTTTTATCGTTGATTTCAATAACATCCCCTATCAACAACGGTCTAGTTTCTGTTTCAGAAATTTTAATGCGTAACCTACTATGTGCAGCTTCTTTGTCTACAAAAATCGCATCAGATCTTTTAAAATCTTGTAAAGACCCTTCTATTAAAAAGGGCGGAGCCCCTATTAAAGTGCCATCATCTAATCCTGTCAAATCAAGGGTTTTCGTAGATCCGTCGGGCAAACGAGCTTTGGTTAAATTTTTATACATAGGCACAGCCCATGCAACCCCTGGAATACTTTTAATGCGCATCAATTCAATATCACGCATGGGTTTTGATTCTTCAACAAATTGAACGCCCTTATCCATTACCCAAATATCCGGCAAAGAAACATCACGAACAAAACTATAGGTACGAGACAGCAGTCCTACCAAAATAGATGGTTGTTGCGTCATAATTAAAGATGCAAAAGCAATACCAACAATCATGCTGACTAATTTACTTTTATCTCCAAAAAGCATTTTCAAAGCTATAAGATGCAAAAATTAATCCACGATAAACAAAACAGTTTATTCATCTTAAACCATTTTTTTTTAAACTTTATAAAAAATATTTTTTTATGATAAATTCTAAGTATTAAGAATTTAAATTTCAAAAAAGACAGCAAAATGAAAACTAAAAAATTAATGTCCATGTTATTATTTTTAAACCTCTCTATTATTTTTACTCATGAGACATCTGTTGCTAGCAACTTAAATACTTTACAAGAACGATTAGCGTTCGTAGATCTAGGGTCCATCCAAGAAACACAAGCTACTCAAGACCTGTATGATTCACTTGAAATAATACAATCTAGCGAGCCTTTATTAGCTTGTTTTTCGTATCTCAAAAATCTTGCTTTATCTCATGCTGAAGAACGGCAAAATATGCCTCTGTACGCAGAATTCAGTAAAATCAAAACATCTTTTGATGAAGGTAAATTACCATCTGTTGAAAATGCCAACTCTTTTTTTTGTGCACTCAATTATTTTGAAACAGCGGAATCCATCCAGGAATCTTCATATTCTGATCTTAAAAATGAAGAAAGAGGTTATTTTTATACCTATGTAGGTGTCCTTAAATTATTCTTTAAAGAAATTGAAACAGCAACAAATTATCTTCTCGAAGCACGTCAACTTCTTCTTAGACAAAAACCTTTTAATAGCCATAGGTGGGAAGCAAAATCAGCTGAAGATTTTTTTTTCAATAATGTAATTCAACCTTATTTTAATAATCTTTCCATCAAATCTTTAAACCCTTCATTATCAGAACAAAAGCTTTGGCTTCATTTTTCACATCTAAACGATCGTGAATATAGATGTGCATCTCAATTTGAAATGGCACAATCTATGGCTAACACTATTTTACAGTCTACACATTCTTTAGAGCATTTTTCAGATATTGAGTTATTTACAAAAATTCAAAATATTATCAGATTAAAAGATAAAACAAGAGAAGGCCCAATTCCAACACAAGATTTGAAAATGTATATCAAAATCGTAGAACAAGTAACAAGCTTTCATCCCTTTCCAAAATTGTTCATCTATCGCCACCCAATGACTTTGCTGCAAGGAATTTTATTGCTGCAAAATACCGTTGCAAAATTAAGTCAGAAAAACCTATCAACACAAGATGAAGAAACCAGATATCTTGTTGATCAAATAGGACCACTGAATGATTTACAACACGCATGGGCATCGAAAACCATTTCTTTCTACGTTAATGAAACAACAAGATCTCAATACAATGAGTTTTTAATCATGAGCAATTTAAGCCAAGCTGAGATTGATAGACTGAAACAAACTTTATCCATTGCTGCTTCACATTATCAGCTTGAAAACTCTGTTAATATTGAGGAAGCGCTGCCCAAAATATACAGACTAGCCCAAAGAACACAAAGTCTTGATTTTATATTTTCACATATTGCAGAGATATTTAAACGACAGAGAAATGACATTTAAATCTTTTGTTGATCATGACACAAGTTTTTATTTTGTGTTTTTCCAAAAGTTATCTTAGGCTTAATTATAGTACTTTAAAAACAAGGAAACACATGAAAAAAGATAGAATTTTATTAAACTTTCTAAAGACTACATTCATCATTTTGCTATCATTAAATATTGCAAAAACAACAACAAGCGATTCAAAAGACAAATTGCAAATCACAAAAAAAGAAGGTGAAAAGTCGAAGAGGAAAAATAGAAAAAAACATACTTATGTTGAAAGACTAGAACATTTCAAATTGAACGATCTAAAAAAATTACAGAAAAAACACGACAGTATTTTTGAATCTGTTGAAAAAAATGATATTCCAAAAGAATTAAAAGATCTTTACAAAATAAAACTAGAAATTGTTGCTAAATTTATTACTTTAGCAAATGATACAACAGAGTCTGTGTTATTGTCTAAGTTAAGAAAATTAAAATCTGCCATGTTTCAAGATCTTTACTCCGTTGAAAACAAATTAGATTTTAATAAATATCTCGCATATGTAGAATCCAGACTAACAAAGCAGAAAAAAAAATATACAGATCATCAGTCACACTATTCTGAAGAATCAAAAAAAATATTTTCTTTTCTTTTAGATAACGCCGAAAAAACATTAGATACCGTAAAGAAACCAACTGAATCTACAGAAAATGTTTCAAAAGAAACGAAAGAAGAAAGAGACATCTTACTTTTAAATCAAGCAGATGGACTTATCAAAGAAACTTATAATATTCCATGTTCTAAATGCCAAAAATCAAAACGCAGATCTAAAAAATAATACTAAAGAAGACTAAAGTTTGCTATACTATGAACTTTGGTCTTCTCGCATTAAAACAAATGATAGCTTTAATTTCTGGCTCTAAAAATCTTCCTATTCAACTCCATGATTATTTTATTGAAGCAAGAGTGCCGCATTGCTGTGTTTTGTTCGAAAACAACTTAAACAAACCATTAATCCAAAAGTTAGAAACAAGCAATACCCCATATATCATTAATCAAATTGGTCAGCTTCGACCTTTCTTTAAATTTTTAAAACAACACAATGTGAACAAACTTATTTTTTCAGGCTCCATTGACCGAAAAAAAATCAACCCTCTTCATTTTGATACTTTAGGTTTAAAATGGCTTTTCAAAATAGGAGGCGCATTTTTCAAAGGTGATGATAATTTGTTGCAGTCACTGATAAAATTATTGCAAAAAGAACAATTTGAAATTGTGCCCGCTAGCTATTATTTAAAAGATCTATTTACTGATGTTGGCAACCATGCCTCTTTAAAAATATCTTGCGACAGAATAGCTGATGCTCAATACGGTTTTGATTTACTTCACACTCTTTCCCCATTTGATGTAGGACAAGCTGTAATTGTAGATAGAGGAAAAATTATAGGCATTGAAGGACCTGAAGGAACAGAACAACTTATACAACGCTGTAAAGATCTTTTGACACCAGACTCCAAAGCCATTCTAGTTAAAGCGTCCAAAAAAAATCAATCTCATTTGATTGATATGCCCACCATTGGGCCTGAAACTTTTACGCAAGCACATCAGTGTATGATAACTGGCATTGCTATTGAAGCTTTAAAAGTGCAAGTTCTTGATCTGTCCAAATGCATTGAAATCGCCAATCAAAATAACATGTATTTTTATTCTATGAATAACCAAGAAAGATAAATTATGAAAACTCCTGCTCGTTATGAAACTGTCGTCGAATTGTTGGAATTGATGCTCGATTCCTTGCATATGCCTGTCGATAAAATTATCCATTACTATATGAAAGAAAGAACATATATAGGTGCAAAAGATCGTAGATTTATCGTTGATACTTTCTATAAAATCCTTAGACATAGCAACAAGATTTTACGTTTAGCACCCAATTCTCCTCGACTCATTTTAGCGCATTACTTAATGCATTTTGAAAACTTTGAATTAAAAGATTTAGATACCATTTTTACTGGTGAAGAATATGAACTGGATTATTTAAGACCTGCTGAAAAAAAGAAACTATCGAACAAAGTCGTATTTGACGAATATGAAATGCTGAATCTTCCCAAACGATTGGTTGATTTTTTAAAAGAGGACGGAATTATATCGGATATAGAATCATTTTCTGAATCTTTACTAGATGAAGCCCCCCTCACTTTAAGAGTCAACAAAACCAAAGCAAAAGTGGAAGAAATTACAACTCAATTGGATGCACTTCAAATACCATGTTCCATAGGTTCTCATTCTGATCATGCTATCATTTGTTCAAAACGTTTTAATTTGCAGGAAACTGCGTTTTTAAAACAAGGACATGTTGAAGTACAAGATGAAGGTTCTCAACTTATGTCTTTGTTTTGCAATGTCAAAGAGCCTATGAAAGTTCTCGATTTTTGTGCGGGTGGTGGCGGAAAAACTTTGCATTTAGCAGATCTTATGAATCATAAAGGCCAAATTTTTGCACACGATATTCATACTAAAAGATTACAACAACTTAAAAAACGTGCAGCACGTGCAGAAATATTCAATCTCCAATTTATAGACGATGCAAGTGAATCATTTCAGTCTAGATATCAAAACTACTTTGATTGCGTTTTAGTTGATGCGCCCTGTTCTGGCACAGGAACGTGGAGGAGGAATCCAGATATGCGCATTAAATTCGATAAAATCAATATCGATGAACTGGCTCAATTGCAACTTGATATTCTTCAACAAGCAAGTATATTCGTAAAACCTAAGGGTTCGCTTGTGTATGTAACATGCTCTGTTTTAAAACAAGAAAATCAGTCTGTAATAGAAAATTTTTTAAATACACTTGACCCAGAATTTATGCAGTTTGAAATTGATGACAGTTTTCATCAAAAAAGCACAGCTGATTTATGGGCAAAACTAAAAGCAGAATCGCAATCTGAAGAAACAATGGGTTTAAATTTATTTCCGCACATTCATAAAACCGATGGTTTTTATATCTGTAGATTAAAGCGAACCGTCTAATTTTAGCTGTCCATTTTACGATATGATCGATTCATAATAAAAATTTTATTCATTTTATAACTATTTGAAGAGTACAATAGAATTGACACCTAAAACATTAATCAACCCAAGATATAAAAATGCCTCACTTCATTAAATAACAATAGCAAAGAAATGACAGAAAAAATACGCATAGGGCCATCACTACTTGCAGCTAATCCACTGAATTTGGAATATGCGCTGAACTGTATACATGAAACGGATGCAAATTATTTGCATTGCGATGTTATGGATGGTATATACGTTCCCAATTTTGGTTTATCCTTAAACGTCATTGAAAAAATACGTGACTACAGTTCTTTACCTATTGATGTTCATTTTATGACGCAAAAAATGGATTTACCTTTATCATGGTCTATGAATTTTAAACCTCATTCCATTTCCTTTCATCCTGAAACAGTGAGCCACGTTCACCGTTATGTGGAAAGTTTAAAATCTAAAGGAATTCGTGTTGGGTTAGCATTTAACCCCTCAACATCCATTAAAATACTTGATGAAATTCATGATCTTTTAGACCACGTGTTAGTTATGGGGGTTAATCCTGGATTTTGTGGTCAACAATTTATTTCTTCCACCTGTTCAAAAATTACCCGAATTAAACAGAATTTTCCATCACTTCCTATTCAAGTTGATGGAGCCATTAGTTTAGAAACAATACAACCGTGTTTTGCATCCGGCGCTACATCTTTTGTGTGCGGCTCATCGCTGTTTTCTAATGTATTTCATGAAAATAGTGCGTCTGAATTTCCAAAAAAAAATATAGATTTTTTACAATCACAAATACAGGCATTACGCCAATCTACAGAAACCCTATAAACGTGAAACATACTGACACACACTCTTCTTTATCACAGCAATTTTGGCAATGGCTTTTACAATACAAAAGTTATGGGTTTTCTTTATTAAGCAAAAAGAAAAAGTCACTCTCCTTTCAAAACCGGGAATGGGTTCCTGGTAATGCCTTGAGAGGAAAAAAAATAATTCAAAATGATATTACTTTTGATCACCAATCATTCAGAGTCCAAGATATTTTTTCAATGATAGAAGGAACTTTAGCCCCACATTCTGAAGCTTTAACATATTTGCATTCTTTTGGTTTCCTTAGAGACCTTCTAGCCGTTCCTGAAAATAGTGCCCGAAAATTTGCACGCCAAATTATTGAAAACTGGATTATATATCATCAGTCAACTTTTTCAAATCATTGGACCAGCAAAGCTTGGGATATCGAAATCGTAGCCATACGCCTATATAGCCTTATCATTTTTCACCAAGAACTTATCAATACATCCAGTGACCAATTTAAAGACATCATTGAAAATGAAATTGACAGAAACTTCAGATTTTTAAGAAGGCATTGGTCTTTTGAAAAAGAAAATCTTAATTTATTTTGGTGTTTAAGCAGTTTACTTATTGCGTATTCAAATGGTTATGACAAATATGTTTATCATCATGAAATTTTAGCAAATTTGCATCTATTTCGAAAAAAAATAAATCTAATCATCCTTAATGACGGCATGATTTATTTACGAGATACCAGTCTTCAAGTCTACGTTGTTCAAAATCTTATAGAAGTGAGAACGGCGTTACTCAATTGGGTTAATCGCCTGAATCAAAAAAAGAAAAGTAAAGCTAATCAAAAAATAGTTGATCAACTCAATGATCTCATGAATTATATCCAAAAAAAAATTGATTCCATGACTAATATTATTCGATTAATGCGTCATGGCGATGGATCTTTAACACATTTAGCGATCCAGCATACCGTTTGGAAAGGATTAAACTTTAGTCCATCATCAGACCAAATTGATAGTATTTTAAGCATGTCTTTAAGCGATTCATCAAGGCCTTTAACGCGAGCACCTTACGGGGGGCTTGAACGACTCACGAATAAAAAGTCTGTTGTCATTGTTAACACTAATATGGCAGAAGACGAAACAAAAAAAGTTATGCCTATCTATACAAACAGAGATGAAGTCGAAGACTTTGAGGGTGAAAAATCACTGGAGGTTCTCAATTTTGACTGGAGCTTGGGCTCTATTCGTATCATTGAAAATGCTGAAATCATCCTTCAAATGCCTAATGGTGAATGGATTGATGCGATTGATAAATCAGTATCTCTTCTGAAGATTAAACGTCATTTTCAAGAGAACAAATCGGTATGCTTTTTTGAATTAGAAAGCTCTATACAGCAGCTTTCATTCACGCTTCAAAAACTGCTAATGTTGGATTCTGACAAATTACTGTTCAAAGCAAGAGAGACATTTCAGCTCAATTTTAATTGTATTATTGGTTTAAAATTTAAGCTTAATCCCTTATGCCGTCTACGAAAATTGCATGATAATATTTGCATTGAATTTTCTGAAAAAGCAGCAAAAGAAGGTTTTAATTTATCCTACCCCAACACACTCAATTCTTCATTTTTACAAAACCACAGACCTCATCATAAAGAACCATTAACTTGGATTTTTCGTTCTTCTGGTGAAGATCAAAAAGAATTCTTTAATGACAATGCACACCCCGAAATTATCCTTTTAAAATCTATTGCAAAAAAGAAACAAACATCCATTCAGTGGTCATTCGAAATTGAATAAAGAAAATAAAAAAAGCATTATATATGAACAACATATTGAATCTTAGCCCATTTGAACGTTTCGAATTTGCATTTATATTCATACCTAGCAATGCACATTTAGCATTACTTAATAAATTAGCAACCCTCATTGATTATGAAATTGAGAATCTGAAACAATTACATACCCCCACAATAAACGAATATTATCACAATCATGTTGTAAACTTTCCACATTTATCCGTTGGTCAGTATGGCCTTATGGGTATAGAAATAGATCCATTAATCCATATTGTGGAACAAGTATCAAATAACATACCTGCATTCCAACTTGAAATGCTTCCAGAACTATCCTTTTTGGACAACTATGTTTTTTTTGATGCACAAGATTGTTATAAAAATGTTGATCCCATTTTTAAAAATACATTTCTAAGGTTCAGAGATCAATTTTTTAAAAACATTCAAACCAAATTCCCTATCAAACAAGCCTATCTTCATAAACAAAAAAATAGTGACAGCATATTAGAATTAGATTTAATTGACCAATTTTATCAGAATTGGATGATCCCAGAACACAATAGGATGAGACCGCATTTTACCCTACAATACTTTCCAGTTTTCAATAAAAATCTTATTGAATTAAAGTTAGGTCACAACCCTAAAATTCAAAATCTTCTTAAGAAGCTACAAAATATATTCATTGATAAAATAGGCTTTATAGAAATAGATACTTTTGGTAATCCAACAACAAAGAATCCCCACTATTGGATCAATCTGCACTGATGCCCTACTTTGCTAATCCACAAAATAATAAAGTAATGTGCTGCAAGATTAAAAGATAAAAACTCTTGCACAAACTAATTTAATTAACATTCTTCCAAATGCGTCGCATTGATAGATAAAATAATAGGCTCATTATGAAGGTATAAATAAGAAACTTAACTCCAATAGTTTTTCTCTGCTCTAACTCTGGCTCCGCAGCCCATGCTAGAAATGTAACAACATCATGTGCCATTTGTTCAATTGTTGCATCTGTTCCATCAGTATAGGTCACTAAACCCTTTGATAAAGGTTGAGGCATAGCAATTTTATGGCCTGGAAAATATTGATTGTAATATAAATTTGAAGAAATTTCGAAACCTTTTGGTGCTTTGGTATACCCTGTTAAAAGGGCATACATATAATTTAAACCATTTACTTTAGCCTTTGTAATTAATGATAAATCAGGAGGCTCGGCACCACCGTTTGATGCTTTAGCTGCGTTGACATTTGGATAAGGATTAGGAAAGGCATCCCTAGGTAAACCAGGTCGTTCAAACATTTTTCCATCTTGATCAGGACCATCAGCAATTATAAAGCTGCTTGCGAATGCTTTTATTTCATCTTCATTGTAACCAAGATCACTTAAAGTTCTAAAAGCAACGAATTTCAACCCATGACACGCCGCACAAACTTGTTTATAAACCTGCAACCCACGTTGCAAAGATCTACGATCAAAGGTTCCCGTTGCTTTTTGAAAGGACCATTCTTGTTCTGGAATTTTGATATCGCTTTTTTCAGCCCACAAAATTGGCGCTTTCATACATAAAAAAATACACATAAAAAATTGGATGAGGATCTTTTTCGTCAATTTTGATTTATAATTTTGCACTTTATAACTTCTATATAAACTTTTGCTCTTTTCTGTATTTTTTCACGTTCTACAAAAAAAATAAATAGCTATCCTTCCTATTTGACCCCATTATTCATTATCAACAATGAATTGCTGATTTCTTACTACTAAATCCTGTTTAAATCGACCTTGCGCATTTAATAGCGAACTTCGTTATATTTTCGATTAAAGATGTTGTCAAAGGAAATTTTGCCTTTAAGTTCATTTCACTTTCAGTATTAGCTATTTCTTTATGCTGGCATTCTTCTTCTCTAAATTGCTCTAAAGTATATGCTAATTTTTTTTCATCCATATTCTGACTTTGAGATAGCAATTGAACTTGATGAGAATAATGTTCATCGATAATCGTTTCAACAGCACTGGTGCATGCATGCGCCAAGTTTCGTCCTGCAAATGCTGTTATTGCACCCATTAAAAAACCTCCAACATGCCAAAATGGCATTAAGTATGAAGGCCTTATCCTTTTTTCAACAAGGTAGTGGTTAAAAAAACGAAGATGTTGATATTCCTGATCTAACATATGCGTAATCGTAGGATCTGCACCTAAAATAAATAACTGGCCCTTATAAATTTGAACAGCGCCATATTCACCAGCATGATTGATACGCATCCAACGGTGAAATTCTTCTTGTTTCACACATTGCATATTTTCTTCATTCTCATTAACGACTAAATCGTTCATATGTTTTGCTCCAATACATCGGGGATTCCATCAAACTTTTGGGCTAATTTTTTTTTAGTTTTTTCTTTATTCATTTCTACTAAATTTATCAATGTCTTTCGCATTTCATCAATAGGCACAAATAAATTTAAACTGATCAGAAAAAAACCTGAAAAAAACATGAGTAACCCAAGTACAGCCCAAACTCCAAAAATTTCTGAAAAATAATGTGTCAAATAACCTGTAGATAAGTACATCAATGCCTTAGTAATTCCTGCAGCCTTTGAATATTGTGAAAAACGATTACTGACGTGAAAAGACTTAATTACAAGTGGTGCAGCAGGATCAAAACTTGCTGTAGAAATAATAGCTATAACTTGAGCGACAAAAATACTTAAATGACTTGTATTTGTTATCATCCACAAGAAGCTTAAAGGCATCAATACAAAAGATGTCCATGTTCTGATTTTTAAAATTTTAAAAGGATGATGCTTTATCGTAAATCTTGCGCAAATATATAAAAAAATAATTTCTGCAAACATCACAAAACCGTTGCTAAATAAAATGGAGCTAGGAGACATTCGTAAACGATCTGACATCATATCTGAACAAACACTAAAAGCAAAATAAAATGCTGTGGGGCAAATAACGTTCATACCCAACAAAGCCATAAAATTACGTTTTTCAAAATACCGTTGAAGAAGTGTCTCTTCTGTATCAAACGTTTTTTGTGATGTTGTAAATTCTTCGGGTTCAGTCAAATATAGTCTTGCAAATGTTGCACATACGGCAATAACAGCACCGATATAAAATGCAACCTTCCAACCGTCTTGTGGCAGAAAACTGAGGCATAAACTACCCATTAATGAAGCAAAAAAGCCCCCTAAATCACATGTTATAGGAATCAAAACAGAGGCAAGAAACACCTTGGATGTTAACGGCAATGTTTCAGCGATATATATTTCTGCGCATTTAGATTCTCCCGTAGAGCTGAATCCCTGAAGGGTTCGACACAACATCATAAGAAACGTAGCATAAAAACCCCACTGAGCGTATGTAGGAATATTGGGAATAACCAAACACGTTCCTGCCATAATCAAAGTTGTATAGGTTAACACAGTTACACGACCATATTTATCGCCTATCATTCCCCAAAAATAAGCACCAAAGGGTTTAATAATAAATGTAGAACTAAAAGCTAAAATAGTTAAAAACTTTGTCACTATTGGATCAGTTTTAGGTAAAAATATGGGAGTGATAACAAATGAAAGATGTGTAAAAAGCATAAGATCAAAATATTCAAGAAAATTTCCCGCTAAGACGATAATCATCGACTTAATTTCGTCATACGAGAATTTATCCTTCATTTTTTGGTTCATTATCGCCTTTTTCCCGATCCTATATTTATAAATAATATTTCTTTGAAAGTATACATAACCCTGCCTAAACTAATTCATTTCTTCCACAAGTTCGATTTTTAATATTGAACTTGCAATTTTAAAAATTAAAATATTCGTTTGAATTAATTTAAGACGAGCGAGTGATATATTCAAATCCTTGGGATCAATAAAACGCAGATGTGAATTTTCTCTACCAGCATTCCACAAAACACTAAAGCGATAGGCAAGTTGGTACAAATGCTGAATAATACGATGAGGTTCTTTATGAACATATGCCATCTGCAACACACGAGGCCAATTGTTAATCTCCTTGATTAATGCTATTTCTTCGTCGTTCACTAATAAGTCTAATGCTACTTTTTCTAATGATTTATCGTAAGCGATATGAGGAAATGTTTTTGTCATTTGCTTAATCACAGAATGCATGCGGGCATACGCGTAATTAACATAAAAAACGGGATTATCTTTATTGTGCGATACCACTAAATCAAAATCAAAATCTAAGGCCATATCATGATGCCTAGATAACATTAAATAGCGCGTAGCATTGATACCAACGCGTTCGAGAACATCTCTAAAAGTAATAAAATTGCCAGACCTTTTGGACATACGAACAGGTTTTCCACCATCCACAAAATTCACCATCTGTGTAAGTCTAACATCCAACGTATCTGTATCAGACATAGCTGAGACGGCTGCTTTTAATCTTTTAACATACCCAATGTGATCAGCTCCAAAAATATTCAATAATTTCTTAAAACCTCGTTGAATTTTATAGTAATGGTAACCAACATCACCAGCAAAGTAAGTCCAGGATTTATCAGATTTTTGCAAAGCACGATCGACATCATCTCCAAACTGAGTAGCCTTGAACAAAAGCTGTGGTTTTTCTTCCCAGTCATCAACTGTTATTCCCAGAGGCGCAGCTAAAACCCCATTGTAAATCAGGCCTGCTTCCTCAAAATTCTTAAGCATTCGATCCAAGTGTCCTTGAGAAATAACTTCTTTTTCTGACGTGTATACATCCATTATAATGTGAGCAAAATCCAAATCATCTTTAATTTGATCCATCATTTCAACCACACTAAAATCTTTTACGATTTGAAGTAATTTAGCATGGTCTAACGACAGCAAAGTATCCCCATATTTTTCTTTTAATTTTGAACCGACGGAATTTAAATAATCTCCTCTGTACATATCAGGTCCAAATTGATCATCAGAAATATCTTGACCTAAAGCTTGTTTATAACGCAATATCGCCGATTCACCGAGGGCGTCAACTTGTCCCCCTGCATCGTTGATGTAATATTCACGTGTCACTTTGTGTCCGCAAAATTCTAACAATGATGCCAGCGTATCTCCATAAATAGCATTACGTCCATGTCCTGCATGTAGAGGTCCTGTAGGATTGACAGAAACAAATTCCACAAGAATTTCTTCTGGATTCTCAATATGAGGCTTACCAAAAGATTCTTTGACTCCCCAAATTTTCGTTACAGTTTCATGCCAAAACGAAGGCTTCATAGTCATATTAATAAAACCAGGACCTGCAATTTCAATTTTCAAAATATTTTCGTTATCATTCAAACGAACAATAATTTTTTGGGCAAGCTCTTGAGGTTTACACGATAACTGCTTAGATAGGACCATAGCAACATTCGTAGCTAAATCGCCATGACGAGCGTCTTTTGTTGGCTCGACAACAACTTTTGAAAAATCTATGTGATCAAGATTATAATCCATTTTTACAGCTTCTATAAGCCATTGATAAACATCATTAAAAATATTCATATATCTCTTTTCAAAAAAACCAGTTGTATTATCTTATCAAAAAATAGCTTCAATTGCTATTTCTTCTAATCATCTTCCTATTAGATCGCAATATTTATTTTAAAACATTACATCTTGCATCAATTTGTATATTATGTTTTTAATAAACATCTATAATTATTTTCATACTAGAATTTAATTCACTTGTTTCCATATATCAATGACATAGCAATATTTTGTTTCTTAAAATTTAATATTCCTCAGCAAAAACTTCTTGACATTATTTTAGTATTTTCATAAAATCTATTAAGTATCGTTTATGCGATAACCCTTCAAAAGGGGGTGTAGCTCAGTTGGTTAGAGCGCCGGCCTGTCACGCCGGAGGTCGCGGGTTCGAGTCCCGTCACTCCCGCCATTTCAATCTTATATGTCAAAATTATTATACTATATTAAAGATTCATGCTTTTTCAAAATTAATGTTTTTTTAAAAAAGTATGCTTTTAAAAAATCGTGTTGATTGCTTCTAAATATTGGCTGTAAAGAAACATTTTACCTTCATCACAATCTTTCATAAGTTTAGGAATATGTGGGATAGATGCTAGTTTAGGAATTTTTAAGACAACCACATTTTTCCTATCGTTACAAAATATTTCTTGGTGATGATCACATTTTGAACATACAACATATGCCATGTTCTCAATATACCCTAGTATTGGAATATTCAGTTTTAAAAACATGTCTTGTGCTTTTACAGCATCTATAACAGCCAGTCTTTGCGGTGTTGTAACTAAAATAACCCCGTCGATGACTAACTGTTGAATCAAACTTAAATGTATATCTCCCGTACCAGGCGGAGTATCTATAATCAAAACATCCAAATCACCATGATACGCCCACTCTACTTCAAATAAAAGCTGCAACAAAGCGCTTTGCGCCATGGGACCACGCCAGATTGTTGCTTTATCAGCACTCACTAAAAAGCTAAGAGACATTAACGCAAGACCATTTTTTTGAATAGGAATTATTTTTTTGTCTGTAGTCACATCGGGTTTCTCAAATGTTCCTGTAAGGGTAGACAGAGATGGGCCATAAATATCAGCATCCAATAATCCAACTTTTAGACCCTTTTGCTGCAATCCTAAAGCCAATTGTAAACTGGTAGTAGATTTTCCAACACCACCTTTTCCAGATGCCACCAGATAAATTTTTTCAACACCTACTATATCGCGCTTGGATTGTAATTGCTTTTTTTCTAAAACTGGCGCTTTTTTAAAAACTTCATAACCTATCAGAAGCTCAAAATTATAATCTATTACCCTTTGTATTTTTTCTTCAAATTTAATCTGGTGCTGGTTTGATACAAATGCATTTTCTATTTGAAAAATTAAATAAATTTTTTGTTCTAAAATTTTTATAGAACTTAATGTAGGTGGGGTTTGAAAAAATTCTTTCCAAAAATTTGTTTCTGAGAATATATTTAAAATCTTTTGTTGAATATCTTCAAGCATCTTTTTTAGATTCTTAAAAGGCTGGCGCCCCACGTAATACCTGCCCCCATGCCTACAATTAATACCGTTGAATTATTTTTCAGTGTCCTATTTTTTAATGAAACATCCAATGCCAAAGGTATTGATGCAGCAGAAGTATTAGCGTGTACATCAACTGTTACAATTACTTTTTCAGAAGGTAAATTGAAGCGGTCTGCTATGCCTTTAATAATTCGTGCGTTGGCTTGATGGGGGATAATGTAGTCAATATCTTCTATGGATATATTATTTTTTTCTAACACAACTTCTATTGCTTGCCCCATTTTCAAAATTGCTTTTTTAAAAATCTCTTTTCCATCCATGACAATAGCGCCTTTTTCTTCAGGCGTTTTGATTGTTGGGTCAACATAAAGTTTGTCGTAACCACAACCATCACTGAACAAATAAGATGTTGCTTTTATTTTTTCATTTACATTGGACTGATTATTGGATGAAACAATAATAGCACCTGCACCGTCACCAAAAAGAACACATGTACCGCGATCATTCCAATCCACAATTTTGGTCATATGTTCAGCACCAATTATGGCAATATGTTTGGCTTGTCCCGATATCACCATGTTTTCTGCCATAGAATAGGCGTAAACAAATCCTGAGCATGCAGCTTGTATATCAAAAACAAAAGCTTTGTCAGCTTTAACATTAGCTTGAACACGGGCAGCCGTTGATGGAAATGTGTGATCTGCTGTCGTTGTTGCAACTATAATGGCGTCTAAATCAGTGGCTTTAATTTTGGCATGATCCAAAGCTTTTATTAAAGACTGAGTCGCCATAAAAGATGTTGTTTCTTCAGATGACGACTTATGTCTTTGAGTTATCCCTGATCTTGTTCTAATCCATTCATCTGAAGTATCAAGATGAGCAGGTAGATCAATATTTTTAATAACATGCTGTGGCAAATAACTACCACTGCCTAAAAATATTAAAGGAAAAGAATTTGAGTTAGAATAATCCATGGGCCAACTTTATTCTGCTGGAGTTTCTGTGGCTTGTTCTTCCATTGCTCTTTTAAGGCTTAGTTTAACCTTACCTCTTTCGTCAACTTCCAAAACTTTTACTTTAATAACATCTCCAACGTTAACTACATCGGTTACTTTTGCAACACGTTGTGAGGCTAATTCACTAATATGAACCAAACCATCGCGTGAAGGCATAAAGGTTACAAATGCTCCAAATTCAGCAATCTTTACAACTGTTCCTGTATAAATTGCTCCTATTTCTGGATCGCCTGCTATACCCATAATAATATCAACGGCTTTTTGCATTTTTTCATGATTTGGCGCAGAAACAGTTACAGCACCAGTATCTTCTATTTCGACTTTAGCTCCTGTTGTTTCACAAATTTCACGTATAACTTTTCCACCAGAACCAATAACATCACGAATTTTATCTTTATTAATGATAAATGTTGTCATCTTTGGTGCATTTTTATTAAGCTCAGCTCTGGAGGCATCTAATGCTTTTGCCATTTCACCCAAAATATGGACTCTGCCCTTTTGCGCTTGGCTTAAAGCTTGTTTCATAATTTCAGGTGTTATACTGGTAATTTTAATATCCATTTGTAAAGCTGTAATTCCTTTTGCAGAACCTGCAACTTTAAAATCCATATCACCAAGATAATCTTCATCTCCCAAAATATCGGAAAGAATTGCAAATTTATCGCCTTCTTTAACAAGACCCATGGCAATACCTGCAATCGGACTTACAAGTGGCACACCAGCATCCATCATCGATAATGAAGCACCGCAAACAGTTGCCATTGAAGACGATCCATTAGATTCAGTAACCTCTGATACAGTTCTTAACACATATGGGAATGCCTCTTTACTTGGAACCATAGAATTCAAAGATCTCCATGCTAATTTACCATGTCCAATTTCTCTACGACCTGGACCTGACATACGGCCACATTCACCAACAGAATATGGAGGGAAATTATAATGAAGCATGAAACGTTCTTTAAATTCTCCATCCAGAGAATCAATCGTTTGCTCATCCTGCCCTGTTCCAAGTGTAGTCACGACCAAAGCTTGAGTTTCACCACGTGTAAATAAGGCACTACCGTGTGCTTTTGGCAGGACCCCTACTTCACATACAATCGGGCGAATCTGGTCTAATTTACGGCCATCTACGCGTTGACTTTTATCTAAAATAGCTGAACGCAAAGCGTGATATTTCACATCTTCATAAGCTGTCAAAATCAAACTTTCTTGATCTGGATATGAAGCCAACATTTTTTCAAGAATTTTTTCTTGAAGACTATCTAAAGCAATATAACGATCTTGTTTTGTTTGAATTGTATAAGCCGAATCTATGGCGCCACCAAATTCTTTTTGTATAGTTTGCTGAATTTCTACTTTTATTGTATTTTCTGGTTTTAGCGCCCATGCATCTTTACCAGCGTCTTTTTTTAATTTTTCAATAGCCTCAATAACAGCTGCAAAACTTTTAGAACCAAAAACAACAGCGTCTAACATGATTTCTTCAGAAAGCTCGCTTGCCTCAGATTCAACCATCAATACACCATCTTTAGTTCCAGCAACAACAAGATCTAATTTTGATTGCGCAAGCTGTTCATGTGTTGGCTGCAAAATCAACTGACCATCAACATAGCCAACTCGAGCAGCAGATAATGGACCTTGAAAAGGTATTCCTGAAAGACTTAAAGCAGCCGATGCACCAATAATTGAAGCAATATCAGAATCTGCATCAGAATCATAACTGAGGACCGTACAGACAACCTGAACCTCATTTTTAAAACCTTCAGGAAATAAAGGACGAATTGGTCGGTCAATCAAGCGAGAGGTTAATACTTCTTTTTCTGAAGGCTTACCTTCACGTTTAAAGAAACCACCTGGGATTTTACCAATTGCAAATGCTTTTTCAATATAATGAACACTCAATGGAAAAAAGCCAGCATTTGCATTAGCTTGCTTGACTGCAGCCACAGTACACAAAACAACCGTTTCTCCATACCTTACAACAACAGCACCTTCTGCTTGTCTTGCCATCTTACCTGTTTCAATAGTAAGAGGTTTACCAGCAAAATCTATTGTTTGTGAATGTATTTTAAAAAATTCCATAAAACCTATAACTTTCTTTTATTTTTTGCGCTGTGTGTCAAAAAAAACAGATAAAATATTTTTTAACAAGCAAGCATTGTGAATAAGAACAAAAATGAACTCGTTACTTAACAGTATAAATTAAATCTATGAATTAATGAAGTCAAAAGATAAAAAAACCAGGAAATATGTTAACCGTAATTTCAAAAAGTGATTCAAAAAAAAATGAATTTCAGTAGATATAATGCTGTTTTTTGAGATCTATATCAATATTGATTTCTATGAATAAAATCATTTATTATTACATTTCAAGGATCGTTCCTTAATTTTAAAACATTTTAGCCCAGGCATGAATCAAAAATCACAACCAGACATAGCAGAATCGTCATACACTGAAAACTATATTCTTGGTGGGCGCGTCCTTTTACGCCAGCCCAAAAAAGGGTTTAGAGCCTCTATTGACTCAGTTTTTTTAGCTGCAGCAGTGCCAGCCATGGACAACGAAACAGTTTTAGATGTTGGAAGTGGCGTCGGCACAGCAGCACTTTGCCTTGCAACAAGAGTGAATAATGTCAAAGTAAGCGCCATAGAAATATTAAAAGAAAATGTTAAATATGCTGCTGAAAATATCAAACTTAATCAGATGCAAAATCGTGTTGAAATATTACACGGGAACCTTACTAAAGCACCACCCCGATTAGCAGCAGGTACATTTTCCCATGTTATGGCCAATCCACCTTTTTTTGACGCAAACGAAGGAAGACTTTCGCCCATAGAGCAAAAAAAAATGGGTAATCATGAAATTTCAGCTGATTTTGAACAATGGGCCAAATTTTGCTATCTGATGGTGCGCCCTAAAGGCACCATTACTTTTATTCACAGAGCCGATCGTTTAGATCAAATTCTCTCTTATTTTTATGGCAAATTAGGAGATATCAATGTATACCCATTATGGCCTATGAAAGCTCGCCAAGCAAAGCGCGTGATTGTTCAAGGTGTGCGAAACTCCATGGGAACTATGACATTATCGCCAGGCATGATACTACACCATGAAGACAACGGATCATTTACGATAGAAGCAGAAAATATTTTAAGACATGCAAAAGGTTTGAATTTACAATAATATTATTTTTAACTTATAATATAAAATATCATTGCATCAAAATTAGCCCAATGAAAACATTCATTCAAAACCTAGCCGTCCTTACCCTTTCGTTTGCAACATCTTTTTCTTCAAATTGGACCGGAGAATTTGAACTTAAAAACGGATATAAAATTATTAAAAATTCAGAATTTATAATAATCGAAAAACCTGCATTAAGTCATGATGAATCCACTACAAGTAATGATACTTTTAGCACTGTTAAAATGAAGCCAAAATCACAATTAGGCAGCCTTACTTTAAGAGATTTTCTTTACTTAGATATGAATCTAACAGAAAATGCGTTTGTGCGTGCGTTAATTGATTCTGGATCATACGAACCTACAGAAGAACAAATGAATGATTACCAAAACAGTGCTCAATGGTCAGAAAAATTCACTTTAGACACTTGCACTATTTCTCACTCTCCCCAAAGAGTTGCTGTCCACATTACCAATATAGGGAAATTAGTTTCTGCAAAAAACTATTTCCTTATAGGAATTTTATTAAGAACTCATTCAACACAAGAAGAATTTGCAAGAAATATCGAGATACTTCGAGGGCTTCGATTATAAACAAATGAAAGCATTTTCTTATTACTTCCAGAAAGCAAACAGTTTTGCTATGAGCCGATTCTTGCTGTTGCACAATATCTTACTCACAGAATATTAAAATTTTTGAAACATCATAAAACGCTTTAAATTTACATAAAATTTATTCTAAACTTTAAATATTAGCTATTTTTTTGATCGTTATGATCCATAATTCATTTTTTTTTATTTTCTTAATTGTATTGATAGTTTGCTTATTTGCAGCATCAATCCTTCTTTATATCCTTTTCACAAAAGAAAAAGAACAAAACCGGCACATCATTAATAACATTCATCATATTCAACTTATTACCAAATCTTTTCATACACCTTGGTGCTATTGGGATATAGGTGATTTATATATCCATACATCCCAAAGTTTTAAAAAAATTTTCCGTTTTGATGTGTTATCCCATGTTAAACTTTCTGATTTTATGAGCTTAATGGGTGATTCCGCACACTCACCTTTTCAAAGATCTATGCAACACATCAAAGAATATGGTGGAAGTTTTAGCCTGGAACTTGGGATTTTTGAAAACAATAAACAAATAGAAGTGCATGGCCTCGTTATAGAAAGTCCCTATTTGATTGACGGTAAAAGAAAAAAAACGATCATACTCAATATTATAGACTTTACGCAAAAAAATATTGCTCAAGAAAAAATAGAAATGGTGAACTCTAAACTTCGCCACGAGATTAATATTTTTAGAAAAATGCTTGATGCATCTCCTATTGCGTTATGGTATAGACATTCTTCTGGACGAATTCATTTCTGCAACAAAGCATTTGCAGATATTTTAGGCACATCCATTCACAAAGCTATTGCTGAAAACAGAGAATTGATCGATCGTTTTGGAGAAACCCGCACATACGATTTGTCTCGAAAAGCCTTAACTGCAAATGAAAAATTGACTATCCGTTCACACATCGTTGTGAATGGACAAAGAAGATATTTAGAAATATCTGAAAATCCTTTTATTGAAATGGGAGATACCATCGGATATGCAACGGATATCACAGACTTAGAAAACATCGGAAAAGATTTAGACTTAATAACAAGATCACAAAAAGAAATCTTAAACCATTTATCATCTCCTGTTGCGATTTATGGTCCTGATACACGCATGATTTTCTTCAACAATTCATACGTCAAAATGTTCAAACAAGATGAAAGTTGGCTATTAACACAACCGCTTCTCAGTGAAATTATGGATCATTTACGAGAGATTCGCAAAATACCTGAATACTCTGATTTCAAAGCTCACAAAGAAGGAAGAATCCGACTTTTCAACAGTCTTTTAGAGCCCATTCACGAGATTATGCATCAACCCGATGGAACCATCTGTAGATTAGTTATTGCACCAACCCCTTCTGGAGGTTTGGTCTATATTTTTGACAACATCACAGATAGCTTGTCTTTAGAGCGTAGATTCAACACACTCATAGCTGTTCAAAGAGAAACTATTGACCATCTTTATGAAGGCATTGTTGTATTTGGAACAGATTATAAGTTACGTTTTTCAAACCCTTCTATGCGAAAAATATGGGATATCAATCACGATGTCTATGCTGAAGATACTCACTTGAATGAGGTAATAAAATCAATTTCACACCATTTCAAAAGCACGCAATCCAGCAAAGCCTGGCAAACAAAAATTTTAGATATGATTGCCCGTCGACATTCACAACATCACCGACTACAACTTAAAAAAGACAAACTAATAGAATGTAATTATGTACCCCTACCTGATGGAAGTCATTTGCTAAGTTTTGTTGATATCAGCGACACATGGAAATTTGAACAAAGCTTAAAACAAAGGAATCAGACTTTAGAAAATGAAGATAGACTTAAATCTAACTTCCTATCTCATGTATCTTATGAACTTCAAGCTCCTTTAAATAACATCATTGGATTTAGTGAAATATTGGTCAATCAATATTTTGGAGATCTTAATGAAAAGCAAATGGATTACAGCAAAAACATATATGAATGTGCCGAAAAATTGTCAAACTTAATCAATGATGTTTTAGATTTAGCAAGCATCCAGGCTGGAACATTCACTTTAGAGTATCAAGAAATTCTTGTTGATCAATTGCTTAATAGCGTTTTAGTGTTTATTCAAAACAGGGCACATGATCACGGACTTGAAATAAACATTGAAAATTTTGTTGAAGGTAAAATTATATATGTTGATTCAAGACGCATAAGACATGCACTCTTTAACATACTTTCCAATGCTATTAAATACACTCCAAGTGGCGGAAAAATTACTATTCAGGCCAAAATATCTGAAGACTGTAATATGCTTGATATTTCTATTAAGGATACTGTTCATGGAAACACAGATGCAGAACTGAGAAATTTTTCATCGATATTTCAAGATCTTTTAGATGATGATTCAGAAGAAACTTTAAAAAATGCTTCAACCATAAACGGAATAACAGAAATTAAATCTGAAATTCTGCCTCACGAAGAAGATACATCTGATGATAATAATTCTGATTCTCCAAGACTTGGTCTTGACCTAGTTCGAAGAATTATCGACTTGCATGGAGGACATATTTCCATTCAAACGCAAGAACATGAAGGAACCACCATTGTATGTTCTGTTCCTGTTGCACCAGAAGCTGCATAATTAAAAATACATTAAGTTTTAATTAATCTTTGAAATTCATAATAAGGCTAACCTTAATCAAATTTCATGGATTTTTCTTTTGAAAAAGAATTTGAATTTTCTTCTTTTAATATTCGAAATTCACACCATACTCGTTTTATATTCTTTTTCTGGCCACCATGCTTTTTCTACAGGCAATACTCAAACATCTATATCGACACCATCCCAGCAAGAAAAACAACAGTGCGACTATACAAAACTAAAATTACCGCCTGATTGTGCGATCAAAACTGATAGTCCTATAGAATATCCATTTATCATGGTTGAGTGCTCAAACATTTTTAGTGAATCCGAATGGTGTAAAAAAAATGCACAATCTCCTGCATGCAAACCCAAGAAAACAAAGATTTTCTCTACAGCTTGTAAACCCAATGGAGCATTTAAAGATAACATTGCCTTTTCTAATATATTTGGAAAACTTTTAGGTTTTAACGTTCCTGATGGATGTGAATCTCCTCGTTTTGAAAATGGCTACATTGTTTTAGAATGCCTAAATTCAAAAGACCTTAACTCTAAAGAAGTGCTAAAAACACCTTTGTTTTTTAGCCCTTTCTTTAAATTTAAACATACCCCTTATTTTTTAAGCCTTGAAAACGGTCTCAAACAAATTTACATACCTGAAAGATGTACCCTTCAGGATTTAATTTATGAAAAAGACAAATTATCATTTTCATGTGCTGACAAAGAAAAAAACGTTAAACAGCATACAATAACTGTTGATTTAGAAAATAGAAAATCGAGCTTGGTTACAACTTTTTTTGAAAAAATAACAAAAGATATTATCACTGTCTGGCATCCTTATGAATGTCTTGTTATGAAACATCACAACAATTCTGATCTTTATATTAATTGTGAACCCGATCAAAATATAGATTTGAAAACCAACAATCCTGATGGTCTTTTAAAAGAAAGAAATTTTTTTCAACTTTTCACGTCTGAAAATACAAAACAACTTCTTGTAACGAAATCACAAGGAAATAATTATCGTTTTTGGGATATTCCTTCTAGTTGTAATGCTGCATCAGCAGTTTTTGATAATGAAAAACTAACGATTACATGCATGAAAACATCATCTGAATTTAATCGGGAAGGTTTAACAGAATCTCTTGATATATCAATCCCTCCATCTTCCTCGACACAAAATGTATGTCATCTTCGTCAAATCGAGGACCATCAAAAACAAATGAAATTAACAGCTCCCTGCAACAAAGGAGCTTTATCACACATGCTTCCTCAAAAATGTTTAGCAAAACATATGAAATTAGAAAATAATTCTCTAACGGTATCCTGTTATGACAAAAATATGGTTCTTGTTCAAAATATCGTACCTATTATTTGTGATTGTTTAGGCAATCCTATCAACACCATCTTCACATCTGATGAAAGTGGAATGTTAATTTCAAAAAATAAAGCGGATCCTTCATGAAATTAGAAAGTGTCATAACATCTGACCAGATTCAAAACGAAACACATTCATCATCTAAAAAAAATCAGTCTATGATTTTAGCATGTATAGGAGTTGTGTTTGGGGATATTGGAACAAGTCCTTTATATGCATTGAAAACTTCTTTCTCTTTATGTGGTCTTGATGCAAATGCGCTAAACATATTGGGTATTACTTCTTTGATTATATGGTCGTTACTGTTAATTGTAAGTTATAAATACTTCTTTTGGGTTATGCCAATTCATAATAAAGGAGAAGGTGGTCTTATTTCTCTTATGGCGCGCTGCTTAGAAAATGAAAAATCAGAGAAGATGAAACGCATTGTTTTAGCTCTTACCTTTATTGGAATAGGTTTTTTTATTGGAGATGGCATGATCACACCAGCAATTTCTGTGATGAGTGCTGTTGAAGGTTTATCTGTTTACTCTCCCAGCCTTGCAAACTATGTTGTTCCCGTATCTTTATCTATTCTTATTTTGCTCTTTACTTTGCAACACAAAGGAAGTTTTGTTTTAGGTTCTGTATTTGGATATTTTATTGTTTTGTGGTTTTTATGGTTAGCAGGATTAGGAGTTGCACAAATAATTAAAGACCCTAGTATTTTAAAAGCTTTAAATCCAATATGGGGATTGCGTTTTATTCTAAAATATCCCTCAGGGGCATTCTTAGCTTTTGGCGGAATCATTTTAGCCGTCACAGGATGTGAAGCACTGTATGCTGATTTAGGGCATTTTGGCATCAAGCCCATCAAAATATCATGGTTTTTTATTGTACTGCCTTGTCTCATGCTTAATTATTTAGGTCAAGCAACATTGCTGTTAATTAATCCAGATTATCTAAATAATATTTTTTATCAACTTGTTCCTTTTGAATGGATTCCTTTCTCTGTCTTAATTGCAACGATTGCTTCTGTTATAGCCTCTCAATCCATTATTTCTGGTATTTTTTCAATTGTTAGACATTGCATCATGCTGGATTTTATTCCCAGATTAAAAATCAAACACACATCTTCAGACTATATAGGACAGGTCTATATTCCATCTATCAATTATACGCTGCTCATTTTATGCTGTTTAATTGTTCAAATATTCCAAAATTCGGATAGATTATCTCATGCCTATGGTTTATCAGTTGTGGGTACAATGCTTATTACCAGCATCTTGCTTTTTTTAATCATAAAAAAGAATATATTTATCAATACATATAAACGATATCTAGCCTTTGCTATTATCACTGTTTTCATAATGATTGATCTTCTGTTTTTAGGTTCTTCTCTCATAAAATTTTTTGAAGGAGGATGGGTAACCATTGTTATAAGCGTTTTAATCTATGCCATTATTGACACATGGATCTCTGGACGAAAAATGATAGATAATATCAGTAAATTAAAAGCATTTAAAATCAAAGATTATCTAAAAAAAAATGTGCATTCTGAAAAAAGACTAGTTCCAGGAACAGCTGTTTTTTTTAACAGATCGTCCAATATAATACCGACTTCATTTGATACGTATATACAAAACAATCCATACTCTCATGAAAAAATTATATTCCTCACTGTTCATGTCACGTATCAGCCGCGTACAATTCCATCTAAAAATATGACCATCGAAGAAATACATGATAATATTTGGTCTGTTGTTGTGCATTATGGATATAAGCAAACCCCAGATATACAAAAAGCATTAAAATGGTTTTGCGAAAATGTCCACGAAATTGATTTACAAAATATTCAGTTCTATTTTAGCCAACAAATATTTTTAGTAGGCAAACATCCTTTCAAGCGTAAAGTTCAAAGAACTTTATTTCAGTACTTATCAAAAATATCGTTAAGAAGTACTGATTTTTTTAAAATCCCTCATTCTCATTTAATCGAACTTGGTGCTTATACCAAAATTTAAATATTGGTATATTGTTTTAAAATCTCTTTTAATATCTGACTTCTCCATGATTGATGAAATGGGTGCAGAGGATTTTCGGAATCTAAAACAAAAGACTGAATCATATCATTGGAAGCAAGGATAGATAAAGGAATCGAAATGTCATGAGAAATTTTTTGTATACTTTTTTTGCAATCGAAAAACTTTTGCCTGTGCGTTGAATCTAAACGCATAGGCTCGAGGCGTGTTTTTTCACCAATCAGAATATTGTGTAAATTTTTTTCATATTCTCTATGATAAGCGCGACACCATTCATAGCGACCTAAGTTTTTTAATTCATCTTGAATTTTGGGGAAAATTTTTTGAATATAGTAAACATCATTTGCAGCATATGCTATTTGATGTGCAGATAACGGTCTATTGTTCCATTGGCTATGTTGCAAGGATTTATCAACGATAACGTCTAAATAATGCTCAGCTAATTCTGACAAGCCAATGCTTAACCCAAAACCTAAAAAACTAGAAGCTACTTGAAGATCAAAAAAAGCATAAGGGAAAAGCCCTATAGATTGAAAAATTCCTTCTAAATCTTGTCGAACACTATGAAAAACAAATGTCTTTTTTGTTTTTAAAAAAAAATTTTTTAAAGATTCTTGCACAGATTCTTGCTGGCAATCTATGATGTATATTTTAGATTCTTCTGATTTTTCAAAAGGATCATACGTAATTTGTATCAGTTGAAGTGTTGGTAACGAATCTTTGATTCTGATAAATTCTGTATCACAAAATAAATATTCCGTTTGAACTTCAGACAATTCTTCCAGAACAGTATTTGCTTTTTCAACAGAATCGATCCAGTGATATGATAATTCAGTGATCATTTTTCTTTCCAAAACGAAGGCATAAAGAGTATCAGAATCGTAATCAACTCTAAACGACCTAGTATCATACTAAACATCATGACAATTTTTGTAAAAACATTTAAGGATGCTAAAGAACCATTTGTCGGCGACAAATCTAAACCAGATCCCACATTCCCTAATGTGCACACACTGATGGTTATACTCTCATGAAAAGAAAGACCTTGCAGCGAAAAAATAACTGATAATACTAAAATTGTGAAGAAATAAATGACAGCAAAAGCCATAACCGCAAAAGCTATATTTTCAGATATGTTTTCATTTTGAAATTTGGGGACTGAAATTTGATAGGAATTCTTCAATTGCTTTAAATATTTTTGCGTTAAATTTATCAAAATCTGAAATCTAAAAATTTTTATCCCCCCACTTGTAGATCCAGAACAACCACCACTTAAGCTTAAAATAAATATCATTAAGGATATAAAACTGCCCCACTCATGATAGTTATCCAATGCTAAGCCTGTTGTGCTGACATAAGAGATGACCAAAAAACTGGATTTTCTCAATGCAACAAACATATTAGTGTGGTTTGAATAAAAATACCACAAAGTAACTATGGCAGTGGTAATCAGAATATAGAGCACATAAGATTTAAATTGACTATCATGAAATGCTGACCAATCTTTATTGAATAATATTCGAATATATAAAATAAATGGACTTCCTCCTATTAACATAAAGAACATAATAATAATTTCATTCCAAACAGATCCTATGCCTTGCGTAATCTCGTTCGATGAAGTTAATCCACCCGTTGAAATAGAAGACATAGCAAAGCAAAGAGCGTCAAAAAATTTGGTTCCTGTTAATAATAATAGTAGGATGCATAACACTGTAAAAAAGGCATATACTGATAATATAGCACTTGCAATCTGTGAAATTTTTGGCAAAATCTTATTGGTCTTGTCAGAAAACTCTGACCGATAAAGCTGAATTCCACCAATACGTAATTGAGGGAAAAATGTCATTGCCATAACGACGATCCCAATACCTCCTAGCCATTGAAGGATAGATCTCCATAAAATAACGCATTTATCAATCTTTTTGATATCAGTAATGACGGTTGCACCTGTGGTCGTAAAGGATGAAAATCCTTCGAAGAAGCAGTCTAAAATTGAAATTCCAGGTATATTTCCAATAAAAGGAAGTCCCGAAAAAAGAGGGAGAACCAACCAAATAGCAGTTGTTGTTATGAATGCATCTTTCGTTCCTAAATTAATTTCCCCTGAAGGTTTAAAAGATAGCCAGAGCATGATACCGAAAAAAAAAGTTGTTACGAATGCATAAAAAAAACGGATATTAAATAGCTCATAAACCAGAAATTCGTACGCAACGGGTAATAACATCGTCATCGAAAGACCCGTCAAAAGTCCCCCAACAATGTAAAAGGTTGTTTTTAAATTGATATTATTCATTGCAGTACAGGAGGAACAAAATTTTGTGGAAGAGGTGAATTCTTTGGCAACGTTTTTAAATTAGATTGTTGTCTTTTGGACTGATTATTACGATTGGATTGATACTGATTCTTCTGAGAACGACTGATTTTTCTTCTTTGTTGCGAGCGATCTGTCATAGACGGTGTAGGCCTTTGATTCGTTTGAAAAATTCGATTAGGAACCGATTGCGGAGGGATATTATTTCTTACATTTCTTCTTGGGCGTTGAGCATTATTCATTGATGTTTTTGTTTGAGCATCACCAGGAACATACATTACTTGCGTATTAGGAACGTATCGCATTTTAACAGGAGCAGCAGCAAATCTATTGTTTTGATGAAGATTATTCGTTGACCCACGATTCGCAACGGCATGACGCATAACAGGCTTATTATTACGCTCTATTGCGTGCAAAGATCTTTGCGGATGCATTTTGCGCACCTGGAATTGCGACTGATTTTTTTGAACCATCTGATTATGAACAGCCTGATGTTGCCTTACAACCGGAGCTGCAACATATGGAGAAAAAGGATCAAATTCTGGAACATAAGAAACTTGCTCCATTTTATGAGAAACAAGTTCTGAGCTTAACAATATATTGGACTCTTTATCAGATATTTTAAGAGCAAGCAAAAAACCTGAGTACATAAACAAAACGCTAACCAGCACCACCACTACACTCGTCAAAAAAACATGCGATCTATTCATCATATTTTTTTTCCTTGTTTGGAGCCATTGATTTACAAACTTTAATATATATATCCATAATGTAATTCTACCATGAAGTTCAGGAGAATAATGCGAAGAAAATGATCGTTCGCTAAAAAGTTCTGATGCTTCAAAATAAGGCGTTTTCCTTATCAGGTCAGTCTGATAAGCATCGTTGTGTCTTAAATTTTGAGAAGCTTGCGCGACTAACATTCATTCAATAAAAAGATCCTATTTATTTAATAGTAATATAAAATGATTTCTCATACACATTTTTTTGAATGTATAAATATTTCATTTTCATTATTAATGATAAATAAGAAACACTTTGTAGACTCAATTTATTTTCTATGGGTATTTATTCACTAAGCCTTGTGTCCACATTTGATCATCTAAAGCAATTTCACCCGTACACAAATGAGGTGATTGATTTTTAGAAAAATGTGATTAAAAAGCAATCACAGCATTTTAAACTAAAACTTGTATTATTTTTTCAACTCATCTATCAATGCAGACTTGATACAAAGAATTTGATCAGCCAATGGTGTTTGAGAGTAATCAGTTATTACTTGAGAAGGATCTTCCCTATTAATTTCAGAAATTGCGAAAGCACGTTGTGACTGATAAAGATCTTTCACAAAAATTTTAGAAGTCGATGTCATTGCATCATGCTCATAAATAATAGGTTTTATTCCCAAACTAAGTGCTTCGGAAATCATAGATGTAGATTCTCCCGGAAGAATCAAACCAACGCCTTTGTTATCAAAACAAAACTTCAATGCAGCATCCCATAAACTAGGTACACCAAATTGAAAGTCTTCAATTTTCCATAAAGGTTTATTTTGATCCATGACAAATTGAGTAATATAATCTGTTGTTGCTCGATGAGCCGTAGGATCTACTTCATCACTTTTTTCTAAATATTTACCGGTGCGAGGACCATTTAGAAATAGCATCTCTTGGTTTTGAGGAAGTTGATTCATCAAAGAGTTTACCATAGCACGATCATATTTTACCCAACGACCATCCGATTGTTCTGTGTCACCAGCCAACATAATAATAAATTTTGTTTGAGCAGAAATTATTTTAGCTGGAGATTCATAAGCCCTTATAAAATCGATAGTCTTTCCATGTAATACTCCATCTATGGTAATAATCTTTTGACCACGATTTTTTATAAAATCAAATTTTTCATCAACGGCATGTTTGGGTACCACAATAATAATATCGTTTGATATATCTTTTAGCGCGTCTAACCATTGCCATATCAGTAATATTCTATAATCACTAGAGGAAGGCATTTTGAAAGCTTCGCATCCACTGTGTCCAGCACCTATTATTATGTTTTTTATTGCAAGTTGCTTTTCGCTTTGAATGCAAGATCTTAACGCTTGAATCATCTGTTGCTCGCCTTTGTTAGCGGTTTCAATATCAACAGATCCATATGCCTGAATAACAAAAAGAAATATCGTAAATACGTTTAAAATTTTTTTCATCATCATTTTTTTTACAAGATCTACATGTAAAATAATAACATATTCTTGAAAAAGCAAATTGAAAATAAGGGCATCATCAAAAATATTGACGCACTATCTAACCTTTTAAAGATAATATTTTCCCTTTCTTATTTCTTATTTCTTATTTCTTATTTCTTATTTCTTATTTTTATGACTCCATACTTCAATCATATTATCCAAACTCAACAAGACATCATCTAGTGCTTTCTTGTTTTTTTCTTGCGCTAGTTGATTAACCGTTGATATTAGAGACTCAAAATAGATTTCCCACGATAGTTGATTTTTGTTCACTCCATGAACTGTCTTCGTATAATCTTCTTTTGTTTCTGTTTGAAAAAATTCTTTCAGCCCATACATTACAAATATTGCTTTTTGATAGAGTCTGGAAAAACTTTCAAAATCACCTATATCACGTTTCTCTTCTGCTTCTTGCAAGAACCGTCTCAGGCTTTTAAATAAAAAAGCGACCTGTAAAGTTGGGTGTTGATAAGTAATAGATAAATTTTGAAATTTGGTATATGTCATTTTTTTTCCTAATTTAATGATTATTTTTCTTTCCTGTCCACAAATCGATCATATTCAAAACTTGTGAATATTTTTCGTTATTGCTGTATAAAACAGCTAATAAAGGCTCCATAAGTTTTCTTTGATTTTGTCCCATCTGAACCAGGCTTTCTATTTTTCTTTCATCCGTTTCATTAGATTGCTTGATATTTGAAACAGCCACATCAAATAAACTATTAGGTGTCTCTAGACCAACTTTTCTTTTGGTGGCAGCAGTAATTTCTTTAACAAAATCTTTTGCTATTCCTTGAGTTAATACCATTTTCGATTTAACACCTACTCCACCCATAACAAGAGTGCTAGATTTTGGTTCAAACAAAATGTTAATTCCAGAATAAACAGAATCAGATGGACATTCTATGTATCCCGACTGCACGTTATGAATGATAACATCATCATTTCCAGAGCTTGATAAAGTAACAACCACATCGGGCAACGTGAAAGATGTTTGCAATGACGAACCATTTTGAATATTTTCACCAATAAAATTTATGGTTACACCAGCAAGGGATGAATCATCAGGAAAACTGATGACATTATTAATCACGTTTGCAGAAGTAATAGATGAGATTCCTGACACACCTGATACAATTGCTGAATAATTTCCTTCTTCATCTCTTTGTAAAGATAAATCGACTTTTTTACCTAGCAAAGCAGAATCAAAAAAATCATTACTTGGTTTAGGAATACTGAAGTTTAGGGCAAAAATTTCATCTGTTGATGATGCTCCAACCAACGCATAATCGATTGATATTTCTTTACCTAAAATTGAAGGATTTAATGTTTCAGGAAACTTAGCAATATTGAATTCGGAATTACTGAATTCTGCATAATCTCCAAAAAGTTTAACGACATTTTTATAATCTCCATTCATAATTTTTGTAACCAACGTCCCCTGATCAATCAATAACATTCCTTCAACTTCATCATTGTTCCCACTTTGCCCTGATACAAATGTGATGCCTAAGTCTCCTAAAGAAAACAAAGAAGCACTTGTTGCCGACTCTCCTAAATTAGCCATATTTTGAGAGCTATGTAACATATGTTTAATATGAGAAATAACGGGATTATCTTTTAAAACAGCTTCTTTATTTTTTCCATCTTGATCATCAGAATATTTAGCCATCGTTTTAACAACATCATTATAAGCATCTACAAATTGATTAATGTTGATGTATGCAGCTTGTTTATCATATTCAATAGAAAAAATAGTATCTTTGGTTGATATACTATTTAAATTAATAGTGACACCATCAATTAAATTCGTAATAACGTTAGAATTTCTTTCTATATCAATATTGTTAAATTTAAACTTTGCAATCAAATCTGTAACATCCGTAGATGTTAAAGGTATCTGAAGACCCTGACCATCAGAAAGCGAATTATCTGTTGCCTGCACACCCATAGAACTAATAGAAACACCTTTTTGTGTTGCCGTTAGCTGCAACTGGTAAGTTCCCGTTACACCAACAGCCACCCACGCTGCTGTAACTTTTTTTTCATCATCACCTAAAGCATTTAAAGTATCCATTAAATCTTGAGCTGTCATTTCCGATGTTATGGAAACAGACACATTATTAATCACAAATGAACCTGATAATCCCATAGGATCTTCAAGATTAGAAACGGCAAAACTACTATTATAGCTATCCGTTTGCGTATCATTGACAGAATTAATGGTGACTGATGCCAATCCATATAAACTTGTACTTGAACCTGAATAATCAATAGGAATTCCTGCTCCATTCGCCGTCAAAGTTAAATGACTATACGTTTGACCAAAATAAGAAGATGTTGTTATTGATGCCGTAACACCTGCGTTACTATTGCCATTAATAGAGTCAACTAAATTATTTAATGTTGTTGATTCACCAATCTGAAATGTTTCTCCATTCAACATAATAGATCCTAATCTTGAAAGGATGCTATCTGCATTTAAAAGACCAAATTCAGATGTATACGTATCTGCTATTGCAACTTCTCCATCAGGATTCAGAAAAGATGACTCTGTATTATTGATAGGGATTAATGTAAATAAAGACCTTGACGTTCCTTCTGTTCCTTGAAAGTTAATAGGTTTTGCAAACTCTATGGATTCTAAAACTAATTTATGTCCCCCAGATTCTGTTGTTTGAATCGTGGATGCCGAAACTCTTGAAGATTCAGTTTGTAAATTTATTTTAGAAACAATATCATTTAGTGTGTCGGTTGAATTAATCTCGATTAGCATATTATTGATCGATAAATTTCCTGAAAAACCAAGCTCTTCCGTTAATGTTAACGCACTATAATTCGTAACTACTCTATCTTTTGTTGCTAACTGAGAAACATTAATAGATGTATTGTTTGGTGTAACCTGAGCAGATGTGCTTGCCAAAATACTTACGGCATCATCTGTAGATTTTATATTAGCCGTTCGAATATCGATACCATTCGATAAAGAGGTAGGATTTTTCAAACGTAGTGTTATATCATTTGTTAAACTTTCCAAGGACTTTTGGAGAATATTCATCTTATCTCTAAGCACTTCAACAGCAGGAATTTCTTCCTCGGTTCGAATTTTTATTTTATCTTCTATTACAACTTTTTGTTCTGTTTTAACATTTACAATTTCATCAATGATTTGATTAAAATCAATAGAATTATCGGCAATACGTTTTGTCAGATGCAAACGTCCATCTGCATCTTTTGTAATATTACTAAACGTTGATTGCCCTATAGTCATAAGAATCTAAAAAATGAGAGAGAATAAATCTTAATATGCAAAAAACGTTCCAACTATAAAGAAGGAACGTTTTTTATTCAAAATATTAGTTCAAGTTCTTTGCAACAAGTGCGGCAAGTTTAGCTGGGTCTTCCAAAATGCTTCCAAAAACGGTAGAAGCCATTTGAGATAAAGCAGCATATTGTGTTGATTCTTGCAATGCAAATGCAATGTCCACGTCTGTAAAAGTTGCTTTTGCTGCTGTTTCATTTTGAATTTGAAGCTGTAAAGCTTGACCTTGAGCATTAAGCTGGGCTTTTTTACCACCTAAATCAGCAATCATACTATTGACCTGATTTAGTGCAGAATCGATAAGATCTGCAGCAGAAGCGGCTGTATCTTTTGTGGTAATAGATGCACCACTTAAACCTAAAAGCGCTACTGTTGTTGCTTGGAAATTAATACCTAACATAGAATCTGCATCTGCACCAATCTGAATTTGCATTGTTCGGCTTACACCACCAGCAATATCAAGAATTTCATACCCAGCACTATTTTCTCTCTCGTTCATTGTTCCTGCAGTTACAAGACTTAAACCATTTTCAAAAACAACAGTTCTGCTCGCTGTTCCATTAGCGGTTTCTGGAGCTGTTTTTGAATCAAATGTTTGAGTATATACATTTTTACCATCACTTAACTGATATGTAATTTTTTGCACAACGTCATCATAGCCATAGCTTATAGAATATTTCCCAGGAACTGTTGCTGTGCCTGTTGAAACAGTTGATATTGAATCTAAGTTAACGGATTCAGATCTCAATGAAATGGGTGTTCCCACATCAACTTTAAATAATTGTTTTAATTGTGTTCCCACGTTTGAAAGAGATGTTAATCCCGTATCAGATACTGTTAGACCAATACTAGTCGCTGAATCTATAGTGCTTGTTAAATGAAAATTACCTGTTGTAGCATAGTCAATGGTCCCTCTAAAAGTTTGCGTACCAACCTTTAATGTAATCTCCGCTGAATTTGCAGATTTCTGTGCAACGCTTATATCACTTACAGCCCCCAGCATAAATCCTTGAAGGTCTAAAGTATTCTCAAAATCTGTTGTTGTTTGTCCGGCTGTTGCTCCAGAAGCGGCTAAATCACCAAATCGAGTTGCTGAACTAGCATTACCTTCAAATAAAGACACTCCATTCCATTTCGTATCGGCAATAATATCAATTTGAGTTATATAGTTTTGAAATGTTTGATTTAACATTTTACGAGCAGAATCACTGACAGCGTCTGTGTTTGCCTGTGCTGTCAAACTCTTCATTGTTGTTAGATTTTCAATCAGCTGAGACAAAGAACCAGAAGCCAGCTGAATTAAAGAAATACCCTGAGTCACGTTTGAACTTGCTTGTTGTTCAGTTAAAATGTTGGTTTGTAGTAAGGAACCCAATGCTGCACCAGACGGATTGTCTGTCGGATCTGAATCTGTACGTCCAGAAGCTAATTGATTGTTTGCTGTTGCTAATTTCTTTTGGTTAATACCCATATATCTACGTGCCGTAAGAGCATTAATATTACTGTTGACGTTGTTTAATACTGTCATTTTATTTCCTATTTATTTCATTAAGTTACTCACAAAACAAATAATGCAAAATATATGCCAAAATATAGAATACATGAAATCATGCTATTTTTTTATCTATACATTAAATTTTTCTTACGAAATAGATTTAAAAAATCAAATTAAATAAATAAATAGCTTTTAAATAGGTATATTTACAATATTTATTCATGTTTAACTGAACAATAAAAATAGGTAAAAATTACAACTTTAATATTTAGTAGGAAAAATATTCTCAGTTTTAATTACCTGAGGGGCAAAAATTTCCTCCTCATGGATACCGCAGGCCTAAATTGATTGGAAGCAAAAGAAATAAACCTTCGTTTCCCGTATTTTTGCACACCTACTGCTTTTATTGGCAATATAGGCGCTACATTTTTAGCCATCGAAGCAACCTTGGATACAGCAGGTTGAATCTGTTTATTTCTTGATAAACCCTTTGGAGAATACGGTTGAACCAAATGTGTGACATGGTTTTTGACATTGCTGACATTAAAAAGGTTTTTATACGAATCATTAGAATGAACATCCGATATAATTTGAATCGTTTTTAAAACCTTATCTTGATAAATAGATCCATATTTTTCAGTCTTAGAGTGGTAATGACCTATTGTCTTCAACCAATCCTGAGAATTATCGTACAGACGTTTTAAAAACTTAACAGCATAAGAAACATTTGTATGCGGATCAAAAGCAGAATCTAAATTAGAAAAGGCTTCTGGATGTTGTTTTAAATTAATTTGCATACAGCCCACATCAATACTTTTTTTTCCTTTATTCATCAAATCTTTGACAGCCTGAATCGCTTGGCCTTTAGAATGATACATATGCCCTTGTCCATCCACATTAATAGTCCAAGGCCATGCAACTCTAACATTAGGAGCTATTGTTCTACCCGATTCCACAAGAGCCATAGCCCTTAACATATTCTTTGGAAGCTTATGATTATTTTCAAAATGCTGAATAGGAACTTCACATAAGGCTAAAGCATCTTGGGAAAAAATTATCCACATCAGCGCAGAAAAATTATGAGTCCATTGATAGGGATATGACATTATTTTCATATTTCTTATTTTTTGCATATTGAATAATTAAACTATGTAATATAAATGTTTTGATTTTTTTTAACTTTTTGCAGGACAAATCTACCAGGTGCCGATTCTTTATGTTTTAACAAAGAATCAATTTTCTTTTGATTATCTGTCCTCATTGGCAAATCCTTTAAAATAATTTGATCGTTTTTTAAATTTTTTTTCAAATTTTTAGAATTTTGCCTCATAAACCATGGAATCCAAGAACTAATCCACGAACCTTGTCGCGAATCTTTTTGACCTTTAAAATTTAAGGTGTGGTTATATCTAGATTTTTTAAAATGATGAACAACACCCGCTACATGACCTCCATCACCTAAACAATAAGTATGGTTTTTAAAATACTGAATACCTGGTTCAATAGCACTTGGAGGTACAATATGATCTTTTTCAAGAGCTAAAATAAACGTTGGGATTCTAATAGGTTTTTCAAATAGTTTTTTCATTAAATCATTTTTTGAAAAAATATTCCTGATATATTCATAATGAAGTTTTCCAGATATATTGCTGCTATCCTTATTCCAAAACAAATAATCGATAGGTTTTTTCTGTTCTTTCTTTACAATCCGTTGAATAATTTCTTGATGAATCATTTCTTTGACTTTTAAAAAAGAAAAAATCTGATGCATTCTTTCACCATGAAAATATCCTTCTTTATCGATTAAAAATTTAATTTGTTGCGCCATATTATTGGAACAAGATCCTGACAGATTTTTTAATTCTGAAAAATCTAAAGGTGTTGCAATCAACGTTAAAGATTTAAATTTTTCAGCATGTTTCAGCGTCAAAATCACCGACAATATTCCACCAACGCAATACCCCAACAAATTAATAGAATTAAACCGTTTCTGGATTATTACCATTGCTTGTTCTACAGCAAAAATCATATCTTGAAATCCAATATCACAATACGATTCATCAGGATTTGCCCAAGATACACAAAAGACATTGATATTACTGTTATTTAAATGCTGCACAAATGACTTGTTTTCATCTAAATCAAAAATATAAAATTTATTAATCCATGGAGAAACAATAAGTATACATTCATCAGATTCTTGAGCTGAAGGGTAATGAATAAGCTGCATTAGAGGGGTTTCTAAAACCACTTGCCCTGATGCTGTTGCCAGATTTTTTCCCACACAAAATTCTTCTGACAGTGAATCTTCTAGCTTTACCCAACCCAAAGATGCGGCTACTGCTAGTTGCCATTCATCAATAGTAAGGCAAGGATTTTCTTGAACTAAATCAGAAAAAAATTCTTGCTGCTTGATAAAAAAGTCATTAAAGAACATATATCTATATGAATTTCATTTTTTAATATGGTGTCTTAACGAGCTTAAAATTTAGTTAAAGGGTTTTATCAAATCCTTCCTTTTTTAAGAGAGGATTTGACAGTTTTCATTCTAGCAAATTTAACGATTAATGCCTCGTATCAATAACGCTCAATAAATGATACTGATTTGGTTCTTTTAGCTGTTGGAGAACATTTTGAATTATATCACTTAAAATTTGATTTTCAGTTTGGGGTTCTTCATATTCATAATTTAAAAAATTTACTTCATTGGTGTCAGCACTATTGTCAGCACCAGATAGTCTTTGAAATTCGGACGCTGAAACAATTTGTATTGATTTATGAGTTTTTGATGAATCAACCACCAGGCCAAGTCCATAACTATTTGATCTCTTTCTTCTCTTCAAACATAAAGAGGATTCTCTTTCTTTGATATGCTGCTGGCTACTTTCTTGCTTTGTGTAGTTTTTTAATCTTTGGTGTGCTCTATCATGCTTGTGAGAATATCCATCAAAGTCTTGAGCAAACAAAACAGAGGAAATCATCAACATTTTCATCATTAAAATTTTTTTAATCATAATATCTCTCTTTTAAACCTATAATTTTAATGATAACTTTTCATTGTTAATAATCTATCAAAAGTAATCTTTTTCAAATTACATCTTAAAAGTTTCATAAATGTGTGCCCCACATCCAACACAAATTATTTAATTTGATTGCACCTGATAAGAAAAAGAAACATTTCCATTTTTTTCTTTATTACTGCAATAATTTCATTTTTTTGATATCGTATACAAGATAACTTATACGTACTTCAGGTCACAATATCTATGGATTTTAAAGATACATTATTTCTTCCACAAACGAACTTTTCGATGAGAGGGCAACTTCCACTCAAAGAACCCGTCTTTATCAATAAGTGGTCAGAAAATAAATTGTATGAAAGCATTCGATCAAAAAGCAAAGGAAAGAAGAAATTTGTTCTTCAATTTGGCCCCCCTTATGCGAATGGACATATTCACATTGGTCATGCTTTAAGTGAAGTTTTAAAAGATATTATTAACAAGACCTACCAAATGAAAGGTTTTGATGCTGGTATGATTCCAGGATGGGATTGTCACGGATTACCTATAGAATGGAAAATCGAAGAGCAATACAGATCTAAAGGTCTGAACAAAGACGATATCGACCCCATCGTCTTTCGTCAAGAATGCAGAGACTTTGCACAAAAGTGGACCGATATTCAAAAAGAAGAATTTAAGCGTTTAGGCATTATTGCTGATTTTGATAATGCATATTCAACTATGGATTTCAAAACAGAAGCAAAAATTGTTGAAGAACTTGGGAAATTCTTAATGAACGGATCTTTGTATCGCGGCCTTAAACCCGTTCTGTGGTCTGTGGTTGAAAAAACCGCTTTAGCAGAAGCAGAGGTAGAATATAAAGATCATACCAGTGATTCAATCATGGTTGCGTTCCCTATCATTAAAACAAATTATTCCTTATTGCAGAATGCAAAAGCTGTCATTTGGACAACAACGCCATGGACCCTTCCTGCAAACCGTGCGATTTCTTATGGTGAAGATATCGATTACATTTTGGTAAGCGTTGAACGTCAAGATAATGAAACTGAAACATTCCTTATCGCTGCAGAGCGCCTTGAATATTTCCTAGCAGAAACAGAATTTAAATTGATTTCCAAAACAAACGCTATTAAAGGCTCTTTATTAGAGGGTACCATCTGTCATCACCCTTGGCATGGAAAAGGCTATGAGTTTAATGTGCCATTTTTAAGTGGTACACACGTCACAACTGATGCGGGTACAGGGCTTGTGCACACTGCACCAACCCATGGTTTAGAAGACTTTGAGGTAGGACAAAAATACAATTTAGAGATTCCTGAATATGTTCAAAACGATGGCACTTATGCAGCGCATACACCTTTGTTTGCAGGTCAACATATTTTCAAAGTAAATCCAAAAGTTATTGAAGAATTAAAATCTGTAGATGCCTTGCTATCTTCTAAAAAATTACTTCATAGTTATCCACATTCTTGGAGATCCAAAGCCCCTTTGATTTATAGAACAACGGCTCAGTGGTTTATCAGCATGAATACCAATCAATTAAGAGACAAGGCTTTAGAAGCTATTAATGACGTCCATTGGTTTCCTGCATCCGGCAAAAATCGCATTAGCAGTATGGTTGAAAATCGTCCCGATTGGTGTTTATCACGTCAACGTGCTTGGGGTACACCCATCGCTATTTTTGTAAACAAAGCTACTGGCGAACCACTAAGAGATGAAAAAGTTCATCAAAGGATAGTTGATGCGATTGCAAAAGAAGGCGCAGATGTTTGGTTTAAAAATGATGCTGCTTATTTTCTTTCTCCAGATTACAATCCTGATCATTATGAAAAAATCAACGATATCCTTGATGTATGGTTTGATAGCGGGTGCGTACATGCATTTACTATTGAAAACAACCCCGATCAAGCATGGCCGGCTGATGTTTATTTAGAAGGATCCGATCAACACCGTGGATGGTTCCAAGCATCACTACTTGAAAGCTGCGGAACACGAGGCGTTGCACCTTATAAAAATGTAGTAACGCATGGTTTCGTTTTAGACAAAAATGGTTATAAAATGTCTAAATCATTAGGTAACACTATAACCCCTGGCGAAATCATTGAAAAATATGGCGCAGATCTTTTAAGACTTTGGATTGTTAATTCTGATTATTCTGAAGATCTTAGGATCGGTGACGAAATAATGAAACGACAAGAAGATATTTATAGACGTTTCAGAAATACGTTGCGCTATCTTTTAGGAGCAGTCAATGGATATTCTGAAGCTGAAAAAGTGGATTACCAAGATCTTCCTTCTTTAGAAAAATACGTACTACATCAATGCGCATCTCTCGATAAAGTTCATCAGGACAGTATTGATCATTTTGATTTTTCAACATTTTATTCAGCCTTACATCAATTTTGTTCTGTAGATTTGTCATCTTTCTATTTTGACATGCGTAAAGATGTTTTGTATTGTGACCATGCTTCTTCAATCACTCGAAAAGCAACCAGAACTGTGATGATGACCATATTAGAAAAACTTATTCTTTGGTTAGCACCTGTACTTAGCTTTACTGCTGAAGAAGCTTTTGAAGAATTACAGATTCAACAAGATGTTGGCGACAGAAATAGTGTTCACACCATGCTGTTTAAAACTGCGAATTCAAATTGGCATAACCAAGCTGAATTTGATAAATGGGTTCAAATTAAACATATTCGCAAAGTTGTTACTTCTGCTTTAGAACTTGAACGCTCTGCAAAAACTATTGGTTCTAGCTTACAAGCCCATATTGATGTTTATGTGAACAATAATACGTTTGAACTTCTCGAGCATGTAGATCTGAATGAACTTTGCATTGTATCATCCTCACGTTTGTTGCTAGCTAATTCCCCTGCTAATGCCGTTAAACTTGACGATGCAGAAGATGTCGGAGTTGTCGTTATTCCTGCAGAAGGTCTAAAATGTGAAAGATGTTGGAAAATTTATAACCCATCTGAAACAGAGAATGATTTAAATATATGCAATCGTTGCAATGACGTTGTTCAAAAAACGGTTCAAAATTAAATCATTGATAACAAAAAACTAAAAGAAAGGATTTTTATTTTATGTTTACATTACCAAATCTGCCTTATGCACAAAATGCTTTAGAGCCCCATATTTCTGAAAAAACTATTTCCTTCCACTATGGCAAGCATCATCAAGGATACCTTAATATGCTTAACAAGCTTATTGAAGGGACAGATTATGCAACTATGACTCTGGACGATGTTATGAAAAATTCACATGGTCGCGTTGAAGATACAGCTATATTTAACAATTCTGCCCAAGTGTGGAACCATACCTTCTACTGGAATAGCATGAAACCTAATGGAGGTGGAAATCCACAAGGTAAACTTCATGATGCGATTATTCGCGATTTTGGTGAGACACAAAAACTTATTGATGGCCTAAAAAATGCTGCAACCACTCAATTTGGAAGCGGTTGGGCTTGGCTGTGTTCCACTACAACAGGGCAACTTACCATTCAAAAAACAGGAAATGCCCAAAATCCAATAACAGATGGTCTAATTCCTCTGCTTACTATCGATGTATGGGAACACGCATATTATTTAGACTATCAGAATTTAAGAGTTTCTTATCTTGATACGTTTTTCCAACATCTGATTAATTGGGAATGGGCGCAACAAAATTATGAATTGATCGTAAAATAATCTGCTTTCATGAATGAGGTTTTGATAACAGGAACAATCTATACATTAAGCGGATTGTTTTTAGCTATTCAAGACCTCAAACATCGCCACATTCACGCTTATTTATTTTATGTTTGGATGTTCATTCAAACAGTATTAGTTATTTCAAGCATAAAAATTTCTTGTATCCTCATCATGACAGCAACAGGTTTGCTTTTGCATGGATATAACATCATTCGACAAATAAAAACCATTCAGACTGCAGATATCATTTTTTTAGTGCTAAGTGGCATGATACTACCAGAACAGGCAATCCCATTTTTTTTCTTCAATTTCTTTTGGATTTCGATTTTTTATATTTTAATTGAAAAAGGAAAGCACCATTTTACGCGGAAAGTAGCAAACACAAAAGAATTACCCTTTATATCCATCTGCTATATCAACACTATACTATCTTTATTTTTTAAATTTTTTTTTCTTTTTATGAAGCTTAAATTTCTTTTTTAGCTTTAATTTATTTTTAGGTTTTAAAATTTTCTTGTACACAATATTCTGTTTACGGTTAAAAAACATATCAAGATCATCATTTGACACTGAAGACATGCTATTAATTTGTGACAATAAGAAAGGGTCAGGGTTGTTATCACTTCGTCCTAAATGATTCTGAACCAGTTGTCTTACTTTATCATCCCGAGATCTTGCTGTTTTACCACCTAAATAAACCACAAAAATACGCTTCATCTTACCTTGTATTTTAGCATATGCAGATGTGCTTAAATTAAAACCAGCAGGAGCTGTGTATCCTGTTTTAATACCATCTACCACCTGAGATGAACGGAACAATAGCTTATTGTGATTTGAATGTGTTTGCCCTTTAAAGGTAAAATATTTCTTTGAAAATAAATGCCAATGTTCAGGAAAATTTCTAAATAAAGCAACTCCTAAAACCATCATATCGTGGGCAGAGCATACTTGTCCTTTATCATGCCATCCTGTAGCATTTTTAAAACGTGTATTGTTCATACCTAATTCTTTGGCCTTATCATTCATTTCTTGGACAAAAGCTTGATGCGATCCTGCCAAACCTTCTGCCGCCACTACAGCTGCATCATTGGCTGATTTAACAACAAGAGCATGAATAAGGTCTCGAACAGTAATTTGTTCACCTTGTTTTAAATGTAGTTTTGAAGGTCTCTGCTTAACAGCCTCCGGCCCCACATTGAAGAGTGTGTTCATAGTGACCTTGCCATTCCTTAGTGCTTCAAAAAGAAGATATAATGTCATCTTCTTAGTTAAAGATGCAGGATAATGCTGTGAATGCGCATTCTTTGTGTATAGAGGCCTCAGCGTGTCAGCATCAACGACAACAACTGCCTTTTCAGCATGAACAAATGATTTTAAAAATAGACAGATAACCAATATACTAATTGCGCGAATAAAAAACATTTTCTTAATATTACTTTCTTATCGTTAAAATTTAGATTGAAGTAATATAATTACTTCACATTGATTGAATCTTTTCATAATACATGATTTTATTTGATTTAGTCTAGTATCTATAATATTAAATTTATCTTCACAATCAACGAATAATGTTATTTCAACAAAAATACCTGAGCCATAACTTCTTGTCCTAAGTTTATATTCTCCATGAAGAATGGATGATTGATTTAAACATTCCTCAATTTCTGCTTTATTTTCTTTAGAAATTTCAGCATCCATTAAAATATCAAAAGATTGGCGACCAATACCATATGCCATTTTTAATATATAAAAAGACAGAAACGCTCCTGTAATAGAATCTAACATGGTCCAATTAAAATAATAGGCACAGGTTATACTAATAATAATTGCCGTGTTAGTCATTAAGTCTGTTTGATAATGCAAGCTATCCGCTTTAATAGCCAATGACTGCGTAATTTTAATAACTTTTCTTTGCCATAAAACTAATATTAAAGTCAAAAAAGTAGCAGCTAACATGATTTTAACCATGAACATGTCATACTTAATTTCATACCCATGAATCATTTTAGAAACAATATCTTCTAAAATCCAAATGGATGATGCACCTATAAGTAATGCTTGTAACACACCAACTAAAGCCTCTATTTTACCGTGACCAAATCGATGCTTATCATCAGGAGGTGATAAAGATTGTTTAATAGCAAAAAAATTCAAAGTCGAGATAAAACAATCAAGACTTGAATCAATAAATGATGCTTTTATTCCTAAAGATCCTGAAACCCAAAAAGCGTAAAACTTTGCAATAATTAATACACCCGAAACAAATATTGCAAAAAGCGTCGTCATTTTTAAAAGGTTTTGATTCGATATTTTACTTATCATCTTTTGTGTCCTCTATGATTGATATCGAATATGGTATCTTAAGTATACGGTTTGTTGAGGAGGCACTTCAATCATCCAAATGCAATTTTTGCCATCTACCACTTTATAGTTATGTGTTGACCTCACAATTTTTAAAGTTTCCATTTTTTTTGCATCATCTAAGATAACTTTAATATAATGTCTTTTTTTATCATTATTTTTAATCTCTAGCTTATAGTGACTTTCTGTTGTTTTTGTATCATTGGAATATCTGAATTGATTTTGCTCTAATTTTGTCTCTATCTTTGCATACTCATATTCGTCTGTATCATTTGTCGATGCCGATTGAATCATTTCCAAACGAGGAATTTTGTAACTTAATTCTTCGTTTGCATCAACACTCATTTGTTTGTAACTGGGTAGTTTTAAAATTTGTTGATCACTTTTTTGAAAATACAAAGATGCTTCTCCAGAAGGCATAGGCTGACCTAATCCATATTCTGACCTATTCAAAAAGCTTAACCATGCCTCAACAGGCGGATATAAAACTTGATTTTCAATATTTTGCAATGCCTTACCGCCTACAAACACACGAAAGTCTTGCTCCAGAGGAACCCAATTTGAAGAAAACCATAATATTCGTTTTTGCTTTCCATGATCCATATCGAAATTATTTTCAAATGAATATGTTTGGGAATCAGATAATTGATCTTGTTCTTTCTTTTTTATATTTTCTTCTGAAATTAAAGATGTCAAAGGAAGGCTTCCATCAACAAGACTTAATTTTGCATCTTTAAATTTCAATTTGGATTTGCTATCGATGTGCAACCATCCATTTAATCGACCTCTTTTACCATCAGAATCTATTTGAAGAGTATAAGTAACTTTCCAAGAAATATCCCCGAAACTATAGGTGATTAGAAAGGGTTCGTCTGTATTAGAGGCATCTTTTTTCACATCATAGTTGGGTGTAAACACAATGCTATCATTTGAAATTTCTGCTTTACTAACTAGCATATCCATACTCATCATTAGACTTTCTGCATACACTTTTTCTGCTAACAAAAGAATTTTTACTTGTTGTTGGTTTAAATACATACTCGATGGAATTGATTGCTGAATCACTCCTCCATTTTTATAAAGAGTTAAAATTGTTTTCTCTTTGGCATAAGAAAAACTATGCACAACACCTAAAATAAACATTATTTTGATAAATAGTTTTTTCATTCTAAGCTTTTTCCTTGCCTTAAATTTTAAAGAATTTACGTACTATTCTTGAGAAACTGACTCAACCTCTGGATCCACCAGTGAACTTAAACGAGCTTGTACATCATAGGAAGACATATCCAAATCCATCTTAATAAGACTGGGATCAAGCTCTTGAAATTTTCTTGCAGAAACCATAACGCGCTTATCAAACGTACCAACACTTTCATTATAAGCGTGAATTGATTGAGAAAGCAAACGTCCAACTTTCGAATAGTGAGCTGAAAAATCCACTAATCTTTTATAGAATTCTTTTCCTAAAGCACCAATCATTCTGGCATTTTCAGCAATTGTTTCTTGCTGCCACCCATAAGCAACTGCACGTAGTAGAGCAATTAATGTTGTGGGGGTTGCTAAAATTATTTTTTCATTCACACCAAATTCTATCAATCCAGGATCAACCGTCAAAGCAGCACTAAAAATAGATTCTCCAGGTATAAACATCACCACAAATTCAGGTGAATTATCAAACTGTTGATGATAATTTTTTTGAGATAATTGTTTAATGTGTTGCCTTATATGACGAGCATGAACCAAAAGATGCTCTTGTTTACGATCCTCATCAGAGGTTTCTAAAGCTTCCAAATAGGCTTGCAATGGCGTTTTAGCATCAATAACTATGTTTTTGTTCCCTGGTAATCGAACTAAAACATCGGGTCTTAATCGACCATCATCCGTTGAAACTTGCTGTACAAAATCGCAATAAGCAACCATACCTGACATCTCAATAACCCGTTTCAATTGCATTTCACCCCATTGTCCCCTTGAATTAGGAGAACGCAATGCTTTAACCAAATTATGTGTTTCACTTCTTAAATCTTTGTGAGTTTGCGTTAGATCAAGCATGTGTCTTTTTAAATCTGCAAAACTATGAATTCTATCTTTTTCAATTTCGGTAATTTGCTGATTCACTTTATCCATCGTTTGTTGAATAGGATCAATCATTTTTTTAAATGAATCTTGTTTAAAATCAAACTCTAATTTTGTCTTTTCTTGCAGTTCTTTGAAAGAAGATTGAGCCATCTTTAAAAAAGATTCGTTGTTATTAATCAAAGCTTTTTGACTAATAGATTCAATAGCGCTTTTCATATATTCTTGATTTTGCTTTATAAAATTTTCACGCTCAATCTCTAAAATTTTTTGCATTTCAATTTGGTTTTTTAACATCAAATTTTCTGATTCTATAACGCTAATATAACGTTGCTTTTTTAAATAAATAACACCAAGGAATATTGCAAAAACGCTTATGCTGAAGCATATAATTAGTAATACGATGTTTAAAGGATCTAATAACATCAAATAACCGTATCCCAATCAGCGTGAGGCGGCAATGACATTAAAATTGCTTCCGTATTGCCATTTGTCATCAATCCAAAACGAGTCCCTCTATCGTACAAAAGGTTAAATTCCACATAACGACCACGTTTTAAAAGCTGGGTTTTCTTTTCCGATTCCCCCCATGGCATATGCATTCTTTTGCGCACGATTGCTTCATAAATATTGATGAAAGCTTCACCAACAGCTTTAACATAATCAAAGTCTTTTATCACATTCCCAGAATTGAGATAATCAAAAAAGATTCCACCTATTCCTCGTGGCTCTTTTCGGTGAGGTAAATAAAAATATTCATCGCACCATTTTTTATAATCAGCATATGCGGTTGGTGAATAAGCATCACAAACCTTTTTCAATTCTTGATGAAAATAATTCGTATCTTCATCAAACTGTATACAAGGCGTTAAATCGGCACCTCCCCCAAACCATAATTTCCCCGTTTGAATAAAACGTGTATTCATGTGAATGATGGGAACAAAAGGATTTCGAGGATGAACTACAATAGAAAGACCCGAAGCTCTAAAATTTCTTGATTCTTCTGTTCCAGGAATTTCTTTTCCAAACGACTCAGAAAACTCACCATAAACAGTAGAACAGTTAACTCCTGCTTTTTCAAAAACTGACCCATCTTGAAGAACGCGCATGCGTCCTCCACCCTCATCTATTTCTCCTTCACACCTATTCCATTTTTTTTCTGTAAAAGTCTTAGACATTTCTGGATTGTAATCAGACTCTATTTTTTCAAGACGTTGACAAATGTGGTCCTGCAGAGATTCAAACCATGATTCATAAACTTTACTATCATGCGTTTGAGCCTCTGTTTCTTTACCTGCCAAAGATCTTGTCATTCAGAAACCATTTCTTGAATTAACTGAATTGTATTTTCAATACCGTACAAAGCGATAAACGAGCCCATACGAGGACCTTCTTTTTGACCCAACAAAACTTCATACAAACAAGCAAACCAGTCTCTGAGGTTTTCAAAATGATGTCTCTTCCCAACATTAAAAACTAGTTCTTGCAATTGGTCTGTCAGTGCATTTTTATCCATTTCAATCAAAGAACTTTTCAGATCTAAAATTGCAGCTTTTTCAATATCTGTAGGCTGACGATACGTTTTATGCGGAGCTATAAAATCGTGATAATAATCGATAGCATATCCAATTAATTGATCTAAATAGGTAGATGATACATCATTTAAACCCGTAACATATTTATCAATAAATCCACGTAAAATGACAGCATCTTCTGCATGACAGACAGATGCTAAATTCAACAGCATTCCAAAACTTAAACCTTGCAGATCAAGATCTGGAGTTTGGTTTTTATGAATATGATAAACTGGATTATCCGCATTAAAATTAGCTTTGAAATTTTTAACCTGAGTGATGTATTCATCTACAGCTTTTGGGATCACATCAAAATAAAGTCTCTTTGCCTTTTTTGGGGCTTGAAACATATAATAAGACAAGCTTTCCTTTGGTGCATATTTAAGCCACTCTTCAATACTTAAACCATTTCCTTTGGACTTTGATATCTTTTGACCAATATCATCCAAAAATAGTTCATACGTCAAATTTTCAGGAGAACGACCACCTAAAACACGACAAATCTGGCTGGAGTACTTCACCGAATCAATCAGATCTTTTCCAGACATTTCATAGTCAACACCTAATTCCATCCAACGCATACCCCAATCGACTTTCCATTGAAGTTTACAGGCACCACCTGTTATAGGAGACTCAACGAATTGTCCATTTTCAGGGTCTTTATACACAATGGTAAAACTATCTGCTTTTAATTCTTCCATTTTGACTTGAAGAACAACACCCGTTCTTGGACATATGGGTAGAAAAGGACTGTACGTTTGGCGCCTCTCTTCTCGTAACGAGGGCAACATTAAAGCCATGATTTCTTCATAATGATTGAATACTTTTTTTAAAGCATCATCAAAACGACCAGACATGTACCAGTCAGAACTACTTTGAAATTCATATTGAAAGCCAAATGAATCGAGGAAATCGCGAAGCATGGCATTGTTATGATGACCAAAACTTTCAAATTTACCAAAGGGATCTGGAACTTTTGTAAGAGGCTTTCCTAAATGTTGAGCAACCATTTCTTTTTGCGGAATATTGTCCGGAACTTTGCGAAGGCCGTCCATATCATCTGAAAAAGCAAACAAACGCGTTGGAATATCTGACAGCTGTGAAAACGCATGACGAACCATGGTTGTACGTAAAACTTCACCAAATGTGCCAATATGAGGAAGACCTGATGGCCCATAACCGGTTTCAAACAACACATAGGGTTTGCTTTGTTTTTTTTGAGATTGAAGACGATTTAAAATTTTACGTGCTTCTTCAAAAGGCCACGATTTACATTCAACTAACGAGGAACTCATTTATTTTCTTAATTATTATCAACATGATCTTATTTTAGACCTTGCACCGTTAAAACTCAAGCATCACTTCATTCCAAGGTATTTAATCCAAACTCCAAAATAAAAAAAGTATCCTATCGGAAACAACATCAAGAATGCATATGAACAAAGATTTGCATTCCAAACGATTTTTTTTAAGTCCTTTAGTTCAATTTTAGATTTCACAAATCCATAATTAACGTGCAATTCAATCCAATACGAGGCAAGAAAGCAGGGAACCATTAAAACAGTATATGCTACGGGTATCATCCAATATAACTGTTGCTCAAAAGGAATAAGCCATGCCGCCTGAACTGTAACACCATATATATATTCCCAATTTCCCCAGTCATGACCATGACCTCCTCCCGGCAAGACCATTTGAATCTTCATCAGAACAAACCAAACAAAGGGCATACCAAAAAGAGTCGATATAATATTAGAAAATCTAACCATTTGCACAATTTCTCTTTTTTCAATTTTATGCTGTTTTAAGATTTCACTTTTTTGCATATAACGAGACTCAATTAGAATTACAAACAATAAGCTTATAATTGCAGGAGGCCAAATAGCACCTAACATAGGAACTCCTGCATTAGCCTGAGCAAAATTTACAAATAATAAAAATACATACAAAAATCTTATCGCTTTGTATGGCATGTAACTCTCAATTATTTTCTAAGCTATTTCTTTTATATCTTAAATCTTTTTCAAAAAATCCCTTAGGTTTATTTCAAAAAATCGTTTAAAATTTTTAAAAATACATTTTCTAATGTTTATGCAATATTTAAAAAAAATCAATTTATCTATTTTTGTATGCACTACTCTTTCATCATGCATCATACAGCCCTTATATAAAAATACCGATTCTGCAATAAATGACGCCTTTCACAATAAAAATGTTGAACTTGATATTGTTTGCTCAAAATTGCCTTTAAAGGTTTGTTCTAGATTCAAATCGCAACTTGCTTACAAAATGAAATCTATCGATGTTCCCGGTCTTAAAAAAATCTACATCAATCTTTCTTACACAACTGGTGACATTGCCATAAGTGAAAAAGCCAAAACTTTCCGAAAACAATCGCAACTCAAAGTAGAAGGCTTTTCGAAATGGGAAGAAGAAAAATCAGGATTATGCATAAAAAATTATAATACTCCTATCAAACTTACAAAAGTATCTTCTTTTGGTGTGGATCCTCAAATGGAATGGGCATCCCATATGGCTGAAGAATCCCGATTACTAATGCTGATCGACCCTCTTGTTGAAAATATTATGCAAGCAATAAGTGTAAAAAAAATTAATTTAAGGAGTTGAATTAATTCATTATTAATTTTTCTATCTTACTATTTTTGTAATATATCTAAGCTTACAAAGGGAAATTACAATGAAAAAATCTATATCACTCGCATTAATGATATTATCTTCATTCATCATTAATGCAAATGGAGATACTATTCTCCCTAATCCTGCTCCAGTCCAACAACAACGCTTAGCTTGCCCTGAAGGACAATTAAAAGTTAACGTCAACGATGATTCTCCTGATGCACCAAGCACATATGCATGCATTCCTGGTGCTCTTCCAGATTGTTCTGGTTTAATAGCAGGAAAATGTCCATTAGGACATGCATGTGTTAACAGCGCACAACCCAATACTCCAGCAACTCATAGCTGTGTAGCAGTATGTGAAGGAACACAAACCGGGGTGTGCAAAAGGAATCGCACATGTGTTAATTCTGCACCAGCAGGACAGCCCGCATCTTATTCATGCGAAAAAAATCAACCCCAAGTTGTAAGCAATGTCCCAGTTGTAACTACTGGCAATGAAGGAACAACTGACACGAAATAATCATATACCCCTTCAAACTTTATAAGTTACCATTCAAAATAAAAAAATAAAAAGCTGTATTTAAAAATACAGCTTTTTTAATATGATTTAATTTATTATTAGTACTAAAATAATATTATTATGAAAATTTTATTAGAGAAAAAAATGAAAACATTGTTTACAATATCCATACTTTTTTTTCTAACGTATTCAGCTTTTTCTGCGATAAAAAGAAACACCATGCCCTTTAAAGATTCACAAACATGTTTAAATGACTATATAAAAGAAAATGACATAGACCAAAGTCTTTTTACTAAAAATCCCACCATTTATTTAGATCAATTAAGAAATGTCATTTTTATCTTAATATCAAAAGATTCTGCAACAAAAATAAAGAAGTATGCCACTCTAAAATTCATTCATTTATTGAAAAATGACCACATAAACCCTGGCGACAAGCAGAATGTTATTAACCAAATTTTTGAATATCTTATCCATCAAATATATTTTGGAAATCCTTACACTAAAAGGTATGCTCAAGCTTTACTTTTTAGGGATAGTGAATTCCTTAATCCAAGCCAATCGACAATCAATAATATATTTGAAAACCTTTTCATAAAATCAGACCAACTTGTTCATGACTACACGATCCATAATTTTTTCACAAATCTCGATCATAGGTATCTCAGGCAAAATAAAAGTACTGAAAGATCTCTGTTTCAAAGACTATGTACTGCTACACATTTAGCACCAAATTTAAATTGGACAAAACAAGATCTTGAACAATTACTAAGAGATCAGAGGATTACAGATTCAAAGGGCAAAATATGGTTGCTAAACACTGACCAGTTACCATACTTACAACAGTATCTTACAGCAAACAAATTAAAGCCAATTAAAATTGCTGCTCAAATCATCTATAACGAATATCATAAAATAACGGCTGCCATCGTTCTAAGCCAGCAACAAACTGAAATCGTCTCTGACCAATTCCTGTTGATACTTGAACGAGGGAATATACCATCAAATACTCAATCTGCATCATCATTGCACAGCTTCGCACCAAATAATACAACAAGAACTTCAAGCAGCAGAGAAACAACTATAGATGCTTCTTCGTTGTCTTCGTATGAAGACAAAGATCCGGCTCTTTTAAGTTTTTCTGAGAGAAAAAAATTATTTGAACGAAATCCACATACAGCAGAAAATCCTCAAAATTATACCGAGAGAAGTAGAAAAAAACAAGACAACAACGACTATCCTAAAACCTTTTTCTTTTAAAGATTTTAGGATAATCTAAATCAATTAGATATATTTAGCAAGAATTAATTTTTTAGTTTTTTCTCAAGAATCTGATTCACCAATGCAGGATTTGCTTTGCCTTGAAAATGCTTTAAAACTGTTCCTACAAAAAAACCAAATAGCTGTTCTTTACCACCTTTATAGGCCACAACTTTATCTGAATTGCTTGATAAAATAGAATCTACAGCATTTTCAATAATAGAAGGATCACTAATTTGCTTTAGGCCTTTTTCTTCAACAATTACGGCCGCTTCTTGACCTGTTTCCCACATTTGCAAGAACACATCTTTTGCAATTTTTCCAGAAATCACATCAGTTAAAATCAATGTGACAAGATTCGATAATTGCTCTGCTGATATAGGAGAAGAATCTAGTGTTAAACTATTTTTATTTAAAGCACCGAACAGTTCCGATATCAACCAGTTTGCTAAAATTTTTGGACCTTGATTATTTTGCAAATCTACACTTAAAGTATTTACCGCTGTTTCATAAAAGGTGCTAATATCGCGCTCTGAAACAATAATATCAGCATCATAAGCAGACAAACCGTATTGTTCAATCAGACGCTTTTTTTTCTCATCAGGAAGTTCTGGCATACTTTTGATAATAGCATCAATTCTTTCTTGCTCTAAAACCAGAGGTTTTAAATCAGGATCAGGGAAGTAACGATAATCATGAGCATCTTCTTTACTTCTCATGGTACGTGTTTCACCTTTACCTGGATCAAACAATCGTGTTTCTTGGTCAACAGTTCCACCAGATTCCAAAATTTTTAATTGTCTAGCCACTTCAAAATCAATGGCTTGACCTAAAAATTTCACAGAGTTAAGGTTTTTAATTTCAGCGCGTGTACCGAACGGAGTACCTGGACGGTGAAGTGAAACGTTTGCATCAACACGAAGACTTCCTTCTTCCATGTTGCCATCACATGTTTGAAGATAGCGCAATAATGTTCTTAATTTCTTCACATAAGACTGAGCTTGTGAAGAACTATGAATTTCAGGTTCTGAAACAATTTCCATCAGCGCCACGCCTGCACGATTCAAATCGATATAGGTTTCACTAGGGTGGATGTCGTGAATGCTTTTTCCTGCATCTTGTTCAAGATGAATACGTTGTACACCAATCTTTTTTTCTTCTCCATTTTCAAGATCAATGGTTATATACCCGCCTAGAACAATAGGGTGATAAAATTGTGAAATCTGATAACCTAAAGGAAGATCAGCATAAAAATAATTTTTACGATCAAAAGCCGAATACTTTTGAATATTACCATGAATTCCCAAACCCGTCTTAATAGCTTGATCAACACAAAACGTATTAAGAACAGGTAACGTTCCAGGCAATCCAGCGTCTAAAAATGCAACTTGCGTATTTGGATCAGCTCCAAATGATGCACTAGATCCAGAAAAAAGTTTGGATTTCGAGGATACCTGAGCATGAACTTCAAGACCAATAACGATTTCCCACAAACCGGTTTGGCCTTCTACAAAAATAGTATTATCTGACATGAAAACCTCTAAAATATTTCTTTAAACGGTAAATTAAATTTCGCTGATTGCTCTATCACAAGCCCCGCATTCAAAATTGTCTGTTCATCAAAATGGCGACCAATAATTTGAAATCCTAGAGGTAGCTCTTCTGAAGTTAATCCACTGGGCACAGAAATAGCAGGAAGACCAGCGATGTTTGCCGTCACCGTAAAGATATCGTTTAAATACATTTGCACAGGATCTTTAGGGCTTTCGTCTAATCCAAAAGCAGCAGAAGGTGTTGTAGGTGTGCAAATCACATCCACAGATTCAAATGCTTTTTTGAATTCGTATTTTATGGCCTGACGTACTTTTTGAGCTTTTGAATAATACGCATCATAAAAACCAGACGATAAAACATAAGTCCCTATTAAAATTCTACGTTGCACTTCTTCACCAAAACCATCGGATCGAGTTCTGGTGTACATGTCATCTAAAGTTTCACCTTCGATTCGAACGCCATAACGCAAGCCGTCGTAACGCGAAAGATTGGATGATGCTTCAGCAGGAGCAATAATGTAATACGTTGCTAATGCATACGATGCTAAGTTAATAGTCACATCAACTACTTCTGCACCTGCTTCTTTTAACCACGTTATGCTTTGCTCAAAATTGGCTTTTATTTCAGGTTTTAAACCTTCCAAAAGGTGGTAAGGCACACCGACTTTAAGACCTTTAATATTAGTATTTAAATTTTTCGAAAATTGCTCTACTGCTTTATTCTCTGTTGTTGCATCTTTTAAATCATATCCTGATATTGATTCTAAAATCAAAGCAGCATCAGCAACTGAACGCGTAATTGGCCCTGCTTGATCCAGTGATGAGGCAAAAGCAACCATGCCATATCTAGAACAACGTCCATAGGTCGGTTTTATACCCACTAATCCACAAAAAGCTGCTGGCTGACGAATAGACCCACCTGTGTCTGATCCCAAAGCAGCAACACACAAATGTGCAGAAACTGCAGCAGAAGAACCACCCGAAGAACCACCAGGCACTAAACTTTGAGTAGGATTACTTTTCTTTTTCCAAGGACTAATAACAGGCCCCCAATAACTATTTTGATTCGTAGATCCCATTGCAAATTCGTCCATATTGAGTTTACCGAGACACAAAGCGCCTTTATTCCAAAGATTTTGGGTCACGGTGGATTCAAAAGGAGGAACATAATTGGATAATATTTTAGAAGCTGCTGTTGTTCGCAAATCTTTGGTACAAAACAAATCCTTAATACCCAATGGTAAACCGTCTAACGCTAATGCTTCGCCTTTAGCATATCGTTGGTCAGACGCTTTTGCTTGTTCAATAGCTTTATCAAAATTATCAAAAACATAAGCGTTTAAAACTCTGCTTTGTTCAATTCTTGCAATATATGCTTTTGTAACTTCTTCAGACGTACATTGTTTGTTTTGAAGTTGCTGTCTAAGCGCTACAGCACTCAATTTTAAAAGATCATTCATTCACTAAACCTTTTTATTTTTTATTACTATTCTACAACTTTAGCCACAACAAACATGTCATGCTTTACAGAAGGGGCATTTTTCAAAATTGATTTCACATCGTTAGCTTGCGCCACTGCATCTTCTCTTTCATGCATCTGAGGCGCCATGTTTTCAGCTGTAAGCTGTTCTAGATTGATTTCAAGATCCTGAAGCTGCTGAATCCATTCGAAAATAGAATTTAATTTATGAGTGGCATCATTCATTTGGTCTTCTTTCAAGTTAAGACGAGACAAATGTGCAATTTTTTTTACTTCATCATAAGATAGAGTCATATGTATTTTTTTATTAATAGTCTATGTTATAGACAAACATAATTTGCTTATTTCGTCAAGTTTTAAGAGGAAATATAGATTCATTACCTTAAAAATATATAGTTTCTAACGCACCCAATTTTCATTAATTTTTTTCTTTTTCTTTTTTGATTTTAATATATGATTTAAAACAGATTTTTTATCCCGCGCTATTATGAAAATTTTATCGTCTCAATATGCTAAACTTGCCCTTTTATTTTTAATCTTTTCTAATATAGAAAGCCTTGGCCATGAATCAATTGAAATTGACATGCACAAAGTTAATATCATATATCGATCTCCATCGATCGTTAGCAGTGATATAGAAGGTCAACAAACATCAGCAGGGATAACTATTCAGGAGCATCCATTCGTAGATATAGAAAATAATGACGTTGTTGCATCTCCAAGAACCAGAAAAGTTATGAACTATACCATGTGTTTTAATAATGCCCTCCATACCTTATTACCTGTTGCCGCATTAGTTTCTCCAATCAATAATGATTGTAGACTTTTCAGCGTTATCGTTCACAACATGTTCTTTTTTATTACAGCCTATAACTTAATATCGGTGCCATCCAATATCCAAGAATACAGCATGCATATAAACTCTTTTAAGTTTCCACAAGAAAAATTTTGCATATCTAAATTGTATAATTCATGCGCTTTTTTGCTTTTATGCACTTCTGCATTTTTTAGTAACAAACAATTTTTGAATTATTCTCGTAATGAAGACTCTCTTATATTTGGTTTAGATTTAATTACGCTAAGCATTGTCTTATTAAATTCACTTCATATATCTTCTCAAAAGCTTTGCCCATCAACTTTTGATATGGGTTATAACACTATGTAAACTTTTTCATATTAAGCAACTTTTCTATTTTTGAAATTATTTTTTATCCATACTTTCTCCAAAGACTGAACAAAATAGTCTATCAATTCGAAAGTATGATTAGGGGTTACAGTTACACGTAATCGTTCCAAACCTTGAGGTACTGTTGGGTAATTAATGGGTTGAGCATAGATAGAATAGTCCATCAAAAGATCTTGAGAAATCTTGGAGCACAATAAGGAATCTCCTATATGGATAGGTATAATGTGGCTATCCGTTGATCGATAATTCAAAATATTGCTTTCTGCTAGCTTGCTTTTTAAATAATTTACTCTCTTATGAAAACTATCTTGCAAAGCTGAAGATTCATTTAAAATATCAAGTGCTTTTATTGAAGAACTAACTACAGATGGTGGGAGTGAGGTTGTAAAAATAAAACCTGAACCATACGACCTTATAAAATCTATAATCTCGCTATTTGCAGAGATATAGCCACCAAAGCTTCCAAATCCTTTTGCAAAGTTACCCTGAATGATATGTATGCGGTCTTGTAACTCCAATTGATTAGCAATTCCTGCACCACCTTTTCCGTAAATACCTACCGCATGAACTTCGTCAAGAAAAATAAGTGCATTATATTTTTCCGCAAGATCACATATTGACTCTAATTTTGCTTGGTTACCATCCATTGAGTATATGGATACTACCACGATAATTTTGGGCCTATCAAAATCTAAAGACGATAGTTTTTGTTCTAAATCCGTCATATCGTTGTGCTTGAAAATCATTTTTTCTGCGCGACTATTACGAATACCATGAATCATAGATGCATGAATTTTTTCATCACTTAAAAAAATTACGTTTGGAATTTTTTCGCCCAGAGTTTGCAAAGTCGTTTCATTGGCAACATAGCCTGAAGAAAAGAGTAATGCTTGTTCTTTTCCATGCAATTGGGCTAGACGCTTTTCTAAATTTTCATGCAAACATGCACTTCCAGCAATATTGCGTGTCCCCCCTGAGCCAACACCAAAATTCTCTGCCGCATTACTGTGTGCCTGAATCATTTCGGGATGCTGAGTCAAACCTAAATAATCATTTGAACACCACACGCTAACTTTTCTAGGTGTTAAATCTGGTAACGCTGGATGCTTGTATATCCAAGCAAAAGGTGGTTCTTCTTGTAAACGTTCCAAGTGTGCAAAGTGGCGATAGCGACTTTCTTTGAAAAGATCTTCTATTTTATTTTTAAAAAAGGATGAGTAATCAAACATTGAGTCACAATTTTCATAATATATATTATTTAAGATACTAAAAAAGCCCCTTAATGATAAGGAGCTTTTTTAAAATTATTGAATAAATCTTAGATTAGTCAATAACTGTGATAGCAACACGGTTTTGTGCGTGAGCTTCAGGTGTGTCACCTGGAACTTCTGGACGCTCTTTACCATAAGAAACTGTTTTCAAACGATCAGATTCAACACCCATTTTTACAAGAGCTTTTTTAGTTGCATCTGCACGTGTTTGACCTAATGCTTGGTTGTATTCGCTTGTTCCACGAATATCACATTTTCCTTCAACTGTTGCTTTTGTTGAAGAATATGTTTTTAACCAAGTAGCTTGGCTTTCTAAAGCTGCTTTAGCTGATTTGCTTACTTTTGATTCATTGAAACCAAAGAATACGCGGTCACGTACATTTGGATTTGATTTAAAGTCTGCTGCTGTTCCTGGTTGAACGCTTACTTTTACGTCCATTTCTTGTTGATCATCTGAACATGCAGTGAGCATCAAAGCGACTGCAGCAATCGCGAAAAATTGTTTTTTCATACGGAATTCCTAACTCAATTGTTATTTTTTTCTACACTATTATTATACCAAAAAGGTTAAGTTAGCATGAATAATATTTTTTTTTTAACCATAAAATATGAAAATGTGTATACAAAAAGACACACAACACCTTAAAAGATCAATAATCACTAGCTTTGTTGTCTATCCTTAAAAAATGAAATCCACAATAATTACAATAAACATCTTTATTGTTATAATGAAAATAAACTTTGGGATGATTGGAGCAAAATAAAGAATTCAAGTGAACCTGTTTGCTTTCACTATTATTGAAGATAAAAGAACATAAATTACCATCGCATACTATGGTTTTTGTTCCTTCAGGTATATGTATCATTTGCATAACCCTCTATAACACTGAAACATCACGTTTTGCTCTCAAATGCTCTTTCCTTTTTATTTTTTTTTGCAAAAGGAGCACACCATAAATAAGGGCTTCAGCACTAGGAGGACATCCTGGAACATAAATATCAACTGGTACAATCTGATCACATCCACGTACGACAGAGTAAGAGTAGTGATAATACCCACCCCCATTTGCGCAACTTCCCATAGAAATGACCCAACGAGGCTCCGGCATTTGATCGTAAACTTTTCGAAGTGCCGGTGCCATTTTATTGGTTAACGTGCCCGCAACAATCATAACATCGGACTGACGTGGACTAGGCCTAAACACTACCCCGAATCTATCCAAATCATATCTACTGCTTGCAGCTTGCATCATTTCAACAGCACAACAAGCCAACCCAAAAGTCATAGGCCACAAAGAACCGCTTTGAGCCCACGCAGCAAGATCATCTAATTTTGCTAAAAGATATCCTTTATTATTTAAATCATTAAAAGCTTTTGTTAATGAAGGAGGATGATCTGAAGGTAAAACCTTTTTTATTTCCATTCTAACGCCCCTTTTTTCCATTCATAAATAAAACCAAACGTTAAAACAGCTAAAAAAACTAAAACTGAAAAAAAACCATACCAACCAATATTTTTTAATGATTGTGAAAAAGGAATCAGAAAAAGTATTTCTATATCAAAAATAATGAACAAAATAGAAACAAGATAAAAATGGATATTAAATTTTTTTCGAGTATTTTTTTTTGGCGAATCAAAAGCATCAAATCCGCATTCATATGCAGCATTTTTTGCAGCATATGGTTTTTTTTGAGATCTCAACCAAGACACACCAGTAATCACAATTGCTAAAAATGAACTTAGTGTCAGAAAAATGACTATGGGGATGTAACTATTCAAATCCATGCAAATAATTTCTTTAAAACATAAGTCCATTCTCTCTTAGAAACAATTTTTAAGTCAAGAATTTTACAGCTTTTCAGAACTATAAATAAATCAAACATCCTATTTTAATTTTTTAGAAACATTAAAAGTTTGACTGTTGATAATATTAAAATGCTGATTATCTATCACATTGTTTTGCATGACATTTTCGTAGGGTGAAAATGGAATTTTAATATGCATAATATGAGAAACGCTTTCACTTAAATTAGCATTCCATTCTGGTTTGAAAGATTTTTTCTCTGAATATTTTTTAACCATAGCATCTGAAACGTGCGCATTGTCTTTTAAAATATCAGCAGGCTGCCTTCTTAGAGGTTCGTGCCTAAATATATTATTAATTTTCTGTCTCACATTCTTCAAACTGGAAACTACAGAATCAAGCACAGAAACATTATTCTTCAATGATGCTTCTGCTGGTTGAGCAAATGCGAAATGGCATGATATTAACATAACCAACGAACTTGCTATCACATTTTTAACTAAAATTAACATACCTTATTTCCCTTTTTTAAACGACACTTTATCTCAGTTTATCTAACTCAGAAATTGCTTTTTTTTGAATTTCTGATAAGTTGCCCATAAGACTTAAACTTAAAATTTTATTATGGTCTTTAGCCGCCAATTCTAAAGATTTTGCAAGATCAGAAACACCCATAACACCCAGATTTGCAGAGCTTCCTTTTAATGCATGTGCACTTTCAAATAAATCTTGCCATTTCTCTTGTTGAATAGCTTGTCTACATTCCTGAATTAATCGCTCACTATCTTTCACATATAAGTCCAATAAATCACCAAATTTTTGCTTATCCAATATAGATTTCAACATATTCAGATGTCCCTCGTTTAATATGGTATCTTCCTGCATCACGAAAATCCGATCCTTTTAAAAAACGATACAACTATATCATATTGAAAAATTGACATAATCACTTCACTAACAATTAATAAGATAATAATCCACTCGAGCCTTGATGAATGAGCATGTTTCAATTCATTAGATAGTATCTCATACAATTCATGAATAACTTCTAAACGACGATTTAAAATATCGAGTCGTTGAGCTATATCCATGTACTCATATGATAAACGGTATAATGTTTCAAAACGTGGTCTGCGCCAAAAAAATTCTGGCGTATCTAAAATATCGCAATCCAGGTTAATAGAATTTCTTTCCGAAAATAAAGCACCTATTTTTTGAGATAACTTTCTTCTAGACAAAGAAATTTTTCCATTTTTAGCTACCTCTTCTGGTATATGGCGTGTTCTTTTTATTGTTTCATTACTGCGTTCTTCAAAAACTTCTAGCTTAACGCTTTGTGTTAGGCCATGCGAAAAAGAAAGTTTAATTAGCGGATCTTGCGATTCTAGAAAAATAGTATCTTCTTCTTCATTGATGCAGCTTTCATCAGAGTAATCGTAAACACATGCATCAAAAGTTGGGTTTTCAACGGAATCTATTTCGTGCAATCTTATATAGTGAAGGATAGACTGCTCTTCCTCTTCATTCATGCCCCAAAAACATACACATCCATACGGGAAAATAAAAATATCTCTATCTTGAATAAATTCTTCACTTGATTCACGCAAACCGGATTCTGTTTCTTTGCGAAAATGGATAACATGATCATAAAATTTGGGCTCTAAGCCCGCATCTCTTAAAAATTTTGAAAGTTCATCTATGTTATATTCTTTGGCTCGACAATAAAAAGCGCAACGCATTATAAAAGGTCTCCTGTATATTTTTCTATGTTTAAAAGCGTTAGAAAACTTTTAACATATTCACAGTATAGCTGCTTCATGCACAAGATTAAATAGGGCTTTAAATTTATATCCATTTTCTTTATTTTTCACTGCTCAAAATAAATGATTGAATCACAGGATATATTTGTTCTCTAAATTTTGTTCCACTAAAAATTCCATAATGTCCCGCATCTTCTTGTATATAGTGATGAACATTATCACTAGGTATGGAAGAACAAATATGTTTAGCAGCATAAGTCTGCCCCAGTGGGGAAATATCATCTCTTGAACCTTCTACCATCAGCAGAGATGTTTTTTTAATTGATGCAGGTTTTATTTTTTCACCCTTATATTTCAACCGCCCCTTCGGTAAGTCAAAATTTTTAAAAACCTTTTCCACACTTTGCAAATAATAAGGAGCTGACAAATCCATAACAGCTCGGTATTCATCATAAAATTTATCAAAGCTTTTAATCCCTTGAACATTATTGTCCAAAACATTTTGGTAAAGGTTAATAACCGATTCAAAGTGCCTTTTGTAATTCATAGACACAAAACCATTAAGCATTAAAAAGCCAGGGCAAACCTTTCGATATCTACCTTTGTAGCTATCAGGAACAGTGCTAATCATGTTACGTTCGAACCAATCCATCGGCATACGTAAAGCAAATTTATTCACTTCTCCAGGATTGACACTAGCATCAACAGGACCGCCCATAAGAGTCATAGATTTTGCTTGATAAGGGCTATCATTTTGCGCAAGGTACGATACTGCCGTCAAAACAGGAACCACAGGCTGACAGACTGCTACCAAATGAATATCACCCTTAAAATGTTCTATGTACTGAACCAACAGTTCTGTATAACTGTCCAGATTAAATTCACCTTCAGATGCGGAAATATCTCTGATGTTTTCCCAATCTGTTATGAAGACATTGTGATCTGGTAAAAATCTAATCACAGTATCTCTTAAAAGAGTCGCGTAGTGACCTGATAATGGAGCAACCAGTAAAACATTTGGAAAATTTTTCGTATCTTTTAATCCTACTTTTTCAAATTCTACTAACTTGCAAAAGGGGGATCTTAAAATGACATTTTGATCTATGACATATGAATGCTTATCATTGCCGAAATGATTCACATCTATTGTTTTAATATTGAAATGAGGCTTATGATCACTTGCTTCTAATCTTTTGGATACTTCTCTAAGAGCATAAAGATGCTGAGTTGATAAATTGTTACCACCAAATAAATTAACAATATCGTCTATATATCGATTCGTCATTCGAAAGTTTTGATCCATCCATTTCTGAGTCTCAAATAATTGGTAAATCATAAACCGTCCTTTTTTATTTATTATATTTTATTATTGTTAATATTAAGTAAAATAATTCATCATAAATAGAAAAGAATATTTAATTTATGCATGTCCTAATTCTAAGCTGAACAAATTTTCTGTTAATCCACAGTGCACCAATGCTCCATTCCATTTTTCATCCAGATGCAAATCAAAAATTACATTATCGGTAGATTCTGACACAAACCAGAAACCTTGAATAATTTCTTCTTCTAATTGTTTTTTAGACCAACTTGAATACCCTAAGACAACACAATATTTATTGGGACCATCACCCTTTGCCAAATCTTTTAAAATATCCAGTGTGGTAGTAACCCCATGATAATTTTCCAAACAATCTGTCGTTGGCAATTTATAATCTAAAGTATGCAATACAACACCTTTACGAATATCCATAGGACCACCATACAAGATATCGTTATCGTCAGAAAAATGGTTTGTCATAATATCTACTTGCTGTAAAATATCTTTTAACGTCAAACCATTCAACACTCTATTCACAATAACACCAGTTGCACCTTCAGAATTATGCTGAAAAATATAAACAACTGTTTTTGAAAAATCGCCTTCTTGCATATGTGGCGTTGCTACTAATAATTTTCCTGCCAAAGAAAAAGGCTTGGAAAAGTCAACATATTTTGTATTATGATAAATCAACTTTTTGTTCTTTTCTTTATTTAAATTAAAATATTATTATAAAAAAATAATTTATATAATATTAACATCAATAAAGAAAATAAATTTATAAAGAATAATTATTTCTTTTTAAAAAGGTCTTTTTGAATTTCAATAAGTTCAGCAATTCCTTTTTGTGCAAATTCAAACATTTTCTCACTTTGAATTTTTGTGATTGGTGTTTTTTCAGAAGAAATTTGCATTTCAATAATATCGCCTGATTCTGTGAACACAAAATTTCCATCTGCAAATGCTTTTGAATCTTCTTCAAAATCCATATCTAGGACACATTCATCATCAACAACTCCTACAGAAATAGCTGCCATGAATTGTTTAATAGGATCTTGGGTAATTTTCTTTTTTAATAAAAGATGTTGAATAGCTAATTTTAAAGCGACAAAGGATCCTGTAATGGCCGCTGTACGCGTACCTCCATCTGCTTGAATGACATCACAGTCTATTTTAATCTGACGCTCACCTAGCATTTTCAAGTCAACAATTGAACGTAAACTTCTGCCAATCAATCTTTGAATTTCTTGTGTTCTTCCTTGTTGTTTTCCTTTAACGGCCTCTCTATCCATTCTATCTTTTGTTGACCTGGGAAGCATTCCATATTCAGCAGTAATCCAACCTGCGCCAGTATTGCGAATAAATGGAGGGACTTTTTCTTCTATCGTTGCGGCACAAATAACATGAGTATCTCCAAATTTAACAAAACAAGAACCTTCTGCATGCTTTACAAAGTTTGGGCCTAAAAAAACACTTCTCAGCTGGTCTATTTGACGCTTGTTTTTTCTATACATCATATTCTTCTTTCTTTAAATTCTTAAAAATTTATGGATACAGCATAACAACGATGGCTTACCAAAATAATCCCTTAAAACTTTCTTTCTTGGAATACATTGAGGCAAATGTTAAATTCAAACTGCTTCTTTATTTTTTTATATGTGATTGGTTATGGTGAAGATTTATATTATTACAGGAGAAACTTCTGGAGAGCAACTAGCTTTTTCTATTTTAGAAAAATTGAATAATCAATCTATAGCTTCAGATAATCATTCACTCACGATCAAAGGTGTTTGGAGCCATGAATTTCAAAAATCTTTAACTTTTCCCAACATCAATGCCCAACAAGCCTTCAGCAACGACTTTTTAAGTATCATGGGGTTTTCCAATGTTATCCGCCACTTTTTTAAAATTAAAAAAGAAAGAAATAAAATTTTAAAAGATATTTTATCTTTCCAACCTGACATTATTTTAACATTCGATGCACCGGATTTTAATTACAATATCTTAAAGAAATTAAAAAAAATCTATCAAAAACTATCACTTAAAAAACCATTTTTTTTTCATTTTGTAGCTCCTACAGTTTGGGCATGGAGACCTTGGAGGGCAAAATATTGGGCCAAAATTTTAGATCATATTTTCTGTCTTTTCCCTTTCGAGCCTCCCTATTTTATCAAAGAAGGATTACAAGCTACATTCATAGGTCACCCCTTAGTTACAGAATATCATTCCTCTGAATTTCAACATGCCAAAACAACAAAATTTTCTGATTCAAAAGACACTTATGACTTTGCATTTTTGTTGGGCAGCAGAAATAAAGAAATAGAATGCCATCTTCCTTTTTTTAAATCTCTTTACGAACATATCAAAAATGATCCTATCAATCTAAATTCTAAAATTGTTATTCCAACTTTTGAAAAATATTTACCACTTCTGCAACAGCATTTTCCTGACGCTATATTTATAACTCATCTTTATGAACGAAGAAAAGCATTATGCTACAGTAAAAAAGCCATCGTCGTCAGCGGAACAGCAACTCTTGATTGCGCCCTTGCCTATACACCTATGATTGTCGTGTATAGAACAGATAAGTTTTCAGCATGGATTGCCAAAAAATTAGTGAGCACACCGTATTTTGCATTACCCAATATTTTATCCGCACAGAAAATTGTACCTGAACTGATTCAAGAAAATTTAACTTTAGACAATTGTATACAAGCTTTAAAAAAAATAGATATGCAGGACTTACATTATTTTAAGTCTATAGAAAAATCTTTGGACCATGAAATCAGTTTAGATTCCTTCTCTGAATTGTTTACCCCAAAAGAGTAAACGCCTTAAATATTTTTTTAAAAAAAGGAGGGAATCAAAATTATTCGTTTATGAACTCAAATCTTTTAGCCTTTTGACCTTCTATTTCTATTTCTTCTAAAAACATATCTAGTGGGCGAACCCACACCCCATAGTCTCCATACAATGCTCTGTATACAACTAAATTCTCCAAAGTTTCAGAATGTCGAGCTATATCAATAAGTTCGTACATTTGACCTTTATAATGTTTATATCTTCCTTTATTTATCATTTTCTTCCTTTTTCATTAAGTTTTTTTGATAAGCTCTCATTAAATAAAGTATTCCTTCTTTTATGGCTTCACCTGATGCCACTAATTATAGTTTCATCCATAAATTTAACTTTTCCGAATCAAAAATCAAAAGACGTTAAATATTTTCTGGAAACGACCCTGCCATCCTTTTTGCATCTACAATTTTATCGAATTCTTCAACACTCAAAATTTCTAATTGTTCGGCAGCTTTTCGAAGCGTCACATTATGTTCATACGAATATTTAGCAATCTTTGCTGCATTTTCATAACCAATAATAGGATTCAAAATAGTAACCAACATTAAAGAATTTTCTACATTCATTGATAGTCTTGCTTCATCAGGTTTTAAACCATCCAAACAGTTTTCTGTAAAACTATTCATAGCGTCTGACAATAAACGAATAGATTGCAAAAGATTATGAATAATGACAGGCTTAAACACATTCAATTCAAGATGACCTTGACTACCTGAAACCGTAATAGTTGTGTGATTACCCATCACTTGTGCACATACCATCGTCATAGCCTCTGCTTGTGTTGGGTTTACTTTCCCTGGCATAATAGACGATCCTGGTTCATTTGCAGGTAAAATAATTTCACCCAACCCACATCGTGGACCAGAACCTAATAAACGTGTGTCATTAGCAATTTTCATCAAAGCTACAGCAAAAACATTCAAATAACCAGAGCATTCCACCATAGTATCGTGGCTAGCTAAAGCCTCAAAAAAATTAGGTGCCGGTTTAAATTCAAACTTTAATCTTTGGCTCAAAACTTCAGCTATTTTTTGAGAAAAACCTTCAGGACAATTTAGTCCTGTACCCACAGCTGTGCCTCCTTGAGCAATATAGCCAAGACGCTGAAAGACATTATTAATACGCTCTATGCAAAATCTAATTTGCGTTGCATACCCACTAAATTCTTGGCCCAATGTCATAGGCGTTGCATCTTGAAGATGGGTACGTGCAATTTTCAAAACGTCTTTATATGCGATTGCTTTATCACGAAGAGACTTATACATATATTCTGCAGCCGGTAATAAACGTTGATGCAAATCTAAAACTGTTGCAATATGCATAGCTGTTGGAAAACTATCATTGGAGGACTGACTACAATTAACATGGTCATTGGGATGCACCAAAATATCTATGAAACCATTTTGTTTTAAATAGCGATTAGCCAAAAAAGCAATAACTTCATTCACATTCATATTGGTTTGTGTGCCAGAACCTGTCTGCCAAACAACTAGGGGGAAGTGTTCATGATATCCATTTTTTAAAATTTCATCACACGCATGTTTAATAGCTTCTGATCTTTGAGCATCAATACAACCTAATTCACAATTCACATGTGCAGCAGACCATTTTAAATGTACAAAAGCATGGATAAGTCCCATAGGCATTCGCTCTTCACCAATTCGAAAATTCCTTCTCGACCGTTCAGTTTGAGCACCCCAAAAGAATTGAGAATCAACCTCTATATCTCCCATGGTGTCGTGCTCAAGTCTTATATTTTGCTTATCCATTTTTATTCCTTTCAGGAATTTTTAATTTTCTCCGTGAACTTTTGTATATCCAAGGACACCATCAAATACATTTAATTTTTCAACATGGGTCCATCTAATTTCTGATCCAAGCTGCAATAAAATATCTGTGATGTCACAATCGATCACATCCAAAGATTGGTCTTTTGCCATAACACGCACCGTTAACATATCTGCACCATCATCAAGATCTTTCAACGTAGGATAGACTTTAACCCCTCGTGTTGATATACAGCTTAATTTAAAAGACGTCTTTTCAAGAAGTGCTTCAAAAAAAACACCCACTTCTTTTGGCTTTTTAACGGTTTCTACAAATAGATCAAAACCAACAACTTTCCTGTCTTTCACAGTCACAAAATCAGGACGAGTTGATACTTTAGGTAGCTTCATCAATTTATGCTCTCGAGCTTGGTACGTTTCTGTCTTTTTACCAAAGTTTTTAATAATACAATCAGTATATTCGGATGTAGTCTTGGCAGTCATTTTAGGTGGACAAATATCACGTGTAAAATAGCGATCCACACCCAAAGTGTACGTAATAGCCTCTTCAATCATATTAGCCTCTTCAATGGCACCAATATGACGGAGCATCATTACACCTGATAAAATTAAGGCCGTTGGATTGATCGTATTTGTTCCTGCATATTTAGGTGCTGTTCCATGCACTGCTTCGAAAATGGCATATTTATCTCCAATATTTGCACCAGGTGCAAAACCTAAACCACCTACTAATGCAGAACTTAAATCACTTAAAATATCACCATTCATATTCGTCATGACCAAAACATCAAATTGTTCTGGTTTTTTTACCAATTGGTGCGCCGCGTTATCCACTATAACGTGATGAGCTTCAATATCAGGGTAATCTTTCGCCACATCTTCAAAAGTTCTTTTAAACAGTCCTTCTGTAAGCTTCATAATATTAGCTTTGCTGGCACACGTTACAGTTTTACGATTTTGAGATCTGGCAAATTCGAACGCCAATCTTATGACTTTTTCACTTCCTTTACGCGAAATTAATTTTAGACATTCACTAACACCAGGGGTTTGCATGTATTCAATACCCGCATAAAGATCTTCTAAATTTTCACGAACAATAACAAGATCTAAATTTCTTCCGCTGTAAGGGGTTTGAACACCTAAAAATTCTTTAATAGGGCGAATATTTCCATAAGTTTCAAAAAGTTTACGCAACGTTACATTTGCACTTTTTTCGCCATAACCAACAGGTGTTGATAACGGGCCTTTAATGGCTATTTTATTTCTCTCTAACGATTCAATAGTTTCATTTGGAACGCCAGTCCCTATACCTTTTTTAAAAGCAGCATCGCCTGCTTCGCATACTTCCCAATCAATTTTTAGCCCCGTAGCATCAATAATTTTACGTGTTGAATCTGCTATTTCAGGACCAATTCCATCTCCAGGAATTAAAGTAATCGTATGCTTTGTCATAAATGCCTAAATTTTTAAATAAATTATTACTTATAAGTTTAAACGAAAAATCTTAATAAGCTCTACAAAAATGATGCCTTATACATGCATTTCTTACATCTTTTGCTTTATTCTACTTTCATGATTTTATAAAAAAACATTTTCCCATCAACTTCTAGAGCTGTGAATAATTCTTCTTTGCGTTTTTTCTGCAATATATATGGATAGCCAAGTATTGAAGAGGGGTTAGACTTTAAAATCAATGTACATTTTTGCCCCTTCTGGTAAACAGAATCAACCTGTATTTCACCTTCTATATCTAAAGCTTTTAAATCCTTTGCACTGCATTCCCACATGTGGGAAGAATATAAAATCTTGTATTCATTGCCGCCATATTCTAATACATTATCAAAATTAGTTGAAATGCCGTTTTTATCCCACTTAATGCATCCATACAGGTTGGGGCACAAAAATGGAATTTTCTCTTCATCTGCATATATAATTTGCTGTTTCTTATTCTGAATAGAAACAAAGTCTAATCCTTCTGATGACTGTTCATATCTTTGCATAAAATTTTGGGGTCTTGTCGCATCAAAATAATTATTTTCTAAATATTGGATTAAAGCATAAGATGGGTGTCCATATTGCTTACCGTCTCCTGCTGAAATTCCCACAAGATCTGGTTGAAAAAAACTTAACGCTGTTCCTGAACTATTATCTTTTGCCCCATGATGAGGAAGCATTAACACAACCAAATGCTCTGTTTTAACGCCCAGAACTGTTCTAAAATTACTTAAATGGTGTTGCGCCGCAATACGTTGAAATGTAGAATGCAGTGCGTCACCTGTAAAAATAACAGACATATCAAGAGAAGGTAATCTGCAAGATAAAACAATACTTTGACCATTAATATCATCGGTTTGATGATTGAGAGACCATATATGTATTTGTTGTTTAATTTGATCTATAAATGAGAGACTTGCAGCCGAAGAGCTACTGTTTTGGGGAAAAAGTTTCGAATACAAATCACTAAATGCCCCCGCATAAAATTCTGGTATAGGTGAATTCAGAGAGTTTCTAGAACATTCTTTAATCAATTTTTCTTTTAGACTTTTTAAGCTTTCTCTACCTTTTAATTTTTGCCTTAAGAAATCATTAAAATTGATAACTAGTCCAGTCTGCATATTAGAATAATAAGGAAAGCTAAATTCAATTAAATCAGGATTTTGTTGAAGTCTTTCTTTTAAAAAAGATAACACCTCACCTACATTTTTAGTCATATTATTGCTGTTATTGCGACACCCTATATCGCCAAACCAATCTCCACACAGCAAAATTGTTAAAGGAAGCCTAGAAGGTACGGTTTTATGATTAAGATAATTTATATGATCTTCATCAGAGTGAGAAAGAAAAATAAAAAGATGCGATAAATCTTGCAGAAGGTCTAAAATAAACGATTCAAGATTTTCTTTGACGTACTTTTGTTGTTTTTTAGATAATTTAGAATTCACCGTCATCGGTGTTTGTGGATCTATAACACAGTTTGTTTTTGATGCGGGAGTTTGAAATGCAGTCTGCTGTATGCTGACATTCTTATTTTTGACAGGAGTAAACCCAAGAATTGAAGATATTTCTTTTTTTTCTGTTATTTTTTGAAAATAGCGTACTCTCCACGATCCTCTATTAATAAATTTAGGATGCATTTGTAAGGATTTACTACCTAAATCATACAGGACACCTATCTTTTTAATTCCATCAGAATAAATAACCAATTGGGCATTACCTTGCCCCATAGGCAAAATGTACCATTCTTCAGATACAGTCGCATACAATTGCTGCATCAAGATAACAGCAAGAATGAAAAGTTTAATCATTTAAATTAAGGAGTTGAGAAAGATACTTTTAGTTTAAGGGGTGTTGTTCCAATAGTAAACTAGCATTCTGTCAACAATTCTAAAATTATTTTCAATTTTTTTCAAAATGATTTTAACTTCTTCATTGGTTTCTAAATCTATATTTTCAATATGACATCTTATCATTTTTAATTCTTCCATAAACCTGCCTGAATGAAAAACAAAATCAAAACTAATAGCGTCCCAATATTTTTGTTCTCCTTGCTGATAAGTAAATAGAGATCTTAAAATCTCAAATATTTTAAGATCCTCTTTGGGGGTTGCTTGAATGAAAAAATTTAAAGACTCTAATAATTTAATTTCTTTCTGATGAGCAGAATAAAAATGCCTATACCCCCTTTCTTGTGCTTTAAGAAATTTTATAGTCTTTGCAATTTCTCGAGGGGTGCTTTTGTCTACTATTTTTTTTTCAACAAAAGCATGATGTGGTTTTTTATCGTATAAAACAATACATTCTTGCGATACGTTAGGATTTTGGTTTTCTCTATCATCGATAGCATCCATTCCAAACACCACGCAAGATAAGGTTAAATAAAAAGAATATATTTTTTTTATCATAAAATTTTTTATATTTTGAATCCTCATAAGAGAAGAATATCATATTTTATACGTTAAATCTATTAATCGAATGAATATATTCATGTTTTACAAAAAAACAACATTAAATGAATAAATTACAATCAATGTAAAATACTTAATTTTAATCAGCTAAAATTTTCAAAACAAGTTCTTGAACTTGAACATCATCCCAGTTAATAGGCCCCATAACTGTTCCTAAGACGTGACCTTTTTTACTGATGAAAACAGTTGATGGTATAGCTTTGATTTGAAAATAGCTTGCAACATTTGCTTTAGCATCTGTGACCAAAGGAATATCTCCTGCCCCAAAACGAGCTAATGACTTTTGTATATTATCTTTAGATTCTGCATCCGTTGGAACAATGGTCAAAGCTACATTTTCAATTTCCACAAAACGTTTTGTAAAGCGTTGGTAAGATGGTAGTTCTTTTGCACAAGGCATGCAGTCTGTTCCCCAAAAATGAACAATTAGAGCTTTGCCCTTAAAATCTCTTAATGAAAACTTCTTTTGCTTGTCTTTTTCATGCAAAACTAATTGTGCAGACGGAGCCTGAACATATTCTCCTTCAGGAACAAAATTAATATCATAAGGGTCTAATTTAACTTCTTGTTCTACCGCTTTTGATGTTTTTTTAAAATACAAAGATGATGTTCTTAAAACAAAAATAGAAACCAATGCAACAATTGATCCTGTGATAATATGTTTAACTTTCATAGTTTAATTTTCTTTCATAAATATCTTGTTTACAGTTTACGCCAAGTCGTACCTTCAAGTCCATCGAGTAAAGAGTATCCTTTTTCTATCAAATATTTTCTTATATCATCTGCCTTTTGAAAATTTTTTTGAAGCTTTGCTATCGATCTTTCTTCAATTAATTTTTCAATTTCTGCATCTGATAATCCATTTATTCCAGAAAATTGAAACCATTCTTTTGTTGAATGATAAAATAAACCCATTATTTTCCCAGCATATAAAAATTTATATAATAAATTATCATTTTTCTGCTTATATAATTGATCAACCCATTGATGCATCAGCGACAATAATTTAGGAGTATTTAAATCATCGGATAATACATCCAAAACCTCTTCCATGTTATCTTTAGAAAATAAATCACCTTGACCTATTAATTTTTCTGGATCATCAATAGAAAAATTTTCAAAAACTCCATAAAATCTATTCAATATACTGCACGCACTGCTTAGTAAAGAATTACTCCAATCTAGCGGCTGATGGTAATGACTCATCAGTAGCGCAAGACGAATAGCTTGAGGGTGATGATTCGCTAATAAATCCGTCACTGTTATAAAGTTTCCCAATGATTTTGACATCTTCGATCCATCTACCGTCAAATGACCATTGTGAATCCACATTTTTGACATGGTCAGATGATCATGTGCGCAACAGCTTTGCGCTATTTCATTTTCATGATGCGGGAATAATAAATCAATACCACCACCATGAATATCAAATTCTTTTCCAAAATACTGAGAACTCATAGCTGAACATTCTATGTGCCAACCGGGACGACCAAAACCGTATGGGCTATCCCAACCAGGCTCATCTGAATGTGAAGGTTTCCATAACACAAAATCAGAAGCATTTTTTTTATATGGTGCAATTTCTACCCGAGCACCAGAAATTAAGTCATCTGAATTTTTTCTAGAAAATTTCCCGTATTCTGGATAGGTTGTTGTATCAAAAAGAACATGTTGCTGATTTTCATACGCATATCCCTTAGCTATTAATGTTTCAATCATAGCAAGCATTTGTGGAATATGATCTGTAGCTTTAGGTTCTATATCGGGCAAAGCAACATTCAATTGCCCCATATCATGATGATACCAACCTAATGTTTCAGTTGTAATATCCTTAATTGTTCGACCTGTATCTTTTGATTTGGCGTTAATTTTATCATCTACATCAGTAATATTTCTAGCATAAGTGACGTTAGGAAAGGACTCTCTTAGTAAACGCACTAGCACGTCAAAAACAACTGCGGATCTTGCATTTCCTATATGCGCTCGATCATATACTGTAGGCCCACAGACATAAATTGTTACATTGGAGGGATTTATGGGTGAAAATATATCTTTTTTTTGAGTTAATGAGTTTGAAAAACGTAGAAAAGCCATTGTCAAATTTCAAATTATAGAACATTTTACCAGTGTAACATATTTTCAAAAATTCGTTTTTTAAAAGTTGAATATCTAGATTTATGATTTAAAATAAACGATTCTCATCATAAAATCTTTCATCATTTCTAAAAGATTAATCTGGCTGACCACCCCAAGATTGAATAATTTTACCAGCAAACGTTGCCCCTATTTGACCTGATTCAAACAAAGATTTTTCATTAAATAATCCGTATAAAAATCCAGCTAAAAATTGGTCTCCTGCACCCGTAGTATCGACAATTTCAACTGTTTGTGGGCTTTGAATAAAATGAACTTCATCATGATCAAAAACATATGCTCCGTCCGCCCCACATGTAACCGCACCCACCAGGCCTTTTGATCTTAAATATTCACAAGCTTGAGGAGCAGATTGTTTTTTTGTTAATATTTGCATTTCTGTATCATTACCAATAATAATATCCACGTATGAATCCATATATTTTTTAATACGATCCAAATTATTGCGAACACAAAAATCTGCAGATAACGTTAAGGCTACTTTTTTATTATTTTGCTTCATTTCCTCAGCAACCAAACAAATTGTCTGATATGTCTCTTCAGGATGAAATAAATAACCTTCAACGATTAAACATTCTGCACTTAAAATCCAGGATAAATTTTCGTACGAAATAACAATGCTTCCTGAAACTCCAAGATTCGTAAGCATTGTTCGTTCACTTTTATCTTTATTTGTAATTAATACTGTGCAATTTCCTGATCCCAGAGAATGATCCCGAATATACGTAGTTCGATATTGAATTTGTTTCGCTTTCAGCGATTTCTTATATGAAACAGCCCAATTATCATTTGCAAGCGCGCCTATGACCCCAACTTCTTCACCCAGCTTTTTAAGACCTGCTATCGTATTCGCAGCAGATCCTCCAGGACCACTATATTCTTTGTTATATTTTCTTATTTCGACACTAAGAACCTCTGATTGTCCAGCATTTACCCAAGTTGTAGAACCTTTTGCTAGATGAGGAATAATTGGAACGATTGAACTATCTAAAACTTCGTATGGAACCTTTACTATCGTATCAAACAATAAATTACTGATGGCTACAAATTTCATAGGCTTAGGCACTTCTGTTTCTATTCCCATTGAAAAAGTTTTTAGAGAAAACGACAAAGTAAATACTGTTAGGAAAATTACATTTTTGAACATAGAAATAAATCAATATATTAATATCATCCGATTTTATAACTTAATAAGATAACGTATGTCCAGTATTTTCAAATAATATTAGAATAAATTTTTTAAATAATAACGCGCATATCTTTTCTCTATGGTCTTTTTATCTACAGATCTACCCTTAAGCTTTTTGTGGATTTAGGGCTATTTCTTTGGTATAATTACATAATGAATATATTTTATTGAAAGAATAAAAATGGCTCGCGTTACTGTAGAAGATTGCATTATCTCTGTTCCTAATCGTTTTGAACTAGTTCTTCTTGCCGCTAAACGTGCGAGAGAATTAGCAGCTGGTGCACCTCTCACTGTTTTAAGAGATAATGACAAAAACCCAGTTGTGGCTCTTCGTGAAATTTCAGAAGAAACTGTTGATGTGAATCAATTGCGTGAAAGCTTGATCAAAAGCATGCAAAGAAGCATGTTCGCGATTAATGATTCTCAACTATCTGAAGAAATACATGAAGACTTTGATACAGCGGTGCTGCAAGATTTAATTGAACCTATTGATGGTGAAGAAAACGAAGACGATGTCGCTGATGATGAAGAGACTTCAGATGAACTGAACACGGAAGAAGAATCTGAATTAGTCTAGTGTCATCTTAATCAAAAGACTGTTTTTAAAAACAGTCTTTATTTTTTAGTCTTGTATTTTATTGTCGATGCCCATTGATAATTTCTATCAAAACATCTTCATCTGCCAGCGTACTCGTGTCTCCTAGCTCTTCATAAACACCTTCTGCTATTTTGCGCAAAATTCTTCGCATTATTTTTCCAGAACGTGTTTTAGGCAAACCCTTCGACCATTGAATGCTATCTATTGTGGCAATAGGACCTATAGCCGTTCTTACAAAAGAAATCAGCTCCTTCTTTAGTTCATCATTTTTTTGATCATCATTATACAATACAACGTAAGCATATAATCCTTGCCCTTTTATATCGTGAGGGAATCCCACTACCGCAGCATCTGCAACTTTAGGATGTTTGGTTAGTGCTGTTTCAAGTTCATTTGTTCCTAATCGATGTCCAGAAACATTAACAACATCATCTGTTCGACCTATAATCCAATAATAACCGTCTTCATCTCTTTCAGAACCATCTCCGGAACAATAATAACCTGGAAACACTTTTAAATATGTTTCCACAAATCTTTTATGGTCTTTATATAATGTTCTTCCCATGCCAGGCCAAGGTTTAGAAATACATAAATTACCACGTCCACTGCTTTGAACAATATAACCTTCATGATCTAACAGAACAGGTTGAATTCCAAAAAATGGTTTTGAGACAGAACCAGCTTTAGTATCTTCCCGATAACGCGCAATAGGCGCAATCATGTGCCCACCTGTTTCCGTTTGCCACCATGTATCAACAACATATGCTTTTTTATTCCCAATTTTGTCAGCATACCAATGCCATGTTGTTGGATCTATAGATTCTCCAACTGTACCCAAAACTTTTAAAGATCCTCGGGTTGTTGAATGTAAAGGCGAGTCTCCTAAACTTTTTAAAGTTCTTAAAACTGTTGGGGCAGTATAGAGGACATTAACCTTATGTTTATCGATAATTTTCCAATAACAACTTGCATCTGGATATGTTGGAACACCTTCAAACATTAAAGTTGTAATACCATTTGCTAAGGGTCCATACACCACATAGGAATGCCCTGTAATCCAACCAATATCTGCTGTACACCAATAAACTGTCTCTTCATAATTTGACATATCAATATCAAAGACATATTCATGCGTTATGGAAGCATAAACTAAATATCCACCCGTTGTATGAACAAGGCCTTTGGGTTGCCCGGTTGATCCAGATGTATAAAGGATAAACAAAGGATCTTCAGCATTAATTGATTCACAGGGACAATCTGTAGATTGACCCCTCATCAAATCATGATAATCAAAAAATGCATATTCTTCTTCTTTTAGAGAGCATATATCACTTTGCAAAACAATAATATTTTCAGATTGAACTTGGTCCGATAAATCCAATGCTTTTTTTACATTGGCTAAAAAATCTATAGATTTACCACCTCTTTTAGCCTTATCAACGGTTATGATAACTTTAGGCTCTGCATTTTCAATACGGGAAGCTAACGACTCTGGTGAAAAACCACCAAAAACAACACAATGGACCGCACCAATTCTTGCGCAAGCCAGCATCACAACCGATGCTTCAATAATCATTGGCATGTACAAAAGAACCCGATCACCCTTTGAAACACCTAATGATTTTAAGGCATTAGCACATTTGGAAACTTGAGTATGCAATTCTTGAAAGGTTACTTTTTGTGTTATTTGAAGATCATCGCTTTCAAACAAAATAGCCGTATGATCGGCTCTATCCTTTAAATGACGATCAATACAATTGTAGCAAACGTTCAATTCACCATCAGCGAACCACTGGACAGGTTTGTCATTTTGAAAAAAATCACCTTCCAAAACCGATGTATAAGGTTTAAACCAATCTAATCTTAATCCCTGTTCTCTCCAAAATTGATCGTTTTGTTCAATAGAAAGGTTATAAAGATCTTGATAAGATTTCATAAATCGTTCTCGGGTAAAGTTTATACTTTTATTAGAAAGCGGTTTTTCTTTTAGAGCAAGAATAATTTATGTTTTCCTTCCAATAGTCACAAAACGAAAATCTCTGGCATCTTCTTTGTCAAAAAGATTACGATAATCAATCAAAACACCAGGAGATAAGTTAGAAATAGCCATCGTTTTATATAATTTTTTTAAATTAAGACCTCGAAACTCATTCCATTCTGTTAAGAAAACAACAATATCAGCATTTTCAAAAGCATTATTAACACTATTTGCAAAATCAACTTGATCAACCCAATCGTTCGCATAATCCTTTAAATGCTGTAATCGATCAGAATTCTTATAATACATGGGATCATAAATTTTTACAGACACATCATTTTTTAATAAAGCAGGTATCATTTTTAAACTAATAGCTTCCCGAATATCGTCTGTATTTGCTTTAAAAGTGATTCCTAAAATGGATACATTAATTTTCCGATTTAAAATTTCTTTCTTTATTTGAATCTCTGATTGAACTCTCTCAATTAAAGAGTCCTTTCTCGATTCGTTGGATTGAATCACGGAATCAATCAACAAAGAAGGTTTATTCAATGAATGCGCCGTTGAAGCCAATGCTCTGGTATCTTTAGGAAAACAAGATCCTCCAAAACCAGGGCCAGCATTCAGAAATTTTTGCCCTATGCGATTATCAAGACCTATGCCTTTAGCAAGGTCATTCACTTCACCATTAACAATTTCACACAAATCTGCCATTTCATTAATAAATGCAATTTTCAAAGCTAAAAAACCATTTGCAGCATATTTAATCAGCTCAGACGTATTGCGGTCGGTAATTAAAATAGGTGTTTCCATCAAATGTAGAGGGTGATAGAGTTTTTGCATCATCTTTTTAGCTAAAGGACTAGATGTTCCAACAACAACACGATCAGGCTTCATAAAGTCTTCAATAGCTGAACCTTCTCTTAAAAATTCCGGATTAGAAACTACATCAAAATCAACACCTTCTCTATACTCTGGCCTAAGATTATGAATAAGTTCGACAATTTTTTTACCCGTTCCAACAGGAACAGTTGATTTAGTAACAATAACGGTATAATCATCCATATGTGGCGTGATGTCTGCTATAGCCTTAAAAACATACCCTAAATCGGCCTGACCATCCGATTCATTAGTAGGCGTTCCAACAGCTATCATCACAATGTCTGCATCATGAATGACATCTTTTAACTGTGTCGTAAATGCCAATTTTTGCGTTTGAATTCCTTTGTGGACCAAGGCATCTAAACCAGGTTCATAAATCGGTATAATACCTTTATTAAGGTTTTCAATTTTTTTCGTGTCAATATCGACGCAGGTAACATCGAAACCAAATTCTGAAAAACAAGCACCTGTCACAAGGCCCACATAACCTGAACCAATCATTACTATTTTCATTTTCTTTTTCCTAGATTATAAAGATTAAAAATCATGTGCTAAAGCATATCGGCGAAGCATAGGACCAAGGTATGAAAGCATATTTTCATCCTGACAGGCAAAAGCAATATTAGCTTCTAGCCATCCTTCTTTTGTTCCGCAATCATAACGTTCTCCATCGAAAGAAAAACCCGTCAATGCTGTTTCAGGAATCATCTTTTGAATACTATCTGTTAATTGTATTTCAGATCCTGCACCTGGATTTTGGCGATCCAAAAAACCAAAAATTGATTTCTTCAAAATATAACGACCTATGACAGCAAATCGTGAAGGAGCATCTTCTAAAGTTGGTTTTTCAACAACTGCACTTGCGCGCACTTTTTTGTCTTCCTCAGACTCCACGGTCAAAATTCCATATCTTGAAACGTGTTCTGGTTCTACCATCATCGTTGCAACCATATTGCCATCACCAGGCCTGTAAGATTCTATCATTTGTTTCATGCATGATTTTTGCGATAAAATAATATCGTCTGCAAGAATAACAGCAAAAGCTTCTTCTTGTATAAGGTGTTGTGCGCATAAAATAGCGTGCCCTAATCCCAATGGGAAAGGTTGCCTTACATAAATAGCTTGGCTGGGAGGAAGGGCCGTTTCTATAATTTTACTCAAAAGATTTATCTTTTTTCGTTTTTCAAGTGTTTGCTCTAATAAAGGAAGACGGTCAAAATGATCTTCAATAGCGCTTTTCCCTTGTGAAGTCACAAAAATAAAACGTTCTATTCCTGCTGCCTTTGCCTCTTCCACAGCATACTGAATAAGCGGTTTATCAACCACCACAAGCATTTCTTTAGGAATAGATTTTGTTGCTGGTAAAAAACGACTGCCTAATCCAGCTACGGGAAACACACATGTTTTAATCAAATGAAAGAACCCCAATATTTTAAGATAAATTTTTAATTATTATGCCCGATAATCTTACGGAAATCAAAACATTGTTCTTTTTTGCATTTATCAAGAATAAAAAATATCATCATAAAAATATTTTATATTTTCCAAAAAATCACGAATTTATTCAGCAATATGTTCGTATAGTAATGAAGAAGCACAAGATTCTTAAAGCTCATAATTATACATTTTAGGAAAAAGATAGTGCCTTGATGCCACTGCGCCTATGATAAATAGAAACTTTTTTCCGCTTGTTTAGAAAAAGAAAACATCGTCAGCACAACCATTTTCAAATGATTCTTGATAATACATACACCTTCAACCATCATTTAAAATTTAATTTCTTAAACTTTTAACTGTTTCCTAGTCTTTGTTTGATAAATTCTCCATAATTATAAATATGTTTCTACATTTTAAGGAGATTTTGATGAGTCAAAACACAAATCAAACACCTGACAAAGCCACATTAATCATAGGTGAACAAAAATTTGAATTTCCTATTTACCATGGAACTGAAGGCCCCAGTGTTATTGATATTCAAAAATTGCTTAGCCAAACTGGATATCTGACATATGATCCCGGTTTCACATCAACAGCTAGCTGTTCTTCTGCTGTTACTTTTATTGACGGTGATGCAGGTCGTCTTTTATATCGCGGATATCCTATTGAACAATTAGCTGAATATAGTGATTTTTTAGAAATTTGCTATCTCCTTATGCACGGCGAACTTCCAAAATTATCACAGCGCGCTCAATTTTCAGAACACATTACATACCATACATTGCTACATGAACAAATCATCTCTTTCTTCAATGGATTTAGAAGAGATGCTCATCCGATGGCCGTTATGGTTGGTGTTGTTGGAGCTTTATCAGCCTTTTATCATGATAGCCTTGATATCCACGATAAGAAAGCCAGAGATACAGCGACCTATCGTCTTATTGCAAAAATGCCAACCCTGGCTGCTATGGCGTACAAATATACCATTGGGCAGCCTTTTGTGTATCCCATTAATAGCACGAGTTATGCAGGTAATTTCTTACGTATGATGTTTGCTGTTCCAACAGAAGAATATATTATAAATCCGATTTTTGAAAAAGCTCTCGATCTAATTTTAATTTTACATGCCGATCATGAACAAAATGCATCTACAGCAACAGTCCGATTGGCTGGATCAAGTGCAGCAAATCCTTTTGCATGCGTAGCATCTGGTATAGCAGCGCTCTGGGGACCTGCGCATGGCGGTGCTAACGAAGCCGTTTTAAAAATGCTCAATGAAATTGGACATGTCGATAATATCCCCCTCTTTCTTGAAAAAGCAAAAGATAAAAATGATCCTTTCCGTCTTATGGGATTTGGTCATCGTGTTTATAAAAATTTTGACCCAAGAGCAACATTAATGCGTGAAATGTGCCACAAAGTTCTCGATCAACTTGGGCAACAAGATGATCCCTTGTTCGAATTAGCGCTAGAGCTTGAAGCCATCGCACTGAAAGATGAATACTTTGTAAGTCGAAAGCTTTATCCTAATGTAGATTTTTATTCTGGCATTATCCTAAAAGCTATGAAAATTCCAACATCCATGTTCACAGTGATATTCTCTGTTGCAAGAACTATTGGCTGGGTAACACATTGGAGAGAAATGATTTCAGATCCAAACCAAAAAATTGGTCGTCCTCGACAACTTTATTCGGGGAACGTAGAGCGTAATTTTATCCCCATGCAAAATAGGAAATAAATCTATCTTAGCCTTTTTAAAAAATCCATGACGGTTTTACACACATTATGTAAGACCGTCATTTTGATTTAGAATAATACTCTTAAAAGTATTGGCATGTTTTTCAGAGCTTGTTACGCTATTAGTCATAAGGTATTTTTTTGCAAAAACAATGCGTCATCTTTCTTCTTTTATTTTCCTAACAATCCTATTCTTTATGGGTTGCTCTTCTTTCAGACAGTCTTCTCATGTTCATCAGAAAAATATCTCTAAAGAAGATATGAAAATTTTATCGACTCCTCCTCTTCAGCAAACTGCTGATGAAAAAAATATACAAAAAAAAGCATCTTTAAAATACATAGAAGAACAAAAAAATAAAATTGATTCTCGTTTTTTAACAAAAATCTCTTTAGTGATCGATGATTCAGTGCCTTTAAAATCGGTAATTGAATCTATTTCAAAAAAAGCCAACCTACAAATAACAGTCGATTCCTCAGTAAATACAAAAATCACTTTCAGAGCCATCAACCAAAGCATCATCGATATTATAGAACGCATTTGTGAACTAGGTCATCTACGGTTTGAAATCGATAAAGGATGGATCAAAATTCAATCTGACTCTCCTTACGCACATACCTATTCTGTTCATTTTTTAAATTTAACCAGACAAAGTCAGCATCATCTATCGGTTGCAACCAATATCTTTAATAATAACGAATCTTCTTCTCAGGTTGTTCCAAATTCTGGGATAGCAACAGCATCTGGCCAAACGTCTTCAACATCAAATTCATCGGGATCCAATGGTTCAGATAGCACATTAAACGTGTCACACTCTAATGATTTTTGGTCAGAACTCGAAGCCAATCTTAATATTATCGTTCAAAAAAACTTTTCCAAAAAGAAAGATAAATCTTCTGATTCCTATTTTTCAATCCATAAACAAGGCGGACTACTCACCGTTTGGGGAGACTCCAAAACACACAAACGTGTCAGTGAGTACCTTTATTACCTTCAAAAAGTTTCTTCAAGCCAAGTTTTAATTGAAGCAAAAATTATAGAAGTCACTTTAAACAATCAATTTCGTTCAGGCATCAATTGGTCTAAAATCACGTCACGTGGTGGATATTCTATGAATGCTATGTTTGGCAACAAAGCTAAAGCTGGGATTGGCTCTAATTCTTCCATTGATGATACCAACCTTGTTTCACTTGGAGCATCTTCGGGTACGAATTTTTCATCTATCCTTGAAATTTTAGAAGAATTTGGAAACACGCGAACACTGTCTAGTCCCCGTCTTACCGTGATGAATAATCAAGCAGCGGTATTAAAAGTTGCGCAAAACCAAGTCTATTTCCGTCTTAATTACGATAGGCAAAGCACGCAATTTTCATCTAACTATAATGTGTCTAGCTCTATACAAACCGTTCCCATCGGATTAATCATGTCTGTTCAGCCTTCAATCGATGTTGATTCAGGAGATGTTGTTCTCTTTCTAAGGCCTACCATTTCAAAATTTACAAAAACGGTTTCTGACCCTGCTGTTGGAATTGCAACACAAGATGCTGAAAAAACAAACTCCTCTAATTCGTCATCTTCGTCCTCGTCAGCAACACCTGTTTCTAACATTCCCGTAGTGGAAGTTCGTGAAATTGATTCCGTGATGAAACTTAAAGATGGTGAAATTGGAATTTTAGGAGGATTGATGGAAGTCAGTTCCTTTGACGATAAGCGAGGAATACCTGGTCTTATGGATACTCCAATTTTATCCGATGTTTTTTCAGGTCAAGCACAAGGAGACAGAATTGTTGAATTGGTTATCTTATTAAAAGTGACCATTCATGAAGATTCTGTCAAACCACAAGCAGCAGATACACGAATCCAAAAAGAATATATTAGTGATCCTAGATCGTGGTCATCATGAAAAAAATAAATTATTTTTCTCTTTGTATACTTTGCTGCATTGGAAACTTTCAAAGCGCACGATCAGAAACAAAAGTTTTCTCCAATTACACCTATGACGCTGATGGTAAAATTGTTAGTAAAGTTTTTAAGGTTAATCCACCATCAATTGATCCGAAAAAAAAAATTCAATTAGAAGACCAAACCATTTTAGATCCTAAAAATGAAATAGGGAAACTATTAAGCAAAAAGTTAGAGGCCTTAAAAAGTATACAAAAAAAAGATCTAGGATCTATTTCACAAGCTTCAACCCCTGTTTCTATTCTTTCTCTCATTGATCAAAAAATAGATGTTTCAAAAATTGTTCCTCAAAATAATGAATTTTATATCATCCCTGATAATAGCGGAGAAAAGCTTCGTTTAAAATGTCTGACTAAACTAAAATTCAAGTGGAATATTTTTTTAGATGAAGAATATACCTATTTTGTCTTTAACCAAATTGTTGATATTAAACTATTATCTATTCCCAATATACCCATAAAAGATATTATCAGTTCTCCTGAAATCCTGAGTTATCCCAAAAACACCATTTTAAGAGTCAAATTAAAACCAGGGGTTAAGCTACGTTATTCAATAGAAAATGATGAAAAATATATCAATATTTCTCACTTTGAAGAATCTGCTTGGAACAAAAATATTGACGAAACAGCAAGCACCCCTGTCAAAGTCACACAAAAAAAGAACGGAACAATCGCATTCGAAAATCTTGAAAAGGGAGAAATGCAAAAAATTAAAATCAACAACCAAGACTTCGTTTTAATTCTTACCCAAAATCCAGACCAAGGGTCTTATTATCAAAACCTATACAGAAAGGTAATTATTCAACCAACCTTTCAAGGTTTATGTTTAAAAATTTTAGGCCTGAATCATAAAATTAATTTTACCGCCACAAAAGGGATTTTGAACGTTGTACCAACGATCATTAAAAATGAAGAAAATTCTTCTTACAAAAGTTCTTTTGAAACGAATGAAGATGAAAACTATTCTCTTGAAAGATTTAAACTGTTAGATCGCTATATTAGTCATTACAAAAAAATGACTGTCAAAGATATTTTCAAACTTGCATTTATTGATTTGCAACTTGAATTAGGATACGAGGCTATTGCTTTGCTTGAAAGTGAGGCTAAAAACAAACCTTTTATCATCAATAATAGATTGTATTATTTTTATCTTGGGATGGCACACTTTATTAACAAAGAACCAGAAAAAGCTATTATCGAATGGAAAAAAGTACCTCTGTATGGTGAAGATGATATCTGGTATCGCATGGCTTTATGTGAGATGGGCAACCCCATATGGTGTTTTCATCAAATGCCCAAAATGATATCGATACTACCAAAACTACAAACGGGGTTAAGACAAAATATCGGACGTAAAGCTATTGATTTTTTTTGCAAGACAGGAAATTTTGAGTATTTAGAGCTTTTAAAAAAGACATTAAAGGATGAAAAAAACTATTTTATCATTCAATGGCTTGAATTACTTCATGCAACCGATCTTTATTTTAAAAAAAACTATTTTGCATCTAAGCAAATTTTAGAACAAATTAAAAGACGAAAAGAAATCGATTTTAGTGAAGCAAAATTTGATGCTGTCTATCAATATGTTGATATCCATAATCAGCTAGAACAAAAAAATATTAATGAAAAAATGTTAATGGAAAATCTTTCTTTGATCCATCGCACATGGAGCTCTGATTCATTTGGATATCATTTAAAAAAACGCTTATTAGAAATGAATGTACACTTTAATAATCCTAGATCTGCTCTACATCATTTAAGTTTTCTAAAAGAACATTTTCCTACAGAAGCAGCTATAGATTTAACGGATAAAAAAATCATCCAGATTGTTTTTTCTTACATCAAAAATCGCAAAAATTATTCCCCTCTTAAAGTTATCAATATATTTAAAACGTTTGAAAACATCATAAATTTAGACGAAAATCGTTTTGACATTCTCGATGAAGTAGCTAAACAGTATGTTGATTTAAATCTTTTACAAGAAGCTGTTTCTTTGATGAATCAAAACCTGAATGATATTCAAAACGATGTTGTCAAAAAAATTGATTACTCTCTTAAAATTGCAAAACTTTACGAACAGCTAGGTGAAACTACACAGTCTATCAAAATATATGACAGCCTTATGGAAAATAATACAGATTTAGAAACCCAAAATAGGATCCTAACTCGTAAAATAAAAGCCCTTTTAAAATTAAAGGACTATCCTCAAATTTTAAAACTTACAGAAAATAGGTCTGATCCAGAATTTATCATTTTGAAAAGTAGTGTTTATTTTGAACAAAAAGAATGGGAAAAGACTATTACTCTTTTAGAAGAACTGATCCTGCGTCTCGATCCACTTAACGTCAAAAGCAAAAAAGTTTTTGTAAAAGTGCTTAATCATTTAGCTTTTTCATATTTTATGACTCAGCAAAAGGTTGAACATAAAAAAAATGAACTCAAAAGACTAAAGAAGAAACATTCAAATAAAGCAAATTCTTCACCTGCTTTAGATAATCTCAATAAAATTTTAAAAAATAAGTATAAGGCATTGCAAGATGAAAGAAAGAAAATGAATAAAAAGGATCCTGATTCTATCAATTACTTCGAAAAACTTGAAGAACTTGGGAAAAAGTATGGCGCACTGATGGAAGGGCAAGAACAGTTTTTGTTCTTAACACGCTCAAGAGAAAAAAAATATTTTGATCGCCTTGCTGTTGAAAATGTACTTTCCGATGCAAAAAAAATGGAGACGTACTTTTTTAAAAATAGCGATTTAAATGAGTAAATCAGATTCTTCTTTTGTTAATGGAATCAAGGGAGAGCAATTAGCCTGCCAATTTTTTCAAAATAAAGGCTATAAAATTATAGCCCAAAGATACCTTTGTCCTTTTGGTGAAATTGATTTAGTCATCAAAAAAGGATCTAAATATACAGCTATTGAAGTCAAATACCGGAAAAAATTTAGTCAGTTACACGAAGCTATTTCAAAAAGAAAGCTACAAAGAATTCAACAATCCTTCAGTTTTTATTTACAAGAGCACAAAATTATTTCTGAAGATATTGCAATTGATGTGCTACTTATTTATCCTCCTCAACGGATTATTCACGTTCAAAATTGTCATTTAGAATAAATGGTGCACCACATAACAGTTATAGTCTTTATTGTTCATTCATAACAAACTGAGGCACAACAGAAAGGTATGCCTCCTTTTTTTGTAATTTATTCTCTACTACATTCGGTCCTTGTTCGGTCATGTTCATCGTGATTTGGGGATTGAATGATTGTTGTAAATCACTCGAATCATTTTCTTTTTTTGGGGATCCCTCATGGTATGTTAAAAAAAATTCTGGTTTTAAATCAAACCATTCTTTTTCTTTTTTTTCTTCATTCAACGGATCGGTAGAAAGAGCAACAGGTGTAGGCTCTTTTGTTTCTGTCCGAAACATATCATTTTCTATAACTACACTTGGCGTGTTTGGAATGACATTTTTTTTATAGACTTCTGTTTCCTTTTTATTTGCTCCTTTATCTTCAACAAGATGAGGAACATTACTAACAGTAACACTGCTGGAGTCCACTATTAACTTTGGTATATTAGACTGATCGGTTTTATTTTCTATCTTTTTTGGCTTGGATGCTTTTTTTAAAGGATCAGATCGATTGATAACTGTCTTTTGTGGATTCAAATCAACATTGGAAGGCATTAAATTTTGACTACGAGCAGGAATCTTTTTAATTTCTTCCTGAAAAAATTTTGGGGTAACTTTTTTAAGTCGGCTAAAAGATCCACTTAAAATACCCGTAATGGGTAATGTCAAGGCAGACCTTGGTTGAATTTCTTGAAGCTTCTTGTTTTCATGAATAGGAATAATTCGTGGTGGCATAATCTTTTGAATAACCGTTTCGTTACTTTTTGTAGCAGTAGCCAATAATAAAGTTTCTATTTTTTTTTGTTGTAGTTTTGTATTTATTACGTCTTTATTTTTATCAACGCTCTGAATTTCTGGAAAACTTTTGAATTGATCGGCTGCTTCCACTATTGCTTTCTTATTCAGCTCTGTATTTGTTTGACTTAAATCCTTTTGCTTGGGGTCCTGGATTGGTTTAATTTCAAAGTTTGTATTACCCCTGTGTTCTTGTTTTTGGATAGGAACGGATTTTCCAATTTTTTCTGTCAAAGCCTGACTTTCATTTTTGTATTGCTGAAGATTCAAAAATCCTTTTTGATATTCTATCTGAAGCTGTTGCAATACATCCAATCGAGGAGCTTCAATATTTTTTAAACTTTGCAAATATTGATCACTTTGAACATTTAAGTTTTTAATCTGCATCTCTATAGATTCAATTTTTTGATTCATTTCATTTTTTTGCTGTTCAATTTCAGTTAACGCCAAAAGATTGCTTTCTTTTTTGGACTCTTCCATTTTCTGATTCAAAAGCTGAATTTGAGCTTTTAAATACAATTTACTATTTTCTAGAAGAACTATCTCCGATTTGACTTTTAAAAATTGATTATGAATTTGTGTTCTCTGTATTTGCGTTTTAAAAATCACTTGGATTTGTGATAACAAACTTTCCAATTGTGGGGTTGCCTTTTCTATCCAGACATCTACAAACTGCTTTCTTGTTATTAATGTTTGCTGATCTTCTAACGAAGCAGTAGCTGTCAAACTTTCATTGGGAAGTTTAGTATTCTTCAATTCTGATAGATCAGTGGTTTGAGGTGCATTATAATATTGTGCTTGCATTCGTTCTGTTTCGGGAACAATAAAATATTGTTCCGTCCCAAACAAAATCGATGAACACCCCATCAACAGAAGAATAAAAAAACAACTTCTTTTTGAAATAAAATGAAGCTTCATATGGTTCTTTTTAATCAAATTATAATTTTATATATACTTAGACTATTTTTCTTTCGTTAAGATGAATTTAACATTCCCATAAATATCTTGAACTTAAATTTTAAATTTTGTATTTTGAGATCATTCCTAAAACATACAAGAAAACAAATGTTAAACAAATATTTTACCAAAAAGACTGCTTTTTTATTTCTTACTGCTCTTTTTACAAAATTTAGTCAATTATCCTGTAGCGTTAATACCTTAGATCGCGAACATATTACACAATGTCTTTCTAATCTTAAGATTGTACCTATAGAAATATCAGCTGAAAATTTAAAACAGTGTTCTTTAGACATGTATAAACTTAATACTTTTAATGAAAGTGTTAAGTATCTTATACATGCGTATTCTATAGCAATATCACGTAGAGATGTTCAAACTGCCGCTTACAGTATCTTGTCTCATTTTCAAGATAAGTGTAATGAATTGAGAACAGAATCTCTGCAGCTTACTAACGAAGATTTTCGTTGGAAATTTGGTGCACTTTTTTGTTTACCACACAGGTTTATTTTTTACTTACAAAACAGTGCAGAAGCTAGAAAATACAATGATGATCTTTTTGAAATCATTAACAACACAAACTTTAAAACATTTTCTGCAACAGATGCATCTTCGATATCCCTACCAATAGAACCCTATTCTAAAAACCTTTTGGAAGATGATATTCTCTTTATACTGAATTTATTCACTCTAAAATATACATGCGACTCTCATTCAAAATATGGCACTTTTGCTGTTGAATTTAAACTGCCAACACTTGTTGAAAAATTAACAACAGATTCACACTTTCAAAATTATCTTTTCACCTATTTTGAGCATACCTGGATTGAAATAGAAAAATCCTTTGATGTATATGGTGATACAGTATTACAAAAATTCTTTGCCAAACAAAAGACGTTTCTCAATTCACAGAAACATCACATTATCATTTCGGCCCCTTATCTAAGATCGACCAATCTGTTATCTTCACTATATTATGTTTGCCGTCATTTATTTGAAGCACGACAAGACATAAAAGTTGAATACGAAAAGACGCATCAAAAAATGAAAGCCATATCATTAACTCAGGAAGTCAAAAGTAGCAACAGTCTAACAACTCCTAAAAAGAAGAAAACCAAAAAGAAAAGCAACAAATCAATATCTAAATTAAATATAATTGGGCAATCAGAATCACAAGAAGTTAGCCCAACTTTAAAGGGAGACCTTGAAAAAATTGATCCTAACACATTAGCTTCTTCTTCAGAAATCCAAGAAATTAATCAAGCTGTAGAATCGAATTCTCAAATAGAAAACAGCCTTGAATTAAAATCCCATTATGAAACCATACCCCTTTCCATAAACACTTTATTGGAAGAAAGAACAGATGAAGAATTTTGTGCTCCCCTAATACAAAGTAATGGAGAACCAGATCTAAAAGAGAGTGAATGGACAACAGTTAGTACTTCAAAAAAAAAGAATACATTAAAATCCTCCACCCCAAAAGAAATAGCACCTAAAATAGATCATAAAAAAAGGATAGAGGATCGCAAGCCTTCTTCTATCATTAATTCTACGAAGACAAAAAAGCATCAAGAAAAAGCTCAAAACGATGAAAAGAGAATGGGCAATATTACTTACGCAACAGTTACTGCATCACAACAAAATTTACCAAAACAAAAGCAACCATCACACAATGATTCTTCAAAAGAAACAGATATAACTGCAGGGACCATCGATAGAATCGTCCCTGTTTCCGATCTCGTTCTACAAGAGACAGATATAAATACAGTAATACCAGCAACTTCAACCATCACCGAAATTATTTCTGAAGAGTCACGAGATCCTGAAAGACTAAAGCCCCCAACATTTGTAGAGCGAAGCACAGAAACTGAAGAGAAAAATATTTTATCTTCATCTCAAATGCAACGAAAAGATTTATTGGAAAACCCAGTAATAGTACATCAGACGATATTCTCATCCCAAAATTCTCTTAATACAACCAAAAATAAATTCAGGAAACATACTATATATCAACCCAGTACCGTTTATATTCCTTATCCTGTTTATGTGCAAGTTCCCACAATCTATTATCCCCAAGAAACCTTTGAATATGGGTATAATAGTAGTGGCTATTGTAGTGGTTTGATCTGTATTAATGGTTTAGCGCATTTTTGGATGGAAAAAAAAATTGAACGTTCTGCATATTTTCAGTGTCAAACATGTTCTTTGATCATCCAAAAGTGATCAAAGAAATCCCTCTTAAATATTATAAAGGTTTACCTGATATAAAAATAATTTTAAAATACCGATTGAAAATGAATCAAATTTATACTAATGTTAATCTATGATTTTTAATGAATACTATGTATGCCAAAAATTAATTTTGTAACCTCTCAAGGTGATATAAAAACAGTTGACGCGCCTGTGGGTTTATCTATTCTTGAAATAGCACACAGAAATAATGTAGATCTAGAAGGTGCATGTGAAGGTTCTTTAGCATGTTCTACATGTCACGTGATTATCGATCCGGAATGGTTTGATCTTTTACAAGAACCAACAGAAGATGAAGAAGATATGTTAGACTTGGCATTCGGACTAACTCACACGTCCCGTTTAGGTTGTCAAATTCGAATGACCGATGAATTAGACGGAATTACTGTTAAATTACCAACAGGTACACGAAACGTTCAGGTATAATCGTGACACTAAAATGGATTGATACAGAAGATATTGCTGAAGCATTAAACGATGCTTTTCCAGATATTAATGTATTAAGTATTAGGTTCACCGATCTGTGGCAATGGGTTCAATCTCTGAAAGATTTTTCTGATTCACCAGAAAAGTGTAATGAAAAAATTTTAGAAGCCATTCAAGCTGAATGGATTAAGATTAAATCCTAATTACTTTATTTTTTCCTTTTATTTTGTTTTCTATTAAATCCAAAATATTACATTTCAAAAATTTTTAAAAAATAAAACTCAAGTATATGAGAAAAAAATTATTTTTTTATTGTTTGAATACACATAACAAAGCAACATCTTATTATGATCTTCTAAAAAAAAGTATTTTATTATACTTTTCGATTTTTTTGATTGAAATTTATACTTAATAACGATAGTGTAAATATATACACTTATTTCACAAGAGAAATATAATGACAAAATTTCTAAATGAACAAGTTTTTCAATGCACAACAGAAATAGTGGCTGCATGTATTGGAAACGATAAAATTACCTTTGATGAACTGCCTCACTTTTTCAACAAGGTTTATGATATTCTTTACTCTTTAACTAAAGACAAAATGAACACATCCAATACAAACTATAAACATTCGCTAAACACCATTCCAGCGGTTCCTATAGATGAATCTGTTTTTGATGATTATATTATTTGTCTTGAAGATGGTAAAAAATTACAAATGCTAAAAAGACATTTAAAGTCAATGTATGGAATGAGCCTGGATCAATACAAAGATAAATGGGGGCTTCCCATTGATTATCCTGTAGTTGCACCAAACTACGCTAAAAAACGCAGCGGAATTGCAAAGAGCATAGGCTTAGGCAAAAAATCTTCTCGACTAAAAGTGGTGGTTGGTCAATCTAACGACATCGGCCAAGACCAAGTTGGCGTTGTTGTCAAAAGATAATAACTTTTTTCATGAGGATGCCCAAATGGTGTCCTCTGGCTTACTTAAACATTGATAAAAATTTTCGAGAAAATGTTCTAATTTTTTCTTCCAGCTCTCTTATTAAACTATTTTTTTTCCTTACATCTTCTTTTTGATTCAGAATTTTAGCGTTAATAGATTGTCTCTCTGCTATTGTTCTTGCTATATAATAATAAAATTTATCATTTTCACTTAATAACGGAATAACCACATCAACAGTAATACATAACAAACTAACTTTTGAATCTGCAACAACTGTCGCTGACCGAGGTGCTCCCGTCAGAAGAGACATTTCCCCAAAAAAATCTTCGGGTATTAAAACTCCAACCTGCTTTTCTCGCCCCTCGTCGTTATTGATAAATACACGAAGAAAGCCTTCTTTAACAATATATAGGCTTTGACCTAGGTCCCCTTGTTTGCAAACTGTATCACCCTTATTAAACTTAACAAGAGTAGATTTTTGAGTAATATGCTCTATTTTTTTATCATCAAAAACAGCAAATAAATCAACATTCTTAACCAAATCAACATTAGAAAATGGTTCTCCCGACGAAAATGAGACAACATCTTTTAATTGCTCATTGTGAATGGTATTAAATTTTTTAGAAAGTAAATAAATAGAATCATTTAAATTTTTTGAAAATGAGGTTGCAAAAGGTATATTCTCTGATCTGAAAAATCTCATAAGTGCAGCATGGATAAAATGTCTTACTTTTCCTGGTGCCATTTTATCTGGTCTCAAGAAATACCTAATCTTATAACCCACACCATCTAATGAAGTTGTATCTATACGACACTTATAATCAAAAATGTAATCAGATGCTGCCACTGAATCTAGAGCAAATAGAGCAACAGTTAAGACTTTTTTTTCATTAATAATGTAAGGAACAATAAATTTTATTTCAAATTCAGCATCCAGTGTAGGACGACTTAAATTGGTTACAATTGTTGCACCAAAAATGTTGTTAGGTATCTGAAAAAGTTTATTATCTGCAGATTTAACACTAATTACGCGCCAATTCATTTGAACAATCTGTCCAATAATATCTAAATTATTATGTCTAATGTGTATCCAATTACCCATTTGAAAGGATTTATCCATATCAATAGATATCCCAACAGACAAGTCCAGAACCATCCTTTGTAGACCAAAACCTAGAACAACACCAAATGCGCCAGTTGCAGCCAAAGCATGCTCTATGGGTTGCTTAAAGACAAATTTCAAAACACCAAAGATGCAGACTAAATTAATAATTAAGTTAATAATATTAATAAGCAAAGAAGAAAGTGTTACTTTTCTTTTTACTGGAAAATAGTAATCCCAAATAATATACTTTAAAATTGATGTAAACTGTATTGTAATCATCAATATCGTTGCAGCAAGAAGAAAGGCGTTGGGTGTTATTATAAATCCATTATAATCAACTGCTCCTTTTAAAAGATTTTGAAATTTATAATGAATCAAAAAATAAAAAGAAATAATAAGAAAAATTTTTACAAAACTATAAAACACAACACGAGCATTGATACTGCGTTGTTCTTTTTCTAATTCGCCCGCCATACTACCGATCAATATCTTTTTTTTAATTTTCTTCCCAAAAAATTAACATTTCACTAATATAGCGTAAGGCTTCTTTTATTCTTTTTAATACCTATTGAATTAGGCTAAAAGAGATTTTTTCATTATTTTCTCTATTTTCTTTATCTTCAAATCTATCCAATCTCATCGTTCGAACATAACGTAATGCTTTAGGCAACAACAATTCCTTACGCAATCCGTCACGTAAAACATTCAGCAGAGTATCACACTGAACAACATTATCGTTAGAAACATTGTATTGCTCAATAATACTACAAACGAGTTTGATTTCTTTTCTTGTTCCATATAACTGAATGATTGTAAAAGAACGCTCTAGTCCGTCTATATACACATTATAGTCAAACGCGTTAGAGTCTCTTCTTAAATATAAAGCTATACCTTCGTAAGCTGTGCTTAAATACTCTATTCTTTTAATTCTTCTTATATTTTCGTCTGCGTTTCTCAAACTAATAAGCCACCCCAAAATAGCAACACTTATTGTAATAACCGTTAAACCACTTCCTTTTTCATTAGAGTTTAAAATAAGAGAAATACCATATAGTGAAATACAAGAGCTAGCAATGATAATAAGAGCATATCTCTTCCAATAATTGAAAAAATTTGAAACCGCATTAATGAAAACATCTTTTTTCTCTGCTAATTCAAAATTCATTTGTACCTTCCTACGCTGCGTTTAAGTTATGGCGCCTACTAAAAGCCGTCCATAAAGTACCATCATCAAGATAATCTAATTCTCCACCAATAGGTAGACCTTGAGCTAGTGTTGTAATATTAAAATTGTGGTCTGTAAATTTTTCATGAATAGCATTTACAATAACGTGCAAAGTAGTTTGACCCTCAATTGTTGCGTTAAGAGCAATAATAATTTCTTGCAAGCTGTTTTGCATATGTGAAATTCGATTTAAAAGCGATTCAATATTAAGCTGAGAAGGCGCTATTCCTTCAGATACAGACAACAATCCCCCCAAGACATGATAACGCCCCTTAAATGTCTGTGAACGCTCTATCGCCCATATATCAGATACATCTGCAACGATACACAGTATTGTTTCAGATTTTTTATGATCCACACACACAAAGCATGGATCCTCAATATCTAAGTTATGGCAAATCGAACATGTTTTTATGTTTTCATGAATTGCTTTTAAAGAATCAATAAGTGGCAATAAAATATTCTGCCTATTTTTTAGCAAAAACAAAACTAAACGACGTGCTGATCTTGGGCCTAAACCAGGAAGCCTGCTTAGTCTACTGATAATATCTTTAAATTGGGAGCCGATCATTTTAATGTATGAAAGAATAAACTATACGATGTTAACATAAAAAATTGATTTTATTTTATTTTTTTATACATAACTAAATAGAAATTCTTCTATAAACTTGATTTATACACAAATCGTTACATTTATCTAATATCAGGTCCGTTTCAAAAAATAAAATTTCTTTATTTGAATCTGTTTTTTCCCTCCGCGAAACCTCATCCATAACATTTTTATGTAAATGCAGAAGGAGATATGCATCTTCTTGGTTTAACACTCTTCCCACAACACTATCGTTTAAAGCAACACCTGATCCTACCAATTCTTGATCCTTAAAAGATTCGGATTTTAACCAGACAACTTCTCTTTTTGCTAATTTTCGGTAATGCATACTAGCTGTTAGCTCTTGCCCTAAATAGCACCCCTTTGAAAAACTAACGGCCTCCCACTGTTCAAAACCAAATTCCATAATAAAACTTTTTTCATACAGTAATGCATCGTATCCAAAGGCTATAAAGTTTTGTATACAGGCCTTTTTATACGATCCGTAACCAGCTTCGTCGCATTTTAATTCTTCTTCGGTGTATATTCTAAAGCCAAGATCTATAGACCTTGGATCAACTGCACCAACACTATTTATGGGACTATCACTCTCAAAACATCCATATACATGAATTTGATCTTTTAGCTCCAATGTTACTTTGGATCGAAGTCTAAAGGTTTTCAATTTTAAAAAAATATCTGCTATATGAGCCTTCATGCAATCTAAATATAAAACCAGATCTTGACCCGCTTCAGCACTAACACGAAGAACAAAAACATCTGTAATAAATTTACCTTTAGCATTTAAAAAGGCTCCATATACTATTTTTTTTTCTTCTTTTAGAGGGGAAATATTACAGGTCAGCAATCCTTGTAAAAAGGTAAGACCATCAGGACCAGAAATTTTTATAACAACGCGATCATCAAATTTAAACAGAGACATTTCATTCCTTTTTTTGATTTTATTTTTTAGTAGCCATTTTAAGCGCAATTGCCGCTTTTTTTGCTTCTTCTGTCACATCTTCACCTGCTAACATTCTAGCAATTTCTGCACTTTTCATTTCTTCATCCAAGCTTTCAACATAACTTACAGTTTGATTATTGACATTAGACTTTTGTACAAACCAATGACAATCTCCCCAGACAGCAACCTGAGGAGCGTGGGTAATACATAACACCTGTTGATTTTTAGATAAATTATATAATTTGCGACCAATCGCAGATGCAACAGCACCACCTACTCCAATATCTATTTCATCAAAAATAATTGTTGGTGTTTCAAACGCATGAGAAAGAATTGTTTTTAAAATCAAAGTAAGTCGTGCCATTTCTCCACCCGAAGCCACCTTAGCCAATGGCTGCAAAGACTGTCCCGAATTCATGGCAACTAAAAAATCAATTTTATGTCCCCCATCGAATTTCAACCCAACGTCAGATTCTGTCTGACCCATAAAGTCTTTACTAACACTAACTTCAAATGACGCATTTTCCAATTTTAAGTCTGGCAGTTGCGACATAACCAACGAAGAAAGATTTTTGGCAAAGAAAACTCTTTTCTCAAACAAATCCTTTTCTAAAAGAAAATATTCTTGATTGTTCTGATCTATTTTCTGACAGATTTGTTTAAAATCCAATTCATCTTTTCCTTCAGATTCCAAAGCTAACAAACTATTTTGGTAAAGCTCTGATAATTCACTTGTAGTACACTGAAATTCTCTTGCTAAGTGTCTTAAATGAAAGAGTTCTTCCTCTATTTTTTCAACTTCATTAGCTGCATCTAAATTAAGTTGATATAAAGATTTTAATTCGGATTCGACCTCCTTTAATTCTATACAAGCCCTATCCAAACCATCAAAAGCATTTTGCATTTCTTTAAATAATGCAAGATCACATTTTTCTAAACTTTTTTGAAACCCATAAAGCATTTGAATAATATTCGGTGACCCGTCTAATCCCTTTAAAACATCTTTAACCACATGTGTGATCTTAGCTAGATTTTGTAAGGCAAATCTTTTTTGTATTAAATCTTCCTCACGTTCTGGATTTAAATTTACACCACTTAAAGCTTCAACTACTTTTTGATTGTGCTTGATATGTTCTTTTTGGCTTTGTATTTTATTTTTGATTTCTGCTTTTTCAACTAAAAGCTGTTTGCCATTTTCGTACGAAAGATGAAGTTTTTTTTTAATCTCTAAATATTCTGCGCTCTCTTGTGAAGCAAAAGTATCTAGGGTTTTTTTATAAAAACTTTCTTTCATAACATGATTGTTTTGTCCATGAACATGAACCATAATTTCTGCGATTTGTTTTAAAACAGAAGAAGAAACTGGAACATCATTAATAAATGCTTTGCTTTTTTTTGACGCTGACAAAATCCGTTTGATCGTTATTTCTTCAGTTTTTTCTTGTTCATTAAGAATTCCATGTTCTAACAAAAGATCTAACAAAAAAGATTTTTCATCACAGGTCGAAACATCAAAACAGAGAACGACGACAGATTGCGTGGAATACGGACCAATAGCACTATAATCGGTCACTTGACCTAAAGCGCATAACAGTGCGTCCATGATTACGGATTTACCTGAACCTGTTTCTCCTGTGATGACGGTTAAGCCCTTTTCAACATCAAGATCTAAAGACTGTATTAGAACGAAATTTTGAACAAAGAGACGAGATATCATAAAAACAACCTTTTTTAAAAAAGAGCGTTTAGTTCTCTTTCTTTACTTTTTAATTTTTAAAGTTTCTTTTTTGGGCTTCGACTCAAAAACAGATAACGGCTCCGATTTTATAAGAGCATAAGCATCCTTGTACCAAGAACTATTTGGATAATTGTGACCCAAAACAGATGCGTATTTTTGTGCCTCTCCATTTAAGCCCAGCATCATACAAACTTCTGTGGCCCTAAACAATGCTTCTTGAACTTGTGCTGTGCTTTGGTATTCTTTAATCACATATTTAAAACGGTTTAGCGCAGCGATATAAGATTTTTTCTTTAAATAAAAACGCCCAACAGCCATTTCTTTTGCTGCCAAATGATCTTGAATCAAAGAAATTTTCAATGTAGCATCCTTGGAATAATCAGAAGATTTAAATCTCGACACAACCTCTTGAAAGGCCTCTAATGCCTTTGCTGTTGGTTCCTGGTCTCTTTCAACTATTGGAATTTGTTCGTAATAACAAAGACCTATCATGTAATACGCATAGGCCACATCACCATGACCCGGGTGTAGTTGAACAAATGATTTAAAACCATCAATTGCATCGTCATAGCGTTTTGCCTGGTAGTAACAATACGAAGACATGAGTTGTGCCTTTAAAGCCCAGTTTGAGTAAGGGTGTTGGCGCTCTACATCAGCAAATGCTTTTGCCGCCTTTGTGTAGCTTTGTTCTTTAAAAAGATCGTGAGCTTGCACATACAGATCTTCAACAGGCTGATCCAGTAAATCGTCTGATTCGGTTTGACACCCAACCAAAAATAAAAGCCCCATCAAAAAACTTACATTTCTAAATCCAGATACAAGATTGTTTTTTGTGTTTAAAGGAAAGTAAATCATTATTCGCAACAACAAAGGTTTTTTCTATTCATACCATATTTAAATCCAGAACGCTATGTGAAAGACAATAATACCATACAGTCAAATACTTGCTCGCTTCAAAAAAGCAGAGGAGACACGTTAAATGTAACGACGATGTGATTTTTTTCTGAAACAGAAAAAACAAGATAGTCAAAAGAAAAGACCTTTTTTGCGTCATCTATTTCATCTTTAAAAGAAGGTCCTTTTAAATAAACCCCATACGCACTACTTTTTAGTAAATTGCTGTTTTTGATTTTCTTTGAAAAATCATGCCCTTTGTTTACCAGAATTTCCTCAACGTTTAAAAGTTGAACATCCTCATGTTGTCGAGACTCTGAAAGTTCATGTTGTACTTTCAGAAGATTTTTCAAGGCCGAAAAGCCTCGTGCACAAAAATATGCGTATCTTTGCTTCAAACCAAACACATCTTCATTCAGCACTTTTCCTGGCAAATGAAGATGGTGAAGCATATATTTTAAAAATGAAGCTTTTTTAGAAATGATTTCACACATATGTGGCGTCAAACCCAATAGGGGTAAAATAAGTCCAGGAAAACCATTTCCCGAACCTATATCAAGAATTGGAGCATCTTTGGGGAAGAATTGTGCCAAGAGTACTGATTCATAAATATGACGTTCCCATAAATCTGTGCTATCTCCTTTTGAAATAAGATTATGGGTTTTATTCCATAGGGAAAACTCTTCAATGAAAGTAGTAAATTTTGTTTCTTGTTCTGTTGTTAATAAAAGTAAGTTTTGTTTCATGTTGATTTTGTTTTGTTTTTATCTTCTTGACCTTATCAAAAAAAAACAAAGCTTTCTCTAAAAAAATAAAAAAGGTTTATCTATATATTAATATATTATTTATTATGTTGTTTTTAGAGGGGGTGTTGAAGAGTGTGCAAAACTATTAACGAAAAATTAACCTTTGTCTTTTGTTAAGGATTTGTTAACCTTTTCACAGCTTTTTGATTCATGAGTTTCAATTGATAATGGGGAAACCGATGTGGACAAAGGGTGAGTTGTTAGACTCTATTTATTCAAAGTTTATCTTGTTGATTGTTTCAACGTTTATATTAAGGCTTCATTAAATAGTTTTCCACATTGGTTTTTAAAAGGATTTCGGCTTTGAGTATTGCAAAAAAAGTCTCTTTAGGTGTTTTTGGTAAGAATATTTCCTACTCTCTTTCTCCTGTTGTTTATGATGCGTGGTTTAACCATTTTAATATTAGTGGTCATTGTTCCTTGATTCAAAAAAACATGTTTGATTTTGAGGAAGTTTCTTTGGAATTTAGTAAGTATTATGGCTGGGCCATCACTGTGCCCTACAAAGAAAAAATTGTTGAATGGCTTAAAACACACCCTTCTGCATCGTGGGACAGTTGGGTTGAGGAACTAGGCGTTGCCAATATCATAAAAAACAAAGAAGATTGCGTGGTGGCCACTAATACAGACGCTTTGGCTCTTGGTTTTTTTCTTTCTCAAAATGATTTTACTGAAAAGCTAAAGTTTTCTAAAAACGTATTGATTTTAGGTGGAGGGGGTGTTGCTAAAACATCGGAGGCTGTGCTGAAAAGAATCATGCCAGAGCAGAGGTCTTTCAACATTTACATGGCCCAGCGAAATCTTGTGGGTAAGGACTGTAAAAACAATATATCTCTCTATGATTTCAAAACAATGGAAAAAATAGGTTTTGATGTGATTATTAATGCCACTCCTATGGGAACATCAAGAAATGAAGAGCATCATGTTTTGACGGAAATTAGTGCGGTTTTGAAGCAGAATAAAGGATCACTTGTCATAGACTGGGCGTACGATGTGACCCCTACATTTTGGGACTGTTGGACCAAACAAGAGGATGTTCTGTTTTTGGGTGGCACTGATTTGTTAATACAGCAAGCAGCCTTTGCTTTTGAATTTTGGTTTGGGCTTGTTCCGCCTTTGTTTTTAGCAAAACAAGCCATTGAAAGCGCTATAAGCAAAACAGAGGTTTAGAGAAGCGGGTTTTTCCATAGGTGTGTTTTTTTAACACCGCCACCATGGTAGTGCAAAATTGTTTCCATTTTTAAATTAAAGGGTGGCTGTGTTAGGTCAAGGGGTCTCCAACCACCGGGCTGTATTTCTTGGTTTATGGTTTGGTGGGCTAGTTCTTTTCTGTTTTCAACACAATTTGTGATTAGTACATACTTGAATTTTGACATATACTCTATAAAACTTAAGACTCGGCTATTATCAAGATGTTGAAGCACATCTTTGATTATGCATAAATCTGCTGATTCCACCTTTGAAAAGTCACCGTCATACAACTTAAAACAAACGTTTTCTTTGGTGTGTTGAGTCTTGTTTTTTCAATAACAAAATTTGCAACATCATATCCTGTGTATTGTTTTTCTTCTGGAATCTCTACAAGAGACATGATCTGCCAATCTCCGCATCCTACGTCGACAATAGTCTTTATGTCTTTTTGTTTGATGATTTGACTTAGTTTTCTTCTGTCGGCTACTGTGTTTTGAGAGAACGACCCGTCTCCGGACCCCCCTCTCCAAATATCGTGTTTGTAGATATAGTCAAACTGTTCGTTTAAGTTTACCCCTTCTTTCATTATTTTTCCTTAATAAAAATCTCTTCATACAGTTCGTTTGCGTTTTGCGCAACACGAATAATATCTTCTTCCGTTAAATTGCAATGCAAGGGAAAGGTTATCATTCGTGACCACAAATCTTCAGCCACAGGAAGTGGTTCTGTGTTATGTGTTTTAAAAAATGAAACAAGATGGTTGGGCTTGTAGTGTAGGCCCGATTCTATGCCTCTTTCTAATAGCTTTTCCATAAGTAGGTTTCTTTTAGATCGCATTGTTTCTGGGTCCAAAGAACCTGGATTGGTAAGATTAAAAATATAGGGGTGAGGAATAGTGTTTTCAATATCCAAAGGTAGTGGTGATCCAATATGTTTATTTAGGGTTTTTGTGTACAGTTTAAAATGGTTCTGTCTAATTTTTGCAAATGTATCTATTTTTTTAAGCTGTGCTAATCCAATTGCTGCATTGACATTGCTCATGTGGTATCTCCATCCTTGTTCCACGCAGTCAAAATCGTAGGATCGTTTACCTGCATATCTTTGTTCTGAATCTTTGAATACACCTAAAAGACGCAGGTCGCTGACACGTTGAAATACGTTGGGGTCTCGCGTTACGACAGCGCCACCTTCTGCACACGTGATGTTTTTAACACCATCAAAGCTGAAGCAAATGATATCTCCTTCATCTCCTACTTTTTTCCCGTCAACGGTTCCGCCGAATGAGTGGGCAGCGTCTTCGATGACCCGAAGGTTGTGTTTTTTAGCAATGGCGTATATTTCTTTGATGGGGCCAAGGTGACTTCCGTAATGCACCGGCATGATGGCTTTTGTTTTTGAAGAAAGACGTTTTAGGGTGTCTGCGGGACAAATGCAACCTGTGTCTGGTTGAACATCAACAGCAATAGGCGTGGCCCCTGTTGCTGTTATGGCATGAAAAGAGGCCAGATAAGTGATGGTTGGAACGAGAACTTCGTCTCCATCTTTAAGATCGATAGCTTGACAGGCCAGATGAAGTGCCGATGTTCCTGTTGATACGCATGCAACATAGGGTGGGTTTTCTGGGTTTAAAAAGTCTTGTAGCGCTTTTTCAAATTCTTTTACTTTGCTTCCAAGCCCAAGATATTTTGTTTCAAATGCCAATCTGATGGATGCAATTTCTTCTTCGCCGACACACGGTTGGGATATTTTAATCATAAGACCTCTCTTCTTTTATAATATTGTTTGCTGTGTTTGGGAAATCAGGCCTTTTAGGCTGTTGGTAAAGGTGTGTTCTATTTTTATATCACACATTGTTCCTTGTATTTCTTCTGGGCCGTCAAAATAGACAGATTGCATGTATTCTGATCGACCAGACAGTTGTCCATCTTTTTTTCCTGTTTTATCAACTAAAACCTTTAGGGTTTTGTCTTTAAATGTCTGGTTGAATTTTAATTGCTGTTCGCTGATGAGGGCTTGTAGTTCTGCTAGACGAACAACCTTGATTTCCTCTGGAATTTGTTGTTCCATAATTGCAGCAGGAGTTCCGGGGCGTTGACTATATTTGAAAGAATAGGCCTGAGAATATTCTACAGCTTTAATTAAAGATAGTGTGTCTTGGTGATCTTGGTCTGACTCCCCTGGAAATCCCACAATAAAATCGGATGAAAATGCAATGTCAGGACGGTATTTTCTAAGTTTTTCAATAACTTCCAAATAGTCTTTGGCTGTGTGTTGGCGGTTCATCATTTTTAAAATACTATTGCTTCCTGATTGAACAGGAAGATGTAAAAAGGGCATCAGAGCCGGAACATCTCTGTGTGCTTCGTAAAGCTCTGTTGGCATGTCCAAAGGATGCGACGTTGTGTAGCGAATTCTTTCTATCCCGTTTATTTTGCCAACCTCAAAAATAAGTTGCCCCAGATTCCATTCTTTGGACGGTTCTGTTGGGCTTTCTCCGTGATATGCATTTACATTTTGACCCAATAGCGTTATTTCTTTTGCACCCATTTCGGCAAGATGTTTGGCTTCTTTAACGATTTCAGTAACGGGTCTAGAATATTCTGATCCTCGTGTATAAGGGACAACACAGAATGTGCAAAAGTTATCGCATCCTTCTTGTATTGATAAAAAAGCAGAGGTTCGCGATTCTTGAGTTTGTGGAAGAAGGTCAAACTTGCTTTCCACAGGAAAATCTGTGTCGACCACACTTCTAAGTTTTCTTTTTTGGCTTTTGTTTAGATTTGTTGATTCCTTCAGCTCTTCTTTTTGTCGGTACAGCTTTGTAATAAGCTCTGGAAGCCTATGATATGTTTGAGGACCAAACACCATATCGACGTACGGTGCTTGACGAATTATTTCATCTCCTTCTGCTTGTGCGACACAACCAGCAACCCCTATGAGCAAATCTTTTTCTTGTTTTAAGGGGCGGACTCTTCCTAAGTCTGAATAAAGCTTTTGTTCTGCTTTTTCGCGAATGTGGCAAGTATTAAAGATAACAACATCTGCTTCGTTGGGGGTGTCTACAGATTCAAAACCATGAGGTTTTAGTAGGTCGACCATTTTTTCTGAATCGTATACATTCATTTGGCAGCCGTATGTTTTGACGTGAACTTTTTTTAAATTTTCTTTCATAACTAACCTTATTAAAAGTATTTATTTTTTTTATGTTTTATAAATTTTATCAACTTTATTCTTCTTTTTCAATCTAATTGCCATAAATAAAGTATTTTTATTTCTTTTTTATTTGTGTTTATACTTGTTTTTTTATTTAAAAAAAGCATTTTCATATTTTTGATTCTTGTAGATTGATTCATAGCATTTGCTGCTATACTTAATTATTAATAAAGTTTTGTGGGAAGCAAATGTCAGAAGACAGTGGTTCTGATAAAGACCAAAAAACAGAAGAACCAACCGCTAGACGTCTTGAAAAATCAAAGGAAGATGGGCAAACGCCTTTTTCTAAAGAGGTTGTGAATTGGTTTTTTCTAGTGGGTTGTGCAAGTATTGCATTATGGATTTTACCGTATTTGCTTCGGCTTTCGTTAAAAGATTTGGCTTTTTTTATCGATAGACCTCATGACGTTAATATTGAAAACGGTCAGCTGTCTTTTTTGTTTTATAAAAGTTTTACAATATTTTCAAAATTGGTTTTTATACCCTCTGTTATTTTGTTTGCTCTTCTTTTGGCGGCTGCTTATGGACAAGTACACGGAGCCATTAGTCTTAAAACATTAAAAATTAAAATGGATCGCTTATCGCCAGCAAAAGGATTTAAAAAAATATTTTCTATGCGTTCTTTTGTGGAGTTTTTGAAAACTTTGTTTAAAACGTCTGTTTTATGTATAGGGGCTTTTTTTGTATTGAAAGAAGACTTAAAAAAAATAGCATCAGGTGCCTTACTATCTTTAAAAGATATATCCAAAATGATGTTTGATTTTATGTCTGAAATATTTATGTTTATTTTAATTTTTTTGTTTTTTCTTGCTGTCTTTGATTTTTTCTACCAACGGTATACTTTTATGAAGAATTTACGCATGACAAAGCACGAAATAAAAGAAGAATTTAAAGAGTCGGATGGTGACCCGCATATCAAAAGTCGTATTAGACAAATTCGTCAAGAGCGCATGAAGAAAAATATAATGCAAAATGTTCCCAAGGCTACGGTTATTATCACAAACCCTACTCACTTTTCTGTGGCACTTGCTTTTAACGAAGAAACACTAGATACGCCCGTAGTGGTGGCAAAGGGTCAAGACTTTTTAGCGTTAACAATTCGTGAGGTTGCCAAAAAACATAACATTCCTATAGTTGAAAACCCACCAGTTGCTCGTGATCTTTATGCAAGGGTTGATGTTGATCAACCCATACCTGAAGATACGTTTAAGGTTGTAGCAGAAATTATTAGGTTTGTTATGTCTTTGAAATCAAAACCTTTTTAAATTATTTCATTAAAAAGTAAGAATAATAAATAAGGAAACTTCCAAGTAAGAATCTGTATAGCCCAAAAATGAACAGACTGAAACGCATGACTAATCGCCTTAAAATAGGAAACATCATTAAATTAACAATAAATGTTCCTGCAATGATAGGCCAAAGATTCAGAACAAGCTGAAGGTTTCCTCCTGTTTTATAAAAATCGTAAGTAGATAAAGAGGCAGCCCCTAATAAGACAGGAAGTGATAGAATAAATGCAAACTCTATACCTTGCCATGGTTTAATCTTTAAAAAACGGCTAGCTGTAACACAAACACCTAGGCGACTGCTTCCAGGAACAAGCGCTAAAACTTGAGCAACACCAATGATAATGGCTTGTCTAAAACTAATGACAGAATCTTCCGGGGTTGTCATTTTTTCAGAAATCATATGAAGAAGCCCAAATACCACAAAAGCAATACCTAGACTAAGCAGGGTTATTGGAATTTTGAAATATTTTTTTGAGAAATACCCCACGATGATAGTGGGAATAGTTGCCATAATAATCATTAATAAACCAGATAAACCTGGTGTATGTTGCAGTTTAAAAATACCAGAAAAAACACCTGAAACGATTTTCCAAAGTGTTTTTCTAAAATAGATAATGATAGCAAAAAAACTACCCATGTGAAGACATACATCAAGAAGGGGCATGATCTCTGCGGGTAATGGGGTCATTTTATTAGCCAGAAAGGGAATTTTCTTTGAAAAGAAATCCGTTAGAAAAATATGTGCGCTGGAGCTAATGGGGAAGGTTTCCGCGATACCTTGAATAAGGCTATAAATTATTTGGGTCAGCATAAGAAATATTATTGTTTGATTTTCTAGCTTCATTCTAGTGGAACAGAGTTAATTTTTATTAATTTTTTTGTATTTTTTTAGCTTGTGATACCTTGTGTGTTTTTCAAACAACATGATTTATATTTTTTGTTTTATATAATTTTGACTTTTTTATAATTGTTTTTTTGTATTAATAAGTATATGTTTATATTATTGTTTTTGTTAAATTTATTTTTTATGTACATTAAATCGTTTATTCCTGCTCTATTTTTTCTTTTAAGTAATCAGGGCTATACTGCTTTGGATTTTTCCGATACTATGGATTCCTCCGATGGCAAAGAGAAGAAAAGATTATTAGAAGAATCCAGTTTTTCCGAAAAAGAAAATGCCGAACCAAATACACCTCTCCTAAAGAGTCAAAAAATTACACAAGAATCTGAAAAAATTTTGACATCAAATCAAGAACTACCTGTTGGTTTTTCTGCTGATCTATTGGAATTTGAAAAGCAATCAAGGCATCAATATGCGGAAACTTTATTTAAAATAGGTTGTCACTTTGAAGGCGGAAAAGGGGTTCCTCAAGATTTTGGGCAAGCCTTTTCATACTATGTAAAAGCTGCAAATTTAGATTACATATCTGCGTTTCATAATCTTGGATGTTTCTATTCAAGCCCAGATTATGGTGTTGAGATTAATTACCCAAAAGCAATTCAGTACTTTCAATATGCACTAAAAAATGGATGCGTGCTCTCAGCCTATAATTTAGGGGTATTATTTGCTGAAGGAAAAGGATGTGCGCAAAATTACAAAACAGCTTTTGATTATTTTAAAGTTGCAGAAGAAAATGGCTGTGAAGAAAGCTATAATACAGCTTTTGATTATCTATCAAGGGCAGAAGAAAAGGGAGATGAAGAAGATCTTTATTTGCTAGGATTATGTTATGCAGAAGGGATTGGGGTTGTTAGCAATGCAGAATGTGCTTTTACTTATTTTTCAAAGGCTGCAGAAAAGGGTTATGGGTTAGCTTTATTTAAAGTAGGACTTTGCCATTATCACGGTCAAGGTACTGATAAAAACGATCTTATGGCTTTAGATTTTATGATGCAAGCTCGTCGTCTTGGAATAAAGGAAGCAGAAATTTTTTTACAAGAATATACTCAAAGAGCTTCAACGCTAGAAAAGAAGAAGACTGTGTCTACAAGAAAAAAAACAGTTAAAATACTTTCAAATCAAAAAAAACCAAAACAGGCAAAAAAGAAATAAATTTTAAACCTTCAGGACTAAAATACGACTTGACTTTCCGTCTATTTTGTTTTAATTTTATGGAGTAAATGCGCCCATAGCTCAATTGGATAGAGCGTCAGACTACGGATCTGAAGGTTAGGAGTTCGACTCTTCTTGGGCGCGCCACTTTTTATTTTTTCACATCTTCTGTGTAAAATGAATTCCCAAAAATCACCTGTCTGTCTTCATTAATAAAAACTGGCCATGCCACAACATGTGCTTCTATTTTTTTATTCAAATCAATATAAACAGTTTTTTCTTCATCCAGAAAAGATTCAATTCTTTCTTCAGAATAAGATGTTCCTTTTAAAATCCAAATGGCGATATCTATGGGGTACTCTAATCTTATGCAACCAGACGAAAATGTTCTTTCTTTGCGTTTAAAATCTTTTTCTTCTGGTGATCCGTGCATATAGATGGCATTTTTATTATTTAAAATAAATTTGATATTTCCCAAGGCATTATATTTTCCAGGTTTTTGGCGTATATAATAGGGGAAATTTTTTTCTGTATACATTGCCCAATCGATATCTTCTGCATCGACTTCTCTATTAGAAGAATCAAAAACTTGATATTGAAGTTCGTCAAGATAGTTAGGGTTAGCTATAATTTTTTTCAATTTATCTTTAAATAAAATACTGCTTGGGACTCCCCAATAAGGATTAAGTACAATTTGTGAAATTTTTGAATCCATTAATGGTGTTTGCCTTGTTTTCATCCCCAAAACAGCCGCTTGAATATGATCAATTGTGCCATCTACATCAACAGTAAATGCCTGATAAGTTCCCGCATTAACAATGATTTTTCTTTTCTTTTCTTTTATATTTTCTTCTTTTATTTTGTGAATTGTTTTTTCAATCTGTTGAATGAGAGCAGATTCTGATTGATTGAAAATGAGACAAGTACGCATTCCAAACACACCATCATTATCAATGGAGTTATCTTCTTGAAATTGTTTAATTCCATTTTCAATCGTAAGATCGTACAGATCAGAGTCTACATCAGAACTTTGAATATAATTCCTGATTAATAATTTTTTGCGTATTTTAGGAACAAGTGGATCTTTTTGTCCTTTTTTTAAATTCAGAGGAAGACAAGTGAAATTTTTTAAGTCTTTATGGTTTTTTATTTTATTCAATTCATCTTTTTTTGTTTCTAAAATTTTTATGATTTCGTCAAAGGTAAGTACACTATTTCTAGAAATAGGAACCTTTTGCTCTGATGCGTACAGTGGATAAAGGAAAATAAAAAAGATAAATAAACGATAAAACATATTGTCAGAAAATTTTCAATAAGGGAGAATGACTTGAATAGATGCGCTGATCTTAACATATATTGAATAGTTTAAAGAAATCTAAATATGACAGTATTGCAAAAAAATAAAAGATATTCTAAAGATTCAATTTTTGAAATTTATGCTTTGTTGATAAAAAATAAGGTCCCTTTGTTTTTATTTCTCTGGCTATTAAGCGTCTTGCTTGTGCTTTCTTGGGGACAAGTATATTTTCAAAAGCAAAGTGCTGACCTTCAAAAACAAATTGAAGAAAAAGAAATTGTATTCAAAAAATTAGAACAGAAACAAAAAATAACAGAAAGATACAAAAACGATCAAAAAGCTAATACCAATGATGTTATAGAATTTTTTAAAACAAACTTTTTTAAAACATATTCTATAGATGCATTGAATAAAAAAATTAAGTTCTTTCAAAAAAAATATAAGATTAACAAAATTACAATGAAGGTTATTTCTCAAGAAGAAAAGGTGAATCAATTAAAAATGATGAAGCACCATGTTCTTCTTTCGTTTAAAAAAAAATCTTTGCAATCTTGTCTTTTGTTTTTAAAAGACATCGAAAATAGAATTCCTGGAATTATTCAGATTAAAAATTATAAAATCAGAAAAATTGAAGGCTCTAAAAATAATAAAAAGATACTTCTCTATCATGTAAAAGTGTCTTTTGATTGGCTTGTCTTAAAAGATTAAAGGTTTGCAATGAAGGCTTTTTAAATTTTATTTTATGAAAGAAAAAGATGATCGAAACTTGAGTCGTGTATGAAAGTAGGATACTCTTTTAGGTATATACTTTAAAAAAAATAAAAACGTGTCCTTTATTTTTACCTCAGATAATTTAAAAAAAATAGATGAAATTTTAAGTCATTACCCACAAGATCGAAAAATAAGCGGGCTTATTCCTATTTTAGATTTGGCCCAACGACAAAATAATGGATGGCTTAGCCCAGAAGCAATTGTTGCAGTTTCGAAATTATTGAACCATCCTGAAATTCGTATTTATGAAGTTGCAACATTTTATACCATGTTCAATTTAAAGCCCGTTGGACAATACCATATTAAAGTTTGTGGAACAACTCCCTGTTGGTTATGCGGCGCAGGTGATATACGAAAAGTCTGTGAAAAGCATTTAGAAATTGGACTGAATGAAACAACACCAGATAATTTATTTACACTAAGTGAATATGAATGTTTAGGTGCTTGCGTTAATGCACCCGTTGTTCAAATTAACGATGAATACATTGAAGACATCGATGCCCAAGGATTGATAGAATTACTGGATCGTCTGAAACAAGGTGAAATTCTTCAACCGCAATCTTTGAAAAAGAGACAAGGCACCAAACCTCTGTCTTAAATTATATCCACAGAAAGATGATTTTATGTTAAAAGATCAAGATCGCATTTTTAAAAACCTTTATGGTGAAGAGGAAGTGTCATTGACAGCTGCCCTTCAAAGAGGAGACTTTGATCATACTAAAGAAATTTTAAGCCGATCACCAGATAGCATCATTGATGAAATAAAAGTATCTGGTTTACGTGGGCGTGGGGGTGCTGGGTTTTCAACTGGTATGAAATGGTCGTTTGCACCCAAAAATTCAATTCTTCCTGTTTATCTTGTTATCAATGCAGACGAAAGTGAGCCGGGCACATGCAAAGACCGGGATATTATTCGGCATGAACCTTTTAAAATTATAGAAGGTGCTTTAATAGCAGCGTACGCTATTGGTGCAAAGATTGGTTATATTTACATTCGCGGTGAATATTACAATGAATCTGTCGTATTGGAAAAATCCATACAAGAAGCCTATGCTAAAGGTTTTTTGGGTAAAAATGCATGTGGTTCAGGATATGATTTTGATTTATATATCCATCGCGGTGCAGGGGCTTATATTTGTGGTGAAGAATCAGCACTTTTAGAAAGTTTAGAAGGTAAAAAAGGAATGCCACGATTAAAACCACCCTTCCCTGCTAACGTTGGTTTATATGGCTGCCCAACGATTATTAATAATGTAGAGACCATTGCCGTTGTTTCAACAATATTAAGACGTGGCGCGTCTTGGTTTTCAAGTTTTGGAAGACCCAAAAATTCTGGTACAAAGATATTTTGTATTTCTGGCCATGTGAACAAACCTTGTAATGTTGAAGAAGAAATGAGCATTCCTTTAAAAGAGTTGATCGAAAAACATGCAGGCGGTGTTCGCGGTGGATGGAATAATTTAAAAGCCGTTATTCCTGGCGGTTCTTCAGTTCCTATGATTCCTAAAGATATTTGCGCAGAAGCTTTGATGGATTTTGACTGCCTCAGAGAAGTTGGCACAGGTCTAGGAACAGCTGCTGTGATTGTAATGGATCAATCCACTGATTTGGTTAAAGCGATCGCGCGTTTAAGTTATTTTTATATGCATGAAAGTTGTGGTCAATGTTCTCCTTGTCGCGAAGGTACAGGGTGGATGTGGCGCATGATGGAACGTTTTGCAAAAGGACAAGGTGTTTCTGCAGACATAGACACTTTATGGGAAGTCACAAAGCAAATTGAAGGTCATACCATATGTGCATTGGGCGATGCCGCTGCATGGCCTATACAAGGTCTTATTAAGCATTTTAGATTTGAAATTGAAGCTAGGCTGCAAACGCAATAAATTTTTTTTTAAATATGGACGATTTGACGCTCTTATTGTAATTTAAGGTATGATTCCAATTTAGATTTTACATGTTGTCTCGATTAAAATTGTTTGTAGCTTTGTCTATTACGGGAATATTAGGTGTTTATTTTTGTGCAGACTCTTCGCTAAAGATCCGTTATTATATTTATAATCAAATGGATTCGTACCAAAGAAATAAGAGCAAAATAGCACCCTATTTTGATGAAAAGTATTACATCAAAAATTGTTCTTTTTTTCATAAAAATCCCTCCATTCCAGCGATTGACCATTTCATGCTCAGAGGTTGGAAAGGTTCGTGGAATGAAACATGTGACCCTAATGATTGGTTCAATGTAACTTTATTTAAAGAAAAAATTCACAAAACATCTCATAATCCTTTTCTTTATTTTATAAGGTCCCAACCTCAAAAAATTGAATATCAGCATAAAACAGTAATCTACAGTACAAAAGATCAAACGGTTCGAACATGGCTTCTGATTAATGCTTTGCTTCAAGAAGGTATTTTTAAACCAGAACTGCGTCTGAGTACCCAAGATTATAAAAATGTGGATGCTATCCCCTCTCCTTTTAAAATTTTACAATCAAAAGGTTTGGTTGTTCATCTTGATTCGAAGGCTTCGCAAAGTCTGTATTCCAGTCCTTATTGGAAGGAACGATTTCAATACGATTTAAAACATAAAAAAAAGGAAGAGCAGAAAGATAACCCACCTGTTATAAATATCTCTGAAGGAAAAGTTTTTTATAAAATGCATTATTTGTACCGACCAAGAAAGTGGTTAGATAAAGCTTTGTTACAACCTCAATATTTGAATTTTGCAAAGTACACAGATGAATCTTTGCAATTTAGCGTGATGGGACAAACGGAAGAAGAGTATAGCCAGAAGATGCGTCGTTATTGCGCGGCCTTCGATTTAGTTTTTACAGGGGTTCCAATCCATTTGCCACAAGAGCGAATTATTCCAGGATTTCTAGATTTATTTACAACGCAAGAAGATTTTTCAGAGCAAAAGGAATTTACAGTAAGCTTCTTACTTAGTTTAGGTGCAAAGGGTTTGAATTCTTACCCTAAACAAGCAGGACGAATTTATTCTGTGCGTAAAGAACTGTGGGATCGTCAAAACGAGATTAAGATGAAAAAAGTTTTTTATTTATCGCGTCGCGACGTTGATAAATTTCCAAAAGAATTGCATGACCGTGTGATGCCTACCGACACAAAGAAACCCTTATTTAAGAGCCATTATAATGTTGCTATCGAAAATACGCAGCAGATTAATTATTTTACTGAAAAGCTGCTCGATTGTATCGCTATGGAAGTGGTTCCTATTTATATTGGGTGTCCGAATGTTGGTGACTATTTTGATGCACGAGGAATGATTATTGTAAAAGACCTTTCAGAAATGATTGAAAAAATGAATACTCTTAAAGAAGATGATTATCAAAAATTTAAACCTTATGTGCTAGAAAATAAAAAAAGATTGACGGCATTATTGAATTTGAAAAATCAATATATTAAAGATTTTTTTCAATTATTCACTTTGAATTGAAGATAAATTTTAAGGTTATAAAAAAAACGAATGATCGTGGTTTGTATACGAAAAAGTGCCTTGTGTATTCTAACGCTAATATTTTTTGAAGCAGGATTTTTTTGATGTTGTATGCTTTTTGTTTTTCTTATTTCTGAATCACCAAAAGTTTGATGAACCATGCGTGGATTTTCAATCCCTAGAAATTTAAGGCCAAATTCCCATCCACGACTATAATATAGATCAATGGGGATATTAATAGGCAAAGCTTTTTCTAAGAGTTTTTTTGCTGCATTGCGATTGAGGATATAAGCACCTGCATCGGTCATTTCTGTTAAATACACAGCAATCTCTTGCTTGTTTTGAAGTTTTTTTATGGTTAAAGGGTTGCCGCTACGGTGAATTTCAAAAGTAACTATATCCCATAATTTTTTGTTTTGTATTAATTCTTGAATGATTAATTTCAATTTCTCTGGATCAAAAGAAACATCATCTTCAAAAACGATAGCGTATTCAGCATTAGACATCAAAAATTTTTCCCATGTTTTAATGTGACTTAACGAGCAGCCAATAGTCCCTTTTTTAGGCATGTCACCCATAAATTTCAAATACTGGTTTTTGTCTACCTTTTCTTTAATATCATTTTCTTGTAATTGAGAACCATCCACAGCAGAAATACGCTTTGTTAGGAATCCTAATCGAAGAACGAGAGGATGAATTTTTTCAAATCGTTCTTTTGATTGGTCTAAATTGATAATAAAAACTTCTAGTGTGTCTGAAAAAGATACCTTCTCCTTTTCTAAAGAAATTTGATTTGTTTTTGTTTCATGTGAAACAAAATACCCGATGGGGTAAACGAGGATAGTTGCTAAAATGAAACTTAACATGTAGAGGTATTTTTTTTTCAATTTTTACAACCAATAGAGGAGCTGATTATCTGAAGTATCTCAAATTTCGTTAATGTGTTCAATAGTTGGATGAATATCTTTATTTTTACAGCAAACATACCTTAAAAAATATCCACTGATGACTGCTAAAAAGAAATGAACAAGAATGTGAGCATAGGGGGGGTATTTTACCAAAACATAAGCACAGCATAAAGCAGTACTAAATAGAGTTAAAATAATTTTTTTTAATCTATATTCATTGTAAAATTGATGAGTCGATATAATAATTCCACCCACAATGAACGCTGCAAGTATGTCGTAAATAGTGTGGTAATTTTTGAAAACAATACTGAATGCAATACTAAGGATGAAGATAACAAAAATCTTTGGTTGATGATGAATAGATAAGAATAGAATTCCATAAAAAACAACAGCTGCTTGCATGTGTCCGCTGGGTAGGGCGTATCCCTCCCCCAAATGTGGAAGTAAAGGTATTTTGAAAAATACTTTTAAAGCTATGTTAACGCACGTTGATATAGACAGAATGTGCAAAATTTTATTAACGTCAAAGAACTGTTTTTTGATAAGCAAAAATATCATAACGGCGCCATAGAACCATGGTTGATTGAATAACAGAATAATACTTAAAGTTAAATCTATGGTGCTAAACGCCAACATCATCTGTTTTAGACCAATTGGTGTTCAGTGGTGGAATTTTGTATTTATCCGAATAGATTGGGCCTAAAAATATTAGTGCTCCTGGTGGTGCAGTTGGCCCTGCAAATTTGCGATGTTTTTTTTCAAGAATGACGGGGATATCTTCAGGTGAAAGTTTTCCCAATCCCACATGTGTTAATGTTCCAACCATTATTCTAATCTGATGATGTAAAAATGATTTGGATTGGACATAACATTGAATAAGGCCTTGATGTTCTTTGATATCGAAGGCATCAATATTCCGTATAGCGCTTTTGGCCTGACATTGTTGATCTCTAAATGATTCAAAGTCGTGCCTACCAACCAAATACATGGCTGCTTTTTTCATTGCGTTTAAATTGAGAGGTTTGTTGATATGCCAAGCTGAACTAAATTGAACACGCCTTTCATATTGTGTGTTAAGAATTTCATAAACGTAAGACCTGCTAACAGCGCTGAATCTGGCATGAAAGTCTGATGCAACCCTGCCCATCCATGTAATGGAAGATTCGTAAGGTCTTAGAAAGAAGTTGAGGCTGGATATTATTTTATGTGTGTTAAAAAGAATCGGTGAATCAAAGTGTGCCATTTGGCCGTAGGCATTAACACCTGTGTCTGTGCGTCCACTTCCTTCGATTAAAATGCGATTGTCGTCCCAATTGGTTGGAGCTAAAGGTTTTAGGATTATTTTTAAATGATTTTCTAAAACCTCTTGAACCGTAGGTTGGATTTGCTGTTTTTGCCAACCAAAAAAATGCTCCCCTTTGTATTCTATTCTAAACGCATAACGATATTTTATGGGAACGAAAGAATTCAAAAGGGAGTCTTATCAATTTAAGAAGTAGCGAGTGCTTTAATTTTTTTTGCTAAACGAGAAACTTTACGCATAGCTGTGTTTTTATGAACCAAGCCTTTTGTAACGCCTTTCATAATTTGTTTTTGACATTCACGGAATGCTGCAACCAAAACAGTTGTTTCTGCTTTTTGTGGTTGTTCAATCATATTTTCAACTTTTTTTGTAGTCGTACGAATCTTTGACACGCGATTACGGTTAACAAGTGTTTGACGTGCAATTTTACGTACACATTTTTCTGCGCTTTTATGTGAAGGCATTTTTATTCCCAATTTTTCATATATAAACAGATTATAGCAAAAATAAAATTTAAAATCAATTCATTCTGTTTGATTTTAAAAGGACTTGACCATTTTGTGAGAAGCTATTAAAAATCGGATAAAATTATGATATTCTTAATCATGTTTATGCAGTCTAATATAAAATATTTTTTTATAAACACATGAATTGCCTTAAAGCTCTTTTAGTAACAGTTCATTCAATGGAAAGAAAAATTATCGATGATGCTTTTGAAGCACCAAGATGGTGTATTAAGGTAATTCAATCTGATCAATTTTCCTTTGTTGATTTAGTGCATTACATGGATGCTGACTATGACTGGATATTTATTGATACTCATTTTGAAGAAGATAGTGTGCAGTATTTGAATCCAGATTATTTAATGCTTCATTTGCAAAAAAACACGATTCACAAAGGTTGTGGCATAATAGTTTTTAATAGTGTGGTTAGTGAATCCGTTGATTTTTCGAGGCAAATGTTTTTTTCGACGTTCGCACAAAGTATATATTCTGCATATTCAGATCCAGAATCATTTGCTTTTAGTCAGTCTGATATTTTATGTTCCACTGAATATAGAGGGGTAGTATATTTTCAGACACCTCTTTTGGCAAAAATTATGTCTCTCGTTTTGGCTAACCTTTCCAAAGATCCTGACCGACTTGAGCTTGGTTTATGGGAAATGTTTATGAATGGTATAGAACATGGTAATTTAGGGATTGACCATGATTTAAAGAAAAATCAGGTTCATAGTGACAACATGGATGATCTAGTTCAGCATAGGTTAAAGGTTCGTGATTATAAAGATAGATTTGTTAATGCTAGTTACATCATTAATCCTAAAAGGGCGACCTTTGATATTAAAGATGAAGGTGATGGATTTGATTGGTTAAAATTTTGGGAAATCGATAATTCTCGTATGTTGGACAGATGCGGAAGAGGAATTGCTTTATCGCGCTTAATGGCTTTTGATCATATTACTTATCTTGGAAAGGGGAATAATGTGATCTGTTCCTCTGATTTTGAGAAAGAAGATTTCGAATGAGTAAATCCCAACTAACAAATAAAATTAAAGCTTTAAGCCATTTATCGCGTGTTGAAAAGATGAAAATGAACGAGTGGATGGTTCAAAAAGCTGAAATAGTTCAAAAGATAAGTACTATTGATTTTAATATTCAAGAAATTGAGAAAAAAATGAATGATGAAGGTCAACCTTCTCGTGAAACGATGCTTTACTTAGAAATTTATTCAAAATATATGGCACAAAAAAAAGAACAGCTTTGTATTGAGAAAAAAAATCTTGTTTTAGAGTTAGATAAAGCACAAGAAAATTTAATCCTGTATTTCACACAGCACAAGACACATGAAAACCTTCAGCAATATACTTTTGATGTATTAGATTTAACGATTCAAAAAGAACAAAGAGAAACCTTAGACGATATAGCGATGTTAGGTCATTCAAGAAAACAGAAAAGACTTGATTACTGACTTTGGTCCTTCATTTCAGGCATCAAATTTAAAATGCTTTGGGTTTTTTCTTCTCCAAAAATGTTATTTTGTAGCATATTAACCAAATTAAGCCTGTAGTTGTTTCGTTCTTCAAGTGATACTTTTTCATCTTGTAGAACCTTTTTAAATAATTCAACACCGGTCATTAGAACGTTGTCAGAGCTTTCTGTAGGTTTGAGTAGACCTTGTATATAGTATCGCCCTAAAATCCAACGAGCCTGAGCAATAAAGGATGGATTTTGTTTGTCGTCATTAATAATGCTCTCTAGAATTTCTATAGCACGTTTCTGTGCTTCTTTTGCTGTTTGTTTAAAGTCGTTATTTACAAAATGTTCCACAATATTGATCTTGAAATCGTTCACCTGATCTTTTGGTACATTAAGATCTTGTAATAATTCATCAACAATACTTAAAGCTATAGAGCGGGATTCTGAAGGGGTTTTTTCAAAAGAATTTTGTAAATATAATTTAACGAGATTCCCCTTAAAAGCAAAACGATGCTTTTCTGTTAGCTGGGCTTGAGTTGTTGCTTCGTTGAATAACATCTTTGCTTTTTCTCGCGCTTCTGATGGTCTAACATCAAATGCATTCATTAAGTAGTTAGTCCCTATAAGCCATTTAATGTGTGCTGTTATTAAAGGAGATAAATTTTCAAATGACAAAGCGCTATTAATGATTTGAAAGCGTCTTTCCATAATTTGTTTTGGGGATAAATTATCATTTGTATAAAACTGAACGTAATTAAACAATGCCATAATAGCTTTAGCTCTTAGGTCAGCTGGCATATTTTTATCTTTGGCCACATCTGAATAGATATTATAGGCTAATTTTATAGGCAACTTATCTGTTGCTTGAAAAAATCCTTTTAAGTATCCCATGGCAAGCTGCATTTTTGTACGGCCTACAGTTTCACTGTTTAGATTTTTGACTTTAAGATTTGTTTCTAATAATTCTTTGGCTTTTTTTAGTGCCTCTTCTTTAGGTAGGTCATAAAAACTTTTTTGGTATAGTTTGGACTGAAATCTACGTGCCCAAGCTTTCATGTCTTCTGAATATACAGAATCATTTAAAACTTCATTGACGAGAGTAAGAACCTGATTTTTTGACCGAGATATTACTTCTGGGTTTGTATTATTTTTAATAAGAGTGACATATATTTTTGCGGTGTTGATTTTTGCCCTTCCTCTTAAGTCAGAACTAACCGTATGATCTGCAACAATTAAGTCATATAATCTTATAGCTTCGTTTAGTGATTGCTCAAACGTAAAATGCAGGCGGTGGTTTCTATGATCATCTGCCGTTTTTAGTGCAGATAGAGCTAGATCATCATTGGGCATTTTGCCTATATTTTTTTTGATGGGTGCTTCATCATCAGAATTTTCACTTTTTCGTGTAGATGTGTTTTTGCTGGGTTTGTCTGATGCTTCATAGTCTACATCTGTATCTTTTTGAATATTTGAGATTTCTGAATCGTCAAATTCAAGATCTTCAGCTTTTTTTTGCCCCATTGTTTCCGAGCATTCTGATGAAGTGTAGAGTACTAAAGAGCTGTAGCAGCAAAATATTTTTAGAAACTGACTAGCTTTTTTGTTCATTGTTGAACTCCATTATTTTGAGTTTTCATTATTTCTCTTTTAGTCATTAGGTTTATAATCTAAAGCGACTCTTGCGAAACATACATTGTCTTGGTCAATGGGAAAGGGTAGCAAGCTATAATATTTTGAATCTCTTGTGCCTTCTTTATCTTTTCGTCCGCCATATTTAATTTCTTCGATTTTACCTGTGCCCATTTTTTTAAAAAATGCTTCATAGTTTGGAAAATCGGTGTAGTGAATATTCGACACGGTTTTATCATCTTCTAGTTTTCCACCAGTTGGATCTTTGATAAAACCATTTTGAAAGTTTTTATCATTTGAAATGGCAAAGAAAAGTGAATCACTTACTTTAGTAACGCATACCACAGATTGACTTACAGGGATAGAGTTCAGTAGTGTTTTTTGATATTGGGTCATAACTTCTTGGCGTGATGGTACTTTTTCGTTTGGGCCAGCAGATGCTGCATCAGGTATGACAGGTGGGTTAGCTTTTATGTATTTTTCTACGGCTATTTCGATAAGGCGGCTATGTGGTATGCTATCTGACTCTGGATTTGGAGGCATTACAACTTTCTTGGCAGGGTCTGTTATGGGTGGTTGCGAGAATCGCGTGTAGCATATGTAGTCACCTGTTTGGTCTAAAGGAGATATATTGAATTGGTAATTTTGTATGCTTGTTGGTGATGAAGCCAAAACAATTTGGTGTGATGTTACATTGGGCCGTTCTGTTTTTGCTTCTTTAAATGCTTGTGATGCACTTACGTAAAACGTTGAGATGTTTCCTATATCTGCTTGATTGGTGATTAGCCCATCTTTGTGATCTTGTTTGGAGAGTCTATAATAATATGTCTTGATAGAATTAGCACCGTTTATGTTTTCTGTCTTTTCAATTTTTGTAACGCATTCAATTCCTTGATCTACGACTACTGAATTCATTATTGCTTTTATTATTTCTGCTGAGGTGATATTTGGATTTGTGTTTTTCATATCCACAATAATTTTTTGAATATCCATAGCAAAATATAATGGTGCTTTTGTTTGTTCTTTAGTTGAAGGTGCTGGTTGTGGGGGAGGTGAAGGTTGAATGTTCTCGCCTGTTTCACCTAGTGTGGTTTGTGTAAAAATAGCGACGCTAGATAAAACGCATCCCACATAAGTGAGTAATTTGTGGGTTTTAGTTATTGAAAATTTACTTTTTTGCATTTTTAACATCTTGATTTCAAAAGACTCTCAATTTAAAATGTTAGCAAAAAATATTTCATAATCTAATAAAATTATATTTATTATATATCTTTTGGGTGATTAGTAAATCAATGGGTTGCAATTATACATCAGATTCTTATGTCGTACTTGGAACTTTTAGATGTTTCACTATTAATGATTCGAGGCATAGGTGTCGTATTATTTTGTGTCGATGTCTCTATCTTTAGTGATGGTGTATTATTGGTTTGAGGTAAGCTGATTTGTTGCTCCTTTATTTTTGGGGCATTTGTTATTGTTGGACTGTTTGTTTGAATTGCCGTATTACTTTGCTTTAGTGGTTTGAAAGCTTCTGGTGAATCGCTTTTTTGAGGCTGTGCAATGATTTGTTTTTGGGCTGAAGTTGAAATTGCTGTTGGTGTGCTTGCAGGTATTAGTATTGGGGCTTGTATTTCTGAAGGCTTAACATCATTTTTAGGTCCAGGAGTGTTGGAGAGCACTTCTGTTTTTCCAATTGTTGAATTTTTAATAAAATCATCTGAATTTGAATATAATATGTCTTGCGTAACACATATAGTATCGCCAGGTATAACGGTTGTTCCAGTGTCTATGATCTTGCCCAAATAAACTTTTGCATTGCTTCCCTTTTTAATACTTTGAATGTAGTATGATTTTTTTGAAAAACTTTTATCAAAGAGTTGATTATATACATAGATTTCTCCAGCGTTTAGGCTTGGATTCTTTTTTTGAGGATTTTTAAAATCGAAGGTTATGAAATAAGGACCATTTCTAAAAATGCACAACGTTTCTTGAGTTGAGGAATTGTGACTTATCTTTTGAATATCTTGATATGTTGTTAGTAATGGATTATGAGTAAAAGTACCGCTAGAATCTTTTGGGTGTTTTGGTTGTTCTTGTTCGACATATGTAATGTTAGATAATATCTTTTTTGCTTGCTCTGTATTCATGCTGAATGAATGTTTTGACCCTTTGTGTGTATATTCTATAGTATGAGGTGCTTCGGTTCCTTGAACATATATAAATGATAGAATTTGGCCTTTTTGATTTTGATGCTGTTCATCTTCATCGCTATTTTTTCCAATAGTGCCAGTTTGTTCAATTTGATTTTTTGATTGAAACTCTTCAGATTTATTATTAGTAGTGGTTATATTATCTGATCTTAGAGTTGTTTCTGTTTCCTTTTCTGTATTGATCGAAGAATCATTTGGATTTTTTTCAAGAAGCTTTTTTTCAAGATTTGCTAGTCTTTGTTCAAGATTTTTGATGTGTTCAGAATTTTTATTTGATTTCCTGCGATTCTTTTTGCTGCGCTTCTCGTTTTTAATGACATCTATTTTTTGTTTTTCATTTTCATTTGACATGGTTGGTGTTGACTCTGTCTGATTTTTTTTTTCCATTAACTCCTTGGTGTCATTTTTTTCCGAAATGTTTTTTTCTAAAAGCGCGTCGCTTGTCTTTTCTTCTGAAGTTATTGTTTTCTTACTTGTTTGTTCAGTAGAGTTTTCTAAAACATCAGTAGTTTCCCCTTCTTTTTCTGTTATCTTTGTTTCACTTTTTTCAATAGTTTCAGCACTTCTGTAAATTTGTTGATTCTCAGCAATTGGTTTTGTTTTAAGATCTTGTATAAATAAGTCTTTATCTGTAATGCTGCTTTGGCTTAAGATGTTTTGTGGTTGTTGTTTAGAGTATGGGATGAAGTTATGGGGAAACAATTTTTGATATGTTCCATCATAAAAGCCTTGCTCCGATAGAGAAGTTGGTTTTTTCTTTTTGATTCTATAGCCTTTTGAAGATAAATACCTTGTGTTTCTTTCAGTACTAAAAGCATCCTGATAATCTAGAACGTAAACGGTTGATACGTATGTCGCCATTATAAGGAGCGATTTAAAAGCAGCCCTTATTTTTTTGGATTCTTTTTTTTTATTGATATGAAGAATCACTTATCATCAACCAAATTTATATATTATTTTACTTTATAATCAAATACTTTTCTTAATTAATGATTAATTTATTCAAAAAATAGCCGTTTCTTCTTAGTCTTTCTTATATAATGAATGTTTGTGAATTATTACCCTTGTGATATAATAGGAATTATTTTTCAAAAATAGTATCCTGTTCCCCTATTTTAACTTTTTATTCAGATAATCGTCAGATACTTATTTTATCAGAACGTTTTTATCTGAGTTTTAAAAAACGAGTTAGAGCCTTTTAATGAGAAAAATTTTAATATGACAAAAAATAATTTTACAGATAATAAAAATACTTTATCGTGTTCATTTTGCGGAAAAAGTCAGTTTGAAGTTAAGAAATTGATTGCTGGTCCAGCAGTTTTTATATGCGATGAGTGTGTAGAGCTTTGCACTGATATTATCAAAGAAGAAAGCTTTTCTACAAAACTAATATCTGGAGATAAAGTCCCTGCACCACAAGACATTTGTAATGTGCTCAATGACTATGTTATTAGTCAAGAGAGGGCTAAGAAAGTGCTTTCTGTAGCCGTTCATAACCATTATAAACGTCTTGAAATGATGGATAATAGCAGTAAGGACGATGTTGAAATATCTAAATCAAATATTCTTTTAATCGGACCTACTGGAAGTGGTAAAACTTTACTTGCTCAAACTTTGGCTCGTATTATTGATGTTCCATTCACTATGGCTGATGCTACTACTCTTACAGAAGCGGGTTATGTTGGTGAAGATGTTGAAAATATTATTTTAAAACTTCTTCAGGCCGCCGATTATAACGTCGAAAAGGCTCAAAGAGGAATTGTGTATATCGATGAGGTCGATAAAATTTCGCGTAAGTCAGACAACCCATCTATTACTAGAGATGTTTCTGGTGAAGGTGTCCAGCAAGCCTTGCTGAAAATAATGGAAGGTACGGTTGCTTCTGTTCCTCCTCAGGGTGGGCGCAAACATCCGCAACAAGAATTTTTGCATGTTGACACTACTAACATTCTTTTTATATGTGGTGGCGCATTTGCTGGTATCGATAAAATCATCGCAGATAGAGGTGATAGTTCTTCTATTGGTTTTGAAGCAAATGTCATGGCACGTGAAGAGATTAAAACTAAGGATTTGTTGAAAGATATAGAGCCCGAGGATCTTTTGAAATTTGGTCTAATACCAGAATTTATAGGACGCCTTCCTGTTATTGCAACGCTTGAAGATTTGAGTGAAGGGGCTTTAGTGGATATTCTGACAATGCCAAAAAATGCATTGCTGAAGCAATACAAAAGACTTTTTGAATTTGAAAACGTTAAGCTAAGCTTTACAGATGATGCCCTTTCTTCTGTTGCTGGTCAAGCAATTGTTCGTAAAACTGGTGCTCGGGGATTGCGAGCTATTATGGAATCTATTCTGTTAGATACAATGTTTGAGCTTCCCTCAATGAATGAAGTAGAAGAAGTTGTTATTACTAAATCAGCTGCTGATAGAAAAGGAAAGCCAGATTTAATAATGAAATTAGCTCCATTATCTGACTCAAAAACCGCAAGCTAGTTTTTTGAGTCATCTTCTTAAAATGTTTCACGTGAAACATTTTAAGAAGATGATGATAATTAATAACAAAAATTTAAAAAAAAAAATTTTAAAACTCTCTTTAAAATTTGTAATTATCTTGATTAAATTTTTATTGATTTTAATAGTATGAGAAATTATTTTCTCATACTATTTTTTTATTATTAATAATTTGCATTTCTAAAAATAGATCGTTTGGAGTTTGGATTAAAATATAATGGCTAAGAAAATTAAAAACTATTCATGCAGTTATGTGTAAAAAACTAGCTTCGTTGTCCACAATTTTACATTTAAGTTGTTGAATTAATTATCAAAGCCAGTATTTAGTGTTAATCTAAAATAATGACCTTTAAAATTCATAAATATCCACAAAAGTTAATTAATGAAATTTTTTCAATTACAATGTATCAAGTGCTGCTTATAAAATAGGGGGATAAACTATTCAATAAAAATAAAAAATCAGTGGACAAGTTCTTAAATTTTTAATCAGTTCACCTATCGTTTTGTTAGTGAAATTAATTATAAGTTTTTTGAAAAGAATTAAATAACACAAAGTCTCTTAGATCAAAATTTTTATGCAGTAAACACTAGGTTTAGGGTGGTGTTTAGATTAATAATACTCTCACAACTTGATTTTTATATGAAAATAGGGTATAAATAAAGTATTGATTCATTTTTAATTGAAACGCCAAGTGATAAAAATTCTTGATTTTGAACAACCTATTGCAAACCTAGAGCAAAAAATTGAAGAACTGAAAAATCTATCCAATCCTAGTATTAATATTATGGATGAGATTAACATTTTGCAGTCTAAGGCTGATAAATTACTGAAGCAAACATATCAAAGTTTAAATGCATGGCAAAAAGTCCAAATAGCGCGTCATCAGGATAGACCAAAATTTTTTGATTACTTAAATGAACTTATTGAAGATTTTATACCATTAGCTGGTGATAGATGCTTTGGAGAAGATCTTGCTTTAATTGGAGGCTTTGGAAAACTTAAAGGTCGTTCCGTCATGATTATGGGACATCAAAAAGGTACTGATACTGAATCGCGTGTGAAACATTCATTTGGTATGGCAAAACCAGAAGGTTATAGAAAAGCTCAGAGATTAATGAAACTGGCCGATCGTTTTAATTTACCTATTATTACCTTTGTAGATACAGCTGGTGCATATCCAGGAATAGAAGCAGAAGAACGTGGGCAAGCCGAAGCAATTGCTGCGTCCATCCAAATGGGTATTAATGTTAAGGTTCCAATATTGACTATCGTTATCGGTGAAGGAGGTTCTGGTGGTGCAATTGCTATTGCAACGGGAAATCATATTATGATGCTTGAACATTCCATTTATTCAGTTATATCACCAGAAGGTTGTGCATCAATTCTATGGAGAAGTTCAGCTAAAGCGTCGGAAGCTTCGGAGGCACAAAAATTAACAGCTCAAGATCTTCTTCAATTGCAACTTATCGATAAAATTATTCCAGAACCAGTAGGTGGTGCCCATAGGTTTCCACAAGAGACTATAAAAGTAGTTTGTGAAACAATTCATAATTCCCTAGAAACGTTAATTCAAAAGAAAATGGATTACAGAGATCACCGCCGACAAAAATTCCTCCAAATGGGTCAAGTAGGTTTGTAAATGTTTTGCGTAGACTCATCTCTGATTTTTGACTTACTAAGAGAAAACCTTCTAAGTCCCTTTGTGCTAGCATTCTTTTTAGGTATTTTGGCAGTCTACCTTAAAAGTGACATGAGATTACCAGATGGGGTATATGTCGTTCTGTCTTTTTTTCTTCTCTTTGCTTTGGGATTAAAAGGTGGGGCTCAACTCAGAGAAACGCCCATAATGAAATTAATAGTTCCATTGCTTGGAACTTTCATTTTAGGGTGCTGCTTACCCTTTGTAGCCTTTTTTTCAGCACGCTTTTCAAAATTATCTCGATCAGATGCCGCAGCATTAGCAGCTCACTATGGTTCTGTTTCGGTTGTAACGGTAATGGCCTCTTTAGTTTTCGTTGAACGTGTTGGAAATCCTGCAGATGGATTTATGACAGCTTTGACTGCCGTATTAGAAATTCCAGGCATCATTATTGGATTGTTATTGGGAACTCAAGGAAAGGCGAATTCTTTAAAAAATCCAGGAATATCAAATACAAAAAAACAGAAATCCATTTCTCAAAGGATCAAAGCATTACTTGTTAGCAAAAGTGTTTTTCTTCTTTTAGGAGGAATGTTTATAGGTATTGTTTGCGGCCAAAAGGGGCTAGAACCAGTTAAACCGTTCTTTGTGGATCCATTTAAAGGTGTGCTTGTTTTATTTTTATTGGATATGGGAATAGTAGCAGGACAGAGATTAAAGGATGTAGGAGATTTCAAAAAATTTGTTTTGATATTTGGTATATTTATACCTATTCTTAATGGTCTGATTGCGTGTTTTTTCGCAAAACTTATGGGTTTTTCAATTGGAAATATGTGCGTTTTTGCGTGTATGGCTGCAAGTGCTTCTTACATAGCAGCACCTGCAGCAGTTAGAATGTCGTTGCCACAAGCCAATCCAGGAATATATTTAACATCGTCTATTGCTGTAACTTTTCCGTTTAATTTAACGATAGGGATCCCCTTATATTATTTCTTCTCACTCTATCTTCAAAAGTGTTTTTATTAAGATGTGAAATACAACCTTTATCAAGGACCTTCATGTAACTTTAATAACTAAATGATCACAAAATTGTTGATGCTCGATTATGGAAATAACATATCAAGTAGACAGGATTACTAAATTTTAGAGAACTATCAAAAATCACTACTTCTATGAAGCTTTAAATTTTTATCAAAGGGAAGAATTATATTAAATAAAAGCGATTGAGCCTTTTAAACATTCAGGTTGCCTTCACAGTGGGGCTCGTTATTATTTATCAATCTGTTATAACAAAGCTCTTGATTTAATATTATTTTCCTCTATATTATAAATATTCAATTTACAAGAGAAATTTTATGTTAAAAAAAACTATTTATACAATATTCTTATGCGCAAATCTAGTTGCTTCATCACTCTTTGCTCAAGATTTGAACAGCTATTTGCAGAATACTGAAGAAACAATTATTAGCAATTGCCGCTTAGGAAATAGCTTTAATAGTAAACAGGACAAAGTAAGTTCTTTAATGCAAAATAGTTCGACAGAAAATACAGAATTTCAGTCAGCTATAATTGTTTGGGATGAACAAACGCCTGCGGAGATTTTATCAACACTGTTTTGGATACGTGATAAAAAAGTGCAATATAGAGTGAACCATTCAAACTATGTTCAAAACCTGAACGATGAATTTTTTAGATATGGAGTAGAAATCGACCGTAGTTGCATAAAATCTTTAACTACACATAAATACGACAGTGGTGATAGATTGTTTTTTGTGCCAAATAAGAACGTTAAATGTCACGATGGGCACTATATTTGTATGACAGTTAAACAGTTTTCAGATTCATTTTTTAAGATGAATATGTCTTTTGACGAATTTAATTCTAAGATTTTTCAGTTTCAGTGTCTGGGAGAAATTCTCCGCGGGCATGATACTAATTCATATATCAGCATACATGAAGACGATTTCTCAAATTTTCCTATTGCTGTTAGCTTTGTAATGGCTACAAAATTAATTCAAGCAACTAATTCAGAAGAAGAAATGAATAAATTTTGGCAAGAAGATGGAGCATATCATATTTTTAGGGGAGTTAAAAATCCTTATGATTTTGACTTAAGTAGCTCGGCAACAAAAAGAGAAGATAGATTTCAAAATTTACTTAACGCATATTGTAAGCAATTTGGTTTAAATTTGAATAACCCGTTTCTCATTGCAAAAACCATTGAAAAAGATGCTGAAGAAATTTTTGGCTACACGGATTACTTAAGCGACTTATCAAATATTTTCGGAAATATGTAATTAAATAAAATTCTAAAATTGACACTTTGTATTCATTTATAAAGTGTCAATAAAACTTGATGTTTATAATATATAAGTAATCATTTCAGATGCTGTTTAAAAATTTCTCAGCATCTAGCGCAATTTCACTTTTACGATCTTGAGTCATCTTGTCGGCTACCGAATAAATCATTTTCATGCGTGGATTTTTTGAAAATTTAGTTTCATGCATAAGAATAAAATTCCAATACAAATAATTAAAGGGGCAGGCTTGTTCCCCTGTTTTTAGTTTCACTTTATAATGGCATTTGTCACAGTAGTTAGACATTTTTTGAATATAAGCACCACTAGCAGCATAGGGTTTACTGCCCAGATATCCGCCATCTGCATGTAATATCATTCCTGTTACATTAGGCAGTTCAACCCATTCATAAGCATCAGCATAGACGATCATAAACCATTCGTTCACTTCATCGGGCGACATACCTGTGATAAGACAGAAATTTCCAATGACCATAAGTCTTTGAATATGATGCGCATAGGCATTTTGCTTTGTTTCAGTAATGCACTGTTTAAGGCAATTCATTTTTGTTTGGGTATCCCAAAAAAATTGGGGTAATGAACGTGAAGCGTTGAGGAAATTACGATTTTTATATTCAGGCATTTTCAGCCAATATATCCCTCTTACGTATTCGCGCCAACCTATGACTTGGCGAATAAAACCTTCTGCGGCATTTAATGGGATATAGTCTATATAATACGCAGATTCAACACGTTTAATACATTCTAGTGGGTCTAGCAAACCATTGTTAATGTAGAAACTGATATGTGAATGAAACATCCATGCTTCGCCTTCAATCATGGCATCTTGATAAAGGCCAAAACTGGGTAGCCTATGCTGAATAAAATTTTCAAAAACCGCTAAAGCTTGTTCTCGTGTTACAGCAAAATAAAAAGGCATTAAATCACCAAAATGGTCTGCAAATTCCCGATCAATCAAGGCTATAACTTCTAATGAAATGGAATCTGGTTCTAATTGAAACGGTTGGGGAACGTTCAAATTTGATGGTGGAGATTTACGATTTTCTTGATCATAGTTCCACTGACCACCTACAGGTTCATTATTTTCCATGAGGATATTATATTTTTTTCGTAGCAATCTGTACATAAACTCCATTCGAAGTTCTTTTTTTTCATAAGACCATTTTTCAAATTCTTCCTTTGACATCAAAAAACGTTTGTCTTCAAGAATTAATACAGGATAATGAGTCGACAAATTTTGAAATTTATCGAGCAGCCTATAATCGCATGGCCATGTAACGATAATTTCTTCTGCGTTATGTATGTCATAAGCTTTTTTAATTTCAGTGATGAGGCATTGCGAATTATGAGGATCATCTAAACGGACATACACAATTTTACAGGTTAAGGTATCTAGTTCCTTTTTAAAATGTCGCATGCAAGAAAGCTGAAAGGCAATTTTTTTCTTATGATGCTTGATGTAAGTAAATTCATCTTTGGTTTCGCACAATAGAACAACGTCACTTTCAGACAAATCTTTCAAACTTGAAATACTTAAAGAAAGTTGATCACATAAAATAACACGAAGTTTAGGCATTGTTTTTTAACGAAGCAAAGGCATCTAAAGCTAATGTTCTTGATGCAGAAATATCAACAATGGGTTTAGGATAGTTAATGCCCAATGAAATTCCAGATTGCTGTAAAATAGAAGCAGGTGCTGTCCAGGGAGCAAATAAATATTTTTGAGGTAAATTTTTTAATTCTGGAACGTAGTGGCGAGTATAAGAACCATCGGGATCAAATTTTTCACCTTGGGTAATGGGATTGAATATTCTAAAGTAGGGGGCTGCATCTGCGCCTGATCCTGCTACCCATTGCCAACTTGCAGAGTTACTAGCAAGATCAGCATCAACTAGGCAATCCCAGAACCAATCGGCACCCTTTCGCCAATCAATCAAAAGATTTTTGACAAGGAAAGAGCCGACAATCATGCGCACTCTATTGTGCATATATCCTGTTCTCCATAATTCACGCATACCAGCGTCAACAATAGGATATCCTGTAAGGCCCTTTTGCCAAGCTTCTAAAAATTCTTGATTATGTTGCCATTCAAAAGCATCAAATTTTTTTTGAAAATTTTCGAATGGAAGAGTTGGAAAATGAAAAAGCAAGTAGTATGAAAATTCTCTCCACCCAATTTCACTTTGGAAATGATCAATGTCATATGTATTGTGGCTATTTTGATTTTTCAGTTCTTCAAGTTTATGCCAAATTTGATGTGGAGATATTTCCCCAAAATGAAGATGCGGGGACAGTTTTGACACATTTTTTTTAATAGGAAAATTTCGACCTTCTTTATAGTCATTTAATCCATCATCTAAAAAATCGTGAAATCTTTGAATTGCAAATGCTTCACCTGGTTTCCAGGTTTGAATCATTTCTTTATCCCAAGGAATAGTGGGCAACAAGTTTAGATCGGACAGATCTATGGACAATTCATCTAGGAGGGCATTTAAATTTGAAGGTGATTCTATAGGTGGCCTTGGTGGTTTTGTTTGTAGGCAGCCTTTTCGGTAAAAAGGTGTAAAAACTTTGTAAGGTGTTCCATCACTTTTCAAAACATCCATAGGTTCCCAAAGAAGGGATGCATTAAAACTTTTGACGTGCACTCCTTTTTCTTTGAGAAAATGTTTAATAGTTTTGTCTTGTTGAATGCGATCTGGTTCATAGCATCTATTCCAATAAACATTTGAAATATTGAGGCGTTTAACGATGTCTTCAATAATATTTTGAGATTCACCAGAATAGATGTTTAATTTGCCTTTGCATTGCTTTTGTAAAGCATCTAAAGAATGATGTAGCCACCACTGACTAGCTGAACCTTTAGAATGCAAGGTTGGGTTTGTGTCGTGGATATAAATAAGAACAACAGCACCTTTTAAAGTAGCCTCTAAAAGACCTGGGTTATCAGATAATCGCAGGTCTTGTCTAAACCAAAAAAGAGACAGTTCATTCATTATAGAAGTTAATATCCTACTGGTGTGGTTTCAAAATGTTTTTGGGGATCGAAATAATTCACTTTTAGCTTCAGATCCTTAGCATTTAAATACCCCATCAAAGCCATAAGTTGGTATGACGTTTTGTAATAATCACTTTTGGATTGCAGATACTGAATCTGCGCACTTAACAAGTTGAATTGAGCGTCGAGCGAATCTTTAACAACTTTAGTGCCAACATCAACTTCTTGTTGTGTAGAATCTACAGCAATTTGTGCTGCTTTAACCTGTTGCTTAAAATTTTGGATGTTAGCTTTGGCAGCTTTGTACGCTTCGAAAACCCCTTTTGTTTCACTGGTAATGGTAGACTTTGTATTTTCAATAGCAAATTTTTTACCTAAGGCACGTTCATGGGCTTCTCTGCGTTGCGAAGAATAGCTTCCGCCACTATATAAATTGTATGAAAGAGAGACCCCCACTTTATTGTTTACTTGATGTGACCTATATCGACTATCCGCAGCTGCAGGGTTGTTTCTAGATGGGTCATAACGCGATCCTGAATGGGTATACGTAGTAGATGCGTTTAAATCAATCGATGGAGATACTAACTGAGCACTTGCAGCATCTACATTTGCTTTGGAGCTTTCATATTCATAGCGTGCAGATATGATGGATGGGTTATTTTGAAGAGCTTGCTGTAAAATTTTATCTAAACTTTCCGATATTTTTTTAGGTTTTGGTGGAAGTTTTAAATTCCCTGCAGACACTCCTCCTGTTACGTTGAAGAAAACGGCTTCTGCCTTTGCAGCTTCTGCTTCAGCTTGTACTAATTTTGCTTCACCATCTTTTAATTTAGCTTCTGCGTTAGCAACCTGTGTAATAGTTTCTTCACCGATTTTATGCTTTTCAAATGATGTTTCGTAGTTTTGTTTCATAGCTGCCTTGTAAGCTTTTTGCACTTCGACAGTCGATCTTTTGGTAAGAACGTCCATGTAAGCAGAAATAACATTAATAAATGTATCTTGTTCTGTTTTAACCAAATTTGCCCAATAAGCACGAATAGATTTGTCAGCAGCTTCAATATTTGAAAGTGTGGCACCACCATTGAATACGTTTTGTTTTATTTCTGCTGCCATATCGTGCGCGTTGGATGTTGATATGGAATTTGGATTTTGTGGAGAGCTATTTGAATTTTCATTTTTACCGTAGTTACCACTAACGCTAGAGGATACATTGATAACTGGCAAAAAACCTGCTTTGGCTTGAGAACTTTTTTCATGCATAGCTAGTGTTTCACGCCGCGCTGCAATAATGGCTTTGTTATTTTCATAGGCTGCAACGAGTGCTTGTTCTAAATCCATAGCTGAATATTGGGGCGCAATATTAATTTTTTCCCATTCAAATTCTATTGCATCAGGGGCCATTTCAGAAACAGCGGCTAGAGGATTGATGTGTTTGTTTTGTTTTGAGTCTTTTTTATTTTCATTCTTCTGCGCATTTATAGATGGTGTAGTAGCTATGGAAAATAAAGAAGAACTTAGTAAGATAGAAAGAACCAGTGCTGTTGGATACATTTTCATATTTGACCTTTTATAGATATATGTTTGCATCATTATACACCGTGTTTTTAAAACACAAAGCGTTCATGTGTAAAAGTTGGGTTTAAAATTAAAGGGAGGTGTGTTTGGCAAACAACGTGATCTAGAATAAGTTTTTGATCATTATTTTTTACATAAAAATTAAGTGAACATAAAGGGTATCGGAAAGGTTTTGTATAATTATGATTACTAATAAATAATGTTTCATCGATTTGATTTAAAGAATGAGGTTCCGCCACTAACAGAATACCACCTGGCTTGAGCGTCTTTTTTACAGCTTTTGGAATTTCGACATGTGCTCCTCCATCCATAAAAATAACATCAAATACATTTTCATCTTGGGGTGTGGACATAACAGGAGATACATTTTTTCTGTGGTTCATTTTTTCCAGTAAGCGTGCATACAAGATATTATCTGCTTCATAGGTTGTCACTTTTTCAAATAGGTAAGACAAGAGCATCGTTGAAAAACCCGTTCCTGAATTCATAACAAAAATATGATAATCGTTAGACCTTTTTCGATAAATGGTTTCTAAAATCAAAGCAACGAGCGCAATAGGAAGCTCACATCTTTTTTTGAGTAATATGGGTTCGTCTGAATAGGCGATGGGGTGCACGATAGCAGGCAAAAAAGGATGACGATCGATATTTAAAATAAGGTCTTTGATGGTATCGGAAAGGTATAGGCTTGGTTCAATAATTGTTTTTAAGGCATGGAGTGCAACATTGAAATGAATGTTTTGAGGAAGATGCATTTTTTGTTATTCAAAAAATTTGAGTTATAATTTTATAATAACGCTTCAAAATATCTTTCTCAAAGAAGAGAATTGTGATATCTTAAAATAAATAAGGCCGGATGGCAGAATGGCTATGCAGAGGATTGCAAATCCTTTGATATCGGTTCGATTCCGGTTCCGGCCTCCATTTTTCATCAAGATTCTATACGTTGACTTCGTAAATTTTTGAAAAAAGTAAAATACAGCTGATAAAAAACATTAAATCTTTTTTCAGCAGTATGTTTATATTGATGCAGACTTTCAAATAATCGCTTCACACCCGTTTCAATGTGTTGTGAATAATTTTTTTTATCTAAGCTAGATGTATATTTTATAATATTGTTATTATTGTAACAATAGAGATAAATAATATGAGTGTAAATTGCAGCAATGCACAAATCTCCATCTTCATTTTTGATCTCTTTCAAAAAATTAAAGCCTTTTATTTTTTCAGAAAATGCAGTTGTAAGTGTAAATCTACGGATTAAATAATTTAGAATGGAATGGCTTTTTTTTGATAAATTTGTATCCCAAGAATGTTGTATTGAAAAAAAACAACCAAATAATATGTTTCCTAGTGTGCTTTCAAATTCGTTTATATCGTTTGAAATAGTAATTTCAAGAATATTTTGAAAAACTTTGATTTTCTTCATAACACTTTGTTGAAGGGTTGGGTCTTGAGTGTTCCATAAACTGAGTAGAGACTTGTGTTGGTAGGGTGGATAAGTGTTAAGACTAAGGTGTTTTAATTTTTCAACTGCCAAGTTTTGGATTAAACTATGATTGGATTTTGATGAAAAATCAGCAATAGCCCAGTCTAGAGGAACAGGGTTAGACTGACGTAATTTGATTCTTAAATATATTGCACCTCTGAGACGTTGAATAAAATATTTTGATCCAATCATTTCGAAAGATTCTTTGATTTTTCTGTGCTGAACGGCCCCATATACGCTTTGAAACTGTAATTCAGGATATGTATCGTCTATGGATATTAAATTATTTTGATCTTTATTAGTTTCACAATAGACTTTGTGTTGGTTTGAGCGTTTTAAAATATGGCTTTTTCTTCTGATGCTTAAGTTTTCATTTTGTTCAAATTCATTGACTGAACTAAAAGCAACGCAACAATACACAAGCAAAAGTGCTAAATAAACAATTTTTGACATGATTATTAATGATTATTGGTGTCTATTTTTAGTATGACGAAATAAAATAATAAAATCAAATGTGTTTATGTGATTAATATTATAAATTTATTACCCAATATATTTTTTAATTTTTGCAGACAATACATCTAGGTACCCTACAAAAAAATGATTAGCCTTTTCTATTATTTCATATTTAACGTGAACATTGGGTTGTGCTTTTAAATTTTGAACACAGGCTGTTACAGATTCATAGGGCACAATATCATCACTTGTGCCTTGAACAATTAATCCGGAAACAGGACAGGGCGAAAGAAAATTAAAATTAAAACGGCTTGTTGGGGGGCTAATGGCCACAAACCCTGTGCATGTTGGATTTTTCATAAGTAAGTTTAATGAAACCCAAGCACCAAATGAAAAACCAGACAGCCATATTTCTTGAGATAAAGGACATTTTTGCTTAATCCAATGAAGAGCAGCTATGGCATCTTCAATTTCCCCATCACCTTCTGTAGAGACTCCTTCCGAAAGTCCCACGCCTCTAAAATTAATACGAAGTGTTTGAAACCCAGATTCAGCAAATGCCTTATAAAGTGTATAAACCACTTTGTTGTGCATGGTTCCTTCTTGTCTAGGATCCGGATGAAGAATTAGAACAACAGGCAACTCTTCATTGTGACCTTTAGTGTATTTAGCTTCAATTCGACCTGCTGGTCCTTCTATGAATATATCTGCCATGTTTTGTTCATTGATGAAAAACTATATACCAACTATTGTAGCTATTCATTTTACCTTTTAAAATATGAAAAATAAAAAAATAAATCTTAGGTTAGGGTTTATAAGCTTTAATAAGCCATGCGTTTTTACGTCCATTATAGGGATTAGTATCATGGTGTTGTATGAAATTTTCAGGTACAATAAATCCGATGGATTCTAAACCATTTTTGATAAGATCTTGTCTAGAGAACATGTAGTAAATCCATTCAAAGATGAGGTATGTTGCTCCATCTACATTGGTTTGCATATCGCCAATAAGGTCTTCATACATTTCTAGTTCTGACTTGCCAAAAGTTTCAGACATTTTGGTTATAGTATAAAATACAGCTTCCATGTTGGTTTGGTGATCAATGATATTAGGAGAAAAGAAGGATTTATGATCAAGCAAAACTCTCTTTTTCCCCGCTAAAATATTATAAATATCTAGACGTTCTCTTTGGCTTCTATGAAAAGTAAATACATCTATAGATTGAAGAATTTCGGAAAATATCCCAGGATATCGTTCTTCAGTATTTTTAGGAATGCGTTTGATAGCATCAGTTGGAATGATGTATCCAAATTCTCTCAGTTGTTTTAAAGCTTCGGATACATCAGGTTCCAAAGCTATTCTATAAGGCATGTGATCAATAATAAGCTCGCCTCCTGATGGTAATAAATTAAATGCTTTAGAAACTGAAGGTTGTAGTAAAGGTTGCATGTTAGATGTGCAAGAAGGCATCCATTCAAAAAATATTCTTTTGTAAGAAAATTCATTTAAAGGTTGAGAAAGAAAATCACCTTGAATGTGCAATTTATTTAATTTTTTAATTCTGCAAGGTCCCATATCTATGCTGATAACTTTACTATCTGGAAATGAAGTGCGATGCGTAAAGTCTGTTATACCTTCTGGAAAAACAAATGGTTCAATTACTTTATCTATGGAACCTTCACCTCTAGTATTACCAACTACGAGTGTGCAATTTTCAAAAGCTACATCATCTTTTGGCATGGAAAATCCCTCTTTTGGTGAAAAGAATAGATTTGAAATAGCCAAAGATGCAATAATTATTGTTTTTTTCATTATATTTTGATTTCATATTGTTTCTTGAGTATTATATTGTATTTGTAATTAATAAGTAAAGTTTTTTGGATATAATATTTTTTTGTGATTTAATTAATCATGAAATGAGTTCTTGAATAATATTTTTTCTTGACGAAATGATGAAATTCAGTGATATTAGAAGTTGTGGAGAGGTGGCCGAGTGGCTGAAGGCGCCGGTTTGCTAAACCGTTATACGGGTTAAATCCGTATCGAGGGTTCGAATCCCTCTCTCTCCGCCATTTTTTTTCAGCTTGTTTGATTTTCACAAATTTTATAATGCCCTATATTTTTTTGTATTTTGCGATTACATTGAAGTGTATAACCTGTTTTGAATAGAGTAATGACAATCATAAATTATGAAGATTTTGATCGTGTTGATTTAAGATCAGGAACAATTGTCAAGGTTGAAGAATTTCCTAAAGCAACCAAACCTGCTTTTAAAGTGTGGGTAGACTTTGGTGAACAAGTAGGAGTACTACAAACATCAGCACAAATAAAGGTTCACTATACACCTGAAACACTAGTGGGTCAAAAAGTTATGGGTTGTGTCAATTTAGGAGAAAAAAATATAGCAGGTTTTATATCTCAATTTTTGCTTGTTGGTTTTTCCGATGTCAATGGAGATATTTATTTAGTAGGCATGGATGCTAATGTCCCTAACGGACAAAAATTGCATTAAAGAAGATTGGGCAGTGCTCATGAATTATATGCTTACAGGGTTAGGCGGTGCTTTAGGTTCTGTCTTTCGTTTTGGTATTGGGGCAATGTTTTACCTACCATACAGTATGGAATTTCTTTGACTATACAATGTCTTAATGCCTTCGGATGCTTCATCACGGATTGCTAACTTAAATAATGGATGTGCATTGGTCCGCATCTGATCAAATGAAGTATTTTTAGACATCAGGATTTTTAGGTAGTTTTATAATCGTTTCTAGATTTGCTTTGGACGTGGATTTATTGCATGAAAAATATGCAATGATAATTGCTAACGTTTAAGTCTTTTATTCTGCCTTTTAGGAATCAGAATAGTAAAATTATTTTAAAGGTTTATAATAAAAAAATATTTTGAAAAATGATTAAATAAGATTTTATGTTTAATATCATTATGAACATGCCACATATATTTCTTGTAACATTTTTTTCGTTCTTTATCTTTTTTTTGATTAGGCATGCTTTTTTCAAACTAAATGGTGCTATTCTTCTTTTTCATAGCTCTCTATTTTTAGTATTATTTATAACTTTAATTGGAGGCGGTGGTGTTCAAAATGCAGGTTACGAGCGTTTAAAAGTTTTCATGGAATGGGAAAAAAATAAACAACTTCAAGATGCTAAACATAATTTAAAACAGTATGAATCCATTTTAGCTATTGAACTGAAACAGTTTACAAATTCTGATGCTTTTAAAGAATATTTAAAAAAACATGATGATGTCGTCGATAAAGTTGAGGCTGCTTTTGTAGCCTGGATATTTGTGTTTTTGTCGGATATTGCCATGGTTATTATTTTTATTATTTGTAACAGAGAAAATAAAAAAAAAGTATAAATTGTTAATTGGTGCAGTGGATTATTTTAAGTAAAAAACTAGCTTTATCGTCTGCTCAGCATAGATTGGATTTTTGTGAACTTTAAGGTTTATTTATCTTGATAGGGTTTCTTCAAATGTCTCTGGTATTTCGCGGGGGGCAGGGATTTTTTGTGGATTTTCTTGTAAATACTGTTGTCTTTTTTTGATTGCACTTTTTTGGGTATTGAATGGATCGCGAATCCTTTTTTCTATGACTAAAGAAGGTGCGTATCCTCCTGCGACAGATTGTGAATATTGATAAGGATCAACATTTTCTGCGTGAACTAAAAAATCTATATGATTTTCTTTTGTCCACTGATCTAAATAACTTATATAGCTCTCTAATGTGAAAGATCTTCTTGATAATAAGGCGTTGGCAGCAAGTAATTCTGTGTCTGAAAATCTTCCTGCATAGGATGTTGGGATAATCATATGCCCATGGTTATTCAACATATTGTGAAAAAATTCTAATCTTTCTCTGTTGCAATAAAAATATTCTGCAACCCCAGGATCAAAAATAATTAAATCAAAACAATCTTTTAAAACGAATGAAATCCATTGTAAACTACTGCTATCGTTGAAATCATTTTTAATAAAAATACTTTCATCTAAATTTCCAGAATATGAAAATGATAAATCATCCATTGTAATAACTAACGGGCCAAGAATTTTCCTTTCCTCTTGACTATATCTAGCAAAAGATTGAAAATTATATTTTTGAATTTCTTGTGTTGTGGCTGCTCCTAAAATTAATATTATTTTTTGTCCACGTATCTTTGCATTGTGTATATTTTCTACAACTCTTAATAATGAATGTGTCACTTGAGATAATTTATTTATATTGATGGAAAAGGCATATTTAATATCGGGGTTACTTTTCAGTAGGTCTTCGAAATCATGTTGCGCTAACTTTCTTTTAATTTCTCTTCTTAAATCAGGTATTTCGTAGGTGAAATTATTGATAGCCTCACATTTTTCTAACACAGAATCATTTTGTTGTTGTATTTTTTTGGTTATTTCGATGACTCTATCAACGGCACATGTGTCAGCCAAAGAATGGCAAAAAAATGATAAATGTAATATAAAAATATATGTCGAAATTATTAGTGCCATCCTTTGATTCCTTAATTCTTATTCAATATGAAGATTATTCAAACCTAAGATTTTTCTAACTATCTAAAAACTGAATCAGTAAATCAAGTTCTGTCATGTCATTAAAATGTAGAATAATTTGACCCGAATCACCTTGCGTTTTAACGATAGTATGTACGCCAAGCTTTTGACTTAGTCTTTCACCCAACATACGCGTATCTTCGTTTTCATGAGGATGCACGTTTTTTTTTATTTTTTTTGAAGGCTGTTTAAAATCGTGAGTTAATTTTTCAGCTTGGCGAACAGAAAGTTTTTGTTCCATCATCTGTTGGGCTAATGCATCGGCGTTTGGATTATTAATTAAAGTTCGTGCATGCCCTGCAGTAAGTGCTCCAGATCTAACATATTCTTGTAAAGTATCACTTAGATTAAGCAGACGTAAACAATTAGCAATGTGACTTCTGCTTTTCGATACTGCTTTTGCAATATCATCTTGGGTCCTGCCGTGTTCATCGATAAGTCGTTGATAAGCGTATGCTTCTTCTATAGGATCGAGATCGGAGCGCTGTAGATTTTCAATTAAACCCCATTCTAAGGCTTGGCGTGCATTGCAATGAACAATTATAGCAGGGATGGTTGGCCAATTGAGCTGTTGGCAAGCTCTGAAACGGCGTTCTCCAGCTATGATTTCGTAAGATTCTGATGGTGAATCGCTGGTGTCATCTTCTGCTTTTTCTTTCGGCCTTAAAAGAATGGGCTGCAACAATCCTTGCTCTGCAATAGACTGTACGAGCGTTTGCATATGTTCGTCATTAAATGTTTTACGAGGCTGTTGAGATCCTGCTTGAATAAGATTTAAAGGAATATCTTTTTTATATTGTTTCTGACTGATCTCGATGTCATGCATCGTATGTGCAATATCTCCTAAAAGAGCTGACAAACCTTTTCCAGGTGTAGAACTCATGATTAACTCGCTTTCTCAAGAATTTCTTTTGCTAATGCCATATAAGCGTGCGAACCTTGGCAATTCACATCATATACTAATACTGGTTTTCCAAAAGAAGGTGCCTCAGAAACTTTGACATTTCTTGGAATAACAGTTTTGAAAACTTTACTTTTTAAATGAAATCTGACGTCATCTGCAACTTGAGCACATAAAGAACTACGTTTATCGAACATGGTTAGCACGATACCTAAAAGACTAAGTTGAGGATTAAAGTTCTTTTGAATTTTTTTAATGGAGCTTAGTAAATAACTCAATCCTTCTAAGGCGTAATATTCGCATTGAAGTGGAACGATAACTGATTTAGATGCACACATTGCATTTAAAGTTAAAAGACCCATGGATGGTGGGCAGTCTATGATAACGTAATCGATAGAATGTTCTTCAGCGTACAATTTATTAGCTAGTACTTTTTCTCGGTTGTTTTCTTGAACTAATTCTATTTCTGCACCGGAAAGATCGACGGAAGAAGGTACAATCCATAAATGAGGAATGAGAGTTTGAATCATGACTTCATTTAAAGGTATGGGTGTTGTGACTAAATGGTAACTTGTTTTAACTCTACTTTTTTTATCAACACCTAAACCTGTTGAAGCATTAGCTTGTGGGTCAAGGTCAATGAGTAATACTTTTTTTTCAACAGCAGCCAGTGCTGTAGCAATATTTACAGCCGTGGTTGTTTTTCCAACGCCTCCCTTTTGATTGGCAACAGCTATAACTTGCATGGGGTCCTCATATCTATCCTTATTTACCTTGAGCACGTTTAAAAAAATGCTCACATTATAGTTTAATACTTTTTGTACATTTTACACAACCAGTATATATATAACAAGAATGGTAAACGGATTCCGTCACGTTCTTGCAATAGAATTGAAAATTTTCCTAGGATATTTTGCTGATAATATTTGATGTATCCAAAGCTGGAGCAAGGTATTGATAGTTATCTATCTATGGAACAAGATCGTTTCCTGAGATTTTTCCAATGATTTCTGACTTTATATTTTTTGTATTTTTGTATAGTTTCAAAAACAGCGTTGTTATAAGCATTTGAAAAAGAATCATATAAGCCATGCGATAGATCTGTCCCTATATTAAGCTCAATGGCTATTATTATTTTCATAGTATCATTGCTATTTTCATTGGGATCAATAGCGCTGGGAAACATTGATTCAAGATCTATGAAGTAGAAAAGAGGCGGATGAATGGATCGATTCTTAATAAATATGTTGTCAGTATGGAGATCTCCATGGGTAATGGTATTAAATCTTAGTATTTGGGTTGTAGGTGCATGAAGCTGCTCTCTTATTTCTCTATATAACTCTTCTTTGTTTGCGCGTAAAGAATGATAGGTATGGAATGTTGCTAGTGACCTTCCTAAATGGATCATTAAATTTTTTAAATCGTTGTGGGATTCTTTTATTTGCTTTATGTAAGCGTTTAAAGGTATTCCATGTGCTGCGTGAATAATGGACATGTATCTTGCACCATCAGTCAACTGCACGCGTGTAATCATTTCTGTTAAAGATAGGCGTGGTAATTCTGGATAGTTTAAAGTATTTTGTTGGCGTAGATAATTGTGTAATTTAACACCTATTTCACTATGTAGCGTTTCTTTGTTTGCTACTCTTGGGCGGTGGAATTTTATAATAAATATAAGTCTACGTATAGGTTGGGTTTGTATGTTCGTGTCAGGTTCTTGTGTCGCGGAAGATTGATAGTGGTGGTATGTCAAAAAAACTTTGAATGTTGATTCTGCGTAATGTGAGGGAGATTCAATTTTTTCTATTTCAATATTTTCCATCTCCCTTTCTTCAATTAACGATAATTCTTTTAAAAAATGTGCAAAATCTAGAGCATTTAGATCTCTGAGTGATTTTTTTCTTTCAAGGTCTACTACAGCATGTTGGTTAATGGATTCAGCTAAATTTGATGAAATATTTTTGAAAGCATTTGCTTGCTCATATCTTGCTGTTCCTTGTGCTGCAGAATCTTTGTGAAAAGAAATAGGGGAAGATTCGCTTTGAGGTTGCATATGTAAGTTAGATTTATTCAAAGATGGGGGGATATTTTCATCTCCCGTTTCTATAAAAAGAGATAACCCATTTTTGGGCTCTGTTTTTTTTATTGATTTACTCTTTTGCGGTGTGTTGTTGATTTTTAAGCCAAAAGATGCGGAATAGGTTATGGAATAACTTATAAGAGTTATCATAAATAGCTGCAAAATAATCATTTTTTATTTTTTACATTAAATTTTTTTTACTTTATATTATAATATTTAATTTTATATTAAATATTATAATATAAAGTATACTTTCGCAGAAAATGGTTTTTTCTGTTTTTTTTAGGTAGGTGTTGATTCTATGTTTTATGTTTCTTTAATGTTATGATGTCTTAAAATGTGGTAAGTAATACAGTTTAAATCGAAGATAAATGATTTCATTAAAAGATATTTCTGCTGCACGACGTGAGCAGCTTAATAGTGGTGAGCATGAAACAAAGAATTTGGTGGAATGTTTATCCATAGATTTTCGTTTGCTCGTATTAAACTGTATTCCGGGCATATCTAATAGTGCTTTGGATCAGATAGAGCAGAAAAAACAGTGTGGAATCATCGACAGAATGAAGGGGATAGGAAGCATACTGTTCAAAGAAATGGGAGTTGCTGGAATTGATGTTTTGAAAAATCATCATTCGGACTCAATCAGAGGATTGTCTTGCTATATGGTATCTTATTGTGATCACCTAAGTTTAGTGGATAAGTTTGAGATGATGAAAACTTTAGCTGACGATAGTCATTTCAGTGTTCGCGAGTGGGCTTGGTTAGCATTGCGACCTGACATTGTCTGTAATATCAAAGATTCTTTGACATTTCTGCAAAGTTGGAGTTCGCATGAATCTCCATATTTAAGGCGCTTTGCATGCGAAGCTACTAGACCAAGAGGGGTATGGTGTGCTCATATTCCAGAATTAAAAATTAACCCTAATATAGCACTACCTCTTTTGGCAATGCTAAAAACAGACACGCACCTCTATGTTCAAAAATCTTTAGGAAACTGGCTGAACGACGCTTCGAAAAATAATGCAGATTGGGTTTTGAATATATTGGAGTTATGGCATGCTGAATATCCTGGATTGATTGATAAGCGAATTTCAAAATTAGCCAAACGGACAATGAATAAAGTAAAAAGTAAAAAATATGATTAATGCTTTTTAATATATACAAGGTCTTTGCTTCTTGACATAGCAAGAGTTTTTATGTAAAATCTAATTCTTAATGTATTTTTAGGGAATGAATATGAAAAGAACATTTCAACCAAGTAATCTCGTCAGAAAAAGAAGACATGGCTTTCGTGCACGTATGGCAACAGTAAATGGTCGTAAAATTATTGCTCGTAGAAGATCTCAAGGTCGTAAAAGACTATCTGCTTAAATCTGATTAAGATTTATATCGGTGGTTTCTTTTAAAGACAATGCTTTAAAGGTGTCAACTTTAAAAAAAAGAGCTGACTTCTTAAAAGTCGCATCGCAAAAAAATTCTTTTCGAAAAAAAAGTATTATAGTTTCTGTGGGAATTTGTCCAGCTCATGATGCAGTAGACTTAAAAATAGGTCTTGTTGTTACAAAAAAAGTTGGAAATGCTGTGGTTCGTAATACGGTTAAAAGGCGACTACGAGAAGCTATAAGAATAATTTTAAGAGACGATTTGGTGATGTCGAAATTTTTGCTGATTATGCCAACTAATTTAGTTTTGGTTGCAAATAAATTAACAGCGGAATGCTTGTTTGGAGATATTGTTGCAGATATATCTGAAGGAATACTCTTCTTATCTAAAAAAGTAATAAAAAAACCTTTGAAAATTCAAAAGGTATAATTTTATGGTTTGGTTGTTAGTTAAATTCATAAAATTGTATCAGTTGATTGTTGCTCCTTTTGTGCAGACTCAGTGTCGATTTTTACCAACTTGTTCTCAATACGCTATCGTAGCCTTGCAAGCGCACGGCATATTTAGAGGTGGATGGATGGTGTTGAAACGTCTAATGTGTTGTCAGCCATTTGGAAAAGGAAATGCTCACAATGTTAACTCATTCACTTACGACATAGAAAAGCAAGCTGCTCCAAATGGCTTGATTAATAAAAAATAAAAACTTCGGATTAACACTGTTTGTTAAGTTGTCGTGTGGTTTTTAAAAAACAAATTAACACAAAAATTAGGTTTTATAATGTCAGAACAAAATAAATTTCTTCTACTTCTCATATCTTGCTTCGCTTTTTTCTTTGGGTTTGAATATTTCTTTCCCACAAAATCAATGACCCCTTTGCACACTGATGAAATCAAAAATATTTCAAATTTTGATCACGCAAGACACGAGTCTAATCAAATTATTTCAGTTGACGAAGCATTGAAATTAGACAATAGATTGGTAATTGATACGCCTGCTTTGCAAGGATCGTTAAATTTAAAAGGTTGTTTGTTTGATGATTTGCAATTCAAAAAATATACAGTAAATCCTAATTCAAAAGAACTTGTTAGACTATATACCCCAGTTAGAAGCAAAGATGCCTATTTTTCGGAAATTAATTATGCAGATTCTTCTTCTCCTCAATTGGGACAATTTCACGAGACACCATGGAAAGTAGTCGGTGAGAACAAGATTTTAAAGTCGGATGCACCTGTTATTTTAGAATCAAAAATTAGTTCGAAGGTAAGCTGTAAAAGAACAATAAGCGTTGACGAACAATATCTATTTACAATTGAAGATGAAATCACTAATACATCGCCTGACGCTGTCAATGTTGAATTTACAAATTCCGTTTATCGCTATGGTAAGCCTCAAACATCAGGTTTTTTCGTTTTACACGAAGGTGGTGTGGGTTATGTGAACAACAAGCTTGTTGAAGTTTCATATGACGATATAGAAAAGAAAAAAAATATAAGTTATTCGCCAGGTAAAGGCTGGATTGGCTTTACAGATAAGTATTGGTTAAGTGCCTTTATTCCTAACGGTGAAATACCCTTACAGTCTGGTTACGATTACCAAGATAAATCACAAACTTTTAGGTCCTATTCGAAAAGTGCTCCGATTACAGTAGCTTCTAAGTCAACACATGTTATTAAACACCACTTATTTTCTGGTGCAAAAGTTTTAAAAATGCTTGATGGTTATGAAGAGTCTCACAAATTTAAACACTTCGATTTAGCTGTAGATTTTGGTTGGTTTTACTTTTTAACAAAACCCCTGTTCTATGCGCTAGATAAGCTAAATGCTATTTTAGGCAACATGGGTTTTGCAATTTTAATTTTAACAGTATTTTTTAAAATTTTGTCATTTCCTCTAGCAAATAAATCACATCGTTCTATGGCACGAATGAAACAGCTTCAGCCCAAAATGGATAAACTAAAAGAACAGTATGGTAGCGATCACCAAAAATATTCTATGGAATTGATGGCTCTCTATAAAAAAGAAAAAGTTAATCCTGCTTCAGGTTGTTTGCCAACGCTGATTCAGGCCCCACTGTTCTTTTGTTTGTATAAAGTGTTTTTTGTAACGATTGAAATGCGACATGCACCTTTTCTAGGCTGGATTCAAGACTTATCAGCTCCAGATCCCACTTCATTTGTTAACCTATTTGGATTGCTCCCCTTTGATGCCCCATCATGGCTTATCATTGGTGCGTGGCCGTTATTTATGGGTGTGACGATGATCATTCAACAACGTATGGGACCTCAGTCAACAGATCCTACCCAAGCTAAAATGATGATGGTGCTTCCGGTGGTATTTACGTATATGTTTGCATCATTTCCATCTGGTTTGGTTATCTATTGGGCTTGGAGTAATGTATTGACTATTTTACAGCAATATTATATTTCGCAACAAAAGCCTACAGCTATAGCTTCAAGAAAAAGCTCTGGAACAAATCGTCAACAAAGATTAGAAAAAAAATCTAAAGATAGTAATGATGGATAAAATTACACCTAAGAAAAGTAGATCCAGGGATATTTTTCGCAAAGAGTGGACCTTTATAAAAAGTGTCGTCAGCATGAGTGAGCTGCCTAAATTAGATTTGCCTGAAATTGCATTTGTGGGTCGATCTAATGTAGGTAAGTCTAGTATTATTAACGCATTAGCACAGCAAAAACAGTTGGCTCGTTCATCAAACACTCCTGGGCGAACACAACATCTAAATTTTTTTAAATTAGGTGACAATATATTTGTTGTAGATCTTCCTGGTTATGGCTATGCCAAAGCACCATTAGAACAAAAGGAAAAATGGCAGCATCTTATATATCTATATTTAACAGAGCGACGCAACCTTAGGCGTGTATATTTACTTATAGATTCCAGGCATGGTTTTATGGCGCTGGACATAGAAATGATGAACTTATTGGATGCTGAAGCTATTCCTTATACTATTGTGCTAACGAAGGTTGATAAGATTGGCCCCTCAAAGTGTAAAGCTGTTGAAGAACAAGTTCTTAAAGAGATTTCTTCTAGACCAGTTGCGTTTCCACAAATTTTCTCAACAAGCAGCCAAAAGAGAAACGGTATCGACGCATTGAAAGAAAATATTAAAGTAATTCTTTGAAAAATAGTAAATAAACAATTTCTCCTTATTTTATATGGAAGCATATATTATTTGGTGATTGTGAACATAAAAAGTAGTTCAGATATTCCTAAAATAATTCCTGTAGACGATTCATCATAATAATGTATTCAAAAATGTAGCCATACTTCAGCATGATAGAAATGTTATAAATAGATATTTATGGATATTTTTTGATAGATGTATAGATAAATATACTAATTGTATGGTGTAAATGCAAAAGCTAGTTGGAGTATTTTTAATTCACCACATTTGCTAAATCTGTGTCTAAGTTGATTTTTTTAGATAGTTCATCAAATATTGAAAATAGGTCAATGTGATAAATGTAAGTCAGCATTTTTAAGAGTGTCTATACTTTATAAATTAGAAAGAACTGAGCAAATTATTTTCTTAATTTTTGGCATTTAAGTAGAATCTTTATTTAATGAATGCTTACAAAATACTAAAATAAACATAATATTTAAATTTATATTTCAGTTTTTTTAAATTTTAATTATAATCAAAAAAAGTAAATTAAATTGAACTGGCTCGCATGAATTACCTACACTTTTTAACTCAATTACTATTTGCATATTCGGTAACTTTTTCAGCTGAAACTGAATCTTTAAGCGATTTGCTAGGGGATAAAAATAATATATCATCTGCTCCATTGTTGTCTGCATCTGTTTCTGCAGCAGAAGATGCTGAAACGGATGTTCCAAGTAGGGTGAATGGGAATCTTGGTTATACACATACAGAATCTAGAAATCTAATGTGGAATGACCATTTGACATACTTACCTACAGATTATGAATCAACTTTAAAAGCGTGTGTATGGGGTAATCTTGACAGTATATATACTATAAAATTTACATACCGCATGGATGCAAAAGGATTATTATCTATCAACCTAGAGAAAATTGTTACACAGCTTATGAATATAAATAAACTCTGTGTTGAGGAAGGAAATGCCCCTATTTTTCCAGATCTGTATTGTAAGTCTAATCCCACAGGCAAACAGCTTAGATCAGTAGGTAAAACAAAAGTATATTTAGGTTCGCATAAGGCTGACTACACTTCATGGAGTGCTGCAGATTATGATATGTATTCACATATAAAGTTTCAATTAAATCATAAATTGTCGAATACGTTTTTATATCCGTACGAAGTCAGTTTTTTAGATTGTAAAAAAATCCCTTTAGTATTTTTACTGCATGCTATGTCATTATAAATACATGTGATATAAAAAAAGAACTTACGTTTGTAAGTTCTTTTTTTATATTTTTAAATTAAAATGATGGCTTATTTAATTTTAGTTTCTTTAAACTGAACATGTTTACGTGCTACAGGATCATATTTACGAAATTCAAACTTTTCAGGTTTTTTTCTTGGGTTTTTATGAGCAACATAAAAGAAACCTGTTTCTGCTGTGCTTAACATTTTGACTGCTATAGTCGCATTTTTTTTTGCCATATAAACCTCTTAAGTGATAATACTAAGACAACAATACATATGTAATTTATCTTAAAAATTTTGGAGCGGGCGAAGGGATTCGAACCCTCGACCCCAACCTTGGCAAGGTTGTGCTCTACCCCTGAGCTACGCCCGCGCATGTATTATTTATATCCCAAATTTTGATTTAGCGCAAGTAAATAATTTCACTGATGAATATTTTTTGAAGATACCCCTATAGAAATTTCATTTGATGAGGAAATGAATGGTGCATGAAGATTTACTAAAGAAATTTTAATGAGCTCTAGCGATACATACTCTTTGTAAAGGTGTAAATACATATAATTCAGGAATATAAAGCTTAAGAATTACGGTATGTAAATGTTCTCTAGGCTTTTTGCTATTTTAGGTGTTAAATCGCGCTCTATCATAGTGATAGTACTATAAATGGCATGAGAGAAAGAGAAGGCATCTGCGCTACCATGACTTTTTACAGCTAGATGGTTTAGTCCTAAAAATAGTGCCCCATTATAAATCCGAGGATCTATTTTGGACTTAATACGATTAAATGTCTTTCTGGCGAATAAGTAGCGTAATTTATCTAATAGAGTGCGAGAAAATTCTGCTTTAATAGTTTGTCCTATAAACTGAGCAGTACCTTCAATTGCTTTTAATGCAATGTTACCAGTAAAGCCATCAGTAACTACAATGTTTGTTGTTTCATACAAAATATCGGAACCTTCAACAAAGCCATGCGTATTGATGTCTTTCATTTCTTTTAATAGCTTAAAAGTTTCTTGAACAACAATATTACCTTTCATTTCTTCTGTCCCAACATTAAGTATTCCAACCGTTGGGTTTTCAATGTTCCATAAGTGTTTAACTAAGATATTCGCCATTGCGGCAAATTGGACAAGGTGGGTGGGTGTACATTCAATGTTTGCACCAAGATCTAGAACTAAGATTTTTCCTGATTCACCACACGTAGGAATAATGGCTGGTATTGCTGGACGCGATATGCCAGGCAAGGTTTTTAAAATGCTTTTACATAGGGCCATGTAAGCCCCTGTGTTTCCTGAAGAAATTACAGCTTGGGTTATTCCATCTGCAACAGATTGAATGGCTTTTCCCAAATTAGAAGATCTTCCGTAACGAAATGCTATAGACGGTTTTGTATGTGCATCAACGATAGAATCGCAGTGGACAATCTCGCAGCATTGACTGGTTTTGGGAAACTCTTTAAGGTATTGATTGATAATATCAGACTTGCCAAAAAGAACAGGCTTAAAAGTTTTTTTTTGTAAAGCTAGTTCTATTCCTTTAAGAATTTCCCTGGGGCCATGATCGCCACCCATGACGTCTATTGCTATGGATAGCATGTTGATCACCTAAAGTTTAGTCTTCTGTATTAGTTTTGTTTTTTTTAACTTTAAGTACTTGTCTGCCGTTATAAAAACCACAAGAATGACATACATGGTGTGGAAGTTTTGTTGCGCCACAATTTGTACATTCGTGAGTATTGATTGCAACTAATCCATGATGTGAACGACGCATACCACGACGAGAAACGGATGTTTTTTTCTTTGGAACTGCCACGAGAGACCTCTTTAGTTAAATTAATTAGAAATACAATTACTTGAATTATATAGGTTAAAGTCACTAAAGTCAAATGTATAAATTGTAAAATATGGGTTCGTTTTGGCTGAAAGAAGATTGTTATATATTATTTGTATGAATTTTAAATTCCTCATAATTGAGCAGCTAAAATGTTTTAAATACCTAATTATGAGGAGAGGAGAGTGGTTGTTCTTTTAAATTCGAACTAATAAGAAGCGATCAAGGCAAGTGTTTTTTTATCCAGTCTTTAATCAACGTTCTTTTAAGTTTGTCATATAGCGGATGTTGGCCATCATTTAGATTCAGCTGGGCATCAAGTTCTGCAAACTGGTTAATATCCATTTTTTGAATCTTTTCAGATACGGCAGTATTAATTTTTTGCGAAACCAGTTTAGTGTGTGACTGAAAAAAATGTGTGCCGAGCAAAGATATTCCAGCGCATGCAAGTAGAAAAATGGATAAATATACAAAATTACTTATGGCTTCACAAACAAAACCTGTTAAAAGGTACATGCCAGAATGAGAAACTGCCCATATAAGCAGTAAATAAGTGTATCTATGCGCAATAGGAAAACTTTTGTTAATTATGGGAGTTGCTGGTGTTAGTCCTTGGCCCAAAAAATTTATGGAGGACTGAATTAAAAATAAGGTAAACGGAGATTTGAAATGAATATAGGTCCAAATACTGATGGGTATCACAAGAATTAGCAGATAAAGCTTTGTTTTTAAAATTGAAAATGGATCATATCTTAATCCTAAATATCCATAAAATATTTCGCAACACATCGTTATAATAAGAACAATAGTTGTTTGCATCATGATAAGATTCGTTGGTAAATTAAATTCCTTTGCAAGTACTGTAGGTATATAGGCAAGTGAAAAATAAAAAGCTACCGCAGGTAATAGGTACATGGCGAATAGCGCAAAAATGTTGTTATTTTTAAGGTTAATTTCAGAAAAAAAGTCTATGATTTTTTTTCGTTCTGCGTTTTCTTGAAGTGTTTTCAAAAATTCAGGTGTTTCTTTTAGGGTTTTGCGTGCAATAGTTCCAAGAACAGCAATTCCTGACCCTATGTAAAAAGGAATTTTCCATCCATTTTCAGGCGACAAGGTGATACATATCGTTCCAATACCACATGCAACAAGGCCACCTAAAGAACACGTTGCTTCGACTAGAGCACTGCAAAAATAAACTTTTGGTTTGGGTATTGTTTCTGTGATAAATACATCAGCTGCTATGCATTCACCGCCAGATGCAAATCCTTGAATAAGGCGCATGAATAAAAATAGAGCAGAGGATGTTATGCCCCATTCAGCATAGGGAGGAATATTCGGAATAAGAATACATGATATAGACATTAAAAAAGTTGTTGAAATCAATACTGGAACTCGTCCAATTGCGTCTCCAATATACCCCCAAAATAGTGCGGCAAGAGGTCGGATACAAAATGAAGAACAAAACGTAAACGTTGCTAGAAGAGGCGTAAATTGAGAATCTTCTGGTAAGAAAACTTTGGTGAGAGTAATGGTCATGTGGACAGCTAATAATAAATCGAAAAATTCTAAAAAATTTCCAATTAGAATGATAGCTACCGATTTTTTAATTTCAGGAGAAAGTCGGTTGGAATTACTTTTAGGAGAACTCATCATTTAATTTCCCAACAAAACATCTGAATCAGAAAATACGACAAGCCAATAAAAAACTAAAGATGAAAAGATATTGCTTTTCCTACCAAAACAATTCTTGAAAGACTTTTCTACATTCATTCTTTTCAGTTTCTATCTTTCTTCCTTTGAGCTAAATATAAAACATGCTATATTTAAAATATGCATGATTCCATTACGTTGACTCAAATCACCATTGTTGTTGCCCTCGCTTTAGCGGGTGGCTTGTGTTTGGCTAAGTTTAAGCAGCCACCGATGCTTGGATACATTCTAAATGGTGTTATTTTAGGTCCTTCAGGTTTTGCACTTATTCAGGACCGTGGTCCATTGGAATTGCTAGCCGAACTCGGCATTCTTCTTTTATTGTTTGTCGTAGGAATGGAATTAAACTTACGATCCTTTAAAAAAGTATGGGTTCAAGCATCACTTTTTTGTCTTTTGCAACTCTCTTTAATTGTCATGTTTACGGTTGGTATTTCATACTACACGGGATGGACTATGACCAAGGCAATGGTTTTAGGCTTCGTAACGGCACTTTCTTCAACAGCAGTAGTGGTGAAGATGTTAGAAAGCGCTGGTGAAATTAAAACAGAAAACGGTCAGCTGATTATTGGTATCTTAATTGCCCAAGATTTAGCGATTGCTCCAATGATTCTAGTGATAAGAAATACAATTGAAGCTGCAAATCCATGGGGATTATTCATTAAATTATTCGCTTCAATTATCATTATTGTTGCTATCATTATGTATTTAAGTCGCAAGCAACGTGTTAGAATCCCCTTTTCTAAAGCAATTGTTGGTGAAAGTGAATTGACAGCTTTGGCAAGTTTGGCATTTTGCTTTATTGCGTCCGCTATTTCAGGATTGTCAGGATTATCTGCGCCATATGGTGCATTCTTGGCTGGACTCATTCTTGGTAACACTCATGAACGTCTCAGCTTGCTAGAAACAGCAAAGCCTATTCAAAGTATTTTGATTATGTTCTTTTTCTTATCCATAGGTTTACTGCTAGATGTTGAGTTTTTATATAATGATTTACAATTTGTACTTCTGACAATTCTTGTTGTTTTTGTTGGCAAAACAATAGCTAATGTTTTAGTGTTAAGGTTGCTTTCTGTGGATTGGTTAAGTGCCTTTACCGTTGGAGCGTGCATTTCACAGCTAGGAGAATTTGCCTTTCTATTATCAAATGAAGCCAATAATGCTGGTGTTATTTCTGATAAAACTGAAAAATATATTGTTAGTATTACTGTACTATCTTTGATCATCAGCCCTGTTTGGAATGCTTTAGCTCAAACTATAAAAAATGTTTTTGATATGCCTCAGTTTCCGCCATTTGCTGTTTTGAAAGAAAATGGTGTTACCCAAAATAGTGATCAACTTGGCTCACAGGATTTGAATATTCATCAAGATAAAACGGCTTTTAAAATTTTAATGACTCCGAAAACGGATAAAGAATAATATTCTCTGATTATGCGAAAAAAGACTCTTATGTTTATATTAAATTTAAGACAAAAAATAATTTTTTTTTTTGCATACGTTGCATTAAAAATTTATGCTGCTTTAGCGCAAATCCTAAGCCCTGTTATTAGATTATTTTTTTACACAAGATGCTTTTGCTTTAAAAAGGACTCTATTTACCAGGTTAACGAGCGCTTTGGCTGTATTTCTCAAAAATATGGCAACATCACTCCATCACCAAATCGAATTTGGATTCACGTAGCTAGTGTTGGAGAGTTTTTATCCATAAAAAAATTAGTAAGTAAGATTTTAGAAACGGATTTAAAGGTTCAGATTCTTTTGACATCTACGACTCTAACTGCTTCTAATTTAATTCAGCAAATTACTACAGAACGCGTATTCCACCAATTAATACCTGCTGACGTACCAACATGGATTATATCCTTTTTAAATTTTTGGAAACCAGAAAAAGCCATTTTTGTTGAATCTGAAATATGGCCAAATTGGCTAGCACATTTAAAAAGTCGAAATATTAAAGTTATCCTCTTGAATGCTAGAATTTCTGATAAATCTTTTTTACGATGGAAACGTTTTTTATCTATTGCCCACGAAATTTTTCAAGCTTTCGATTTATGCATAGCTCAAAATGTTGAAACAGTTGAAAGATTAAATTTTTTTCGAGTAAAAGAATGTTATTATTTGGGGAATTTAAAAAACTTTTCAGACCCTCTGAATATTGAAGAAGATTTATTTAGACATCTTTTTAACTTCGAGGAAGATGCTTATTGGGTTACTTTTGCAAGCACCCATGAAGGAGAAGAAGATAAAATATTCCAAGTTATAAAAGAGCTTTGGAAATTATACCCAAAATATCGCTTTGTTATTGCGCCTAGGCACCCTCATAGAACAAAAATAGTTACAGATTTATGTGTCCAGCATCAGTTTGATTATGTTCAACTTAGTCATATTTTGGGCAATCAATACAATATATTAAATTCCTCACAATCTATAGTGATTGTTGATTTATTAGGTCAGATGGGCACATTTTATAAATTATCTTCCGTAGTTTTTATTGGTGGAAGTTTTGTTAAAATTGGTGGACACAATCCCATTGAAGCGATTAGATTTGGAAAAATTGTGTGCTTTGGCCCCTACATGTATAACTTTAAAGATGTAACCGCTGTTATCCAAAAAATATATGATCCCTTTGTTAACAACAGGGAATCTTTGTTAAAGTTTATTGAAAATTGCCGTTGTGACGAACAGCAAAGCAAAGAAAACATATCAAAACTAGACGAATTTTTCGACATAGATATGAATTTTTTCAACGACATTATTCGATTAGTTATGAATGCTTAACTCAAACAGGTTCATCAGTTCCTGTAGAAAAATCACTAGCACATTTTTTGATTAAGAATCCAGACCACTTACATCCTAGATTTGCATAACATTTTTTTCTGGAACAATGTCTGCATGAAGTATCATCTTTCCAATAGCACACTTCTGACCCATTTTTCATATTACAAATTCTTTGAGGTTTATTGCATCCTCTAGCAAAAGAATTCTGGCTAGATATAATCATAAGTAAACATAGAAGTGTAGAAAATTTGAAGTAACTTATCATAATTCACCGTTTAGCGATAGCGTGCAAAACAAATAACATCTCCATGAACAGTGCCGTCTCCATGTTTCAAAAAGATTTGCCCATAATAGGTGGTAATATTACCCGTTCCGTCTGCATTTGCTGGAACGTTATAGTCAAAGGTTGCCCACTTATTCAGTTTAAATAATGCTTTAAAGGCAACACGATCCACTTTACCTGTTAAAATACCTAATGCTGCTGGATTTTGAGAATGAATTCTAAATAATCCATGTCGAGTTTTCTGTATGCAAACAGAAGCATAGTCAGCATCTGGTTTAACGGGAACTAGAGCAGATGCAGCAAAAGCTGCAAGAGATTCATCGTGTCCAAAGCGTTTGGTTGATTCTTTAATTGCTTTTAAGTAGCTTGGCCCATCTGTAGTTTCAACAGTATAAATCGAAGATTGCTGTAAATTGCCTGTTGAATTAAAAGATGAAGGTTGCATTGAATTTGAAGCAGGAGCGAAAGTTTGAGGGGGTTGTGCTGCATTTGACGCCAAGTTTGCAGTGTTAATGCCATTAGATGATGATGAAATATTGTTCATCGATGAAGGAATTGGGGTATTGTTTGGCTGCGTATTATTTTGAACAGAATTTGTTGAATCAACAGATGAATAAGTGTTTGCCACAGTGTTGTTTGCAGGCGGATTCTGAATTTGAAGAGGGGTGTTTTGTTGCTGATTAGTTATTGGTGCTGTTGAATTTGAATTATTTGTTATATTTTGTTGTGGAATATTTGAAGATGTGGAACTAGATGTTTGAGAAATATTTACAATTTGGTCTTGAAAATTGGATGATGAGGAAGATATGGCAAACGGAACATTGCTTTGTTCACTAGGGGGTATATCTGTGATATTTAAATTTGTCCCTTGTGCAAGATTGTTATTTCCTACAGCCTCTGTATTACTGCTTGCTGAACCTATTAAGATGTACAGGAATGCTATTACCAAAAATCTTTTAGACCTTAAAGATGTACAATATTTTTTTTGATTAGAAAGAATGATCATCCAAAACCTTAATGGTCTTTATTTTATTTCGACTTCTCTCATTTTATAAATAAGAAGTTTAAAGAATGGTTAATGCGTTGTTATTTTAGGCAATGAAGACTTTATATAAATATTAATTAATAACAGGTGATACTTCTTGGAAATTTGATTTTGAATGAATGGGATTTGTTTGCATACTTCTGTATAACTCTAAATCATTAGATTCATCCATGCTGATAATTTTAGGAAGCTCTGCAAGCGCAATAACTACAACTTCTGAAAAAGATTTCACAGGAATAATTTTCAACGAATCCTTTACCTCTGAAGAAATTTCATGCAAATCTTTTTCGTTGTCATAAGGTATAACGACCGTTTTAATCCCTGCGCGTTGGGCAGCCATAAGTTTTTCTTTTAACCCACCAATGGGTAAAACTTTTCCTCGAAGGGTAATCTCGCCAGTCATAGCAACATCTTTTAAAACAGGAATGTTGGTGAAGGCCGAAACAATGGAGGTGCTTAATGCGATACCGGCAGATGGACCGTCTTTAGGAATTCCTCCAGCAGGAACATGAATGTGTATATCCTTCTTTTCAAAATCTGATGCTTTCAAACCATATTCATGTGCTCTAGATTTTATGTAGCTTAAAGCAGCTTGAGCTGATTCTTGCATTACATCACCTAGTTTCCCTGTTAATTTTAGATTTCCTTTACCAGGATAAAGTAGGGCTTCGATAGATAATATATCACCGCCTAATTCTGTCCACGCTAGTCCTGTTGTTACGCCAACTTGATGGTTTTCATCAATCTCTCCATAGCTATATTTGGGAATGGATAGATAGGGTTCTAAGTTGGATTGTGTAAGAATTTCATGGTTAATTTTTTTGTCAACACTAAGTTTTCGTACAATTTTTCTACAAACTTTAGATATTTCTCTCTCTAAATTGCGGACACCTGCTTCTTTGGTATATCTACGTATGATTTCTATAATCGCATCGTCAGAGAAATGCAATTCCTCGTCTTTAAGGCCGTGATTTTTCAATTGTTTGGGAATGAGGTGATTTTTTGCAATTCCTAGTTTTTCAGTTTCTGAATATCCACTTAATTGAATTAATTCAAGCCTATCGAGTAAAGGTTGTGGCATATTATAGGAATTTGAAGTCGTTACAAACATGACGTTAGACAAATCGTAATCAATTTCAAGATAGTGATCGTTGAATGTTGCATTCTGTTCTGGGTCCAGAACTTCAAGTAATGCTGATGCAGGATCGCCTCGCCAGTCTTGTCCAAGTTTGTCAATTTCATCGAGTAAAAACAGAGGGTTTTTTGTGCTTGCTTTTTTCATAGCCTGTATGATTTTTCCTGGCATAGAACCCATGTAAGTTCTTCTATGCCCTCTAATTTCCGCTTCGTCTTTAACTCCTCCAAGTGAAATTCTAATGAATTCACGTCCCGTGGCATCGGCTATAGATTTCCCTAAAGATGTTTTGCCCACGCCAGGAGGGCCTACAAGACACAGAATTTGACTTTTTATTTCTTTGACTCTGTTTTGAACCGCTAGAAATTCAAGTATTCTTTCTTTAACTTTATCAAGACCGAAGTGGTCTTTGTTTAGTTTTTCTTCTGCCTTGTTAATGTTCTTTTCAATTTTGGAACTGTTGGTCCATGGAATAGATAGAAGCCAGTCTAAATAGTTTCGAATAATAGCCGATTCTGCTGAAGAAGGGTGCATTAGTTTGATTTTTTTTAATTCAGAATCATATTTTTTTGCAGCTTCTGGTGAGAGGTCTGTTTTTTTTCTTTTTGCCTCAAGTTCAGCAATATCTTCACGACCTTCGTTATTATCTCCAAGTTCTTTGTAGATAGCTTTCATTTGTTCGTTAAGATAGTAATCGCGCTGCGTTTTTTCCATTTGTTTTTTAACGCGATTACGAATTCTTTTTTCAACATTAGCGATAGTAGATTCACTTTCAATAAATAAAAGGATTTTCTCAAGTCTTTCGTTGATATCGGTTATTTCTAATAATGTTTGTTTTTCGTGCAATTTAAGAGAAAAATAAGAGGCAATAGTATCTGCAACTCGTGATGGATCTTCTAGTTTTACCAGGTTTTCAAATACTTCACTAGGAATTTTACGGTTATTTTTTGTATAAGATTCAAAGGCGTTAATGCATGCTTTCATAAGTGGATCTAGTTCATCGTCTTGACGCAATGATTCTTCCATTTCTGTGCATTCAGCTTGGATATATTTTTGGGAGAAATCAAACGTATCAATACGAACTCTTTTACCACCTTGAACTAAAAGTTTAATGGTGTTATCAGGCAACCTTAAAACTTGAAGTAAATTGCCCATAACGCCAACCCGACTAAGATCTTTGTCTTCAGGATGTTCTGGTTCACTGTTTTGTTGTAAAACAAGAATAATTTCTTTTTGTGAAGAAGAAATGGCTTCGTCTAAAGCGCTAACGGAAGCATCTCTGCCAACAAAAATTGGTACGATCATGTGAGGGAATATGACGATATCTCTTAAAGGAACTACAGGATGGAGTTTCTTTGCATCATGATTCATAGAATTAATCCTTATGGTTTTACACTTTATTGAAATAACAGTAGTAAATGTTAAAAGCTAGTTACAGTGATTTCAAGACATAATATGATGGATAGTTTGTTCTAATATAATCAGTCATTGCTTGAATTACGCGATCAACAGTACAGTTTGTTGGTTCGTCCATTGTGTCTACGTGAATATTTGCTTCTGCATACACAGGATAGCGTTCAGCAATCAGTTGTTCTAATACTTCTCTTTGATTGGGGCCACCAAGCATTGGGCGATCTGTTCTTCTGGATACGCGTGCTGTTAATGTATCTAAATCGGCTTTTAACCAAATGGAAATAGATTTTTCTAAAATAATATTTCTAGTCGGTTCATTAGAAAAAGAACCACCACCTGTAGCTAAAATATGAGTAGGTTGTCCCAATAAGCGTTCAATTACTTTTTGCTCGCCAACGCGAAATGCTTCTTCACCATAGATATCAAATATGTCTTTAATGGGGCATCCTGCTGATTCTTCGACGGCTTGATCCGAATCGTGGAAAGGAATATCTAATTTTTTTGCTAATCTTTTGCCAATACTTGTCTTTCCACATCCCATAAGGCCTACCAGAACGATAGTTTTAGGGGGCATGAAACTTACTGTGGGCGAACTATTTTTTTGAGTTAAAGGATTTTCCATTATACTTTCTTTATAGTTTAAGGGTTGATTCAATTCTTAAAAATTACCTAATGCACTTTTGGATAAGTTTTATACTAACACATAAGTTTTGTGTTTGCATATCCTTTTTGCGCTATATTTTTTTATTAAAATTCACAATATTGGCATATATAAATATTTTAAATATTGATAAAAATACGAGTAAATTAATATTTTATTATATTTAAAAATTTATCATTCATTTTAGAATTTTAATTAGTTTTATTGTTGCAGTATGTATTTTAAAATGTTTTTTTTAAGTTTAATGATGCTTTCATTAGCTCGTGCAGCTAGCACACCTCTTCGTCATTCACATCGATATTCGGAAATGGATTCTTCAGCTAATGTGAATACTCCACCTCGTTCGATAACTAAACAGAATAGTTCCCCTTCGTGCTTTGTGACGCCAAAAAAATCTACACGTCAAGAAGATCAATCTCCTTTTAAAACCCCTCGTACTGCTGCATATATTAGGCTTAAAAATGAGCATGAAAATATTCAGTCTACATACGATTATGGAGAATGCAGAGTTGTTTTAAGTAAAAATATGGCAGTTGAGAGAGGACGACAAGATCTTCATGAGATAGAAAAAACAACGCTTTATCATTTGCTTATAGAGCAGGGAAGATCATGGTGTATTATATGTAAATATAATCCTGAAAAAACGACAGAAGAGGACACGTATAATGATATTGTTGCTGTTGCTCCAATGTCATATTTAGATTATGAAGCTTTAAACGATATTCGTCGTGAGTATGTTGAATCACAGAAAGGAATAGGCGAAGTTTTTTTGGAAAGGCAATATGGAACACGCGAGCAATTTATTGAAAAATTAGATTTGATCAATAGTGTTTGGGAGGCAGTAGGAAATGTTACTCGTCCAATTTTATATTCTCAGCCAGCACGTATGTTTACAGAAAATTGGGAAGGATCCGATCCGCATTTTGACTCATCCATTCCATTTACAGTTTTTTATGGGTTTAAAAAAAGAGATGGTATTCATGCTGAAAGAGATACAATTCGCACTGAGGTAGTAGGTGATATATGGTTTAGTCATTTTGATGATTCTAATTTATTGTGTTTATACGGAACAACGGAACGTTCAACAATGATTGCATCAAAACATCAGGGTAAAAATATTGGGCCAACAGCAGTTAAGGGACTTTATTCGCAGTTAGTTCATCCGTGGACCAATCAAAATGTAATATTAATTGATTATGAGAAAAAACAATATGATATGAACAGTCTTGAAATTTTTGATGGAGTTGTATCGTATGTGTCTCCACAGAACTTTAAGTCCATAGGGCAAAATATTAGAAGTGGCAATATTATTTTTGGCATTAATGATGAAGGAATGTTGATGTTTAGGGCTGCTAATCCTAATTCATGTACAATGTCCAATATTTTAAACAGTTTGCGTGAAGATGGGCGTATTACGGATTATGAAACAATAAAAATATTATTGAACAAATTATACCCTAGTAATGCTGTGATAAAATTACCAAGTTCTGCGTTAAAAGATTTTAGAATTCAACAAGAGCAATATGTAAGGTCGTCAGAATATAATAAGGTTTTGCATGATTTTATATCACAATTTTCTACATTATTTTTGATAGATAGTGAATCGCCGTTAAAGCAAAAAGTGAAAGGATCTAGTTTAGGTTTCCCTATGTTAACAGTAGATGATGAATCGTTAAGCATGAATCTTGCTGATAAAGAAACCTCTTTGTTTTTACAAGTTCCTGATAGGATATCGCAAAAAAGCTCTGGGATTCCTAATCTAGACTCTCCAGATTTGTTAACAAGATCTAGAGGAAATTATCATTTTAAAGATGTTAGTTGATGGTTCAACATAGGTTAAGGTAATTTTAAACGGCTTATATATTCAATAAAAATAAAGGATTTTAAAGAAATGTAAGCCTACCTTTTTATTTTAAAAAGCATTATACTGTATATAGTTTTTTTAAAAAATTGATCTTATGAAAATTATTGATATCAACGGACAAGTACAATTTTCCAATATCCTTCCATTTGTGGCTATATTGGGTCCTTGTGTTATGGAATCAGGTGAGCATGCTTTGTTGATGGCAGAGGCTTTATCGAAAATTTGTTCTGATTTAGATATTCCTTTTGTCTTTAAAACATCTTTTGACAAAGCTAATCGAACAAGTATTCATGGCGAACGTGGTTTAGGTATAGACGCTGCATGCGAAGTTTTTTCTAAAATTAAAGAAAAATTGAATTGCCCAATTGTGACAGATGTTCACAGTCCAGAGCAGTGTATTCAAATTGCACCTTACGTAGATATGCTTCAAATCCCTGCGTTTTTGTGTCGTCAAACAGATTTGCTAAAAGCTGCAGCCGAAACAGGTAAAGTTATTAACATTAAAAAAGGACAATTTTTAGCCCCTTGGGATATGAAAAATGTAATAGCAAAGGTAGAAAGTTTTGGAAACAATAACATTCTTGTTTGTGAACGTGGTTCTTCTTTCGGATATAATGCTTTGGTTGCAGATATGACGTCACTTCCTATTATGGCGCAAACAGGGTACCCTGTGGTTTTTGATGCAACGCATGCCGTTCAACGACCTGGTGGCCAAGGTGAATCTTCAGGTGGTAACAGAGATTTGGCCCCTATTTTAGCACGTGCTGCTTTATCAACAGGTATTGCTTCTGTATTTATGGAATGCCATAATGACCCTGATAGCGCCCCTAGCGATGGCCCGAATATGATTAGACTTGAAAAGGTAGAGCAAGTACTTCAAGAACTGAAAGCATTTGATATTGTTGCTAAAGCTTATCCAAGAACGCTTTGATATCATGACAAACATAGATGCTTCTGTTTTGCAGCCTTCAGAATTAAAAAATTTGATGACGGGTAAAACACGATTAATAGGTCTTGATGTTGGTGAAAGACGTGTTGGTATCAGTGTTTCAGATACGGCGTGGTCCATCGCGTCACCTGTTGAAGTGTGGGATATGAAGCAACAGCCTTTGCAACATTTTAAAAAGATTTTAGATGTTTATAATCTGCAATGGCGTCAACCTATTGTAGGGTTTGTTGTAGGGTTGCCACTATCACTGTATGGTGAAATTGGACCTCAAGCAGAGAAAGTTCAAAAATTTTGTGATAGAGTTTTAAAGCCTCTTGGATATCCTATTGCCTATTGGGACGAACGTATGTCCACACATGGAGCAGGACGAGCTTTAACAGAAGCTGATATGTCTCGAAAACAAAAAAGTGAAGTCATCGATAAAATGGCTGCAGTATTTATTTTACAAGGTGTTCTTGATTTCTTAAAAATGATGTCTAATCACGAATAGATAAAGAATAAGGAGATCTGAATGGGATATTTAACAAGTCAGATTCTTTCAAAAAAATCGCAACTTACTCAAAAATTTATTCACGGGTTTTGCGATAAAGAATGTGGTATGAATGAAACGAAAATTGCACAGACATTAGACTGTGAAGGATTTTCTGTTGTTCGTGTTGATCAGCAGCATACGAACCAGCCTATATGGGTAGATGAGCTTCGTAATGCGAATATGGCTGGTGATGCCATCGTCACACAAACACCTTGCTTATTGCTATGTATAAAGACAGCTGACTGTATTCCTATTTTAATTTATGATGAAAATTCAAATATGGTTGCGGCTATTCATGCAGGCTGGAAAGGTTTGTGTTATGGGATCATTGAAAATACAGTAGCTATGATGATTGGTCGTAAAGCTAATCCTGTCAATATGGTTGCGGCCATTGGTCCTTGTATTCAAAAAGAATCATTTGAAGTTGACCAAAATGTGGTGAATCAGTTTCAAGGATATGAGGATTATTTTTATCCACAAAAAGAACAGCAGGAAAAAAATCAAAAAGGGATGGTGAAATTTTTGGGTGATCTTCCTCAAATTGCAAAAATGAAAATGCATGCTTTAGGGATTCATAATATTGATATTTTAAATGTAGACACATACCAAGACGAACGATTTTTTAGTTTTCGCAAAGCAACACATCAAGGATTTGAAGAAAAGGGCCGCCAAATGAGTTGCATAGGTTTGAATCAAATCAGTGGCAATTCTTTTGTCTAATGTATAGAAATTAAAAAATGACTATGGATGATATATTCATACCCACAAAACTACAGCAAGGCGCTAGCGTTATTAAAGACGTCGTTAGAACGTTAACGTTACAACCTGGTGTTTATCGCATGATCAATGATCGTGACGAGATTTTATATATTGGAAAAGCTAAGAATTTAAAGAATCGTGTTGTTTCGTATACTCATATCGATGCATTGCCAAATCGCTTAAAACGAATGGTAGCTGAAACTGTTCGTATGGAAATTGTGACAACGCATACCGAAACAGAAGCGTTGCTGCTCGAATCTAATCTCATCAAACACCATTTACCTCGTTATAATATTTTGCTGAAAGATGATAAATCTTTTCCCTATATTGTTTTAACGAAAGATCATCCTTTTCCAAGAGTTATTAAACATCGTGGCGCACATACTTTGAAAGCGGATTATTACGGTCCCTTTGCAAATGTTATGGCCGTTGATGAAGCTATAGAGATTATTCAAAAAGTATTCAAGGTCCGTAATTGTTCTGATCACTATTTTGAAACGCGAAAACGTCCTTGTTTGCAATACCACATCAAACGCTGCACGGCTCCTTGTGTACACCATATTTCTAAGCAAGAATATTCTGAATCAGTTGAGCAATCTAAAAATTTCCTTTTAGGGAAAACCGATGAAGTGCAAAAAATATTATCTGAAAAAATGATGGGTTTTAGTCATTCTTTGGAATTCGAAAAAGCAGCGCAAATTCGTGATACGTTAAAAATGATGACAGATATTCAATCTAAACAGCGTATTAATTTGCACGGCTTACGCAATGTTGATGTAGTAGGTGTGGTTAAAAAATCTGGTCTTGTTTGTGTGCAGATGTTTTTTTTCAGACATGGGCGCAATTATGGAACAGAATCCTTTTATCTTGTCCATGCGCAAGAAGAAACAGAACCCGATATTTTAAATGCTTTCTTACTGCAGTTTTATAACGAAAGGCAGCCACCTGAAAAAATTTTGCTGAGTCATAAAATAAAGGATGAAAAATTATTAAAACAAGCCATTGTTGAAAAATTTAAAAGCTCCGTACAATTTGAAGTGCCTCAATTAAATGTAAAAGCAGAATTAATACAGCATGTTTTAAAAAATGCGAATGATTCAATTGATAGAAAAATTGCGCATAGTGATAGTTTTCAAAAACTTTTTGCACAAATTCAAACAACATTTGAATTGCCTTATTTGCCGAAACGTGTGGAGATTTATGACAACAGTCATCTTCAAGGATCGAACCCTTGTGGTGTTATGGTTGTTGCTAATCTGCAAGGATTTGATAAAAAGTCCTACCGGAAATTTACACCAAAAGAAGCAGCATCTAACGACGATTTTGCAATGATGCGTGAATTTTTAAAACGCAGGCTTAAACATTTAGAAGATTGGGATACACCTGATTTGTTGTTGATCGATGGTGGGCAAGGTCAATTATCGTCTGTACAATCTATTGTTGATGAATTAGGTTTATCCATTCCTGTTGTAGGTATTGCTAAAGGTCCAGATCGCAATGCAGGTCGTGAACGATTTTTTATGATTAATAAAGAGCCATTTTCTTTAGAACTTAATGATCCTTTACTCTACTTTTTGCAAAGATTACGTGATGAAGCGCATCGTTTTGCAATAGGAACACATCGACAGAAAAGAGAGAAAAATTTGTTGGTATCAAAGCTTGATCAAATTCCTGGTATCGGGGCATCACGAAAGAAAAAATTATTATTACATTTTGGATCTGCCAAAAATGTTGAACGCGCAGCAATGAGTGACTTATGTCGTGTAGAGGGAATTAGTAGACCTTTAGCGCAGAAAATTTATGATTTTTTCCATAGTTAAAATGAAAAGAAGTATTGAATTCAATAATTTTCAAATAGTCTTAATATTTGTATTGCAAATGTTTTTTATGTATAATGTGAATTATAGATTTTTAAAATCAAAATTTGTATATGATTTTTTTCTCAATCTGTAGCTTTGTGTTTAGCAACGGCAACCTTTGTATATTCGTCTTCTTTTTCATCATGTCTTCGATCTTTTGTTCCGCCCTTGGTCTCTTGCGGTAAGATCTATACGGAATCTTTTCTGGCGTTCCAAAAGCACACATTTCTAAACGATTTTAAAAATTCTTATATGTCTGAAGAAGACGTAGAGAAAAAAGTACAAAAATCTGCGGTTAAATAAGCATTCAAAAGATTAAAGCTTTTTGCCTTGCCCGATGAAGTCCTTTCAAGATATCAAATCGAAGAAGGTCAATATTCACATTATTCCATTCATACAAAAGAACAAATTGAAAAAGGAAGAGAAGAAGGTTAGCAAAAAGCTAAAAGAGAAATGGCTTTAAAGATGGTTCGTAATGGTCTTGATGATGAATCTATTCTGGAATTATCTGGATTAAATCAAGAAGAATTGGATGCTTTGAAGTCTGAGTCTGTAGCCTAATTTTTGATTTTGTTGCATAAATTAAATGTGATTAATTTTACATGAGAAAACAGCAATAAAAATTTTGGTTTAAGAATAAATTATCTTCAAAACTTTTTATGTTAAATAATTATTCTGTGGTATATTCGACATAAACGTTTATTTTGAATGCCATGATCGAACTTGCATTATTTGAACCAGAAATTCCCCATAATACAGGAGCTCTAATGCGGCTATGTGCGTGTCTTGGAGTGACTTTAAATTTAATCCAGCCTTATGGATTTGTGTTGTCCGATAAATATTTAAAACGCGCTGCAATGGATTATAAGGATTTGGCTCTCGTCGAAGAATATTCTTGCTGGAAATCTTTCAAAGAAGTTAAAGCAGAAAAACGTATTATTAAAATTGACCCGCTTGGCACACAAAATCTTTTTGATTTCCAATTTCAAAGCAATGATATTGTGCTTATGGGTAAAGAGAGCATTGGTTTTCCTGAAAGCTTTCAGGAACTAGATTCAAGCCCATCAATTCATATACCTATGTCAGAGGGTGTTAGGTCTATTAATTTAGCGTTGTCAGCAACAATGATTTTGACAGAAAGTTTGCGTCAAACACGCCATTGTAGATCTCAAGTTTAGGATACTATTCTTCGTCAGTGGTTGCAGCATCTTCGTTGTCTACACCTTCATCTTGTGAATCTTCGTTATTAGTATCTTTCTTCTTTTTTTGTGGTGCCGCAAATTGACCAAAGCTCTCGTTAAGAATATCCTCTACAAGCTTAGAACTATCTTGAGGCATGTTTTTAGATTGGATGGGTTGGTCCTCAAAATCTTCGTTCGATGTTGAAGAAGAGTTGTTGCCTAAATTATCTGCAAAAGATTTATCACGTTTACTTTTTGATACTTTTTTTTGCTTAGGTTTCTGTGATGTATCATCCATAAAGCTGTCTTCATTACTTGAATTTGGAAAATAATCCTCTTCGTTTGTTGAAGGCAATGTCTTCTTGGTCCCCTTTTTATTTTTTTGTTTTACACCGTTATCTTTAGCGGGATCTTCAAATCCAAATAAATCGTCATTGACAAGTTGTGCTTTATCGTTATTCTTGGATGATTTTTTTTCATTTTTTAGAGGTTTTTTGGCTTCTAGTTTTTTTTTACCTTTGGTTTCACCATCAGCTTTAACATTAAGTGGCTCATTTTTTGATTCTTCTGTAGTTGAAGAAGTCTTCCCATCGTTGCTAGTTGCCTTTTCTTTTTTTGGCGTAGATTCAGTTGTGCTGTTACCTGAAGATGTTAAGAATTTGCTTAGTAAATTTTCCAAACTCATTGAAGAAATGGTTTGAAATACACTCTGTCCAGGTTTTATATTTTCGGCACTTCCTCCTGGAACAATAGAGACATATTTGCCACCTAATAGTCCTTCGCTTGATATTTCTAAAGTAGAATCTGTTGGGATTTTTAAATCATTACGAATAGAAATAGAGAGTTTTGCTTGAAAATTTTTTACATCAACGTCAATAGCACTTACAGTGCCAACTTTTACGCCACTCAATTTTACATCATTGCCAATGTTAATACCGTCAATTTTCTGGAAATTAGCATGAAGTGTGTATTGATTCCCCGAAACAGTATGTTGACTAGTGTAAACATAAAAAATGAATAGGCCTGCTATTGTTAATACTAACAAACCTAATAAAGTTTCGAATGTGTTATTTTTTGACATTGTTATAATCTCTTATCTGTATATGAATAGATATAAAAAGTAAACTTTTTTGACTGTTATTTTTTAAACTGTAAAAAATATAATCTTAAACTTTTTTTAATATTATACTATTTTACGATGTCATTTTGCATGATAAAAATTAAAAATCAGTTAAACAAAAAAACTAATCGAATTTTTCAAAAAGCGAATCAAGCTCTTTAATGACTTCATTGTTTTCATCATGAGGCGTTTCTGGGGTAGTTGTTTTCTTTAAGGAATTATCGCCAAAAAAGGAAGGTCCTTGCATAATGGCATTTGCTACGCGCGTTGGCATGTTGCCACCCGTTGAACGTTTATGCATATTGCTATAATTGTCGTTTCCAACCCAAATGCCGCCCACAAAATTCAAAAAACCTGTAGATCCTGGTTTGTTTTCCCTATAGAAGATGAACCAGGCATCTTTATCTCCGTTGCTTCCTGTTTTTCCTGCAACAGTATCGTCAATATTGGCAGCTCGACCTGAACCTTGGGAAACCACATTTCTTAGTAGTTCTCTCATGTATTCTACATCTTTAGGCTGAACAACCAGAGTGCTTTGAATATGTTGATGTTGATAAATAATATTACCTTCTTTATCTCTTATTTCTGCGATGCCGTATGGTACAGATCTATAGCCATCATTTACAAATGTTGCATGCGCGCTTGTAAGATCGAGTAAGGTTGTTTCACTCGTCCCCAACGCCATACTTAATCCATGTCTTTGGCAATTTAAAATCCCTAGACGTTCTGCCGTATCTGCAATAACTTCTGATGTTAACTGCTCTGCAATTCTAACGCTAACGGGATTGACAGATCGTCTAAATGCTTCTTTTAATGTTATTTCGCCTTGAGGAATATATTTATAAAGAGAAGGTGTCCAGTCACCAATAGTGATAGGAGAATCATCCATCATAGTATCTGGTGTCATTCCTGCTTCCATGGCAGCTAAGTACACAAATGTTTTAAAGGTTGACCCTGGTTGTCTTAAGGCTTGCGTTACGCGATTGAATTGATTTTCGTTATAATTACGCCCTCCAACCATCGCTTTTACTGCGCCTTCTGGAGCCATGGCCACAAAGGAAATTTGACTTGCTTTAAGCTTTTTTCCTAGTGTTTCATTGAAATGCTGGGCTACTTTTTCTGCATGAGATTGTAGATCTGGATCAAGTGTTGTAATCACTACTAAATCTTGGGATATGGGACCAATAAGATCTGGAATTTGTTCATAAACCCAGTCTGCAAAATATCGTCCACTTTTTGCTTGTTCTTTTTTAAGATTTTTGAGCTGCTCTTCACCTTGTGCTACATATGATTTATAGTCTTTTATGATGCCTGCTTCTTCCATTAATTTTAGGACATCAGATGCGCGTTTTAGAGCTTCTTTGGGTCTATGAGCAGGTGAGTAGCGTGTTGGTGCTTTTAGAAGACCAGCTATGACGGCTGCTTCAAAGATATTTAAATTACGAGCGGATTTTTTAAAAAAAATACGAGCTGCTGCATCAACACCATAAATGGTTCCTCCAAAACACACACGATTCAGGTACATGGTTAAAATTTGGTCTTTTGTAAAATGCCATTCCAGCCATATTGAAATGACAACTTCTTGAATTTTTCGTTTCATAGAACGATCATCCATATGAAATTTACCATGGCTTTGTAAAATATTTTTAGCAAGCTGTTGCGTTAGGGTGGATCCACCTTGGACAATTTTTCCTGCACGATAATTAGCAATTGCTGCGCGAACTAAGCCAATAATGTCGATTCCAAAATGAGAGAAAAAACGCCTGTCTTCAACAGTTATTAATGCTTTAATAACATGTTCTGGAAGATCTTTAACCCATAACATATCTTCATATACATCACCATAAGTACCCAGAATAATTCCGTTTTGTGTTTGAATGGTAATGGACGGTTTACGGCTGTTAACAGCTAAATTATTTAGGTTTGGCAAATCTTTGGAGTGCCATAAAATAATTCCTCCAACTGAAACGACGCCCATAAACATAAAGCTTAAGAAAAGTTTGTAAAAAATCTTATTAAACAAAAAGTTTAATAAGCGGTTCTTTTTTGCTTTTTCTTTAATTTTTTTTTGTTTCGGCTCTGCAGTTTTGAGTGTCTTTTTTTTGGGGTTATCGTGTGGATCAGTAAATAATTTCATGGGTCAGATCTCAATAATAATCAGATAGTTTAAAGTCTATGGGGACAACTGTTTCAATGTTGGAAGATTGTGGGTTGTTAAATTTCCAATGTTTTAGTGAATTTTGAATTTCTTGCATAAATATAGGAGAGCATTCTGTTGATGATGAAAGAGGTCGGATTTTTTGGATATGTCCATTTCTATCAATAAGAATTTTTACTAAACATTTTGCCTCTATACCATTTTTTTCAGCCTCCTCAGGATATGGAGGTTGCTGATTACTTTGTGATGCAGATAGGCTTGATATATCTACGACCATGATTTTTTCTGGTTCAACAGGAAGGTGTTGTCTATGCGAAGCTATAGCAGATTCTTTATGAGGTATAGTTTGCTTTTTTGACAGAGCTAAACCTTGCTTTTTTAATTCTCTGGTCATCGTTTTGGGGTAACCCATTTGTTTTTTTTGAACCAAAGATCCTAGGTTCTGAGATGTTAAAAAAGAAACGTTGAATGTTGTGATGTTACCTAGAGGTAAAGATTTAATTTTTGTATTTTGAAAAATTTGAGGTAGTAATAATGCTGCGCCAAAAATGAAGGCGTGAGCAAACATAGACAATACAAAAAAAAGAAATGAAGATCGACGCACAAATTGTATTATCATAGTTATGGTTTATATTCAAAAAATGTGTAAGACAAAGTAACAACTTTTATATCTTTAGTTGAAGAGTCTTTTAGTATATCAGAACTGATTGTAAAAAGCACGGGCATATCCATTTTTTGATGAGGATTCAATTTTTGTTGTTCAAAACAAAAACACTGGATTTTTCCAAAATAAATGCCCATCTTGTCTGGGCTTACATTGTAAGTAGCCATTCCAATAATGGGATAATCTGCTTTGTTTTGTGCTGAATAATAAACTAACATTGGTTCGCCAATTTTAACTTTGACTTCATTTTGTTTGGGTTCAAATTCCCAAGGTAGATTTCTATTGATAGATGCTGTGAATTTTACACGGACCCAATGGTCTTCTTTTAATTTTTCAGATTTCAATAGCCCTATTTGAGGAGTTCCTCCAAATCCTGTTTTTTGACAAATCAAACGGTACAGAGGAACAGCAGCAAAAGATAGGCCAAGCATGCCAATAACAAGGCTGATTAAAAAATACGCAAGATGGTCATGATTGTTTTTCATATTGATTTTATTGAGAAATTAACTTTTGGAGAGCAGTTTTCTTTTTTGTTCAATAAGGTGCTGTTTTTTTAATGCAGTACTCCAGGAACTTTCTTTGGTCCTAATAAAAGAAACAATAAAGAAAATCGTTATAAGGCTTATCAAAATAAAAAGAAGAGCTCGATTTTTTGTTTTAAGTGAAGGGTCATAAGACATAAACTTTTTTCCTAAAAAATACGGGATATCTATTCATCCTAAAAAAATTGTAAGGTATCTAGGACCTTTTTTAAAGTGATCATATCAGACCAGGCATGTTTTTTTTGTCCGGGTGATCGAATAAGATATGAGGGATGATATGTTGGGATGATAATGGGATTTCCTTGATTTGTATATTCAAGAACTTTTGTAAGGGTATTTTGTTCCTTGATATCCAAGTATTCAGAATTTATTTCTAAAGTATCAAGATTGCAGAATATTATTTTTCCCCTCATGGAAACGATACCCGATTTGACAGTGCATAAACCTGACGTAGCTGTTCCACCTAAAGTAACAATAACTTTGGGTTTAATGATCTGAAGCAATCGATGAATGAAAGGTTTAAAAAAATTAATCTCAATGGAAGTGGGAATACGATTTCCTGGTGGACGCCATGGAACGGTGTTGGTGATAAAAATTTTCTCACGGTTTATATTAACGCTATCAAGAACAGCCGTCAATAATTTTCCAGCCTTTCCAACAAATGGTTTGCCTTCTAAATCTTCTTCTTCGCCAGGGGCTTCTCCAATAAAGACAATAGGGCTGTTTAGATCTCCGTGTCCTACAACAGGTTGGGTTGCCGTTAAGCATAATGGTAATTTATTGTGAGCAAGCAAAGTTTGTTGTAACTCAGAGATAGAACTGCATTGTTTAATATCTTTTTTGAACTCTTCTAATAATAAAGCAATCGGATTTGATGCTGTAGTGGATGGTTGTATTTTTTGTGAAACGCCATTTTGTGGTCTAAATGTTGGTGTCTTTTGTTCTGTTAATTGTGGAGAAAAAGCAGGAGTAGGTTTTTTTGAATCTATCTGAAATGAGTTCTGTATTTGAAAACGATTGCGCGGTTGATTATCAAAATGTTCAGAAATCCCATAACTATGCAAAGTATGAAGGTCGCTTTGTGTTAACGGTTGATTTTGAGGGATAACAATGTTTTTGGTCATGCTCAATTAAAAATGAAAAAATGCATTAATATTAATCTGTATTTAAAAAGTATCCTAAAACACTGTTTAAAAGCAATCTTCCTGAATCAGTGAGCATTAATCTATCATCTGTTTCGATGGCATAGTTTTCTTTGATTAGGTGGTTATAGCGACTATGTTCCTGTTCATTTAAAGGGCGAATCAGCTGACTTTTTAAAATTCCTTTTTTAAGTCTAAGACCAACCATGATTTGCTCTTCAAACATTTCTACAGGTGTTAATGCAATGTTTGATGCATCGGCATGGCTATTGGCTTGTATGCTATTTTTCCATGTCAATGGTGCTTTGTATTGGTGAATGGCGTGATAAGATTGTAAAGAAGAGGGATAGTCTGTCCCCATTAATAGTCTGCTGTGTGCTCCTGGTCCAACACCAAGGTAGGGTTGGTAATTCCAATAGGTTAGATTGTGAATAGATTCAAATCCAGAAACAGCATAGTTTGAAATTTCATAAGAACGAAGACCTTGTGCTGATGTCATTTGGTCTGTTAGTTCATAAAAATCATAAGCTAGTTGATCATGAGGAATTTTTAAATCTCCTCGTTTATAAAGATTTTCAAATAAAGTGCCAGGTTCAATGGTCAGTTGATACAAAGAAAGGTGTGTAGGTTTATATTGTAAAATAGAAGAAAGTTCTTGTGCCCATTCATCTAGTGTTTGATGAGGTCTTGCATAGATAAGGTCTGCCGACACTCTATCAAAAATTCTCAACCCACATTCATAAGCTTTAATACCTTCTTGGTAGGAATGTTTGCGTCCTAAAGTTTTTAAATCTTTATCGTTTAAAGCCTGTAGTCCAACAGACAGGCGGTTAACACCAGCATTTTTATAATCTTGAAAACGAGACGCTTCAGAAGAAGATGGGTTGGCTTCTAAAGTAATTTCACAGTCTTCGGTTATTGTCCAAAGTTTTTGTATAGTATTGATAATAGTGTCAACACTTGATCCGGACATTAAAGAGGGTGTGCCTCCGCCAAAAAAGATGCTTTTGATACCTTGGTAATTCAGTATATTTTTATAGCGATTAAGTTCGTGAACTATTCCATCAACCCAATTTTGTTCAGATATAGACTTTAAAACGTGGCTGTTGAAATCGCAGTACGGGCATTTTGACTCACAAAAAGGCCAATGAATGTAAATAGAGAGAAGATTATTTTTCATTATGGAGGAAAATTTTTTATATATTTTCTATTTATACCTTATTTTTTATCAAGATTAAAGGTGGAATAAAATTCAATTTGGAAAAAGTTTTCCACATTTTATTATAATTTTTATATAAAATTTAATAAATTGCATATATATTTAATCGTCAGAATTTCGTAATCCTAATAAGTTTAAAACCCTCAGCTTTTAAAAGGTTTTCTTACTCTTTTTGAAATGCGCCTATTTTTTAAGCAAACCGTTCTGAAGCTATATTTTCTGGGATTGTTAATACATTATTAATATATTATCCACATAGTTTTCCACATTTTTTGTGGAAAACTATTATGTGATAAACGCATGCATATAAAAAGCTAAAAGATTAAAGTTTGTAATAGGATTACGTATAAACGAGTTTATCGATACTTCTAATCTATGAGTTGATGCTTAACTCATAGATTAGAAAAGGCTGATTGATGTGTAAAAGAAAGTTGAAAAGATATACCGTCATTTTCTTAACCAAAAAAACAAAGGATTCACAAATAAAAATTATTAAAAAAACAGAGAGATAGTAAAAAGTTTTCCACATTTTATTATAATTTATTGATAAAATTTAATTAATTATATGTCAAATAAATTAATAGTTTTGGGGAATGCTAATCATAGCAAGAACCTTGAATTTTAAAGGGTTTTAAAGCTTCTTTTAAAATGCGCTTATTTTTTAGGCAAACCGATCAAAACGTATATTTTCTAAAGATATTAATCGTTTATTAATAGTTTTTCCACATGGTTTTGCACAGAAATTGTGGAAAACTATTCCCATGTTTTTTTAGAATCTTAACCTTTGTTTAATGTTTGGCATAAATATTTAACGCATTGTTAATGATTTAGTTTCACTTTTATAGTATGTCATTGAAATTTGATGTATTTTTTGTTGGTATTTTTTAAATTTATATTGAAATCATTTTTTGTCTGCTGTTTGTTGAATTTGAGTGTTTCTATAAAGGCGTCTCAAAGTTTACCTTGTGGCTTAGGCGGTACAAAATGTAAGCAATTTACAAGTTGTATTGACTCAATCAAAATGAAATATTGTTTGAATGGTCAACCTTGTGTGAATTCATTAGATACACATTGTATGATGCCTCCACCGCAATTATTACCTTGTGGTATGGGTGGAATATTATGTGAATCGGATAAGCAGTGCCTTGAACATCATACTTTTAAAATTTGCAAAGATGGAGATTGTTTAAACAATTCTTCATGCATAAAAATGGATAAAAACCTTCCCTGTGGTAAAGGTGGTTATCATTGCCCTGAAAATAGAATATGTCTTAAGAAAAATATTAATGAATTTTGTTCTATTAACGGCAGTGACAACAGTTGTCTTTTTGATGGTGCCTTTTGTGTAAACCCGAAAAATATAGAATGCGGACTTGGAGGAACGCAATGTTCTTTAGGTAAAACATGTATGAAAAAAGATAGGCAATCACCATGTTTGAAAGATGATCCCTGTATTTTCGAAAGAGAAAGCACATGCATGGATCCTCACATTGTGATGTGCGGAAAAGGCGGAACATCTTGTCCAGATAACCAGATATGCATGATAAAAGATAAAGACCAGCCTTGCTTGTCTGGAGAATGCATGTATTCTCTGTCAGAATGTAGAAATACTGAGCCGTTGAAATGTGGGAATGGCGGCCTTGTTTGTGATCTGACTTCAGATGGAAAACCACAAATTTGTGCTTATCAAAATAAAGAGACGAGACTTTTTTCTTCTTGTAAAAACGTTAAAACATGTGGAAACCCAACAGAATTAGAATGTAAAACGCCAGAAGATTTAGAGTGTGGACAAGGTGGTCTTAAATGCTCCAGAGATAAGAAGTGTATTACGGCTGATAATTCCAGAGTATGTAATTCAGCGCAATGCTGGAATGATTCCACAACGCAATGTAAAAATCCACTTATCATGCCTTGTGGAATGGGTGGAATTCAATGCCCTTTTGTGAATGATCCCTCTTTACAAACGGTTTGTTTATTTCAAGAAGAGAAAAATGGAAATTCTAAAATTTGTGATTCTGTAGATTGTTCTTTAAAATCATCGTGTGTTAATCCTTTAAATCATTTGGAATGTGGGAAGGGAGGAACATTTTGTTCATTACCTCAAAATGTTTGCGTGACGCCAGAGCATGAACTATGTACGTCAGGGGAATGCACTAAAAAATCAACATGTCAATTTATTCAAGATATTCCATGCGGAAAAGGTTTTTCAGCTTGCGCATATAAATCTTCTGATATTCATTCAGAGTTACTGAAAAATGTCACATATCTGGCATATGGACAAAATAAATTGCTTTTTTTTGATTCACAAAAGAAAAAAGTAAAACTGATGGATTTGTCGTATACAGCAAGTACGCAAGAATTAGATATTGCCCTTACCAAGGCTCCTTTTGCTGCCATTATTGATCAAAACTCTAATGTTATTTATTTCAATTCTGAAAACTCTACTTTAAATGTTTATGATACTCGTTTAAGCAAAAACAATATTATAGCCGCAAAAAATGACGAATTATTTAATTCAGATGATTCAAAAGTTATCCCATGGATTGATCAAGCTTGGGGAGATCCTCAGCCTGGGGGTATTTCAACAGATGATTATGGCAATGTCTATCTATCAGATAAACAAAATCACGTTATTTGGAAAATTATTGTAGATGAAAAAAATGATATTAAAACATATAGGGGATATATCATTTCTGGAACATACCAAAAATCAGGATATTCCAATAACCAAGAACTTGGATTTAATGCCGTTCAAAGTTTATGGAATTCTCCTCATGCATTAGTTACAGACAGATGGGGTAATTTGTTAGTATCAGACACATTAAATCATGTTATCAGAATTTTAAAGCCGGCAACGACTGATGGAAAAAGCATTCAATATACGGTTCATGAATACATAGGTGTTCCTAAAAAATCTGGATTTTTAGGAGATGGAAAAACCTATTCAACTTTAAACAAAGATGTATTACTGAATCATCCTTTGGGACTAGCCGTAGATCCTTTAGGGAATTTAATCATTGCCGATTCAGGAAATAATAAAATTCGTTTTGTTCCACCTTACATTCCGACAATTAATTCTATTCAAACACCTGTATTAAACGATATTCAAAATGTAGAATTCGATAAAGATGGCAGCATCAATATTTTTTCTCAATTTTATCAAAATTTTAATAAATTGGCTTTAGCATCTAAGCCATGACCTATGCGCATAAATAAATAATAGCTATTTTGATAGAGAGAATCATATGAAGTTTAATGATTTTAATACAAACAAAAATTTCATTAAAGATATATTGAACAGAAAAATAAAATTCATTTTCACATTTATATTTTTTATATTATCTAATTTATCTCTGATTCAAGCAGAGAATAAAGCATGTGGAAAAGGAGGTACTGACTGTTCAGCTGTAAGTTCTTATGCTAGTTGTATTTATCAACCTGTTGGTAAAGACCCTCAATATTGTTTATCTGGTGATTGTCAAAATAGCCCATTTTCTCAATGTATTATTCCTCCCATTTCTCTTGTTCCGTGTGGTCAAGGTGGTATTTTGTGTACCGGTGGTAAAGTTTGTGCTCTACCTGATTTATCGGCCTTGTGTGTAGAGGGACCATGTTCTGTGGATTCTAAATCCCAGTGTGTTGATTCTAAAACTGTAGCATGTGGATTAGGTGGATTATCTTGTCCTCAAAGTTCAGATCCAATCCAACAAACGTATTGTATTAAGAATGATAAATCAGCTTTATGTCAATCTGATGATTGCAGGTTAGGTGGAGCATCTTGCCAATTACCATCTTCTTTAAATTGTGGTAAGGGTGGATCTAAATGTGAATCTGGTAGTATTTGTAGTCTAACAGCACAAGGTCCTGCTTGTTTATTTGGATCTTGTTTGTCAAATCCTACAAATGTTTGCTCTCCTATTGACAAAATTCAATGTGGAAAAGGTGGGACGTTTTGTCCTGATAATTCATATTGTTCAAAATATGATAGCACCTCTTGTAAAAGTGGAGATTGCTTAACGGATGTAAGGTCTACATGTCAGCCAGCAACAAAGCTATTATGTGGTCAAGGTGGGGTAGCTTGCCCTGAAAATACAGGAACCGTATGTTCTCGTGCTGATGAGTCCGGATTTTGCCCTATTGGCGATGCTTGCATGAAAACTTTAGGTATTGTTGGTGACACCATTGGAGCGGCTTGTAGTTCTCCTACAGCTATTCCATGCGGTAAGGGTGGAACAAAATGTGATAATCCTGCAGAATCTTGTATTTTGAATGATAATTCAGCTTTATGTTTAACTGGAGAATGTTTACAAGCCTCTGGTGAAAAAGGTGCTTCTTGTAAATCGCCATCTGTATTGCCTTGTGGCAAAGGTGGAACAATGTGCGGGAAATCAAAAGACGGAACAGATATGATGTGTGTTCTGGCTGATAAAACAGGTTTGTGCACACAAGGTAGTTGCGTATTAAATGGATCTTCTTGTGAATTGCCCAACGTTCTGCCATGTGGAAAGGGTGGGACAGCATGTCCTCAAAGCGATAAACTTGGTGATCCTTTCGTGTGTATGGTAAACGATAAAAGTGGTTTGTGTACACAAGGCGATTGCCTAAAAGAAGGTGCAGTGTGTGAATATAAATCTAAACTTCCATGTGGATTAGGTGGAACACAATGTCCCGTTGGAGATGATATTAATGCGCCACAACGATGCATATTAAATGATCAATCTGCACTTTGTTTAAGCGGTTCCTGTTTAGAAAACAGTGCATTGGATAAAACAGGATCTTCATGTCAGTCTCCTTTGGTTTTACCTTGCGGTTTGGGTGGAACATTTTGTCCTAAAAATGATGATCCATTAAAACAAACTTTATGCGTGCTAAATGATAAATCAAGCGCATGCACAACGGGTTCTTGCATGAATCCTGATGTTCAGGGCAAACCAATTTCTTCATGTCAATTACCATCTGTGCTTCCTTGTGGTAAAGGTGGAACTATGTGTTCGTTACCGGGAACAGTGTGTATGTGGTCTGATAGATCAGAAATTTGTTCTTCAGGTGACTGTATAAATCTGCCCGATATTTCCTGTCAGGATAAAAAATTGCTTCCTTGTGGTAAAGGAGGATTACAATGCGGTAAATCTGAAAATGGTGAAAATTTATCTTGTCTGTTGAATGATCAATCAGCGCTTTGTACAACTGAATCTTGTATGAACAGTTCAGATGCAGGTAAATCAGGCTCTTCATGCCAATTACCTAAATTATTACCGTGCGGTAAAGGTGGAACAACATGTCCTACATCTGCTGATCCAGAAAAACAGACAACATGTGTTAAAAATGATAAATCAGGTTTATGTTTAACAGGTGATTGTTTAGCAGAAGGCAAAGCTTACTGTGCCTTACCTCAGGTGATGCCTTGTGGCCGAGGAGGAACAGTTTGTCCAGTTTCTACAAATGCATCATTACAAACAGTGTGTATTCTTAATGATAAAACGGATTATTGCACGGACGGTGAATGCATGAGGTCTACCGATCCACAAAAAGGATCTTCCTGTCAATTAGCATCCATTTTACCTTGTGGTAAAGGGGGAAGCTATTGTAAAGATTCGAAAACAAAATGTATTTTAGCAAATAAAACAAAAGTTTGTGATTCAGGTTCTTGTCTAAAGGATGCAACAAATTCTTGCCAAATATCAGAAACAAGTCTTCCGTGTGGTAAAGGTGGATTAATTTGTGCAACAGGTCAAGTATGTGTTCTTCCAGACAAATCAATGTGTCGATCTGGTCAGCCATGCGTGGATAGTAATACATTAAAATGTGTGCCAATAGCCCAAGCAGACTGTGGCAAGGGTGGAACAGGTTGTAGTGAGCCAGGTGCTGTATGTGTCACATCTGATATCAAAAATAAATGTACATCAGGTTCTTGTTTAACAGATGGAAAATCACTTTGTAAGAGTCCTATGCTTTTGCCTTGTGGAAAAGGTGGAACAACATGTCCTACTGCTACAGACCCTAGTAAACAAACACAATGTATTTTAAATAATAAAACAGATTTTTGTAAATCTGGAGCATGTTTAAATTCCAGTAGTGCAACAACAGGTTCTTCTTGTCAATTGCCAGATGTTCTTCCTTGTGGAAAAGGTGGATTAGCCTGTAAATCTGGAACGAATTGTTCGACATTTGAAAACAAAATATGCCAAAGTGGCGAATTGTGTATGAGTGATTCAAAATCAAAATGTCAGTCACCTTTGAATATTGTATGTGGATTCGGCGGTATTGCATGTCCTCAAGGTTCGGGTCGGGTTTGCGCATTGGGTAATTTAACAAACTTGTGTGCTGCAAATGATACGTGTAGGTTGTCAGCTGTTAATATTATGCCCGGTGGTTCTGTCGCACAATGTGTTCTACCTTCTGAATTGCCATGCGGAAAAGGCGGTTCGAAATGTAGTGTTCCTAATCCTTCATCTACATCTCCTGTTATGTGTTTAAGAAATGATTTCTTAGTGAAATGTTCAAGCGGAACATGCATGAATAGTAGCGCTGCTAATGCTACGGGCTCATCTTGTCAAGCTGTTCAAAAACTACCTTGTGGAAAAGGTGGCGCAACCTGTCCAAAGAGCTCTGATCCATTGAAACAAACATTCTGTATTTTGAATGATAAAACTAAATTATGTGAATCAGGTGCGTGTATGGAAAGTACTGCAGCAGGAAATGCAGGATCTTCCTGTCAGCTGAAGAGTGTGTTACCTTGCGGAAAAGGTGGATCAACATGTCCAAAAAGTTCTGATCCTACTAAACAAACCCAATGTATAAATATGGATAAGTCAGCATTATGTACATCGGATTCATGTATGGATCCAGATACTGCTGGAAAAGCTAGATCCTATTGTGATTTACCATCTGTTTTACCCTGTGGTAAAGGTGGGGTGCGATGTGCAAATGCTACAGATACGTGTATGGCAGCAGATAAGAATACAGTATGTACTTCAGGTACATGTATGAATGATTCGACATATACATGTCAAGTAAAGCTTATGTTGCCATGTGGATTGGGCGGAGCACGTTGTGATGATACTAAAACAACATGTCTTTTGAATAACAAGACATCTAAATGTTCAACAGGTTCCTGTTTAGGAAATCCCGTTGTTACAGGATCGACACCTTCAACGAATGTTCCTGCCCAGTGTTTAGATCCGAATTTATTGCCTTGTGGAAAAGGTGGATTAACATGTCCAACGGGTCAATCTTGTTTGCTTGCTGATCTATCTAACTACTGTACTGGTGGTGATTGTGTTAACCCTGATGTATCAGGCAAAGTGAAAGCTGTATGCGCTAAATCAACAGAATTACCATGTGGAAAAGGTGGAAGTCGTTGTGCTGAAAGTGCTGTTGCAGGTGATAAAAATGTTTGCGCCAATAAAGGCACGCCTCCTTCTTTATGCACAGTTAGTACTTGCATGGGAACACCTTCTGCGCCTGCAGAAAATTCAACATGTATGTTAAGCAGTCTATTGCCTTGTGGAAAAGGTGGAATTGCATGTTCCTCTGGATCAGTATGTGCGAAAAGTGATTTAACAGTATGTCCTAAAAATGATAGGTGTACCTCGATATCTTCGTCAAAATGTCGCCCTTTTAATCAAGTTATATGTGGTTCTGGTGGCACAATGTGTCCTGCAAATTCTGGAACATTATGTGCATTAACAGATGAATCAGCATTCTGTAAACCAGGAGAAGCCTGTATGAGTGATAACAAATCATCTTGCGCAGATCCTGCAGTTATTCCTTGTGGAAAAGGAGGGTCATTATGTCCATCAGGACAATCTTGTTTAGATGAGAATAATACATTATGTCAAATGACATCTTGTCCATCGAATGCAACTTCAAATGCATCTGCTGCAAAGTGCGCTAATCCTGGGGCATGCATGAGTGATAGTAAATCAACCTGCAAACCAAGCTTGTGCGGTCAAGGGGGAACAGCATGTCCTGCTTCAAGTGATGATGTTACAAATAAAATCAATAAAGTTTGTATGTTAAACGATTTCAGTGGACTATGCACAACTCCTGATTGTATGTTTAGTACCATTTATGGAAAAGCAGGTGCGTCATGTCAATCGGATGTTATGCTTCCTTGCAGCCAAGGCGGTTTAGCTTGTGGATTTAAGTCAGAGGTTTATTTGGGATCGACTACTCAAAATGGAAGCTCGGGTGATGGTGGTTTGGCAACAAGCGCTTTGTTGAAAAACCCAGCGAGCATGGTGTTTGATAGCAACGATACGGCGTATGTAGTTGATGTCGGCAATAAGAATATTCGGAGCGTTGATTCTTCAGGTAAAGTGTATACGTTGCCACAACCCGCTGCTGCGCTATTAAGTGCTAACGCAGTCTTTACTCCGCAATGGATTGTTGTGAATAGTAAAAATCAGGTTATAGTTTATGATTCTGACAGTCGTAAGGTTTTGGCCTATGATTCAGGAACGCGTACATGGTCTAATGCATTTGCTGATAGTTTATCAATATTTGATAATCAATCTATTGTTGCAAGTATGACAATCGACTTGAAAGATACATTATATATAGCCTTAAAGGATAAAAAGACTATTTTAGGAGTAACCCCTGCAACAGGCAATAGTGCTTCAGTGCAATATGGATCTTCCTTTAATGTAGCAGAGAATATTGCCGATCCTACAGCGATGGCCATTGATGAATCTAATAATTTGATTGTTCCAGAAAGAAGTCAAAAAAAGATTTTAAAATTCTCTTCCTCTGCAACAACTCCCACGAAATATACTTCAGCAGTTGTAGCAGGATCAGGAAGTTCAGCATTTGACTTAGATTGTGTTAACGCCACAAGATCTGGAATGCCAGGTTTGAAAGCAGTCTCAATAAGTAAAAACGGGCATATGTATATTCTGGATGATTCTAAAAAAGTGATACGTTTGATTCCTTCAAAAAGTCAATCTATTACAACTATATCAGGCAATCAATCGCCGAGTAATCGTACAGCGTGTTCTACGAATGTCTCAAATACGGCTTTTGCTCAGAGTTTTCAATCGCCACAATTTATAGCAAATGATAGACAAGGTAATATCTATGTTGTTGATGGATCCGCGGTTTATAAAATCACACCAGATAAATTTTAAACAATGCATATAGTGAAAAATAAGATCATGAAAAAAAGAAAACAAAATATGGTTTACTCGTCTTCTAAAATGAGAAATTTCATAAAAGTAGAAGTTGTTAATAAACGTTTAACCATCTTAAATTTTATTAAAATGGTATGTTTCTATCTTTTTTCGTTATTTTGTTTTTCTCAAATGTGGACAGTTGCTTCATCTAGCTCTTTGCAAAATGGGGTAACATCGGTAGTTTCCCCCGTTTGTGGAAAAGGGGGAAATACTTGCCCGAATGGACAGTACTGTGTTTATGACGCTCCGGGGGAATCTCCTAGCTATTGTATATCTGGATCATGTACACTAAGCCCGTTTGCAAGTTGTGTATCCATTCCTCCATTTGGTCTAGTTCCCTGTGGTTCAGGTGGAGTCATGTGCCCAACTGGAAAAACATGTATGAAAAGCGACGAAAAAACACCATGTGTCAGTGGTGATTGTTTTATAGATTCTAATTCTAAATGCATGGATCAATCAGCTTTAGCGTGCGGAAACGGTGGTGTGAATTGTTCGCTATTTTCAACACCAGAAGACCCTAAAATTTGTATGCAAAGCGATTTAAAAACTCCTTGTGTTTCTGGAAATTGTAGTTTGTTTGGTGCAACTTGCGTAAGCATGAATCAATTGGGTTGTGGGAAAGGCGGCACAAAATGCGATTCTTCGAGTCAAGTATGTGTGCAAACGGATGGAAAAACGCCATGTGTTTCAGGTGATTGTCTTAAGGATGTGGCTAGCAAATGTGTGTCTAAAACAACGTTGGAGTGTGGAAAAGGCGGAATTGGATGTGAAGAAGGAAAAGTATGTGCATCACCAGATAAACGATTAGTAGTTCCTTTTGATGATTTAGAATTTTTGAATAATAGCTCTAATGTTTGCGATTTACCTTCTAATTTATTGTGCGGACATGGTGGAACTGCGTGTGAACCCGGATCAAACACGGTTTGCGCCTTAGCAGATTTTTCTGGGTTGTGCAAAATCAATCAACCCTGTACTTATTCAAGCATTTCTTCATTATTTAATCAGTCTAGTCAAAAAATAGCTGGGTTATGTGCTCCTGTTGATAAAATTCCCTGTGCATCGGGTGGGTCATTATGTACGGATCCTGTAGCGAAATGTATTTTAGATGATCAGTCAGATTTTTGTGTTACAACAGAATGTCAAAACAATGTTCAGTCAGGTATCAAGAAAGCATCTTGCCAGATGCCAGACGTATTACCCTGTGGTAAAGGCGGATTTAAATGTCCTTTAAAAGACAATGATGGGAATGCTTTAGGTTGTATTAAAAATGACCAATCAGATCTTTGTAAGTCTTCTGATTGTGCAACATCTCAGTCATCTTGCCAGCTTTTATCAGTTTTAGAATGCGGTAAAGGGGGGCTAACTTGCCCGCAGGATAAAGATTCTATGAATCAGAGAAAATGTATTCAAAATGATAAAATGTCTGAGTGCAACGATATTAATTGCAGTGAGAAGTCTACATGTCAATTACCATCAGTTTTACCATGCGGTAAAGGCGGTTTTGCATGTCCAATTTCACCTGATCCTTTAAAACAAAAAGTTTGTGTTAAAAATGATTTTTCAGATTTTTGCAAAGATGATAGCTGTTCAAAATCAAGTGTTTTAGGAAGTGCTTCATCATCATCATGTGAATTGCCTTCAAGGTTACCATGTGGAAAAGGTGGATCTGTTTGCCCTAAAGAATCAAATGCCTCTTTACAAACAATATGTATGTCTAAAGACTTTTCATCATCGTGCAAAGATGGTGATTGTATGACACTAAAGAACGACGGCACTTCTGATTTGGTGTGTGATTTACCTTCAAAATTACCATGTGGAAAAGGCGGAATAACTTGCACCAATCCTGCACATAAGTGCGTTTCTAAGGATAAAAAAATTGAATGTTTTTCTGGAAAATGCATGAATGATAAAAATTATACATGCCAATTAAGTACTGTTTTACCATGTGGAAAAGGTGGAATTAGTTGTCCTTCTTCTGTTGGTTCAAACCAAACAGTTTGTATATTAAAAGACAAAACAGCACGTTGTAATCGTTCAGAATGTAGTTCGGAATCCACGTGTCAATCGACATTGGTTCTGCCGTGTGGGAAAGGTGGTTCTTTTTGCCCTAAATCTTCAAATCCTGCAGAACAACAGTTTTGTATTAAGAAAGATGCAACAGGTCTTTGTTTGTCCGGTGATTGTTTGAAAAATGGTGCATCATGCCAACTGAAAACAGCACTGAAATGTGGTTTTGGAGGGTTAGTTTGTCCTACAGCAGCAGATCCAAAAAAACAAACAAAATGTATTTTAAAAAATAAAACGGCGTTATGTGCTAATGCCACTTGTAGTACAGGATCTTCCTGTCAATTACCTGAAATCCTGCCTTGTGGTAAAGGCGGTAAATTTTGTCAAAATTTAAAATTATCTTGTATTAATAAAGAAAACACAGCGATTTGTAATAGTGAATCTTGTTTTAAAACGTCAACCAATAGTTGTAAATTATCCAGCCAATTTTTACCTTGTGGTAAAGGTGGAAATAGATGTTCTTCTTCAGGTCTAGTTTGCGTTAAATCTGATTTGACGATTTGCAAACAAGGTGAAAGTTGTAATTCTGTTCCATCTTCAAAATGTGTTATACCTTCTGAAGCATTATGTGGGTTAGGTGGCACAAAGTGCTTGTTCAAAAATCAAGTTTGCGCACTCAGTAATTTAAAAGGGCTATGTAAATCTGGTTCATGTTTTACAGATGTAAAATCAAAATGCGTTGACCGTTCACAGTTGCCATGTGGTTCTGGTGGATCCTTATGTGTTAGTAAGGTTGCAGATGTTTATAAAAAAACAAAATGTATTTTAAATACCCAAAGTGCGGCGTGTACATCAAATGCGTGTATGGAAACCTCATCGGGGCCTAATGGTTCATTTTGTCAACTTCCGCAAGTTTTACCATGTGGAAAAGGTGGAATAAAATGTGCATCTGGTTTAGTTTGTGCAACAAACCAAAAACAACTTTGTGTTGCTGGTGACGATTGCATGGATTATTCAAAAAATACATGTGTACCTCCATCAGAAATTATATGTGGTTTTGGAGGATTAAAATGTCCAACAGGATTAGTTTGTGCAAAAGTTGATAATAGCGGTTTATGTACCAGCAAAGAATCATGCGCAAATAGTCATGACCCAATATCTAGAAAAATTGGGGCATATTGTGCAAATATACAAAGTTTGCCTTGCGGAAAAGGTGGAACAAAATGTACCACCGCTGGTCAAAAATGTATTTTGAATGATCAGTCCAATGAATGCAAATCCGGAGCTTGCGTTAATTCAATTCTTCCTGGTAATAAAGGGGCTTCTTGTCAAAATACGGCAGTTTTAAGATGTGGACAAGGTGGCGTTCGGTGTGATTTTGGTAAAATTTGTATGCTGAAAGATCGTACTGCGCGTTGTGCTGGTGGGTCTTGTATGGTTCCTAATATTGCAGGTCAATATAATGTGATGTGTGATTTGCCTCATCGTTTGCTTTGTGGAAAAGGTGGAAACATTTGCCCAGCAGGTCAATTATGTTATATGCAAGATTTGTCAGCGCCTTGTACAACCGGGGCATGCATGTTGAGTGGAGATATCAAAACAGGTTCAAAATGTATCCCTTCCAATCAAGCAAAGTGTGGATTGGGTGGTTCGTTGTGCTCTGATCCTAATACAACTTGTGTCCAAAAAGATGGAACGACACCTTGTTTAGCAGGAGCATGTCAAAATGATAAGGGTTCAAAATGCGCACTTTTAAGTTCTCTGGAATGCGGAAAAGGTGGTGTGAATTGTCCAAGTGATAAAGTTTGCATGTATAACAATAAATCAGCAGCTTGTTCATCAGGAACATGTGCTAAAGCAAATGCTGCAGGACAATATTCTGTATTATGTGATATACCTGCTGCCTTAGCATGTGGAAAAGGCGGAAGTAAATGTGCGAATAATCAGTTATGTATTGATGCACAACTAAATTCTTGCACTGCAGGTGATTGTTTGAAAGCCGTTGGGACAAAATGCGCGTCCATATCAACTATTGTATGTGGTAAAGGTGGAGTACAGTGTCCTACACCTGCAACCGGAGAAGCAAAAACATATTGTTCCTATAAAGATACTGGTGATGTAGTTAAAAGCTGTACAAGCTCTGCATGTATGATACCTCAAAATATTTTAAGTTGTCTTTCTTCAAAACAAATCACGTGTGGTTTAGGTGGCCTGATGTGCCCAGTAGATAAGATGTGTGTAGACAGGAACCAAGCGCCTTGCTTGGACGGACAATCTTGTATGTCTGATGCTCAATCCAGTTGTATTGATCCTAAAACCTTGGTGTGTGGAAAAGGTGGTTTAAGTTGCCCCGAAGGTTCGGGAACTATTTGTGCGATAAAACCGACTACAAGTGTAGATAATGCATATCAACCGCTATCCTTATGTCAAATTACTGATGGTGTAAGCTCTCCTGATTGTTTATGTGTTCCAGCAACACAACAAGATTGTGGAAAAGGTGGTAGTCGTTGTCCAACAGGTCAAATGTGTCTTTCAAAAGACGGAAGCTTATGTGCTAACGGTGCGTGTCTTTCTGATATAGAAACAAAATGTCAGTTACCTTGTGGAAAAGGTGGAGTAGCGTGCCTTAAAGGTTTGGAAGATTCTGTTTGTGTAGATAAAGATAATAAACCATGTTTAATAGGTGAAGATTGCAGCAAAGCAGATACATCTAGATGTGTTTTGAAAAAAGACCAACTTTGTGGATCTGGTGGTGTTTTTTGTGCCAATAATCAAATTTGTATGAAACCAGATCACACCGTTTGCACCATAGACCAAGATTGTAAATCTCAAAACACGTCAGTGTGTAGTGCTTCTAGTCACTTAGGTTGCGGTATGGGTGGATCCTGGTGCTTGGATGGCCAAACATGTGTAACCAAAACCTTTGACACATGCAAATCTGGAGGGTGTATGTCCAATCCGGAATCAAGGTGCATGATAACGAATACCTCTTCGTATGTTAGCACAACAGTTCTGGGTACGGGAGGAATTAAGGGGTCATTTACAGGAAAGCTTGTTGATTTCTCTGTTTATCAACCCTATCAAATTGCTTTGATGATGGGTAATGGCGGATCGACCTATACTAAAACAGATGGAGCTCAAACTAATTTTAGATGCGCAGGTTTATCGTTGAATGGGGGAATAAATCTTATTCATCACCAAGGCAATTGGAGTTTTACAGCCGCTTTTGATAAAGTTGGAAACTTGTATAGAATAGATGGTGGTGACCCCAGTTTATTTTTTGTGTCTGCTGGTCAATACAATACGAATATATCGAAAAGATATAATGACAATGACATTATTAATCAACTTGCCAATTTGAAAATGGCACTTGATTCTTCTAACAATGTGTACATTATTAACAAAGCTAAAAAATTGATAAAAAAAGTTACCATTACTCAAAATGCAAATCCTACATCTGGCAACCCTACATTTGGAAATACGGCAGATTTGATAGCAGGATCAACTTTTGAACAGCCGAGTGGTATCGCAACAGACACAAATGGAAATGTATATGTTGCTGATAGTGGCAACCATGTGATTTATAAATATGTACCAAGCACAAATACATGGAGTATTGTTGCGGGTATTAGTGGTCAATTAGGCTATTCAGGTGATGGTGGACCTGCTGTATCTGCGCGACTCAATGCTCCAAGTGGGGTAGCTATTGATGCATCTAATAATATGTATATAGCTGATGCGAATAATCAAGTGGTACGTGTTGTGGATTCTGCTGGTATGATTAAAACAATGTCGATCGCCGGAAAAGCAGAGAATATGATACCAAATTTATCAAATATTAAAGTCGATATATTGAATAATATTTATGTCCAGTCTGGTGATAATACGATTTATATGTTATCACTTGGATAAAGAAGTCTTAAGCAGAAAAAAGCATAGCCCGTTTAGAAAATCTTAACAATCATATCCTATCCTTGAAATAAGTAAGTTGTAGAAACTTTAAATAAAAAACCATTTTTTATGGTTCTTCAAGGATAGACATGGTTATGTATTTAAGATTATTCATTCTTTTAGTGTTGTTTGTGATCACAGGATCATTTAACTCAAAAGTTTATAGTCATTCGTATGTTCAAAATCCCGCTTTGGTTTCTGTTGAATCACTAGAATGCGGGAAAGGTGGTACGCGTTGTAAAGAACCTTATCAACAATGCCTTAGGTTTGATGCAAATCGAATGCCTATTGGATATTGTTTATCGGGATCTTGTTTAACTGACGTTTTGACACAATGCGCAACTCCTCGAACAGAACTATTACCTTGTGGCCAGGGTGGTTATTTTTGTTCGAATAATCAAGTATGTTTTTCATCAAAGGGAGAATCTTTGTGTACGCAAGGAGAATGTTTAAATGATCCCTTGTCAAAATGTGGTTCTTTAGAAAAACTACCTTGTGGCCAAGGTGGGATAGGTTGTCCTATTTCTTCTGACCCAGAAATGCAAACAAAATGTATTTTAAATGATCAGTCTAAATTATGTTCATTTGGATTGTGCATGAATGAATGGATGTCGCGTTGCCAATTACCTAAAGTATTGCCTTGTGGACAAGGTGGTTCACGATGTTCTATTCCTAATACAGTTTGTATGTCAAAAGATTCAACAGTTTGTGTGTCAGGAAACTGTCTTGAAAATACAGATAATAAATGTGCATCAATAACAGAAATTCCATGTGGCCAAGGTGGGTCAAAATGTGAGGCCGGTGAAATTTGTGCAAGACCAGATAACAAGGGATGTTTGGAAGGTCAATGTTTGTCTGACCCTTCCAGTAAATGTGTGCCTAATAATCAAGCTCTTTGTGGTTCGGGTGGATCAATGTGTGATCCAGGATCGAACACAGTATGTGCACTGCCAGATCAATCAAGAGCATTAATTTTTGAAAAAGATTTATTAAAACTAGACCAACAAAAACCTATTTGCATAGACTTTCAAAAATTACCTTGTGGTTTTGGTGGAAATGCCTGTGCTAACAAAGACGAAGTGTGTGTGTTTTCTGATTTATCAAAAATTTGTAGTGATACAACATGTATGAAAGCTATGTTACAAACAACACAAATACCTCTGAGTGAACAGGTTTCTTGTCAACCGCATACAAAACTTCCCTGTGGACAAGGTGGAATGAATTGTCCTACTACCAATAATCCTTCAACCCAAACGGTATGTATTTTAAATAACCAAAAAGCTCAATGCCTAACGCCTGATTGTATGCAAAAAGGTACTAGTGATCCAGAAGGATCATCTTGTCAACTACCATCAGTTCTACCTTGTGGAAAAGGTGGAACCAGTTGTCTTGTCAACAATGATTCTGTAGATGACAAAATCAATATTGATTCAGTTGTTAGTGAAGATGCTTCTTTAAATAAAGTTTGTGCCTTAAAAGATTTGTCAGATCTATGTACAAATGGAAAGTGTATGTCAGGCGGATCGTCATGCGTATCTTCAGCATCTTTACCTTGTGGAAAAGGTGGATTTAATTGTATCCAGCCTAAAGATGAAGTTTTAGCCCTTAATCCGTTTTCTCAATTGGCGTGTGTTACTCCTGATTTGACACAAGTGTGTAAAGATTCTTCTTGTTCGATTTCTGATTTGAAGTCATTGACGTGCAAAGAGCGTTCTAAAATTCCTTGTGGAATGGGTGGAGTGCTATGTCCTTTATCTAGTCAAAAGTGTGTTCGTATCGAAAAAGATGTTTTGTGTACGACACCAGAATGTATGGAAAATATGATGTCTACATGCAAGGAATCAAAAGATTTACTGTGTGGACAAGGTGGTATTATTTGTACAGATCCTGCAACAGTATGCGTTGTTAAAAATTTAAATCTTACGGATCATAATAACATTGATTTATGCCAAGGTGGCGAATGCACTAACAATACGAAAGCTTATTGTGAACTAAGATCGAAATTGCCCTGTGGAAAAGGTGGAACTTTTTGCCCATTACCATCAGATTTAAATGATCATAAAAATATGCAGGTTTGTTCTTTTTCAGATGGATCTAATGTTTGCACATCAATAGATTGCATGATGGGAATTTCTTCTGCCAAAGCATTATGCCAAACATTAGATAAAGTAGCCTGTGGAAAGGGCGGAACAAAATGTTCAAATCCAGACCATAAATGCGTTTTAAAAGATCATTCTGCCTTATGTAATAGCATAGATTGTAGTAAACCTGAATTGGCATACTGCAGCAATCCTTCTGTCCTACCTTGCGGTCAAGGGGGGCTGAGGTGTCCAAAAATTCATAAATTGTCAATTCAATCTCAATGCATGCTTAATGATTCTATTAAGCTGTGCTTAACAAAAGATTGTATGGATTTTGGAAAATCATCTTGTCAGAACCCTTCTATTTTACCGTGTGGCAAAGGTGGTCTTGAATGTCCAGATGGTCAAAAATGTTTTATTGAAGATGGTTCAAAATTATGTTTGAACGATAGTTGCTTATCTAAATCTACGAATAAATGTGGTAATCCAGACATACTACTTCCTTGTGGTAAAGGTGGAACATTTTGTCAAAAGGGTCACTTTTGTGCACGAACTGATGGGTGGAGATGTGATCCTGGTCAAGAATGCATGAAAGAAAAAGTTTCTGTGTGTAAACCTCTGGCGCATGCGCAGTGCGGGCAGGGTGGAAATATTTGTTCTGATCCACAGGAAGTTTGCACTATTGGAAATGGAGGACGCGTCTGTTTGTCTGGTGCATGTCTTTCTGATCCAACATCTGTATGTCGATCTATTCGTTCATTGCCGTGTGGACAAGGCGGTGTCGTTTGCCCGATCACAAATAATATACTGACTCAGACAGCATGCATTTCAGCCGATCAACAATCTATTTGTTCAACGCCAGATTGTATAGGGGCAACGATTTCAGTTCAACCTACGCCTGGTTCTCGTCAACCGCTAAAGGTTTTAGGCTCTCAATTAGAAACAAGCAAACTTCCATCTTGTCGATTACCTACGGTACTGTCATGTGGTAAAGGTGGATTAGCGTGTCCGAAAGATACAGTATGTGCTCTCAATAATCAAAAATGCATGCCTGGTGGTTTATGCATGAACGATTCAAAATCTGCATGTCAAAATCCTAGTACTTTAGAATGTGGATGGGGGGGTGTGCTTTGCTCTGATACTCAAAAAGTATGTGTAAATGCTGAAACAAAAAAAATATGCAATAGTGGTGAACTATGTTCAACCCCAGATGAAAGGACACCACAAAATATTAAAGCATATTGCGAGTTAAAAACGAAATCTCCTTGTGGTTATGGCGGTACATACTGTGCAACAGGTAAAGTATGTTTGAAAGCAGATAAAACAAGTATATGTCAAGATATTGAATGCATGAGCAAAACACAGCTGCAAGATCCTAAAAATGGTGGATATTGTGATATTCCTTTGTCTTTGCCATGCGGGAAAGGTGGAATTAAATGCCCCGTCTCTAGCGATGCTACAAAGCAAACAGTGTGTATGTTATCAGATTTATCGGCTCCGTGTTTAGATGAAATATGTGCACAAAAAAGTGTTATTTGTTCTGAAACAAATAATCTGCCATGTGGTAAAGGTGGTACCAGTTGCCCTGCATCAAGTGATAAAAACAAATTGATGTCGTGTATTTCTTCAGATCAAAAATCTGTTTGCACGGGTGGTTCATGCGCAAATTTGGGTAAAAATGGGAAACCTGGCGCGTCATGTAGATACACAGATATTTTGCCTTGTGGTATGGGTGGCTATGCCTGCACATCTCCAAATAAGTCAGATCCTTTGGTATGTGCTGTAAAAGATTTAAGTAAACAATGTAAAGACCAAAAATGCAGAGACCAAAAACCTGAATGCGCTAAGCAGTCATTGATTCCTTGTGGAAAAGGTGGAACTAAATGTGAGGATTCAAAAGTTTGCGCTACTCAAGACATGAAAACTTGTTTGCCAGGTCAGTCATGCGCTCGAAGCGTAAAATCAAGTTGTGTTATTCCTGAAAAATTAGTGTGTGGACAAGGAGGCTTAACGTGTCCAGAAGGTGCCGGAACAATTTGCACAAAACCTGATTTGTCAGGTCCTTGTACAATGGGTGACAAATGCATAATTAATGGAGGTCAGTGTGTAGCATTGAACACGGTACCTTGTGGTAAAGGAGGTTTTGGCTGTCCAAAAGACCAGACTTGTATGCTTGAAAACCATAAGCCTTGTAAATCGGGTTCTTGCTTGACAGATGGATCTGCGAAATGTAAACCCTCTTTGTGTGGATTTGGAGGTACATATTGTCCGATGTCTTCACAATCCACTATTGCAGTTGCATGTATTTTAAATGATCAATCAGGAATTTGTGATAATCCTGATTGTGCAAATAATACTTCACCTGCATATGGTGCATCATGTCAATCAACATCTGTCCTGCCCTGTGGAGAAGGTGGATTACGTTGTTCTGAAAATAATAAAGTATGTATGTTAAAGGGTAAAAGAGAATTATGTAAGGACCCAATCTGTTCTGTCCCAGATGCGCAAGGTAAAGCTATATCTACTTGTCAAAATAAATCCAGTTTGCCATGCGGTCAAGGAGGTATTTATTGTGCTTCAGGACAGGTGTGTGCTGATAAAGATAACAAGCCTTGTGTGTTTGGTAAAGCGTGTAATAACGATGCGACTTCCAAATGTATATTACCTAATGATCGATATTGTGGAACGGGTGGAGTATTTTGTACCAACGGTAATGTTTGCATGAATGAAAACCGCACACGTTGTTTGGCTAACCAATCTTGCAAATCAAATGAAAAATCAAAATGTGTGTTAGCTAAAGATTTAGGATGTGGAAAAGGTGGTACATTCTGTCCTTTAGGACAAGTGTGCGCGGATAAAGATTTAAAAGTATGCGAAGTTGGTCAATCGTGCAATAGCGATTCAATCTCTAAATGTGTTTTGCCTAAAGACTTAGGATGTGGAAAAGGTGGGGTGTTTTGCCCAACCGGGCAAACATGTGCTGACAAAGACAATAAACCATGTCCAGTAGGACAGGCGTGTAATAGCGATTCAACATCAAAATGTGTTTTGCCTAATGATCAACTTTGTGGAACGGGTGGAATTTTCTGTGCCAATGGTAATGCTTGTATGAAAACGGATCGAACACGTTGTACAGTAGATCAGCCTTGTAAATCAGAAGCTACATCAACATGTGTGTTAACCAGAGACTTGGGTTGTGGAAAAGGCGGTGTGTTTTGTGCGACAGGCCAAACATGTGCGGATAAAGATAATAAGCCATGTCCACAAGGTCAGCCATGTAACCGCGATATAACTTCTAAATGTTTATTACCTAAAGATCTAGCTTGTGGAAAAGGTGGTGCATTTTGCCCAACCGGTCAAACATGTGCGGATAAAGATAATAAACCATGCCCAGTAGGACAGGTTTGTAATAACGATGTAACATCAAAATGTGTTTTGCCTAATGATCAACTTTGTGGAATGGGTGGTATTTTCTGTGCCAATGGTAATGCATGCATGAAATCTGATCGAACACGTTGTACAGCAGATCAGCCTTGTAAATCTGATGCAACATCTATGTGTGTGTTAACCAGAGACTTGGGTTGTGGAAAAGGCGGTGTGTTTTGTGCGACAGGTCAAATTTGTGTAGATGCTAATAAACGACTTTGTCCTTTTGGTCAGCCTTGTAATAGTCAATCAACATCGACGTGTGTTTTGCCTAATGATCAACTTTGTGGAATGGGTGGTATTTTCTGTGCCAATGGTAATGCATGCATGAAATCTGATCGAACACGTTGTACGGCAGATCAGCCTTGTAAATCTGATGCAACATCTACGTGTGTATTACCTAAAGATCTAGCCTGTGGGAAAGGTGGTGAATTTTGCCCAACCGGTCAAACATGTGCGGATAAGGATAACAAACCATGCCCAGCAGGACAGGTTTGTAATAACGACGCAACATCAAAATGCATTATGCCTAATGATCAGTTCTGTGGAATGGGTGGTATTTTCTGTGCCAATGGTAATGTTTGTATGAAAACGGATCGAACACGTTGTACAGCAGATCAGCCTTGTAAGTCTGACGCAACATCTACGTGTGTGTTAACCAGAGACTTGGGTTGTGGAAAAGGCGGCGTATTTTGTGCGACAGGTCAAACATGTGCCGATAAGGATAGCAAGCCATGCCCACAAGGTCAGCCATGTAATAACGATGTAACTTCTAAATGTTTATTACCTAAAGATCTAGCTTGTGGAAAAGGTGGTGCATTTTGCCCAACCGGTCAAACATGTGCGGATAAAGATAATAAACCGTGTCCAGTAGGACAGGTTTGTAATAACGACGCAACATCAAAATGTGTTTTGCCTAATGATCAACTTTGTGGAATGGGTGGTATTTTCTGTGCCAATGGTAATGTTTGTATGAAAACGGATCGAACACGTTGTA
>PNMQ01000008.1 GCA_013823725.1 Candidatus Pelagibacter sp.
CATAATATAAGTACCAGAACATATTTTAAAAATTTGAAATTTATTTTATTTAAAAACATGATACTTATACACTATAAACTATTTTTTATCTCACACATCCTCTAACCACCACTTCTACTAAACATGCTAGGACGACGAGCCGGTGCAGCAGCAGGTTTACTAGTAGTACGGCTTCCACCAAACATACCTTTTCGAGGAGAAGGAGCAGGAGTACCACCACCAGATCCATAACCATCTGAACTGCCAGAGCCATATGAAGTTGAAGAATCAGACCTTACAGTAGCTGCTTGCTTTTCAGCGGTTCCTACCGCTGTATTAAAGGCCTTAAATATAGGATCTGATGTCCTGCTCTTTGCCACTTTTGCTCTCTCTTTTTGCTCTGCTGCTTCAAAATTAGTTTTTTTAGCCTTGTTATCATTCTTTTGGAATGTCGTAGCTCTTGCTTGCCTGGATTTTTCAGCGTCTTTTAATAACTTGGCTGTTGTATTAATTAAAGTTGTACCCTCTTTTACAGCTTCTTTAGCTGTTTTAATATAAGTATCTAGTTTCACTTTATCTTCTAACAAACGGATAGCCCTATTAATATATACTTCTCCTAATTTTTTAGTCGTTTGAATTAAAATTTTCATTTCTTCAACGGTTGGCGTACCATTCATTATTTTGTCTTTTAAAGTTTTGACACGACCTTTATAGGTGAAAATTTTCTCTTGTTCTGCTTTAAATTTTGATGGACTGGCAATTTGGTTAGCAGGTTCATTTAAAGATGCACCATGTTTTCTGTCAAACTTATTGCTAGATGCAACTCTACGACTATCAAATGATTCACGATTACGATTAAAATCTTCCTCGTATCTACCTTCGTAATCATTGGGTCGAAGGTCTTGATCGGAATATCCACCCCCTCCTCCATCATCTTGATAGCCATCATCAAACATTGAATATGCTTTTAGGCTGCACAGAACTAACAAAATAGGGAAAACACCTGATTTCAATTTCATATAACTTAAAACCGTCTTAATTATAAATTTATTAATACAATTTTCGTTGACAAATATTAAAAATTGATAAAAATTTAAAAAATATTTTTATATAGAATGTATATCGCAAACCTTGAATCAAAAAATCAATTGGCCTAAAATAAGGATGAAAGATATTTGTTAAAGAAAAATTCCCATGAGTCTGTTAGCACCAAGTGATTTTTTACCACAAGAAGATTTTTTGAAACAACGTCACACCATTTTGGACAATGTTAAGATTATTAAAAAAGCTAGACGAATTCCCTTAGGACCCGATATTACTTTTTATTTTGAAAACAAAGAAACAATTCTATGGCAAATTCAAGAAATGTTACGTATTGAAAAAGGTGGACATGAACAGATCCAAGATGAAATCGATGCGTATGATGCGCTTGTTCCTCAAAAAGGTGAACATGAATATAAACATATATCGTGCACTATGATGATTGAAGAAAATGAGGTGATGCGCCGAAAAGTGTTATTGCAAGAGTTATCCAACATTGAGAACTCAATATCCCTACACGTAGGGGATGTTATTATTCAAGCACAAAACATTCAAGATGGAATAGAGAGAACAAATTCACAAGGAAAAACATCTGCCATACATTTTTTAAAATTTATATTTGAAAATAGTACTATTGATATTTTTAAAAATCCACAATCTTGCGTAAAACTTATTTCAAACCATCCCCGATATTCTTATACACATTTATTATCAGAAGATCAGAAAAATGCACTTTTAAAAGACTTAAATTCTATTCAATAGCGATTCTATGAAATACTTATATTTTTTTCTCAGTTCTATCTTTTTTTTAGAACCTGCAATATCTACTGCCAACCAAAATTCTTCTGTACCTATGTATGTGCGATGTGATTTTTTTGAAAAAGACCCTTGCCTACTTAATGAGCAAGAAGCACAACGAGTCAGTTTAGAAATTGAAGAAGGTATTAAAGATGGTATTGCATACGCACACTATATTAAAGGCATTCTATTGCTTGAAGGATTTTACAATAACGGATCAAAAAATTCTCGCGAAGCTACAATTCAATTTTCAAAATCAGCTGCACTGGGTTTTAGAGATGCCTATACTTGTCTAGCAGACAGTTTTCTTCATGGTGACGGTGCGCAAAAAGATGAAAAAACTGCCTTCAACTATTACACAATAGCTGCAAACCTTGGACACGGCACAGCACAATTTAATCTTGCGGTGTTGTATCGTGATGGAATTGGAGTGAAGGCATCAAAAAAAAAGGCTCAGAAGTATTTTAAACTTGCAGCTAATAATGATTCTTTAGGAGAATTAAGAAAGAAAGCTCAACAATTATTAGAACAAATTCATGATTCTCTTTCGTCAAAATAGTCTGAGTGTAAATACATTCAAACAATATCCTTCAACGATGAAATATGTTGGGTGCTCTAGAAAATTTCATTCATCAATTTGGATTTTAGTAGCACTTGTTTTTATAATTGTCATGCTAGGTGGAGCAACGCGTTTGACGCATTCAGGGCTGTCAATAGTTGAATGGAAACCCATAACAGGAGCAATTCCGCCGCTTAATGATTCAGATTGGATTGTTGAATTTACAAAATATCAACAGTCACCTGAATATCAAAAAATCAATAAAGGCATGTCCCTTCAAGATTTTAAATTTATTTTTTGGATGGAATTTGCACACCGTCAACTTGGAAGAATGATAGGAATACTAGCCTTTGCTATTTTCATATGGTCTTTAATTTCAAAAAAAATTAATTCTCAAACCCGTAAATTATTAGCATTAATCGTTTGTATGGTAGGTCTGCAGGGATTTATTGGCTGGTATATGGTAAAAAGTGGGTTGTCTAGTCATCCGCATGTATCTCCTTATCGCCTCAGCTTACATTTAATTATGGCATGCGCTATCATTCTTATTTTATTCAATGTTCTCATTTCAATACGAAATATCAGGCTACATAAAATTATTTTTAATCTCGTGGGTCAAGGATATTATCATCCATCAAAAGCAAATAAAATATGGAGCATTCTACAAATTTTATGCATATTATTAACCATTTTATACGGAGCTTTCGTTGCAGGCCACAAAGCTGGAATAATATATAATACCTTTCCCAAAATGGGTAATTCTTGGATTCCATCAGAAATATTTCATTTATCACCACTTTGGAAAAACTTTTTTGAGAACCATACCATGATACAATTTATTCATCGTGTTTTAGCTTTTGCGACAATCATCATAGCTTTTTGGGGATGGATACATAAGAGATGCAGCCTTTTATTTGTAAGCGTTATTGCTACTCAGTTATTATTAGGAATTGTAACTCTTCTATACCAAGTTCCTACATTTTTAGGAACATTACACCAGGGTTGGGCTATTATTGTCTTATCTTCTTCATACTTGCTCTTTTTGGTGTATAAATCCACTTTAATCCAAGAAACAAGCTTGAAACTAAAAAAACCAAGAACATAACATTCTTGGTTTTTTTGTGTAGTTTCAAAATAGCCTATTGAACAGGAACTAACCTCAAAACGTAGTCTTGTTGTTCTGGTGTTAATGATCTAATTTCCATTGCCAATTTATCAAGTTGAGCCTTTGTTTTCATTTTAGCTACATGCTTTTTTTGTCTTTTGCGTGTTTGAGCCTTAAACGTACTATATCCTCCACGTGAATTAGGGTCTCTATCCATTACCGCCTCTAATTGTCTTTCAAATGATTCACCTTTTTCAAATGGTAATTTTTCATCACCTCTTTTTGTTTTTCTTTTATTGTTCACAACATTATTAAAATGCTTCCATAATCCGATAAAATCTTTATCTGCTGGGCTAATTTTAGGATTTTTAGTAGGACCAGTTGGAGTAAATATTTCCGGACTTCCTTTCAAATACATATATAACATCATTGAGTTTCCAAGATAAGACAATTCACCACATGCTGGCGATTTGACAACACCTACTACTAAACCATTAGCATTTTTTTTAGTACAGTATGCAAAAAATGCTTCAATTGTAGGAACAGCTATTGTGTAAGGATATCTTTTACATAATTTATTCAATTTCATTATGGGGTCTGTCATTGCCAAATTACGTCCAGCATTTCTTAATACAGAACCTCTTGACAGTAAAGAACACTGGTTGGCATTTAGGCTTATTTTACGAGACATATCTACTGGATTTAAATTTCCAGAGGCTATACCTTGAGACATATTTTCTCTTGGTAAATCAGATTCTTGTGGCCTATAATCTTCATCTTTAGTATTCATAGCGCAAATAGATTGATTTGCCAAAGTAATAGAAAGAAAAAAAATTAAAAGAATAGATTTGTTGACATTCATTTTTTAACCTCAGTGCATAGACGCAAACATGTATATACTCTGAAATTATTACAAATTATTTAATGAAATGTTAATCTAACAGATAAAAAACTCTTTCTCATTTTGTAGAAAAAATCTAGATTTACAAAAAAAATAGAATTTGAAAGTGAAAACTGCTACATTAAGAATTAAGATGTTCTCGTAGCTCAGCAGGATAGAGCGCAGGATTCCTAATCTTGAGGCCGTGGGTTCGAATCCCGCCGAGAACACCATTTTATTACTGTGGTATAAATTTATGTTAAAAAAGATTTCATATATGTTAGCAACTTCCTTGATTTTATCAGGATGTGATGGAAAAAAAAATATTGTGCTTAATGGAGAAAGAGAAAATTTTCTAAAACTATCTCCTAAGCTTATAGCTACATCCAAAATAAAACCTCATTTTAGTGGCAATGAACTTGTGAATTTATCTTGGCCAGATCATAAAGGTTTAACTTTAAGTTTCATGCCAAAACTTGCAGAAAAACCTAACACACTATGGTCTATTTCAGCAGGCTCACCACAAACCAGAGAACAAAGAACCTTACAAGCACCAGTAGTACAAGATAATACTCTATACATATTAGATTCATCCGGAGTATTGACTGCTTATCAACTTGATTTCTCAAAATCAAGTGATCAACCGCAAAAGTCTAATATCCAATTGATGAACAGCCCCAAACAAACATGGCGTTTTGAAACATTAACCGAAGATATGAAAGCTCAATCCATTGGAAGTGGTTTTTTTACTTTTCATCGCAACATGATTTATATCACGACATCTGTTGGTGAACTGATCGCGCTCAATGCAAAAGACGGATCATTGGTGTGGAGAAAATCAGGATATCCACCATTTAGAACGGCACCTTGTATTTTTGGTGATAAACTTATAGCGCTTTCAGCTAACAATGAAGTGAATACTGTTAAACTTTCAAATGGTGAAAAGTTATGGACTCATACTGGCGTGACTGAGGCAACCCAATTAATGCAAGCAGCAACTCCTATTGAAGCCTCTAATACTGTTATTGTAGCTTATAGTTCTGGTGAAATTTACGCTCTCAATGGGACAACAGGCCATGTTCTTTGGTCCGACACACTAACACCTGTCGCACGTATAGACACCGTCACTGGGATGCCTCATATTTCTGCCAATCCTTTACTTGATGATAACCATGTTTATGTTGTTAGTCACGGCGGTAAAACAGCAGCTCTGAACTTTATTACAGGGGCAAGAGTTTGGGAAAAAGATGTAGGTGGATCAATCAATCCCATCCTTTATGGTGATTTCATGTATTTAATTTCTAATGAAAATGAACTGGTGTGCCTTCACAAAAAAACAGGGGATGTGGCGTGGATTACCCTTTTAGATCATGACAAAAATGAAAACCGTCGTGTTTGTGCAGGACTGATTTTAGCAGGAAATCAGATCATCATTAATACGAACTTGGGTGAAATTTTATTTTTTGATATTAATACCGGCAAACAAAAGCAAGCTATTAAAAATAAATCTTCTTTCTCTCTTTCACCAACCATTGCACACGAAACACTTATTTTGATTGACGAGGATGCGAATCTCTATGGTTATGCCTAAACAAAGACCTTTAGTTACTATTTTTGGTAGGGCTAACGTCGGAAAATCTACCCTTTTCAATCGCATTGTTGGTCGCAAGATTGCCTTAGTTTACGATGAACCAGGATTGACTCGCGATAGCCGATCTGCTTATGTGCAATTTGGACGTCTCAAATTTGATTTGAGTGACACACCAGGTCTTATCGATTTTGGTGATCACAATATACCAACCGATATCATCGAAGGAATGAAGAATCAAGCATTAGCCACTCTTGAAAATTCAGATATTGTTCTTTTTATCATTGATGCCAAACAAGGTATCACTCCGAATGATGAAGAATTAGCGCAAACACTACGCAGAAAGTCAAAAACAGTTATTACTGTCATCAATAAGTCTGAAGCGAAAGATACCGAATGGGTATACTATGAAGCTCAGAAATTTGGTTTTCATGAAGCGATATCAATTTCTGCTGAACACGGCATAGGGCTTTCAGATCTTGAAGAAACTTTATACACTTGCCTAGAATCCATTAACGAAGCATATGTTGCAGAAACCGTTGAAAGCAAAGACGAAAACCTTAAACCCATAAAAGTTTCCATCGCTGGTAGACCTAACGTTGGTAAATCGACACTACTCAATGCTTTGCTCAAAGAAGAAGTACAACTTGTGGCTGATCACCCAGGTGTAACCCGCGATTCTATCACGTATACGTGGGAATATAAAGGTCAGGAATTTGAATTAACAGATACCGCTGGCATAAGAAGACGCTCGAGAACAGGAGATAGTTTAGAAAGTCTTGCTGTGATGGATACCTTAAATTCAATTAAATATGCAGAAATTGTTATTTTAGTTATAGATGCATCCGTTGGGATTGACAATCTTATAGAAAAACAAGATTTACAAATAGCAAGCCAAATTATTTCAGAAGGTAGGGCCTTAGTCCTAGCATTAAATAAATGGGATCAAGTTAATAATCCACAAGAAACATTAAAACATGTCTACGAGCAGTTAGATATTCATCTTTCTCAAGGTAAAGGGCTGCCTTGCATCACTTTAAGCGCAAAATTGGATCTGGATTTTTCAACACTTATGGAAAATATTATAGATACCTATGCCTTATGGAACACACGTATATCAACATCAAAACTGAATGATTGGCTGCATTACACCATTGAAAATCATAGTCCACCTATCGTAAGTGGTCGAAGAATCAAATTAAAATATATTACGCAAATTAAATCGCGCCCTCCTACATTTCATATTTACTGTACAAAAGCTGACGAGATGCCAGAATCATATGTGAAGTATCTAATGAATAAGCTTCGTAAAGATTTTCAACTAGCAGGTGTGCCTTTACGCTTAAACTTTAAAAGCCAAAGAAACCCCTTTAGCAAAACTAAAAAGTAGCCATCACTATTTATTGATTTTTAGATTTAAGTCTATGCAGGTGGTTTTTATAACAATAGAAACTTTACCTGCCTTTTACTCTATTTAAAATTGATATTATGTGAGAAATACTAATTTCTTAGACAAAAATACAACGTAATTAAAGTTGAAAACGATGCAAATATTCAATATATTGTATCACGTGGACATATCCCTCATAAAATAAAAAAGGCTTAGAGTTTGTAAAGTGAAAAAAATTTATAACAGATATATCTATATAATCTTTTGTTTTTATATATATCCAATAACTTTGACAGTTGCTGAAGGATCCCCACCTAAATGGATTCCACAAATTAATTTCAACATAAAACAGGGAAATAAACGTGACATTGGTTGGATGGGTGCCTTTGCTCCCATTTTACAAACTAATGACACCTTAACTTATATAGACTTTCGCTTTATGGCAGATAGTAATCAAGATCAAGAAGGTAACTTTGGGCTAGGTTATCGATGGTTAAATCCAGACATGTTATCAATCACTGGGATTTATGGATATTTTGATCGTCGATTTAGCAGTTTTGGCAACAAATACAGCCAGATGACTTTTGGCACTGAATATTTAAGCACAACATGGGATTACAGAGGAAATATCTATGTTCCAGAAAGTACAACATTTACAAATAAAACGAATACCTATGAAACAAAAATAGAAAATCTAAATAAGTTCCAAAAAATTGAAACAGTGACTACCCATTTACACATAAACAAAGAAATACCACTTAAAGGTTTAGATATTGAAATTGGCCGATCGATATATGGCGTACCAAAACTTCGCTTATACTTAGGAGGATATTATTTTCATGGGCGTAAAGGACTAGCTTCTATAAAAGGGAAACAAATTCGATCGACCTATGCTTTTAATAATATAGTCATGTTACAAGCAGAATTTCGACACGATAACGTACGAAAAAAAAATTATTATATCGGCCTTGAAATTAATATTCCCATACATTTAAATTCAGGTACGGACAAAAGAAAAAAATTATCTTATATAGAAAGACGAATGACCGAAGCCCCTATTCGTGACGTTGACATTGTTTCTCAAACTGTTCAAAAACAATTTATTGATAGTCAAGAAAGTAGAACTATTCCAGCAAGCACTCGTTCAAGAAATCGACAATCGAAAGTTTTTAACGAAACAACTTCAGCGGCTGTTCTCGATAAAAGCCAAAATTTTAATCAGAATGACTCATTTTTTTCAGGAATATACTGTACGGAAATTGGAGCGACATCTCGCACTCGTGAACGAAAAAACACATCTAGGGCACAAAAGAAAAGTCAGAAATCTTTATACTCTGAAAACACTAGTGTAAATAGTTATACGCAAAAAAGCAGCCATCATCATAGTGGAAACTGTTGCGCAGCAAAATTTACAACACATTCATCATCGAGTCTTTACCGTTCTGTTTCTGCACAGTACGCTCAAAAACAAACTGTCAACTTAACATCTAGAGCACATAATCATATAGGTAATTGCTGTCAAAACCAAGCTTCAAAATCTATAGGTTCCAAAGTTTCCCCTTCTCAATCATGGAAAGCAAGAGCTTACAAAACTCAACTTTCAACATCCCATAAACATGGTGCTCACTGTAATCACGGAATGAAACCTACAACTTTTCATGTACATAAAACGGACATTTTAAAGGGTTCAAAAAAAATATCCCCACACAATAAAGGTAAAAAACATCATTCACATCATGATCATAAAAACTGTACACATCATCATAGCGAACCTGATTCTGATTTAATCCTTGAGATAAAAGATGATGAATCAGCCAATGAATCATCCCCTATTCATGAAACGCATCTTCCATCAAGAAAGTAGAAAATGGCTGAGACAATAACTCTATATCCATTTTTTCGTTAAACTAAAAGCTGTTTCGTATTATTTTTGATAAAATCAAATATTGCTAAATAAAGCTTAAACCTATTCGCCTAATCTAAAAATTTCAATAAAGGTTAAATCATCAGAATATGTGCTATTCGGATTTAAGTTAGAAGATAAAATATCGTAAACTTTTTGATCATGAGGAAGAGCACTAAAAAATTGGAAGAGGTAATTTTCTTCAAATGATATGCCTGATACTTCTGGGGATTCCCATAATAAATCACTATACAATAAAAGCGAATGGTGTGGTTCAAAGGATAGTGTATGGGACTGATATTCAACATTATCCAACACACCCAAAGACATTCCTGTGCTGTCACCTGTAATAAAACTGTGATCTAAATGAGAATAAATAATTGGTGCCGTGGAGCTTGCAGAACTATAGGTAAATGTATTATGTTTTTTGTTGATAACACCATATAAAAACGTTGCAAAACTACCTACAGGCATGAATTTTTTTAAACTTTTATTTAATTTACCCAAAAATTTTTCTGGTTCACAAAGATAATCATTAAACTCTGTAATTAAAGTATGAAGTCTAAACGTATTCATGGATGCTTTTATGCCTTTACCTGAAAAATCGCATAACCAGACTGCAAAGTTATTTTCATCTATTTCTTTGATACCCCATAAATCACCACTTAAAAATCGACTGGGTCTAAATATGTTTTTAATAGCAAATTGATTGTCTTTTTCGATTTTTTCAAAATTATTTCGAGAGGGTAATAATGAAAGTTGCAAATCAAAAGCCATCGAAATGTCGTCAGCAGCCGTTGAATAATACTCTTCCAGCTCAGTCATTAAGAATTTTGTTTTCAATAAATTATTGACTCGTGCGACAAGCTCTAAATGATGTATAGGTTTGATGACAACATCATTTGCACCATTTTTCCAAGCCTGAATTTGTTGTTCGGGCTGCGACATCCCTGTTTGAATAATAATCGGTAAATTTTGAAATTCAGGCATACTTCTTATTCGCCTAATAACTTCAAAACCATCCATAACTGGCATCATCAGATCAAGTATTACAATGTCAGGTTGGAATTCGTGAAGTTTATTTAAAGCTTCAACTCCATCAGCTGCACGCTCAAAATTATAAAAACCTGCGTTTTTAAGATAAGTCATAATAATAGCGATATTTAAATCAGTATCATCAATAATCATAATTTTACTTTTTTGTAAATTATGAACGTCTCTTCTGACCCGCGTGGTTATTTTCATTGACTCATCTACTTAAAATTTATTTATTTACAATTTCAAACAAAGCATCAAATCGACCTAACTCTATCATTTTTTTTACCTGACCCGTTGCATTGACTAAAGCGATACTTCCTTTACACTCTTGAATTTTATCTCGAGCCAACAGCAACATACCTAATCCAGCAGAATCAATGAATTCTAAATCTGTTAAATCAAGTTGACAATATTGACTATCTGTTGCACCAACAATATCAGTGATTTGTCTAAATAATGCGTAGTCAGAATAAGTAAGTCTTCCTTTAATTTCTATTTCTGCATTGATTCCTGTACTTTTTATTTTAAAAATCATCTTTTTTCCTCTCTCAAAAAAGTAAATTTTTTTATCTGATTCTTTTAAATCAGAATCTTATTTTTCAGCTAGTCTTTAAAACTAGTTAAAAATTTTATCTGGTTATTTATTTTCAAATTCTTCTGATCCAAAAATATCTCCGTAGTCTACTAAAGAACCTTTTTTAATTTTTAAAAATACTTGTTTCAGTGATTTAACAACATTAATAATGTTTTGAAATTCTTCTTGAACACGATCTTGAAATTGAATACTTGAAATTAATTCGCGTGCAGATTGATTCGACTGATCGACAGATTCAACCACATTTTTTGAAATAGCCGATAAACGTGTCGAATTATCAACGAGACCTTCCATCATAACCTCTAACCTTTCTTTAGCTAGAATATTATCACTCATGTCTATTCGTGCTACTTGCTGCAAAATGTTTTGCGCATTAATTAAGGTCTCACTCATTTCTGTAACTTGACTTCTTATGTTTGTTGCTAATGTTTGAGTGTCATTTGAAAGTTCTCGAACTTCACTTGCAACAACTTGAAAACTTTCTCCAGCCTCTCCTGCTCTTACGGCTTCAATGGTTGCGTTAAGGGAAAGATATTTTGTTTTTTGATTAATAACTTCAATTTCATGAATACTTTTTTCAATATGAGTGAGCGTTTTCAGAGCATCATCCAAAATATAAATCATAACCATTGCTTGCTTTGAAATTTCCAAAATACAACCAATAGAACTCATAAAAGTTTCTTTTAACAAAGCTGAAATTTGACGAATTTCAAATTCTTCGCCATTAATATTAACCGAATGAGATAATTTTATGATCTCTTGCATGCATCTACTATTTTCAACACTAGAAGTTGCAAGCAACTGAAACTGATGAGAGAGTTCTAATGTTTTTTTTTCGGTTAAGGAAGAAGCTTCTCCCAATGTTTTTTCAATTAAATCAGATGTTTTAGAAAATTGATTTCCAAAATCCATCCATTTACGTAAATGGACTTCGTGTGCACTACCCATCAATTGTTTATCATCATCTCTCGTCATTCTAGAATCTCATGTGTGGGTGAAACTAACTTTATTGATTACAGAATTGCATAATATGTGTTGCTACTTCGTTAATATTCCATTCTTTTTCTACAGCACTCATTGTCGTATTAGCTCATAAATATAATTAATATAGCAAGGTGGGTTATAGTATTCATAAAATGTTTAAGATCATATATTTAATTTTTACTCAAAAAAGAAATTAAAATTTTAAAAAATAGTATTTTTATAAAAATTAATTCTAACATTCTACTAATTTGAATAAATACTTTATCTAACCATACACATATTTGAAACACTCAATTCATTCAAGATACTAATTAATATGTTAATAAAAACTTCATAATTATTAATATAATATTTATAATTATTAATAAACTGTTAACTTTTTTATTTAATACTACGCCTACACAGAAATCAAATGTGTAACTAGATCTTAAAAAAGGAAGTAGTTATGAAAAAATCAATAGCATTTAAAACATTTTTAGGTATGTATTTAATACCTATATGTTTAGCCGGAAATATTCTAAACGATAACTTCGAGGAAACCAAGCCAGTAGTTTCTGAAAACTTGTCCTCTTCACACAAACAAGATTTAGCATTTGGATATTGGAGAGATGATGTATCTGATTTAGCATCAACCGATAGCGACTCAACATATTCAAGTCCTTTAAATACACCACCAAAACAAAAATCATCTAACTTTATATTCAATCCATTAGTTCTAGATCAAAATGTTGACACAACCGATTTACTAGAAACCTTGTCAATATCAAGCACTACAAGTACTGTAAGTACTGTTTCATCTACAACTCAAGAAAATGCACCCGAAATTAGAGTATTAAGTCTTGATGGTGGAGGTGTTAGAGGAATAATAGAAGCTCGGGTTTTAATGCATATTGAAAAAGAAGTAGGAAAGCCTATTTCTCAAATTTTTGATCTTATTGGAGGCACATCAGCAGGAGGAATGATTGCAACTTTGCTTTCCATGCCAAATAAAGATGCCCCTCTTACACCACAATACAGTGCTGAAGACATCCTTAATCTTCTACTTACTAAATCTGATCGATTATTTACCAAAAATATTTTTTCTTTTTGGGGGGTTTTTGGCACAAAATATACTCCCTCAGGATTAGAGTCATTACTTCACGAATTCTACAAAAACTTCCATCTTCACGACTCTCTTGTAGATACAGCCGTATTTGCATATGACGTAAATAATAACCAATTGTCAACTTTATCCAGTTGGTCCAATGAAAATATTTTAACAAGAGATGCAGTAGGTGCCACAACTGCTGCACCCGTTTATTTTCCAGCTTATACTATCAAACCGTCCAACCATGAACAATATGGACAACATAGATCCTATATTGATGGCGGAGTTGGGGCCAATAATCCTGCTGTCATGCTATGGATGGAAGCTATAAAAAGATTTGACAGAAAAAGTAAATTCGATATTATTTCACTGGGCACTGGAGACTTTCAAAAACGTATTCGTCCTCAAAAAGTTAAAAACGGCGGGTTGTTTACATGGCTTAAGTTTTTTCCAAGACTGATATCCTCCAATCAACAATCAACAACCAATAACATCCTTAATTTTTTTATGGAAGATTATCAAAACAGACTCCAACCATCAACAAACATCAAAGGAGAAGGATATTACACGCGTTTTAACCCTACAATGGTAGGAGAATCGTCTGCTTTAGATAATTATTCACCCGAACACCTTAGTAATCTATTACGTTTAACGGATATATATATGTTCAATCATAAAGAAGAGTTAAGCAACATGATCACAAGATTAAAAGGAGAACGCTATACAGATTGGTTGAAAAGACAAGATATTTAATCAATAAATAAGAAAGATCATATTCAATTAAAGTAACATAAAATATTTTAGCAGAACATATTTCGTCAAATATAAATTATAAACCTAAAATAAAGTACCCTGGATTTTCTAACATCTTTTTTAACGTGGCTAAAAATGTCACAGCTTCTTTTCCATCAATTAAACGATGATCATAAGACAAAGCAAGATACATCATTGGCCGAACTTCTATCTTTCCATCAACAACTACTGCCCTTTCCTGAATTTTATGCATTCCTAAAATTGCAGACTGAGGAGGATTAATAATAGGAGTTGATAACAAAGAACCAAAGACACCTCCATTAGAGATGGAAAATGTACCACCTGACATTTCTTGCAACGACAATTTATTGTTTTTAGCTTTTTGACTAAATTCAAATATTTTCTTTTCTATTTCCCACATTTCCAAAAGATCTGCATCTCTTAACACAGGAACAACTAAACCCTGAGGTGCCGATATAGCTACACTGATATCAATATAATTTGAAGAAACAATTTCAGCCCCTTCTATGCGACTATTAATAATTGGGAATTCTTGCAATGCTTTAACACAAGCCTTCACAAAAAATGACATAAACCCTAATTTAATTTGATGCTTTCTCTCAAATTCATCTTTATATAACGATCGTAAAGAAAAAATCTGAGACATATCTATTTCATTAAACGTCGTTAATATGGCAGCTGTATTCTGAGCATGCTTAAGTCTTTCAGAAATTTTTTGTCGCAAACGACTCATGGTAATTCTGGATTCTTGACGTTCATTCACATCAGCTTCGACTTCATCGATTACGTCTTCCTCTAATGGCTCGCCGATAACATTTTGATTTTGACTATCTATTTCAGGTTCTAAAACCGGAACTATTGCCGTAATAGGGTTATCAACAGAAACTTCTTGATGACTAACTTCTTCAGCAACATCAGTCTTAGAAATACGACCATCAAGCCTGGATACATGAACATTCTTTAAATTATTATCGATTATTTTCTTTCTAGCAGCAGGAGATGCAAAATCAAATAAAGCCTTTTTTGATACAAAATCAATAGTTGTTGAATCTAAAAACTCTTGTTTTTGATTTTGATGTTCAACCCCAATATCAGATTGTACTTGAATTATATCTTTATCATTTTCTAGAGTTTCAAGTAAAACTTTTGGATTAACAGAAATATCTGTAACTGGAATATGTAGACTAGTCTCTAAAATACCGACAATCTCGTTAATTTTCACTAACGAACCTTCAGATTTTAAAATTTCACCTAAAACTCCATCATGTGGCGCTAGAATTTCTAAAGTAATTTTATCTGTTTCTAATTCTAATAAAAGTTCATCTTGCTTAACTCTATCACCTTTTCTACGAACCCACTTAGCAACAGTAGCCTCCACAATAGATTCACCAAGAACAGGCACTTTAATTTCAATACCAGACATACACTCTCTCTTTCTGCAATAGACTGTAAAACATCAACCTATTTTAATAACTTGCCCATTTTTTAAAAAATCATACGGTGGCACTTCTAAATTTTTTGGAGCAGGACCACGAAGAACTCTACCAGAATTATCGTACAATGAACCATGACATGCACACGTCCATCCCTGTTCAGAAACAGCATTAGATAACTCTCTTCGTTCATTAGGGACACACCCAAGATGTGTACAAACCCCCACAACAACCAGCCATTCAGGATTTTTTGAAAAACGCTCTTGATCTGTTTGAGGATCTATTAAATTTTTCAAAGACACTTTTTGCATCTCTTGAATCTCTTGAGTAGTCCTTCGTCTTATGAACACAGGCTTACCCCTCCACATAAAAACTTTCGTCGTACCTGTCTGTATCGATGATGTGTCAACTTCTATGGAAGATTGTGCTAAAACATCTGCAGACGGATTCATTGAACGGATTAAATTAAAAATACAACAACCTACACCCACAGTCCCCATAGCACCTGCTGTTAGTGTTAAAAAATCTCTTCTTGTTGTTGGTAATAACTCTACATTTGTATCGATTGCATTTTGTTTATCATAGTCAACAGTTTGCGAAGAAGACTCGTTTTCAATCATACCGCTTTTTCTTTATCTTTCTAGTTTCTTTAAATTTTAAAAAAAAATAATAATTTATACAAGTTCTGACCTAATAAATACACCTAAAAAATTAACATTTATATAATGCTGACTTTTTATGCATCATATATCTTACTTGCAAGATGTCAAAATCAAGTAAATTGATTTTTGCGTCTCAAAGCAATAATGATACCTTGACTTATCATCAGAGTCATTAAGGCAGAGCCTCCGTATGAAAATAAAGGTAGAGGCACACCAACAACAGGGACAAGCCCCATAACCATAGCCATGTTAATGAAAAAATATAAAAAGAAACTACACGTTAATCCAAAAATTGTTATTTTAGCAAAGCTACTTTTAGCATTGAAGGCCAATTTCAAATTATAGATTAAAAGCACGCAATATAAACAAATTAAGAACAGCGCCCCTATAAAACCAAATTCTTCACAAAACATCGTAAAGATAAAATCTGTTTGCTTTTCAGGCAAAAAATCCAGCTGGCTTTGTGTTCCAAGGGTCAAACCTTTTCCAAATAAGCCACCAGACCCAATGGCAATTTTAGACTGAATAACATGATAACCCGAACGTGTTGGATCACTTTCAGGATTTAGAAAAATCATAATTCGTTTTTTTTGATATTCGTGCAACAAAGACCAAAATATGGGAAAGGAAGCTATAAAAAATGTCCCTAAACCAGCAAAATACCAAATACTAATTCCCGCGATAAAGAAAATAGCCAATGTGCTTAATAGCATCAACGTTGCTGTTCCAAGATCTGGCTGTTTAAGAACTAAAAGAAATGGCACTATAGCCAAAATTGAAGGGAAAACTAAAGATTTTGGATTATTCAATTCTTCTATAGATAAAACACTAAAACAACGTGCTAAAACGAGAATTAACCCAACTCTCATAACTTCACTCGGTTGAATTGAGATAACCCCAAGATTAATCCATCTTCGGGCACCCATTCCTATGTATCCCATTGTATGCACAGCCAAAAGTAATATTACTCCCATAATATAAATTGCGAAACTTAAATGATGAAAAGTTTTTTCATTAATTGTACTCATCCAAATCATTAGCAAAAAGCCGACACCAAGGCGAATCAGTTGTTTATTTAGTCTTGCTTCATTTGAAGCATAAGTTCCAGAGTAAAGCATCAGCAAACCTATGGAAGCGATAATGAAAAACATAAAAATTGAAAAATAAGGTAATTTTTTAAAAATATTTAAATTCATCATACGTAATTATACTTTTGCAATATTTGAACAACTTTTTTAGCAACCGGTGCGGCAACTCTTCCTCCACCTCCTCCGTGTTCAACCAAAACACTGATGGAGTACTGCGGATCATCGATTGGAGCGTAACCTACAAACATTGCATGTTCTTGCAAAAAATAACCCTTGCCATTAACGTTACCCGATTCTCTATCTTTCATAGAAATACGAGAGACTTGTGTACTTGCTGTTTTTCCAGCAAGAGGGATGTCTTCTGATGAATAATGGTGTGCCGTTCCCAGTGGTTCTTGAACTGCGCAACGCATACCCTCTTGAACAATATCAAGACAGTGCTTATTTAAATGCACGGGTATAAATTTTTCGCATAGTTTTGTATTAAAATGTGGAATATTTTTCCTTTGTTTATTCACCAAAATAGATACAGCATGAGCATTCTGTAAAGGCGTTGCAAGCAAATAACCTTGTCCAATAGACATATTAAGTGTGTCACCCTTGAACCACTCCGTTTTTAATTTTTCCTTTTTCCATTCTCTATCGGGAACAAAACCTTTTCGCTCTCCTGGTATATCTATACCTGTAAGCTCTCCATATCCAAATACCTTAGCGTATTCCGCTATTTTTTTTTGCCCCAATTTAAGCCCTAAATGATAAAAATAAACATCACAAGACTGTGCTATGGCTTGCATCACGTCAAGCGAACCGTGCCCTCCATATTTCCATTTCCAACAATGAAAACGATGCCCCCCTAAATCATGATATCCTGAACAGGAAAAACGTGTATTTTCATCAATTAAATTTTCATGCAAAGCGGCATAAGCAACCACTAATTTGAAAATGGATCCAGGAGCATACAATCCCGCTATGTTTTTGTTAATCAGTGGATTATCGGAATCATTTTGTATTTTTTTCCATTGTTGTGATGATATTTTTGAATCAAAAATTGTTGCATCAAACTGAGGTTGAGAAACCATGGATAAAATTTCACCATTATGAATATTCAAAACTGTTACAGACGCACTACGAAATTCTTTTAATACTTCAGTTACTGCATTTTGAACATTCAAATCGATGGATAGATGAAGTGTCTTTCCTTTTTTTGGTTTTTCTTCAGCAATGGAATGAGCTATTTTTCCATACGCATCCACAGCCACTTTTTTATAACCGGCTTCACCTTGCAAAAAATCATTATAAACTTTTTCTAAACCAGTTTTTCCAATCTTAAAACCAGGCAAAGTCCATAATAGATCATTTTTTTCGTCCTCTTTTTTCTGTTCTTTAGAAATAGAGCTTGTATACCCAATAATGTGGCTAGTTAAAAGAGGGAAATGATATAAACGAGACTCTCCTTTTTCAATGACCATGCCTTGTAGTTTGTGTGAATTCAATTCTAAAATTGATAGTTCTTCCCAGGATAAATAATCTTTGATCAAAATATTCTGTCGTTTGGATCTAATATCAGTTTTTTTTTCAGGTGATATTTTCAAAAGGACATTAATTTTTTGGACAACATCTTTGTCCTTTGTAATAGAGGGGTCATAAAAAACCTTATAGTTTGTTTTATGCGAAGCTAAAACCTTATTATTACGGTCCACAATAATGCCTCTAGAAGGCTCTGTTAGTTTATATTGCAGGTAATTTTTGTCTGATAAAATCTTATAAAACGATTCTTTATAAATTTGTAAGTAATATAGCCTTGCTATCAGAGATGAAACAAGTGCTCCTTGAAAGAGTGTAAATATAAAAAGGCGACGACTAAAAAAAGGATTCTCTTGTTCAAACATAATCGTCTTAAAATACTATATGTAACGAGGATTCTAACCTTAGGGCCTTCAAGATTCAAGTTTTATGTAGCACTAAATTCAAAGTAGTGTAATTTCAAAAAGGATGATAAAGTTTGATCAATAGATATGAAAATTTTAAGCATTGAAATTGATGAGAAATAAGCGAAAATTTAGCATTTTAAATACCTCTATAATGTCAAAAAAATATACATTAATTTACATTATTCCTATCTTTTTTGTCTTACAGATAGCCATCTATCTAAGTTTCAATTATCTCAACACTCCATTAGATTTGCATGACATTTCAACACAAGTTGCAGATTTAGATATTGAACAATCTTTTGATAACGTTGATATTTCTTTTACAAATGGGACTAACCAGAAAACAGATTCCCAAGAGCGCGATTTCTTATGGAAAAAGAATTATTTTTCACCTTGGCTGAAAGAAGTTCAGGACCTTTTATCAACAAAAAAAAATATACAAAATAAAAATCATGAATTTTCTATAGAAACAGCTAAAAAAATAAATACTTTTTTGCACCAAAACCTCTACAGAGAAAATTACAGAGAACTAACTGATAAGGATCGTAAAGAAATTCAAGAAAATACCAATTTTGAATCTCTAAACTCGATCAATCAACCAGCTATCATTATCCACCCAACCCCCATAAAAGCCATACCTACAGATTATACCCTGTTTCATAACCCCCAAATAGCTGGTGAAGGTTATCCCTTTGACACTCTACAATACCATCAACTAAAGCCTGGACAGCCTATTCGTATTAGCCACAACTCTAAAGATGGTCTGTGGGCCTATGTTTTAACCAATCAGAATTTTGCTGGTTGGATTCCCGCAGAACATTTGGTCGTTCTCGATCCAATGAAATGCAAAAAATTATACCAATCTCAATGGGGGGTTTTTCAAAAGGACGGCATCATATTAAAAAATAAGTATGGAATACCTCTATGCAAAAGCACTGTTGGAATGTATCTGCCTGTTTCAAAAGGTAAAACAATATACTTTCCAACAAATAAAACAAATAAAAAGACATCTATTTTACAATTAATCAAAGTACAAATATCAGAACAAAGCTCATTTTTATTTGAACATCCAACATGGTCCATTCAAAAGTCAAAAGAAATATTAACTCCTCTTTTAGGAAAAGTTTATGGTTGGGGCACGCTGTACGGTGAAAGAGACTGTTCTGGGCTTATTCAAGACTACGCATCTGTTTTTGGCATATGGTTAGGAAGAAACTCTAAGTCTCAAAGTGAATATGGGAATCTATCTTTTGATTGTTCAAAAATGACAACTGAAGAAAAATTAAAACTGATCAAAGATCATGCCATTCCTTTTAAAACGTTGTTATATAGATCTGGGCATATCGGCATTTTTGTGGGTTTTGATAAAGACAAACAACCACTTATGATGCACTCCGTTTGGGGTTTTAAATTAAAAAAGAATAACAACAAAGGGCGCTATATCATAGGCAAATCTATCATAAGCCGTCTTGATTATGGGCATTCTCATCCCCAAGTTGATAAGCATGAAATTTTTTTGAATTTAATGTCAAAGATGACAATTCTTAATTTTTAGCAAAACCCTAAGATTCCCTTTCAAGAATGAAATCCAATATTCGAATGAAACATCTGATGCCTTTTTTCATATTGACAAAGAGAAAAAAACATGAGATATTAGCACTCGTATAGCATGAGTGCTAGCAAAACAAAATTAACACTAAAATTACTTTTAGGAGGACGAATATGAACTTTAGACCTCTCCACGATCGAGTTCTTGTAAAAAGATTAGAATCTGAGACAAAAACAGCAAGTGGAATCATCATTCCAGATACAGCTAAAGAAAAACCAGCCGAAGGAAAAGTAGCAGCCTTAGGGTCTGGGATCAGACAAGAAAATGGCACTGTTATTCCTTTAGAAGTTAAAGAAGGTGATCATATTCTATTCAATAAATGGTCTGGAACAGAAATTAAAGTAGATGGTGAAGACTTTATCGTGATGAAAGAATCCGATATTGTTGGCATCATTACAAAATAATCATTAAGTTTAGATCAAAATAAGGAGTTTATTATGTCAGCTAAAGAAGTTCGGTTTTCTGCAGATGCAAGAGAAAAAATGTTACGTGGTGTCGATATTTTGGCAGATTGCGTAAAAGTAACATTAGGCCCTAAAGGTCGTAATGTCGTTATCGATAAATTTTCATCACCAAGAATCACAAAAGATGGTGTTTCAGTTGCCAAGGAAATCATATTATCGGATCCTTTCGAAAACATGGGCGCACAAATGCTACGTCAAGTTGCAACAAAAACTTCTGACCTTGCAGGTGACGGAACCACAACAGCAACAGTACTTGCTCAAGCTATTGTACGCGAAGGTGTCAAAGCCGTTGCAGCCGGGATGAATCCTATGGATCTTAAAAGAGGTATTGATTTAGCCGTTGAAGCTATCGTTGCCGATTTAAAGAAAAATTCAAGAAAAGTTTCAACGAACGAAGAAATCGCACAAGTTGGAACAATTTCTGCAAATGGTGAAAAAGAAATTGGTGCCATGCTTTCTGAAGCAGTTCAAAAAGTGGGCAAAGAAGGTGTTATTACCATCGAAGAAGCAAAATCCATGAACACTGAACTTGATGTTGTTGAAGGTATGCAATTTGACAGAGGATATATTTCCCCTTATTTTGCAACTAATACAGAAAAAATGGTTTGTGAATTAGATAACCCATATATTCTTATACACGAGAAAAAAGTTTCTTCTCTTCAATCTATGCTTCCAGTTCTTGAATCAGTTGTTCAATCTGGTCGCCCTCTTCTCATTATCGCAGAAGATGTTGAAGGTGAAGCTCTTGCAACACTCGTTGTTAACAAGCTACGTGGTGGACTTAAAGTTGCAGCTGTAAAAGCACCAGGTTTTGGTGACCGTCGCAAAGCAATGCTTGAAGATATTGCCATCCTTACTCAAGGAGAACTTATCTCTGAAGATATGGGTATGAAACTAGAAAATGTAACGATATCTATGCTTGGAACAGCTAAACGAGTTACCATTTCCAAAGATGATACAATTATCGTTGATGGCGCTGGTGATAAAGCAGACATCGAAGCACGTTGCACACAAATCAGAGCACAAATGGAAGAAACATCTTCTGACTACGACCGTGAAAAATTACAAGAACGTCTCGCTAAATTAAGTGGTGGTGTTGCTGTAATCCGTGTTGGCGGTGTATCTGAACTTGAAGTTAAAGAACGCAAAGACCGTGTAGAAGATGCAATGCATGCAACTCGTGCAGCTATCGAAGAAGGTGTAGTACCTGGTGGTGGCGTTGCTCTAGTTCGCTCTATCAAAGCGTTAGAATCCTTAAAAACAGACAATAACGACCAGGAAGTAGGTGTTCGCATTGTTCGTCAAGCAATCACAGTTCCTTGCCGTCAAATAGCAATGAATGCAGGTGCTGATGGTTCTATTGTTGTTGGAAAAATCATGGATAGCTCAGAATATACATTTGGCTATGATGCTCAACAAGGAACTTATGGCGACATGGTAAAAAGCGGTATTATCGACCCTACTAAGGTTGTTAGAACAGCATTACAAGATGCAGCATCTGTTGCAGGTCTTCTGATTACAACTGAAGCAATGATTGCAGAAAAACCAGAAGCAAAAGCTTCACCTGCTGGTGCTCCAGGTATGGGTGGCATGGGCGGTATGGGTATGGATTATTAATTCATTCCATAAATATTTACTATCATCTAAATTAAAAAGAGGTCTTTTTGACCTCTTTTTAATTTATTATTAATAAAAAAACATGTATACTATGTATATTAAAAAAAAAGCTAGAACTAGTATGTCTATTTTTAAATTAGCATTTTCCATCATAACAATATTGGGCACATGCTTTGCATCTGAAGCACCAGAAAAAGTGGTTCAAAACTTATATGATGCTTTACATGCTGCTCAAGATAACGATCAGACACATACCAGTCCTGAAGAGGTTTTTTCTCCTATACTAGATCAGTATCTGGATTGGAACCAAATTGTGAATTCTGTGCTTGTAGGACCACGTATTGCTATGAACAAAGCTTCTACAGAAAATAAAAATAAATTTAAAAGTATACTCAACTCTTTTCTAGAGGATTTCGTAGCTATATTTAAAAATACGATTATCAAAAAATATTCTAACGCGGACTATCTGAGTAAATTTAAAAAAGTTAAAAAATTTACAATTAACTCAAGACAAATGAAAGTAATTGGTAAAAAAGCTGAAATACCAAGTTTTGCTGAAATTGAAGACAATGGGCAAACAATGCAGTGGAATTTAACATGGCAACTCAATCTTACCAATGGTGAATGGAAAGTTGAAGACCTAGCGATTGAAGGTGGAATACAGCTCTTTAAAACGGAAAAAGACCTTGCTCAAGAAAAATATAGAGGTGTTACACAAGATCAGAGTGAAAGCGAAGCTACATTTAAAAAAGGTTTAAAAGCTATTGGAGAAATGTATAACTTTGATTATTAGATAAATACTACAGGATAAAACTAATATCAGCGTCATAGATATGCATCGCAGATGGTATAAACCTATACTAGCAATACAACCTACCAAAACAATTTCATTAAATTATCTTGATTTTACTTCTCTCTTATAATAAACTTATACAATAAGTTTTTTACAAACAAGAGATATTAATGTCTGCTCATATACTACAAGTACAAGAAAAATTATCTACAGGTACCGGTGTTGCACGTGCACTAAGACGTGATGCGCTCGTCCCTGCTGTTGTTTACGGTGGATCAAGTGAACCTGAAATGATAGCTATTGATGAAAAAGATTTCATAAAAGAAATACATACACCTGGTATTTTAAGTCGCATCTTTACATTGAAAAATAGTACAACGGAACAACATGCTATTGTTAAAGATATACAATTTCATCCTGTAACAGATAAACCTCTACACGTAGATTTTCAACGAGTAGATGCTAATTCACAAATTAAAGTTAGCGTAGCACTTCATTTTACTGGGCAAGACAAATCTCCAGCTCTAAAACGTGGCGCAACTTTAAACGTTGTATTACATAAACTTGAGATTTTATGTAATCCAAAATCAATTCCTGAATTCATTACTGTTGATTTATCAACACTTATTTTGGGTGAAAACATCACTTTAGATAACGTAGAATTACCTGCTGATGTAAAAGTTTGCAATGCGAAACGCGACCATGTTGTTGCTACATTAGTTGGTGGAAAAAAAGATAAAGAAGAAGAAGCTGCTTAATTTTCTTTGATCTAAAACAATGAAAACTTTTTTAGTTATTGGCCTAGGAAATCCTGGTCAACAATATTTAATCAATCGCCATAACATAGGGTTTATGGCGATTGATGTTTTAAATGCCCAACTATCCGTAACACAAACATTCAAAACGCAATTCAAAGCACAATATTTTGAAGCTAAAATCAATCAACATAAAATTTATGGAATTAAGCCACAAACTTTTATGAATTTAAGCGGACAATCGGTATCACTTTTTTCTCAATTTTATAAAATTCCACCTGAACAAATTATTGTTATTCATGATGATCTAGACCTTGATCTTGGCATTATTAAAATCAAACAAGGCGGTGGACATGGTGGACATAACGGGTTAAAAAATATTGATTCCTTAATTGGCAAAGACTATTGGAGGATACGAATAGGAATAGGACATCCTGGTCACAAAGATTTAGTATCTTCTTATGTACTTTCAAATTTTAAGGCAGAAGAGATTAATCATTTTGTCGAACCCATCATTTCTGACACACAAAAAATTTTATCCCATTTTCTAGATACATTAAAGCCAACCACTCTTCAATATTAATCAAAATCTAAATATCTCAAACTCACCCTTAACAACAATTCAATAGAAAAATCTGTTTTTTTTTGCTAAATTATAAGTACTCTTTTTAGGAAAAAAATATGAAATTCTCTCTTTCTTGGCTTAAACACTTCTTGAAAACTGATGCATCTTTAGACGTAATCGTAAACACATTCGTTAAAGCAGGAATTGAAGTAGAAGAAATTATCGACAATGCATCAACATTAAAAAACATAACTGTAGCACAAATAATTAATGTAGAAAAACATCCAAACGCGGATAAATTATCCCTATGCACTGTAGCACTTGATGCCCACCATTCTGAAACCATTCAAGTTGTTTGCGGAGCACCTAACGTCAGAGAAAACATGAAAGTTGCTTATGCACGAATTGGAACATGTATTCCCAAAACCAACCAAGTCCTGAAAAAATCAACCATACGCGGAATTGACAGTCAAGGAATGTTATGTTCTTTTGATGAACTCAACTTACCTGGTGATTCAGATGGCATTATGGATTTACCTGACGACAGTATTGTTGGGGTGAAACTTGAAGATGTTCTTATCAAAGACTCTCTTTTTTCATTTTTATTTGATCCCATCATTGAAGTGTCACTCACACCCAACAGGGCTGACTGGTTTTCAATTCTAGGTTTAGCCAGAGAATTATCAAACTTCGGAATAGGAACTTTACTTACAGATCAGTTGCACACTTCAAAACTAGAAAAAAATTTAATTGAATCCAAAATGGAGTGTAGTTCTCTTTTCACTATCTCTGCTGAAGCTAAAGAAAAATGCCAGTTCTTTTCACTTGTGAAAATGGTCAATATTAACACAAGGGAAACACCTGAATGGATGCAATCTCGACTTTTATCTTATGGAATAGAGCCCAAAGGCCTGCTTATAGATCTTTCGAACTACATATGTATTCACATAGGGCAGCCCATACATATTTACGACTGGGATAAAATTAAGGGTCCACTAAGAATTGACCTGTCAAACGGAACTGAATCCTTTACAGCACTAGATCAAAAAGAATATCAGCTACCCGAAAATGCAATCACCGTATACGATGAACAAAACACCCCCGTAACACTTGCTGGAATCATGGGTGGAATGTCTTGCGCAGTCGACGGCACGACGAAAAATATACTTATAGAAGCAGCACATTTTGATGAAGCATATATTGCACTATCAGGCCAACATCTGAATATTCATAGTCATGCACGAACACGTTTTGAAAGAGGCATATCACCTTCTACATGCAATGCTTCATTAGCTTATGCCGTTGATTTGTTTGCAAGCTTATCAAAAGGAACTGTAGATTCATATCAAATATATCAAAACTATGAAGGTCAAATTAAAACATCGCATCCTTCCATTATCCTTAATACAACAGACGTTATAAGTAAAATCGGAACTTCATTCACACAAAACGAAATCATTCAACATCTTGAACAATTGAACATTCAATACGCCCGAATAGACGATGAAAATATTGAAGTGACCCCTCCTCTGTACCGTCTAGATATCCAAATTAAAGAAGATCTTATAGAAGAAATCCTAAGAGTAAAGGGATTTGAAAATATCCCAAACATACCTCTAGCATTGCAACCTTCCTCACACGAACAATGTACGCATCGGTTTTTACGTTCATTTTTTACACAGAATCATTTCAGTGAAATTATTACGTATTCTATGCTTTCAGATTCAAAAGTTAACGCGCTAGATAAAGTTGAAATACACAATCCCATTACCCTTGAAATGAAAAATTTAAGACCTAGCCTTTTTCCTGGCCTATTAAACCATATCAAAAGACTATCACAGCTTTCTATTGCGCATGGTAGATACTTTGAAATTGGCCATATTTTCAATTTTGATAAAGATCAAAACATTATAGAATCCAAATCAATCGCTGGAATTGTTAATTTTACTGAATCTATAAGACACTGGAGAAAACCAGGAAAATTTGATTTTTTTGAAATGAAAAAAATATTGAGCGAACTATTTTATACGTTAAATATTACAGATTTTAACTGTTCAACGAGTAATTCATCTTTATTACATCCCGGACAATCTGCTGAATTCGCACGAGGAAAACAAATTTTTGCAAAATTTGGAGCAATACATCCATCTATCCTTCAAAAAGAAGAGCTTAAAGGAAGTGCCTTTTATTTCGAAATTGACTATGATTTTATTGACGCATTACTACAAAAAAAACAAAAATTCAAACCATATACAGACAATACATTGCAACCCATTTTCAGGGACTTCTCATTTTGGATTGATCAAAAGCAACCTGTAGAAAGCCTTATATCTTCTGTTTTTAAAACAAACAAACAACTCATTAAAGATGTTCAAATATTTGATGTTTATCAGAACACAAATGATGCACAAGATAAAAAATCTGTAGCAATGCAAGTTACTATACAAGCATTACCGAATAATCCATTAGATGGTAAATTCATTGATGACCTGCAAGCACAAATTATAGTAGAAGTTGAAAAAAAATGTAATGCAAAACTCAGATGCCAATAAGCGTCTGAGTTTTTAAAGGATAAGCTTAAGAATTTAAGTAAAGCAAAAGATTTTTTTTTAAAAGAAACTATGCAATAATATCGGGATTTAAGAAACTATTGATTTTATCAATTTTCTGATTAATCTCATCACGTCTTTTTTTCATTTGATAAAAACAAAAATTTAAAACACCGCTTTCAGATTTTGGTGTTTGATTAATTTTTTCATCAATTTTCTTTTTCTCTGACTCTATATCTAAAAGCTTTGAATGAAGCTTTTCATAGCCATTCGAAATATTCATACAAACCTCGACAAAAGATATATTTACCATATAAATATATTAATACAAAATTAATCATTTGTCAACCCAAAATTACCACCAAGTATTCATGGATAAATATATAGTTAAATACTTCTACAGACTTAATCTATATATTTTCTAGAAATTATGTTTTTAAAGTATACGAATAAAAATGTACCAGCTGCAAATAACATGCATACTACAGCTGAATAACGCATTGGATAGTCAATAATTAGCTTCAATATTTCTTTGTAAGATTTATCGGCAACAATTAAAGATTCTTCCAATAAAACATATGCTGATAACTTAAATCTGGGTGAAGGCGCAAAATAATCGCTATGGTGAATAACAGACATAAAAAATAAAATAGCCAATCCCAGTAGAAACACCGATGACAATAATAACAATATATTTTTAGAGATTTGATTTTTAAAGAGTCTTCCAACCCTCATACCAGAAATACTACCAATCAGAAGAAAGACAACAACCATAAAATCGGGAACAAGGTGATTATAACTCACGACTATAGAAGCCATAATTGATATGACAAAAACAGTAAATTTACCAGTACCTATAACAACTTTACTAGGCCTTCCTAATAAGTATGTTAATGCTGGCATCATAAACAGACTAAGGCCACCACCTAATACAGTCACAAATAACCCCATCATCACACCTAGGATCAGCGGTATAAGAATGCTTAACTCGACCCTAGATCTGTTAAAAATATAGTGAAATGGTAAAAATATCATCCAGTCTTTCATATACAAATTGACTTTAGATTGATATGGAGATCTTAATAAACGAATGCTTTGAATCAGCAGTGCCATACCAGCAGCAAAAAGAATAAAGATGTAGTCATAGTGTAAATTTTCAAGAATGGCTATGCCCATTTCAAAATAATTATATACAACAAATTTTATAATAATGCCAATGATGGACCCAATAATAACAACCAAAGATAGTTTGTAATCAACACTGGATTTTTCTTTATATTCTAAATAGCCAACAAAGTTTGTTGTTACAGAATGAATAAGTTGTGTTGGAAAGGCAAGCAGTGGGTGAAAGCCGCAATAGATCATCATGGGGGTAATAATAACCCCTCCACCAAGCCCTATAATACCAGAAAAAACACCACCTATAAAACCTATGGGTATAAAAACCATAAACCCTAGATGAGGATAAAAATCTGGATCAAAAAGAAGCATTAAAAATTTATTTTTTTAACGATATAAAAACCGGCGACAATTATTAAAATAGAGGCTAAAAATAAATGAATCATAAATTTATCAAATATTTTTTTTGCTCTATCTCCAAAATAATACAAAACAGCGGCCAAAGCATAAAACCGAATAGCTCTGCAAACAACACTAGCTAACACAAACATCATAAAAGGGTAATGCGCTATTCCACTGGCTAAAGCTACTAATTTATATGGGATAGGAGTTACCCCTTTCAGTACAATAATCCAAAAACCCCATTTTTGATAATAATCGTAGAAAGATTGCATAGAGTCTTGAAATTGGTACACCTCTATTAACCATTTACCAAATGATTGAAACAAATATGAACCTAAAAAATAACCAACAATACCACCCAAAACAGAACTAACGGTCAACCAAAATGCCATTGACCAAACTTTTCTTCTGTTCACTATCCCCATAGGAATCATTAATAAATCAGGAGGTAAGATAAATACAGAACTTTCGGTAAATGAAATAAGCATCAAAAACCACATTGCTTTGGGACTATGTGCTTTTTCTAATATATAGTAATTCAATCGTTGTAAAAACGAAGGTTTAGAAACATTTGGTAGACCAATAGACAACTAATCATCTCCCATTTTCAAGGCAGCAATAAAGGCACTTTGAGGAATTTCTACATTACCAAATTGTCTCATTCTTTTTTTACCTGCTTTTTGCTTATCTAATAGTTTCCTTTTACGCGATATATCACCACCATAACATTTTGCTAAAACATCTTTTCTCATTGCAGATATAGTTTCACGCGCAATAACTTTGCCACCAATTGCAGCCTGAATTGCAATTTTAAACAATTGCTTGGGTATTAGATCTTTTAATCGGGAACAAAGAGAACGTCCTCTTGATTCTGCACGAGTTTTATGAACTATCATGGCTAGTGCATCAACGGGTTCCATATTCACTAAAATAGAAACTTTAGCCAAATCTCCTTCTCTATATTCGTCAATCAGATAATCAAAAGAAGCATATCCACGACTTAAAGATTTAAGGCGGTCATAAAAGTCAAAAACAACTTCATTCAAAGGAAGCTTATACACAACCATTGCTCTATTACCAACATAGGTTAAATCTTTTTGTTCTCCCCTTCTATCTGAACATAAGGTCAAAACTGAACCCAGATATTCATCGGGGACAAGAATGGTTGCCGTGATCCAAGGCTCTTCTATTGAATCAATCTTCATGATATCTGGCATATCTGCAGGATTATGCAAATCGATTTGGGTGCCATCAGTCATATTCATTTTATAAACAACGCTAGGTGCAGTCGTAATTAAATCTAAATCAAATTCTCGCTCTAAACGTTCTTGAATAATTTCTAAATGTAATAATCCTAAAAATCCACACCTGAATCCATATCCTAACGCTGTAGAACTTTCTGGTTCAAAATGAAAACTGGCATCGTTCAAATGCAACTTTGCCAAACAGTCTCTTAGTTTTTCAAATTCAGCTGCATCTGATGGAAACAAACCACAAAAAACAACAGGAACAGAAGGTTTAAATCCTAGCAAAGGTGTTTGAGTTGGTCTTTTTTCTTCCGTAATGGTATCACCTACTTTACAATCGGCAACGTGTTTGATGCTTGCTGTTAAAAAACCCATTTCACCAGGATACAAAGCATCTACTATTTGGCGTTTAGGTGTAAAGAATCCTACGCGGTCAATTTCATAACAACCACGTGTGTTAACCATCTGAATTTTCATTCCAGCTCTAATAGAGCCTTCAATAACTCTAACCAGAATCATGACACCCAAATAGCTATCGTACCAACTATCCACAAGAAGTGCTTTGAGTGGTTGAAGTTTCAGTTGCTCGTCTTCCAATTCACTGATTGGTGCAGGCAACCTTTTGACAATGCCTTCTAAAACATCTTTAATACCCAGTCCGCTTTTTGCTGAAATTTCAATAGCATCAGAAGCATCTATGCCAATTACGTCTTCAATCTGTTGTTTAACACGCTCAGGATTTGCAGCAGGCAAATCAATTTTATTAAGAACCGGAATAATTTCATGGTTATTTTCAATGGCTTGGTACACGTTGGCTAAAGTCTGAGCTTCGACACCTTGGCTAGCATCAACAACCAACAGTGATCCTTCACAAGCCGCCAAAGAACGGCTAACTTCATAAGCAAAGTCAACGTGACCCGGAGTATCCATTAAATTCAGCTGATATTGTAATCCGTCATCAGCTTTGTAAAGAAGACGAACTGTTTGAGCTTTAATCGTAATGCCACGTTCTCTTTCAATATCCATTGAATCAAGCATTTGTTCTTTCATATCACGCGATTCAATAGCACCACAATATTCAATGAGTCGATCTGCTAAAGTAGATTTACCGTGATCAATATGAGCAATAATAGAAAAATTTCGAATATGTTTCATTTTTTATATTTTACAACCTATTTTATATTTATTTTTTGTATTTAGAATAGTCTTCACTATCCGTAAACCAGCAACGAACTGGATTTCCTTTAAATGTATCTCGTAAATCCATCACAACGGGTGTGTTTGGTTTAATTTCACCATTCCTTACCTTGTCATTACCGTCGCCACCAACAGCACCTGATTCTTTGATTTTTTGAATTGCCGACAAGTCAACCACTAAAGTTTGACGTGCATAATATCCAGACTCGGTTGTTGGAACATCCATGGTTTTAGAACAAGCACATGTAATAGAAACATTATTTTTCAATGAAAATGTTCCACCAAATAATTTTGTTTTCCAAGAACCAACATCATAATTTAAAACAGGTTTCAAAGTTAATTTACCATTAACCATAGTCTCACAGTTAACAGCCGATAATTTAACAAGAGGATATTCTGTTTTTTTATTTTGAGAGACTCGATAAAGTTTTTTTTCATCCAGAACACTAATATCAATAGGGCAAACGTTCAAGGGATCAGTTTTTAAATCACGAACCGAATCACGTGCTTCTTTAAATGAACCAATAGTGTCTTTTAGTGATGCTACGTTAAAGTTAGCAGGCAAGCATCCAGCAAGCACAAATACCGTGACGCTACATTTCAAAACATTATTTATCTTTATCACGCAATATTTAGAGAACACAATATATATCTCTTTTGAAAAATTCTTACCTTTTAGGATAGCATAACTCTTATCAAAACGAAAAAGATTAAAAAAATTATTGTCGTTTTGATTGTATTAATATTCAAATTTTAATAAGAAACCAGGCCAGTTATTTTTTATTGAGAAAACCTTCAATACCCTTTTTTCCTTCCTCTGAACATAAGAGTTGGTAAAATTCAAATCTTTCTTTTTCTATATTTTCTTTATTAACGATACCAATCGTCTTCTTGATGATCTGTAAAGATCTCAATGATTTAGAGGCGATATCTTGCGTCATCTCACAAATTTTTTTAAAAGACACTTCTTCTGGAAAAACATCAACAACAAGTCCCCATTCTTTGGCTGTTTTTGCATCAATTTTTTGGCCACTCATCATTAAATACGCAATTTTCGAAGGTGAAAGAAATTTCTTTGCATATTCTGTCCCTCCGCCTCCTGGTATTAGATTTAAATTAATTTCTGGAAAACCAAAACTTGCATTTTCTGATGCAACAATAAAATCACACATCATAGCTAATTCTAACCCCCCACCTAAACAAGCACCTTGAACAAAACCAATAATGGGTTTAGTAAAACAAGCAACATTCTGCCAATGATTCATGGGGTCAAATTTTTGATTGTAGTGACCCAGAACAAATAACTCTTTCAAATCTGCACCTGCTGAAAAAACTTTACATGCTGATTTTAATAACACCACATGCACATCATCTTGTTTTTCAAGGCACTCTAACTCGGCCACTAACTGAGCAATCATATTTTGAGATAGTGTATTTAAAGGGGGATTATTTAATTCAATCAATGCAACGTGATTTTCTATGGTGCATATAATATTAATCATCTTTTCACTGTCATTTTTTTATAATGCCCTATTCTTCATTTTTTCATCTAATAAAGAATTAATTTCATAAAAAATTAATCTTCATATTGTACAAAATCAGTAAGCAATTCAAAATCAACATATTTTGTTTAAAATTCATTTTTTAGGCGTTAGAGGAAGTACTCCTTGTTGTAATCAAAATGTCGTCCAATATGGAGGTCATACCAGTTGTGTTTTTTTTGAATTTGATCAAAAAATTTTTATTATCGATGCTGGATCAGGAATTATTAGTGCCAATGCAAAATTCAATCCAGAGATTCACAAAACTACACATTTATTTCTTTCTCATGTTCATCTTGATCACGTTATGGGACTTCCTTTCTATTTTCCTTTTTGGAATAAAGAGCATAAAATCAACATTTATTCAGGGACCACGAAAGAATATAACGGGATACAAAACACACTTGAACATCTTTTTTCTCCCCCAGTTTTTCCTATTCCCATGAAAGCTTTTCCGGCAAAAAAAACTTATATTGATTTTGATGCCAAAGAACAGTTTCAATTTGCTTCATTAACGGTTAAAACTATCAATCTAAACCACCCTAACGGTGCCATCGGATATCGATTTGAATCGGATAACCATTCTTTTTGTTATATTAGCGATCACGAGCACGACGATTCTTATGACATTGATAGTTTGATAGAATTTATCAAAGATACAGATCTATTAATCTACGACTCTACCTACGACGACCTCACCCTTCACAAATACAAAGGATGGGGACATTCAACATGGCAAGAAGCTGTTCGTCTAGGTGAAAAAGCAAAAGTCAAACATATTGGCATTTTTCATCATGATCCATCCAATACAGATATACAATTAGATAAACTTCAAGAATCCGTTTTGCAAGAACATTCAAACGTTACATTTTTAAAACAAGACAGCTGCTTTTGCATTATTGACCAAGAATTTAAATAAACATGAACAAAAAATTCTTTATTTTTTTCATCATTATTTTTACAAGCGTATATAGTGGATATAAATTTATTTTCATAAATCCAAGAAAACAAGAACAACAAAAATCATCTTCTCAAGATGCTTTAAAAAAAACAAACGGCTTAATCGAAAAAGATCATCTTAAAATTATTGTACTACCCAAACCCACAGGTCCCTTTAACGTGGGTACAAAACCTATACACGTCCAAGACGTTACCAGACCTATGGTTCATGAAAAAAATAAAAGACATTGGGTCATCCAAGCTTTTTATCCTGCAAAACCTCATCAATTTACACGTTTTAGACCAAGACATACTTTTGGATACGCTAACCAAATCTATTTTGCATCTAAAATAGGTGAATATTTTATCGAATCACACGCAGAACCTATTGGGTCTATCTTAAAAAATCAATCGGGGGGCATTGTTGAATATCCTGTGCTGATCATAGTACCTGATATTACAAAAACGCGTTGGGATTATACTATAATTTGCGAACAACTTGCCTCTATGGGCTATATCGTCCTTATTTGGGATCAACCCTATATTGCTCGTGTTGTTAATTTAAAATATAATAAACCGCTAAGACCTTATTGGTCAGATTTATGGAAGTCCTCAAAGAATGAGCAATTTAAAAAAAAAATTCTAGTTCAAGCTTTAAAAAATCAACAAGGAGATCTCAACTGGATTTTAAACAACTTAACAGCAACTCTCCATTTTATGCGCGCCAAATCTAATCAACAAATTATCCTTATGGGTCACGGTTACGGAGCATCGGTCATCAAAACCATTCATCAAGATAATAAAATAGCTGGCATAATCGAATATGCTCCTAAAGACATATCTGCATATGAACAGGAACTAGGATCTTTTAAAATATCAAAATCAAAATCTCCTACACTTCAACTATTCACAGCTATTTCGGAAAAAAGAAAAAAAACTCCTTTTGATTTTCAGTATTATTCGTTTGACGATCCAATTATTCAAAAAAATAACAATCATAGTAAGTTATATACAATCGCAAATTTAAAAGCATACGAAAATACAATCTTGGATTATGGGTATTTTTCTGATAAAATTCCCATAATTAATATTAAGCCCAATTGGTGGTTATTCCTAAGCCATATGATGGGCAACTGGGATGTGTTGCATACGCAAGGATTAGATCATAAGTATAAAGATAGTGATGAATTTTACAGAACACTTTTTCACACAATAGAATCTTGGCTTAAAAATAATCGACTTTTTCCCAAACACACACCGTCACCTGAAGAGATCAAACATTTAAAAATACAAGCTAAACAACAGCATAAATTAAAAAAATAAAAGGAAACTCACTTAATGCATTTATTCGATTTTTTAACACAATCTTTTATCACCTTACTCGTTATTATCAATCCCTTTGCCGTTGTACCCATTTTTTTAGCACTTACACAAAAAGATAGCAGTGATATCAAGAAAAAAGTTGCCCTTAAATCTTGTTTTATAAGCCTTCTTCTTCTTTGTTCTTTTTCATTTTTGGGAGACTACATCTTAGACGTTACAAAAATTTCAGTTGGTGCATTTAGAATTACTGGTGGTTTCCTGCTTCTTCTTTCTGCTATCGAGATGGTACGCAGTAACGTTGATGACATCATCAAAAAATGCACTAATGAAGAAAGTAACGTAGATCAACGTATCAGTGAAATTTCTGTATTTCCTTTATCCATCCCCTTCCTTGCAGGACCAGGAGCTCTGACATCTGTTGTAATTCTTATGAGGGAAGCAGGAGAAATCAGTTTTCAAGCGGAGGTTGGACTTATTGGCGTTCTGGTTGCTATTATTATTTTTGCTTACTGTTGTTTACGCATGAGTCAGATGCTCATCAATATTTTAGGCCTTATGGGAACCAATATATTAACAAAAGTATTTGGCATTATTCTTTCTGCCTTATCCGTTCAAAGCATTATTAATGGCATCAAATCTTTTTTCTAAAAAATCTATGCATCGAAATCAAAGGCAAGTGTGAGTTGCTTCAATAACTCCATAGAGGCTTGATTTCCTATACTAATTCTAACCATATGGCTTAAGTTATAATCGTTCAATAAACTTGCAACTATTTGGTTTTGGTACAAATAATCGTAATAGCTCTTGGCTTGCTTATCGCTCCTCAATTTTAATGTTACAAAGTTACCTGCATTACGACACAATAATATCCCCAGTGAATCATAAAAGGATTCAATATCTTTCAAAGCCTTTAGAGTATGATCTATGGTTTCATTCGCAAAAACATCATCACTCAGTGCTATTATTGCTGCCTCTTGTGCTATGCGTGAGGCTTTGTATAAAACCCGTTGCAGATTTAACTTGGCCATAACCTGTGATACAGCATATAACCAGCCAATGCGTAAACCAGCAAGTCCGTATACCTTTGATAAAGTTCGAGTAACACAAACATTAGGATACAGGGAAGGAAATTCCATGCCATCATTATATCCTTCACAACGGTATGCATATTCTGCATAAGCAGAGTCAATTAAAATGATTACGGTTGACGGAATACTTTCCACTAAACGTTTTAGTTCTTTATGGGGCATAAACGTCCCTATAGGGTTTCCCGGATGATCTAAACAAATCATTTTTGTATGAGGCGTTACAGCATTAAGGATTTGATCCACATTGATGCACCACTTAGAATCATAGCCTACATTTATAATACGAGACCCTGTAATTTGTGCTGCTTTTTCATACAGAATAAAAGAATGCTGTGGAATAATAATTTCATCCGTTTCTAATTTACAAAAGGTGCGGATCAAAGTTGTAATGAGATCTTCAGATCCTGCTCCACATAAAATATTTTGTGGGTCAATATTGTATTTAAAAGCTATGGATTGTTTTAAATCTTGTGCACTGGGATCTGCATATAAATACTGACGGTCGTAGTGTAAAAAAAAATCTTTAACTTTAGGGCTACATCCAAATGGATTTTCATTAGCATTCAATTTATAAACCATTTTAAGCAACTTTCTTTAAAGTGTATGATTTTAATTCAGACAACAGCTCGGATAAAACATTCATACTTTGTAAAGGTGTTAATTCGTTAATATTGATGCCCTCTAGTTTTTCTAAAACTTCAGAAGGTATTTTTGAATTAGATTCTTCAAAAGTATGCGTAATAATATTACCATTCGTTTGATGCATAGGAATAGATTTATTATTTTGTATTAATACTTTTGCGCGGTCTATCACACTTCGCGGCAAACCTGCTTTTGATGCAACATATAGTCCATAAGACTGATCTGCTTTACCTGCTATAATACTATGTTTAAATACAATTTTATCTTTATCTGTCACAACTTCTGCCTGAAGAAAATATAGTCCAGCTAAGTTCTCTAGTAGGTCAGTCAACTCGTGATAATGGGTTGCAAACAAACAACGACAACGAATATTATTCAAGATGTATTCACTAACGGCCTGTGCAATAGCCAAACCATCTTGTGTAGATGTCCCTCTTCCTAGTTCATCAAGAATAACAAAAGAACGATCAGTTGATAAATGTAAGATACTTGCAGTTTCAATCATCTCCACCATAAAAGTAGAACGACCGGATGCTAAATCGTCTGATGCACCCACCCTTGATGATATGCGATCAACAATACCAATATGTGCAAAATGAGCTGGCACATACATCCCCATTTGAGCCATCAAAATAATCAAAGCATTCTGTCTTAAATAAGTACTTTTACCACCCATGTTGGGGCCAGTAATAATACCCATGAAACTTTTTTGATCCATAAAAGAGTCATTCGTTGTAAAACACTCGTCATTCTTCATAAGGATTTTTTCAATAACTGGATGACGACCTGCTTTGATTGTTAATTGCAACGATTCATCAATGGTGGGTCTAACATAGTTTTTTTGAACAGCTAATTTGGAATGAGATAAAAACACATCTATTTGGGCAATAATTTGAAAGGTCTTCAATAATGAATCCGTATTTTTTTGGATTTCTTGAACTATTTCGTCAAATAGTTCAATTTCTTTGGCAACCTGCAGATCATGGGCTGCATTAAGTTTTTGATCTAAATCGGACAATTCAAGTGTAGTGTAACGATAATTATTAGCTAATGTTTGTCTATGAACGAAAAAATCTGGCACTTTATCAAGGTGACTTTGACTGATTTCAATAAACAAGCCCAACATATGATTATGCTTAATTTTCAGCGTTGTGATGTTTGTTTGTTGTTGATATTGTTCTTGCAAATCTTGAAGTATTTGATGACTGTCTTTTTGTAATTTTTTATATTCATCAAGATCGATATTGTAACCCTGCTTAATAAAACCACCATCACGCTTTAACAATGGTAAATTTTCTGATTCAACGGAACTTATCAGGGTATAGTAAAGTGGATTTATCTGATCTAGTTTAGAAGACCAAGATTTCATTTTTTGAAGCAGAAAAATACTTGAAACATCCAATGTTATAGAATGATCTTTCAAAATATCGCCTAGCTTTATGGCACATTCCAACGTTTGTTTCAAAGCAGCCAAATCGCGAGGTCCACCTTTTCCAAAACATAAGCGTGTAAATGCACGTTCCCCATCCGGACATTGGCTCAAAGCATCGTCTAATACTTTGCTAAAAGTTTGGTCTTTAACGAAGCACTCAATAAAATCAAGCCGCTTTTGAATCGATTGAACAGATAACAAAGGTGAAGATAAATGCCTTTGCAATAACCTTGATCCCATGGATGTCAAAGTTAAGTTTATCACTGAAAAAAGTGTATCTGTCTGTTGACCATTAGCAGAAAACATTAATTCTAAACTTTTTCGTGTGGAACTATCTATTTGCATGAATTCATTTGCATGATGAATAATGGGCAACTTCAAATAAGGCAAAGAATCTTTAGATGTTAACGAAATATATTCTAAAGCAACACCTGAAGCCGTTAACATGCAGTTATCTAGGTTTCCTAAAATTTCAAGAGAAAGGATATTAAAAAAATCTTTTATTTTTTCACTGCAAGTATTTACATTAAAACGTATATCGGGTAGAGGATGACATCTGTCATGATATGAAGATAAGACTTGCCACAAATAACTTTGGGAATTTCTATATGCAGATTCTGGAATACAAATTTCTGCAGGATCAATTCTTGCTATAGAGTGCACAACATCTTCAAATGCAGATGCTTCAATAAAATAATCACCCGTCGAAACATCAATATAACTTAAGCCATAATTTTGAGATTTTTCTTTTATACCAGGTGCAATAACAAGCAAATAGTTATGAGCTGAATTTTTTAAAAAAGATTCTTCAACAAGTGTCCCAGGTGTTAAAATACGAACAACATCACGAGGAAGAGGCCCTTTTAAACCCTTCTTTTTTGCAGACTCTGGGGTTTCTGTTTGTTCACAGATGGCAACACGATATCCTTTATTCAATAATTTAGCAACATAATGTTCATAGCTATGAAAAGGAACACCACACATAGGAATGTCGGTATCTTCCGTCTTGCCACGTTTAGTTAAAACAATCTGAAGCTCTTGAGATGCACAAACAGCATCATCAAAAAAAAGTTCATAAAAATCACCCATGCGATAAAACAGAATTTCTGTAGGATGCTTTTTTTTAAGTTCCCAATACTGTTGCATCATAGGGGTCATATTTTGGATTTGGTTCATATTGATAAATTAAAAAACACATGTAATTTATTCAGTGATCTTAGCAGGATCCAACCCTAAATTCAAATATTCACTTTCAGAAATTAAATAAAAAATACTTATATTAATCTAATCATTTTATTTCTTCATTTTAGATATATATATTAACAGAAAGTTTTCGTTGAAAATGTTGTGGAACTCTTTGCTGAAAGAAAATATTTTTACAATTTTATCAATCTCATCGCTCATGTCATAATACACTTCATACTGCGTATCTACCCAAAAACTTTTACCCGCTTTTCCTGCTCTGTATAGTTCTTTATACTCAAAATTATCGTTAATGCTATCTTTCCAAAAATTCTTATACTCTTGAGTTTCTGCTAATGCAGCATTTACCAAAACACTGTGATGCTTACCTTTTATTTCATTAAATACAAAGCCAAAGGTATCAAGATAATGGTTGCTTGCATTTATAATTAATCCTTCTTTTGAAAATTCAAGGAAGCAATCGCTTTGATAGCAAGTTTTTATACAACTCAAAGCATCAAAATCAACATTTGGAATGTGATTCATTATCTCATGTTTAATTAATGCTATCTTTAAAATCTTGCGAACGTCACCACCATCATCCTTGATTGGATTATAGCTTGCCTCAAAACAAAGAAAATCACCCCACTTATTAATACGTCTTACTTCTGCATTAAAAAAATGTCCTGATCTTAATTGATTCCAAAACTGAGCATACTGATCACTTTGTTTTAAATTATCTTCTACGAAAATACTATGATGCTGACCTCTAATTTCATCAAGTTCATATCCCATTACGTTCAAAAAGTTTTCATTAGCATCGATAATGATTCCTTCCGTCGTAAATTCTATCATGACATGCGAAAGACTAATTGCTTCAAAATATTTTTTTTCATCTATCATAACTACTTTTACTAAAGCTTCATTATTAAATGATTTCTTAGTTATGATAAACTTAATCGATAAAAATTTAATTAATTTTCAGAACTAATACAAGTTTTTAGGTATCAGATTTAAACTTTACCAAAAATAACTGATGCATTTGTTCCGCCAAAACCGAAAGAATTAGACATTGTATATCTTATCTTCTTTTCTAATGCCTTGTGGGGTATCAAATTAAGGTCACATTCTTCGCTGGGTTCATCCAAATTCAATGTTGGCGGCATCAAACCATTTTGCATTGCCAAAATGGAATAAATAGCTTCCACACTTCCTGCAGCACCCAAAAGATGACCTATTGCAGATTTGGTAGATGACATGTGAAGCTTATATGCTTCTTCAGCAAAAAGTCTTTTAACTGCTTTAATTTCCACCAAATCACCTAAAGGTGTGGATGTACCATGAGCATTAATATAATCTATTTGGTCTAAATCTATTTTTGAATTTTTGACTGCTGCTCTCATCGCCCTAAACGCACCTGATCCTTCAGGTTCTGGAGCTGTTAAATGATGAGCATCTCCGGACATACCATAGCCTAGAACTTCGGCATATATTTTTGCACCACGTTTAATTGCGTGCTCTTTTTCTTCTAGAACTAAAATACCCGAACCTTCACCCATAACAAAGCCATCTCTTTGCATATCCCATGGACGTGATGCCATTTCTGGTCTGTCGTTAAAGGCCGTTGATAAAGCACGTGCAGCGCTAAATCCTGAAAATGAAATGCGGCAAACTGATGCTTCTGCACCACCGCATACCATAACATCTGCATCACCAAAAGCAATCAATCTTGCAGCATCGCCAATAGCATGAGTACCTGTTGCACACGCTGTAACAGGAGCGTGATTAGGTCCTTTAAAACCGTATTTTATAGAAACATGACCTGAGGCTAAATTAATTAAAGATGCAGGAATAAAAAATGGACTGACGCGACGAGGTCCTTCAGCATTTAAAATTTTAGAAGTTTCGTCAATACGAGGCAAACCACCTATTCCAGAACCGATCATAACACCAGTTCTTTCAAGGGATTCTTCATCTTGAGGCAACCACCCGGAATCTTTTACAGCTTCTTCAGCAGCAACCAAAGCATAGGCTATAAAAGTGTCCATACGTCGTTGTTCCCGGACAGGGACAATTGATTCAAGCCAAAGCTTTCCATCTGCTGTATCTTCTGAGGAATCGGCTCTCGGAATCATACCCGCAATTTTTGCAGGTAAATCATCAGTTTGAAATGTTGAAATTTTTGAAATCCCAGATTTCCCTTGAATTAATTTTTCCCAGTTATGCTTAACACCATATCCAAAAGGAGAAACTATTCCTAATCCTGTAACAACGACTTTTCTCACAACAAAAACCTTTTATTATGCAGCTTGTTGAGCTTCTGTAATATAATCAATAGCAGATTTTACAGTCACTAATTTTTCTGTTGATTCTGGTGGAATTTCAATTCCAAATTCACTTTCGAATTTCATAACCATTTCGGAAAGATCCAAACTGTCTACGCGAAAATCATCAATGAATTTTGCATTTTCAGTAATTTTTTCCAAATCCAAACTAAGATGTTCTGCAATAATATTTTTAACACGTAACGCGATATCTGACATTGTAATTTAATACCTATTTTATCAATAATTTATAACACTTTTCTTTATAACAGTTTTTTTCATTAAAAACAAGATTCTTTTTAATATTTTTTTTAAATATTAAAAAGATATAGACGCAATAAATAAATATAAAAATGCTATATTTAAACAATTAGTATTTAAGCAAAAAAAACAAATATCTTTTTTGCAATTAAAAAAACAATTTTTCACCTCCCAGACCCACTAAGTTTTTTTCAGATTAAAACCGCTTTAAATTTACTATTCAACATATGGAACAAATCAATATTTTAATGTTGCGACAGTAAAATTGTAACTCTCATTTATTTTATGATATTATACATTCACTTCAGCAAAAGAGATGGTAAAAAGAGATATGAATCTTCGAAATTGTGTAGGAATTACCCTTCTCAACCATGAAAAAAAAATATGGTCTGGAGAAAGAATAGATCATCCAGGATCGTTTCAAATGCCACAAGGAGGCATAGACGCTAACGAAACAGCTCTTGACGCAGCCTACAGAGAATTGTTTGAAGAAACAAGGATAGCTCGTCATAATATAGAACTTATCTGTCAAGCAGCAGAAAAATATGATGTCTTATGGCCTGAAGAAGTTGCTCATAAAATTTGGGATGCTCGTTTTAGCGGTCAACGATATCAGTGGTTTTTGTTTAAACTTATTGACAAAGATACAACAAACATCAACACCTCACATCCAGAATTCAGATCTTATAAATGGGCATCACATTCAGAGATTATGGAAAACATTGTCAATTTCAAAAAAGACATGTATAAAAAAGTCATAGAAAAATTTTTAAAGCATTTACAATGATCGATGAAATATTTATCCATTTTGTTAATTTTTTAACTCAATTAGCCCCAGAAGCACCTTCTTTGCTACTAGTCATTTTATGCTTTGGGTCTATCATTTTTGCAAGCAAAATTGGACTTGAGGCACTTTTAGTTTATAATGCAATTTGCATTATTATTGGAAATATTCAAGTCTTAAAATTAACAGAATACTGGCTTTATTCAAATCCGGTATCTGTTGGCAACATTGTTTTCTCTTCAACTTTTATAGCAACAACCGTCATTATCCATAACTATGGAATGGAAGCTGCAAAAAAAAGCATAAAACTATCATTTTTAGCACAAATCTTTTTTGTTATAGCTATGGCCTTTAGCACTGGTCACAAAATCACTGGATTCGAGGGACAACAAGAGGTAGGGAAAGCATTCAAAATTTTATTTATTCCTCAAATGAGATTTATCATTGCAAGCCTTATTTCCTTTGCAATTGGACAGTATTTAAACGTTTTTGCGTTTAGTATCCTTAAACAAAAACTAAATAACCAATACGTGTGGCTTGCACAAAATACAGCTAATGCTATCGCCGCAGTCGTTGATAATTTAGTGTTTAGTGGGCTTGCTTGGATAATTTTTGCCCCTAAAGCTATGGCTACTAAAGATATGCTTCTAACCTATGTTTTACCTGGAATATTTTTCAGAATGCTTATTAATTTTGTAGGAACACCCGTAGTTTACAAAAGCTTCAACGTAATAAATAAAAACAAAAAAACAAATTAAAATTCTTGAATTTATTCACTAAGACATATATAATAATCTAATAAGTTTTTTAAAAGTTAAGTATGTCAAAAGAAGATTTAATCGAATTCACAGGTGTTATCACTGAAGTTTTACCCAACACAATGTTTCGTGTAAAATTAGAAAATGAGCACGTTATTCTAGCTCATACTTCTGGTAAAATGAGAAAAAATCGAATTAGAGTCTTAGCTGGTGACAAAGTAACCGTTGAAATGACCCCATACGATCTTACTAAAGGACGTATAACTTTTAGACAAAAATAGTCTTAAAATAAATCCTCCACCTTACATATATAATTAATGTTCAAGATCTAGCATTAATTACTTTAATTAAGAATATTATTGATTTCCTACGCTGATCTTTGTGTTTTGTGCAAGGTCCATATTTTAACATGAGGATTCAATTCTTTTTTAAACGTCCAAACATCACGAACAGTTGCCGTAAGCCTAGAAGGATTGTCGTAACACAAACCATCGCTATTAATTGTAGCTAACATCTGCTGACTTTCAAAATTGATAGTTATCAAAGCCTTACCATTTTCCACTTCAATAGAAGCAACTTCGGATTCAACATCTAAAAAATCCATTTCCATTTTTTCCTGACGCTTCACACGTTCTTCAATAGCCTGACGAAATTTTTCATAAATCTGAGGAGAAACTAAATGGCTTAATTTGCTTAATTGTCCTTCAGCAAACAATGTAACAATGTGCTTAAATGCTTTTTGTGAACCCTTTAAAAAAAACTCTAAATCAAAATCAGGCTCCTTTAGTTTAATTTTAGAAACATACTCATCGAATTTTCGATACGACAAATCATCTTCTTGCACTTGTTCTACTTTATCTTGAGATAAAACAATAACGTTATCTTCAGGTTGGTTTAAATCATTTTGACCAACATTCCAATCCATCTTTTTTTCAAAGCCGTCTCTAGAACCTAATACAGACCATAATCTATAAAAAATAAATCCTGTTGCAGCTATTAGCAAAATAGTTTCCATAAATCAGAGCCCCTATGCTTTGTTCCTATTTATCTTTTCGCAAGATAATGAATATACCCTTAATTGTACTAAATTTAGAGATTTTAAACAAATCATATTCAAAAAATTCTGCGTGTAAAATCTTTAATTGATAAAGACAAATGATGAACAACCAACTATCAGGACTCTAATTTTAATCTATACAAATGTAGAAAACGTATTATCCAAAGAAGGATCTATCTTTAAAGTTTTATTCACATTATCAAAATTTTTATTCATCCAATTTTCAGCAGTCTGTCTACCTGCATTAAAAAGGCGAGAGATAAATTCCCAATCTGTGTTAAGTGCACTACTCATATTTAAGCCATCAAAAGCACTATCGTTTTGAATAACATGCATATTTAGTCTTTTCATAGACGGGTCTTGAATAATACCTTGATCAATTAATTGTGTAATAAAATGTATGGCTCGCATTTCTCTAAGCAAGCATCCATTAAAAGTTATTTCTTTGAAACGATCTGAAATTTCTTCTCTTGTTTTAGGAATGTAATCAATATTAGATCGTCGTAATTGAACAATAAAAATATCTTGTGTATCACATTCATTAATAATAGGGTAAATGGCAGGGTTCGCTATAAAACCTCCGTCCCAATAATGTTCTCCATCAATTTCTACTGCTTGAAAAAGTTCAGGAAGACAAGCTGTTGCCATTAAAACATCCGCTGAAACATCATGGTTATTAAATATTTTAATTTTACCGGTTTTGACATGCGTTGCTGCTAAAAACAATTTTATTTTATCTTGTTGACGGATCACATCATAATCAAAAAAATCTGACAAAAAGTCCTTAAATGGATTCATATTTAAAGGATTGAATTCGTACGGTGTCGCATGGTGCACTGCGTAACTAAAGAAAAAGTCCTTTATTTTATTTGAAAAACGGTCTCTGAGGTTAGGATTATTATCCATTTTATCGAACATATTATAATCTGAAAAAGATAAATCTGATGATAACTTACTCATAGATGACCAGTACCGATTCAAAAGATCTCTGGCATCTTGTGATTTTCCACCAGCAATGCCTTGAACAACACATGCTGCGTTCATACCCCCAGCACTAGTACCTGAAACACCCAGAATTTCAAATTCATCCGTTTCAAGTAATTTATCAATAATGCCCCACGCAAAAGATCCATGAGCCCCTCCACCCTGTAAAGCAAGTCCAATTTTCTTTTTCGTTTTTTGGGCACTCATTTTATTATGAATTTTCTTGTTCTCTAATTTCTCACTACCGTTATCTGTATGCGTGCTTGCGTTGGATTCAACATTATTTTTTTTAGTTTTTTCTGTAACCTTTGATTTTGTATTTTTTTCTCTTGTCATACTGTACAATCTCTTTCCTCAAGCACATTTCATCATAAAAAGATAAAATTTAAATCTTATTAATTAGATAGCAATATAATGCTTCATTTCTATTAAGAAATATTTAACAAAAGAAAAAAGGATAAATTAATCGTTTTTTTACTCTCGTAATGTTTACTAAATGTATAAACATTTTTTCAAATATAGTGATGAATTTAGCAAAAAAAATACAGCTCAATCTTTTATGGCTTGGTTTATTCAGCACAGTGGTTATTTTCTTTAACTTATGGCATCACGATAAAGTTAAAAATTACGACACTACTTCTCACAGTTACACTAAAATCAAAGAAAAATATTTAACCCTAGACATGTACCACGACCTTGTGCGGTCTTGGGTTATCCTCAATACTCAAAATAATATTCTCTTTATCAGGACGGAATACGATAAAGATGTGCAAAATTTTAAAAATAATTTCGAAGAAATGAAATCCATCAAAGTTGATCATGCAAAAACAATATCATCCATCAAACTTTTGCATACAAAACTATTAGAATATATTTCATACAGCGACAGCATTATCAATAGTAATGTACAAGATAAGAGTTCTATGCTCCATATGTTGCAAGAAAAATATACAGATTTCTTAAACTCCCATACTGAACTTGGAAAAGATATCAATAACATCATTGAAGACAATGAAAAAACTAAATCCCACCATAATCAGCTTTATCTCATCATCCTTTTAATATTATTTGTAAGTTCGTTCATTTTTCTTTTTATTATTCAGTTAATAGTTAAAAGAGATATTATTGCTCCACTTCAGGAAATTACTGATAATATTGCACGACTTTCAATGGGAGATTTAAAACTAATTATCCCAGGATCAGAACGCCACGATGAAATAGGTCATATTGCACGAGCATTAGAAGTTATTAAAACATCTGGCATAGAATCTGTACAGTTAAAAGCAGCTTTAGATAATATTTCTGTTGGAATAGTTACATCCAATACAAACGGAACAATAATCTATCACAACCATGCCATGAAACAAATCATTCAAAAATATAATCTTAAATTTTCTAATTCATCAGCGTATACAACGTCATCTAAAATTTTAGGTCAAACTATTAATATTTTTCAAAATGATTCTCAATCTTCAGTTTTAAAACATATATCAAAAGTAGAGAACTACAGAATTACAAAAGACGAATGCACCTTAGAAATTACAGCACACCCTGTCATTAATCAATTTGGGGATACATTAGGAATTGTTTTAGAAATTTTAGATAAATCTAATGAAATTGAAATCCAAGAAAAAATTTCTGAAATTGTTATTGCTGCCAACAATGGAGATTTAAGTCACCGCATTGATACTCATAACAAGACAGGCTTCATGCGTGATCTCAGCTGTTCGCTAAACGAAATGATTGAAAATATGGATAATGTATTATCTGATATTGCCAAAATTTTTGCATCTATGGCTAAAGGAGATCTACGCATTCAGCTCGAACGAAATTACAACGGTATTTATGATAAAATTTTAAAAGATGCTAACACCATGTCTCAAAATCTTGGAGAGATCATCAACAACATCATAAGCACATCTGAGAAAATATATAATGCTGTTGCCGTTATCTCTATCAGAAGCCAAGATCTTTCTTCCCGAACAGAACTGCAATCTTCCAACCTTGAATCCACGGCAAATTCCATTGGTCAGCTTTTAAGCACTGTTCAACACAACACCAAAAATGCAGAAAATGCAACAGGTCTTGCCAGTCAGTCTTCTGAAAGTGCACAAAAAGGAGGCCGAGTTGTGGGACAAGCTATAGAAGCCATGAAAAAGATTGCCATTTCATCTTCAAAAATTTCTGAAATTATTACTGTTATTGATGAAATAGCCTCTCAAACAGAGTTATTAGCCTTAAATGCAGCAGTTGAAGCTGCACGTGCTGGCGAAGCTGGAAAAGGGTTTTCTGTAGTTGCTGAAAATGTTGGAAAACTTGCTCATCGATCAAGTGTTGCTTCAGAACAAATTAAAACACTTATTGAAGAAAGCTCTGCTCACGTTAAATCGGGTGTCGATCTTGTTGGTAATACGGGAATGGCTTTACATGATATTTTAAGTTCTACAACGTCCGTTTCCGACATCATACACGACATAGCCCGAGCATCCATGCAACAATCTCAAGGTATTAAGGAAGTCAACAAATCCATAACCTCCATGGATTCAATGACCCAAAAAAATGCATTAATGGTACAGGAAAGTTTAGGTACAGCAACGGAACTGCAACTACAAGCAGACAAGTTAGCAAAACTGGTTAATTCTTTTAAAGTATAGAAACAGCTGCTTTTGCGTTATTTTAGTGAGATTGATTAAAAACACTTAATCAAAAATTGAATGATAAAAAGTGAAAAAATAAAGAAAAGAAAATAAATAGAATATATAAAAAAACGCATTGGTTTTAATTTATGGTTTAACAACTGAATAGATTGATAGATAAACCAAATACTGATTGCAAAAGCAAATACTGTTAACAGGAATGAACCCTTCCAAATCAAAAATGTAAACATCGTAGTTATTGCGGTTGCAACTGTATAAAATACGATTTGGTATTTTGTTTTTTGCACACCATAAACATTAGGATACATTGGAAATCCAGCTTGTTTATAATCTTCCATTTGTTCTATGTTTAACGCCCAAAAATGAGCAGGTGTCCACATAAAAATAATAAGGCACATCAAAAGAGACATAAGGCTTATTTCACCAGAAACTGTAGCCCAGCCAATAATGGGAGGAAGTGCGCCTGATATACCCCCAATAACAATACTGTATACCGTTCTAGGTTTTAAAAAAATCGTGTATCCCCAAACATATGCCAAGATCGTAATGAATAGCAAAACAGCAGCTAACCAATTAGATGCCCAACCTAATAACAATACAGACACAACAGAAACACCAATACCAAAAGCAAGTGCTGTATTGGGGTGTATTTTTTTTGTTGGAATAGGTCTGCTTTTTGTTCTATACATCAATGCATCACGATCGTGTTCATACCACATGTTTAAGGCACCCGCTCCTCCTGCTCCTAATCCAATAGCACAAATGGATACTAAAAACAAAAATGGATGCAATGACCCTGGTGCCAAAAGCATAGCTGAAAGAGCTGAAAAAATAGACAAAGACATCACACGCGGTTTTAACAAAGTGATGAAATCTTTAGGTTTACCTTGATTGATTTTCATGGTATTTGGTGAAGAAGAAGCAGTTAACGACATTATGATTCAATGCTCGGTTGCTCTTCAAAGGTATGAAAAGGTGGTGGCGATGCAATAGTCCATTCCAAAGTTTTAGCACCCTCTCCCCATGGATTATTGGGACACTTTTTTTTCTGTACAAATAATTTAATCACCATAATAAAAAATATAAGTGTTGCTATTCCTGTAATAATTGAACCTACCGATGATATGTAATTCCATCCAGCATAGGCATCAGGATAATCGGGAATACGACGTGGCATTCCAGATAAACCTGCAAAATGCATGGGGAAGAAAATAACGTTAACACCTACAAAAGTCATCCAAAAGTGAATTTTTCCTAGAGTTTCACAATATTGATAACCTGAAATTTTCCCGATCCAATAATAAAATCCAGAAAACAACCCAAACAAAGCACCCATAGACAATACGTAGTGAAAATGTGCAACAACATAATATGTATCGTGCAAAACCTGATTTACTTCACCATTTGCTAATACAACTCCTGTTAACCCACCCATGGTAAATAGAAAAATAAAACCTGTTGCAAACAACATCGGGGTTTTAAAATCGATAGATCCACCCCACATGGTTGCAATCCAACTGAAGACTTTAATGCCTGTCGGAGCAGCTATTAAAAGTGTCGCTATCGTAAAATATACACGTGCATTAATGCTAAGTCCTACCGTAAACATATGGTGTGCCCAAACCACAAAGCCCAAAATTCCAATACCTGCCATGGCATACGCCATTCCTAAGTATCCAAAAACTGGTTTTTTGGAAAAAGTAGATATCACCTGGCTAATAATACCAAATGCGGGAAGAACAATAATATAAACCTCTGGATGACCAAAAAACCAAAAAAGGTGCTGAAATAAAACAGGATCTCCTCCTCCAGCAGGGTCGAAAAAGGTAGTTCCAAAATTTCGGTCCGTTAAAAGCATTGTAATACCACCTGCTAATACAGGAACTGCAAACAGCAGTAAAAAAGATGTGACTAAAATAGACCAAACAAATAATGGCATTTTATGAAAACCCATTCCAGGTGTACGCATATTAAAAATTGTCGTAATAAGATTAATGGAACCTAATATAGAAGATGCACCTGCCACATGTAAACCTAGTAACATAAAATCAACTGAAGGTCCTTCATGTCCTATTAAACTACTTAAAGGAGGATAAAAAGTCCACCCTGTACCCGCACCAGTTCCTACAACCATCGATAAAAGAACAAGAATTAAAGATGGAACCATAAGCCAAAAACTAATATTATTCATTCTTGGGAAAGCCATATCGGGTGCACCAATTAATATGGGAACAAACCAATTACCAAAGCCCCCAATCAATGCTGGCATCACCATGAAAAAAATCATCAAAAACCCATGCCCGGTAATGGAAACGTTATAGGCTTGTCCGGTTAATACGGTGCTACCAGGATGCATCAGTTGCCAACGAATAACCATTGACAGCACACCACCTAAAATACCACCAATAACAGCAAACCAAAGATACAACGTACCTATGTCTTTATGATTTGTAGAAAATAACCACCTTCTCCATCCTGTTGGAATATCATGATGGTGATGTCCATGCTCTGAGTTAGAAATTGTCATATTCTGTAATACCTTTTGAATCTGTAGCTAAACTAGCTTTGTTTTTTTAATAGCCATTCATTATATTCTGCCTTATCGACGGCTTTAATAGCAATTGGCATATAACCATGTTTAATCCCACAAAGTTCTGAACATTGTCCATAGTAGGTTCCTTTTTTACTGATTCTAAACCATGTTTCATTGATTCGTCCAGGGACTGCATCTTTTTTAATACCTAGTGATGGAACTGCAAAGCTGTGAATAACATCTCCTGCTGTGACAAGTAATTGCACTGTTGCATCAACGGGCACAACTATAGGCTCGTCCACCTCTAACAAACGTAACTGATTTGGTTTTAGATCTTTGTCTTCGATAAGATGGCTATCGAATGCAATTTTTTTGTTATTTTCTAAAGGATATTCATAACTCCAGTACCATTGTTTACCTATAACTTTAATTGTCATATCCGGGTTTTGAGGCTTATCAACTTCTTTCATCAATCGTACAGAAGGAATCATAATGACAATGATACATATTATAGGAAAAATTGTCCATATCACCTCAAGCATTGTGTTATGTGTCGTCTTGCTTGGGATAGGATTTTTTGATGCTCTAAATTTATAAACCACATAAATCAAAAGACCCGTCACGAGAATTGCAACAGCCGCTATAATAACTAGAAGTAAATTATGCATATTCATAATGCCTTCCATAATCGGAGAGGCAGCCTTTTGAAAATTATATTGATAAGGATAAGGCCTACCCATTTCCTGGGAGAACACGTAATCAGTTATATTAGAAAAAATTAAAAATATACCTGTTATGTATCGTATCATTACATGTTCTCTTTCATTGAGCGAATCATCATTGCAACTAAATCTTCGGCATTAAAAGTTTTAATAGGAGATGCAATACGAGGACTATCAGACGTTCCTAAAAGTTTAAAATCGTGACTTCCACTTTTCAAAACTGTTCCAAATCTTTTTACCATATCTAACTTTGTGACCATTATATGCTCAATTTGTAATTGTGACCACAACTGAAATAACGAATCCAAAGATAAAGGATTATGTTCCGCAGACAAAACACAAATAGGTGTCAAATTAAAAGCAGAAAGCAAACTACGAATATAGCCATAATCTTCTTCATTAAACATATTCATACCAGGGGTATCAATCAATACTATTTCATCTGTAGCACCCTTTTGCAAAACGCTATGCCCTGTCTTTAAATCAATTCCCAAAGGATTGATGTAATTTCTAAGCTGATCTATCCCTGTTGATTTAATAGTATCTAAACTAACGACTGAAAATTCTTGCCCCTCCAAAGATAGCATAACGGCCAATTTAGCAATCGCAACAGTTTTACCAGATCCTGCTGGACCTAAAAAGATAAATTGTTTAGATGATTGATTGTTTTTTAAAAAACTAGTTACATCCAAATCAAAAGAAATACATTTTGTCAAAGCCAAACTGAGACTAAACTGATCCATTAGTGATTCATTTTTCACTTCAGAAATCCAGTGTTTAGCCAAAATCTGATCCACAAAATGATACTGTGCCATCTTTGAAATCAAGAGGGCTCTTCTTTTGAGGTGGTCTTCTGGTACATCTTCTTCAATACTTTTAGAAATATTAGTTTGTTTAACTTTTTGCATTCGTTGCAGTTGATCGGCGTCTTCTTTTGAAAAAGGAATTGAAAATGAATTCTCCTGGTGAATAATGGGAGAATCTTCACGTTCAATATTTGTTAGATGTTGTTTTTGCCATTCATTCACTGACTGATCTAGATGTTCTTTGTTAACATGTTTTTCAGGATTATAGGGTCTAATGTTGGCTAACCCTACTCCACCATTTACTCTTTGACGCTGCACTTCGTGATTTTGATCAGAAATATTGGGTACAGTAATCATGATTTCTACTTTACCATTCTGTTCTGATTGATGAGTAATCATTGCATCAGGACCAAAATCACGCTTGATTTTGGAAAATGCTTCAGACATTGAATCTGCAATTATTCGAACTTCTTTCATCATTTAAACCTTCACCACCAATAAATACTAACAAATAAAAATAGCCATACTACATCAACAAAATGCCAATACCATGCAGCTGTTTCAAATCCTACATGGTGATTTTGGGTGATCGTATTTCTGTAAACTCTAAAAAAACAAACAGCCAAGAAAATTGTTCCTACTAGAACGTGGAAACCATGAAACCCTGTCGTCATGTAAAATAATGATGGATAAATACCATCTTTAAAATGAAAAGGTGCATGCAAATATTCAATCATTTGAATAATTAAAAAGATGACACCCAAAAGGACTGTAAGAGCAAGGCCTTTCAATGTATCTAATCGATTACCCGCCGAAAGAGAATAATGCGACCATGTCAAAGTTGTTCCTGACAATAGCAAAAGCAAGGTATTAAAATAAGGCAGCCCTAAAGGATCTATAGTTTTAATGCCCTTAGGTGGCCAAATATTACCCAGTACATCACCTGGGAAAAGTGCTGTGTAAAAATATCCCCAAAAAAATGCAGCAAATAGCATTATTTCAGATGCAATAAATAATCCCATTCCCAACTTAAGACCAGTTTGGACTTCTTTTGTATGTACTCCAACTTCATTCGATTCTTTAGAAACGTCTCTCCACCACATGTATAAGTTAAAAAGCAAAGTTATAAGTCCCATACCCAAAACGATATGATCTATTTTGTGCATACTTAATACAGCACCAATAGAAACTAATAGTACTGAAATAGTAGTTGTTAATGGCCAAGGGCTAGGATCAACTAAATGAAACGGGTGTTTTTTAGTATTATGATTTTCTGTTTGATGCGATGGGTGTTCTGACATAGAAAAAGCTGAACCAAAAAATTAAGATATTATTACCTTAATTTAATCATAAAAATAAAATTGTTAACAAACTTTTAATTTTTTATTAACAATTTTTTAACTTCACGACTTAAATGTACATCCAAAATGGTGACCTAATTCATGCAACATCACACGATGAACAAGACCTTCAATACACATGCTGTTATCATGACAATATCGTATAAGAGGACATCTGTACAAAACAATGCAATCCTCTGTTTTAACATCACTAAATAACACTTTAATATTAACAGGTGTGCCCTTATACAAACCTAAAAGATCATATTTATTTTTCATATTTAAATCTTTTAATGTTTCTTGTTCAGCAAAATTTTCAACTTGAATTTTTATTTTGTGAACCTCATCTCGATATGAAATAGGTAGAGTCTGCATACTTTTTTTTGCACAATTTTGGAAAAATAAAATATCAGGCAAATTAAAGGAAGTATTTTCCGTTAAAGACGATTTATTCATGAAGTCTCTCTGTCTTTGTTTCAGAGTGTTTCTCTCTATATTAATTTTTTGATCTTTACAGACTTTTCTCATAGCTTCAAATTATGTTATAGTTATAAAAATCTTCAGTAGATTTAGTTTGTATCTTAAAAAAGTTAATAATTCATGGCTTTCAGTATTTTTTATGCATGCATTTTTCAATAAAGTTCATTTTTTTTCAAAATTGTGTATGAAAACTATATCCTTTCACATTTATATACTTTCTATGATCTTATCAGGCTGTTCTCCTGATGTAATGAACTCCCTTTCGCAAACTTTTTTTTCAACCAAACTTAAACCCCTTTGGCTTCACACTGTGTCATTCGAATCTGATGAAAATATTAATGACTATTCACCAGTTAAAATACATGTACTGTATGCTTACGAAAAAGGTGTTTATGATAAACTTTTAAGCATGAATTCAGACCAATATTTTAATCAAGCAGAGCAACTTAAAGAAGATTTTAATGAATCATTACAAGTTTTTGAGTGGGATATCATCCGAAGCCAAATTTTAAATGATCAGAAAATAATCCCCCGCAAACCAACCGGCTCTGGTATAATCGTATTTGCTAATTATCTATCACCCGGAGCCCACCGTAAAACTATTGGCTCAGATGAGAAAATTAAAATTAAACTTCATGAAAACGATTTCGAAATAACACCACAAAAATGAACGGATCAAAACCACAATGAATAATCAAAATGAAGATTATGAATTTCAAGTATTTATTCATCCAAGCCAGGTTCATAATTTGTGGCAAAGCATTAATGAAAAACTCAAAAAATCTGTAGGCAGCAAAGTTTATGATAGTTGGTTAAAACCTCTCGATATTGTAACGTATGATGGTAAAAAACTAATCCTCAGTGCTCCTAATCGTTTTTTCAAAGACCGAGTTTTATCGCAGTATGGGCGTGAAATTGAACTGATATGTAAAAAAAATCTACCAGGATTCAGTGAATTAGATATCATTATTCAAGAAGAACCAGATGTTGCCATTCAAGATTCGTCAACACCCAACACAACAAGCATAGTCATTAAAGATGAAGAAAATCCCGAAGATTTTACCCATCAATTAGATCGTCGATTTACATTTGACAACTTTATAGTTGGCAAGCCCAACGAACTAGCGTATGCAGCAGCCATGAGGGTTTGTGAAAGCACAAGTCCAGGATTCAATCCCTTATTTTTGTATGGCGGTGTAGGTCTTGGGAAAACCCACCTTATGCATGCCATAGGTTGGCGCATCAGTGAACTCCACAAAGATAAAAAAATCATCTATATGTCTGCCGAAAAATTCATGTACGAATTTATCAAATCTATCAGGTATAAGGACACTGTTTCATTTAAAGAAAAATTTAGATCAGCCAATATTTTAATGATTGACGATGTCCAATTTATAGGCGGCAAAGATTCCACACAGGAAGAATTTTTTCACACCTTCAACGAATTGATCGATAATAATCATCAAGTCATTATCTCTGCCGATAAATCACCTTCTGATCTTGAAAATGTCCAAGAAAGATTAAAATCGAGACTAGGATGGGGACTAGTTGCAGACATTCACCCCACCACATTCGAATTGCGTTTGGGTATTTTGGAATCCAAAGTTGACATGCTTAAAACACAAGTTCCACAAGAAGTTCTTCAGTTTTTAGCAGAAAAAATTATATCTAATATTCGCGAACTTGAAGGAGCCCTTAATCGTGTTGTAGCCCACGCAAGTCTTGTGGGGCGAAAAATCACACTGGATACCACTCAAAATGTTCTACGTGATCTTTTAAAATCGAACGAACGTCGCATGGTTACCATTGATGATATTCAAAGTAAAGTTGCCGATTTTTATCATTACACCGTTGCGGAACTGATATCGTCAAGACGTCAACAAAGATTAATGTATGCCCGGCACATGGCCATCTATTTATGCAAAATTTTAACATCCAAATCATATGTTGATATTGGTAAAAAATTTGGGGATCGTGACCATACAACTATTATGCATTCCGTTAAGAAAATCGAGTCTGAACTATACGCAAGACCCGATTTAAGAGAAGATATGGATCTGATCAAACGAAAATTACATGTTTGAAAAATGATATAAAAAAAGCCCCGTTAGGGGCTTTTTGTTTTTCAGAAATGATCTGTAAGTATGAAATAAAAACTAACCCTCATCTTCTTTTATACCTTCTACTGCACTTGCAGACACAGATGGATCTAACACTTCATCTTTTTCTTCTATTGCACCTGAAGAAGATAAAGATGATTCTGTAAATGTGGGATATGCATGTGCATGCATTAAGTTTTTCCATCTTAATTTCAAACTATCACGAATATCTTTTTCACGTAAAAGAGTAGTAATTTGAGCATTACGACCTTCAGGGTTATTTCGAACCAAACTTTGTTTAATAGCATTATCTATTTCTTCATCAGTAATATCAGACCGCCCTGCTTCTTCTAATACTATTCTAATGACGCAAAAAGTATCTGCAACTAAATCTTCATAAGAAAATGTTAAAAAGGAAGACTTTTGAAAGTTACTGAAAATTTTTGATAAAGTTGATAAATGAATTTTAACATCATACTCTTCATGAATATTTCTCGAATGATCGTTTTTACATGCTGCAATATCTACGAATTCAGGACACTGCTGAACTTCTAATTGTTCCCAATTGTGCCATATTCCAAAATGTATATTGAAAAGTGAGAGATTTTGCATAACAAAATTATGCCGCGTTTGATATATTGCTAACCATCTTTCATCATTAAAACATTCACCAGAAAAAAACTCAGCTAAAATATGCAATTGCGTAAAATGGCTAAAGAAAAAGATTATTCCTTTATCAGAATTACTTTTAATATACTGATCCCAAAATAAAGAAAAATCAAAATTACAATTTTCCATAATTTCAGAATATGAATCTTTTCTATTAATTAGTAGAAAAGATTCATATGAATTATTAAAACCCTTAAACTGTTTAATAATCGATTGAAAAAAATTTGTACCACTTCTTGGAATTGTCAGCTGAAATACAATTTTATGAACATTATGTTTTTTCAATATTGAATCAAATACTTCATAAGACATCGGGTATCCAGTATCAAAAAAATCTTTGATACTGGAAGGATTTTCGAATAATCGTTCTTCAATTGTTTTTACTTTTGAAGAAAATATCTCTGCTGGCTCAACAAAAACTTGTTGATCAGCTGCGTATAATTTCAAACAAAAGGCTAAAACTATGCATAATTTAATCATTTTCAAATATTCTCAGGTAGCATTATACTAGAAAAAATAGTCATACAACAAAACTAATAAAAAGTTAATTTATCACTACAGTTAAATGGTCGAGATAATCCCATTGTAAGGCCACATCTTTTTGTTGATCAAGATTAAAACTCATTATAAATTGATTTAAATAGTGTCTAGAATTTTCTGCCGGTGCAATACGAATATTTCGTTCAGAATCAAGGCCAAAACAATTATCTTTTAATACAAATCCCACATTTATATATGTATCTGAATTATTCACAATCCTAATTTCTTTTTGCATTATCGTTTTTAATATTTGAGAAATTCGTTTCGTATCTGATGAATTTATTTCGTATGAAAAATTTCTGCGTGGATTCAGTGGCTGTTGCCCATTTAAAATTAATGCATTCTGATGAACCTGGACAAGTTTGTGAATTTCATTTTCAAGGGTGAAATTTTGGATAAATATACTATGCGCTCTTTTTGCCTTTTCTACCGCTAATTGAGAATTATCTTTAATCCAAGCAATATATTCTAATAATTTCAAGTACATATTTTCTTCAGAAAGTGTATTTTGATCCAAATAAAATACGGAATCTCCAAAATAACGTTCGATAAAAGGATGTTTATCAGTTATAACCACAGCACCTGCAGCTACAGCTTCAAAAACTCTTCCAGAAGGCTCATGATTTTCTAAATGCCAAGGAGAATGCAATAACAAACAAATTTTATGCTTTTGAATTGCATCTACAACTGAATCTGCAAAACCTTGGTAGGATTTTTTTCCCTCTAAAGATTTCGGACCATACCACTTAAAAAAATCAGAATTTCTATCAAGTAAATCTAACAACGTTTTATATCGTCCATCCCAAATACCACCAAAAAATGACAGTTCAGGTTCTAAAATTTCATACTCTTGAAAAGATGTAGCTGGATGAGTAAAATAAAAAGGTTCCCGATAAAAACCATATTTACAGTAAGAAGTTAATTCTTCATTATTACCAGCAACAGGTAAAAGAAATTGAAAAATTTGCTTTACTTGAAAATCTCTAACATGTTCTTCCTTTCTCTTCATATTGAGAATACTACCAGTTTGAGAGTATAAATAAGTATAACCACCTAAATTGGCCAAAGTTTTTCTTGCATCATAGTAATCTAATGATACTACAAAGTTTGGATCATAGATATTTTGATCACTACCCGAAATAGACGAAGCACGCAGTTCTGAACAAATTCCAAATTGCTGACATGCATTTTTAAACATTCCCAAGACAATAGAATCACCAAAATACTCCAATGGGAAGATAAAATTCATTGTAATAGAAGGAAAATAATCCTGTTCAGATCTTCCCTTTAGATATGATGACCCTTGTAATGGCCTTGACATCCAATGACCAGCTCCCCTCGTTAGTTCATAATCATGAGGATTAAAGAAACCACATTGACCATATTTTTCTTTTTTAACATTATCAGCATACAAAACATGAATATGATAACTACTCAGTATTGCATGATTAACTTCTGAAGCATCTGACTTAACAACTAATGATTTACATGAACCATCTAAAAGACTTTTTATCCAATGTAGATCATCGTAAAGCAAATCAGAATGTGATGTAGAGGCTATCATACCAATATCTAGTTCACCCCTATCGTGCAACAAGAATAAATTATTAAATTTATAAAACATATCGGTAAAATCTTTTTTATAAAGCACCCCAATATCACTATACAATCCACCAAACATATATAGGATTTCTTTCCTTATTAAATCTGAAGCAAAAGTATAATATCCATCATGTATCAAATCGGCTATTAAATCTTTTAGAATAAAGTGTTCAGATACTTCTTTAATTTCGCGAATTTTCAATTTAGAATTTCGTGAGATCAAATGAGATACATTAGCATCAATTGTTTGTTTATTCAAACACCAAAAAGTATGCTCACAAGAATTTGGAAAAACATCTAAAGATTGTAAATATCTTTCTAATCTAGCACTGTCTACCAAAGCAGGTTTTCTATTATCGGTCAACCATATTCTATGCGTTAAAAAGGGGATCTTTAGTGATAAGCCATCTACAGCATGATTGTATATCATGTTATTTTTGATTGAGATATGCCTTAAATTACTATCCATTTCAAAATCTGTCAGACCATAAAAGTTTTTACCAATTCCGTAAATCATACTACGGTAATAAATATCTGATAATTTTATTTCTTGAGCATTATGAAGGGGGCCATTCCAATTAATCTCCAAACCTCTTTCCATCTGTTTACGAATAGGAAAAGGTAAAACTTTACCTGGAAATTCGTTCTCACACAAATTAAGAACAATTCGATCAGGTTTTTCTGATTGATGCATGAATCTTTCAATATCTAGCCAAACATTTTCAATATTCCAAGAACCTGAATATAAATTTATAACAACTTCTTCAGGTCTTTTAACATCAGTAACACCACTACCTTGTGACGTAAAATCATTGATAAAATTAAACCAATTGGCACCTGGATTACCGTGCACATAATATTGTTTGTACAAGTTATATGCCTGTAGCAAATCTTTTTGAACCACATAAGGTGCTTGCGGAATAGGTTCTATCTGATTGGGATTGTTTGTCAACGTTAAATGAACCAAACCATCCTCCACAGTACTCGTCCATCCAAAAGTACGTTCGATAAGTGCTGATCCTTCTCCAGAATTTTTCTTTTGTTTAACATGGGCAATTCCCAAAATATATCCAAAAGCATGATGTTGTGGTAAAGGATATACCGTATCAGCTGAAGATGAGCATACTACTGATGGAGACATCATGCAGTGATTCAGCAATTTCTCTTCTGCTTCATCTTTCCACATCGTGAGAGCACATAAACTCATATTTCCATGTAATGAGGAATTAACGGTATATGGATTATTTCCACGCAAAAAGTGATAACCACCATCTCTTATTGTAGTTTTCCAATCAGTTCCAACTCTGTCTGATGGTGCCATTATGGCAAAACGTAGTTGGAAATCTGTGTCCAGAGGATTAGTGATTTTAATCGTATCCGGTTGCGCGATACCACAAATATTATGAACCTCTACTTGGACTGCATACAAAGAACTTGTAGCCATTAAACATAATAATAATTTCTTCATTGATATTCCTATTTTTTTATGACGATTTAATTTGTTATTTTTTTGTAAACCATGATTCTGATTGCACATGTCTGCCAATTGCTAAATCATGCAGCTGCCCCCAATCATAAACACGGTTGGGATTTTCGCGAACAAAATAGTCCCATGAAAAACTGTACGGTGGACATAATACATCTGTGAGAATATCAGCCCCTTGATAAAAAGCCTTTGCCAAAAGAAACGGTCCTGTGAAATTTAAAGTTGCTTTTACAGCGTTTTCTTGGTGTTGAGCAACAATATCAGCCCAATGATTAGAAAAATATGATTCAATTATATCTTTACATTTTTTAAATATGGGGTGATATCGCTTTGCTCCCATGACTGCATTCGTTGGTGCAATAGATCTTGCCCGATCTAAGCCAGCAAAGAAATGGGTGTTTTGTAAAACATAGTCAGGTTCAACTAAAAAATTAAAATCAAAGTCACAATACACCCCCCCTTTTTTGAACAAAATTTGATATCTTAGTATGTCAGAAGCCATCGCATAATTTCTAATTTGATTCAAAGCTTTCAAAAGTGCGTTAGAACTAAACTGTTGTGTATCTTCCCAAAATTTAAGTTCAACACTGTCATCAATACGCATGACATTTCTAAATACGCGTATTAAAGCTTTATTTTCACTTGGTATATTTGTCCAAATAACATGCTTCCAACCTTTTTCAGCAGAAAGCAAGCTCATGTTGCTGTGGAAGCATTCAATATGAGAATTATGAGGTCTTTTAAAATTTTGAGGTATCCGAATATTAAACTCTGAAAAACAGTCACTTAACCAAACATAATGCACTGTTTTTGGAATTTGAAATTTGTCGTTTTTGGGTCGTCTATTTTGAAATTGGTTATAACATTCCTGTAATTTAGAATAAAAGAGATGTATACCATTTTGAGAACTAGAAGATTGGGTAATATCCATAAGCTGATCATCTCTAAACCATTCCATTAATGGATACGGAAAACTTGAATCTTTTGCAGATTTTTCAAAATCGTAAGAATCGCTTAAAAGCTTTTTAGAAATTATACCCAGAGGCTGCAGATGATATATTTTTAAGACACATTCATCACCTGTAATATTAAGATCTATACCAAAATTTTCTAAACCATCAATACGGCAGCATTCATGATCTTCAAATGCGTATCTGTAATTTTCTTGAGATTTCAAATGAATAGGCAGGTTTGTTTCAGAAGATATACCTATAAATTCTCTTTTATCATCGCTCCACTTTTCATTCCACTTATGGATATTAAAAGACAAAGATTCATCCATACAATTTTGAATAGATAAATATTTAAATTTTCTACGTAATACATAAGCATTAACATCAATAGATGAATATAGATTTATTTGATTTGGCATTAAATAGTTCATTAACAATATATAAAATATAATTATTTACATATCATATTGTATTTCTTTTAAACTTTCAACTCTTTTTTAAGAAATAAACTTTATTTAAAATAAAATAAAATTATTGTAAATTTAAATAAATTAAATTTAATCTTACAATACAAAATTCACATATAAACATTTGGAAAGTGAATGAAAATAGGTCATAATATATTAATCAACTCCTTATCATTCACAATAATATTTATGGAAATTAGATCTTCTCAAAACTCTAATAAAACTAAAAACATCAGATCAAATCAGAAAAGTCAAAAAAGCCATCTCGCATTTTCTGATGAAATCAACACCACAGAATTAGCTGCTGAAAGTCAACCTCTTTTCGCCTCTATTTTTAGCACGATAGACCCTTTATTTTTGGATTCAAACAACCATAAAAAGAATGAAAAGAGCGCTATTTTCCTCAGCAATGAACTGCTGGATGAGCTTGAAAAACTAAAAATATCCTTTCTAGATCAAAAAACATCCAATACAGACCATCTCGATAATCTGCTTGCTCAAATCCAATCCTATACACAAAACATGGATCTCAACAATATCCCTGAACAACTTCAAGATATTTTATTAGACATTGAAACACGGACCATCGTAGAAATTACAAAAATCAAAAAAAACACTTTGTAAACAACCGTTATATTGTCAGCTAAAAACTGCTTAATCCAAAAGCTATTTCATATTAAAAAAATCTTCATTTTTACAATATCTTTCTTCCATAAATAAAAAAAAACCCTACATTGAAAGCGTATTGTTTCGTTTTTCTAAAATATCTTCAAAAATTTTATGCCAATTTCCTTCTGCCCCTATTCGCATTAAAACAGAACCAATTCCAACAGCAGCACGATCCATAAAAACAAATTCTCTTGGAATTTTGACGCCCCCAAGACGATCAAGTTCCTTATGAACTTTTTGTGCAATTTGCCAACCATGACTACCTGTTCTTTTTTGAATCGGGCGGATACTATTATCCAACAAAGGATCAAACAATAAACGCGCCCATTCTGTCATATGCTCCATTAATTCAGTTGATACATCATTAAAACCCCAACGAATATAGGCGTCTTTTATTTTGGAAGGATTACTACACTTTAGGCCTTGATACAAATCAGCAACAGCATCGATAAAATCAACATGAAAACGACGTATGCATCCAAAATCCAGCAATGCTAATTGGTTATGAGGTGTAATATAATAATTTCCAGGATGAGGATCGCCATGCAACCAGCCACGTGAATAAAAAGGCAGATACCAACTATTGAATAATAGCTTACCAAACTCGTCCATTTGATTTTTCCCTAAATCGGGTGATGCATTTAAAATATGGTCTCCCTCAATCCAATCCATTACAATGAGACGATCTGTTGATAGGGATTCATATGTTTCAGGTATAATAACTGAAGGATTATCTTTAAAAAATAATTGATATTCTTTTAAATTTAAAATTTCTTGATTGTAATTTAATTCTTCATACAGTCGATCTTGAACTTCCTTAACCACATCATCTAAATCCAATGCACTTGAAAACAAATGGTACGCTTTAATTGCAAATTTCAATTGGAGCATATCAGAATCAATCACAGATTTCATATTTGGATATTGCAATTTTACAGCGACTTTGTGACCATTTTGTAAAACTGCTTGATGAACTTGTCCAAGAGAAGCCGCGAAAGAAGCATGAAGATTAAATTCTTTAAAATTATTTTTCCAATGTTCACCAAATTCATTTTTTAAACGTCTTTGCACAAATAATTCTCCCATGGGGGTTGCTTGTGATTGCAATTCCATAAAAGCATCTGCATATTCTTGAGGTAAAGCATCGGGAATTGTTGCTAAAAACTGGGCAACTTTCATGAAGGGGCCTTTCATCTTAGACAATGTTTTGGTAAGGACTGCCGCATATTCAAGATTATCAGTTTTAAAGGGTGTTTTCGAATGCGCAACAAACCTTGTTGCAACAGATCCCATCGTACTGGTGACATGCGCTATGCGTTTAATTTTATCCATCAAATGGTCTTGATCCATAAACAATATATCCGTTAAATGTCAAAATTTAATTTTCACAAAACTATTTGCATAGTGTACCAAAAAAAGAAATAAAAATCCCTTTTATCTGAAAACAAATTTTTAATTCATCAGTCAAGAATGTAAACCAAAATATATTGATATGATTCAAGATAGTTAAAAAATATCTTGAATCATTGTTGCATTTAATAGTTCACAAAATTATATAAATCGCGGTATAAATAAGATAGTAAATTTAAGAAAAAAAAATATGGCCGGTTTTGTAAATAAAGTAATCTTAATTGGAAATGTGGGACGTGATCCTGAAGTTCGTTTCATGCCTGATGGCACAAAAGTTGCTAATCTTTCTCTTGCAACAACAGAAAGTTGGAAAGATAAAAATACAGGAGAAAGAAAAGATAAAACGGAATGGCATCGCATTTCTGTGATGAATGATCGCGTCGCTGATATTGCTGAAAAGTATATTAAAAAAGGATCTCGTATTTACGTAGAAGGTCAATTGCAATCTCGTAAATGGACAGATCAACAAGGTATTGAAAGAACAACAACGGAAGTCTTAATTGGAAGATACAAAGGAGAACTAACTCTTTTAGACAGCAGAAGCAGTAATGATGATGCTTATTCAGATAATCAAGATTCATTCACTCCTATTCAATCTAAACATAAAGCAGGATCTAGTGCTTACGACGATTTAGATGACGATATACCTTTTTGATAACAGAAATTAACTGATTTTTTGTGCATATAACTGTTCTCAAATTTGGAGGAACTTCGGTTGCTGATTGTAAACGCATAGAATCAGTCGCTACCATTGTACAAAAACACATTCAAAATAACGAGAAAGTTGTTGTGGTTGTTTCTGCTATGGCAGGATTTACCAATCAACTTTCTGACTATTTGAAAGCTGCTTCTCCACATTTGTTATCATCTCCTGAACATGATGTTGTTCTATCATCTGGAGAACAGATTACTGCTGGCCTGATGAGCCTTGCACTTCAAGCAAAAGGATTTTCAGCGCGCTCTTTTTTAGGATCCCAAATACCTATTCAAACAACCTCTCAATTTGGTTGCGCACATATTACAAACATTCAAACCCAAGGCCTTTTAGATTTTATTCAATCTGGAGGCATTCCTGTTGTTCCAGGTTTTCAAGGCATTACAACAGATAACACCTATCAGCAAATAACCACTTTAGGTAGAGGTGGATCAGATACAACAGCTGTTGCCTTATCCTCCTTTTTAAATGCCAGGGATTGCTATATTTACACAGATGTTGATGGTGTATATTCAGCAGATCCAAGAGTTGTAAACAACGCTTTTAGACTTCCGTACATAGATTATACGACCATGCTATCTTTAGCTTCAAAGGGAGCAAAAGTTTTACATGCTCCCTGCGTATCTTGGGCAAAAGAAAGTAACATTCAATTACACATTCTCTCTAGTTTCAATCTTGAAGAAATTAACCAAAAAACTATTATTGCTGAACCAGATCCTAAGTATCAAAATCCCCATCTTTCATCCAGTATAACGTATGAAATGTACAAAACCATTTGTTGCTTCAAAATGCCATCCACGCAATCGTTAGACATTTTAAATTTGTGGCTTCAAAAAATATCTCATGAGTTTAAAATTCAATTTTCAGATCTTCATATTTATAATGACAATGTTTCTTTTTACTTTGATCAGGAACATACGCAATGTGTCTTTGCACAAATAGAAAAGTGCCCTTATCATCAAAACCTTATTTCTGACTTTAAATTGGATAAAAAAAGTGTTATTCTTTCGCTTGTAGGACCCGCTTTTGAACAAGAAAAAATCTTTCATAAAATAAAATTAATTCTCGATAAAGAACAAATTCGTTTTATACCCTTATCCTCTAACACGGTCGAACATAGCATAAGTATAAATTACGAAAACTTCATTCAAACGATCAATATCCTACACGATCAATTGCTTTTAAATTAACAACCATTGGAATAAAATTTATGTCACACCATTTATCAGAAACCTTACATCGTTTAATGAAACGTGGTTGTGATTTTTTAGGTTGTAATGTCGCTATTATGGGTGGTGCTATGACCTGGGTTTCCAATGCGTCACTTGTATCAGCAATCAGCAATTCAGGTGGATTTGGAGTCATAGCTTGTGGTTCTATGCCGCCTCACCTTTTGAATGAAGAAATAAGTAAAACACGTACACTTACTCAAAAACCATTTGGTGTCAATCTTATTATTATGCACCCTCAATTACAAGAACTACTAGATGTGTGTATTTCTCAAAAAGTGACTCATGTTGTATTTGCTGGCGGAATCCCCGTAGCTACAGATATTCAAAAATTAAAAGAACATAAAATTAAAATCATCGGATTTGCACCTTCTTTAATCATTGCGCAAAAATTGGAAAGAATTGGCGTTGATGCCATCATCATCGAAGGACACGAAGCAGGCGGACATATTGGCCCTGTATCGACAAGTGTGCTGGCACAAGAAATTCTTCCACACATCCAAAATACACCAGTATTTATTGCAGGCGGTATTGGTCGAGGAGAAACCATGGCTATGTATTTAAAATTAGGCGCGTCAGGTGTTCAATTAGGATCTCTTTTTGTCTGTGCAACAGAATCCACAGCACATCCACATTTCAAAAAAGCTTTTATCCGTGCCAATTCTCGTGATGCTATTGTATCTGCACAATTAGACCCTCGTTTCCCGGTTATACCTGTGAGAGCTATTAACAATAAAGGGTGTCAGCATTTTGTTGAGAAACAGATGGAAATCATTCAAAAGTTTAATAATGGGGAACTTTCACTCAAAGATGGCCAAATGGAAATTGAACATTTTTGGGCAGGAGCTCTGCGCAGGGCTGTCATTGACGGAGACGTAGAAACAGGATCACTTATGGCTGGACAAAGCGTTGGCTTAGTCAAAAAAGAACAACCCACCCAAGAGATTATCAATACACTTATTCAAGAATGCGATGAATTTTTAAAGAAATAATTGATTAATTTAAAACAACCCAATCCATGCTTTACTTTGAATACAGGATAATATTATGAATCAAAATAAGACCTTCTTTATTATTCAATCTACATTTGATGCATCCAATAAAGGAGAAATCCATTTTGGAGAAGTCATTCAAAAACTTATGAGTATTCAAGTCGAGTCGTATATTGTGGATTACCGTATAGGTCGATCGACTTACTTCTTGCCTCATGGGGAAACCTTGGATCTATTTTTTGATAAACCCCAAAACGATATTGCTGAAATTTTTGACGCGCCTTCCCTTCGTGCAGCTATTGTTGGAGCACAATAAGGCAAAGTCATGTATCAAGAATTCAAAATTCTATCTCAATTAGCAGGTTGCATTGGCTATACGGTATGGATTGCAGGCCGACATGTTACTTATTACGGCAGAAAAGGTGAAATGCATATCGAACAATTCCCAAATTAAAAATTTAAAAAAACTCATTGCTAATATTTTCATCTTCATAAAACCTTTATAAAAAAACCACGGAAATACTCCGTGGTTTTTTTATAATTTAATAACTGACTGTCTTTCCTTAACTTGCCTTTTTCATTTCTTCTGGCAAATTAATGGCATTGATTAAATCTTTCAATTCCTTTTTTGCAGCAACATGTGAAAGACTTAAGGAAGATTTACTTTCACTCATATCGAACAAAGTCAGTCCATTTAAGAATAATTCACGAAAAATAACGCGTTCACCGAAACCAGAAACCAATCTGAATCCAATACGCTTGGATAATGCAGATAGCACTTTTTCCATTTCTTCTTTATTGCGAGAATACAGGTTGCTTAACCTATTTCTCATCACAATCCAATCAATACTTCCTCCGTCGCGAATAGCTCTATTCTTCTTTTGTTCCCAAACCATTTCAGAATACGTACTAGGTCTGATAATATTTAAATCATCAGGTTTAACACGCACAAGCATATCTAGATCAATAAAACTATCGTTTAAAGGTGTAATCAAAGTATCTGCATAAGAATGTGCTAAACGTGAAAGATGCGTATCGCTTCCAGGTGTATCTATCACAATAAAGTCATAATTTTTAAATTCTGTCATGACCTCAGTCATTTTTTCTTTTTCTTCTTGTTCAGCATCAATAACTGTTGAAGCTTGACTTCTAAAAATGGGTCTATGCTCTGGCAAAGGCAAATTCTCACCTGTGTTTTTTTGACGTGCTCTTCTATTTTCAACATAGCGACTTAACGTCCCTTGCCTTGCGTCAACGTCAATTGTTCCAACATTAAATCCCTGACGTAACAAATACGTAATTACATGCATTGCTGCTGTTGATTTACCAGTTCCGCCTTTTTCATTTCCAAAAACTACAATATAAGGATTATTCATACATTTACAAAAAATTAAAACTATTATCTGTATTGTAAAAGATTCTTCTTATATTTTTCAATAAAGAAATTAAATATTTTTATCTTATTTCAAAGTTTATAATATTTAAAATTAACAACTTTTAATTAAAAATTAACTATATATTAATAATAAATTTAAACAATATACTCTTAAATTAACCTTCAATTAATTATTTATTGTCATTGTCCTTGTATAAATACTCGTTACGACGAACTTTCTCAGGGAGAAATCAATGACTTTAAAAAAATTCTTATTAAGATCAGGGATAAGTTTAAGCTTAATTGCTTCTTTATCCCAGACTTCCTACTCAACGGGTGCTGGTGAATTACTCAACCAAGTTGGTTCCACAGTTTCAGCGCTTAGCAGTCAAGTTATAGCTCCATTATCAACAGCAGATATAGCTTCGTTATCATCAACTGTTGTTGCCAATTTTAACGCATCTCAATTTAATGCTTTGACATCCTCTCAATTAGGTGCATTTACAACTTCACAAATAGAAGCTTTAACATCCACACAAGTTGGTGCATTAGGAACAGGATCTAAAGGATTAACCAGTGCTCATGCTGCGGCTTTTCCAACTGCGACCGCAAGCATATCACGTATTCCAACAGCTGGGATCACTGGGTTGTCGTCGGCATTTTTAGTTAATTTTCCTACTGCTGGTTTAACTGCGTTAACACCAGGGCAAATAGCTGTGTTAACAACTTCTCAAATCGCAGCGTTAACAACAGGACAATTTTCAACCCTGACAACAACACAAATTCCAGGATTAGCATCTTCACAAATATCAGCTTTCACCACCGCACAAATGGCGGCTATAACATCAGATCAATTAACAGCTTTCAGGGATATTCAATTTCTTGGCTTCTCTTCTGCACAGCTTAATGCTGTTCCTACGTCTATTATGAGCGCTTTAGCTACAAACCAAATTGGTGATATTCCATTGGCTGTACTAAGCAACCTATCAACAAATAATGTTGCATCTCTTGGAACAAAACTATCTTCACATTCAAGTTATCAACAAAGAAACGCCCTAACATCAGCACAAGTCTCTGCTCTTGGAACAGCAATGTCAGCATTGACAACCAACATTTCTCATCTTACAGCTAGCAACATTGCAGGTTTAAGTGCAGCAGCACTCGCAGCTATTGGCACGAATGTTTCACACCTTACTACAAATCAAGTTCAAGCATTATCTTCAGCACAATTAACAGCTTTGGCAGCCTCTGTTACAGCCTTGCATTCAAATTTAGCAGTTATTTCATCTTCGGTTCTCACAGCTTTAACCGGAAGCAATATAGGAACTGCCGTTACGTATTTAACAACATCACAAATTGCTGCTTTAAGTTCTGCGCAAGTTAACAGTTTAGGAACAACATTCCTTTCATTAATAAGTACACAAGCAGCTGGGTTATCGTCTTCTCAACTTGTTGGTCTAACAAGTGCCGCTATTACTGGTTTAAGCACAAGCACAAACTCTGCCCTGCTACGAGCAATACCTACAGCAGCTATACCTGGCATTCCCTTTGTCACAACCAATTTGACATCTGACATTCTTGGAACAGATCAGTTTTTCGACACTGCTTCAGGATTTACAGCAGCTCAAGCAAAAGCGTTAACAACAACACAATTTAAAGCTATGCAAGAAGTAGCAACAGGAGCAGCTGCAGATTTAGCAGCTATATTCGAAGCTTGGGCAGCTTTAGCGACATAATTATCTCAGAAATCTTCATAAAATTACGCATTAACTAACTATAAATAAAATTTTCCTAAAATTAAATTGAAATCAAATTTTAGGAAAATTTTATGAAAAGAACTGCATTCTTTTATACCCTTCTTACACACCTTACATTTTCTATGGAAATGGTGGATGAAACTTCTAAAATAGCCCCTGCATCATATGAATCCTTTATAAAAACTGAAGAATCCCTTTCTATTGCAGCAGACATCACCACCTCTAACGTCAAACATACAACGCAAGAAATTACGACTATGGTCAACGCAGCAATGTATGGTGGACCACTATCTAATCTTATTTTTGAATCACAAGCCACACTTTATTCCTACTATGTTGCATCCATGCTTAAAAGTGGAAAAAGTTTTCAAACAATATATAGAGAAACAGCTAATTTAAGAAAACATATTGCTGACCAAAGCAAAACACCTAAATCAGAACTTTTTAATATAGAAAGAACACCTGAATCCATACCATGGGCAGGCGGAGCGACAACCGGTGTTTTAAAATATCCATCCATGCGTCGAAATTTAGTAGAAAGTCTTCAACATCTTACTCCTACTCTTGAGTTTCTACCACTAGATGAATCGCTAGAATACAGATACATATCTATGAATTTTAAAGAATGGATTCCATTTTTAGTTCAAAATAATTCTGAAGACAATCAACTACTCACATTTTTCTTAAGAATGGTTTCTGGACAAAGAGAAGATGGATCCGAAGATAGTTCCATGTGGTATTACGAGTTTGAACAAATAACTGCAGAAAATGGATTGGAAAACGAAAAAAAGTATTTCTTCAGTCATTTTTTCAAGAAAAAACTATACGATTTTATAGACTATCATCCATCTTCAGAACCACTAGCACCTGAAGCAGAATATAATATAATACGCGGTCTTTTTATTCAAAAGTTCACAGAGTCTTCACAAGCTATGCATTTAAAATCAGTTGAGGATAATTCAAATGAGAAAAATGATGAATATAAATTATCACTGGTTCAAGTTAAGTTTAAAGATACAAACATCTACACGCGTAGTGTTATGTTTCCTACAAAAACGGATGACCCCTTCAATTATACAGATAAACCCTTTGGCTTAATCCATCCTCCAACCCGATCTGTTGAATATCATTTGGGTTTATGCCATCAATTGTTTGAAAATGCCAGACACTTTCAAGGAACGCCAGAACAAAAAATTCTAAAAATTTTAAACTTTAGCTACTACTGGTCACTAACCATGCCATTTGCACGCGGATCAGCTGCTGTTAATGAATATCTTTCAACAGGATTACTAGTTCACCATAACATTGGATATCCAAAACGGTCCATTCTTCAAGAACTAGATTTATATGCTCAAAGCATCTTTACCGCAGATCAATTTAAAGATAAATTTAAAAAACTGTTAGATGAACCAGGAAGTATGCAAGCACTACCCTATGTATCTGTAGCAGATTATGAAAAAGAAACACTTGAAAAAATTAATGCTAATATTCAGCAACAAAGTGAGGTAAAAGTTGAAGTACAACCATTATCATCCACAATTCCACTAATTACATATACAGATGGATTGTTCGTCCCATGTACGGCAGTAGCTATGAATCAAATCGATGAACTGGTTAATCTTCTCTATGCAACATCAGACTATTATCAAATTCTTGGTACAATTGTTGGAAAATTATCCAGCATACTGGAACAATTAAAGCAACCTACAGCTGTTATGTACAAAACGCTTAAGGGTCCAATTCAAACACTTGATGAAAGCAAAGCGGCATTTAAAAATGCCATGATTTATGAAAACAATGACGCAACAACTTTTGCAAAAATAAAAGAATATCAACAAATTTATAATGCAAGCCAACCTTTCCACGCCGGTGGTGAAATTATTAACGATCTTTTATTTTTCCATGGATTATGTGCCTATCACAATATCGTTCCAAGATTGTTTGATGAATCTTCTTTACAAAGGCCTTTATACAAAAGTCGTCACGTCATCGCCTCTTCAGAAGAAAAGATGAATGCTTTAGAAAGTTTCATTTCATCGATGAACCCAGCAGGACACGGTAGCGAATTATGTGAAATTATGCAGCACTATAATTCAGATAAAAGTACCGTTCACAGCTACACCCAACTTTATGATTTCTTGTTCCGAGATATTCGTGAAACAGCACAAAATGTTTTAGAAATGGGAATTGGTTCCGTTGATCCAAACTTTGCCTACACCATGGGTGCAAATGGAACCGTAGGAGCATCTTTGCGAGGATGGAGAGCATACTTTACTCAAGCTCAAATTTTTGGCGCAGATATTGCTGAAAAAGAATTATTTGAAGAAGAAAGAATTAAAACATTTTTTGCAAATCAACTTGACATACCATCGATTCAAAGCATGTTTAAAAAAACAGGTGTAGAAAAATTTGATGTTATTATTGACGATGGCCTACATTGCTTTGAAGCAAATCATACTTTCTTACGTGTTGCAATCGACCATGTTAAAGATGGTGGTTTGTATATTATTGAAGACATTGCTCCCAGAGGTATTGAAGCCTTTGTGTCACTTTTAGAAAAAATGGAATTGAATGCAGCTTTTGTTCAACTTCCAAAACACCCTGGTCGTTTCGACAATAATATGTTTATCATTTTTAAATAAAAAACATCACCTGATACAGGGGTCTTCTTAATTTTGAAGACCCTTTTTTATAATTTATAACAATGTTTCTTTTTCATAAAATTTACAAGCTCATTCACGAAAATATTAATAGAAAAGGTAATTCTGTCCAATTCATTCAAGTACTCTTACATTGAGCTTGTCATTAGATTGAGTATGAAGCAAGTTACACAAATCTGTTATTGCTTTGCCATCTTACCTGATCAAGTAATTGTTTCCATGAACACTCCAAAACATAAGTGATTGTTTCGTACCAAGCTAAGAACCTACAATTTTGGGTATAAGAAGAAATATAAAAATAATTAGATATTAAGGATTTTTGACAATCTTTATGTAATACCTAAGTGAATCCAGTCCAATATCCACCGCCCTTTTTTTAAAACCATTCGGTATCTATTAATATTATTGTTAGCTCGATCAGAAAAAATCATTTCTATTGTTTTGCTATCTTCGCTATTTTGAACTGTTCGGTAAAGATACTGATCTGAACTATCTTGACCTCCTGTTATTGGATTATAATCTATACCGCAACTCATACCAGGAATGTCTAACCCCTTACAGTTTTGAATAACCGTAGCATTTTCCCTCCCTCTTATTTTATTCAAAAGCTTTGAACTGAACATATTTAAGAAATCTGCATATGCATTGATACACTTGGCATTCTTTAATATACATATCAATACATTATCTTCATTCGACGATTGTATGATTATTTGATCAAGTGTTTTCTCAACATCAGTTATTGGTTTGTGAAAATTATTCTTAGGAGTGCAACCCAAAAAAAACATAATAAACAATAATATATATATATTCATTTTAATCACAATCCTATTTTACCGTTTTTTATTATGATATTCCTATTCCTTTGTATATTTTACAACTCATCTTGGTTCACATCCACTACAGTAACAGTCCAATAGTCTTTTAAAGCGAAGACCTCTATCTTCGAAATTTAAAAATTGGTCAAAACTTGCACATGCAGGTGAAAAAAGTAAAATAGATTTTGATGAATTATCACCACATTTTTGTATATCACTTAAAGAAACACTCACGGCCTTTTCAAGCGTTTCACATGTCTCAATTTTTTCTTTTTCGATTCCCATGGTTTGTAGCTGAGCTAAAAACAAATTTTGCGCCTGCCCTATCAAATATATTTTTTCTACTTTTTCTAAATAAGATTTTAAACTTAAAATCCCGCCGTCTTTGGCAACACCACCCAAAATCAAAAATATCGGATAACTTTCAAACGCTTTTAATGCTGTTTCAGTAGCATCTGCATTGGTAGCTTTACTATCATTAATAACTATGCATTTTTCATTTTCAAAGACGATCTCTTGTCGATGTTCTATACCTTTAAAGCTCGTTATAGCTTCATAAATTGTATCCAAACTTACACCCAAATACTTACAAATCAAATAAGCTGCCTGCATATTCTGCAAATTATGATCACCCCGTAAATGGCATTTATCTTGTAAAATTCTAATATCAGATGTGACAACTAAATCTGCAGGTTTAATAGAAATTTTAGCAGCACGAAATATTTTTTCTTTAGCTAATTGATAGGCATCAAATGTCCCATGATAATCAATATGGTCTGCTGTAATATTTAAAAATAAAGCAATATCTAATGCGATTTGTTGTGCAATATCCAACTGATAGGATGAAAGTTCTAAAACATAAAATGCTACTTCATTTTGGTTTTCTTGAATAAGAAGGTCCAAAACAGGTACACCTATATTCCCCCCTACCCATGCATACTTTTCAGAATTTTCTTTTTGTAAATGATCATTTAAAATATGGGCAACTAAGGATGTCGTTGTTGATTTACCATTAGTTCCTGTAATGCCAATGCAAGGAATACTATGATCTCTACATTGATTAAATAAATCAATGTCGGACAAAATAGGAATTTTTTTTGATTTAGAACATCTAATAACGGGGTGAATTTGTCCATTAATTCCAGGACTTTGAATAACTAAATCTATGGAATGAACAACATTGCCATCTATTCCAAATATTTGATCCACATGACTGTATATTTTATAATCTGTAGATTCTGTAAGCTTATCATCATAAGCCACAAAACGAATATCATGCTTTAAGCAAAATCTAGCCACAGATTGGCCAGATTTACCCATTCCCACAATTAAAAGGGTCTTATTCTTTAAGTTTTCAAGCATTGATTACCTTAATAATTCTTTTAATAAGTCAAAAAACAAATTATACTAATTATATATACCTTAAATTTAAGAAAATATGGAATTTTTTATATCTTTGATGAATAAAATTTGGGCAGTTATGCCTTTTTTAATTGCGATAACCATTTTAGTTTTTGTTCACGAATGGGGGCACTTTTGGGTAGCACGCAGAAATGGTGTTAAAGTTGATGTATTTTCTATTGGTTTTGGTAAAGAACTTTTTGGATGGACCGATAAATTAGGGACACGCTGGAGAATTAGTCTTTTACCTTTAGGTGGATATGTTAAATTCGTAGGCGATGCCGATGCTAGTAGCGCTCGTTCTGATTCAGATTTGATTAACACATTAAGTGAAGAAGAAAAAAGTCAAACCCTTCATTCTAAAACACCTTTGCAACGCATCGCTGTTTCTGTAGCAGGCCCCGGTGCTAATTATGTTTTTGCGATATTACTTCTTGCTGCAATGACTTTGTGGAACGGCGTTCCTAAAAATTATCACCTTTCTGTTCAAGACGTATTAGTTGGAAAAATTGCTGATAAAGCAGGAATTTTAAAAGGTGACATCATCGTTAAACTTAATCATCAAGAACTCAATAAAAAGTCTGACTTTGTTTCGGTAATCTCTTCTCATTCAGGCCAAGATATATCTATCACTGTTAAAAGAATTGAAGAAGAGAAAGCTGTTGAGAAATCATTTGATGTGCCTCTTTACTCAATAGTTAACGGAGAAAAAGTTAAGGAAAAATTAGGTGTTGTTGTATCGCAAATGCCAGGTGAAATGGAAAAAGCTAGCCTCTTAGAATCATTTTCACATGCCTTTAAATTTACATGGAACTTGTCCGTTCAAATGCTTAAAGGTATCGGTGAACTTATTGTAGGCAAAAGCCAAGAAGTTGGTGGAATATTCAGCATTGGCGCTATGGCTAAACAATCTTTTTCTCTAGGCATACAGTCTTTTTTAATGTTTCTAGTCATCATTTCAATTAACCTAGGGCTTGTAAATTTACTTCCCGTTCCAGTGCTTGATGGTGGAAATATTTTGTTTGCAACAATTGAAATGATCATCAAAAAACCAATTCCTGAAAAAACACAAGAATTCTTTTTCAAAATTGGATTAGCACTTATTTTGACATTAATGTTATATACCAATTACGCAGACCTTGTTAGGTTTGAATTTTTTGGATGGATTAAAAGCTTATTTTTCAAAGGATAATATGTGAAGCAAACAGGATATTGGTCGATCTTTCAAACGCCTATTTCACCCTTTGTGGCAGCGAGCGTAGATGACCAAATTCTGTGTGCACAATTCACAATAGAAGAAACAATACCTTTAAAATATTTAAGTCATAATGTTGCATGGAAACACGAACTTAGTGAAGCTTTAAAACAACTACAAACACAATTAGAACAGTATTTTAACGGCACACTAAAGCAATTTAATCTGAACATAAAAATGGAAGGAACTTCTTTTCAAAAGGAATGTTGGGATTATCTTAACACCATCCCTTATGGAACAACTCAATCTTATTCAGACCAAGCAAAAAGTATTTTAAATCCCAAAGCCGTTAGAGCATGTGGATCTTCAAATGGGAAAAATCCTTTTCATATCATCATACCTTGTCATAGAATTATCAACAAAAATGGAGATCTAGGTGGATACGCTGCAGGTACAGATATAAAACAACACCTAATTAATTTAGAAAAAAAGTATAAATAAAATATAATTTTTCTACTTGTGTCCTAAAAATTATATCCTATGAATTCGTTAAAATTTTGAATATCTTGATCGTTATGCTTAAAATATTGTTCATTAATTCGAGCAACAGGTCGACACCCATTTAAGCTATTTGTGATAAAACAAGATGAATATTTTTTAATATCAGAAATAGACACCTTCAACTCTTTAATTTTACCCGTGCTCAAAATTTTACGACGAATAATACCAGGAATAATACCTTCATCTAAAGGTGGGGTATACCATTGGCCTTCCTTTTTAAAGAAAATATTCGCAACAGAAGAACATGCTATATTTCCATGGACACTTAAAAGAATAGCATCCTCAAATCCTGATTTTATTGCTTCATAATAAGCCATTATAGAATTTTGATACCCCAAATGTTTGATTCCATTCATACACACATGATATTTTTTATGTGCACAATCTAATCTAAGATGAATAGGATTCTGTTGGGGCTGATAAGAAGATATTTGGATCACTTCTATGGCTTCTTCGTTACCTTGTATTTTTAATCCTGACTTTGTTTGTGTGCGTGACAAAGTAATACGTAAGCGAAACCACTCATTCTGAAATGATTGTTGGTCTAAGCATTGATATACGGCTTCCGATAAACCTTCTTCATTAAATTTTAAACCAAACAATTCTGAAGCATGATGTAAACGTTCAAAATGTTCTCTTTCAAACAAAATTCGATTGTTTTTAACAAGACAAGTCGTAAAAACGCCCTCTCCCAACATAAAACCTCTATTTAAAAAGAATTTTACATCCACAGAACCATCTTTTAGGATTTTTCTATTCAAAAGCGTAAATATCGACATTGTCTTTATATGCTCTATAGGAATACCTACAAGGTACTAAACTTGAATGATGTCTTTTTGTTTAACAACAAGTTGATCTTCAATTTTTTTAATATGTGTGTCTGTCAATTTTTGAACTTCTTCTTCTAAACGGTGTAGTTCATCTTCAGATATTTCCTTTGATTTTTCTGTTTTCTTCAGATTTTCCATAGCATCTCTGCGCACTGCACGTACAGAAATTTTTGCATCCTCTGCATATTTAGACGCTTGTTTTGAAAGCTCTTGACGTCTTTGTTCGTTTAGGGTTGGAATAGGCACGCGTACATTTTGTCCATCCGCTGAAGGGTCTAATCCAAGACCAGAATCACGAATAGCTTTTTCAACATTTTTCACAAGTCCTTTATCCCAAACTTGAACCATCATCATTCGAACATCAGGAATTGACACTGTGCCAACTTGGCTTAAAGGCATCATCGAACCATAGGCATCTACTCTGACATTATCCAACAGATTTGGCGAAGGCCTTCCCGCACGAATCGAACTAAAATCGCGTGTTAAGGCATCAAGTGATGCACTCATTTTTTTTTCATATTCTGTTAAACGTGGATCAACTTTAGACATAAAAACCTTCTTTTCTTTGTTAATTTGTTTCTTTTAATTAGACATCAATATGTGTAAAATGTCCTACTGATTTGATAACGTCAGCAAAACTATTTTGAGGATATATTGAAAAAATTCTAAGTGGCAGATTATTTTCCCTCGCTAACGTTAAAGCCGTAGCATCCATCACTTTATAACCCTTCTCAATCACTTCACTATAATTAGTATAAGGTATGAATTGTGCATTAGGATTAGACTTGGGATCATCATCATACAATCCATTAACCATGGTCGCTTTTAGCATCAACTGACATTTTGTTTCTGCCGCCCGAAGTGCCGCACACGTATCAGTTGTAAAAAAAGGATTACCGGTTCCTGCTGCAAAAATAACAACTCTGTTTTTTTCTAAATGCCGGATAGCTTTTTCTCTTACAAAAAATTCTGACACAGAACTCATTGGAACAGATGTCATCAATCTACACGGGACACCTTCGTCTTCTATAGCACTTCGAAGCGCTAATCCATTCATAACTGTTGCAAGCATCCCAATTTGATCAGATACAGCACGGTCTAATCGATGATCAGTGACACCTTTTACACCTCTAAAAAAATTACCACCACCAATGACAATAGCAATTTGAACACCCCAGTCATGAACTTGGCATATATCTTGAGCGATCTTCTCAAGCATTTCTTTGCAAAGTCCCTGAGATTGCGAGTCATCACCTTTAAGACTAGAAAGTGCTTCACCAGAAATTTTTAATAAAACTCTTTTGTAGTTATTTTTAGCCATCTTTTTTTTTCAATTAACAATAAATTGCCTGTGTCATATCATAAGCCAAGTAAGCTAAAAAGTTAATAGTTATTCTACACATTACCCATTTCATGATACCATTTTTGTAATAGGTGACTTATCATTCTTTTCTGATGTCTGACTGATGTTTTTTTCATTGCTAAACCACCGTTTAAAATAACGATGAACATTAATACCAAATGCACCATTACCCAATATATTGGATGGAGTAATAAATGGATCTTGCAACATATAGATCGTCTGCAAAATGCTGGTTAAACTGTCATCTAATCCTAAATATTCTTTAGCTACAGGAAGTATGACCAAAACACCACCACCAGGGACTCCGGCAGCTGAAAATTTTACCAAACAATAATTAATTAAAAATGCCATAAACATTGAAAAAGTCGGTAACGATTTACCTGTCATTAAAAGCAAAGCCATACATGATAAGGTGATACAAATACCATCACCTGCCAAATGTGCATTGACTGTTGATGGAACAAAGAAATTTGAGAAATTGTCATCTTTTGTATTTTGCTTCATAGCTTCAAGCGTTAAAGGCATAGCAGCAGTACTTGACATGGTTGTAAAACCGGTCAAAGCAGGGCTTATCATATTCTTCATGTAAGTCATCGCTTTTGGCATATTGAAACCGGCACCAACACTGTACCAAAAGAATAAATACAGACCGATGACAACATAAATTAATGCAAGGATTTGCGCATACCCTTGCAACAAACTATTGAGTTGCCCGTCTAATTTTAATTTGATGATAAAACCTAAAATATAAAAAGGAAGTGTTGGAACAAAAAATTTCATCAAAAAAGCATCAGCAAAGGAACGTAGTTTAACACTTAGATGATCTAAAATATTGGATGAGGTGTTAAATTGCTTCGTCACTTTGGCCCACTGTACAGTCAACAAACCTAACACGGTACCCATTAATGTTCCGTATAAGGGTTGTAAAGTAGGCAAAGGATTCATTGCTTTTAAAGACCACATTTGACGAATAGAATCTACACTATTTTGTTGAACGTGTTCTAAAGTGGAAGAAATCATATGAGGCAAAACCAAAGAACCGATTCCGTAAGCTGATAACAAACTAACGGAGTTCGCCAAAATAATTAAACAGCACGTCATTAAAATCAAAATGGGCCCTTTTGAACCAAAAGATTTAACAGCTGTCCACATGTAAGCCATAATCACAAGAGGTAACAACAACATTAAAATATCTTTTAATGAACAGCTAACCGAATATAAAAATTCTGCTACCATAAGTGGCAGATGTTGAGCAAATAATAAACCAAACAAAACACAAAACACGAGTTGTGCAGGTAACCCTAATTTCTTTACATTCATAACGTTAGCTTTCATTCTTTACACACACCAACATTAACATATTTATATGACACAAATCTTTGTTTTTTTTATACTCATAAATTAAGGTCTTATCAAAAATAGTTATGCTACAACAAATTTCAATATTTTTATGTGTATCTTTATCCGCGTTATTAACACAATCTTGGTCCTATGGATCAGGTTCAGAATTTGAAGATGGAATTGGAAACAGTATTCTTGCCAGCTGTTTAAAATCAGTATCTGTTGGAGAAAATCAAAAATGTATAGCTCCCGGAAGAGTTTAAATGCCCCTGTATCCACAACTCATCCATCTAGTTTGTGGCGTTAATAAATAATTTACCGAATAAAGATGATACCATCCGTATCATCTTTTATTTGTGGAAACCCTTCTGAGTTCAGCCCTAAAAAAGTTCCTGAAAAACTTCGTGCACCTAATTGATACTGAAAAGGTTGATGAATTTGATAACAGTGTCGATTCCAATTGGTAATGATTGAAACATAATTTCCATCTTCCCATTCTTTTAGATACATCTCTAATTTTTTCAAAAAATGATTTAAAAAAACATGATTATCTATTTCAAAATTATATCCTAATTCTTCTTTCAAACATGTAGTTTGTCGATTAGATAAATTAGGATGTTGATTGGTGTTCAATCCCACACCTATCAAAACATGTGAATCAATCACTTCAATTAAAATACCAAACATTTTTTTATGGTTTACAACACCATCATTTGGCCATTTCAGTTGAGTATTTGAAAATCCAAATTTCTCTTGAAGGATATCTATAATTGAACAAGATACCAAAGGTGACAACAAATTGAAGGCTAATTTCTTTGCAATATCAATATGGAAGCAAGCCGTAAACAACATATTACCTACACAAGATTGCCATATTCTTCCATGTGTGCCATAACCTTTAGTTTGATAGTCTGCAGCCACGACAAAGGTTTTGTTTTTCATATCTTTATCGATAAGACGCTTAACTTCGTCTTGGGTTGAATCAATACTTAAATAATGAAAAATGGGAATGTTCATCGCAAAATTATTCTTCTAATGAATATATAAATTATAGTGTTTCATTATTCTTTTGAGCAAACGACTTTTTCAAAAGCTCTCCTACAAAAAACAATGATCCACAGGCATAGTATAAATCTGAACGATTCTCGTTCAAAACCTGATTAAACTGTTTCCAAGAATCAATTTTTTGAATTTGCTGATTTACGTCACGATACATATGACTGCAAACTTCTTCAAATTCCCAATGAGGGCCTCCTTCTATTTCAATATCCACGATATAAATATTATCAAAACATGCAAATAATTCTTTGATTTTAAACCACATATCTTTTCTGTTTTTGACATGGAAAAATAGAGTCGAATTTTTAGGACGAATATGGCGACCTTTAAGATAATCTATGAAGCTTTGAATTCCTTCTTCGTTATGGGCACCATCTAAAAGCAAAGAAACAGAATCTTGAGAATTAATAAAATATTCCAGTGTCTGTAGCCTTCCAGGCCAAAATGTTGTTTGAAGCCCCTGCTGTGCTTTCTGTAAATCAAAAGCATCTTTTAAGATATATTGCGCCAACTCCATAGCAATACCGGCATTATGACACTGATGTTCACCGACAAGACCAAGAGTATAATCGCTATAAGGATTAGACAATATCACAGGCGCATGTTTTTCATCTGCACATTTTTTTATAACTGAAAACACTGAAGATTTTAAGCTATTTGGCACAACAACAGGGACATCAGACTTAATAATACCTGCTTTTTCATACGCTATATTTTCAACCGAATAACCTAGGTATTCTTGATGGTCTAAGGCAATAGAAGTGATTGCGGTAATTACAGGAGAACTAACAACATTCGTAGCATCTAACCTTCCCCCTAAACCCGTTTCAAGCAAAATATAGTCATGAGGATGGATAGAAAAAAGATAAAAAGCAGCGCATGTTAAAAGTTCGAAAACAGTAATAGGATCATTTCTATTGATGCTCAATACATGGTGAATAGCTTGTTCTAGAATTTGCTCTGCTTCGTCAAAATTTTGTTTCTCCCAAAGCATATTGTTTGCCCATGAAGGAATATCCACATAAAATCTTTCCGCCCATGAAACCAAATGAGGAGACGTATACACATGAACTGTTTTGTCATGCTGTCTTAAAATTGATGCCAAAAATGAAAGTGTAGAACCCTTACCATTGGTTCCTGCAACATGAACAACATTATTCAATTTATTCTGGGGATTTCCTAATTTATCTAATAATTGAGAAACTCTATCCAAGCCCAATTCAATAGACACTGGATAAAGTTTTTCAATAGATAAAATAAGTTCATCTAGAGTTGTGGGAAACAGATCTCGATACTCTTTTCAATTTTTAGCTTAATGTAACACAAATTTTGAATTGAAAAAAGTTTAGATCTGTTTTTCAAACACTATTTCCTCAAACGAATATGCCAATAAAATGCTTCGGAATTCTTTCTTTCATATTCTGAATCTGAAAAACCAATATTTTCTCTGTCATCATCAGCAACAATCATCCATTCTTTATGATCAAGTTTCACAAGTCCCTCAGGTTTGTGCTTTTGAAAGATCTGGTTATCGAGAATTTCAAATTCTCTTTGCGCCATTAAGTCAGGGATACTGATTCTTGCAAGTGCCCCATTAAGTTCTTTGCGACCGTCAGATTCTACTTTATTAGTCTCACTACTTAACAAAACATATAGCTTTTTTTCTTCTTCATCATATTGAAGATCTGAAATACCATATTGAGGATCGTAATAGGAATGTGAATAAAGCAAACGCCAATCATCGTGAAGTTTCAATTTACCGTTTTCTTCATAAATTCCGACACCTACCATGCGCGTTGAATTTGAGTTTTCACCTACCTTATAACTTTTACCTTCTTCTCTAATTCCTAAAACTAAGATATTTTTTTCTTTTAACGATACTCTTAAATCAGGATTTTCAATAACGGCGATTCCTTCAATCTTAAAGTAATCAATTTTTTTGCCCTGCCCGTTTAAAGCCTTTTTGATTTTCTCAAAAACCACCAAGTCACCCAATATATCGGCTTTCTTTATTTTAATTTTTTTATTATTTTTATTTTTTTTAATTTCATTTTTATGTATTGCAAGCATTCTTGTATATTCAGGTTTTGTTGTACGATCAAATGCGCTACTTAAAATAAACCAGTTTTTAAATTGGGTTGCTGCTTCAATTTTTTTAATTTTAAATTGTTTAGGTAATTTTATATAAGCTGAAGTATGAACCGTTTCTTTAACCAATGAAGAACTTCGTAAATCTTTTTTATCATATGCATATAATTTATTAGATTTCTTATCATTCATCGACACGATGTAATCGTCTACACTAAACAACGCTGAAAGTTCGCAACCTTTTTTTTTCTTCTTTTTATCGTTTTTATGAACATCATTTGTATCGCATTTTGAACATTTTTTATGATCATTTTCATATTTTTCTTTTTTACAAGAAACTTTTGATTTTTGAATCAAATCAATATTGCCTGTTACTACAGATTTTTCTGATTTAAAAACATTAGAGCATCCTGTCATTGCCAATGAAATCAAGGTACAACTGGCAAAAAGTTTTAGTTTATTTAAGTTATTTTGTTTGAAAAACATAGTCAACTTTCTAAAAATATAATCTATTTTTGTCAATATAAACTAAATAAATTAATTTTAAATTAAATCAAAACAATATAAATAAAACAAAGAGATATTTAAAAAAAATATCTTTGCATTGTAGATTTTCAATATAATTCGTTGTATACTTGTATAAAAAAATGAGATACATAAATGCGATTTATCATTCTAGACACTGAAACAACAGGCCTCAATCCCTCGTCGGGTGATAGGATTATTGAAATTGGATGTATTGAAATGATAGATCATCAACTTACTGGTGAAAAATTTCACACCTATATCAACCCCGAACGCGATGTTCCTTTGCAATCCACACAGATAACAGGATTAACTTCTGAATTTCTAAGACCCTTCCCTATTTTTAAAAATATTGCGCAATCATTTTTAGATTTTATCAAAGATGACACCATCATCATTCATAACGCACCTTTTGATGTTGGATTTATCAACAACGAATTCAAAATGCTAAATCATTCTTTTGAACTAAAATTTGATCGCGTCATTGACACACTGCAGATGGCTAGAAAAAAATTTCCTGGTTCACCTGCATCTTTAGATGCCTTGTGTAAACGTTTTAATATTAGCCTTGCCGAACGCGACAAGCACGGTGCCCTTATCGACGTTGAACTTTTAAGCAGGGTATATCTAAATCTTATTGATAATAGACAAAGCACATTAAGTAAATTATTCACATTAAACCCCATATCAACCTTTAACTTCAACAGTGATTTTATGTTACTTTCTAAAGATTTCCCTTATAGATCTTTCGAGATTTCAAACGAAGAACAACAGCTACATCAAGAACTTGTTGAAAAACTTTCTCATCCTATTTGGAATGAACAAAAACAAAAAGCAAGTTAAAAGCATCTCACAAAAAAAATTAGCAGGATATTTATGAATAAAGTCATTTTTGCACTTGGAACAAATGTTGGTGATAAACCTTTAAATCTGAATAAATCTAAAGAACTCTTAGACTCTTTTCTTCAAAATACGTATTATTCGTCGGTTATTGAAACTGAACCCCAATACGAATTAAATCAAGATAGTTTTTTAAATCAGGTAGGCTACGGGTATACCGACTCTTCTCCTGAAGAGGTTCTTCAACAATTTAAAATCTTTGAAAATAAAATCGGTCGAACACCAACCTATCGTTTTGGCCCTCGTGAAATTGATATTGATATTTTATTTTATGAAGACCATATTATAAATTCACCAGATCTGGTTATTCCCCATCCAAGGCTTTATGAAAGATCTTTTGTTTTGGCACCCTTAAATGAAATTGAACCTGAATGGATTTGTCCAAATACAAGAAAAACTATTCAGCAATTACATCAAGAACTTGTTACCATTTCAACTGATTAAAGATTTTCTAATGCATTAATAATGTTCTGCATATCATCAGGAAGGTCTGTGCTAAATGACATTTTTTTCTGTGTTGTTGGATGGATAAAACTTAGAGAAATAGCATGCAAGGCCTGTCGATTAAACTTTTGTATGAATTCAGGATATTTTTTTATCATCGAATTTTTTGCACTGTACGTTTGGTCTCCTAATAAAGGACATTGGATGGATTGGCAATGAACCCTAATTTGGTGCGTTCTTCCTGTCAGTAAATGACATTCCAAAAGACTGATTCTTGAAAATTCATTTTTAGTATTCCATGTTTTTTTCACATACAACTTTGTAATAGCTTCTTTTCCTTTACCTTCTGAAACTAAAGCCATTTTTTGTCTATTTTGGGGATGTCTACCGATATATCCAATCAATTCTTCGTATACATTCTGAGGCCTTCCATAAACTAAAGCCATATACACTCTCTGAGCTTGCTTATTTTCTGGATGAAATTGAAAACTTAAAGATTGGTGTGCAAGGTCATTTTTCGCAATAACCATAAGACCTGACGTATCTTTATCCAGTCGATGCACAATTCCTGGACGCTTCACATCACCAATACCGGACAACGAATCGCCGCAATGCGCCAAAAGCGCATGAACTAATGTTTCTGTAAAATGACCAGGTGCAGGATGTACAACCATACCAGACTTTTTATTAAGAACTAAAACATCTTGGTCTTCATAAATAATGTCTAAGGGAATTGATTCAGCAACTAAATTAAGTTCTTCAGGTTCAGGCACACTAATTGTAATATGATCATAGGCTTTTACTTTATATTTTGCGTGCACAAGACTCGTTTGATGATTCAATAAAACATTTCCACTATCTATCCAAGACTGTATACGTGTACGGCTAAATTGGGGAAATTTCGAAGCTAAATATTGATCTATTCTTTGGCTTTGTTCATTTTCTTGAACATCTATAATCATTAATTCCATACCTACAAGACATCAACTATTATCAGGATTAAACGGAATATAATGAGATTTATAACGTAAATGGCTAGGCATCACTGAACTATCATATTCAAAAGCCTTATCTGTTGCTGTAGCATTAGGTCTGTGTTTATGGGAAAAGGTCTCTCCTAACGGAGGTTGATCCACCATATAATGCATCCATGAATGCCACAATTGAGGAATACATGAGGCATCTATTTTTTTATCATAGAGAACAAAACGTCTTGGATAACGTAATCGAGTCGCCTTTTTTTCTTGAAAATAGCGATTTCCAAGTTGGTCCTTGCCTATAAAATTGCAAAACAACGCTATATGGATTTTTGTAAATAAATGCATGATATTTCCTATTCGTAACTATTTTAACATTGGAAGATAAAAAAAGCATTACCATCAAAAAATATAATAATGAATATTTTAAAGAATTATAAAGTGGTGCCTAAACGCATAATGTTATACTTCTTATTTTTTTGTAACTCTACTGTTAAAGGAACCAAAATTAAAATGTAGATAAAGACAACCGATGATATAACCCACCACTGATCTAAATTTTTCTGAGCATAATTGGTGACATCACCCAATGATATTGAATCATTGATAATTTTGTACCCCAAATAATCTACTGCTGTAAGCGTAGAAAAAACGCCACCAAATAGAAAAGGATAATAAGACTTCACAACGCTAAACAAGTTAGGGATGATATGTTTTCGAATAATGGCAAATGAGGACAAACCTGAAATATGTGCACTTAAACAAAAATCAAGAGTTTTAAGTTTTAAAACTTCTATCCTCAGCACTGAACTTAGCGATACCCAACCAAAGATAACCATCACTAGAATATACGAAACATAACTAGCTTTTGAAAGAGACGAAAAAAGAATAAGAGTGTACACAAGAGGGATACAAGCGATCATTTCACATATTCTTTGCATAAACAAATCAGCCTTCCCCCCAAAGTAACCTTGAATAGTTGCAAAAACAATAGCTAAAAAACTACATAATATTGCAACAATAAAACCAACTATCATTCCATTGCGAGAACCATACATAATCATGGCAAAAATATCTCGACCATAATCATCTGTTCCTAACCAATGATTTTTTGAAGGAAGAATCGGAAAGCTTTCATTTGCATAGACATCTATGGTAGCAGCGCTGTATGTAACTGGTGGAAACAAAATGAATCCACCCTTATCCTTCAGATATTGTTGAAATCGGATATCATGATAATCTAAATCCGTATTATCTTGGAATTGAAAATCCTTATTTTCGTAAGAAAACAGCACAGGACAAAATAAGTCGTGATTATGGATAATTAACAAAGGCTTTTCATTACATAAAAACGAAGCAAAACCAAAAAAGAGCAATAAAATAAATATAAATCTCAAAAAAGTATTCTCTTCAAATTTTAAAAAAATAATCAAAAATCCATTTCGACTATATGGCCATATTAGTAACCTGTTTGAATTCTTTCCACTAATTGTTTGGCGGTTGGAATGAATCCGTCTTTGTAAAAAGGATCCTTTGCAAAACGATAAGCTTGGTGTCCTGAAAACATAAGTTGATTTTCAGTTTCATCGCTATGGCTAATAGCTTGCAATGTCTTTTGAATACAAAAAGATCTAGGATCAGCTTTCTTACCCGTTGTTCCATGTTCATTTTGTGCCCAGTTGCTGAATTTACACTGAGATAAACAACCCATACAATTGATTTGATCCATCAAAATTTCATTTTCTTCACTCGGAGTTACAAAAACTAATGTAGATTCAGGTGTACGCATCGCCTGTGTAAAACCTGCATTCACCCATTCTTGGACGTGAATCTTATCAGTTGTTGTTAGATAAACTGCGCGTCCTCTAGCCCCTACAGCAAAAGATTCCACGTGATCACCCATTGGTGAACTTGAATAAGCTACTTGACGATTTGAACGAGCATCTAAGTTTTGAATAAAATTATTACGAACTGCTGATGAATAAAAACCTGTCGGACTAAAACGATTAAGGGCAATATCGCCTTCTTGCAACGTTAAAAGTCTTTTTTTCCACCTGTCAGAAATCGGGCTTTCTTGTGTCAACAAAGGACGAGTTCCAAATTGAAAAGCAATTGAACCCAAATCAAGATTATCTAGCCAATCAGCCCATTCGGATAGCCACCATACGCCACCTGCCATAATAATAGGAGTTGTGTCTGGAATTCCACATTCACGCATTACAGCTCTTAAAGCTTTCACGCGATCATAAGGAGGAAGTGGTTTTAGTGGATCTTCACTATTTGATAATCCATTATGTCCACCTGCAAGCCATGGATCTTCATAAACAACACCACCTAAAAATTCTGCGAATTTATTGTAAGCTCTTTTCCATAAAATATTGAATGCTCGCCCAGATGATACGATAGGAAAATAATATTTTTTATACTGCACACATATTTCGGCCAATTTGTAGGGCATACCAGCACCACACGTAACACCATTAATAAGGGGAGAAACTTTTTCCAAAACTCCATGAAGGATAGGCTCTACAGCTCCCATCTCCCATAATACATTCATATTAATTAAGCCGTTACCATTTGACATTTCATGAGCAATTTTTGCTTGCGTAATTCCACCGCTTATAGCACTTGCTATTAATTCATCGTGACGTTCGCGACGTGTTTTACCTTTATAAACTGTTGTAATCAAGTGGCCTTCATCATCATATGAGTCGGCATTCACAGCTGAAAATGTACCTAATCCATTGCCATTAGCCCAAGAACCAGAACTTTGACCATTAGAAACTGCAATTCCCTTTCCACCTTCTATAATAGGTAGAATTTCTTTCCCAGAAATAGTAACAGAATTTAACTTAAACATACAACTCTACAAATTTGATAGATTCTCTAATTGGAATATATAATACCCGTGATTAAACGATAAAACAAGACTTGGAATATACTTTTTAAAAAAAATTCATTTTATGAATCTTTTTTCAAATGAATATCTCATTGATAAATCGGAAATAAACAAATATTTTTATGCTGAAAATTCATAAAAGATGATTATCTCTGTACAGAGATTACTTATATTAAGTTGAAATGATTACAAAAAATCAATTTTTCATAAAGAATCATGCAATATATAATTTATTATGTTAATAAGCCCTCTGGAGATTCATTATGGATAAAATAGACCTCATTATTCTCAAAAACATCCAAAAAGAAGGCAGAATTACTAATGTAGAACTTGCAAAAAAAGCAGGTATTTCTGCACCTCCTTGCTTAAGACGTTTACATAACCTTGAAAACAGTGGTGTCATTGTCGGTTACAACTCTGAAATTGACCCCAAAGCATTAGGTTTTTCTCTGCTGTCTTTTTGTGAAGTAAAACTAAACTCTCAAAACCAAGCGACTATTCAAGAATTTGAAGCCAAGCTTAAAAAATTACACTATGTAAGGGAAAGCTACATTGTAACTGGGGAAGCTGATTTTTTGTTAAAAATAATTGCCAAAGATTTTGCTACATACCAGAATTTTTTATACAACGAACTCTCATCTATCCCCGAAGTTTCTCAAATTAAAACATTAATGGTGATCAAAACTTCAAAAAAAGAACCTCTTATTCCTTTTAATCAAACTTCAAAAAAAGATCAGCAGGAACAATTTTTAGCTGTTAACGCTTTATAAAGTGCATTAGCCTTCGTTATTGTTTCTTCAAATTCATCTCTGGGGGAGGAATCCGTCACTATTCCTCCCCCCACGTTAAACGATATAACGTTATGATCTAACACTAATGTGCGAATCATAATGCTTGTATCCATAGCACCATTTAAACTGATAAAACCAGCAGAACCACAATAAGGTCCACGAGGACAAGCCTCTAATTCAGAAATAATTTGCATAGCTCGCACTTTAGGTGCTCCTGTGATTGATCCGCCAGGAAAGGTTGCAATAATAACATCCATGCCGTTTTTATCGTCTTCCAATTCTCCTTCAATAACAGAAACGAGATGATGTAATGTTTCAAAAGTTTCAAGACTACACACATGGGGTGTTTTAACGGTAAAAGGTTTACAAACTCGAGACAAATCGTTTCGCATCAAATCAACAATCATCATGTTTTCAGCTTTATCTTTTACAGAACACCGCAATTCATTTTGTATTTCTTGGTCCAAAAGCAGATCCTCATGTCTTTTTCTCGTACCTTTAATAGGTCTTGTTTGCACTTTTCGTTTGTCCGATACAGAAATAAAACGTTCTGGAGAGGAAGATAACAGTGCTGAAAAATAATCCTGCACCTTTTCCCAGCTGTAAAAACATGAAAAAGGTGCAGGATTAATAGACCTTAGGCGTTGATACAAATCAAAAGGATTAATTTGGTTACTCATTTCAGCATGGAAACGTCTGGTAATGTTGGCCTGAAAAATATCGCCTTCATAGATATAATCAATCGTTTTTTGGATGATTGCTTCATATTGAATTTGATCAAAATCTTTATTCAAAATATCTATTGGTGCATTGATTATAGATGCAGGCATACCTTCTGCATATTTTTGAGCATTACTCAACAAACAGGATAGTTTCGTTTGCACTTCCTTTAAATCAAAATCTTCACTTACTAATAGCCACGCTTTCTTTTTAACATGATCAAAGGACAACATTGTCTTATAGAAACACAATCTCATATCATCAATAGTATGGTTGGGAATACAATCATCTTTGGCGCGGGGAACTTCTTCAAGATAATGTAACATTTCATACCCAAAATAACCTGCAAGTCCGCATTGGAAAGGTGGAAGATCTGTAGCTGATGTATATTTTGGCAAGGTATCCAGATATGATTTTATATAATAAAATGGGTTTCCTAGAATTTCTTTTTCATCGTGAAAACACTGTTGCTTTGATACGTGAATAAGACTCGTAGGATTAAAGCATACATAACTGTAACGACCCTCTTCTCCAAAATTCCTGTTGTCGGAATTAGAATCTAAAAAAATAAAATTATCAGGGTAGGCCTCATAAAATGCTTTTGCATAACATATTGCCGGTAAATAAATAATCTCTCTGTACTTTACAATCATCACTCAATTCCCATGCCTATTCATTGAATATGAATACAATTTAAACTTCGGGGTTTTCATTCAAGTCTAATTTATGTATATTAAAGATTGTTACACGTTACGCGTCTATTTATCAAGCAAACCCGGTAGACAAGTACATATTAAAATTTAAGAGAAATGATAATGAATTTTACATCTTTGATTCACCCTGATGGTTGGAAATTTTTTGGTCTCAGTACCATCCTCACTTTATTTTTGTACACAATGAATACAACAGTCGGTCATTTAGGACTGGTAATTACTTGCTGGGTCTTTTACTTCTTTAGAAACCCAAAGAGAATGACACCCGTTAGATCTGGACTTGTTATTAGTCCTGCCGATGGGAAAATAGTTGGAATAAAAGAAATGGTTCCTCCTGAAGAATTTGATATGCCGCAAGTACCTCATTACAGAGTTAGCATATTTTTAAACGTGTTTGACGTTCATATTAACCGCATACCCATGAGCGGCACTGTAAAAAACATTTTATACACACCAGGTCGTTTTATTAACGCATCATTAGACAAAGCAAGCGATTTCAACGAAAGAAATACTATTGTAATGTCAACATCACATGGCGATATTGCTTTCACACAAATTGCCGGCCTTATTGCACGAAGAATTCGTTGCGATATTTCAGACGGAGACGAAGTTGAAATTGGTTTGCAATATGGACTTATCCGTTTCGGAAGTCGAATGGATGTTTATTTCCCTAAAACATCTGCTCTTTTGGTATCAGTTGGTCAAAGAATGATTGCTGGTGAAACTGTTCTTGCTGATTTTGATTCAAACGAATCAGATCGCGAAGCAATTTGCGTAGAGGCTTTTTAAATGCCACAAGATATTGATTTAAAAAGTAAAAAGAAATTTTTCAGACCATTATTTAAAAATAGATCTAAAAATATCCTTTTAAAAAATAACAGAAAACCTTTTTCTTTTATTTCAATTTTACCTAACATGACTACATTATTCGCGATGTGTTGTGGACTAACAGCTATTCGTTTTGCGCTTTTGGGAATGTGGAAATACAGCATTCTATGTATTATGCTTTCTGCTATTCTTGATGCTATGGACGGAAGACTAGCGAGATATCTCAAAATATCTTCACGATTTGGGGCAGAATTAGATTCTTTCTCCGACTTTTTAAGTTTTGGAGTAGCCCCTTCTTTGATTATTTATATTAAATACCTCAAACCATGGGGAGAAATTGGATGGGTTATCTCTGTCTTTTTTACCATGTGTATGGCATTACGATTAGCGCGATTTAACGTAATGAGCTTAGACGAATCTCAGCCTATTTGGAAATCGTCTTTCTTTACCGGGGTGCCTGCACCTCTTGGTGGATTTCTAGCTATATACCCTATCATTCTTTCATATACATTCCACACATCCATTATATCTCCTTCAATTGCTGCCTTCTTTTTGATTTTGACAGGATCATTAATGGTTAGCCAAATCCCAACCTTTTCCTTAAAAAAACTAACATTTAAACCTTCTGTTGTTTTGCCATTTATCTTATCTTCTTTCATCACTGTAGGATTGCTTTTTAGCTACCCATGGCAAACATTATCTGCAGTAGGAGTGATCTATTTATTGTCGATACCTTTCAGCATGCGTAAGTTTAAAAAATTAGAGCAAAAAGATCTTTCAACGTCTTAAAGATTTTTAACCTAAAAATTCTTAATTTATTATTCTTTGATACAAATGCATGTTTTGAGATAATTATATTATAATAAATTTCTATTAAAGTCTTTGTATGAAAAAAATTAGTGTTACTGAACTAAAAATCTTATTAGAAAATGATCAAACCATTTTGATTGATGTCAGAGAATTATCTGAGTATAACTTTGAATGCATTGATGGATCCTATCATATTCCTCTTCATGAAATATCCATAGACAAACTACCATCTGCTTCTAAACCAATCGTCATTCACTGTCGTTCTGGAAAACGAAGTGAACAAGCTTGTCAATTATTAATGCAACAAAACCCCAATCTTAATCTCTATTCTTTAGAAGGTGGTATAACTGCTTGGATAAATCAAGGGATGGATGTTAAAAATTGGGGAAAAAAAATTATTCCCCTTGATCGACAAACCCAAATTATAGCAGGAATTTTTGCGTTATCTGGAACGCTTTTAGGTACATTTATTCATCCTCATTTTTATATCATACCAGGATTTGTTGGGTGTGGACTTATTTTTGCAGGCATAACAGGATGGTGTGGAACGACACAAATACTTTCTAAAATGCCATGGAATAAGTAAATGATCTTCGGGTATTTCGGCCTGTTGATCATGGGGGCGTGTTTAGGTCTTTTGGGTGCGGGAGGATCTATATTAGCTATTCCTATATTCATATATTTTTTTCAAGTCCCTATTTTAAAATCGACAACTTATTCTTTATGCATTGTGTCCATTATAGCCATTATTGCATTCATCAAATCAAGGAAAGATGCAGCACTACATAAAGCTTTTCATTTTGCCATACCGTCGGTTTTAGGTGTTTTTCTCTCCAGATCATTCATACTGCCTGATCTACCTGATTCATTAGGACCTTATTCGATAAACAAAATTTTTATTTGCATACTTTTGATATTCATGTATTTGGCAAGTTATTTTATGATCAGACCATTAACTATTATCAGCACATCAAAAATAAACGATAAAGCCAAACCCTCTAAACTAGAAATCGTACAAGTCAATTTCTTAGGTTTTTTTGTGGGCATATTTATGGGGTTCTTGGGATCAGGAGGAGGATTTCTGATTATTCCGATATTAACATTGTTTCTCAAATTAAATATGAAACAGGCTGTTCCTACATCATTATGTATTATTGCAATTAACTCATGTGTAGGATTTTTATCTGACAAAACTTATTTAGATATAAATGATTATACACAATTATTACAATTTTTAATCTTTGCATTTATGGGCATGGTTGTAGGCATGCTTCTTAATAAAAAAATAGATGCATCAAAACTAAAAACTATTTTTGGATGGTTTATTTTTATCGTAGCATTTTTCATCCTAGTCAAAGAGTTTATACCATTAAAAGGGTCAGACCATAAACAATCAATACAACATCCCTAGATCTTATGTTTAGAATATTTGATACATTAGAAAAAACTATTTTAATATTCCAAGATACCCATTGATAAGATATATACAAAACTGTTCTAATAAAAGAAAAAAAAGAGTTAGAGGATTTATGGAACTATTTCTAAACCAATCAGGAATGCCTGTTATTTTTGCTGTTCTCATGGGAATTGCAATTTTGGCCTATGTTATTTTAGACGGTTACGATTTAGGTTGTGGTCTACTTACTTTCTTTGCAGACAAATCAGAGAAACATACCATTATGCGAACCATTGCACCCTTTTGGGATGCCAATGAAACTTGGTTAGTCCTTGGCGTAGGTCTTTTATTAGTTGCTTTTCCACACGCCCACGGCATTATTCTGTCTAGCTTATACTTACCCGTATTTTTCATGCTGATAGGCCTGGTTCTACGAGGTGTAGCCTTTGATTTTAGACTTAAAGGGGATCCTGAACACAATACCCTTTGGGAGAAAATTTTCGGGTTTGGATCCCTGCTAACCGTCATGTCTCAAGGTTATATCTTAGGTTCATATATCCTTGGTTTTAAATTCACTTCTTATAGCATTTTTTTCAGTTTGCTCACGGGCTGTTTTTTATGTATGGGATACATTTTATTAGGATCTTGTTGGCTGATTATGAAAACAGAAGGACCTTTGCAAAATAAAAGTTATTCCTGGGCTTTAAAAAGTTTATGGGTTACAGGCTTAGGTCTTGCATCCATATCGCTATTTACACCTTGGTTCAGCACAAGAATATTTGAAAAATGGTTTCAATATCCCAATATTATTTATCTATCGCCTCTACCCATACTCAGTTTGATTGTATTTATTTTTGTACACTATAAAATCCTGCAATTGAAAAAACATGGTTCCAAAACATGCGGTTCACCCTTTATAGGGTCAGCTATTCTATTTATTACAGCGTTTCTTGGCCTAGCTTATAGTTTTTTTCCCTATCTGATTCCAGAGTCCATGACAATCTGGCAAGCAGCAAGTGATATTAAATCACTTCAAATCATTCTTTGGGGTGCGTTAGCTGTATTGCCTTTCATTTTCGGATATACCATATATGTTTATCGCGTGTTTTGGGGAAAAATCGCTCCTGAATAGATTGTACATAAAGATTTTTAAACAATACTGAGGAAATTAGACTCTATCTTAAAAAGCATAATTTTTTTCATAAATAAAATTCATGTTATATCAAACATTAATTGATCTATAATTTTACAATAAAGGATCCATATATTATTTTAATTTTCATTTTTAAATATACATGTCAACCAACGGCATCTAAGTTGTATTTTTAATAAATCATGCATTTTGGTGATTTATTTATTCTATCTAGATAGAACCTTAACCATTTCACGGTGCCTTTTAATCAATTGTAGATTTTCTCTCAATTGTTGTTCATATCTACTTAAAAGATCTTGGCTTATCACACAATCTAGAAATTCCGCAGGTTGTCCATCACACATGTTAGGGTAACGTTCAAAATGTATTCTATTCTTTACAGATTCAAAGATACGCGATGCGATAACAGGTATAAGCACTACACCTTTTTCAGGATTAAGCTGAAATAATTTTGCACCTGCAGCGTAGAAGAAGGTGCATTCTGAGTGACTAACAGCTCGACCAAACATATCCATTGCTAAAGACACATATTTATCTGTAGTAATATTCCATATTACTGAAGCATTTAAGTATAAATCATTTGGATGTGCAAATTTATCGTCAAAACTTTGTTTACATAAATGATAGGCTAAGTTTAAATTTTTAGAATGCACAGCATCCCACACATCGAAAAAGCATATTTTTTTTGTTAATTCAGATTTATCATTTCCACTAGATTGACTCACTAAATTATTAAGTTTTTCTTGATTATCTAGACTAAAACCATCAGATGTTAAATTAAGAGAAACTATTTTTTCTGTTAACCTGTGGATTTCTTGATCACCGGTCTGATTAATTTCAGCAGTGTGAACAAAAGTAATCAACGCATAAGATGCAAACAATAATTTCAAATTCATAAAAAAACAAAAAATCTAAATATTTATACATCTAGAATTATAACATCAACAATTAATATTATCAAATATAAAAAGTATTCATTCAAAATTAATAATATCAAAAAAACATATATGAATGTCACATAATATATATTCTTGTCTTCCATTCTATCATATTTACAGTTTCATTTAAATTGGCACATTTTTTGCATTAATCTTAATAGATCAATATATCGTGCAATTTACATGTCATACAGTGCTGCTTCCCCTATACAACATTCAGCTCCCCTTCAATTAATGGGTAAAAAATATATTTCTGAAGATCAAAAACAAGAGAGTTTTAAAAAAACTGCTATTGAATTTGAAGAAATGTACTTAAAGCATTTTTTTAAACATATTATGCCCAAAGACCGAGAAAAACCTTTTTCTGAAAAATCACAAAATGAAGACATGTATCAATCGCTTTGGATAGACTTTACAGCAAAGCATGTTGCAGAAAATGGTGGTATTGGAGTTGCTAAATTTGTATTAAAGCAGTTGAATAAAAATCAGCAAACACCTTCGTACAGCCAATCATCACCCATAGCAATTCAACAAAATGGACATGGCTATGACATCACCATTTGAACTTGAAAGTTTTGGTCAAAAACCCAAACGATCGTTTCAAGAGTGGCTCATCGAATACGAGGTCACCATTGAAAAACTTTCCCATATTATGAATTTGGAAAACAAACATATTGCTCAGTTGGATTCTATTCGATCACTCTATGCCGACCAAGCTGATTTAAAATCTAAAAAAATAGAATTGTTTAACTATTTTGAATTAATGTGTGAAGAGTTTGTTCAATCACCCCACTGGAAGAAAGATTTTCCAATGTATTACGAAAGATGGAAGGTATTGCATGACCAGTTTTCAAAAACTTTACAGGAAAATGCATTCCATCTGGATATGGCAGAAACCCTTAATATGGAAATGCTGGAATTATTTACTAAAGCTTCACAATCTTTGCAACCACATAACTATAACAATAAAGGATCACGTAAACCTTCCTACACTTCCTCAGCACTATCCACTTTTCATCAATCCATATAGAAAGGTAAAAAATGCCTGTACAACCGTACTCATCAGGTAGATCAGTTCTAAGATCGGCTCTTCAAGCAGGACATACTAAAGCTGAAACTGCAAGGCTTAATCTTTCTGGTATGGAATCTGAAGGATACGTAGCTCGTGAAGCGCACGAATCTTCTATTGTATTAAACGGTGTGACGCTAGGTGTCGAGATTAGCGAAATCAGGCAAAGAGTCAGCGAATCACTTATGGGAAGGATTAGGACTCAAAATAATAAGGTCGCAGCAAGCAAAGTTAATGACCAATATAGCCAAAAAATGTCTAATCTATTTGGGAAAAAGGGTTCTAAAGATACATTAGCACATTCAGGGCGTGAAATTTTTGATGTTTCTAAATTACTGGCAGCATCTCCACAAGATACATCGTTAAAAGTAAAACTTATCAATAGTTTTCAAAAACATATTTCAAAAATTAATAAACAAGCACAAAACATACAATCTCTGCGACAAGAAACAGAAATGGACACCCGAGAATCCATTGACCAAATCAATGCTTTACTCACAGAAATTTCTGAACATAATAAAAATATTTCAACACATAACTACAAAGGAGATAACAGTTCTCTTGACTATATTGATAAACGACGTGTTGCTTTACAAAAATTATCTAATTTCATAGCCATTGATGAATCAGCCTTTAATATTATGGATCGCCACAATTTAGAAGTCAAAGACATCAATGGAAATGTATTAGTTCAAAATGATAGACATGTATCATTTACGATGGAGAAAACATATTTTTTTCATGCACAAACAAAAGGAGAAACGTTATACTGTCAATCTCTTTCTGGGCGAGAAATTAATTATAGCGATGAACTTCAAAAGATTGATCAAGAAGGTGCTTTAAAGCGATTAATTGACTTGAGGGATCAAATATTACCTAAAATGCAGCAGCAATTAGATAGCTACACATCAAGCTTTATAGATCAATTCAATGCCCAACACAATAAAGGAATTGGTTTGTCTTTATCAGACAAATTATCCAGTTCCACAACGATTCCAGATTATAATTCTGAAACTGGAACCTCAACAATAAGCAGTGAAAGCATTCTTTCTGGACGAGGAACTTTACGTTTGAATATCCTCGATCAAAATTCAAAAGAGCTAAAAGGATATCTAGATATAGAACTTACGGACAATATGTCCATGGGTGATATAATCAACCAAATAAACTCTTCAGAATTTGCTACAAATTTTGGTATTACTGCTGAAATCAATGGCGAAGGTCAATTTGTATTACAAACATCATATCCTAATGGAGGGTTGTCTCTGTCGTCAGGGCAAGCAGGCACTGAACCCTTTATCACTTCTGGTGATTTTTTTAATTCTTCTAAAAGCTATGGCGCTTCTCATTTTTTCGGTTTTAATAATTTGTTTGAATCTTCCAAACATTCCTTAGGTCAAAATTCTGATGGTATATCGGAAAATATTACTTTACGAAATGATATTGGTAACGATTATCAAAAACTTGCTTGTGGCCAATTACCACCAAACACAGAAATAGATAGCATTGCGCTAAACATTGGAGATTTAAGAAATCTTGAAATAATGTCGTCTCTATTTTCAGCAAACATTGAATTTAAATCAAATTCTTTAATTTCAAGAGAGGTGACTACGCTTGAACACTACAGCGAATCCTCCATAACCTTTGCCGTTTCTTTTGAAGTTGAAGCAACTAATTCTCTCAAAAAAGAAGAATTTTTAATGGAGGGACTTTCACGTCAAGCCAAAGATATTTCTGGTGTTGATCAACAAGAAGAATTACAAAATCTTGTAGAAAATATGACTCATGCAACTTACCTAGTAAAAGCTATGAAGTTATTGAACGATATGGACAACCTCATCCGAGAATTATAAAAGTAAGGACACACCATGCCTATTGATTATATAAATTCATCTTCATCATCTCTGTTTAGTTCAACCAGACAGACTGACCTAAAGAATGAGAAAAGTATGGTTAGAGAACAGCAAAAACAGTCACAAATACTTTCTAAATCATCAGGGTCTGATTCTTATGCAGACACCATTGATTCTGGCGAATACATTCATACTGAAATGAACATTGATACTTTTCAAATTCTTAAACGAGGATCTGACGTTTTAAAAAATCGTTTCGCATTTATGCAGCAACAAACAAGTCAAGCAAAAGAAGTAGCTACAAAACTTAAATCAGCAATCATGCAATATAGTTCTTTCGACGGTGCTGCAAATTTGAGAGTGTTTAGTAATGACGTTAATGGCTGTTTAAGTGAACTAACACGTATTTTAAACGTAGGTGATGGCAGATTTTCCACATTTTCTGGACCCGCATTAGATAAAAAATCAGTTGTAGACCTGACAACTCTACCCCTTATCGATAAAAATGCACCGGTATCTACAGACTATTTTCAAGGAAATGCAGCATCTTTAAATGTCAACATTCATTCTTATGAGATTAATGTTTATCCGGCAAATGGTGCCGATCCCTTTTTTTCAAAAATCATACATGCATGTAGACTTGCACAAGTATTTTCTAGTGGTGAAACTATAACCGATAAAAGAGAGATTTTAGACAAATGTCAAAATTTGGTCGACTCTGCTTTAAATTTTGAGTATCTCAGTATCACACAAAAAATTGGAGACGAAATTACAAAAGCCAACGAATTAGGCGACATACTGATCGATGCAGAACTTACCGAACAGTCAAAATTAGAAACCATCAATAATCAAGACAAACTAATGGCAATGGTACGTTATCAAGAACTAGAATCTTCACGCGTCATTCTTCAAAACCTCATCATGCAGACAGCACGTATGGATAGGGAATTTGCCGATACCATCAGTCGGGTGTAGAATAAGAATTATATATAACGAATAGTTGTCAATCTGTTGAAAAGTTATAACCAGAACCTATAAAAAGCATATCATCTTCACTTGTATTGATATTAATAATATTTTGTACAATGCTGTTTATTCTTTTATAATATTCATCTCTAGAACATGCACCTGATATACGTATAACTTTGCCAACTTTTCTAAAAATATTCGTACGCATCCAACTAAGACCATTAATTTCACAACTCATTTCAGATCCATGAATATTTTGTGTGAAATGATAATATCCATCACATTCTACAATAATCACCCTTTTTGTTGATTTATGAGTCAAATAAAAATCCATTTCACAACCTAAATTTGGATGACAATAATTTCTTTTAATATCGTATGTACCTGATAATTTTTGAAGTTCTTTACCAACAAGATTTTCAAATCCTGATGCTGATTTTGAGCGATTATTTTTCTGATAAGGCTTCACCCTTAACATCAGGCTTTGTTGAGTTTTAAAAAATGAAGATGGCATATAAAATGATGGGTCCAATAAGTTATTTAAGGTCAATTTATGTGATTCTGTTTGACATATTAAATCATTCAATAATGAAACATAAAGGTTGGTGGCGTTAATAATTGATTGAAAAGGGAATAGTCTAAAAAAATCTTTTTTTCGACCAATGCCGCAATATGCTTGGAGCAAATTCTTCAGTTTTATGATGGCGCTATCACATGGAAAATCTATACTATTAGAAACAAAGGCTTCTCTTATCTTAGTATATTCTGATCCTTTCATCATGTTATACGCTATGATAATAGAAGTTAAGATTTCGATTTTCTCCATATCGTTATCTTTAGATTCTATGACCCCACTTTGATTGTCTATTATTTCACCAAGGCGTTTATGAAATTCAAAACCTTCATGTTGAAAAGAATTCTGGCTTTTGCAACCTGGTGCATACTGACACGACAGCATAGAAAAAAACAAACGTGCATAATCTAAATCTAATACAGAATCACCCGTCCAAAAACAATATTCTAATGCATCGAATAAATAATGATTCGAAAAATCACATTTAGAAAGCTCGATGGCGCAAGCAACGCTATCGTGAAAATCTTCCACATTATATCTATCTGTTATAAGATTGCCATAAATCATTGAAGAAACTTCTTTCAATCTTCTTTTTGATTGTTCACCTAGAGGGATAATATTATTAGGCTTCCCCTGTTTGTTTTTTCCTTGTTTATAGGTGGAGTATGTAGAATGAAACACTTTTACAAATGCCAGTTGATCCTTTGCCGAATGTGATGCAACCTTTGTCTCTATCCAACCTCGATTTTTATGATTCATCAAATGATCTGTATCACTATAAAAAGGTAAATCCGCACAATAAAGTGCATCAGCATTGAATAGCAAAACTATTAAAACACAAAATGATTTGAAGTTTTTCATGAATATTTCCTCAAAAAAAATTAATATTACATTCCTGCAATTTGCCTTATGATATTTTTATTTTCATCTGAAATACTATTGGAATCTAATAATTTCGTTATAGCGTTATAAAAATGATTAGCTATAATTGTTAATTGATTAGAAGTTAGTTTTTTCATATCCTTTTTTAAAACATATTTATGAGAACCACTTGGATTTTTTTCAGTAAAGCCAAACCATTCATTAAGACTAATCAAACTTTCACCTTCTTTCGCATTCCTACCCTTATACACTAAATCTACCAATTTTTTCATATTTGTAAAATTGATACCCGGCTGAATAGGTTCGGAAACAATAGTGTTATTATGCATAGCATTTTGATGTGGCTGCCAATAAAGAATATACAAAAATGGGGTAGGATCAATCTGAACCTTACACCAAGATAATTTGACAATAGGACTTCCAATATTAATTAATGCCCAAATATTTTGCATAGGATGCAAAGCCATAAAACGCATAATATGTGCTGTTTTACACTTTAATGAAGCATTACTTCCTTGAGAATTAAGGAGTTTTTGAAATGTAGAATAATAATCTGCAGCAAATCTACTTACAAGTTTGTTTGCGTCTCCTGTTTTATATTTTGATTCTGTTAAGAAAAGGATTGTAGGTTGATCTGTATCTTGAGGGATGTAGGCGCCATCATATGTTCCATGATGTTCGTCTTCATTCTTTACCGATAACTTGCATTTAATTTTTTCAGCAATCAAACACAAAGTAATCGCTAATTCACCTAAAACACCTTTCTCTGAATTCCTATCATAATTAAGTAATTTTAAACCGTCTTCATACAAACGCTTATCTGTAACTGCAACAGTATTATTTCTAAGTTGCATAGGAAACGCGTTATACGCAGATCTTCTCAAAGCACATTTTTCTACAAATTTATCTGGGATCAAATGATCCATTGTTGAGTTGTATGTATGTTGAAGGGCCATATCGGAAAAATAAACTGGCGCACCCAAAATAGAAAATTCACCCTTTTTCTCGAATATATACCTATGCTTATGTGTGTTTTTACTATCCATACTATAATCGTGATATATGGAACTTGGATAAATCACAGGTTCTGGCAAAAGTGTATTGGTATACATGAAAGAGCTAGATAAAAGTGTGCCTACAAAGTCATTATCATCAAATATAACTTCACCATTAAATTTAACAGATAAAACGGCATGATGTGTATCTTGAGAAGAAGTCCTCACCGGATACCATTGATCTTCAACTAAATTATAATGATAACTAATCCTTAAAAATCGTTTCTGAATAGTATCAAATTCAACAACTCGAACACCTTTAAGATTACAATTCTTCAGTGTAAAAGTATCGACATCTGTAATAGTACAAAATGTAGAATCAGATAAAAGCATTAACAATAATAATGAAAAAAATGCTTTATTTAAATTCATAATAGATGCCTTTCTTGCTCGGTATTGTACGATATTAGACTGAACGAATCAAACAGCAATATTAGAAACAAAACTTGATTTGACCCATTAATAGATTATCATAATAAGATGTGATCTATAAAATAACAGCTTCTGGATATAAATTCTACAATCTTAGGAATATGAATCTATTGTGTTTAATGAAATTACATTAAAAATAGACATACAACAACAATACTATTGATAGAACAAATTTCTCACCAACAAATTTTACAATTAAAATATCTGTCATATACAAAACCTATTTTTAATTGTTTGTATAGGCTTTGATATTTCGGTATAATGCAAAAACAGTGGTTCATTTTTTAGAGCTCTTCATGAAAAAACATAGCTTGTATGATCTTAAAAAAAAATGTGCCAATCGCAATAAAATACCGTCTTCGCAACTTATAAAACAGATGTTTAAACCCTTCTTGTATATTTTATTAACTTATTCAATCGTAAAGCTATTATGGAAATAAATTACAATCATTCAGGTCAACTTTTACCTTTCATGTTAGATGAGGGCATTGCACGAGGCAGAATTGTAAGAATTACAGATTCATCTTTTTCAAAAGAACAACTACAAACTTATCCTGCCATTGCATTAAAGTACCTTAGTCAATTGATTTGTCTTGGTGCATCTTTAATGGGTGATATTAAAAATAGTGGATCAATGACCCTTCAAATTACTGGAGGACAATATATTTCTTTGATCGTTGCAGAAATTCATCAGGATGGAACATTTAGAAGCTGTGCTAGAATTTCTGATGAAAATTTAAAAAAATTAGAAGAAACTAATCTCTCTTTTCAAGAACTTTTTAATGGAGGACAATTTGTAGTAACCTCTAAACTCGAAGAATTTAACGAAGAACATCAAGCGATCATTGAAATTCATGGCGAAACTTTAGAATCGTGTTTACAACATTATTTTGTTCAATCTTGTCAAATACCAACAATTATCAAAGTTATTTCCAAAATTGATCCTAAGCTACCCACCAAAGACTATATTTCAAGTATGCTTTTTATACAAAAACTCCCCCATAAAGAAAATCATAACCTAAATTTAGATATTGACGATTTGTGGAATACTTACAAAATCTTCATTGACACACTTCTTCCTGAAGAAATGCTTAATACCCAAATTTCAGATCCTTCTATTCTTTATCGCTTGTTCAATCAACATATCGTGCATGTGTTTCCTGAAAAAAAACTTCAAATGCGTTGCAACTGTTCTCAAGAAAGAATAGAGCAAATCATTTTAAACCTTGAAAAAGATATAATGAAGGATGAACCTGAAAAAAAATCTTTATCTGTAGATTGTAATTTTTGTCAAAAAAAATATACTGTGGATTTAAAGAAACTGTTTAACAATATATCAACTTAAGAAGCCAAACTACTTTCATGGGGAATTTCTTCTTTTTGAATAGGGTCTCTTAAAACGTAGCCGCGCCCCCAAACAGTTTCGATACAACTATCATCACCAAGAGCTTCGCTGATTTTTCGACGTAATTTACAGATAAATACATCAATAATTTTAAGTTCAGGTTCGTCCATTCCACCATACAAATGATTTAAAAACATCTCTTTCGTAAGTGTTGTGCCTTTTCTAAGTGATAATAACTCTAAAATAGCATATTCTTTACCTGTCAAATTAATAGTCTCATCACCTACACTTGCGGTTCTATTCTGCAAATTAACGGTTAATTTACCTGTGCGAATGGTTGAGTCTCCATGCCCACGTGAACGTCTAACAATGGCATGCATTCTTGCCAATAACTCTACTTTGTTGAATGGCTTTGTTAAATAATCGTCTGCACCAAAACCAAGACCTTTAACTTTATCATCTGTATCATTAAGACCTGATAACACAAGGACGGGTGTCTTAACCTGAGCTGCACGTAATCTTCTTAAAACCTCGAAACCATCAATATCAGGTAACATCAAATCAAGAATAATAATGTCATACTCGTAGAGTTTTCCAATACCTAATCCATCTTCACCAAGGTCTGTGGTATCTACAATAAAACCTTCGGAAACAAGGATGTTTTCGATGCTCTTTGATGTTGTTGAATCGTCTTCGATAAGCAAAATACGCACGTTAAGCTCCTTAATTGCATTTGAATATAATTTTATGAAAATTTAAAATTAATTTTCTGATCTATAAATTAATGTTAGCGAAAACTTTATTAACAGATCATTAAAAAAATACGAAATATCGCATCATTAAAAAACAATCAAACGAATCATTGACAAATTTAATTCAAAAAATAAGCAAAATATTTATTTTTTTTTAACTTTTAATAATTAAATTGCTTATGTATATAGAAGCATAAAAATATGAAATCAATAGAATTCAATTTAAAAAAGAAGTCGTCTACGAAGCTCTTTAGAAAGTTGCTCGTTAGACTACAATATTCTATTAAAAATATTTCAAAATTAATATTTAATCACACCTTAAATTTAATTATTATTATTCTTTTTATCAACTTTTCATATAGTTATATCTTAGCAACAGAGACAACTCAGAACACATCTGAAGTTGTAGAAAACTCTGTAACATTTTCAGCAGCCACCGTAGAACCTTCTCCACCAAGCACAATGGAATCTATTAATGAAGATGTTTTAGAATTAAAAAGACGAATGGACGAAGCAGACCAAGTTATAACGTCTCAAAAAAAAACAATTGACTCTCTCAACACAGATATCATCACTATCAATTCAAACATTGACTCTCTGAAGGTTTTAAAACAAAATTCACCGACACAACAACAAAACATACAAACAACTGTACCTTCTACAGCTTCCAATAATGCCTTGCCTATGCCAGCAGTGAACACCTTACAACAACAGCCAAATTCCAATACCTTTCCACAACAACAAGGGTTCTGTCCATGCATGCAAAAACAGCAAGCTCCACAATATCCTCTACCACCCCGCCAATCGAATCTTTACCCTCTTGACGATGAAAATTATGCCTATAATGATTATCCTGTAAATCCTAACAATGGTTATATGAATAACTCAAATTCTGACCCTGCTACTCAAAATATCTATCCCAACCCAACGAATAACGTTATATCAAATCCATCCACAAATCCTACATCACCAACCCCTCTTGATTTGAACAACAATAATACAGATTTTATGAACACAGGACAAAACAACAGGAATTATACAGAGAATACAGATTACAATCAAACTGCAAGCCCTCAGCCTTCAACATTTCAAAATAATACTACTTATCAGAATGGACAATCAGGATTTGGAGCAAACTATGCACCTCCTCCACCTTCCCCCGTTACCCCGATTAATAATATCATTCCTATTGAAAATACAGCACCTAACACCCAAATTTCCACGCTCCAAACTCCTGCGCCAGTAACTCCTGTTAATACTATTCCTAATCCTCCTGTGAATCCTATTCCGGAAGCAGTTGTCACGCCACCCCCACAAACAGCTTCCTCTGTTGTCGGTAATCTTATTGGCGGATTATTTAGTGGGGAATCATCTACTGAAACAACAAGTGGTACCAATTCTACAAATAATACAACCACCGAAAACTCCACACCTACACCCCCTACAACAGCTACTGGTTTAGTGGGTTCATTGGTTAGTGGTTTATTAGGCGGTTAGACGATTTTATTACATTTTTAGTATTTCTGAAAATATTTTGCATGATCATAAACACATGATTTGCATATCAAAAGTTGGGACTAGATATTGTACATTACTTTTTCATGATTGACTCAAAAATAAGAATAGATCATACTATTGTTATAAAAATCTTTATTTTAGTATTTTAAAAATGATCGACATCTATGCATTTTACCAATTCATCCAAATCAACGACTGTCAAAAAATAAAAGACAACTTTCAAAGCAAAGCAGATGAATTAGGACTAAAAGGCATCTTCCTGATTGCTCCAGAAGGGATTAATGCAACAGTGTCTGGATCATCAGATCATATGAAAAATTTCATTCAACACATTGAAGAGACTTTAGAAATAAAAAAAATAGATTATAAAATTTCGCACCATTCTGAACATCCTTTTCACAGAATGAAAGTAAAAATCAAAAAAGAAATTATCACATTTAAACAAGATCATATCAGGCCTGATAAAATTGTTGGTGAATACCTTAATACACAAGAATGGAACAATCTACTCAATGACCCTAATACAATCATTGTTGACACGCGCAATGATTATGAATATGAATTAGGTACATTTAAAAATGCCCTTAATCCAAAAACAAAGAAATTTACAGAATTTGCCAATTATGTTGATACCGCACTATCTGAATTTAAAGACAAAAAAATCGCAACATTTTGCACAGGTGGTGTTCGTTGTGAAAAAGCAACATCCTTTATGATCGACAGAGGATTTCAAAATGTTTACCACCTTAAAGGTGGGATCTTAAAATATTTAGAAGAAGTAGATCCTGCTGAAAACTTGTGGGAAGGCGAATGCTTTGTTTTTGATCAACGCGTTGGTGTGCACGAAAAAGTTGAAGTTTCAGACTGTATTTTGTGCCATGGCTGTAGACACACTCTTAAAATTTCAGACACAGAGTCAGAATTTTACGAACAAGGTGTTAGCTGTCATCATTGTCATGCAGATCTTACACCTGAAAAAATCAAAAGCAGAAGAGACAGGCAAAAACAAATAAATCTTGCAGCAAGCAGAAATACGCAGCACCTTGGTATCCCTCACCAACATCATAAAAATATTTAAATCTAAGTGCACATTTTAAAGCTTAATTTTAAACTTTTATAAATTGAGCTTTGATTTCAAATATAAATCTGGATTTTTAAAATAGCTTTGATTTTAGGACAAAAAATCTGTATAATAGAAAAATATGTTAACTTTAACCGTTTTAGAGTGTACTACACTCCAAAATATACCATACAGGATCTTACATGAACCAACTCACAAACTCCCTTCTTAACACAACATCTACAGAATCATTTTCCTCTCTTCTCGAAGAGTTCATGGGCGATAGCGTTTCCCTAGAAGGAAAAATTGTAAAAGGAACAGTTGTATCTATCTACAATAACTTTGCAGTTCTTGATGTTGGAATGAAATCAGAAGGTCGCGTACCGCTTAAAGAATTAAGCCCCAGAGGCATAGAATCTGATGTTAAGATTGGTGATCAGATCGATGTGTATATTGAACGCCTAGAAGATAAAAACGGCGAAGCTGTTCTCAGCGTTGAAAAAGCAAAACGTGAAGCTGCTTGGATGGAACTTGAAACTGCTCAAAAAGAGGGAACTCTTATCAACGGTATTATCTTTGGAAAAGTTAAAGGTGGTTTTGCTGTTGACCTTAATGGCGCCATTGCTTTCTTACCAGGAAGCCAAGTAGATATTCGCCCTATCCGCGATATAACTCCTTTAATGAACATTGCTCAGCCTTTTAAACTTTTAAAAATGGATAAGCAACGCAGCAATATCGTTGTTTCACGTCGTGCAGTTCTTGAAGAGACACGTGCTGAGGCACGCACCGAAATCGTTTCTCAACTTGAAGAAAATCAAGTAATGGAAGGTATGGTCAAAAATATCACAGATTATGGTGCCTTTATCGATCTTGGTGGTGTAGACGGCTTGTTACACGTAACCGATATTTCTTGGAGAAGAATTAATCACCCAGGTGATGTTCTAAAAGTTGGCGATTCTGTAAAAGTTGTAATCATTCGTTTCAACAAAGAAACACAACGTATTAGCCTTGGCATGAAACAACTTGAAGAAGATCCATGGAAAGGCAAAGAAGACCTTTTCCAAATAGGTTCTAAACTAAAAGGAACAATTACAAGCATTACTGATTACGGTGCTTTCGTTGAGCTTCAAGGAAATGTTGAAGGTCTTATTTATGTTACAGAAATGAGCTGGATTAAGAAAAATGTGCATCCAAGTAAAATTGTAGAAGTTGGTCAAGAAGTTGATGTTGTAATTTTAGAAGTTGATTCAACAAAACGTCGTATCAGCCTAGGCCTAAAACAATGCACAGAAAATCCTTGGAAAGAATTTTTGGATAAGCACCCTGTAGGCAGTGTAATTGAAGGTTCCATTAAAAATATTACTGAATTTGGTTTGTTCGTAGGTGTTACAGACATGCTAGATGGTATGATTCACCTTTCGGATTTAGCATGGGATTCTAATACAGATGATCTTATCAAACAATTCAGCAAAGGAATGAACATTCAAGTAAAAGTTCTTGACGTTGATCCTGATAAAGAAAGAATCAGCTTAGGAATCAAACAGCTTACAGAAAACAAATTTGATAAAGCTGACCAAAACTTTAAAAAAGGTGATTCCGTCACAGGAACTGTTTCTGTGATTGGCGATAAATTTATCGAAGTATCACTTGAAGACGGTATTGTTGGTATTATCAAAAAAGCTGACCTATCACGTGACAGAGACTTACAACGTCCAGATAGATTTGCTGTTGGTGAAAAAGTTGATTCAAAAGTTTTGAACCTTGATAAATCTTCAAACAAAGTAAACCTATCCATTAAAGCTCTTGAAGTTGAAGAAGAAAAGAAAGTACTTGCAGAATACGGTTCATCCGATAGTGGTGCAAGCCTTGGAGATATTCTTGGAGCAGCAATGAAAAAGAAAAGCGACCAGTAGTTTTTCTAATCATTTTTAAAAGATTGATTTTTACTTCAAAATCTTTAGAATGGGCCTTACAAGGCCCATTTTTCATAAGTAAGTTATGACATTCAATTCTGAATCACTAAGATTATTACCACTTTTAATGTACATATTACTCTCTACACACAATAATTGCATAGCAGGCGACAATTATGGTTTTTATGCAAATTTAGAAGATAATGAAGTCATAGAAAAACCATTTGAGTTTAAACCAGAACATTTGGAACAAAATTCCATTTATCAAATACAAAAAGATGGAGAGGTTCTTCACAAAACAGCACTTTCTTCAAAAAAGTCGAGATACCCTTCTTTTATAGTAATTGAAAAAAAGCAAGAAACAGATACAAATACTGCACAACACGAAAATGACGACAGTATATATGTTGATATCAGCAAAAGAAGGTCCGTTGAAGAGCTATTTCCACAAAAGAAACATAAAAAAAGAAGGCTTTCAGTAATGAATTTTATAAGCAATTTTCTATTTCAGACAAATTAACAGTAAATAAAATATGAAATCTCAACTACTAAGATCTGGGCTATATTGCATAGCAACACCCATTGGGAATCTTAAAGATATTACTATTAGGGCTCTTGAAACACTTCAAAGTGTCGATTACGTTGTTTGTGAAGATACACGAGTCACAGCAAAATTAATGAATCACTATGGGATAAAAAAAAGGCTTGTAGTTTACAATGACCATTCCTCTGAAGTTGACCGTCAAAAAATAATTAATGATATCAAAGCAGGTTCCAGCATAGGCTTAGTAAGTGACGCAGGAACCCCATTAATTAATGATCCTGGCGTCAAATTACTAAGAGAATGCCATAAACACAATTGCTATATCACAACTTTACCAGGGGCATCTGCTGTCACATCTGGACTGATATTGTCAGGCTTAGCCAGTCATCAGTTCTCATTTCTGGGTTTTTTTGATCCTAAAGCATATGAAGAAATAAGATATAGACCTGGGACTCTCATTTTTTTTGAATCTCCTCACAGGCTGATACAAACGTTAGAATTCTTTAAAAAAATTGAAGAAAATAGATCTATTTCTGTTGTGCGTGAAATATCTAAAATGTATGAAGAAATACAATCTGGAAATGCGGAAACCCTTCTTAGCCATTATACGAAGAAACCACCTAAAGGTGAGATTGTTATTGTTCTTGGAGACTTGCCACACACCAAATTATCAGACAAAAACATCCGCAATATCATCGACACGTGCCTACAATCTATGTCTGCAAAAGAAACAACGGAATACATAAAACTGATGCATAAAGATCTTCCAAAGAAAAAAATATATAACATGGTACTGGATGCTTTGGACAAACACGTTGTAGAATGACACTAAAAAATAACATTGACTTCTCGACATACTGCAAAGATTCTGATATTATTTAAGGAAAATGTATATTTTGGAGTTACTACAATAGTTCGAAACGTGAATGATATTAACAACATGAAGGACCATAAAAACAATGATGGGCCTGCCATTAACGAAGAAATCAAAGCAGCAAAAGTTAGGCTAATTGGCCCTGATGGTGAAATGATTGGTGTTCTTGACAAAAAAGATGCTATACAAAAAGCGTACGAATTTGGGCTTGATCTTGTAGAAATTTCTCCTAATGCAGAACCTCCTGTTTGTAAAATTCTAGATAATGGAAAATACAAATATGAATTGCAAAAGAAGAAAAATGAAGCAAAAAAGAAGCAAAAAATTGTTGAGCTTAAAGAGCTTCAAGTAGGACCACTAATCAGCATTAATGACTTTGAAGTAAAAAGAAGAGCAGCTGAAAAGTTTTTAGGTGAAGGCAATAAAGTAAAAGTTGTGATGCGATTTAAAGGACGACAAATGAGCCACCCTGAAATTGGAATGGCTGTAATTGACCGCTTTAAAAACGCATTAGTTGATCACGCAAAAATAGAAACTTCCCCAAAATTAGAAGGCAAACAGATTCTAATGATTCTTGGACCTAAAACCAGCTAAAGGATATACAATGTACAACGTAATGCTTATAACACTATTGATCGTTACTACGCTGATGATCATTATCATTCTTTTCCAAAAAACGGATGGGAACAGCTCTGTGCTTGGATCAAGCGGATCCAGTGGAATGTTTTCAGCACGAGGAACAGCTAACTTATTGACGCGTATTACATCTGTTCTTGCGACAATATTCTTGTCACTTTGTGTGTTAATGATGTGGCATTCAGCACATTATTCTGCAAAACCAAAAAAACTTTTTGAGCAAACCTCTGAAAAAGCACAGCAAAAAACAAACGATCAAACAAAAAAATAAATCACTGGGGTTTTAAAATTGGATCATTCTCTTTCAACATCTGAATCAAAATTTATATTCATTACAGGAGGAGTCAGCTCTTCTTTAGGAAAAGGACTTTCTGCAGCATCTTTAGGTGCCCTACTTCAATGCAGAGGATACAGTGTTCGTATTAGAAAGTTAGATCCCTATTTAAATATAGATCCTGGCACATTAAGCCCTTACCAACATGGTGAAGTTTTTGTAACCGATGATGGAACAGAAGCTGATCTTGATTTGGGGCACTACGAAAGATTTACAGGCGTTAATGCAAAAGGTTCTGATTATTGTACAACAGGTAAAATTTACTCCACAGTTTTGTCTAGAGAAAGACGTGGTGATTATTTAGGCGCAACCGTACAGGTTATTCCACACATCACAGATCAGATGAAAGCATTTATTCTTAATGAAACAGATGATGTTGATTTTGTGATTTGTGAAATTGGAGGAACAGTAGGTGACATAGAAGGATTACCCTATCTTGAAGCTATTAGACAGCTTAAAAATGATTTAGGCCAAGAACGTGTAATGTTTATCCATTTAACTCTTCTTCCCTATGTTTCCACTGCTGGCGAATTAAAAACAAAGCCAACTCAACACTCTGTTAAAGAGCTACTGAGATCAGGTATTCAGGCAGATCTACTATTATGTCGATCCGACCGACCAATCCCCGTTGATGCCAAAAAGAAGTTAGCACAATTTTGCAATGTTCCTCCACAAAGGGTTATTGCAGCTCTTGACGCTGATAATATCTACAAAGTCCCACTGCAATACCACGCAGAAGGATTTGATGAACAAATTTGCAAATATTTCAGAATACCTACTGAAAAATTAGACCTATCTGTTTGGGAAGATATTGTTAAAAAAATTGATGCGAATAAAAATTCTATCACCATTGGTATTGTTGGAAAATACGTACAACTACCAGATGCCTATAAATCAATTTTTCAAGCTTTGCAACATTCTGGATTTGTAAACAATCTCAATATTGACGTGAAACTCATCGATTCAGAAGATGAAATAAACTGTATTCAGGAAATTGCCCTTTGTGATGGAGTTATTGTTGCTGGAGGATTTGGTTCTCGTGGCATTCAAGGTAAAATTGATGCTATCCAATATTTAAGAGAACAAAAAATTCCAACTTTGGGTATTTGTCTTGGTATGCAGCTTAGTATTATTGAAGCATGTCGGAACCTTTTAGGTATTAAAGATGCCTCTAGCACAGAGTTTGGCCCCACCACCGAACCCGTTGTATGTCTGATGACAGAGTGGCTTAAAGAAAATAGCGTTGAAACACGTACAATAAACGAAGATCTTGGTGGAACAATGCGTCTAGGTGCCTATCCATGTTCTATCAAACAAGGAACACTTGCTGAAAAAATGTATGGCACGACAACCATTTCAGAAAGACATCGCCATCGATACGAAATTAACTTAAAATACAAAGATAAACTTAAAGAGCAAGGTCTTATATTTTCTGGGTTATCTCCAGATGGACAGTTGCCTGAAATTCTTGAATACACGGATCATCCATGGTTTATAGCTGTTCAGTTTCACCCAGAATTAAAATCAAAACCCTTTGATCCTCACCCCTTATTTGTAGGCTTAACAAAGGCAGCTTACGAACATAAAAAATAAATTTCGTTTATTTCTGTAATGATTGATGTGTTACTGAATGTGAAAAAACAAGAAAAACCTTTTCTTTCACACAAAAGAAGTATAGAATATAGAAATTAGTATATGATTAAATTATTCCATGTGTAAGGTTAAAGTATGGCATTAAAAATTCGTTTAGCTCGCGGTGGTGCAAAAAAACGCCCATTTTATAAAATTGTAATCGCTGAAGCTACATCCCCACGTGATGGTCGCTTTGTAGAACGCGTCGGTTCTTATAACCCTGTTCTAACAGCGGATCACCCAGAAAGAGTTGTATTAAACCAAGAAAGAATTCAATACTGGTTAGGTATTGGGGCTCTTCCAACAGATAGAGTTTCTTTATTCCTAACAAAAGCTGGTTTGGTTAAAGATGTTAAAAAATCTAATAACCCAACAAAGGCTCTACCTAAGAAAAAAGCTCAAGAAAGAATGAAAGCGGAACAAGCTTAAGCCTCTTTATTTCATTTCTCAAAAAGGATACTTGGCCTTAGCTCAAGTATCCTTTTTTTATATTCATCATAAATCTTTAAATTTTTTTTAAAATCTTCATACTATCTTTGTTTTCTCTATTCAAATCCTGAGTTCATACGCTTGATCCTTAAGCAAAAATATTTGAATATATCCCATAGACATCTCAACAAAATTTAGTGTTTAATTGTTCTGTATGAAAAGCTGTTTAAAAATAAATTGAAAGGCTCCAACGATTTTTTTTCTGAGTATATTTTTCGATAAGATTAAATTTGAGGATTCAAGACTAAGCGTTCTGCGCATTTCAATGCGTCTACTGCTTATTCATTATGAATGATTTGAATCATCTGTCACAACAACGCGGCAAAGCAATGTTAAACATAGAATGTTGAGATCAACGAGGAATTTAAAATCTCTGTATTCACAGATAAAAAAAGTTTTTTTTGTGTGTTCAATGTTAAATAATTAAGAATTTTTGATAACTTACGTTATTGACTTCACCTCATCCAAGATGCCTATGAAGCATACAAGTCTCTGAAATATCTTGTAGGTATATGAACTGAGATTATTACCTCGCATATTTTTTAAGGCTTATATTTCAATATTTGCAGTAGAATTAAAGATTTTTCTCGCAGTCTCTATGCTCTAAGACCAGCATATCGTAGCCATACAACTTAAATCCTATAAACCCTGTTGAATATTAAACCATCTCAAAGTTTTTCATAGATAGAAAAAGCTTCTAAAATTATTATACACATCTTCACAATAATATTTAAAATTCTATCGAAATATGAATCATTCATATTCATTGAGATTGTGAAAGATTATTTTTAATAAATATGAAAAATCAAATATTATAAAAAGGAGGAAGAATGATTACTGTTAGAATAGTCCCTAAGCAAAAACATGTTAAACCATCATCAGAATGAAACTTCCTTTTATCTTTTTATATATTTATATCAAAAAAAAAAATTGTTAAGCTTTCAATTTTTAATTAACTGACAGTTAAAACACCGTTGTTATTACTGAAGTTAGTTATTCCATTACCACTTGGCAGTAATAATCCTTTTTGAGCATCACAGCTGAATCCACCGACTGTTGCAACGTTGGTTGTTGTTACAGTATTGGTTGCAGGTGTAGCTAATGCTGTAGAACCTGGCGTTACAGCCCCAGCAGCAGGTGTTGTTATAGGAGCAACCGTATTTTGGCTACAACCATATGTAATACTCCATTTAACGCTTCCAGGGACTTTTAAAGGCTTGTTACTAGCTGCGACCATGTTTCCATTAATATTTACTTTATAAAAGTTGTTAACTCCATCTTGACCATAAAAATTAACTGTATAGATATTACATCCGGCAGGTAGTTTACCAAGAATCTGTGGATCTACCATACATGTTTGTCCGTCTACATTGGTCAAACTCATGCCTACGTCTTGCTCTGACTTAGAAATAGGTTTACCTTTAGTATCTACAGTTTTTCCATCTGAACTACCCAGGTCATTTAAATCACGAGTCATGAAGCTTAACGCTCCTAATTTTCCATACTGTCTTCCATATTCCATCGCAACTCTAGCAGCTGATAATACTGCATTTCTTTGATCTTCAGAAATATTACCTGGTGCATAGTCTCCTATTAATTTATCTACCGCAACATTCACAATATTGGGTTGATTAATCATGAGAGATCTCATCAATATTTCTTGACGAGCACGTGCAGGATTATCCAATGCTTTCACGACGGAACCTATTGTTCTCATGTTATAGGGAGAATCTGACATTTCTTCCATAGCATTCAAAACCCCTTTTATGGTTTCTTCAAGAATAAAGTCTTGAACCTTAGAGTTAATGTATGAAGACATTTTATGAGAAGCACGTTTTTGTTCAAAAGCTCCAGAGTCTGTTAAGGTCATAGGCATCGGAGCAGGCATCAATCCTCCCGAACCAGCGACCATCCCCCCTTGTGTTACCATACCCGGAACACCAGTGACACCAGCAGAGCCATCCGCTGAAATAGTCATTGGAGATGTTCCATCCATTGATATTGAAGGATTAGCTCCTCCTGCGGTAACAACCATAGGCGTACCGACCAAAGATGTTGCCGAACCAGATCCACCTGCAGTAATCACCATCCCTGGCCCACTAGAAGTACCTCCTATTGTTGAAGCTACATCAGTGGATCCCGCTATTGTTCCAACTGAACCAGCAGCACCTGCTGTACCGACTACCGGTGAAACTGAACTAGCAACAACGCCCGCAGCAATATCTGTAGAAACAATAGAACCTGTTGATGAAACTGTTCCAGAAGAATCTGTAGCTGTAGCTCCTGTTGTGCTAATAATACCTGGAGTTGCGTTTCCTGAAGCAATCACACCACCGGATCCAGTAGATGATTGCTGTTGTGCTATTAGAGCTTTTAAATTTTGTGCTGCAATTTGTGCTTGTGCAAATTGTTGATCAGTAGTTCCTGGCGCTGCTGAATCAGAACTTTTATCTGTTGCTATTACTGCAGGATCTTTTGCCCCAATTCCAGTTGCTATTGTACCGTCTACAACTGGAATTGGAGGATTAGCACCCAATGTACCTTGAACAGCAAATACTTCATTTGAAAACATTCCCAAAGTTATATGGCACAGAGCAATATAAGAACTAAAGTTCTTTAGATAATTCATTTTTTCTTTACTCATTTTTTTTTTCATTTTATTTTCCTTCTGCACCTGCTTTATCGAATATTGTAACTCTTTCAATAAAGATTCGCTTGATGGTCCACTCATTTATAAATTCATCGTAAAAGACAAATATTAAAAAAAAGTTTATTTTCAAAGATATTTTATTTTTTTAATTTTTCATGTTAGAGTCATTATATTAGCTTAGTATTTAAAGCATACATGCATCTAAAACATATAAAAAATTTAGGCTTAAGCGACCTTGAAAACAAATATATTCTTGTACGCGTGGATTGGAACGTACCAATGAATGCAGAATTAATTTCAGATTCAACAAGAATTACAAGCTCGATTCAAACAATTGAACATCTTGTTCAACACAAAGCCAAGGTGTTAATTCTGACCCATTTCGGACGTCCGCAATGCGCACGTGAACAATACAAAAATACCCAGCAATATGATTTATTTGCTTTTGAAGAAGAATATTCTTTAAAACATCTAAAAGCTGAAATTGAAAAAAATTTAAAACATCCTCTCCTATTTATAGATAATTTACTGGATCCTGAAACGCAAAACAGTCTTTTAAAAATGAAAGCTGGAGATATAGCACTATGTGAAAACGTTAGATTCTATGGTGGTGAAGAACATAATGATGAAAAGCTTGCGCAGACACTATCAGAATTAGGTGATATTTTTGTTAACGATGCATTTGCATGTAGTCACAGATCCCATGTCACAACCGTTGGATTGTCAAAATACCTACCCTCTTATGCTGGATTTAATGTAGCTAATGAGATCAATTATCTTGAAAAAATAACGCAATCACCGACGCGACCACTTTGGGCTATTGTAGGTGGATCTAAAATATCAACGAAGATCGATATTTTAAAATCTCTTATTCAAAAAGTAGATGGCGTTATTATCACCGGTGCTATGGCACACACCTTTATGAAAGCAAAGAGTTTATCGGTGGGTAATTCGTTATGGGAACCTAACCACATTGAAACGGCATTAGATATTTTAAAACAAAGTCCCTGTGAAATTATATTACCCGTCGACGGATATGGTGGCGAAACATTATCTGAACCCCCTCAACTCTTTAGTGCACATACTATTCCAGAAAATAAATGTTTTTTTGATATCGGTCCTGAAAGTTTCAAACTATTTGAAGCAAAACTAAAAAATGCAAAAACCATTCTTTGGAATGGACCATCCGGTGTATTTGAACAATCTCCTTATGATTGGGGCAGTATGCAAATAGCAAAGCTGTGCGCACAACTGACTTCTACACATGGAGTCATCACTTTGGCAGGTGGTGGAGATACTCTTTCTGCCTTGTCCCAAACACAGCAATATTTTGGCATCGATTATAGTAAACAGTTTTCTTTTCTATCAACGGGTGGAGGATCTTTTTTAGAATGGATAGAAAAAGGAATATTACCCGGAATTAAGCCTCTCTATAAATAACGACGTATTATAGATTTAAGAACCCCAAAGATTGTAATCTCTGAACCAGGTAATATTTGAATATCAGAAACATCTGGATGATGCGCTTTTAAAAATATCGAATCATTTTCAGCTACATATTGTTTTAAAGTGTAGCCACCATTAACGTATGCAATCACAATATCTTTTGATTTAGGATTCTCGTTTTTTTTAATTAAGGCAAGGTCACCATCAAATATCCCTAATCCAATCATTGAATCACCAGAGACTGTGATTGCTACCGTATTGTGGTTGTTTTTCATGAATTTATTGATATCTATAAATATCTTTTCATCTTCTTCAAACGAAAAAGGCTCTCCAGCTGAAACATATATATTAGAATAAGGAATAGGAACATCAAAACAAAAATCACCCTTGATATATTCTTTGATCTCTTTTTCTTTGCTGGATGGTATTCTAATTGTTTTAGTTTTTTCTCCAAACTGACCAGAATTAATTTTCCTACCTGCACCTTGACGTGCTCCGCCTCTTTTTTTTTGATCCATAATCTCTCAAAATAACCTTTTAAATTAGGCCCACAAATTTAAAACTATGATAAAAAATATAGATAAAAGAAATATTAAATTAAGTTAGATAAAATCAGTTATAAGCAATAAATTGTTCTTGAATAATACGTTGATCAAGATGGTGATCGGGATCAAATAATAATGAATAGTAATTTTGGTTCTCTTTAAAAATTTTCACACTCACAACTCGTGCGATAGAAAATGAATCTACGGTCGTATAGACTGGGCGTGTTTGATTCTTTTGAACTTTTAATTCAATATAGGTATCATCGGATAAAATAGCACCAGGCCACCTACGAGGCCTAAATGCATGCAATGGTGTAACAGCTAAAGATCTTGAATTTAAAGGTAAAATAGGACCTCCTGCTGAAAAATTATATGCACCACTTCCAGCAGGTGTGGAAACTAAAACCCCATCTCCTATTAATTGTTCTAAAACTATTTGCTTATTGACATGAATTTGCAAAATACAAGCTTGTGAAGATTCTCTCATCAAAGTAACTTCATTAATTGCTTTTTTTAAAATGGTCTCTCCAGATTCTAATAAAATTTCTGCATTCAAAGGTGCTAAAGAAAAAGAAACAGACCTCTCAATCCATATTGAGAGCTGAGATATTTTTTCTTTATCCACATGATTTAATAAAAAACCAACGGTACCACAGTTAATACCATACAAAGGAATAGAACCAACATGATTGGATATGGCTTTATTGTCATGTTCATACAAGGAATGAAGCGTATGCAACATCCAGCCATCCCCACCAACAACAATACCGTGTGTAGCCTTTGAGAGGGGAAAATCTTCATATAAACCGGATAAAACAGATTTCAAAGCTTGGGCAGATTGATCAGGCGAGAAAAAAAAATGAGGTCGAAAACTCAATGATTTACCTGAAAATTCCATACTTCCTTTTCCCATTTCTTAAACCATGTATCTTATTGAATGTATGTGGATTTCAAAAATCCTGAAGCTAAATCTAGTGCTAAACGTTTTAAAATTGCGCTGTACCATTCTTTTTTTTCAATTTGGTTTAAATTTGAATTTTGACCTTCATAATCAAAAGGCGATAATGGCAATTGAAATGGATCACACAATTTTTTCATCAATGAAGGAGGTTGTGATTGCTCAAGAGCATTTGAAAATCCTGCATAGAAAAAACATTTCAACACTTTTTCTTGCATATTAAGATTTAACTCTTCATTCAAATTTTTCACATGCTTAAAAGATGGTGCTACACCTTCGTCATTTGACATCACACCACGAATATTAAAACCATAAGCCTTTTCCCAATATTGTAGACTATCGTGATCCGCAAAAGCAGCTTTGTTTTTCACAGGCTCTAAAATAAAGCGGATATTGTTTTCTAATTCATCTAATTTTTCCAACGTCCTATGTAAATTTACTTTAAGTTTGCGTTCAAGTTGAGGCCATTTTTTGAGCATCAAAGATATTAAATGCACACAACAATCTTTTGCATGTGCAATGGATATAAAAAAATGAGCATCTACATTTGAATGATTATGATGGTTTTCACCATCTGCGTGTTCATGAGCACAACCTGGAAACAAACCACCGCTGCGTTTAGGTAATAATTTCAACGTTGGTGTTTGTTGTAGAGAAAATTGTTTTATATCATCAAATTGTTCTGGCGTTTCACTGGTAGGCTCTATAAAAATCTTTTCAACAACTTTTGCTAAACTATATTCATAATCTTTCCCAACCCAAACAAATAAATCAGCCTGAGACAATAAATGATACTGGCGTGGTGAAAGCATCATATGGTGACTACTAGATTGTGATGAGTTCAATAATACAGGTTCTGCAATATCGTCTAAAAGCATGGCTAAAAGCCCTACTACCGGACGATTACTTCCAACAACATTAATGTGTATCTTTTCATCACTATGGTTCTCATTTTTACTGTGCTGTTCGTTGCAATAAGAAGAAGAACACACCATAGAACACAAAATGATACATAGGGAAAATAATTTATTTTTTATCATGATCAAATATTTATTAAAATAGATTGATATAATCATATCATTTTTTTTAATACTTTTACATATTTTTAGAATCAGCCATCGGAAAAAATGATGCTTAATTTTTTATCAAAAAAAAATAGTTTTCAAAGACAAGAAAACATTAAAAAGTAAGCTTTTTATTTTTAGCACTTTGTGCTCTTTCTAAAAGATCCACATCGATATATCTATCTGTAGTCATACTCGAACTATGACCAGCATCGTCGCGAACATGTTCCCGAGGTCTAATTTTGACATCTTCTGAAATACCCGTATGTCGCAACCAGTGAACCGTGGCATGCCTTAGATTAACAGCCTCTTCACTTTCATTTTTATGCTCTAGTATTTCAGCAGCTTTATCAAAACATATTTGTATATGCTGACGCACTAAACGTGTACTAGATAAAGCCCCTTTTCCCTTAACTTTTTCTATAAGAGGTGTATTTTCACCCAACACAGGCAAAGCATCCAATCCTCTTTTGGTTCGGTATTTTTTCAAGCATTCTAATGTTTCATCGCTAACAGCTATAATTCTTTTCTTGTTACCTTTACCCACCGTTTGAAACCACCAATTGCCTTGGCTGTCTTTATAAAAATCAGACATTACAGGATTCCAACGTTTTGAGGCAGTCATTTCAGATATCCTAAGATACAATCCAAAAAGAAGATGAATCATAAATTCTGTGCGTTCATCTATTCGTGAATCATCATGACTTAAAGTTTGACAAGCTTCTAAAACAGCATTCCACTGAATACGTGATAATCGGCGAACGGGTCTTTTAAAAGACTCCTTAACAATAAACTTACTTTTCTGCCGTATTTGTTTTACGGGATTTACCGTGTTTAATTCCATTTGAATTAAATTTTCATAAAAGGAACTTATAATACTAAACGTTTGCTTTAAGGCTGAACTTGAAAAATTGAATTTTTCTTTTAAAGGAGTGTGACCATTTTTAAAGTCTGCTTTTTTAACCTTTACAACAAAAGGTTTCCATTCTGGATGAGGAATTTTAAAAGTATTCACCATCAAATATCTTGGGACAACTTTTTCACCTATCCAATTTTTAGGCGGATTTTGGCAAAATTCTATAAATTCTTCTAGATGATTTTTTTTGATTTTTTTTAAATATGAATTTTTAATAAACCAAGTCCACTGAAGAAATCTATCTAATTCCCTTCTATAGGCATTAAATGTTTCAGCACTTCCTCTGTATTCATAAAGAAACAAATGCGCATAAAAATAGTCGAACACATGTTCTTCAGTAAGAATGATATCTATTGATTGATATAAATGAACTAAATGTTTTTTAGCCACTTCTTTTGTAAATGGATTTTCATAATCTGCATACATATGCACATGATGATCAAGAGTATCAAACAATGGAAGAGGCTTGTATTCATTATTTTTTTTCTTTTCAGTCATCTTTTTTTAATATTGATTAAATTTTCATAAAAATTATTTTAAATTTAGTAATTTGTTAACCTCTATAAATCACCATTTAATTATAAATGAAATTATATTGAATGGTCAGTATCGTGATTAAAAAATGTGTACAACAAAACATTTCTGCATGGGCAAAGATGGTTGTATATAAATTTTTATGGATTTGTATTCTACACTCTTTTGCAACTGCACAAACTGCTCTTAATAATAAAGATTCACAAGCCAAAGATCAAAGCTTAATTCCAAATGTTACAGATATTCCAAGCACGTTTACGTTTCGTGCAAGTTGTATCAAAAAAACATACGTTGACGGATTCTACAAAAGACAGCTGAATGAGCCAGCTTTAAAGCGCAATGAAGATGGTATTTACACTCTTTATGCAACCTGCCTCAACGGCTTAGGTGTTCCGACAGATACCAAATTAAAGCTGAAACTTATTATTAGGTACATTGGTGAAGTCAGAACAATTAGCATCAGATCTATTGTAGACAGCTCTAAAAGATACAGAAACTGTGCTGACGTTTCCAACAGAAATGGCAATCTAGAATGCATTCCTGCATCTGCAAATAAATAACATCCCCCAAGAGTAAAAGTACAAGCAGAGAGGCTTTGGATACACGATGCTTCATTTTTTAAAAAAAGTTTTACACTATTGTACTATTAGTCTTATATTTTCTGCTTTATGTGCTTTATCCAATGAGGATAACATAGAAGAAACGGATAAAGAATTAACGACATCCGTTTCTGTCCATAATTCAGATTTCGACGATGACGATCCAGTTGTCAGAATAAAAGATATCATCAGCATAAAAGGCGTTAGAGCAAACCATTTGGTGGGATGGGGTCTTGTTGTAGGTCTTAACGGCACAGGTGATTCATTGTCTAATTCCCCTCAGACCAAAGAAAGTCTGGTCAGTATGTTTGAACGCCTTGGCGTTAACATTCGTGATGGAACCATGTCTAGCAAAAACGTGGCCATGGTTATGGTTACGGCAACCCTTCCTCCCTTTGCACGTGAAGGCTCACGTATTGATATCACAGTATCTGCCGTAGGTGATGCAAAAAGCCTTAGTGGCGGAACTCTTTTAGTTACAGCGTTAAAAGGTGCCGATGGTCAAGTTTATTCTGTTGCACAAGGTCAAATATCGGTATCAGGAATCGCAGCCTCTGGTGCTAATGCACAACAAACTAAAGGTGTTCCAACAACAGGTAAAATAGCAAACGGAGCCTTAGTTGAAAAAGAAGTTGGTTTTGAAATGGGAGATCTTAAAAAAATTGATATTCTTTTATCAAACCCCGATATCTCTACAGCTAAAAGAATCGCACAAAGCATTAACACATATTCAAAAAGTAAAAAATGGTCCAAAAATGCTATTGCTGTTGTTTCTGATATGGGAACTATTAACATTCAAATTCCTAAAGGCCTATCAAAGATTAATTTTTTCGATGAAATTGGACAATTAAAAATCAAACCTGATCAAAGAGCACGTGTGATCATCGATGAAAATAATGGTGTTATTGCCATGACTAGTAAAACTAAAATTAGCCCTATCGCCCTAACCCACGGGTCCATCACCATTAAAGTCGTTGAAGAACCCAGAGTATATATGCCCAATGCACCTATGTACAATGTTAACACCTATGGTGGCTATGTAGGTGCAACTGGCATGCAAAAACAAAATACACAACAACAACAAACAGAAATAGTGGCGCAAAAAATTAGTGGAATAAGAAAGATACAAGAAGAAAATCTAAAGCTTTTACAAAAAAAACAAGAACTTGAAATCACAGACTTCAATGCAACAAATAATGCATCTGACCCATTATATGCATCAAACTTAGCTCTTAAAAAATCGACACACGAACAAGAAATTATAGAACTAAATAACAAATATGAACGAGAAATTAGTGAACTGCAGAATCAAGTTGTATTATCTTCTGTCAACCCACAAATACAAAACATGATGAGTACGACACCTTCTTCCGGTGCAGGTTTAAACGCAACCATGGGGCCTGGTGCACAAACAGTTACGACATCTGATACAAAAATCAATGTCAAGGAAGAAAAAGGTAAATTTAGCCTTCTCAGTTCTGGTGTCAGTATTGATAAATTTGTGAATGCACTCAACCAATTAGGTGTGTCTGTTAAAGATATGGGTTCCATTCTGACTGCCATCAAAAATGCTGGTGCTCTGCACGCGGATATAGAATTTAATTAAATCCTATTCAATTTTTTTTAAAGAGTACTGTCCTGATTGATTTAAATATAATAAAAAATCATCAATGATATTTTGTTAACCATTCATTGCTAACCTATTCCAAAATAATGACGTTCATCTGAAATTATGATCTCTAAAATTAAAACCGTTTCCTTTCAAGGAATAGATATTATCCCTATCACTGTTGAAGTGTCTATAACGAATGGGTTGCCACAATTCAACATTGTAGGCCTTGCAGATAAATCTGTTGCAGAATCAAAAGAACGTATCAGGTCTTCATTTTATGCCATGGGACTTAATTTACCCGCAAAACGCATTACTGTAAATTTATCACCTGCAGATTGTCCCAAAGAAGGAACACATTATGATCTTCCTATTATTTTAGGTATTTTAACCTCAATTGCTATGATAGATTCTATCGAACTAGAATCTTATGTTTGCATGGGCGAACTGAGTCTAGATGGAAGTATCCTAAGGTCACCGGGCATTTTACCGGCTAGCATCTATGCGCATGCAAACCAAAAAGGTATCATTTGCCCCTTTTCTTGTGGCAGCGAGGCTGCGTGGACAGGAATTGAAAAAGTAATTGCGGCACATTCTGTTATCGATATCATCAACCATTTTAAAGGCATTCATGTTTTAACGAATCCAGAACCTAAAATACTTCAAGATCAAAACGATTTTCTTGATTTTAGCGATGTTAAAGGACAATCCTTTGCCAAAAGAGGAATGATTATCGCAGCCATCGGTGGTCATCACGCCCTACTAAACGGTGTTCCGGGATCTGGAAAATCCATGATTGCAAAACGGTTACCTTCCATATTATCACCTTTAACACCAAAAGAAGCTTTGGAAGTTTCAACCATTTATAGTGTTTCAGGACTTCTTCCAGAAAATGGTTTCATTACACAGCGAACATTTAGAGACCCTCATCATTACATTTCCACACCTGCTTTGATTGGTGGAGGATCAAAAGCAAAACCTGGTGAAATTTCATTGTCCCATCACGGGGTTTTGTTTATGGATGAACTACCTGAGTTTTCAAAATTTTCTCTTGAAGCATTAAGACAACCTCTTGAATCAGGTGAAGTTTTAATAGCTAGAGCCAACCATCGATCCCGGTTTCCAGCACGTTTTCAATTAATAGCTGCCATGAATCCTTGCAAATGTGGTTTTTTAGGAGAACAAGAAAAAGAATGTGCCAAGGCACCATTATGTGGTGGTGAATACCAAAAAAAACTATCTGGTCCGTTACTAGATAGATTTGATCTGTTTATTCCCATATCCAAAGTAAGTTTTTCCGAACTTTTACCTCAAAAAGAGCTAACTACTCCACAACAAAATTCTAATATCATGAAACAAATTGTTATATCAACTTTAGAATTTCAGCAAAATGTTAGAAGTCAACATTTTAAAAATAATCTATTAAACGGCTCTGAACTTATGCACCAAATGTGTGAGAAACCTGAACTTAAAAAAAGAATAGAAACGGCATTAAAACGGTTCAATTTAACAACTCGAAGTTTGTTCAAAATACTAAGAGTATCACGTACCATTGCCGATATTGAGCAAAGCATAGATATCAAAGATAACCACCTTTTAGAAGCTTTCCAATTTCGTCAAATCTGATTATCTAACCAACCAAGAGGGCAACACTTAACTTTAAAAATTACTGAATTAAACAATGTAGCTCTTAAATTAAGTCTAAAATTACCAAGAAAAGACTCAGCCTCCCTTTGTAAAACTTCATGAGGAATAATTTCATCGTCAGGAAGTTTAATTGTTAAATATTCTAATTCTTTTTTGGGCCCTTCTTCAATAAGGGTGATTATATCACGTAAAATGTCATCTATTATCTCTTTTGCACACAATTCCTTTTCAGAAAAGTTTTGAAATATTTTTTGAATAACTTGTAAAGATAAATAGGGAATATACGTAGCTTTTAGCGGAAGCATTGAATATATATTTTTATCTATAACTTCAATATCCGGTTGAATACGTTCTGAAAGGGGAGAAGAGCTTAGCCTCACAATTTTTTGGTTTATTGTGCCACAGTGTTTAATCTTAGAAAAAGGGCTTTTATTACCACCAACCATTTTTTTAAAATTTTCAACTATGTTATTTCCATGAATATGTATGGTTTCAATAGGAATTTTTTGATCCTCACTTAGAGGATAAGATGCTCCTTTAGAACAATAATAAACCCAGGCGTTATTCTCGGTGGTGGGCATAAACATTCCGCCGTTTGGTATTTGAAAAAAAGGTCTCTTTTGTTCAGGAGAGAGTGAACGTGTATCAACAATAGCCATAGCTCTATCTTCAATCGTATAAATTGGTTTGTGTGTAATAACTGTTTCTGCAACTTTTGACGAAAGCTTATCACTAACGTACACTGGTGATGAATATTGTCTTGAAACAAGTTCTGCATCAGGTTTTTTCAGGGCATCTATTCTTGTAGTCCCTCTATTTTTAGAAGATTTTTTAATATCAACTTCTATTCCTAAGGAGTATTTAATTTCTTTAATTAAATCAGGTATTTGATCCCAAGCTGATAAAATAACATGTGTATAAGAAGCAACAAAATCATTTGTAGCACAATCAAATTCCATGCTATATAAAGAATCTCTTTTTTTTAGAGATTTAAATGTATGCCTTTCTCTTATGTTTATGACATCAGACTTTCTTCTAATACATGTTTTAATAACAGAATTTCTTTCAATAATTCTCATCTTTTGGTCTTCGGTTGATTCAATCACCGTTACATTATTTAAATCATCGGTATATCGAAAAGTAATAATTTCTGAATCTGAAGAATATAGAGTTGGGAATATATCCTTAAATATTTTTCCTGTTTTTTGACAATATTGTTTTGTTGCTTCTGAATGAGGATATTCATTTCCTCCGGCATGTAAAACTGCTGCTGCCACAAAAGAGCATGAACTAGGTAAAATGTCATTTTCTTTTTCAAAAAGATCAATTTCAATGGGTAATTCATATTTCTCAACAATATTAGATAATATTAAGGATAGAATGCATCCCGATCCTCCTCCACCAATAACTGCCAATTTAATTTTAGGTTGAGAAGTAAGTTGTATTGAAGCGATGCATCTACGCTCATCTAGGAGAAGCTGAGGCATAGGTTTAGAAAACTCTTTGTTCCAAAAAATTTTCCTAGCCTTAGGAAAATCGAAAGCTGCAAAATGAGAGTTGGCAGCATACCCAGATTCAGAAGAAATTGCAACATCATCTTTTACAAGAAGCGAAGATTCAGATTCTACACTAGACAACGTCTTTAGTAATTCAGAATTAAATCGGTCAACCACAGATGTTGGAGAAAAGTTTTTCCTAAATTTTACACAAGATATAGGAGTATTAAAATCTTCGGTCTTAAATACGTCGACCTCAGAGATGTAAGGAATTGCTGCATCAACTTTTTCAAAATCTGAAAAGGTTACAATTTTTACAATAAGCACACAAATTAGATATTTAAAAAGTATCATTTTATTTACTTTCTTTATTAGTTAATTTTATTTTTATAATAGTTTCTTTACCTTCAACTGATTTAACCTCTATATCTCCTCCAAATTGCTTCATCATTTTTTTACAAAGATATAAACCTAATCCATGTTTACTACCTTGAGTTGAAGAGTGAGCTTTGAAAAAAGGTTGGAATAGGTATTTAATAGATTCTGATCCTATTCCTACACCATTATCTTTAATATTAATTTCTGTGAAATGTTCATATTTTGTTCCGTAAACGTGAATAGTTGGTATTTTTGATGAACAAACAAATTTAAGTGCATTATCAATTATGTTCTGGAAAACTAAATAAATAGTAATATAATCTGCGTATATATTTGGAAGTTCATCTATTTTTATATCTATTTTTTTTTCTATTACAAAATCATTATTTTGCATAAAAATATTTTCAATAATAAAATTACAAGATTGCTCTTCCTTTTCACTATCTAAGGATTGGTTTCTAGCAAGAGATAAAACCAACTCAATAATCTTATCCATTTTTTTTATTTCATTTTGGATAAGCGAGAAATATTTATTGATATTTACATCAAGAAACTCCCCTTCAATTATTTGAGAAAGGGACCTTACAATACGTAAAGGTTTTCTGAGTTCGTGACTACACATATAGATAGATAGATCCAACTCATTTTTTGAGTTTTTTATATTTTCCAATGCTTTTCTTAATGATTTTTGTTTCTTGTTAAGCTCCAAAGTGGTTTTAGATATTAATTCTTTTAATTTATTATTTTCCTCGTTAAAATCATTTACGTCCCTAATCAATCCAAATAAAAGCTTTTCACCTTTAGAATTAATAAAAATAGATTTTTTTGTTGAAATAGTTCTTGTGCCGTATATTCCTGTGAACTCCTCATTACTTGTAATAGGAACGGACTCTTCAAATGTTCGATCATCTTGCTCGTAAAATTTTTTAACTTCATTGATTGAAAAAAAATCACTATCCGTTTTTCCTAAAATATCATTTATATCGATACCAAGCATATTAGCAAAAGCATTATTCACAAATTGATATTGGTGACTTTTATTTTTTATAAAAATTGGATCAGGAATGTCATGTAAAGTATTAGGAAAACTTTCATCTTTTTTTTCCATAAGGCTATCTTTTATAAAAATAACAGAAAAAATGTCCTCTTGCTGATGAAAAATTAATAAGTTAAAGTATTCATTTTTTAATTTATTTGATATTATTTTGATATTATTTTTAGAATAAGATTTTTTATTCAAAGATTTATTTAAATAATATTTGAAAGTTTCAATGTTTTCGGTTTCAGGGATGATGGTAAAAATATTTTTAATATCTGCGCCTATCAATTCCTTAAAGTTTTGATTCATATATAAAATATCACCATTATTTTTTATAAAAGATAGAGATAAAGGCAACGCATCAGAAAAATGCTTCCAGAATGAAAGATCTTCAAATATACTATATTTGCTCATGATTTAAAATATATTGAGTTAATATTTTATTTAATTTTATATTAAAATTACAACAATGTAAAGAAATAGTATTTTATTGTAAATATTATGAGTTTATTCGCATTTGATGGATGTTTAAATAATAATTTTGAACAACAAGAAAGGGCTATAAAAAAAAGATGTTCAGAAAATAAAATCGCATGAATAATAACTGACCTACGAACAAAAGGTATGACACTATTTATTAAGAAAATAAAAAATGTTATTCTTAATAAAATCGATAGTTAAATGAAGAATATGAAATTTAACCCAGAAATACTTGAAATCATCTATTGTCCCAAAACACATAAGCGCCTGCAATATGATGAAGAAAAAGAAATTTTGTATACCAATAATGATGAAACAACGTATGCTATTAAAAACGGAGTACCTTTGCTAGATACACCTGTAACTATAATAAACATACATTAGTTGAAACTATCTCTAGTGACGATGGTCACCAGATAAAATAGTATGACTTAGTGGACAATAGGTTTGACCCACTTCTAATTTCTTTATTTCTCTTTTTTTATGTTTTTTAGAAAAAGGACGAACAAATATTGAACTATCTTCTATGAAAACAATTTCCATATATTTTATTTCAGTATCTTTAGAGTAGACTTGGCCGTTAAGCCACACATCCCAACTTTTTAAATCCTTTAAAAGAATTCCCCCTAAATAATAGCAAGCTTCATTTTGATCGTTATCGTCTGAAGAAGAATCTTCGAAAAACTCGTAGACCTTTTCACTTTTAGCATTATCTTTTTGTTCTGAAGCCAGCACATTGTTCAAACAAAAAACAAAAAAACAAAAAAATATATATCTTAGGGCGAAACTTATCATAAAAAATATTTTTGCATGCAACTATAACAAGGATATCAAAAAAAAACTCTGAATAACATTTTATAATCTACGAAAATAAAGAAACCCCTCTTTTCACTATAATCAGCTTGCACAACAGTCATAATCAAATGACTATTGCTGGATAGCTACCTGCAGCGAACATTAATGGCAGGTCAAATAAAAACAGATATCTTTTGGTTAAATTATTAATACCGTAATACTATTTGTCTCGTAGCGAAAGATAATAAAAACAGATCGGATCACCCTCATGAATATGCTCTATAGGTTCTGGCTGTTCACCTGTTTGTGTTGCCTTATCGTAACGTACCATTCCCGCACTGATTGCTGCTTTTTGTGATGCTACATTATCAAAATTAATAGAAGCATCTATAAAGTTAAGATTCCATTCTGGATTATTACGCACTGTTTCTTTGACGCATCCGAATAGTGCTCGCTCTGCTGCAGACCCGTATCCTTTTCCTCTTGCTTTTGGAAACAACTCAATACCCAACTCTAATGACTGCTTAAATCTGCGAGATGTACGTAAACCTATTGTACCAATAAGGCAGCCTTCCTTTTTATCCAAAATACCCCACAATGGATCTTGTAAATTTAGATTTTGAATAACATCATATGCACCTTCTGCAGTTGGAAGTGGCTGTGGAGAAGAGCGTGAATCCATCGGATCCGTTAGATCAATTCCAAACAAATATTCAATAGCTTCGTCATTCAAATCTTCACGTATGATACGCCTTAAAATTAAATGATCAGTTTCAGCAGATATAGCCATTAATGCAGGATAGAGTGATGATACTGATTGAGAAATATAAACGTCACCTTCTCCTGAAACAGAAGAGCCTGATGAAGGCTCATGAGAAGAAGGATCATCTGCTGTGAATCCATGATCGGTAACAGCCAGACATAACATTATTAGTTTGAAAAAGCTATGATTCATTTTATTTTCTATACTATATTTATAGATAATAACATATTAGACTATAATCTAAATATCAATCGAATTATTATTTTAAGAAATATAATACTTATTGCCTAAATATTAACAATGCGCAGCTACTTCACCACCTCTACCATCGATTGTTGTTTGTATTAATTCTAAAGTAGGAATCTGATCTGGTGAATTCAATAATTGATCAGCACTTTCCTTTAAGGTTATAAAATCTACCCCTGTAGATTTCAAATGTATCAGAAAAGTTTCAAACCAATCTAAATACGCCATACCTTCCAATTCGGCATGTAGTGTAAAAACATTCAAATTGTTATCCATCATGCATTCATCGTAATGATGGATTAGACGATCTATAGGATATTCAGGTCGACCTAATAATTCATCCAAAGTTGGTAAGTTCGTAGGTATTTGCAATGTTTGAAGTTTTTTCGGACCAACACATGGAAAAAATGGAATATGCCCACGAGTATCACTGGCATAACGTAAATGAAGTTCTTCATATACTTGTAACACGTGCTTATTCACTTGCCATCCTGCGGCACCAAATGTTTCAGGATGAAAACCAAATGTCGTCACAAACATTTGATATGCTTTAAGCATTTCATTTCTAACTGTTTCAAAATCCCAACCATGCATTTGATTTTGCCATTTGATGTGATCGTACGTATGAACACCAACCTCATGTCCATCAAAATGCGTTTGACGCATAATATCTTTATTTCGTTTTGCAATATGAGGGCCAGGCCATAAAACACCATTGAGAAGTGTTTTAATGCCATAAACTTTCAAAACACTTGTGCGGCTAACTTTTTTAAAAAATCCTTTTTGGAAAACACGTTTTAAAGCACGACCGGTATTGTCTGGTCCCAATGAAAATAAAAAGGTTGCCTTAATATCATGCTTTTCAAAAAGGTTTAATAAATTTCTAACACCAATTCGCGTACCCCTGTCGGTATCGACGTCAACTTTTAAAACAATTTGTTTCTTCATATCAAAATCTAATAATCGTTTAAAATCGATTGTTCATGATGCTGAATAATTTTTTCTATGGATGTTTTTAAATCGATGGATGGTTTCCAACCTAAACATTCTTGAATAGCATTGATGCTAGGCATCCTAAAATCAACATCCTGATAGTGTTGCCCATACACTTCAAAACCTGTACGGTCGATTATATTTATATCATCTACAAAATGGGAGAGCTTAGGGTTATTCTTCAGTGCATCTAAAATATAGCATGCTAAATCTTTGATGGAGTGTTCATTAAAAGGATTCCCAATATTGAAAATTTTTTGATAAGAAGAACCTGTAGAATCATCGATAATTTTCCAAAGCGCATCGATACCGTCGTCAATGTCAGTAAACGCTCTTTTTTGTTTGCCACCATCAACTAGCGTTAGTTCTTTTTTAAAAACAATATCGGAAATCATTTTTGAAACAACACGAGAACGTTCAGACGCTTCTGGATCTATTGAATCTAATTTTCCACCAACCCAATTGAAAGGCCTAAACAATGTGTAGTCTAAATTATTGTGAATCCCATAAGCATAAATAACGCGATCTAATAATTGTTTTGAGGATGAATAAATCCAACGTTGTTTATGAATAGGACCAGTCACGCAGTTAGACTGATCTTCATCGAAATATTGATCTTGACACATTCCATATACTTCAGAAGTTGAAGGGAATATGAGTCTTTTCTGATGTTTAACAGTTAATTTAATAAGCTCTAAGTTGGCTTCAAAATCAAGGGCAAAAACCTTTAAAGGGTCTGTCACGTAAAGCTTAGGGTTAGCAATAGCTGCTAATGGTAAAATAATATCGGACTGACGAATCAAATCTTCCATCAAATCTAAATTACTTATTGAATCTTTTATAAATTTGAAATTAGAGTGGTCAAAAAAAGAGCAGACTCTTGAATCATCAATATCCACACCAAAAATAAAGTAATCATCATGATGAATCATGTGTTCAAGAAGTGAACTTCCTATAAAACCATTAATTCCTGAAATAAATATTGTTTTTTTCATAAAACACCCTGTTGTGATCATGCTACAATATAAGCATATTCATGCTCTTAGTTCCATATTAATCTTTAATCCTCTTTAAAATTAAGCTTTAGTTACTTATGTATTGTTTATTCATTTACTCTTTTCTTATTTTAAATTATTGAAACTTTTTTATGAAACATCCCTGGATAAAAAAAAATACCATCAGCTTGATGATAACTTTATTTCTTTGCACATCTTGCTATGAGGATGAACAAGACCCTCATCATATGAACGAAGAGACAAAAAAATCCGCGCAGACATTAACAGAAGTCTTAAACCACATAGATAAAAATTTTATTTCTAAAATTGACGAAAGCCAATTCATAGAACAATGCCTAAAAAAATCGTTACCCTTAATTGATCCACATACCCGCTATCTTAATCCTGAGGAATATAAAAGAACATTAGATGAAGCTAATGGAGAATATGGGGGAATTGGCGTGGATGTTAAAAAACATGTCAAAGGATTAGAAGTTATTTGTATCCTTAACGGATCTCCTGCTGAAAAAGAAGATCTAAAAATAGGTGATATTATTACTCATATCGATGGCATGCCCTTAATAGATTTAGATTATACTGAAATGTGCAAATTATTTAATGGCATTGTAGGTTCGGCTGTACGGATTTTTATTGAACGACATTTTACTCCCTTAAAAGAATTACAAATTGTTCGATCCAAAATAAATAAAGAAACCATATCAGCATTCAGCGATCAGAATATTGGTTACATAGAAATTAAAAATTTCAATAACGTCACAACATCGAAACTTTATAAATTTTTAAACCAATTTAAAAAGGATAGAATTCAAGGACTGATTATTGATTTAAGAAACAACCCAGGTGGGTCATTAGAGCAAGCTGTGTCTTGTGCAGGGTATTTTGTTGGAAAGAAAAAAATTGTAACGATAAAAGGGCAAACATCCGATGATATCGTAGAATATGAATCTTCAGAAAAGGCAGTTTTACAAAACGTCCCTACCATAGTTTTAATTAATAAAAATTCAGCATCTGCAGCTGAAATTGTAGCAGCTGCCATTAAAGATCATAAAAAAGGCATTTTATTTGGAACAAAGACATATGGTAAAGGTTCTGTTCAAACCCTTTTTCCGCTATCGAATGGTGGAGGATTAAATTTAACCACAGCTTTATTTTATTCTCCTGCCCAAAACATTATCGACAAAAAAGGAATCACGCCAGATTACATGATTCCTTTTGCTGATCATAAACACAATTACGAACAAAATATTAAAGAAGACCCAACTTATTTGAAAGCAAAAGATTTTCTACAAGGTCTTTTACATTTTCAAAATAAGCCGTAGATTTTTTATTTCTCAATAAATTTATTAATTTCATCCATCGCTGTGTGTGCTTTTTGAAAGCTGTCCATAAATTGACCACTGACATGAATGGTATCTTTTAATATATATTGTTCATGCAAATTGTTCACATTCTTTAACTTTTCAAAGAATATTTTTCCTTCTTCATATAAAGGATCATATTCGGCTGACACCATAAGTACGGGGGGAAGTTTTGATAAAAGAGGAGATTCTGCATACAAAGGTGACACTAAAGGATCATTAACTTTGTTACCATATTGATTTTGCAAATAAACCATAGCATATTTATTCAATCCTTCACGTGTTAGGAAATAGTAGTAATCTAGTCCATCACGAGATAATGGTTTAACATTTAAATCGAGCCACGGATACCAAAGAACAATTTTTTCAGGGAGAGGCTTATTTTCTAAAATACGATTGTACACTAATGCTAAAGCAAGGTTTCCACCGCAACTATCACCAGCAACAATGATTTTTGTTTGTGGATCAAGCCTTTCTAGCAACGCATCATAAGCATGTATTACATCGTTATAAGCCGCTGGATAAACATGTTCTGGTGCCAAGCGATATTCAACAGAATAAATATCCAAACCCGACTTTAAACATAAAAACCTACACATTTGGTCATGTGTATCAATATTTCCTAAAGCAAAACCACCACCATGAACAAAATAAATGACTTGTCCAGTTTTTGTTCCCTTATAATGTCTAATAGGAATTTGCTGTCCCTTAACAGTAAAAATAAGATCTTCACTTTTGACATCTGTTTTTGTAGTGTTTAAAGTTTGAGCCAAAGTATTATGAAGCAAACGTCGCTGTTTTAAAGGCGATAAATCGGCATTTTCTTTCATGATTTTTTTCAAAATACATTGTGCACTTTGCATGAATTTTTTGGTATCACCATCCAAATGCATAGGAATATTGTTCGGCGTTAAACTAACCATTTCAGGTTTTGATTGAGAATCTGAACCATTTCCAAAAACGCATAATGCTGCGTATAAACCTAATAAATATTTTTTCATTTATCTTCCTTTTTACAATTTTAATGAAAACTTTTAACTAAACTACCACAAATCAAATTCCAACCATCTATCATAACGAAAAAGATTAGCTTAAATGGCAATGAAATCATTACCGGTGGTAACATCATCATACCCATGGCCATCAACGTAGATGCAACAACCATGTCTATAATTAAAAATGGGATAAAAATTAAAAAACCGATTTCAAAGGCCCTTTTCAATTCGCTAATCATAAATGCTGGAACCAGCACTCGAAGTGAAACATCTTCTTTTTTTTCAACCTTCTGTTTGGATAAATTCATAAAAAGAAGCAAATCTTTTTCACGAATATTTTTCAGCATGAATTCACGAAAAGGTTGTGCTGCTTTGTTAAAAGCCTCCTTCTCCGTAATTTTTTCATCCATCAAAGGTACAATTGCCGTATCATAGGCCTTTTCAAAAACAGGCATCATAATGTACGTTGTCATAAATAAAGACAAACTCATAATTACAAGATTAGGTGGTGATTGTTGTGTTCCTAATGCTGTTCTTAAGAAGGAAAAAACAATAACCATACGTGTAAAAGAAGTTACCATCATAATTAGTGCAGGCGCCAATGATAGCAAAGTTAAGGTAACAAGAAGCTGAACCATGCGGCTAATCATAGAACCGCCTGTTGCACCCAAATCCAATGTAATGGCTTCAGAAAAACAAGTAGAACCTGTGATAAAATATAGTATGAAGAAAGATACTAAAAAATATCGACTATTCATTTGAAAGGATAATTTTTTCATGTGGATATTCTTTCAACAATAGAAGGATTTTGTTTGTCACATGAATCGACTAAAAAATCACACTTTTCGCCACAAAAAATAATGTATTCCTTTGTTTCGCTTTCAACGACGCATATTTTTCTTTTGTGATCAATATAGAGCTGGTCTTTTAAAGAAATAGCCCCTTTTATTTTCATCCTTGAAAATAATTTCTTTGCTGCAGGTGATCTTAGGTAATAAATAAATCCAAAGAAAACAATAACAAAGAAGGTACCTAAAAAGAGAAAAAAAGATTCATGCATCATTAATTTTTACCATAAGCGTTTACGGCTTTAATGTACTGCACTCTCTCATCGTTTTCATTTTTAAGACATTCTAATTTTTCTTTGATCATTTCAAATCTTACTTTAATTTCTTCATAGAAAGCTTGAACTTCCTGATTCAAAACTTCTCTTTCTTCACCAGAAGTGTTCGTTATGGAAACAAGGATTTCATTCAGTTTTTTTTCCAAATGACTAAATTCTTCATCAGTCATTGTATTTTCCGCAAGACCTTGAGAAGATTTATTTTCCCAATTTAAGTCTAGCAATTGCTGCTTAATTTGATTAAGAGAAGAGACTATATCCATAAATTAACTTAAATTTTAGTTAATTGCCTAATTTAGTATGGATTCTTTTTTTAAAGGTGACAACTACAAATTTAATTGATTTTTTTATTTTTCAGATCTACGGCTCTTTTTTCAAAAGCTTCAATCATAAGCTTTGCGGCATTGGACAAAAAGGGTGCCAAAATGGTTTTTAAAATCATATTATCAATTTCAAAATCAAGGGAAAAAGAAATTTCACATTGAGAGTCATTTCCCTCCCCCTCTATCACACTTTTAAAATGCCACTCATTTCTTAAATGTTTAAAGGGGCCTTCAATAAGGTCTGAGGTAATAATCCATTTTTCTTCATCAAAAGTAACTCGGGAAGAATATTTTTGTTTAAAGGCAGATGCACCAACAACCAAATCGGCATCAAATTGATTGTTAGAAATATTATAAATTTTCGATTCTTCAACCCAAGGAAGAAATTTGCTGTAATTTGAAACATCTTTGACCAAATCAAACATTTCTTTAGCACTGAAAGGTACTATCCTTAATTCTTTATGAATCGCCATGACATGAATCCTTATGTTGATCTAAACGTCTTTCCTTCATTATTTTATAGTCATCACCTGCATGATACGATGACCGAGTTAGAGGCGAAGACGCAACCATTAAAAATCCTTTCGATCTTGCAATGCTTGCATACGTATCAAATTGTTCGGGTGTTACAAAATCTATAACAGGGTGGTGTTTAGGTGTGGGTTGAAGATATTGGCCTATCGTTAAAAAATCCACCTGGGCAGCACGCAAATCGTCCATCACTTGCATAACTTCATGACGTTCTTCACCTAAACCTAACATAATGCCCGATTTAGTAAACATTGTAGGGTCAATCGTTTTGACAGTATCTAACAACCTTAGAGAATGATAATATCTTGCACCTGGACGCACGCTAGGATAAAGGCGCGGAACTGTTTCCAAATTATGATTAAATACATCCGGCTTGACAACAACAATTTTTTCAATAGCACCTTCTTTACGCAAAAAATCAGGGGTTAGAATTTCAATTGTAGTATCAGGTGACATTTTACGTATAGCTAGAATAACGTCTACAAAGTGTTGTGATCCTCCATCGTCTAAATCATCACGATCGACGGATGTAATCACAACATGTGATAAACCTAGTTTCTGAACAGCATCGGCTACCCTAAAAGGTTCAAATGGATCGACAGCACCAGGTTTACCTGTTTTAATATTACAAAAAGAACACGCACGCGTACACGTATCTCCCAATATCATCATGGTTGCATGCTTTTTTTCCCAGCACTCACCAACATTTGGACACGCGGCTTCTTCACAAACGGTATGCAGTTTATGTTCTTTTAAAAGTGCTGCCGTTTGGTGATATTGCGGGCTCACGGGTGCCTTAACACGAATCCAATCCGGTTTTGCTTTAGTAGAATTAGAAACCAACTTATTGTCTTTTGTTAAGTCCTGCATTCTCTTAAACTCTCACCTCATTTAAAATCCTATTAAAGTTTTGTAACACCCAGTGTTTGCAATAATTCAGACCATTCTCTTTTAGACATACCACAATTCGTTTCATCAACTGTTTCGCCGCTTAAACGCTTTTTCACAAGCTCTAAGGCTTGCGCTGATAAATGTACACCATTTTGGCGATAATCTTCAAAAGCTTCAAACGTATGAGGAACCCACAGTTTAACAATTTCTGCTAGTTTTTCGGCATAAACGCGGATTTCGTATTGTGCATGTGCATCAGCACGAAGACGAATAAAATGAAGCAAATTATGTAAATCAATTTTCCAATACCACTGTGTATAAAAATTCAGTGTTAAATTAACACGTGCCAGTTCACGAGCGATGCCAGGATGATCTTCATGACGATTGTCTTCGTTCAACATATTTTCATAATTACTATAACAACGTTCTGCATCGTCTCTTAGAACATTTAAAATAACTTCTGCTTGTTCTGGACTTAGAGGTTCTGAACGACCTTGTTTATTAATAACAGATTGTTTGCAAATATCTTCAATAGACGGTAAATAGAATTCTTTATCCATAATCGAATAGCGAGCAGAATATTCATTAACATTTGCTGTTCTGTGTCGAATCCATTGGCGTGCTACAAAGAAAGGTAATTTGATATGAAATTTCATTTCACACATTTCAAACGGTGTAGAATGCCAGTGTCGCATTAAATAACGGAGCAATCCCCTATCTTCATTAGTCTGCTTTGTTCCTTTTCCGTAAGAAACACGTGCAGCCTGTACAATTGCAGAGTCATCCCCCATGTAATCAACAACACGAATAAAACCATGATCTAGTATAGAATGAGCTTCGCCTAGAATATTTTCAAGGGCTGGAACAGTTGCTCTTTTTGTAACAAATGTTTCTTCATTGTGATCTACGGCTGTATTGGTCGTCGTTCCCTGATTCATATCGTTTCTTTCTTCTATATTATTGATATTTAATATCTAAAATCGTATAAGATTTATATCCACTTGGAGTCGTCACCTCAACAAAATCGTTCACTTTTTTACCAATCATAGCTTTAGCCAATGGTGATGTAATGGATAAAAAACCACGACTAACATCAGATTCATCACTTCCAACAATTTGAAAGGTATGATTAATGTCTGTATCATCATCAGTAATTTTTATTGTAGCACCAAATTTAATTTCATTACCTGAAATCTTACTAACATCGATCACATCAGCACGGCTGAGTTTATATTCTAGCTCTAAAATTCGAGCTTCAATAAAACCTTGTTTATCTTTTGCTGCGTGATATTCTGCATTTTCTGATAAATCACCATGTTCACGTGCTGCAGAAATGGCTTTAATTACAGCAGGTCTTTCTTTATTTTTCAAAATTTCCAATTCACTGGACACTTTTGCAAAACCACTTGTTGTCATAGGAATTTTTTCCATACACACCTCAAACTATTATTATAATTTTTAATTAGATTTTAAGAGTCTAATATTATTTTTATTTTTATTCAACGTTTAAAAATTGAAAACTTTATTAAACACTTAACTAAAATTCTATTATTTCTACTTAATATTACAATCCTGTAGATCCAAAACCACCTAAATTACGTACAGTCTCGCTTAAAGAGCTCACAATATCAAATTCAACTTTTTCATAGCGTTGAACAACCATTTGCGCAATACGCATACCTCTTTGCACGATAAAATCTTCTTTCCCAGTATTATATAATATTACCATAATTTCACCTCTATAGTCTGAATCTATGGTCCCTGGAGAATTCAATACAACTATACCATTCTTAAATGCCAATCCAGAACGAGACCTTATTTGAGCCTCATACCCATCGGGCAAAGCAATAGCAATACCTGTATGAACTAATTCTCTCTCTTGAGACTTTATAATGATATCATTTTCTATTACAGCGTGCAAATCAAACCCTGCACTTCCTAATGTTGCGTAGCTTGGAAGATTAATGCCTTCCATAGGTCTACAAATTTTTAATTCAACTAATAGGTTTTCCGCGTTCATTTTATCTTCTTCCATCATTATAATCATATCAAAATTACTTCTTTAATTCTTTCAAGACTTGATCCCAATGTCCTGCTATTTTTACTTTTCGCCACTCTTTTTGAATTATACCTGATAAATCAATATAAAAGGTTGATCTTTCAATCCCCATGTATTTTTTGCCATACATCGATTTTTCTTTCCACACTTCAAACCATTCACACAGGACTGTTTCAGAATCACTTAACAAAGGAAACTTCAAATTATGCTTTGATGCAAAATTTTCATGAGATTTTAAAGAATCTCTTGAAACACCTACTGTAATAACGTTCAAAGAATTAAACTCATCTTGCCTCAACTGTAAATCAGAAGCTTGCGTTGTACACCCCGAGGTATTATCTTTAGGATAAAAGTAAAGAACGACGCCCTTCCCTTGTTCCAAATAACCTAAAAGAATATCTATTAGACAGTTCGTACCTTTAAAATTAAAGAGGTTTTTTTCTAGCATTGGATCCATCACCATATCAGATTCATTAGCACAAACAAAGGCAATAAAATCAAACATGTATAAAAAGTATACACAAAGAAACTAGGCATTTTAATACCAAATTGTTTTGAAATATTAACAACCATGAAATTAGGAGCATTTCCTATATATGTGATTGCGCCCATATACACACATCCCATTGAAATAGATGATAGAACTTGTTTCTTTTCTGAAACCAAAGTTGCTACAGAATCTCCTGTTAACTTCAAGAATAATAAATAAGTTGGTGCGTTATCTAAAAATGCAGAAAATGTACCACTCACCCAAAAATAGGCGTGGTAAGAACTTTTATCTAAAAAATGCATCACAGGTGCAAAAAGACCAATTTTACCATAGCTGAGAACCATATTAACTGGAATCAAACATATGAAGATTGCAAAAAAGACGATAGATACTTCCTGAATAGGTTTCCAGTTAAAATCATGGTAATCGTATATTTTCTTTTCTGTAATTTGATGTGAGAACACACCTAAAAGCAACAAAGATGTAACCATAAATATTTCTTTAATTCTAAATTCAACACCTAAAGTGGTAGATAAAACTGTAGTAGGATAAAATTTGCTTAACCCTACCAACAGTGACACTAAGAAAATCACAACGATGTTTCTTTTTCCACTCAGCGACCATCTTTTTAAATAAGTGCTTACGGCTTTTTGATGTATATCTTCCCTTTTTAATAAAGTGACATCTACTGTATAAAATATCAGCATCAAAGCTATGAATAAGAACCCTGTTTGTGGGTATAAATTTTCAAGTGTCCATAAAAAAGGGACTCCACTTAAGAATCCCAAATACAGAGGTGGATCACCCAAAGGTGTTAGAGCACCCGCAATATTTGAAACAATAATAAGAAAGAAAATAACCAAATGGACTTTTTGCTTGCGAGAAGCATTTGCTTTTAAAAAAGGGCGTATAAACAACATCGATGCACCCATGGTTCCAATAAAACTTGCCGAAAATGACGCCAAGGTTAAAATGGCACAATTTTGAGCGACTGCTGGTGCTGGACAAAATTTAACACTAATTCCAGAACTCACTGTGTATAAAGCAAAAACCAATGCAACAAAAGGGATATATTCCATCCATAAAGTCTCTAGCAAATGGTGCTGGCAATACGATACATCTTTTGTTGAAAACAACATGACACATGCCAAAACAACCCATGATAAAACAATATGCTTTTCGTACCTATGCCACAATTTTGAACAAAGCAAAGGCATTAATCCCAAACTTAAAATTAAGGAAACAAAAGGCATTATCATTAATATTTGATTTTTCATTAATTCATTCAACATCAAAATTGTAGATAATCTGATCATATCACCTAATTTTAACGAAGACCACCACTTATACCAATCATATCTTTTGGATTAAAAGTAATAGCTATTGTCTTCCAAATTTCATACCTATCTTTTGGCAAAGGAACATGATTACACTTTGGATCATACACAGCTCTTATAGCGCTTTCAGCTGCTGTTCTAAAAATTGGATCTTTATTAAATCTCTTTTTGTCTTCAACTATCGCATCTTTGACATAACCTTCTTCATCAAAATGAAGAATCATATCTACAGACGTATCTGCACCACCTTGACTTCCGATGGGTGGGTTCCAGCACTTAAATAAAGTCGCACGAATGGCTTGTTCTTCTGTAGCAGTAATTTCTGAACCTAACGAATCCGCAGGCGCACCTGACTGTGTATTTTCATCGTCCGAACCACTTTCGGAAAATAAATCATCTAGACTTTTTACTTTATCCTTTGATTTTTTTTCTTCCAATGCTTTTGATTTTTTAGCTTTATTCTTTTGTAAATTGACAAGTTGAGAATCATCTTTTCTAGATTTCTTTTTGTCCTTTTTCTTTTCTTCTTTTAATTTTTCTTTTTTAGGCGGCGTTAGCTCTTTTTTATCTACAGGCTTCACCTTTTCATTTTTAGTTTTTGCACCTTTCTTTTTATCTTTCAGGTTAAAACCTTCATCAATTTTAGTTTTTTTTTCATCGATTTTGTTTTTCTTTAAATCTTCTTTTTTTTCATCTTGCTGAATATCTTCTTTTTTCTTCATATCGTCAGCAGCGTTTGTTTTGACTTCTTCCTTCACTGAATCAGGAATTTTAGATTCATTTTTTATATTATCTGAACTTTTAGCTTTTTTATCCTGACTGTGATTAGAATCAGGCGACAATTTAGTCGCTGTCGAAATAGGCCCTATGGTATCAAAATTAACAATCATCGGCTGTGATATTTCAGATTTTCTACCAAAAGGAAAATCCAAATCAAAATAGAGAAATATAAAAAAAACAATATGCAGTATTACCGAAAGAATAACTGCATTTTTCATATTCATAATAGGACGCTCATAATTCATTAAATAGTAAAATCCTACGCTTTTTTCTTTTTTTGAATTTCAGCCATCAAAGATACTTTGTTAAATCCTGCACCTGCTATTACACTCATCAAATCCATAACTTGTCCATAACTGATAGTCTGATCTCCACGAACAAATATTTTCGTATTAGGTTTGGCTTTTAGAATTTCGTGCATACGTTCAATCATTTGATCTATTTGTAAAGGCGTGTCTTTTAAATAGGTCTGTCCATCTTTATTAATAGAAACAACAATAGGTTCGTCAGAATCCTCGCTTTGCGCAGCATCCATTTTTGGCAAATCAACAGGTATACCCACTGTCAATATAGGTGCTGTTACCATGAAAATAATAAGCAAAACCAACATAACATCTACCAGAGGGGTAACGTTAATATCACTGCTTAATCCACAAGATGATCTGCGACCACCACGTTTCTTTTGAAGCATCCCACCAGCCATTATGCAGTCTCCTCAAGTTGGCGTGAAATGATAGACAAGAATTCACTAGAGAAACCGTCTAAACGATTAGCGTAACGATTAATATCACTTGATAATTTGTTATACGCAATAGCAGCAGGAATCGCAGCGACCAAACCAATTGCCGTTGCAAACAAAGCTTCAGCAATTCCAGGTGCCACAACCGCTAAGTTTGCACTTTGTTGAGCAGCTATAGATTCAAAGCTATCCATAATACCAAGAACCGTACCAAATAAACCCACAATCATACCATTAGAACCCAAGGTTGCCAAAAAGGTCATAAATCGCTCTAAGTTTTCTAATTCACGAGCAATGGTTAAATTTAAAACACGCTCAATGCGGTGATCCAATGTACCTTTTAATTCGTACACTCTTTTTCCCTTGGAAAGAGTCCTTCTCCATTCTTTCATTGCTGAACAGAAAACGACAGACATAGAATCTTTTGGATTGCGCTGTATACGTTCATACAAATCATCAAGAGCACCACCAGACCAAAATGCTTCTTCAAAACGGTGTGCTGCCGCATTTAGACTTCTGATGCGATAAGTTTTAAACAAAATAATAGTCCACGACCAAATTGAAGCTACAATCAAACCAATCATAATAAATTTAATGATAGGACCAGCACCAAAGAAGAGATCCCACATACTATGTGCTGCCTTTACCGGTTGTTGCTGAATAGGTTGCATCACCCCTTGCACAGATGAGGACACAGTCGGTCCTTGCATAGCAGCACTAACTTTTAAAGCGCTAGCCATCAAGAAAACTACAAAACCAAAGAATTTATTATTGTTCATTTTATTATCCTATAAATTGTATTTTTTGAACTATATCTTGAGACAGCTGAACAGGCTTATACGTTTGCAAATCAATCAAAGCAAGTTTAACCTCTGCTGTCATGATAAGCCTACTCGAATATTCCTTATCAACATAAATTTCCTGCTGACAAATCATTGAAGCCATTCCCACTTTAAGAATCTTAGAAGACACATTCAATGATTCCGATAAAAAAGCAGGCTTTACGAAATCTATCGCCATTTTTGAAACGACAAAAGCTTTTTTAAAATCGTTTATCATAGAATGGTGATCAACGCCTAGGTCTCTTAAAAAAATAACCCTTGCACGCTCAAGAAACTGAAGATAACGAGAATGATATACAATTCCCAATGCATCAACATCTTCTAAAAAAACCTCAAAACTCGCAACACTCATATATTTTATAAATTCACCATAGCATATAATATTAAAAAATAAAACATAAGTCTTATTTGACTACAATTTCATTTCTATCCCATTTTCCATTTTTCTCATTAAATATAAATTCAACAGCATGTTCTTCTATACCTGCATGATGTGAAATGTATTTAATCTGTTCATGTTGAGAAAAAAAGTATTGTCTATCATAACCCATCTCTGCACCAAAATTATAGATCATGATGCTGAAATCACTTATTTTAGCCAATTTTAAAATGGCGTCTTTGACATCATCTAAAGTTTTAATAGCATTTCCTTTAATATTTGAAACTCTAATCAAACACTTACCTGTGCCATCATTATCGCCTAAACACGGCAACTTATCAAAAAAGCTTCCGCCTGGTTTTGTTTTAGAAATAAACACAGATTTTTCTGACCCTGTAAGTTGAGACATAAAGTCATCAGCTTCTACAAATACCGCTTTGCCAAACACTATAAAACGTGCAATTTTATTTTTTTGCAAATCGTACAAAGGGATATTAATTTTCAAAGGCTTGCCATTTCGAATAACGCAAATTTGAATTTCTTTAGATCCTTTTGCACCTTCAGTGTTCATAATTTGATCAACATCATAATGTGAAGGCCCACATTCTTTACCTTGGATCTGCATTAAAACATCTCCAGATTGAATCTTTTGATAGGCAGGGCTATTTTTTAGCACACTTTTGACTACAAGTATTCGGCTAAACGCGTCAGGATATTTGGTCGAATATTCTAACGCTTTTTTACTATCAAATCCGTCATATCGCATCAAGTCATTTAAAGACACTAAATCAAAAACAATTCCCATTCCAAATCTTGATGGTGTTGCCTTCTTTTTTAATGCTGACAAAGCTTCAGCAATATATTTCATGGGCAAAGCATAAGCACCTGTTGAACCGTTGGACGAAAATAATAATCCCGCAGCATTGCCTTTTTCATCTAAAACTGGAGAACCACTTGCCCCGCCCTGCGCATTTAAACTAATCCTAAATGTCTGACCCGATAAATCTTGGGCAATTTCAAATGGACTGGCAACTGTTCCGGTTTGGACCGAAAAATGCTTGTTTTCATTTTTTCCAATAATCATCACTGATTCACCAAGGGAAACATTTTCTTCTCGTAAAGGTAAACTATGTGGAATCTGCTGTATATCTTTAGGGTCTACTTTCAGAAATGCAAAATCGTGCCATGGGTCTGAATAAAGCAAACGCCCTGTTACCACACTTCCATCAAACAATGTAACATCGTAACGCTCTACAACACTATCAGGGCATGCTACGTGACGATTCGTTACAATGATACCATTTTCTTTATCCACAACAGAACCTGTTCCATATTTTGTGCCCAAAGAAGTATAGGCAGCCTCTATGGACCTAATCTCAATACTCACCACATATTTTTGCATATGGCTATATGATTCTTGAGAATGAATATCTTTTTTATCCTTAAAAAAAGAAAATATTGCCCAAGACTGGGTCGATAAACAAACTAAAAAAATCAAAGCCGTCTTTTTGAGCAAACTATACATGTTAAGCCTCTTATTTAAATTTGTGGAATACCTTGTGATGTTGAATATTCAAAATGAACAACCTCATCAGGATATAAAAGTTGACGAACCATTTTTGCAGCCAATGCAGCTTCTGCAAAACCTGTTAAAATTAATTTTTGTTTATTCTTGTATGTAGAAATATCTCCAACTGCAAAAACACCTGGAACACTGGTTTCAGAAGTAGATGGATCCACAGTAATACAGTTTTTAGATAAAGCCAAATCCCAATCTAAAATAGGACCTAAATTCATAGATAAACCAAAAAAAGGAAGAAGAAAATCTGCTTCAATTTCTTTGTATTCGCCTTCAATAGTAGAGATTCCAACATGTGTAATTTGTGCATTATCACCTTTTAATTGGCTTAATTGATAGGGAACAGCCAGCTGAATTTTGCCAACAGAAGCTAATTCTTCAAGCTGTTTCTGACTTTCGGGCAAACATCTGAATTTTGACCGTCTATGCACAACCGTTACATCAGAAGCAATTTCTGACAAAGAAAGAGCCCAGTCCACAGCCGAATCGCCACCTCCTGCTATAACAACTTTTTTATCTCTATACTGTTCGCGGTTCAACACCGAATACAGAACTGACTGTCCTTCATAATGTTCAATACCTTCTAAAGGCGGTCTATTAGGACCAAATGCACCAACACCAGCAGCAATAACAACAGCTTTACATCTAACAACTGTCCCTCTAGAACCAGTCACCTTGAATGTTTGGTCTTCATTTTTTTCCAGTTTTTCGATCTGTTCTTTTAAAAAAATTTGAGGTTCAAAAACTTTCATCTGATCAATCAACCGATTAACAAGATCCTCACCTGTAATGGATGAATGTGTAGGAATATCGTAAATAGGTTTCTCAGGATAAAGTGCCGCACATTGGCCACCTAAATGATCCAAAGAATCAAAGAGACAACATTTTAAACGTTGCATTCCACATTCAAAAACAGCAAACAACCCTACAGGGCCTGCACCTATTACAACAACATCGGTATAAATCATTGATTTTCACTATTACATTTCAGAATTAACATTCTAGACTAAATTTTTTCATTTTTCAAATTCAGTATTTCTTAACTTTATACTGACACACTAAAAATTAAAGAAAAACAATATAATTTACAAAAATTGAACGGAAATTACTTTTCAAAAGAATCTGTACTGCAACAACTTCTTCAAGAAGTTGAAAAACGCTATGCACTGCAATCTAGTCCTACTCTTATTCATAAAATGAGTGCAATATTTGAAAAACTTCCATTAGAAGCTATTAATGAATGGGTCATGATGCTTAGATCATTGAACGAAGATCACCCAGAATGGCAAAGCTTTATTGAAAATCTTACCGTGCACGAAACCTATTTCAACAGAGACCAAAATGTATTGGATAACATCAAAAATGTTATCATGCCAGAAATTTTAAAAAACAAATCTCAAGAAAAGAGAATATCCATATGGTCAGCAGGATGTTCTTCTGGAGAAGAAGCTTATAATATAGCCATTATTGCTGTTGAATCTTTGATGAAACATCTCAATCTTTCCCATAGCCAGTTCCCTGAAAAAAATATACTGGATAGCGGATGGACAATTAAAATAATTGGGACAGATCTGTCCAAACAAGTCATCAGGGTTGCAGAAACAGGAGTTTACAGCAATGCGATCATGGGATCATTTCGTTCCAACACACAAAATCTTCTCCATTATTTTGACCTAAAAAAGGAAGAAGTACCCGAAGAATTATCGAATGGCATTAAATACTATCAGATCAAACCTTTCATTAAGTCGCTTGTTACTTTTTCACAAATGAATTTGTTATCTAAAAGCCCTTCTGTTCTAAACTTTGATATGATTTTATGTCGAAATGTATTGATATACTTTAATGATGAAAACAAAAAAAATATACAAAGTCGTTTTTTAAGTCATATGCACGAACACAGCGCTTTAATTCTTGGGACTGTTGATTCTTGTTTTTTAGATAATATTAATGTTTTCAACCACAATGGTTGCCGTTGGTATTCTAAACAGTCCTTATGGAACAATATTCATGGAACCAAAAATAAAGTATCAGTTATTTCTGATCAAGAGGTAAACTAATATGGATTTAATTGTATTTGAAAATAATGATCAAAAATTTGGAATTAAAAGTTCTGTGATTAGAGAAATTTTAGATCCTATGCCTGTAACGCCCGTTCCTTTTGCACCAGACCATGTCGATGGAATTATCAGTGCTTCGGGGTCTATATTATTACAAATTAGTTTTGACAAACAAGTTAAAGATCAAACAGATATCCATGCAGCAAATATTGAGTCTAGCGTCGGATACAACGAAGATGAATATCATCTCCTCATTATTCATTCAGACAAAGGAATTTTTGCACTAAAGGTTAATCCTATTAAAGAAAAAATTAATATCGATGAAAGTGAATTAAAACATGTAGGAAATCGGCAGAGCCTTTGTGAAAAAAGTTCCAATGAAGTTCAATATGAATACAACCACAATGGATCTGTTATTTTGGTTCTCGATGAAAATGCATTAGGGCTAGACAAAGACATCACTGTTTTTGTACCAGAACATAGAGAATTTGCACTAGGACAACAAGATCTCTATACAAAAAACATACATACTGGCCTGAATGATCAACAAAATTATCTTATTTTCAAATGCGGAGAAGAAAATTTTGCACTTCAGTTGGAAGATGTATTAGAAATAGTTCAAATTAAAATAGATCAAGAAATTACTCATATTCCTCATGCACCACAAGAAATTTTAGGTTTGTATCTTTTACGAAACCAAGCATACCTTTCCATTTCACTGTCACAACTGTTAGGTAACAATAAAAAAAACAATGAGAGATATGGAATTTTTGTGAACACTTCTATTGGAAAAATTGTGATATGCATTGAAAAAATGATAGGCATTCAAAGCTTTAATCCCAAAGATATTCAAGAACCCAAAGAGCAAGATAATGAATTAGTTGGTTGGGCAAAAGGTAAAAATGAAGAAATTATTGGAATCATTCAACCATCAAAACTTATTACATCGTCGAAATCAATTCAGTACGATCCATTTATTATTGAAAATGAGGAAGAAAAAAATATTACGCAACTTCAAGAAACAAAAAGATTTTTAAGCTTTAATATTGGAAAAGAAAAGTGTTGTTTGCCTATCGATGTTGTTCAGATTGTTTCTGAAAGACAAGAAGAAACCCCTCTACCCCAGCCACTAGATAAAAATACAGACTCTCAAATCGTCAATATGATTTATAGCCATGTCACTCAAATTCAAGGCGTTGTTATTCCTATCATCGATTTGCATCCATTTTTTGATGTTAATCAAAAGAACCAGCACAATAATGCAAATAAGAATTACTATATTATAGTAAATTGCAATAACCAACCATTTGCATTATTAGTTGATAATGTCGACAGAGTAACGGATATCGCATTGTCAGACATAGATTATAATGTTGCACAAAATAATATTTTTATGGCAGGTGTATGTAAACTAGAACAAAGATTGGGATCCTTAATATCGTTGACACCCCTTCAACAACTCGATTTATCCAAAAAAATATGAGGTAATTTCAATTAATGATATCTGTTTTAGTTCTTAGTAATTCCGTCAACAATCGGATGTTTATCAAAAGAAAACTGGAAAATCAGCCAGATATCACTTTAGTTTTACATGAAATGTTATCACAAAAATCTTTAGAAACTAATAACAGCTTAAAATCTGCCGATATCGTACTTGTAGATTGTGGCACTGACAATATCAATCTGATTCAAAACTCTAACATCATAAAAGAATCACAAACTATCGTTTTAGCCATTATCAACACACATAACATTCATGAACCTCATTCAAACATATCTTTACAAATTGGTGCTTCTGACTATATCCATATGGATGAAAATACACTGCTTGAAAACGATATTTTGTTTGAAAAAAAATTACTCGAAAAAATCCATTTGTGGTCACAACACATTCGCCTTAAAGATATTAAAAAAAAACATCCTAAAAAACCACACATACCAGCCTATGAAGAACAAGAACCTAAAGCAGAAAATGAACAAAAATCTTTTCATTCAACCAATATACCAAGGACAAGCCCAAAAAAATTTGATCTTATAGTTATAGGCGTTTCGACTGGTGGACCTATGACACTTGTCAATCTGTTAAAAAATTTACAGCCACTCAATTGTCCAATTGTTATTGCGCAACATATGCCTAAAGATTTCACCAGTAGTTTAGCATCACACTTGCAAAAAGAAACTGGAATGAATGTTATTGAAGGCTATCATGCCCTGCCTCTGGTGCCTCAAACAATTATTATCGCATCTGGAGGCCATGATAGCGCTATACAAAAAATTCAAGATGGCAGGATACTGTTAGTGGAAAAACCATCCAATCAAAGCTGTTTTCACCCCTCCGTGGATGTTCTGTTTTCATCAGCAGCTCAAGCCAATATACCGACACTGGGCATTGTTATGACTGGAATGGGAACAGATGGAACAATGGGGTCCAAAAATATAAAATATAGTGATGGTATTATCATAGCACAAGACCCATCTACATGTGTTGTCAACAGCATGCCAAATAGTGTTATCAAAGAAGGATATGCAGACTTTGTGTGGTCGCCTGAAAAAATATCAGAGGCTATATCTTTGTGGTGCTCAGACAAAAAAATGAAGATTGACGAGTTTTAGATTGCAAAAACTAAAGCAGAAATGTTCTGAATTCTTTGTACACTAATGGATTAGCAGCAATAATACTATTGGTTTGTAAAGGCGATGATTCTTCAAAAAGCGAAGATACACTTCCACCGGCTTCTTGAACAAGAAGAATGCCAGCAGCATAGTCCCATAAATTCATATTCTGATCAAATACAACATCCAGTCTTCCACAAGCAACATAAGCCAGATCTAATGAAGTTACCCCCATCCTTCTTACACCTAAAACTTGAGATGTAATTTTAGCTACTTTATTTTCAAAGTTTGGATCTCTTTCTTTACCATGACAGGAATGAACGCCAACGAGAACCTCATCCAAAGATCTGCGTGAAGAAACGCGTAATCTGCGTTGATTCAGATAGGAACCTCTTCCTTTTTCACTCCAAAAAAGTTCATCTTTAACAGGGTCATAAGTAACAGCTGCAATAATTTCAGATTTAAATTCCAAAGCAACAGTAATTGCAAAGTGCGGAATACCATGCATAAAATTAGATGTGCCATCTAAGGGATCAATAATCCATCTGTGGTCAGGGTTAATACCCTCTATTAAACCGGACTCTTCACTATAAATTGAAAAGTGAGGTCTAGCTTTTTGCAATTCATAAATTAAAATTTGTTCAGCTTTACGATCGGCTACAGTAACAAAGTCACCTGCTCCTTTTTGTGAAACTTGTAAGTTTTCAATTTCGCCAAAATCACGCAACAACCCCCTGCTCGCTTTTTCTACAGCTAAAGACATAACGTTCACTAAAGCCGAACGTGTCACAAATCGAGAATTTGACATGACTACCTATTAATTACCTTTTAATTATTTATTTAAACTTCTTTGTAGCGTTCTACGTACGTTCCATCGATTGTATTCACGACGACTTTCATACCTGTAGAAATGTGTGGAGGAACCATAATTCTTACACCATTTGTAAGCACTGCTGGCTTGTATGATGAAGATGCCGTTTGCCCCTTAACCACAGCGTCTGCTTCCATGATTTCAAGAACAACATGATCAGGTAACTGAACTGCAATAGGTTTGCCTTCGTACATTGATAGATTAACAACCATGTTATCTATAAGAAAAACTGCGGAAGCACCCACAAAATCTTTTGATAAATATATTTGTTCAAATGTTTGTTGGTCCATGAAAACTAAATTTTCGCCATCATCATATAAATATTGAAAAGCTACTTCGTCAAGATACACTCTTTCTACTGTTTCAGCAGAACGAAAACGTTCATTTAACTTTGTACCTTCTGCGATACTTTTCATTTCAACTTGCATATAAGCTCCACCTTTACCAGGTTGAGTATGCTGCGTTTTAGTAACGGTCCAAAGTTTACCTTGGTAATCTAAAATATTACCAACACGTATTTCATTTCCACTTATTTTCATAGAACTTTCGCTTCAAGATGACATGATTATGGTAGCGGCGGAGGGACTTGAACCCCCGACACGCGGATTATGATTCCGCTGCTCTAACCAACTGAGCTACGCCGCCATTAGGATAAAAAATTATCATAAATCATCACAACTGGTCAATGATTTTTTTTCAAAAACTTATACCCACTGCACAAACATAAAATAAAAACCTTAACGCTATACATAAAACAGAACTTATTTGCATTTCGTAATAGAATAATGCATAATGATTTTCAGTTCTTAATTGTGATAGATTGCGCGGATGAAATGGTTTTTAAGTCAAAAAAAGATCAATCCCCCACTGAAGAAGTTGTTATTAATATAGCTTCTGACGAACCTATTTCTCTTGGCGAAAAACTGAAAGAACAAAGACTAAAATTGGGTTTAACAATAGAAGATGTTTGCGCAAAAACAAAAATACGTAAAGCCTTTATTATTGCTATCGAAAATAATAATCTAGACATATTACCCGGAAAAGTATACGTGCATGGTTTTTTAAACAACTATGTAAAATTGTTAGGATTACCCGCAGACATTATCACTTATGAATTGTCTTGTGTAGAAGATATCAAAAAAGACAATCAACCACCCTTTAAATTTTATGTTTATAGTGAGAAGTCTTACTCTATCACAACAAAAACTGTTTTGATTTCTCTGTTGTTGTTGCTTTGTGTTTTAGCCATTTCAAAACTAACAGAAGAAAAACCTAAGCCTGCTATAAAACATAACGATAGTTATAGTATTGACAATAATCTACTTAAACCAACGGCTGATCCAGTGCTTCAAAAAAAGAGTATTTCCGATGAAACTCAAGCAGCAATACCTACTTCTGATATTGATGTACAAAACAAAGCTGATAATACAAAAATTGATTCCTCTGAAAATCAAGTTAAGACTACAATTGTAGAAGACTTATCATCTTCAACAGCATCCCTCATGCCAACGGATACCAATCCAGTAGTACTTCCTAAAATAGATGTACCTGTAAAAGCTGAAGGCCAGTCGAAATACATTGGAAAAGATTTAAATTTAGATGAAGATGATGACGATTAAAATATCAGCTACCCTTTCTTACCTCTATAGAAAGAGCCCGGCAGCTCATCTTTTTTCTCAATAACAAACCAAATGTAATCTTAATTACATGACCCTTTGCATCCGCAAAGCAGGTTCATACAAATCTTATAATAAGATCAATCATAATATTGCTACTATCTGAATTGGAAGCAGTAGAAGGTTCTTCTTTTTACACAAATATACTATCATTTTTCTATTTTTTAGCCCCCCTTTTATCTTCAAATCTATAAAAAAACCACAGGATTAATCCTGTGGTTTTGTGAATTGAAAGTTTGTGATTGTTTATGAACAACCACTTGTCGAACCGCAAGTATCACATTTCAAACATGTCCCATTACGAACCATTGTAAAGTTTCCACAGTCAGAACAGGAATCTCCTTCATAACCTTTCATACGAGCTAGTGCACTTTTCATAGATGCATCATTTCGTGGTGCTAATATGTCAGATACATTTGATTTAGAGCCGGACTGGGAACCACTCATAGAACGAGATAATCCATGTGTACCTGTTGCTTTTTGCTCTACATTTTCCTGTAACATTTGTGTGTTTTGCTTATTTTCATTTTGCGCATTAACGTTTTCTAAAATTTTATATTCAGAAACTTCGCCAATTCCATCTGAAGAGGTAGATGGGATAACATGAGCCAGATCTTTTCTATCCAAATATGTAATTGCTAATTCTCTAAAGATATAATCTAAAATTGACGTTGCCATTTTTACATAATCATTCCCTTCAACACGACCCGATGGTTCAAAACGTGTAAAGGTAAAGGCCTCTACAAATTCTTCCAAGGGCACACCATACTGCAATCCTATGGAAATAGCCATCGCAAAATTGTGCATTAGAGATCTAAAAGAAGCACCTTCTTTGTGCATATCGATGAAAATTTCACCAATACTTCCTTCTTCATATTCCCCTGTTCGAAGATAAATTTTATGCCCACCAACCACAGCTTTTTGAGTATAACCACCACGACGATTCGGTAGTTTACGGCGTTTTTTTGCAGCACTTTGTTGCTCGATGGTATTTACAACATTATGAGCTAATTTAGATGCAATGTGCACAACTTTATCTGTTTGTGACATTTCTTCCATATCGTCGTGTTCATCTTCATCTAAAACCATGGAGTTCATAGGCTGAGATAATTTGGATCCGTCACGATATAAAGCATTAGCTTTTAATCCTAATCTCCATGACGTTAGGTAAGAATCAATACATTCTTGGATGGAAGCATGATTAGGCATATTAATGGTTTTAGAAATAGCACCTGACACAAAAGGCTGCACAGCCGCCATCATTTCAATATGACTTTGTGATGACAAAAATCTTTTACCAATGCGGCCACATGGTGATGCGCAATCAAACACAGGAAGATGTTCTTCCTTCAAATGAGGAGCACCTTCAAGTGTCATTGTACCGCAACAATAATTGTTTGCTGCCTCTATTTCTGATTTGCTAAAGCCTAAAAAGCTAAGCATATCAAACATTGGATCATTCAAGTTATCATCTGTAATTTTTAAAATATTTTTACAAAAATCATCCCCAAAGGTCCAACGATTAAATGTAAACTTCACATCAAAAGCAGATTTCAAGGCTTCCTTCAATTTACCTATCTCAACATCTGTAAAACCTTTAGATTTTAACTCATCAAAATGAATTGATGGTGAATTCTCGAGTGTCCCATGACCTACAGCATACAACGTAATGTCTTTAATCTGGTGATCTGTATACCCCATTTTTTTCAGTGCAACAGGAACCATACGGTTGATGATTTTAAAATATCCTCCACCAGCAAGTTTTTTAAACTTAACCAGCGCAAAATCTGGTTCTATACCGGTTGTATCACAATCCATAACTAAACCAATTGTACCTGTTGGTGCAATCACTGTTGTTTGGGCGTTACGATATCCGTGTTTTTCACCGCATTCGATCGCGTCATCAAAGGCTCTTTTAGATGCTTCAATTAATTGTGGGAAAGGACAATCTTCAGCTTGCAAAGGAACAGGCTTTATCGTTAACTGTTCGTATTTTTTAGTTTCCCCATACGCTGCAGATCTATGATTGCGCAGCACGCGAAGCATGTGTTTTTTGTTTAACGCATATTCAGAAAAAGCACCTAGTTCTTTAGCCATTAATGAAGATGTATGATAGGCTCTTCCTGTTAGAATGGCACCGAATGCACCAGCCATAGCCCTGCCTTCTTTACTATCATATGGAATGCCCAAATTCATTAACAAGCCACCAATGTTAGCATAACCTAAACCTAGGGTTCTAAACTTATAAGAAAGATCGGCTATTTCTTTAGATGGGAATTGTGCCATCAATACCGAAATTTCTAAAACCATAGTCCATAATTTAATCGTATGTTCGTACAATGGAATATCAATCTGGTTACCGTCGTAGAATTTAGTTAGGTTTATGGACGCTAAGTTGCATGCCGTATTATCTAAAAACATATACTCCGAACAAGGGTTAGAAGCATTTATACGACCGCTTTCAGGACAAGTATGCCATTCGTTAATTGTTGTATCAAACTGAACTCCAGGATCTGCACAAGACCATGCTGCATAACCAATTTGATTCATTAAATCATTCGCTTTTAGCGTCTTAACAATTGATCCATCTTTTCTTGATGTTAAGTTCCAATCCTTATCATCTAAAACAGCTTGAATAAAATCATTCGATAAACGAACGGAGTTATTGGAGTTTTGACCTGAAACTGTATTATAGGCTTCAGAATCCCAGTCTGTTGTAAATACAGGCATATCGACTTTATCCAGACCAAGTTCTACGGTGTGTAAAACACGACGAATGTAGTTTTCAGGAACCATTGCTTTACGTGCTAATTTAATTGCCGCTTTAAGATTTTTATTAACTTGAGGGTCTATTTTATCTTTAATATCTAATTCAGTTTCATCCAAGCATGCTTTTAAAATAGCGCTGAGATGATATTTATTAACCTTAGAACCTGTAACGAGTGCAGCAACTTTTTGTTCTTCAACAACTTTCCATGTAATAAATTCTTCTATATCTGGATGGTCTACATCTAAAATAACCATCTTTGCTGCACGACGTGTCGTTCCACCAGATTTAATTGCACCAGCAGATCTGTCACCAATTCTTAAAAAACTCATTAATCCAGAAGATTTTCCACCACCTGATAATTTTTCACCATTTCCTCTTACATGTGAAAAATTGGTACCTGTACCCGATCCATATTTGAATAATCGTGCTTCACGTGTCCAAAGATCCATGATGCCACCTTCGTTCACCAGATCATCTTTAACAGACTGAATAAAACAGGCATGCGGCTGAGGTCTTTCGTAAGATGACTGTGAGGTTTTGAGTTCCCCTGTTTTTTCATCAACAAAAAAGTGACCTTGTGAAGGACCATTTATACCATAAGCCCAAAATAGACCTGTGTTAAACCACTGTGGCGAATTAGGTGCACACATTTGTGACGCCAGCTGAAAACGCAATTCGTCATAAAAAGCTAATGCATCTTCTTCAGCGTCAAAATAATTATTTTTAAATCCCCAATATGTCCATGTTCCAGCAAGACGATCAAAAACTTGTTTTGAACTTCTTTCAGAAGTGTATTCAGTACCCTCTGCTGCTTGTTTTCTCCAAAGCCAAGATGGCACACCTTCTTCTTGCACTGCTTCTAGATGAACTGGGACGCCTGCTTTTCTAAAATACTTTTGCGCCAAAACATCACACGCAACTTGAGACCATAATTCAGGAACATCAATATCATTAATCTGAAAAACAACCGAACCATCAGGGTTTTTTATTTCACTATTAGTCTTCTTAAAAGAGATCTGTTCATAAGGACAGCGGCCTGCAACGGTGGATAAACGATTAATCTTCATGGTTGAAATTGCCTTTCAAATGTCTATTGGCTGAAAACTTAAGAAAATAGGACACATGCTTAATTTTCTTATTTTTCTATTATACACACAAGATATAGTTGATCAAGGAAAAAATATGACTATATTTAGTAATTTTTAAAAAAAATATTATGAAAAAATTTACTATTTTCCCTTATTATACAAAGAGATTTTTCGATTTTTACTTTGATTTTTCGAACATTTTTTAGTTATCATAGAGGATACATCCTTGTATTTCCTAATCGATTCAAGCATTATTGGCAAAAGAAAGCATTTACATGTCTGATTATAAAAAAAAAATAATAAACAAAATAAAAAAAATGAATGCGAATATTCGCTCTAAAATGCATCAGTATTTTGACAAAATATCATTACATCTAAAAATTGGAAAACATTATCAACAACCGGATTTAACACAATTAAAAACATCACAAAAAGACCCATATCACTATAGTAACATTGGCTTTTTTCTAAAATCATATTTAGGAACTCTTGATCCAGAGATCAAGAAAAATATGAAAAATGGATTGATCGCTTTTTTAGCCATTTCCCTTCTTTACTCCATGTTTATCAAGACCATCGATTCTAACATCAAAAGTTTTTGTCAAATTGTTCTTGAAAAAGACGACAGTGGTATGAAAAATGACAGAAAATCTCGCGTAGAAGTTATGCCCGTCAAATCAGGAATAATGACGAAGCGTGTCACAGCTGTTGGAAGAGCAAAAGCCAGCGAACAAGTCGTTATCAAATCTGAACTTAATGGTCGCATCAAAGAAATTCTATTCAAAGAAGGTGGATCTGTTGAAAAAGGACAAGAAATAATTCGCTTCGAAGATGAAGAACTTAAAGCAGAATTACAAGCCGCAAAGGCACGATTAACAACAGCCCAAGCTAACTACAACAGGACATCAAAACTACATGCACAAAAATTTGGATCTTTAAAAGAATTCGACAGAGACAAAGGAGAGCTAGATCAAGCAACAGCACAAGTTGAACTGTTATCAGCAAGGCTCAGCAAAACTGTTATCAAAGCTCCATTCAGTGGTCAAATCAGTTTAATTGATTATCAAGTAGGTGCTTTCGTGCCAATGAATACAGACTTGGTGACTATTATACAATCTAAACCTATGAAAATTGACTTTAAAATTCCTGAAAAATTTGTGGGCGACATTGGAGTTGGTCAAGGTGTAGAACTTCGTCTAGATGCCTATAGAGATAAAATCTTTAATGGGCAAGTTGAAGCAGTCGATGTCAAAGTTGATCCTGAAAGTAACAGTATCGCGTTAAAAGCATTTACCGACAACAGCGATGGATTAATCGTTCCAGGATCTTTCGTTAATGTTAGCCTAATTATAGGAGAAAGGTCTGATGCATTAATGGTTGATGAAAATTCTGTAGCACGAGAAGGAAGCATCGAATACGTTTGGGTTGCTGAAAAAGGCAAAGCCCACCGAAAAAGAGTACGTACAGGTGTTCGTGAAAAGCATATGATTGAAATTACAGAAGGTCTTCTAAAAGGAGAACTAGTGATAACCGAAGGTCAACAACGCTTGGTCGGAGACGGACAACAAATCAAAATCGTGACAGACACAGCTTTGCAAGACCAAGCAACGCAAGACACCAAAAAAGATAGTAAATAGTCCAAATTTTGCGACTGCATTTAATAAGAAATTGGAAAAAAAGATATGAAATTATCTGAAACATGTATTGAAAGACCAGTCTTATCTTGGGTGTTTACTCTCGTCTTAATTTTAATGGGTTTTGTGGGTCTTTTTAGACTTCCTGTTCAAAAATATCCCAGCATTGAAAATGTTTTCCTAACAATCGAAACGCAAATGCCAGGTGTGGGACCAGATATCGTAGAAAGCCAAATAACACGACACATTGAAGACTCTATCGCTGGCATTGAAGGCATTGAAACGATCAGCTCTGTATCTTCATCTGAAGAAAGCAAAGTCTATATCGAATTCAGACCTGGTCGCAGCATGGAAGATGCCTTAAATGATGTTCGAGACAGATTAGCACGTGTGAAAGAAAAACTTCCACAGCCTAATCTTAGAACTGAACCGATGATTCTTCGTAGTCGTTCAGATGAGCGTCCGATTATGTCCTTGGCTCTTACAAGCAACCAAATGGATTCTAGCGAACTGTATGATTATGCAGAAAACGAAATTAAAAAAGATTTAGAAAGTATAGCAGGAATTGCACGTATCGATGTTTCCGGCGCATCTTCATACGTCATGAAAGTCGACGTAGACCCTATACTTATGGCTGGACATAAAATTAATATTTCTGATGTACGCGATGCTATATCATCCCAAAATTTTGAAGCACCAGCAGGACGTATTGAAAGTAAAAACAAACAATATAACGTAACAACTGTTGCAGACCTTAATAAACCCAGAGATTTTGAAGAAGTTATTGTTTCTACAGACAAAGGTCGTATCATCAAAATCAAAGATATCGGCAAAGTTTCTTTAGATGCAGATGACAAAAGAACCCGAATGGCCTTTAATGGAAAAACGGGTGTTAGAATTGCTGTCACGAAACAATCTAACGCAAACCCTCTTCAAATCGCAGAAGATATCAAAAGCAAATTACTATTGATTTCAAAAAGATTACCCAAAGATGCTCAAATTCAAATAGCTAACGATACAACCACATATATCAGCAAAAGTATTAATAGCGTTTATCTATCCATTATTGAAGCAAGCATTCTGGTTATATTAGTTGTCTTTCTCTTTTTAAAATCCGCAAAAGCATCCCTTATTCCTCTTGTAACTATCCCAGTATCCATCATCGGTGTTGCCTTCCTGATGTATATTTTAGGCTACACTATTAATATTTTTACTCTGTTTGCTCTTGTCTTAGCCGTTGGTTTAGTCGTGGATGATGCCATCGTTGTATTAGAAAACATTCACAGACACATTCATGATGGATATAGCCCCTATGAAGCATCCATAAAAGGAATCAGAGAAATTGGTTTTTCGGTTGTTGCGATGACATTAACATTAGTTGCTGTATACCTTCCCATACCTTTAGGATCCGGCAAGATTGCGAAATTTTTTACTGAGTTTGCAATTACACTTGCAGGATCCGTACTGTTATCAGGGTTTATTGCGTTAACATTATCACCTATGATGTGTTCAAAATTATTAAAACCAAACAATAGCAACAAAACAAAACAAAACGGGCGATGGGAAAAATTTAGTAACGCTGTATCGATTGACGTTTTTTTAGAACGTTTAGAAAATAGTTATCACAGAACATTAAAACATGCACTTGATGAAAAAAAATCTGTCATTACATTTTCTATAATTGTTTTCCTTAGTGGTATTTGGGTTTTTTCTTCACTAAGAAGCGAATATTTCCCAGAGGAAGACACACGTTCGTTTGGAATAGAGGCTCATGCTCCACCTTCAGCGACGCTAGAATATACCGAAAAACACCTTAAACATATAGATAGTATTTTATCGACATACCCAGAGATCGAAAGAAGAATATCTAGCATTATCAATCCAAACGTAGATATATCTGTTGAACTAACAGAAGATGACTCGTCTATCATTAAATCCATTGGCCGTATGTTTACAGGACAAGGCAGGTCTACCCAAGAAATTATTGAAGAACTTACAGCGCGTTTTAAAAACATAACAGGACTAGAACCACGCATTCAAACAGGTGGTGCTGGTGGATCAGACTCCAATCTAGTCAGTTTTGTGGTAAGAGGTAATAAAGAGACTTATGCTCTTTCTGGATCAGTCAAAGAGTTAACAAATGCACTCTTGTCTTCTGGTATGATCAGAGGTGTTCGCGCACGCAGTTCTGTAGATAATGAAGATTATATTTTAACTTTGAACAGAGATAAAATTGCAAACATCCAAAAGACACCACGTGAAATTTCAGACTTTATAAGATATTTATTAAAAGGTGAAAAAACAGGGAAATTTAAGAAAGACAATAAACAATACGATGTTAACGTCCAAGTTTTTTCTGAATATAAATCTTCACCCGATGACATTTTAAAGTTTTACATTCGTGGAGGAACGCCAAAAGATCCCAATCTTATACCATTATCTGAATTGATATCCATCGATTCTCGAACTAGCCCTCCAGAAATACAAAGACATAATCGAACCAAAGCAGAAAGTGTCCAAGCTGTATTGAAAAAAGGATACACCGTTGGTGATGCTATTACTAAAATCAGACAAATTGCCGATGAAACGTTGCAGGAAGGTGTTTATCTTGACTTTACAGGTGAAACACAAAGATTTATTACAGAAAGCAAATCTATGCAGTTGGTATTTATGTTGTCTCTTTGCTTTATATATTTGGTTCTGGCTGCACAATTTGAAAGCTGGAGAGATCCGTTTATTATCTTTATTAGTGTACCCCTTTCACTTGTGGGTGGTGTATATGCCCTTAATTATCTAGAACGCGGAACACTAAACATGTTTTCGTTTATTGGATTTATAACGTTGATTGGGCTGATTACAAAACATGGTATTTTGATCGTTGACTTTGCCAACAAAATTCGAAAATCTTCCAATGAGTCTGCTAAAATTGCCGTTTTAAAAGCATCCCAAATGCGCTTGCGACCCATTTTAATGACAACACTGGCCATGGTTTTAGGTGCAGTACCTTTAATGTTTGGAGGAGCTGGAAATGAAAACAGACGCCAATTAGGTGCTGTTATTATTGGTGGTATGAGTCTTGGAACTATCTTTACACTTTATATTGTTCCACTGGTGTACACACTAATTTCATCTAATAAAGTAAAAAAGAAAATTTTTTCATCCTAAAATGCAGGAAGAATTCATTGAAATAATTCACGACATTATTGATGGAATAGAAGATAGATCTTCTTTTTTCTCTCCAACTTTTCAACGTGTCCTCATTGTTTATGATGGCCTTGATACAGATCTTTTGCTATCCATATTGTCTGAAAAAATTCAATCCATGGAGATGTTAATGCATGCAGAGATTGATTGGATAAAAATTGAACCATACTTTGAGACTGTTAAAATTGCACCGTTGAACAAAAATTATAACCTCATTATAACAACACCATTTTTACAAAGGGTTATTGACGTTCCTGGAGTTCTTTTACAAATGAGAGTATATCTTGCCCCAAATGGTGTTCTCGTTTCTCCTTTTATTGGCAACGAAACAATGGAGTGTTTAAAAAAAAGACTCTACACATTGGATTTGAAATATCACAATGGTATTCAGCAAAGATTTTTTCCTATGATATCGATGAATGATGCAGGTCGATTGCTTGTTCGTGCAGGGTTTGATTCGTGTGTTTCAGACTTTATTAGGTTATACCCTCATTTTCAGTCTATCCGCCATTTCAAAAAAACACTTCAATTTTTCAATGAAAATCACATCTTGCGGCCTTCGTGCTATCTTTCAAATTCATCAACAAGCAAACTGTTTAATCACCAGTATATATCCGATATAAATCAATCATTTGATGAATTTAATGACCAAGATCATTTATTTTTAGATATTGTATATATTATTGGATGGCTGAACCCTGTGCACATTACTTCTTCTTATCATTCAGACGTTGACGATATAGCGGAATAAGTTGCAATTTTTTTGATTTAAGGAAAAAATCACTTTTTAAATAGGTGTAATGAAGAAAAGATAAAAACATACAAAGAAAAACATCATTGAAATCCATATTATTCATCACTCCACTTTTCATCAGTTCTAATTATAAAAAAAATGCATTAACAAAGTGTTATTTAATCTCCGTTCTTTGTTCTCTGGCCCTTAGAAAAACTTGAAAAAAATGTGGTTTTTGATATAATAGGATATATTTTTGAAGGATAGATAAAGATGAATTTTTCGAATACAAATAACGATAATGAAAAAAATGTGTTCAACTCTCAAGATGAAAATCCCGCCGAAAATACGGATGATCTGAACGTAAACATAGATGCAGCTCCAGAATTATCAGAGCTCGATATGGCTCAAAATCAAGCAACTGAATTCAAAAACAACTGGTTGCGTTCTGAAGCTGAAATTGAAAATTTACGCAAAAGATTTGCCAAAGAAAAAGATGATTTAAATCGTTACGCATCACTAAAACTTGCTCGTGATTTAGTAAGTGTCATCGATAACTTAAGAAGAGCACATGATGCAGCAGAAAAACCATCGGAAACATCTACTGATGCAGAGAAATTAAAATCACTTGTTGATGGTATCGTTTTAATCATCAATGAAGCTGATACTTGTTTAGATCGTCACCATATTAAAAGACTAAACCCTATTAATGAAATGTTCGATCCTAACTTCCATCAAGCTATGTTTGAAATAGAATCTGAAGATGCTCTACCATCAACAATCCTTAATGTAGTTCAAGATGGATATGTATTGCATGATAGAATTATTCGCCCTGCACTTGTTGGTATCAGCAAAAAAAAAGAGACTGCATAATTTAATCAGAAGACGAAATCCAACAGAAGGTCATTTAGCGTGCAAAACCATACCGAATTTAGCTTTAAAGTGATCTCTTATATCAAGAAATGCTCTGTTGGTTTCCTCATTATTTTTCTTCTGCCTATTTTTTTTGGATTTCTTGGTATTCGTCCCATTGCGACCCCTGATGAAGCAAGGTATATTGAAATCCCCAGAGAAATGATCGCTAGATCCGATTGGATAGTCCCCTACTTAAATGGCCTGATCTATTTTGAAAAACCACCATTTGTTTATTGGATCATTGCTCTTTTTTTAAAAATATTTCACTTAAACGAATATTTCTTAAGACTACCTATTGCTATCATTTCTTTTATTACCGTCATCAGCCAATATTTCTTTGTCAAAAAATACGAAAACCATACAACTGCTATATTATCCACATTCATCATTTCCTCATCCATTTTGTGGGTTTTCTTATCTCAAATGATTATTTTAGATATGCCGTTAGCGTGCCTGACGACTTTATCCTTATTTTGCTATTATCATAGCCTACAGCAAACCAAAGTTAATGCACTTTATGCTTGGTCTGCACTGGGTTCTATTTTGTGTGGATTGACGTTATTAACTAAAGGTCTGGTTGGTCTTGCCTTCATTGGCATGATTGGTATTTTATGGGCAACTTTTAGCAAGGAGTGGAGAAAAATTTCACCCTTGTATTTATTGATACAACTTCTTATTATTCTAGCCGTTGCATTACCTTGGCACTTTGCCGTTGCACACAGACATCCAGACTTTTGGCATAAATATTTTTACGTCGAACACTTTGCAAGATATACAACAAGCTATCACCGGAGATATCAACCCTTTTGGTTTTTTATACCCATCATCCTTTTAGGATTCATACCTTGGATGGCAACCCTTTTGGCAGGACTTTATCATTCCATAAAAGAAAAAATTAAAGAACACGAACATAACGTTACGTCTTTACAAATATTTCTTTATTGTTGGGCAGCTTTCACGTTTTTCTTTTTTTCTTTTTCCAACTCAAAACTTATTCCTTACATTCTTCCCCTTTTCCCGCCTTTAAGCATTTTGGTTGCTAAACATCTTTATCAACTGATTAGTCAAGAAAAATGTAAATACATATCCATGTTGCTAGGTATCCCTGCTTTGTGCATTACCATTGCTTTTTTTATCACAGGCACGAATTATCACCAACTCAATTTAACCCTTTCTGATATTAGCGATATACCGTTGAAGTATATTTGGACATTTTCATGCTTATTTTTTACACTTTTTCTATCTAGCATTGCACTCAGACAAAGCTTTTTAAAAAGCTCTTTTGTGTTATTTTTAGTTTGGATGTACGGTTTTCATTTTACAGTTTTTGACGTTGCAGCCACAGTTCAGAAACCGTCGATGCAATCTCTTTGCAAACATCTGCAGCAATCATCTTCAAAAGATGACCATGTTTGGATGTATACGGTTTACTTTCAAGACGTACCTATTTACTTGAATAAAACTGTTAAAATAATTGACTATCTTGGAGAACTAGAATACGGTGTTCATGCAAACACTGCTCAAAATTGGATCTTAAATTCTCATCAATGGAAGAAAATGCTATCTAAGACAAATTTAACTCAAAACCAAACACATTGGATTTTCACGAAGGAAACGAGAATCGTAGATCTTGTGCAAAACTTTCCTTTTCTGCAATTGGTAAACAAAAAATGCGAGCAGAATTTTTGTTTGATCAAAGCCATTCAGTCTAAAACTGCTCAGGTTAACTAGAACCACCCAGATTTTAAAAGGTTTTTATATGCTACCCCATCAAGATATCACTGGTCATTTCACACATTTCATACATCAAGAATGGTCTGTTCTTAAAGAACTAAAAAACTATCAGGCTCTTTTAGATTCATTTACGGAATATGATGAAAAGTGGGCACAATGCGATACTGTTCTTGTCTTGGGCACAGGTGGATCAAGTCTTGGCGCCAGAGCTTTATGTTCCTTAAAATACAAAGAAGACAAAAGAAAAATTATTTTCATTGATAACATTGATTCTGACTATTTTTCTCACACTCTAGAGTCTATAAATCCTAAAAAGTGTATTGTTCTTGTTATTTCTAAATCAGGCAACACGCCTGAAACATTGATGCAGCTATCCTGTCTTATGGATCAATGGAAAAGTCTTTCCTTTAATTGGGAACAGCAATCCTTGTGTATCACAGAAAATAGCGATAATGCCTTACGTCATTTAGCGAAAACATATCATCTTCCCATTTTAGATCATCCTAGCGATGTGGGGGGTAGATTTTCTGTATTTACCATTGTTGGTTTGTTTCCATCCTTTTTAGCAGGAATAAATTGCCAAGAATTTTGTAAAGGTGCTCTGGATGCTTTACCAAAAACCAGCAATGAAGATCAGCATCCTGCTGTGTTAGGTGCATCAAGTTTTGCAAGCTTTTATGAAAAAGGTATTCATGAACTAGTTATCATGGTTTACTGTAATCGTCTTCTCCATTTTGCAGATTGGTCTATTCAACTATGGTCAGAAAGTTTGGGTAAGAAAACCTCTGAAGGTCAAAGAAAAGGTCCATCTATCATTAAAGCATTAGGGGCAACCGATCAACACTCACAACTTCAACTGTTTATTGATGGTCCAGAAAATAAATACTTTGCTTTTTACACGTTGGAAAAACACAAAAATATACCTTCAAAAAATATGGAGATTGATCATCCTGTTCTCAAAAAATTAGAAGGCAAATCGATGGAGGAGCTCATGATGGCAGAGCAAAAAGCAACTATTGATGTGTTAAGAGCCCACAAAAAACCAATTCGTCATACTGAACTTGAAATTTTAGATGAATACGTACTAGGCACATTGATGATGAACTCTATGCTAGAAGTCATTTACATCGCCCAATTGTGGAATATTGATGCGTTTAATCAACCTGCCGTAGAAGAAGGTAAAATCAAAGCTTATGAATATCTCGAAAAATATGGCCAATAAAAACTATATGAACCAAGAAGACATTCTTCTTGAAACTTATATTACGGAATTAGATGCTTCTGGCATGGGTATTGGGTACACTGAAAGTGAAAAAGTATCCGTACCTTTTGTGCTTCCAGGTGAAGCCGTTATCGTAGACAAATCTAAATCCAAACGCTTTAAAAAGTTTTTTTTAAGAGAGGTGTTGAGCTCTTCATCTAGTCGAGTAAAACCTTTATGTAAACATTTTACGCAATGTGGTGGATGCCTTCTTCAACATATGTCCACACAATTGTATCAAGATTTCAAAAAAGAGCTAATTACAAAACATCTTGTTCACTATAAACTTGATCCTTTTGCTTTAGAAGATATTATCTATTTACCGCAACAGGTGAGAAGAAGAGTTAATCTGGATATTGTTAAAAAGAATGACCAACTCTTTTTGGGTTTTCATCGTTTCCAGTCTCATCAAATTATTAATATTGAAGAATGTCACACGATGACACAAGATATGATTCATGCGATTCTTCAGATGAAGGATGTTCTCAATGAAATCTTAAATTCTTTTGACAAAGCCAAACTGTGGCTATTAGATACATCTGTCGGGGTGGATGTATTACTAGAAATTCAAGGCAAAAGCGAACTTGAAGAAGAAAGCAGAATAAAATTATATCAAATAGCAGAAAATTTAAACCTGTGTCGGTTCACTTTTAGATTTCGAAAAGTAAGAGACATCATTTATCAACACAAAGAACCAGTACTGCTTTTTGATGGTATTCCCGTTCCTGTCGATCCTATGTGTTTTGTGCAAGCATCATCTGATTCAGATCGTATTTTTGCTGACTTTATTCATAACGTTTGTGAAAACATAGATGGAACTTGTGCTATCGATCTTTTTTGTGGTAGAGGAACATTAACCATTCCACTTTCAAAAAAATTTCAAGTTGTTGGTTATGAAGGTGAAACACAAGCCATTGAAACACTTCAACAGGTTTCAAAAGATAACGATCTTCGCATTCAAGCAGAAGTTAGGGATTTATTTAACAACCCACTTCATGCCAATGAACTTGCAAACTATGATGTTATATCCATAAATCCACCACGTGCAGGTGCTTTATCTCAGGTTCAACATATTGCAGCAAGCCAAGCTAAGAACGTTATTTATATATCGTGCAATGCTGAAACTTTTGCTAGAGATTGCGCTATTTTATGTAATCATGGGTTTAAAATACAGAAACTAATTGGGTTAGATCAGTTTAAATGGTCACCCCATATTGAAGTTTTAGGCTATCTAAGCAGGTAAACTCCAATATAGGGTTTTTAATTTTATATTATTTTAATAACCTTTAACTGTTGAATGAACCTCAGGGTGTATATTTGCAACATCTTATCGTGTAAATTGTTTTTCATCTGCTTCTTTCATGGGATGATTAGCTACTCCAGAATGATTTGAATTTTGACCATATAGTTTCACATATAAATCAGAAGAACTTAACAGTCCATCTACATACGATTTTAGATTTTCAAAATTTGACTTATCTTTCATTTCATTAAGAATACCCATAATTTGGCCTTCTTTTGATTTTAGTTCTGAAACAATTTTGTCAATCAATATAAAATGGTAAGCCTTTACATTTTCTTGTGTGCATGCTGTTTTTTGATCTGCTGCACCTTCAAAGGAACAGAAAGGTGTTCTTTCTCCTGTTTCATTATTTAATTTCAAAGGTGGTTCAAACGATACAATTGCCAAAAGTTTTTGCAGAGCATACACTTTGTTCAAAAATCCTTTGATTTCTAACTCATGAGAAGATTTTTTAATAACCGTTTCAATACCACCAAAATTCACAATTTTAGATTTATCAGGACTTGCATACCAATGCTTTTTATCCGATTCCGTCTTTCCAGCCAGCATAACACCTTGATCGTACATGAATTTTTGAGATGCATCATCATACGTCAACAGCACACCTGTTCTTGGATTAAGTGTCAAATTGTATCCAGCTTTTCTGTATCGATTCACTAATTCAATAAATTCAACGGGATTTTTACTAGAGTACACTTTGGAATCAGGTGTTTCATCACCTGGCAAAGCTGGTGCAAATGTGGTATAAGGTGAATCTTCAGACATCTCGAACAAAAAACCTACAGGGTTATCTGAATCTGTTCCATGGAACACCATTCCATCGGTTGCATCTTTTAGATATTCAAATAAAATTCGATCTTCTTGATTAACATAGCCCAATTTTCCAGCAGGATCATATGATTTAGGGAAATCATATCCTTTTGTCCTAACGACAGCCGTATCATAATCTGGAATAATGGGCTTTACTGACGCAATAACTTCGATAGGATTGAAAAAATGATTAGCTTCTTCAATTTTTGCAGGATCTATCACTGGTTTTTCGTCTTTATCAAACCAAACCCCTTCACAATTATAGAGCACCTCTATAGAATCTGGATGATCACTTACAGTTAAATGAGAAACTGCAGAAAACTGATTTTTGTGAATACATATTTTGCATTTTTTTCCACCTATCTTCTTATGTGTACTTAGCAACTGATAATTGAGATTAATGTCATTGATATTTTGAGGGATATTTCTAACTGACTCCCCGCCTCTACTAATCATTTCTTCTGTTGCCACAATAGTATCAGATTCGGGATTAATTCCTTCAGGAATATGAAGAGGAACAAGTCCCTTTAAATGAAAATTATCTGTCAATCGTGTCAACATCCCTTTTGAGACAGGAGATTTAGATGCAAGAACATAAACAGGCTGAAAAGTATCAACAGCATCAAATTGAACAACTTGACCTTTCAAGTTAACCCACTTGTAGGCAGATCCACTTTGGCATTTGTAAACAAAATGATCTTCCACATTTGGATCTTGGCCTATAAAAACATTACTTGTACCATTTTTATCATACAGATAGCAGGGATAATTATTTAAAAACTTTTTAGCTAAAACCATTGTATAAGGTGTTTCAGGAAGGTCTTTTACTTTAATAACATCTTTATATAATTTTGAATCCGCTTCTGGGTCTTCCTTCTTAGAATACTTATTTCTGACAGGGATTCTTCCTCTTAAACCAACAGCATCAACAATTGAACTTTTTTCTTTAACACCAAAATCCTTACCAGCACCACCAGAAATAACACCTTCAATGGTGTAAGTACTACAATCACGAATAGCAATAAAACTATTGGTCTTTTCAGCTAAACGAAGCAAGTTCATTCCATGGGGACCATAAATGTTGCCTTTAATAACAGTTTGTTTCTTTTGATTTGACCTATTAATATTTGCAAACTTTAAATCAAGTTTAAAAGCGTTTCTTTTTTCTTTTAATAGGGTTTTCTCTTCAGCTGATAATCCTAATTTATTTTTTTCGCCTACAAATGTATTATCCGTAGCATGACAAATATTCATCATTAATGAACTGGCAATTGTTAGATATAAACCCAAAGAAAATTTCAACATAAATCATCAATTTTATAATTTTACACAACCAAAATATACATACAAAATAATAATACTTTATTAAATTTACATAAATTATTAACAATTAAAGAATTTTTGTTAAAACCTAATCATCTTCTATCGAAATAAAACATACCATATTGCAAATAGCTATAAGATCTGATAAAATCATGTAATATGAAATTTATTTAAAGCACAGTCAATGAAAAAAAATATTCACCCAGCTTACCATGAAATTACAGTTGTTATGACAGATGGCAAAGAATTTAAAACACGCTCCACTTGGGGTAAAGAAGGTGATTCAATGCGTCTAGATATTGATCCATTATCCCATCCTGCTTGGACAGGTGGCGGACAAAGACTATTGGGAACAGCTGGTCAGCTTAGCAAATTTAGTAAAAAATACCAAAACTTTGGCATGTAATCAGCTTAGTTTTTATATATTATTTAAAAAAGAGGGTTTAGGTTAATTATGCATCAGCCTAGACTCTCTATAAATATGAACTTAGATTATCTTAAAGATTTAAATCAACACCAAAAAAAAGCCGTAGAAACAATTAACGGCCCACTTCTCATTCTTGCTGGCGCAGGCACTGGAAAAACCAGAGTTTTAACAACAAGATATGTGCATATCATGCACACACAAAATATTCATCCTTCACAAATTTTAGCTGTCACGTTTACAAATAAAGCTGCGACAGAGATGAAGGAAAGAATAGCAAAAATTTCACAAATCCCTTTACAATCTTCGTGGGTTGGAACATTTCATTCAATAGGCGTTCGTATTTTGCGAAGGCACGGTTCATATATTCATCTTCAACCAAACTTTACCATTATAGACACCGATGATCAAATTCGTTTAGTTCGTCAAATCATCAAAGACTTCAAAATAGATGATAAGAAATATACACCTAAATCTGTAGCGCATAAAATTGGTATTTTAAAAGATAAAGCTATAGATGAAAAGCAAGCAAAAGCATACGAAGATGCTATTATAGCGCATATTTATCATGAATATCAAGAACGTCTGAAAATCTTAAACGCTGTTGATTTTGGTGATCTACTTTTAAATTGTTTAAAACTCTTTTCCCTTCATCCAGATGTATTAGAATATTATAAAAATCAATTCAAATATATTTTAGTCGATGAATATCAGGACACCAACGTTTCCCAATATATTTGGCTACGATTACTTGCTCAATCTTCTTCACCTGAAATGCCACAAAACATTTGCTGTGTTGGCGATGATGATCAATCAATCTATGGCTGGAGGGGTGCTGAAGTAGGCAATATCTTGCGTTTTGAAAAGGACTTTGCTGGAGCAAAAATAATAAGGCTAGAACAAAATTATCGATCAACTACAGCGATACTAAACGTCGCCAACCAATTAATATCATGCAACAAGAGCAGATATGCCAAAAAACTGTGGTCAGATAATGAATCCGGTGAACCCGTCGAAATTCATAGCCACTATGATGGAGAAGAAGAAGCAAGATTCATTGGAGCATCGATTGAGCGCCTACAACAAAAGGCGTGTAAACTATCAAATATAGCTATTCTTGTTCGCGCAGGTTTTCAGACACGAACATTTGAAGATATGTTCATGAGAATTGGCATACCTTACAAAGTTGTTGGTGGGCCACGATTCTATGAAAGACAAGAAATAAGAGATTGCCTTGCTTATTTAAGAATTTTGGTTCAACCAACTGATGGCCTTGCTTTTGAGCGTATTATCAATACGCCCCGTCGTGGTATTGGAGATACGACCATTCAACGACTACACCAGTATGCTAGAGATCATAATATACCACTACCGCAAGCAGCGTTACAAGCTTGTGAACAAAAAATAGATGAAGTTCCGCTTCAAGGTAAAGCAAGAACAGCTTTACAAAACTTCTTCAAAGATCTTTCTGCATGGCGAGAAAAAGAGCAAACGTCTGACCCCATAAATTGTGTAAGACTTGTCTTAGATGAATCTGGCTATACACAGATTTGGCTTGATGAAAAAACGGAAGAAGCAAGAGCACGAATAGAAAACATTAAAGAACTAGTGAATACCATAGGTCAATTTGAAAGCATACACGGATTTTTAGAACACATTAGCCTTGTTATGGACACACAAAATAAGAGCTCAGATGAAATGGTTAATATCATGACTTTGCATTCTGCAAAGGGATTAGAATTTGATCATGTATATTTATGTGGTTGGGAAGAAGGTCTTTTCCCACATCAAAGATCTTTTAGTGAAGGAAACGCTGGGATAGAAGAAGAACGACGTCTTGCATACGTTGGAGTAAGCAGGGCAAAAAAAACACTAATCATTTCACACGCGTACTCAAGAAGAATGCCACAAGGATGGCAGCAGGTTCAACCATCAAGATTTATAAAGGAAATAACGAACAGTGGCGCTGTACGCAACGGTACACTACACAATGGTCAAGATAGTTTTCAGCTTCATAAATCAGCAATATCACAACACACATACCAAAATCAGGATACATACAGACTTCAAAATAGCAAGACTCTAGGAAGCAAACAAAATAGTTCATATAGACCTACACACCTAAACACGTCCTATAAGACAGGTGATAGTGTAATGCATACTGTTTTTGGTGAAGGTACAGTAATTGCATTTGAAGGACAACATGTATTAGTATCGTTTAAAAATGGAAAATTGCATAAAATTATGTCGCAATATCTTGAAAAAAATCAATAAAAAAACTTGATCTTCTAGCAAATTAATCTTTATTTAATAAATATCATATATATGTTTTCTTAATTACGTATTAATAAGGTATATTATGAAAAACAAATCTTTTAAATTACTATTATGTACAATGATTTTCGCTACAAACGAAAATTATCTAACTCATGGTTTGTGTTCTGAATTAGGAATCTCTGTTCCAGACAGACTACGTGCTTTAGATTCACAAGAAGATCCAAATCGTCAAGCATTAGATTCGATAGAAATTGCAAAAAAAACACTTGAAAGCTTTGTGAAATCCGTCAGAACATATTACATAAATAAATATCCACTTTCTAGCATGCAACCTTCACAACTAGAGGGGTTAAAGGAGCTGTCATTTGTTTACCAAGATTTTGTAACAATTTGTGATTTATACCAAAATCAAATTCTTACAAAACAAACAGCAGGTCAAGATGAAAAAAACAATCTTAAAAAAAATATTAATTTTCTATACTATGGGGATGAAAATTTAAGTCCTGCTCTAAAGCGTCACAGCCACATAGGAATTCGACTTAATAGTGCAATAGAATTTTTAAAAAGAGAGTTTTATCAAGATGGTGCTGTTGAAGCCTATAGAATTCATACAAAGGAC
>PNMQ01000001.1 GCA_013823725.1 Candidatus Pelagibacter sp.
GTGCCAATGGTAATGTTTGTATGAAAACGGATCGAACACGTTGTACAGCAGATCAGCCTTGTAAGTCTGATGCAACATCTATGTGTGTGTTAACCAGAGACTTGGGTTGTGGAAAAGGCGGCGTATTTTGTGCGACAGGTCAAACATGTGCCGATAAGGATAATAAGCCATGCCCAGTAGGACAGGTTTGTAATAACGACGCAACATCAAAATGCATTATGCCTAACGATCAACTTTGTGGAATGGGTGGAATTTTCTGCCCGCATGGTCACATTTGTGCCGATGCTAACCGTATAAGATGTAGATTAGGAGGGTCTTGTGTGTCAAATGCATCATCTCGTTGTTATGCTTTGCATGATCTAGCGTGTAATTCTGAAGCGAAAGCAAACTATTGTGGAAGTGGATCTTGTCGATATAAAGATTCGAAGAGAGTTTGTGCTCGTAAAGTTTTTGGGAAATGTGTGAGTCATAAAAACCAAGATGATTGGCAGTCTTGTAATGGTCGCTCATCCTGCCAGTGTCGATAAATGGATAAAAATCTACCGTCTTTATTGTGGAAATGAAGAAGGTAGATTTCAAGAAGATTAATATGAGAGGCGTTAAACGTTTTCACTCATATATTGTGCAACATCAAGCATTCGATTCGAAAATCCCCATTCATTGTCATACCATGAAAGAATACGAACAAGCTTTCCTTCAACAACATGCGTTTGTTTTGCATCATAAATGGAACTAAGTGCATTATGATTAAAATCAGTTGATACAAGAGGAAGTTCATTAACTCCTAATACATTTTTTAAACCACCTTGTGAGACTTCTTTTTGAACATAGCTTTTAACGATGTCGTTTATTTCTTGAACAGATGTTTGTCTTTTAGTATTAAATTTAAAATCGACAACGGACACATTCGGTGTAGGTACACGAATGGCTGTGCCGTCTAATTTTCCTTTTAATTCTGGTAACACAAGGCCAACAGCTTTTGCGGCACCTGTTGAACTTGGAATCATAGAAAGGGCCGCAGCACGTGCACGATACATATCAGAATGTATGGTGTCCACAAGTCTTTGGTCACCTGTATATGAATGAATAGTTGTCATGAAACCATTCTCTATACCGATTTCTTTGTGTAAACAATAAGCAAGAGGTGCTAAACAATTAGTGGTACATGACGCATTAGATAATACAATATGATCGTTATTAATTTGTGTGTGGTTAACACCATAAACAACGGTAATGTCTGCACCATCTGCAGGCGCTGATACCAATACTTTTTTTGCACCGGCTTCTATATGTTTAAAAGCATCTGCACGTTTTGTGAATCTACCCGAACATTCAAAAACGATATCGATATTATGTTCTTTCCAAGGAAGTTGGGTGGGGTCTGCACAAGACAGCATGGCAATGGGGCCAAAACCAATATCTATGGTTGAATCGGTTGTTTGAATGGGTTTGTGAAATTTACCATGAACAGAATCGTACGTTAACAAGTGAACGTTATGTTCAAGTGGGCCTAAATCGTTGATAGCAACAATTTCAATATTTGCTGGTTTGTGTTCAGCATAGGCTCGTAAAATCATGCGGCCTATTCTTCCAAAACCGTTAATGGCTACTCTTAATGTCATATTTAAATCCTTTCTGCATGTTGAATAATAGAATCTGTTGTGATATTGAAATGTTTAAACAGATCTTTTGCCGGAGCGCTGGCGCCAAATGTATCCATCCCTATGAACACATCTGTATCTCTTATATAAGCTTCCCACCCTTGAACGATAGCTGCTTCAATGATAATACGGGGATGATCACCCAAAACTTGATTTTGATATTCAATTGATTGTTTTTTGAAAATATCTAAACAAGGGATACTAATAATTCTTGAATGGATGTTTCTAGACATTAATAAATCTCTAGCTTGCATGGCAAGGCTAATTTCTGAACCTGTTGCGATTAAGCTTACAATTTTTTGACCATTATCGGCCTGTTCAAAAAGGACATAGCCGCCTTTTTGAACAGGGTTTTCATTCGTGTCTAAAACGGTTTCTGGAAAATCTAAATTTTGTCTTGAGAGTGCTAAAACAGAGGGTGTCTTTTTAGTTTCTAAAGCAACATGCCAGCATTGAGCCGTTTCTAAAGCATTGGCAGGTCTAAATACATTTAGGTTAGGAATAGCACGCAATGATGCTATGTGTTCGATGGGTTGATGAGTGGGTCCATCTTCTCCAAGACCTATGGAATCATGCGTTAAAATATAGATAACTTGACGTTCCATCAGGGCTGATAGCCTCATGGCAGGACGCATATAATCGCTAAATACGAGAAATGTTCCACCATAAGGAATTTTATTACCCACAAGACTTATGCCATTCATGATCGATGCCATCGCATGTTCACGAACACCATAGTGAATATAATTGCCTTGATAGTTGTCTTTTGAAAAACTTTCATGAAATTTTGTATGCGTATTATTGGATGGTGTTAAATCAGCAGAACCACCAAACAAAGGCACGCCTTGTTCCATTAAATGTTCTATAACTTTTTGAGAAGACACACGTGATGCCTCATGAGGTTTTAAAGAGATAATTTTTTCATAAAGCGAAGAGAAAATACTATTCAAATCTAATGAATGGGAAATCCCATTTTTAAATTGTGACTGTTCATATGCATCTTGGTGCCTTAGTGCTTTTTGAGACCAAATTTCCCTCATCTCTTCAGGAATTTCAAAAGCTGAATTGTTCCAATTTAAATGTTCTCTCATGGCTTGAATTTCTGCTTTTCCAAGAGGGCTTCCATGCACATGATGCGTTCCTTGCTTGTTTGGCGCACCATGACCTATGGTTGTTTTACAAGCAATGAGACAAGGTTTGTTTGATTGTTTAGCAGAATTCAAGGCTTTATGAATAGCTGTAAAATCATGACCATCAATAGACAGGGCATCCCAGCCGCAGGCATTGAATTTTTCTAATGTATTTTCAGATCTTGATAAATCAGTGGTACCATCAATTGTGATACTATTATCATCGTACAAGACAATAAGATTTTTTAAATTGAGATGTCCTGCTAGGCTAATAGCTTCAAGTGCGACACCTTCCATGAGGTCTCCATCACCGCACAAAACATAGGTTTTTCTCTCTCTAGCTTTTGGGTTGTGTGCTTTAAAATGTTCATATCCGATGGCCATGCCTACAGCATTTGCAATTCCTTGGCCTAAGGGACCTGTTGTTGTTTCAATTCCTGATGAAGGATTAATTTCTGGATGGCCTGCTGTATGGCTGTGCAGTTGTCTAAATTTTTGAAGCTCATCTAAAGTAAAATCTTTATACCCACACAAATGTAGAGTGGCGTATAGAAGGGCTGATCCATGACCTGCGGATAAAATAAATGCATCTCTTTCAAACCAATCGCCATGAGGAGGATAAAAAACTAGATGATTGAAAAATAATTCACATACTACATCGGCCATACCAAGAGGTAGACCTGGATGCCCTGAATTTGCTTTTTCAACCATATCTGCTGCTAAAAAGCGTAAAGCGTTAGAACAATCTTTTTGATTCATAATTTCTCTCCCATACATCGTTATTATGGCAAGTTTGAAGGAGCCCCACAATTAAATAAAAGAAGAGAATTTTAGATATTTTTTTGAGTGAAAAATATCTTTGATTTTTTTTGGAATATGTTTTGGGTTATAAAACAACAAAAATTGCGAAATTCACTGTTTAAGAAAAATAGATTAATTATTACTGTGCATAAAAAATAAATTTTTAATCAAAAATTAATGGGTATTTTTATACAGTATAATATCGAAAATGAACGATGATTTAATAATTTAATGATATTTATTATAATGTTAATTTTATCAGTGACAAACATTGCTTTTAGTGGTGAAAACAATCAGGTTGCTTGTTTCCTTTCAAATGATCCTAATCAATCTCCGCAAGAGTCTGAAAAAAAAGAAATACAATATTGTAGTAATAAAATTAAAAGTAGTTCTGTTAATAATAATTTAGCTCATTCATTAAAGCTAACTTTTGAAACCTATGATTATAAAATTTCAAGTGAAGATTTAGATCAAGGTAATAAAATTTATGTATTATTTGACAAATATAAAGAAAAAAAAGGCAATCAACTTGTAGCTATTTTAGAATTTAACCCTGAAGAAAACAGTATATATGTTGCTTTTAGAGGGACAGCTAGTTTGAGAGATGCGATTGTTGATGCGGGAATCATGTCAACATCAAAACCCTATGAGAGAATAATAAGTAATGATATCCCAGCAAAAGATAATTTTGTTCACGGTGGTTTTTTTGTGGCGCTATAAGTACATACGTGATCAGACAAATCTATTAACATCTTTTAAAAGTTTACTAAATAGATCCAATAATTTAAGTACTTTGAAAGTTTTTGTTTCGGGTCATAGTTTAGGTGGTGCCTTAGCTGTTTTATTCATTTCAGATATTATGGACCGCATTTTGGGTGTTGCTCATATTTTAGGAGCTCAGAATGCTTCATTACTCAAACTCCATAATATTCACTTATTTTCTTTTTCTGCTCCGGCACTATTTAGTAAATCACTAGCAGACCATATTTCGTCTCTTTTAAATGAGAATTCCTACAGATTATATTCTAGCGGGGATCTTGTTAAATCTAAAAAACTTGGATATTACCATGTCGCAAGAAAATCAATTAAAATCGTAAATAAGAGAAAAAGTCTGTTAGGTAGTCATTCTGCACATAATTTCCGATCTGTCTCTGATGGAGAACAAAATGAACTCATCCAAACTGTTGAAGGATTAAATTTAGTGAATGATCAAAATACAGGTGCACAAACAGAAAACCCCAATAACGATCAAGAAGTAATATTTGAATAGGGTTTAATATTCAGGCAATTATTAAAATTGTATGAATCATGTTTATTATGGAACGTTTGAAGAGGCGTCATAACCACACATACAATTTTTTAAGTACTTATTCCATTTTTATGAGTTCATAGCCTATATGAATAATATTTTTAATGGTTTCTTTGTCTGGTAAGACAGATGTGTGTATAGATGGTATTTTGCGATCTAAAATTAAGTCAATAAAAACTGAAATGTTTGTATCCATAGGTTTGATTTGTTGAAAAAAATCCATAAGGTCTCTCCATTTTTCCTCATAAGGATCGCTGCCATACTCTCCTATTAAATGTAGGGGATAAAGCGCAGGTTGACAGTTTTCAAGTTTGGTAAGACTGTCTTTTGTTGGGGCATAAAGCCCCAATTTTTTTATCATTTTGGTATGAAATTTCTTTATTTTCATACCTTTCTTAAAGATTTGGTTCGAAATATATTCATGTTCTTTTAAATATACAAGCAAATTTTTCTGTTCTGCAACAACTGCACCTCGGGTCATACAGAAACTCCTTTAATATAAAGTGGTGACATGCATTCTTGTTCTCTTTGTTGGTTAATCAATACACTTACTTGTTCTGGGGTGAAGGGTTTTCCATCAATGCGAAGATCAATATCTTGAAATTGACAATCTTTAGTTCTTTTTTCAACGACGTGACCCTTTCGCATGAGAAGAAATAATGCTTGCTCCATATCAATCCAGTGACGCCTATAGTTTTTGGTTTGTTTTTTATAAGCATGAACCATTTGTTGAAATGTTCTGACCGTTGATTTGTTTAAAAGAACGCATGCTAACTGTTGTTTTTGGTGTTCTTTTGCCAGTGTTCTGATTTTAAATCGATGCAAGGCTTTATTAATGGCGGATGTGCTTCTATCGATTTTTCGGGCTATTATTTTTAAACTATGGCCTTCAATGTATAGATTTAATAATTCATCTTTGTCTTCATTTGTCCATACTGTCATCATTTCAATCCTTTATTTTATGAACATTAATTTGTTCGTAAAACCATCGTCGTATATTTGAAAAAAAAATTGCAACAAAAAAAAATGCCCATGTAATTTTAATAAAATTTTAAATATCGATTATTAAATATATTAACGTTTTTTTAAATTCTTTTATCTAGGTTATTACATATGACATGAACCAGGTGTTTTATGATTTTTTCTAAAAACTATAATCAATTGAACAAAACTATTTTATATTTTTCAATTTCAACATGCTTTCTATCTTATGATATTTGGGCAGAGAAAGTTGTTCGACTTCCTGCATTATCGAATCCTGCTATGCAAGAGTCTGTTGTTCAAAAACCTCTGCAATCACCTGCAGAACCAAATCCTGTTGAGAGGAAAGAGCTCGCTGTAAAAGCTCCTAATGTTGACGTTGTGCAAGAACATAGTATTCATGCAGGCGCTTTGATTACAAACGTTGCTCCATCGGTTGTGTCTACAGATCCAAAATCAGCATCCTCTAAAAAAGACGTCGAAGTTCATGCGGAGGATATGCCCCAAAAGGGAGATGTTCTTACGGGAATATATGTAGGATCAAAGTTTTATGCTGTGCGTTCCAGTGAGGAACATTATTCAACTCTTCAAAATTTAGAAGAGAATGGAATCACAAAAGGAAGTATATACTATGTGTTCCGCAGAAATGGTGTGGAAAAAAAAGTAAAGGTTAAAATTGAAAAAGTAGGTGCTAATAATTTTGACGGTTTGTCATCTAGCAATTTTACGGTAGAAAATGCTCTGCAAAGGGTTCAAGATCTTATTTATTCAAGAAAACCTAAAGAAGTTTCGGATGAAGCTGTTGTTGTTAAAAATATTTTTGGTCTCTTTTTGAAATCAATTCAAGATGAAACGGTTTATAATTTTGATGCGCTTTTTTACGCACAAAACTATAAGTTAGCAGATGATGTGATTGTTAATTTTGCATCGAAAATTGATAGCATATTAGCTTTGCTAGAGGAAAAAATTAATGCTTCAAATGTAGGCATTTTTTTAGGATATTCAGAAGACACTGAAGCATTAAAAGAAGATCCTTCCAAAGCAAAAGTAAAAACGTCTGTAGCTGCCTTAACGCATACATATCAAGAACTTGTTAAAACTTATAATAGTTTAGTTAAAGTAGAAGTTGATAAAATTAATCCTTTGGTTGGTCCTTCGTTTGAATCGATTGATACAGCTTTAAGTGCTTTTAGCGCATTAGGTGCAAAAGTTGTTGTTCTGAGAGCGAGCATTAACCGAAAATCAGAGCCTTTATATTATACGTATAGAGATGCAGCAGACATTCAAAAAATTATTACGATTGATAAAGCGTTTTTAAAACTAAGTGTGATTGTTAAATCCTTGGATCTTTTAAAGAAAAAAGTGGATGCATCAAAGGCCAGTCAAGTGTATCAATCTGAACGTGATGTAATGGTCAAAAAGTTAAATGATCAAACACAAAATGATGTTGCATTCCTTAAAGATTTAAAAAGACATTTTGAATCGATGCGGCAATCATCTTTGTATGGGTATTGTCACACATCTTTGCGACCTACAGGTTTTCTGCTAAGAAGCTTAACCCCTGGAACTTTAGCGCAGCAACTTGATTTAAGATTAAACGACATTGTTAAATCAGTAACGGTTACAAGTGTGCATGATAAAAAGCAAAGCCTATTTCTAGCTGGAGATATTTTGTCAAAACGTTTTGCAGATAAGGCTCAAGGTTTATTCAAAAGAGGCGATCAAGTTAGTGCTGAAGTTATTAGATTGTCATCATCACAAGAATCAGTTAGTGAAAAAGTCAACATAGGTCCTTTAGGTTTGACGGACGATATTCCTATTTCTAATGTTGGTATTGATTTTTATAATTGGTCAGAAAATTTGTGTGCAATCGTCCATTCAGGTGTCACTCGTTTTGCGTCTCAGCAACGCATAGGGTTTGAAACACCTCAAGATTATATGAATAAACGATTTTCAGAAATTGTATCACTGTTATTAGATTGTTTAGAGCATACAAAAAATCAAGATTTTTCAAAATTGGCACAGTCGAATTGTGACATTCCAAAGTGGAATTGGAATAATGGTAAAATCCATGTTATGGCTAATCTTCTTAATATTTTAGATGCATTAGAAACAGTTTTAGTGCCTCCACGTGTTAATAGTGCATCTTTAGAAAATGGCCAAATTCCAAGCCCTATTTTTGTGGACGCCGATGTTCAAACAGGCCTGTCTCGATTATTAAATAAAGAGGTTGATCAATCAGTTGTTAAGAGATTTATTCGCTTAGATGAATTGAAAGAATTTCTAGTTACCAACTGGGGAGCTGTATCAAAAATTCTGAATAATCCTCAAGATTTTGATAAAGTGAAAGTCGACAAGGTTTCCATGGTAACGTTCCGCCAATCAATGGTTAAATTGATAGCGGTTAATAAAATTTATTCAGTTCTTAAAAATGACAAGGTGGCAGACAAAGGATTGCCTTCTGAATTCGATTTGTATATGGGGCTTGATAAAATTTTAAGCACCTTCCCTGGTCAAGCTTTAGCAGTCAAAGAAGAAGTTAAGGTAGTGCCTCAATCTTCTGCTGAAGTGGCAAATAAAGCTCTGATAGTAGCAGAATCTGAGGTCACAAAAGAAAAAGAAATTAAACCAATTCAAGTTTCTGAAGATGGATCAAGTGATGTTGAAAAATTAGCTAGCAAACCTGTTGTCCAGGATGCTGAAAAGGCAGTTTCAGGAAAAGTGGTAGCAACAGAGGATAAAGTCGTAGCTGATGCAGTTGATAAATCTTCAAAACCGCTTGCTTCGCTAGAAAGTTCTGAAGTTCAAAACAAAAAAAATCCTGACGTAAAGTTGGAAGATGAAATTGTGGAAAAATCTCAGTCATCTAACTCTGTGGAATCTTTAAAAGAAAATAAAGAAAAGCTTCTGGCTACAAAGAAAGATAAAGATAAGGAAGAATCTGTAGATTCTTCATCAACAGATTCATTTGTTCCTCCTTTTGCAGATGATTCTTTTTCAAATGATACATCTTCTTCTGAAGCTTCAGAAATAGACGATTTGAAGAAAATGAAAGATACTTTAAATAATCAAACTGATAAGTTATTGAAAGAATAATAGTCTTGCGTTTTGTGTGAAAATATATAAAGAAAAAAAAGGAGGGACCCCTCCTTTTTTTATGTCATTTTTTTAATTTTTTATTCATATGAACCGTTTTAACTCATTTTTTATTTATAGATTTACTTGAGGATTTTATTTTATGTAAAAAAAGAGTTGCCATTTATAAAGCTTCGTGATATGCTGTTAGCAGTCTATGAGTGATGCTGCTAATTTAAAAATGGAGAAATATATGGGAAAAGTTATAGGAATTGATCTTGGTACAACAAATTCATGTGTAGCAATTTTGGATGGTAAGAATCCGCGCGTTATAGAAAATGCAGAAGGTGCTCGTACAACGCCATCAATTGTAGCATTTACAGATAATGACGAACGCTTGGTTGGTCAGTCTGCAAAGAGGCAAAGTGTCACCAATCCTGCTAATACATTATATGCTATTAAGCGTTTGATTGGTAGAACATACAAGGATCCTCTGACGGAAAAAGACAAAGGTTTAGTTGCATATAAAATTGTTGAGTCTGACAAAGGCGATGCTTGGGTAGAGTCTCGTGGACAAAAATATAGTCCTAGCGAAGTAAGTGCATTTATTTTGCAAAAAATGAAAGAAACAGCAGAGAATTTTTTGGGTGAAAAAGTTACAGAGGCTGTTATCACAGTTCCTGCATATTTTAACGATGCTCAAAGACAAGCTACAAAAGATGCAGGTCGTATTGCTGGGTTAGATGTTTTGCGTATTATTAACGAACCAACAGCAGCGGCGTTGGCTTATGGTTTAGAAAAACAAGCTTCAGGTACTATTGTTGTGTACGATTTAGGTGGGGGTACGTTTGACGTTTCCATTCTAGATATTAACGATGGTTTGTTTGAAGTTAAGTCAACCAATGGTGATACGTTCTTGGGTGGTGAAGATTTTGATAACAGAATTATTGAATTTTTAGCTGATGAATTTAAAAAAGAACAAGGTATTGATTTGCGCAAAGATCAATTAGCTTTGCAACGTTTAAAAGAAGCTGCAGAAAAAGCAAAAATTGAATTGTCAACTGCAATGCAAACCGATATCAATTTGCCATTTATCACTGCTGATGCAACAGGTCCAAAGCATTTAAATGTAAAATTGACACGTTCAAAATTTGAATCTTTGGTTGATGATCTGGTTCAAAGAACAATGCTTCCATGTAAAGAAGCCTTGAAAGATGCTGGTTTATCTGCGTCAGAAATCCAAGAAGTTATTTTGGTTGGTGGTATGACACGTATGCCCAAAATCATTGAATCTGTAAAAGCTTTCTTTGGTAAAGAGCCTCACCGCGGTGTTAACCCAGACGAAGTTGTTGCTATGGGTGCAGCTATCCAGGGTGCTGTTCTAAAAGGTGATGTCAAAGATGTATTATTGCTTGATGTCACACCTCTTTCATTGGGTATTGAAACACTAGGTGGTTTGTTTACACGTCTCATTGACCGTAATACAACGATTCCAACGAAAAAAAGTCAGGTCTTTTCAACGGCTGAAGATAATCAAAATGCGGTGACAATTCGTGTGTTCCAAGGTGAGAGAGAAATGGCTGCCCAAAACAAAATGTTGGGTCAGTTTAATCTTGAAAATATTCCCCCAGCACCACGTGGCATGCCTCAAATTGAAGTAACGTTTGATATTGATGCTAACGGCATTGTGCAAGTGTCTGCAAAAGACAAGGCAACGAACAAAGAACACAGTATTAAAATTCAATCTTCTGGTGGGTTAACAGAAGAAGAAATTCAGCAAATGGTAAAAGATGCAGAAGCAAACGCTGAAGCAGATAAATTAGCACGCGAATTAATTGAAGCTAAAAACCAAGCTGAAGGCATAGTTTCAAGCACAGAAAAAGCATTGTCAGAAAATGGCGATAAAATTTCTGCAGAAGATAAAGCAAAAGTAGAAGAAGATTTGGCTGCCTTAAAAGCTGTTACAGAATCAGAAAATATTGAAGAAATCAAAGAAAAAACACAAGCTTTGATGACTTCTTCAATGAAAATTGGTGAAGCAATTTACAAAGCTTCGCAAGAAGCACAATCTGAAGATGTTTCCGCATCTGCAGGAAACGCTTCAGATGAAGAAATTATCGATGTGACACAAACATCTGATGATGAAGATCGTAAGCAAGCTTAATCAATAGAATGTGTGACCAAAAACATCTCTCGTTGCTTTTAACGGGAGATGTTTTTATAGTATGTAACCAGGATAGATATAAAGTATAAAAATATGGCACAAGACTTTTATGATGTTTTAGGCGTAAGCAAAAGCGCTTCTGATGATGAAATTAAAAAAGCGTATCGAAAAATGGCAATGCAGTTCCACCCTGATAAAAATAAGGGGGATAAAACTGCAGAAGCTAAATTTAAAGAAATTAACGAAGCTTATGAGGTTTTAAAAGATTCTCAGAAAAAGGCTGCATATGATCGATTCGGTCATAGTGCTTTCACTCAAGGTGGAGGCGGAGCAGGCGGCGGGTTCGGCGGTGGCGGATTTGAAGGTTTTTCAGGTTTTGCAGGTGGTTCAGGATTTTCCCCATTTAGCGACCTTTTTGAGGCATTTTTCCGTCAATCTCAAGACGGCGGAGATTCTGGGGACTTTAATAATTCTAGGATGCAAGAAAGTCGCAAAGGCAACGATATTCGTTACAATTTGGAATTATCTTTGGACGAAGCCTTTAAAGGCAAAAAAACAAAATTAAGATTTTCCACGTTAATGTCGTGCGTAACCTGTAATTCAACGGGTTCAGCAAGTGGCGCAAAACCAGCAACATGTGGAACATGTAATGGCAGAGGGCAAGTTCGGTTTCAGCAGGCCTTATTTGTTGTGGAAAGAACATGTCATGCATGCGGCGGATCTGGGCAACTGATATCTGATCCTTGCAAAACATGTCACGGACAAGGTAGACACAAACGCGAAAAAAATATAGAAGTTGAAATTCCTGCTGGTGTAGATGATGGTGCACGCGTTCGAGTTTCTGGGCAAGGTGAAGCAGGTGTGCGAGGTGGTCCAAACGGTGATTTATACATTTTTGTAACAGTTAAACAACATCGCGTATTCAAAAGACAACAGGAGACGATTCACTGCAAAGTTCCAATAAACATAGCTCAAGCAGCATTAGGTGCAACAATTGAAGTGCCAACCATAGACGGAGGCAAAGCTGATGTAGTTGTCCCTCCAGGCACACAACATGGTCACCAAATTAGAGTAAAAGGCAAAGGTATGCCTCATCTTCGTGGTTCTAGCCGCGGTGATATGTTGGTTGAATTAAGCTTGGAAGTTCCTGTGAATTTGACTAAAAAACAAAAAGAGCTTTTACAAGAATTTTCTAGCGATCTAACGAAAGAAAAAAACACTCCATTATCCCACGGTTTTTTTTCCAAGGTTAAAGATTTTTGGGATGATTTACAGAATAAAACAGGTCTGTAATCGAATAAGAGAATGCCCCCTTTTTTTTGTGGAGAATGTAAATGAATTTTAGACTTGTGCACGTTATTATTTTAGCTTTAGCGATGGCGTTTGCCCAGTCAATTTCAGGATATTTTATTGGAAACGGAATTCAGAAATTTAGGATGGATGGAAATTCTGTTAAAGTGAAGGGGCTTTCTGAAAAAGAAGTGGTATCGAATAAGGCTTCATTGAACATAGTTATTTCATCTGAATTAAGAGAAGATGATTCAGTTAAAGAAATTCGACTGAGAAAAGATATCTTGGAAAAAATTGATCAATGTGCCCAATTGGTTCAAAAAGAAGGTTTTGATTTAAAATCAGGTGATTTTGAGATTTTTGAAAAAACAAAGTGGAAACAGTTTGATGGCAAAGACAAGGATGGGAAAATTTATACCTACAGCAAGGAGATAAAAGTTCTATCAGCTGAAAGTATTGTTATAACTGAGGATGTTGAAAAAGCTCGTAAATTTTATAATGAATGGAAAAAATTAAAAAACAGTGCTGAATGGAAAAATGCCGATTTGACAATTCAGTATGACTATTCTGAATTGGATAAAATTCGAGCAGGTATGCTTAAAGAATCCACAATTAACGCGCGTAAAATGGCCGACCAATTTGCACGAGATTCAAAGTCTGAAGTCGGCAAAATTGTTTCAGCAACGCAAGGACAATTTGAAGTATCGGACATCCATTCAAAAGAAGGCAAGGGTTATAAGAAAAATCTCCGCGTAGTAACCAACGTAACCTTTATGTTGGGTTAAATTTTAAAATAATGAAGATACTCTTTGCTTAAATATTTCTATTGAGATTTTTTGATATGAATGATAGTATTAAACATTGTAAGTATCTGCGGACGTGGTGAAATTGGCAGACACACCAGATTTAGGTTCTGGCGACGAGAGTCATGGGGGTTCAAGTCCCTTCGTCCGCACCATTTTAATTTGATATAAAGTGTGGGATACAGATAATATCTTAACAATATATTACAGGTAGTTATGGCACAAGAAATGAAAACATCATCTTCATTAACCCAAGTTTTTGATTTAACGATATCTAAAGAAAATATCGATGCAATGTGCGATAAGCTTATTGCAAAAAAAGCGGTTAATTTTAAAATGGCAGGTTTTAGACCTGGCAAAGTTCCTTTGCACCTCGTGAGAGAGCGCTTTGTGCATGAAGTCTACCATGATGCAGTTGAAAAACTGATTCAAGATGAGTGTCAAAATACTATAGTCAAAGAGAAACTAAAGCTTGCAGATCGTCCTCGTTACGATGTTAAGTCGTTTGACCATGGAACAGATGTTTCTTTTCAGCTTATTGTTGATAAAATGCCAGAAATTCAAATTGATGGATACGATGAAATTGCTATCCAGAAACTGCAATATGAAGTTTCTGATTCAGAATTAAATGAATCCTTGGAAAAATTAAGAAATAGTATTGTTAAATTTAAAGATGTTGATGCTAAAGATAAAGTAGAAAATCAAGACCGAATCACAGTTGATGTTGTTGTTAAATCAAGCAATAAAAAGGCAAAAAAACAAACTTTTAATGATTTAGTGTTTATTGTCTCTGACGAAATGCACCCCATGAATATCGAAATGGTTAAGCAATTAAAAGAACACAAAGCTGGTGATACTTTTACATATGAATCTGAAGTATATTCATCTGCTGAAAAGGCTACTTTGGAAGTAACTTTTAAAAAGCACGAAAAACCATTAAAAGATCCAATTACTGATGCAGACATTGTGGAGCAAACAAAACAAGAGAGCATTGAAAAAGTGAAAGAACTTTTGACTGCTCAGCTGAAATCTGTTGGTGATAGAGAAGTATTTCTGTATCACAAAAGAGTATTGTTTGATAAGCTTTTTGCACAATTTGCTTTTGACGCACCTACACGTTTAGTGGATTCAGAATTTTCACTTATTTGGTCACGTCTATTAGAAGAGGCACAAAATCAAAATGATGAAGAGCTTTTGAAAGATTTAGCAGATGAATCTAAATTAGAAGAACTTAAAGTTGAATATAAAGATATCGCTGAAAGACGCGTAAAGTTAGGTATTATTGTTGGTGCGTTAGCAGAAAAAGAAAGTATCAATCTTTCTCAAGACACTATTGCTCAGATCATTATGAATGAAGCAAGAAAATACCCTGGAGAAGAGAGAAAAGTAATTCAGCATTTCCAAAAAAATCCTGACCAGTTAAAATCTTTGGCTGCCCCCTATATTGAGGATGCAACAGTTAATTTTGTTCTTTCTCAAATTATAGCTGAACCAAAGAAAATTACGATTGAAGATAAAAAATCTTTATTCACAGGTATTCTTCCAGGCTACGATGAAGAAAACGAAGAGGTAAAAGTAGAGAAGAAGTCTGCTAAAGAAAAAAAAGAAACTTCAGTAGAAAAAAATGAAAGCGATGACGTGTCAAAAGAAAAAAAGAAAAAGACCGTTAAAGCAAAAAAAGAAGATTAGATATAAAATGATTTAACTTAAAAAAGGCGTAAAGTATATTTTACGCCTTTTTTAATAGATTTAGAGGATGCTAAAGTGAAAAAAATAAATTATAAAATAAATTTATTTTTAATTTTATTATTAAGTTCTTTAATTTTAAACATTCACTTTTATATTAAATCACCATCTTTTAAAAACTTCAGGCATTATTTATATACATTTAACATTAAAATGAACGATATAGATCAAAAGGCAAAACTTTTTTTTGATCAAGATTTCTATGCGAAAAATTATATAATACCACATTCTTTTAAAGGTAATGCATATGATCATTTCGTGCAACAGGGATGGAAAAAAGGAAACAAGCCTAATAAAGATTTTGATGTCCGTCTTTATCACGCTTTTTTTTCAGAACCAGATTTTTTTGAAAATTATCAAAGATTTTTAACCCCATTGCACTATTACGTGTATTTAAAGTATTTTGATTCTTCTTTACTGAAAAAAAATAAAATCAATATTGACCACATTGTGAAATCTGTTAAAAAGTTAGATCACCCAAAATATTCCTTAACAGTTTGCGCGATCTTTCAGAATGAGGCTAGATTTTTAAAAGAGTGGATAGAGTTTTATTTGATGCAAGGGGTAGATCATTTTTATCTCTATAATCATAATTCTACAGACGATTTTGTTAGTATACTAAAACCTTATATTGAAAAAGGAATTGTTACACTACGTCATATCACAATAAATCCAAAATCAAGCGCAGACTGGGTAAGAGACGTTCAAAGTAAAACGTATTTTGATTTAAGTCAGGAAATAAAAGACGATGTAGAATGGGTAATGTATTTAGACATTGATGAATTTTTATTCCCTGTAAAAGAAAATACGCTTAAAACGATTTTAAATGATTATGATCATAATGCCTGTGTGAGAGTACCTTGGGTCTTTTTTGGAACAGGGAATGTTGAACGTGTGCGATCAGATCAATTAGTTATACAAGAATTAGATCAGGCAATGCACATAACTGACGATAGCATAGCAACAAAGTTTATTGTCAAACCTCGATATATTAAGCAGATTACGAGTCCTCATTTTTGCAACCTTATTTTGGGTTATTTTGCAGTTGATGAGGATAATCAATATGTATCCACCGATGATACACTTTCCCCAATATTAACAAAAAAATTGCGTATCAACCATTACTATTCAAGAGATAAAACTTTTTTCAACGAAGTCAAACTGAAGAGGTGGAGGGATGCTTTATCTTCCACCCATATTCAAAATCAAAATTTAAGGTATTCACTCAGAGAAGATGTCGAAATAAAAAGATTTATTCCTGAAATGAAAAAAAGAATGAAAATTAAATAATTTAATCAATAATCTTTTTTGATTATGTCTAAGACGCTTTGAGCAGAACTGATAATGCAGTCAGAAACTTTTTCTTCTCTTAATAGCTTTTTGATTTCTGCTTGATCAAGTAAAATCACAAAACGTTCGCAGCGTATACCTAACCAAGCACCTGATAAATCAATTTGAAGACCTAATTCTTTGGTAAGAACAGCTTCAGTGTCACAAAGAAAAATAATCTTACTGGGTTGATCTTTTTCAATCTGTTCTCTCCATGCATTCATCACGAAAGGGTCATTTACAGACATGCAAATAATTTGATCAATTTTTGATTCATAGATTTCATTTGATTTTTTTATGAACTCAGGCAAATGTTGATTGGAACAAATAGGCGTAAATGCTCCTGGTAAACCAAATAGTACAGTTCTCTTGCCATCTAAAAGCGTATGAAGTTTTACAACTTCTTGTTTTCCCTCTTTTATAATGCAGACTGGTAAATTTGGAATGACTGGTTTGATTTCTGGCATATCACGTGTCTTTAAAAAAGTGTCTAATCAAATTATATAATTGTTCATCAATATAATCACTCTAAAATAAAATTAAGAGAATATTCTAATGAATTTCTTTATAGAATAAGGTAACCTAATAGGTATAAGAATGAACATAAGATGATTTTGTCTTTATTTTTTTAATTGGTTACTTTAATTTATGATTATTTTGGGTACTCGGGAAAGTCCATTAGCATTAGTTCAGGCTAGACGAGTTGAAAGTGCTTTGCAGTCGGCTCAACACGAGAAACAAGTAAAAATCATTCCCATGAAAACCCAAGGTGATCGACTTCAGATTCCTTTAGCCGATATTGGTGGTAAATATTTATTTACTAAAGAACTTCAAGAAGCTTTGATTGCAGGGAAAATTGATGGTGCCGTTCATTCGTTAAAAGATGTTGAAGATCATCCTCTAGGGACTGTTTTAGGGGCCTTTATAGAGCGACAAAATCCATTTGACGTTATGATCATCCATAAAGATTTTAAAGATATTGATAGAAATACGAAATTTACAATAGGAACCTGTTCACCACGCCGAAAACTTCAAATTATGAAAGTTTATCCGGAATGTATCGTCAAAGATATCAGAGGTAATGTAGGCAGCAGATTAAATAAAGTCAGTGAAAAATATGTTGATGCAATTATCCTTGCCAAGGCAGGATTAAACAGATTAGATATATTTTCTGATTATGATTTGAATAATCTGCACCCTAACTTGATGATGGTAGATTTACCTTCGGATATAATGGTGCCTGCTGCAGGACAAGGTATAATAGTTTTAGAATGTGCACCAGAAAAGGCCCATCTATTTCGTTGCATTAACAACGTGATGGTTGAAAAAATTGCGTTGACAGAGAGAATGTTTGTTAAGGCCTTTAATGGTAACTGCAGGACGGCTTTATCTGCATTTGTATACTCAAAAAATGCTGAATCTGATGATTATATAATGGATGGATTTTATAAAAATATGTGGAAATCTTTGGTTCTAAAAGATTTTCTTCACCGTGATTTAGGTAGCCTTCAACAAGGTGTTGAAAAATTTGTAAGCTCTTTTAAAGGATAATTTGATTTTTTTTATTCAATACCTATGCAAAATTTGATTTAACAGATGCCCAAAATGCGTTAATGGTGATCATTAAATTCTTTTTGATTTGACGAATGCTTAAAGAGCAATCTTGAATATTTCTACGTCTATGATGAAAAAAAAGATCTTGTTGTTTTTTTGTTAAGATAAGCACGTTATGGGGTTCAGTGTAATACAATAATGTTAAAATAGCTTGGTCATGTCTGTGATCAATAAAGTCTTTATCTTCAGGTTCATCTGAAAACTTCTTATCTGTAAGCAATCTTTCGTCTTTACACAGTTTAAGCCATTTTTTTATAAACTCTACAGATTGAGGGGATTTTCGAATAATGATTGAACTAGCATCGAGTTGCGTCTTATTGCATAATGTTTCATCAGCTTTCATAAATTTGTATGTTTCTTTCTTCACGTATCCTCTATTAATGTGGAAATTGTTAAAAAAAACTAAATCTTTTTTTGACGTATTTATTTGCTGAATAAAGTGGTCAATATCACCAGAAAACGACAAGCCAGCATCGTTATACATAATGATGGATCCTTCTGGTAAAGACTCTAATGTTTTAAGAATGAAATAAGGTTTCCACAACCAATATCCTGAACCGCGTTTTTGATTAAGAATATGTTTGTTTTCTTCAAAAAATTTTTGATCAATGTGCTGTTGTTTGTAACTTATCAAGATATCAAATTTTTTATTGATTGCTTTTGTTAATGCATAATTAGCATTTGCATGATGTGCTTCACCATTTGAAAAAGTAAGATATACCTTTAAATCATTGGTCTTGGACTCAGTCGGGCTAACCATCGAAATATCTGTAAAGTAAATATAAAAGAAAAATGAAGATATCTGTAGTGCCAATGCTAATAGGAATACGAATCTATTCTTTAGGAAATAATTTTTCATCATCAAGATTTAAAACAGGAATACAATTTTTATTTGATTCTAAATGACATAAACCTAAAGTGTCTATAAAAAAGAATTTAAATTTTTTATAGATAAAGCATTTTATTTTATCGAGTAGTGATTTTTTCTGTGATCCTCTGAGGTGCGAATACCCGCCGTATTTAGGATTATTTTTGTCTCGAATCAATATTTTTACAGGCATGGGGTTTTTGAAGTTATAATCATTCACACTTTGTTCTTCTGGAAACATATAAAAGGGTTTAAGAAATATAACGTCATTGCGATTTTGAATATATTTATTGATGTGACTTTCATCGTGAACTGTTGCAATGATATGATTTTTAAGATCTGCATTAACATTTTCAAAACAAGTTTTGATTAACCGCAAGTAATGTTTTGATTTCCCACCGTTGACACCTCCTTGAACATAATATTTATTTCCCTCATTCATGGCAATGTAGGAAGTGGATTCAGAGTTTCTTTCATATGGAAAAGACGCTTTATCTTTTTCAAAATAGGTAGGGTAAACACTCACAACTAGATTCAAATTTCCTTCAGGAAGTATTTCTTTGCCAACGGGCATGATTATTTTTGCATTGGCATTGAAGAAGAAAATATAATCATACTGTTTTAAGCGCTCTTCTATTCTCAAAAACATTTTAAATCGTAAAAGCGTATCATAGGGCCACCCCAATTGCTTTTGATGAATAGGATGCACATTGGTATTTTTCTGATATTTAAAATTTTCTTGATCTGTAAATACAAAATAGTCTTTCGGATGTTTTTCTAAAAACAATTTTTCAGATGATTCATAAAATTCATTCCAAAAATTTATATATCGACCGGTTGCAATATATAAAACTGCGATTTTTAAAGGCTTGATGATTTCTTGTTTATCCGAAGAAATGGGTTTTGCCCAAATGTTAAAATTACTGATCAGGCAGAAAACAATAAGAATATTTTTTTTATGAGTTAAGAATCTGAGCATACGGAACTAAATAAGAATTTTATAGTCAAGTGTGCAGATTCTTAACCATTTTTGCAAGTACTATTCTTGTTATGAACAGTTGTGTTTACAACAAGAATAGTGTGTTCTTAAAACAAATCTTTGGTTGCATTGTTTATTCTATCTCTTTCACACTGTAGCCTTTCTTTTACATTATTCGCTAATCGAACATGGCTTTTGTCTTCGAGGGTGGAAAGTGTTGTCAGAACGGATTTGAAAAGCCAAGAATAATATTCGTTATATCGTTCTGATTCAAATGATGCTTCTAAAGGGTTGAGTCGAGCTAAGCTCGGATCTGCACCGTATATCACTGCTATGGGTGCGCATTTTTTGACCCAATCATATCCGAGATAATTGCCACTATGTTTTCCACAATAAAGAGGATGAAATTGGTAATCGGCAGTTTTTATATTTCTAATAAGATTGAAATCTGCATTTTTTCTACCTAAAAGGTGAATGATATTTAGTCTATCATTTTCATCAATATTTGCTGAAACCCAATAATTAGGATGCAGTGCGGTGTGCGCTAATGTATAGCGTTGTCGGTACCCCCACGTGTCCAAAGCTTCAGAGTTAACGTCATCAATCGCGGAAAGAAACTTTTCTACTTTACTGACGTCTCCCATGCATACAGCTAAAGTAATAGTGCGAATTATGGGGAAGTCAAAATAAATATTAATTTCACCATTCATTTCTGCTACAGGAGTAGATACTATGGAATATTTTTCTGAAGTTGATTTAGCGTTATCAAATTCAGTTTCTGCTTCTTGAAGAACTTTTCTATAATATTGGCTGGTTGTTTTGCATTGGTCTTCGTTTTTCAAAGATTCCATGCTAAAAATACGGTTGCAAAGTACAGGATTTGAAAAGAGAAAAATAAAAGCAATGCTTCTTGTGATTTTTAAAATATTTTCTATTTTATATATAAACATATTTATATATCCATAAAGTTAACTGATTGAAATATTAATGACTTTTTATTTAACTGTCAATATCTGAAATATGGTAAACATATATCTTTATTTAAGTATGATAAAGACTAAAAATTATAATTTATGTGAATTCACTTTATAAGTAGGATATGGTATTTTAAAGGGTATATTCTAAATTTGAAGAAAGTTTTTTATTAATGTCCCTATTTAAAAAGGCTTCTGTGGTCAAGACAATATTGGCTTTATGTGTAATCTTGATATTAGGTATCCAAGCTATTAATAAAGTTAATAAATATTACAGATATGGAAAATTTGATTTTTTAAAAATATCGACGAATGCTCCTTATATTGTTTCGGAGGGATTCGAGAATCATGTAACAGCAACCCTTACGGGTCGTTTGGGTAATCAAATGTTTGTGTATGCTACAGCTTATGCTTTGGGTCAAAAACTTCATAAGCCTGTTGCTATCGCAAAACGATATTGCGATAGAACGTATGATTTAGGTATTTTTAATATTCCTCAGGAATTTAACGATATTCAAAAGATATGGTCTGTTCGTTCCTGGGTTATACCTGCAGAAAAAAAAGCATCTCTTTGGGATCAAAATTGGTTTTATTATGACGATTCCATTTGGTCTATTCCTGCTTCACAAAAAAATATAGTTCTTAAGGGGCATATGCAATCGCCACTGTATTTTGAAGCATATGCGGAAGACTTGCGCAATAAGGTTTTTGTTTTAAATAAGGATCTAAGCGTAATTGCGCAAGGTTGGAAGAGAAAAATTAATGCTGCTAAAATTTCGGTCTCACTGCATGTGCGCAGAGGTGATTATCTTAATTTTACTATTTTTAATGGACCCGATATTCACTATTATAAAAGAGCCGTTCGCTTAATGATGGATCTTTTGGGTGAAGATATAGAATTTTTCATTTTCTCGGATGATTTTGATTATATAAAAGAAAATTTTTCTTGGATTAAAAAGGCGCATTACGTCAACAGCGATTCACGTTATTCTTATGAAGATATGTTTCTCATGTCTGAATGTCACCACAATATTATTGCAAATAGTTCCTACAGTTGGTGGGGTGCTTATTTGAATAAACACAAAAAGAAAAAAGTAATAGCACCAATCCATTGGTTTTCTAGAGAATATCAGCTTTATAAGTGTCCGACAATTGATTTATACCCAAAAGATTGGATTCTTTTAAAATAGATTATTTCAAACAACCCTGAATACTGAATATGGGGTTTAGGTTTGGTTCTTCCATTTTCACCTCTAACGCATCCCATGATTCGTTTTTATGAACACCTGAATGTGTGAAAAGGCTATGAATTCCATATTGATTAGCACCTGCAATATCGGTATCCAATGAATCACCTAACATTATGATACGATTTTTATCTAAATGTGTTTGAAAATGAGCTGCTTCTTGCATGGCAAGATCAAAGACTTCTGGATATGGTTTGCCAAAAATGATTAAGTCTGTGCCATCTTTTAGGTTTAAGTTTTTAGTAATTTCCTGATATTGCGCTGCTAATGCACCTGCACAAATATATTTTGAATCACCTATGTAAACGTATTTATCCGCATTAGCACAAAGAACAGGTAATCGAAGGTGGGCAATTTCTGTAAGGACTTCGGTAAAATCTGCAGTAGATGTTTCCCATCCTTCTGTTCCTGTCAGTAGGACAAAGTCAGCTTCATTTAAAGGAACAGATTCACATAGATTTTCATAAAGATTAAAATCTCTTTCTGGACCTATATGATACAATTTTTGACCTTTATATTTTTTTTCAATATGTTGTCTGCAGACTAAACCAGACGTAATGATGCTATCAAAAAGTTGATCTGTATCGATATTCATATTGGTTTTAAGAAGATGTCTTACCATATCTGGAACGCGAGGTGCATTAGATATGACAATCAGTGTTTTACCTTGTTCTTTTAGCTTTTTGAATACATCTATGGCGCTTGGAAAAGGTTCTTTCCCGTTATGGGTTAATCCCCATAAATCAATAAAATAAACGTCGTAATGGGATGAATAATCTAATAGGGAAGAAATAATTTGCGTCATTTTGTAGCTTTTTTTAAGTCTCTTTTAAAGATAGCATAAAAAAAACCCGCTATAAAGCGGGTTTCTATTTTGAGAAATCAAAGATACTTAATCTTTGGCGCTATCTTTTTTATCTTCCGATTTTACATCATCTTTTTTTTCTTCAGCTTTAGAAGATTTTGTATCCTTTTCAGATTTTTTTGTTGGTGTTGAATCAGATGTGTTATTAATAGCTTTAATTTCCTTATCCAATTCTTCTTGTGTCATTTTTGGTGATTGTGTAATGTCTTCACCTTTTTTAACGCGAATAGCAAGTTCCAAATAACCTTCAGGTCTTGATGGTGGTACGTTTACAAGTTTTCCATCTGAGTTTTGTGCAAAGATTGTTGGAAAGCCATCAATAAGTTTTTGAACAACGGTATTGTTGGAATTGATAACAGATTTAGCCGTTCCTTTGTCAAAGTCTGTTCCGAATTTTTTAGAATCTAAACCAACTTTATCGGCAAGCAATAAGAATGATGCTTTATCAGAACCTTGTTTTTCATCCACAAGACCTAACAAAAATTGTGCTGCTTTATCTCCATCTTGTAGTCTTGCTGTATAAACTGCATTCGCAAGATTTTCAGAAGGTTCTGGGTTGAGAAGTGATCCAATAACAAAGTGGAATTGAACCATTTTTGTTTTCTTTGACAAATCAGATGCAATTTTCACAAGGTTGTGACAGTGCGGACAAGACAAATCGATGAAAGCAAAAAGCTTCAATGTCGCTGACTTTGGACCAAATGTTACGGCATTTTTTTCAAATTCATCTTTAAGAACGCTTGCAGCTTTTACTTTTTCATCACGATCTTTTTCTTGTTGTTTTTGCATACCTTCTTGCATGGCTTTCATGAACACATCACTTTTGCTTTTCACAAGTTCTAGCACGACTTCTTCAATTTGCTTAGTTTGTTCTTCGTTAAATTTACCTGACATTGCAATTGATGACGCAGCAAGAGATTCTGATTTTGTTTTTCCTTCATCAGAGGACTTTGCTTCTGATGTTTCTTTTTCAGATTGAGAAATTTCTGTTTTTTTGTTGTCAACAGGTCTATCACTGGAATGTGGTTTTGACATAATAAGGTAGGCAACTACAGCAACAGCAGTCACACCAATGGCTGCCATCATGTTTTTTTGGTTTTTTTGAGGAGGGGTATTCTCTTGATTTTCCATAATAATAAACTTGCTTAAAATTTTCCTATAAATTTAATTTTATTCCCTTCATTGAAAAAGGCAATACTTTTGGCATTGTTTTTGCAGTTATTTTTTTGATAGCTATGAATATGCGTTGATATGAATTTAGATTATTTAAATAAATTACTTTTCAAAGATAAGAAAGCGGATTTTAAACCATCCAATTTTGAAAGTAAAACAAATCCATATACAGTCAGTAATCTGTCTCAGTCATTTTCAGATGTGTATTTGAAAAAAGAGGATTCATCTTTTGCAAAGAAGGTTAGTCACTCGCGTCAAGCACGTCAAGATTTTGATCAGAAAAGAAAACTTGCTCAAGAATCCAATTCAACAGTTGATAATCGCCCTGTTGCAAAAAATAATGGTCAGATTCAAAATACATCCAGTTTTAAGAAAACCAGAGATTCTCATTCTAGTGAACAGCAAAAACAATCATTATTAAATAGTTCACAGTTGAAAGGTTCATATACTAATTTTTCACAAATCAATATTGAAAGTATAGAAAATCAAGATCTTCCTTCTTCATTTACTATTTTAGACACTGAGATTTTTTCATCAGATGATCAGCTAAAAAATCAAACAATGGAAAATTTTTCTTATGAACCATTGGCTTCTGAAATATATTTTCCAAATATCATGAAATCACAATCTGAAATAATGGCAGATTTTGTTCCTCCTCAAGCGATTATTGAAAAGAATCAAGATGTTCTTTCTCCACAGACAGATATTTTATCTATGAAATATTGGCCTTTGGATGAAGGCGGTTATATTGAAACACCTCAAATCTTGAATGACGGTTTGAGTGATAAACAGCAAAAGGTAATATTATCTTTGAATCCACCTTTTGAACAAGAAGGTTTGGTGTCTTTAGTGGTTAAAGATTTACCTCAATCTCATCTTTTATCTCAACAGTTACTGAATCAACAATCGCACCTTGTAGAGTGGGCTGAATTAGCATCTGATTTCGAAACGAAAGAAGATGCAGGAATAGATAGCATGGATGATATTCCTGAATTTAATATTTTGAATAAGGCAAGAGATCATAAAAATGTGAGAGTTTCTTCTCCAAATGCAGTGGATTGGATTGAGGATTCCTCTGAAAATGGTAACCAAGATTCATCGATGAATTTTATGCAACAACAGCAAAAAATAGCATCATCGACCATTACTGAAAATATAACCGTTATCGAAAATTTAATGTCGCAAATGAAAGGTCGTTTGAAACGAGAATCAGATCTTAGAAATTCACAAATTGATTTTGATATAAAACACAAAGATTTTGGTGATCTTTCTGTTTCTTTGAAAATACAAGATGGTGAGGTGAGCGCACTGTTTAAAGGTGAACATTATGAATTTAGAAATTTACTTAGACAAAATCTAAGTTCAATTTCCAAACTTTTTAAAGACATGAATCTTGAATGTCAAGAGCAGTCTATTAACATTATAAAAAAATAAAAGATATAGGAGACGAATAAATGATAGAGCCTAATAGAGACTTTTCTGCACATTCTGAGCAAATGAGAAATTCAGCACTGATGGATCAATTAAAAATGACATCTAAAAGTGAAGAATCTGAAGACAATAAAAAGATAAAAGGCTGGGATTTTAGACACCATATACAACGTGATTCTGAAAATAGTTTGCACACTAGTTTGAATAAAACGGCTGCAGATCAGGTTCAGTTTGCACAAAAAATATTGTTGCAACAGTTGAAACATCAATTCCCTGGCAATGAGTTTGATGCGACAAAGATGGTTGAATCCATGATGAACATGCTACAGATAGCACAAAATGGTCAATTGAATGAAACTCAGCATAAAAATTTAGAGTTGAATCGCGCCATGATTAATAACAATTTAGCTATGCTTCAAGGTAGAACCATAGAGTTTAAATCGGATAAATTTGATTATTCCGGTGGGGAGCAACAAATAACTTTGGTGTCTCCGGAACCAGCATTGATTGAGTACTCCATATACAGAGAAGGGGAAGAGAGTCCCGTATTCCAGGGTCAAATGAGAGGTGAAATGGGATCCAATTACATCAAATGGGATGGATTAGATAAAAACGGAGAAGCTCAGCCTACAGGAATTTACCAAGTATATGCAGCGGCTAAGAATGAGCATGGCAGTGATGTCGAAATAGAAAAGCGCGTTGCATCTAAAATTACAACCATTGATTATGATTCTGGATCATTAGGTATCCCTTTTGCAGGTTCACTTCCTGTTTATAATCTTAATCGTTTGCTGGACATGGTCCGTCCTCATTTTGATTCAAGTGAAGTGCAATCGAAAGAAGTAACAAATTAACATTACAAAATAATAACGAGAAAGGTTTAAAAATATGGGGATGGATTTTAGTACATCTGTGAATGCTTTAAAAGTGTATTCACAATGTTTAAAGGCAAACGGCGAAAATTTAGCCAGTGCTGGTGCTATTGCTGGTCGATTTAAAGAAATTTTAGTAACAGGTTCGGTGTCGATAAATAATACAACAGTTGCTCCACAAAATCAGGTGTTTACATTGGATCAAAAACCTATTCGATACATCGATCAAGTAGGCGCACCTCAGGCATCACCCGAACCTTTGAATTTTTCAATTATTGGTCGCGGTATGGTTCCGGTAAAGGATGTGTCGGGAAATTTAGGTTATTGCCGAAATGCAACTTTTGCAATGGATAAAGACAAAAAGCTAGTCAATTCATTAGGACAGTCACTTCAAGTTTTTAAGACAGATGAAACGGGAAGAATTCTATCCAATGTTAATCCAAAGAATCCTGAAACATTGACAACTCTCAATTTGAAAGATCAGTATATTCCACCTAAAGCTTCAACGAAATTAGATGTTGTGGCGGAACTGCCTGTGAATTCATCAGGTGGAAATTCTATGGCATGGGCTATGACGGTAATGGACTCTACAGGGCATGCTAATACGTTAGATATGCATTTTACACGAACTACGGTTCCTGATGGTATTGCTGGTGCATACGCTTGGAATGTTTCTTTGTCTGATCCCAATGGTTTAACAACATCTATCAATGACGCTTATAAACAGGTAGATAATGGGGATGGAACAACAGCATATGGTACGACTAAAGTTATTTTTGATGGTAAGGGTGCTATCCTTGGATATTATGATTCATCAGCTGGTGGAACAGAACTAAGCTCCACACCTCCAAATTTGGTTCTTGATTGGGGAAATGGAAGTATGCAATCAGATATTGCCATGAACCTAGGTGAAATAGGATCTGTTCAAAATATGAATGTATCGGCTATTGATAGACCTAAAAATGCTAAAATCAGTGCTAATGGTTACCAAGCTGGAGAATTTTCTGAATTTGTTATTACTCCAGATGGATACGGTGTTATTAATTATACGAATAATCAAAATTTGACGTACTGCAGAATTCCATTGTCACTTTTCCCTGATGCCAATTCTTTAGAAGAAGTATCACCAGGTGTTTTTAGACCCAATTTATATTCAGGTGCGGCAGATTATTTTTTCCCAGGTGAAGCTGGAACGGGATTACTGAAAACAGCACATAAAGAAGGGTCTACCATCGATTCTACAGATGTGTATTTGAAAATGATTGACGATCAAGCCAACTATATTAGTAACATCAAAGCCATTGAAGTGAAGAAAGATACATTCAACAGATTGATTCAAAGTACCTAATGATTAAAAAGGCGGATTTGTTCCCATAAATAATTTAAATCCTGACTAAGATCAAGCGCATTTGGAAACTTACTTTTAAGCCAAGTGCGTTGTCTTTTTGCATACTGCCGTGTCTCTATGGTTATTTGTTCTTTTAAAACATCAAGAGATATTTTGTTCTGCAAATAGTCCAATATACTCCAGTATCCTAAAGCATGTTTAGTGGGGCAACGAATGTTGGGTACATTTTTTTCAAAGTCAGCTGCTTCTTGTATAACGTTTTGTTCGATCATGATATTAATTCTGTGAATAATTTTTCTTTCTAACACTTCTTTGTCTGGATTAAGGACGCAAGAGATGATGCTGTTAAAATTGAATTTTTGTGCACGATTACCTTGATATTCACGTATGGATAACCCAGTTTGTAGCTTAATAGCTAATGCTCTTTTCAGGCGCTGCGGATCTTGTGGGGGATTGTGTTCAATCAAAAGAGGATCAATTTGAAAAACATGATTTTTGAAATCTTGAAATTCTAAGTTGTTAAAAATATTATCAACTTTTAATACTGTTTGGTCTGTCATTAATGGGATGCTTGATAACCCATGTAAAAAACAATTGAGCCAAAATCCTGTGCCTCCAACCATGATAATCCAACCATCATCAAGGCGATTTTGATCTATGCATTGTTCAACATCTAAAAGCCAATCAGCAACAGATCCTTTATGATCATAAGACCTATGGTCATAAAGATAGTGAGGTGCTTGTTTTAATTCAGATTCAGAAGGTTTTGCTGACAGAAGGGGAAGTCCTTGATACCATTGCAGGGAATCAAAATTGACAACTGATCCGTTCAATTGACGGGCAATTTCAATAGCGCATTTTGTTTTGCCACTTGCCGTTGGTCCAAATATGGATATGACGTTAAGTGGCTTCATTTATGAATGTAAGGCTTTGTCAAAAGCAGCCCACGCTGCTTCTTTAATGGCTTCATTTAATGTGGGATGTGCATGACAGGTGCGGGCAATGTCTTCTGATGTTCCTGAGAACTCCATAATTGCAACAACCTGAGAAATCAAAGTTCCTGCGTCGTGTCCAACAATAGCACACCCTAATACTTTATCTGTATGCGCATCTGTTAAAATTTTAACAAAGCCTTGAGTGCGTCCTATAGCTTTAGCGCGACCATTCCCATTAAATGTGAACTTGCCAATTTTATAGCTAACATTTTCTTTTTTAAGGTCTTTTTCATTTTTGCCTACAAATCCAATCTCTGGATGTGTATACACAACACCTGGAATAAGATTGTAATTAACGATAGCGGCTTGTCCTGAAATAATTTCAGCAACAGCGATGGCTTCTTCTATTGCTTTATGGGCAAGCATGGGGCCTTTGATGCAATCGCCAATAGCATAAATATGTTCGAAATTGGATTGATAGTCGTCATTGACATCGATATATCCATGTTCATTTGTTTTTAAACCGATAGCATCAAGATTCAAATGATGTGTATTAGGGGTTCTTCCTACACACACTAAAATGTGATCACAATCCATAATTTCAGGTTTATCTGCTCGTTCAAGATTATCCACAAGATGCAGCGCTAAAGGTGGAATAGCGTCTCCATGAACACGTTTCTGTGATTTATTATTTTCTTTTCTCGTAAGTCCTGCTACAGAATGGTTGAATTTAAAGACAATGCCTTTTTTTTCAAAATGCGCAAGAACTGTTTGTTGAACATCAGTATCTAGATTATCTAAGATGCTTGGGCTTGCATCAATAATGGTAACGTGTGCACCAAAATCGTGCCATGCATTCCCTAATTCTAGACCAATATATCCACCTCCTATAACTACAAGATGTTTAGGTACATGATGAAGGTTTAAAATACCTGTCGAACTTAAAATATCTTTTTCGTTGATTGCTAATTGATCATGCTCTCTTGGTACAGATCCAGTGGCAATGATAATATTTTCACCTGTTATGGTAAATGAATCATTATGTTCGGTAGTAATTTTTATTGTATAAGGGTCTTCAAAAGAAGCTAATCCATGATAGGTTTTAATGTTGTGTTTTTTAAACAAATGAGAAATACCATGCGTTAGTTCATGAATCACTTTTTTACGGTGGGTATGGACTTTTTCAAGATTAAGATCTGCGCCATTACATTCAATGCCAATCGCTGAATAATGATTTTGAACTTCATTATATTTGTGTGCGATATCCAAAAGCGTCTTAGATGGAATACAACCAATGTTTAAACACGTCCCCCCAAGAGATGGATTTTTATCTATTACAGCAACTTTTTTGCCCAATTGAGCAAGTTTTATAGCAGCTACATAGCCACCTGGACCAGAACCAATAATGACGCAGTCGTAATCTTTTTTTTGATGTTCCATCTTCTTTTTTTTTAATGACATTGTAAACCCATAGCAATTATAAAAAAATTGTATTAATTATAATTTAAGATTCTGTTTTTTTCTAATTCACAGACTTTAGACAAAAAATCATTCAAGTTAAGGGTTTGGGTTTGAGCAGATCCTAAAGTTCTGATGGTAACAGTTTTGTTTTCTTTTTCTTGTTGTCCAACAACAACAATGAAAGGAATTTTTTGCAAAGAATGTTCTCTGACTTTATAGCTGATTTTTTCATTTCTAATATCTAGTTCTGCATCGATTCCTAAATGAAGAAGTTCTTTATGAATTTGTGTTGCGTATGATTCGCTGTCACCTGTAATGTTGGCTACCATCACTTGTGTTGGTGAAAGCCAAAAAGGCAATTTTCCAGCGTAATGTTCAATAAGCACACCCATGAATCTTTCTAACGATCCAAGGATTGCACGATGCAGCATGACGGGGCGATGTTTTTTTCCATCTTCAGCTATGTATGTTGCATCAAGTCGTTCTGGTAACAGGAAATCGACCTGTAAGGTTCCGCATTGCCATTCGCGATTTAGACAATCTTTCAATGTGAATTCAAGTTTAGGTCCATAAAAAGCACCTTCTCCTGGATTATGGATAAGTTCTAATCCTGCTTCTATGGATGCACTGCGCAAAGCTTCTTCTGCTGCATCCCACATTTCATCCGTTCCGCCTCTTTTTTCGGGGCGATCAGAAAATTTCACTTTTACTTCATTGAAACCAAATTGTTCGTAGACCTCTAGTAAAAGTTTACAAAATTTTTGCGTCTCAGATGATATTTGCTCCGGGGTGCAAAAAATATGCGCATCATCTTGGGTGAAAGCTCGAACACGCATTAATCCGTGCAAAGCACCTGAAGGTTCGTTGCGATGGCAGCTTCCAAATTCAGATATTCGTAACGGCAGATCTCTGTAACTTTTGATGCCTTGTTTGTAAATTTGAACATGGCAGGGACAGTTCATGGGTTTAACGGCTAATGTTTTTTCTTCAGATTGAAGGGTGAACATATTTTGTCCATACATATCCCAATGACCTGATGCTTCCCATAATGATCGATCAACCAACTGAGGTGTTTTGACTTCAACGTATTCTTCTTTATCTAGATGTTCTCTAATAAAGTTTTCGATTTTACGGTAAACTTTCCATCCTTTTGGATGCCAAAAAATACTTCCGACAGCTTCTTCTTGGATATGAAACATCTTCAGTTCATGACCAAGGCGACGGTGATCACGTTTTTCCGCTTCTTCTAAAAAATGAAGATATTGATCAAGCTGCGCTTGTGTTGCCCACGCTGTTCCGTAAATACGTTGCAGCATCGGGTTACGCGAATCACCACGCCAATAGGCGCCTGCTACTTTCATTAGTTTAAAAGCTGTTCCAATTTTTCCTGTGGATGGAAGGTGAGGGCCTCTACATAAATCCATGAATTTACCTTGGCGGTATAGCGTTATCATTTCAGTTGCAGGAATGCTTCCAATGATTTCTGCTTTAAAATGTTCACCAATAGATTTAAAGAATTCAATGGCTTTGTTGCGTTCCCATTCTTCACGAATAAAGGCTTCATTACGATTAATAATTTCATGCATCTTTTTTTCAATTTTCACCAAATCATCTGTGGTGAATGGTGTTTCAATAAAAATATCATAATAGAAACCATTTTCAATAGATGGTCCTATGGTGATTTGTGCATGGGGATATAATTCTTTAATGGATTCAGCTAAAACGTGAGCTGCATCATGGCGAATGATTTCAAGGCCTTCTGGATCATTTCGTGTAATAATTTCTAGCGTACATTCTTTGGGAAGAATACGCGTTAAATCCCAAAGTTGTCCGTTGACACTAGCTGCAACTGCTTCTTTAGCAAGTTTTTTCGAAATGGATTCGGCAATATCAAGAGGTGTAGTCGAGGATGCATACTCTTTTTTAGTACCGTCTTTTAAAGTGATTATATGCTCCATATACTCTCTTGAGAAATAAAAATATCTTTCAATATTTAATCAAAATTGCAATAAATTGTCAACGATGATAACGTTTTAAAGAGATGAATCATTGTAGGGTATTAATATGTCGGGAAATACATTGGGCCATATTTTTAAGCTTACCACTTTTGGTGAAAGTCACGGTAAAGCTTTGGGCGGGATTTTAGATGGTGTTCCTCCAGGGATTGTACTGGATTTATCTGAAATTCAAAAAATAGTAGATAGGCGTAAACCTGGAAACTCTGCATATGTAACTTCTAGAAAAGAAGAAGATCAGGTCGAGTTTTTATCGGGTTTGTTGGATGGAACAACAACAGGAACCCCTTTGATGTTTATTGTTAACAATACCGATCAAAGAAGCAAAGATTACGATAATTACAAAGACGTGTATAGGCCAGGACATGGTGATATGACATATGACCATAAGTATGGAATAAGAGATCATCGTGGTGGAGGCAGAGCATCGGCTAGAGAAACAGTTTCAAGAGTTATTGGTGGTGCTGTTGCGTTGCAAATTTTGAAATCTTTATGGCAAAAAGATCTATTCATTCGCACATGTGTTGTTCAATTAGGAAAGCATAAAGTACCCGAGCATGTTTTAGATTCTGTAGATTGGGGTTTTGTCGCATCAAATCCTTTAAAATGTCCCTGTCCTAATACTTTGAAAATTTGGCAGAAAGAGATGGACGTTTTAATTGATTCTGGAAAATCTGTGGGTGCCAATGTTTATATGGAAACAACAGATTTAAAAATAGGGTTAGGTGCGCCTGTGTTTGATAAATTAGATGCAGACTTGGCTAAAGCATGGATGAGTATTAATGCCGTGAAATCCGTTTGTTTAGGAAAAACATTTGATGTTGCATCAGCCGACCAAGGTTTTGATGAAATGCAAATAAAGGATGGATCCTTTCAATTTAATAGCAATCGTTCTGGTGGAACGTTAGCAGGTATATCAACAGGTCAACCGATTGTTGGATTAATCGGGTTTAAACCAACCAGTTCAAATTTAATAAACCGAAAAACAATTAATTCACAAGGAGGCAATGTAGAAATTAACATATCTGGTCGCCACGACCCGTGTGTCGCGTTAAGAGCAGGGCCTATTGTAGAGGCTATGACAGCCCTTACATTACTTGATCATTATTTATTGCATCGTGCACAATGCGGTGATAGATGATATTGCTTTTCATTTTGTATAGTTATCTCGACGTAATTCCTTGAATCGTTGATTCTAATCGTCCATAATTGAAATAAAAACAACATTATTTTTCATTTAAAGAGTTCATTTTGTGGCAAAAAAAATAAACATTAATCCACAAATCTTATGGCATGAGGGCATGTTATTGTCTCCTCATCACTTTCAACAGTTTGAATTAAGATTTAATCAGTTATTAGGTTCTCAAAAATTTGCAACATCTCCTTATGCTTGGGGTGTTATCCGCATGAGTATTGATCGTACCAAAATTCAAGATGGTGTTTTTAGTATTGCAGAATTAGAAGCCTATTTGCCTGATGGCACATTCATTCAATATTCTTCTTCAGATCATAGGTTAAAGGCTTTAGAAATTGATTTAAAAGAAACAGCTAAACATGCATCTTCTGAAACGCATAATTTATATTTGTGTTTGGCTTTGAATGATGCGGTTTATACGGAAAAATCAAGATATTACCCTATTGAAGGTATCGATGTTCAAGATTATTCCATGCCTGATAATATTGTGGCTGTCACACAGTTATTTCCTTCATTATCTTTAGTGGTATCAGAATATCTACCCGTTGGATTTACAGGGTTTAAACTTGCTTCTCTCGATTTAAGAGATCAATTTTCCTATGACGAATACATACCTCCTTGTGTTTATTTATCTAAAGAAATGATTGTTTGGAAAAAAGCACAAGCCTTGTCATCTAAAATGCGTGAAAAGGCGCTTATGTTAGCGGGTGTTTGCGGTAGTTTTCAAATGACTCCAATGTTAACTGAAACAGAAAAATTATTAAGGCCTTTGGTTTCAGCATTACCTTTAATTGAAAGTGTTTTGCTCAATGATTACGTCAGTCCTTATGCGTTATACCAATCTTTTGTGCAAATATTAAGCCACTTGAATGTTTTGAATTTGACGCAAGTCCCAAGCATTGTTCCTATTTATGATCATGAAAATCTGCTTGCAACTTTTGACCCCTTAATTGATACCATTGATAGTCTTCTAGATCGTATTGAGCAAAGTTATTTCACATTCCCTTTCAGTAAGAAAGAAAGACTTTTTTATCTTAATCTTAATAAAGGGCATATCCAAAATAGCTTGTATATTGGTGTGCGTGTCCCCAAAGGGGTTGCATCTAAAGTTGTCGAAACGTGGATGATGGAATCTGTCATTGTTTCTGATTTTGCCATTGATTATACGCGTAGTCGAAGAATCATAGGTGCAACACGTCGACGAATTGATGAAGAAACGGCTCTAGAAATGATGCCAGCACGAGATGTTCTTGTATTCGAAATTCCTTTTGATCGCGAATTTATAGCTGTCAATCAAAATTTAAATATTTTTAATCCTAATGATGCAGACGATAAGCGTCCGCTAGAAATGACATTGTATGTGAAAAAAGCTGAAATTTTAAATGTTCGCGTTGCATTTTAGAGATCGATAAAAATGATGATGTATGCTGTGCCTGTTTCTAATCATCTGCCCTCGAATACACTTGCATCTAATTTTTTTGTTTCGGTATTTGAAATTTTTTATCAACGTTTATTGCAAGCCATTAAAGATGCTCAAAAATTTAATTATTCCATGAACAATGGTCAATCGGCAGAAGATGTTATGGCCTTTACTCAGTTATTTCAAAAACGTGTGGCACACGATATTGAAGAAATGGTGGGTAGTTTTTTGTTAGCACCAATGAAAAGCTTTCCTGAATCTGTGGAAAATTTTAAATATTGTCTTGTGGCTTTTGCAGATGAAATGATTATTGATTCGAATCTATCTGTTTTTATGCATTGGCACACTTGCCTTATTGAGGGAATTTTTTTTCAAACGCAAATGTCGGGTCAAAAAATTTTCCAATTTATGAATCAGATTTTGCAGCAGTCCTTACCTTATAGATACGATTTTGCGGAGCTATGTATTTATATGCTTAATTTAGGGTTTCGGGGGCAATACAGAGATTCGCAAAATAACAATTATATTAATTGGTATAAGCGTGAATTGTTTGTTTTAATTGCGCAGCATAATCCTAATGTTATTGCGCATAATCATGCCAAATTGTTTCCTCAATGTTATGAATCTACACCTAAAATCCCTATGACCTTGGGTTTGATTGATAAAAAATCATGGGCAACATTATTTATATCTTTTTCAGTTATTTATATTTTAATGAGTCAAATTATTTGGTTAATGTCAACTCGTGATGTTTATCAGAGCATCAAGAAGATTTTGAATTATACCCAAGTTCAAAAAACAACTTTTGGAGATCGTAAAGTCTAATGCTTTTTCATCTCAACGTTTTCTTTATCTATTTTATTCTGTGGAATAATACCGTTTTTGCGACACAGCAAACCAGTCCAAAAAATTCGAGTTTGTTCATCCAAGGACTAAAAAAGATTTTTAGTTCAGTCGAAGCCCTAACAATTTTTGTGCTTATTTTATTTATTGTTGTTTTTGTAGGTATTTTAATTGTTCATTCTATTTTGAAAAAAAAGAGAGAAGGGCAATCTGAAGAATTGATACATGAAACTCCTCCTCGTTTAGGCATGTTGTCGGAATATTTGGTGCGCAAAGGGCACATTAAATTAGGTAAGATTGGAAGCTCCTTCATGAAAGGGCTTTTTTATATAAAACAGAAATTTTCCTTTTCTAATGCTATCTATCAACAACCATGGTTTTTAATTCTAGGTCCAGAAAATGCGGGCAAAAGTAGTTTATTTTCTCAGTCTAATATTTTTCCAGAAAATGATATTCCTGAAGAACTTAAAAATCCAGAAGCACCTGTCAAATGGTGGTTTTTAGATCGCATGATTTGTTTAGAACCTCAAGGTAATTTGATTGTAGATTGTTTAGGCCAAGATACGAATCGTTTATCCATGATCTACCTATCTAAATTATTGCGACGCTACAGAGGTGCACGTCCTCTTAATGGAATAATTTTAACCTTACCGATCAGTGATTTTTATGAATTAGACGATGCTATTTTGGAGAGAAAATATGCACATCTTTCTAAAAAAATAAATGATATTTTTTCCTTCATTGCTCTCGATTTGCCAGTTTATGTTATGATCACAAAGTGTGATAAAGTGCCTGGTTTTACCTCATTTTTTAGAAATTTCAATAAAAATATTCAAGACGAATTGATTGGTTTTTCAAACCCAGAAATTTCAAAAAAAGCACCTTCATTGCATTTTTTGCATCAAGGATTTGAAGCCTTATTTCAGCAACTCAGTTATTTAAGGCTTAATACGGCAGTTCAACAAAGCACATCCAATGCATCTCAGCATGCTTTTTTGTTTTATAGGAATTTTGAAACGGCATGTAAAAAAATACCTGTCATGATACACAAGTTATTTCATGATCAAGATTTTGCAGAAAATATTATTTTCAGAGGCCTATACATTTCTGGGGATATGACAATCCACAACGATGTTCCAGCAGATGTTGTTTTAGGTCCTTCGCATACGTATGATGCTGCTTTAGCGATGCAAGAAACCGATGATGATAGCTCAAACAATAATCAAAGCATTCAATCATCACCTTATTCTTCAGCAAACCCTTTGCCTGAAAAGGTGGAAAATTCTAAAGAAAATGTGCTTAGAAAAATTCGTTTTGTAAAAGACTTATTCAATCACAAATGCCTGAATGAAGCAGGCTTAGCTGTGCCGTCTTTGGCTTATTGGCGTCGTGATAAGATGATTAGAGGTGTTCAAATCTTTTTTTCTTTCTTTTTAGTTATTGCATCTTATGGCATTTATAATGCCTATGAAAATTTCAACCACCACAGAGATAAGATAAAACCTGTTCTCCAGAATTTAGAAATGACATTAAGGGAATCGCATATTAATCAATCTATGTTATCGGGTGAAAAAAAAAGCAAAGCAGCTCTAAGTTCTAAAACATTAACGTTACAAATTAGACAACTTGTAGATGTCATGTATCATGTTGAAAGGTCAGAGTTTTTTTCATGGTTTATTCCTGCGTCTTGGTGGGGTGGGCTCAATAATAGATTCAACCAAATGCTGCACGCTGCATTTTCAGAAGTTTTGATTAAAGCGGTTGTTCATAACCTGGCATTGAAAGCTTCAGAAATGTTGGATCTTTCAGATCTTCAAAAGAAAAAACCTTCAACTTTTGCGCAAATACTGCACATAACAGGATCGCAAGAATTTGCCGACTGGAATTCTTTTATCGATTCTTTTTCAGAACTTGTCGAACATATTTCTCTTTTTCAAATGCTTAAAAAAACAGGAGAACCAAAGTTTTTAAGAAAAATTGTTCACTATAGTCTTGGTGAAGATTTACCAACAGAATTTTGGAATGCTTATCAAAAACATCAGTCAATCTTATATAAAGATTTTGATTATCCTTATGAAATGACACCTTTAGTTGCTTTGGCACAAAAGAAATTAGGCGTGCTTCATTTGAAAATTTTAACACAGCTTTTTTCACAAACTCATCCTGTTTCTGTGATAAACCAAATTAAATCTTTTTTGAAAAGTTTATCTCAACACAAAGCATTAACGTATGATCAATTGCGAGAACTTAGGCAAATTAGCACAGATTTGAAAAATTCTTTTCACGCTATTGATGTGAACGGCACAACATGGATTGATGAAAATAGTACAGAACTTAAAAAAATGCATGCTGTTTTTTATAAGAAAATAAGCCATTCCATTTTATTTGGACCTCATATTGCAGACCAACTTAAAGCTCAATTTGACAAAGGTTTGCTGACGCTGCAAAGTTCTCTTAAAGAGCTGAATTTACAATATCAAACGTATCTTTATTCAAAAAAAGAATATCTCGATCGTTCTATGGGTCTTGTTAGACTGACAAGTGATATCTTATCTCGTTTGTTTGACGGTGTTTTTGCAGGTGAACTGTACCCTCCACAATTAATTTTGACACCTCCACCAGGACAGATGCTAACTTTTGATTCAGAAAAATTAAAGTCGATTATAACGTATCAAGATGCTTACAATCAATACCAAGCCAAAGATCTTAATTTAGTTCCTTTGCCATTTAGAGCAGTATTTAAACACGCCGCAAATGATTTGTATATAGGCACAACTTTTAAAATTTTGTATGAATCTTTGAAAGTGATTGATTATCCGCAGAAAAATGAAATTGTTCATATTTTTCAAACTCAACCAGATCGATTATTTTCTTTAAATGCTGCAGATTATTCCATGCTTATGGATGTTGCTAAAATTGTTCAAACGGGCAGTGATCCTTCTAAGTTCAGTGAGTTCTTAAAAATCATGGATGCACATTTTAATTCTCTGATCAAAGCTAGTGAATACTTGATTAATCATTCACCGCTTTTGGCTGCTTTACGCCAACCTTTAGAATGGTGGCAAGGAGATCAAAATTTAGTATCAAAATTATTAGGGTTAAACGATTCTAAAGAATTGGAAAAGTATGTTAAGGACGAATTAATCAATATTTTGAATTTAGTTAATCGCTCTATTAAACCTGCCATATTGATGCGTTTACAATATTTACCTGGGTCTATCGATCGTGACAAAAAAAATATTTTATGGGCAACTTTAGTCAAAGATGTTAAAGGGCAAGAACAAAACTCTCCAGATAATCCTTTTGAAAAATTAGAAAAATTTTTAACACAAGACGTCAATAATTGGAAAGCTGATGAGGTTTTAAATTTTGTTCCAGTTGCCGAACTTGAAAAATCATCGCAAACATTTTCAGAAGAAATATTAAAACAATTTAAGAAAAACATAAGGTCACGTGCAGAAATTTTGAAACGAAATAATGCCATTAAAGCGCACCAAACATTGATGGAATATTTTAATACAAATTTGAAAGATAAGTTCCCCTTTGCTGATGCATCACAAAGAGATATGCAATTTGCAACACTAGAAGATCTGAAAGAATTTTACCGTCTATATGATTCATTTGGTGGAAGTGCTAAAAATATATTGAATCAGGTATATCAATTAGGAGGGAAGGCCGATAAAATTTCAAAAGTTTACGTTGCTCTTGATCAAGTCAAAGAACTTTTTTCTTCATTTTTAAAGTCTCCACAGACAGACCCTATGTATACGGTTCAAATAGATTTTAGAACTCAAAGGGCTTTAGAAAAAGGTGGGGATATGATTATGGATTGGCAATTCATAACAGCCGAAACTTCAAGTATTAATCGTAAAAAAGGTTCTGGATACCTGGATTGGGCTTTTGGAGAACCTGTTGAATTTAAATTTATTTGGGCTGATTCAAAACAACGTTCAGTTAATCCAGTGGCCGATAGATCTCAAACACAGTTGTCTGTTCAGGGTAAAAAAGCGACCTTTAAATTTGGTGGATCATGGTCGTTATTGTACGCCATCCAAAAACATAGAGACCATTCCATTCCTCAAATTTATGGTGCATCTATTCCTTTACGATTTGAAGTGCTAACCACCAACAATAAAAAGGCAGTGCTGCATAATACAGTTACGTTACTAGATTATAAAACTGCATCTAAAGCAAAAGGACAGCCTATTCAGTTACCTTATTTCCCAACGATGTTAGAGGCTATGGATCCTGTCATTGTGCAATTAAAAGATCATCCTGTGATAACACAGGGAAAAGTGAAAGAATCTAAATTACCCCTACATCCAGATATCCCTGTTGTTAAAAAGACAGTCTTAAATTTAGAACCTTCCAATGTTTCTGCCTCAAACGATGATGTCTTTGCTGATAATCCAAAACAAATAAAACAAGATACACCAAAACCTTTTATAGGTTTCGGGGAAATTGAAGATAAAGAAAATATAAAACCTAAGAAAGATCAACCTAAAGCAGATGTATTACCTTTTGCAGGATTTTTCCCAGCACAATCTAAAGGCAATAAATCACCACAACCTAATCGCCCTATGAATCAAAAAGAAAGCGCACTGCAGACTTTAATTGAACAGGGTAAAAAAATCGCTCCATTTTAATGGAAGATATGCCCTTTTTTTAAGAGGATGGAACGTCTCTTAAAAGTGTGATGCCGATACGACGATTTTGTGGTGCATATGGATCTTTAGTGATAAGTGGGTCAGATGCTTCTCGACCTATGACAGATTCAAATCTTTGCGGTGAAACTCCAAATTTCACAAATGCTTTGCGGGTTGAATTGGCGCGATCAGCAGAAAGTTCCCAGTTAGTGTATTCTGTTCCACTATAAGGTGTGGCGTCTGTGTGTCCAGCAATCACCACTTTTTTTGTGGATTCCTTAATAATATCACCAATTTTTTGTAATAGTTTTAAAGTGTGTTCTGATATTTGACTGCTTCCTTTTTCAAACATTGCTCGTTTATATTGGTCGATGATCTGAATTTTTAACCCTTCTGAAGACAGCTCAACCACTAAGTTCGGTAATAGCTTTTTTGTTTCTGAATCTTTAGATACCTTCGCTAGTAATTCGTGTGCAAGTTTTTCAAGATTTTCGTTTTCTTCTTTGTAAAGTTTTTCTAGCTTATCTTTATGAATATTTTTAAGATCTTTGTTTCTAAGAATTCGATTTTCACTATATAGAATTACTTTTTCATGTTCTGCGTCTAGAATTTGTTTGAGCATATTTTTTTCTGCTTCTGTTAATGTTGGGGTTTGCTTATCAGATTTTCCAGCAGATACTTGATCGCCATCCTGTGCAGGTTGTCCTTGGTTGGAAACTTGATCCGGCTTATTGTCGTTGTCTTTTAATTCTTTTTCACCATCTTTTTGTTTCAGTCCATTTTGATCTTTGGGTCCTTGAGGTTCTTTTGAAGTCATATTTTCATTGAGTGTAGATGTTTTTTTATCTCCTTGCGAAATATCATTTTTTTTATTACCCGAGTTAGAAGTCGCATCACCTTGATGTGTTTGTTCTCCAGATGTGTTGGTTTCCCCATTTGAATTTTTTGGTCCTTGGGTATTCGAAGATTCTTTTTGTCCTTGAATTTGTGACGCAACTTTTTGATTAAGAATTGTTCCTTTATCTAAATTAGTTTGAGGGATCTTCTCAGCACTTTTTTGACTGGAAGATTTAGAGCTATCACGAGAAACATCGTAAGAATTTTCACCCCCTTTTTCTGTTGAAGATACTTCTTTATTGTTAGGATCAGGAATGTGAGATGGCATACCAGTGTCAGTATTTTCAGGACTTTCTGATTCTTCATTTTCAACAGGGTTAGGCTCTGTACCTTTTCCGTCACTATTATTGGAGTTACTAACATTAATGCCTTGCATCATGCCAGCACCACCATTTTGCGAATTTGTATTAATGAAATTTAGTGCAAAATATTCTGCAATACCACTTTTTTGCTCGTCAGAGGCAACATTAACAAGCCACATCAACATAAAAAAAGCCATCATTGCTGTTACGAAATCAGCATATGCAATTTTCCAACTTCCTCCATGTGCACCATGATCAGCTTTTTTTATTACTTTTTTTATATAGATAATAGGCTTTTTATCATTTTCTGCCATTTATTGTCTCATCATTTTAACCATCAGTATTTTGCTGTGTTAATTCTTCTAGTTCGGTAAAAGAAGGGCGATAATGTTCATCAAGAATCTTCCTTCCATATTCAACAACGATAATAGGCGCATTACCATTCATGTATGAAATAATGGCTGTTTTAATACAAATAAGGTATTTTTGATCAGCTTCAAGAACGTATTTTAAATTTTGCGCAATAGGTCCTACGATTCCATAGCTTACTAAAATTCCAAGAAATGTACCAACAAGGGCTGCTCCAATAAGGCTTCCTAATATTTCTGGTGGTTGACTGATGGATTCCATGGTGTGAATAACACCTAAAACAGCAGCCACAATACCTAATGCAGGCATACCATCCGCCATTTTCTCAAATGCACTTACATCCAAATGATCGTCATGAAAAAGAACTTCAAGTTCTTGATTCATTAAATCTTCCATTTGCATTGCATTATCATTACCCATTGTCAATAATCGCAAGTAGTCGCACATAAATGTTAGAGCAGAGTTATTAAGCATAAAAGCTGGGAATTTTTGAAAAATTGCTGAATCAAAAGGATTTTCGACATGAGGTTCTAACGAAAGCATGCCCTTATTTTTAGCTAGCCTAAAAATACTGAATAACAAGTTTAAAAGTTGAGAATAATCATTTTTTGAATATTTGGGCCCATTAATCACTTTTTTTAGGTTTGTTACAAATCTATCTAAAACGTGTCCAGGATTAGCTATAATGAAAGCTGCTATTCCGCTTCCAAAAATAATAAGAAATTCAAAGGGTTGCATTAAAATTTTAAGATGTCCGCCAGCACCCATATAGCCTGCGAAGACACTGAAAAATAAGATACCAAGGCCAATGTAAAATTTCATGTAATGAATAGAAGATAAATTTTAAATATTTTATGAATAATTTAGTTATGAAATAGTTAAAAATTATATATTTTATACATCACGATGTTTGAATAAAAAAAGCATGGTTTAATCCACGCCATTTTAATAAATGAAAACAATGTTATTTTTATAGAATAATATCTGGCCAATAAGTTGCTAAATAGCTTTGCGGGTACAACCCTCGCATTTCAACTACATATTCTCGTGTTATTTTGTTCCCAAACATTTCTACCAATTTTTCTGTGATCGAAATAAGTTTGGTTTGCTCTAATTCTTTTTCAGCTCGTTCTCTTTCTGCGTGAATTCTTAAATAATTATTACTGACCTCTTGATTTCCCCATACTCTATGGCACAACGAAAGCATTTCAGCTGTTCTGGAGTTTTTCAATCTTGAATCTAAACTTTCTAATTTTTCTAGAAAAGAGTTGTCAAATTCAGTAATTCCTTTAAGTGATAGAAAATTCCTCTGGATAACGATATTATTCATTTGATCCTCTGTTAAGCCCCTTCTGTCAATGTGTAAACATAGTTTTTCCACTGCGATAGATATGTGGCTTGGAATTATTTGATCAAATTCTTTAAATTCTGGATCTTCGTAATATGCTGTTTGATCTGATGTATTTAATTTTTTAGCTTCTTCGTAGATGTTTATGTCGCTAGAAAATGCGAAATGTGCTGTTAATAGAAGGGTATATAATACTGTCTTCATTTTTTGACTTTCTAAATAATTATTTAAATATAATACATTTTATATTATTTTTTATCAATCTATATTTTTATTTTAACAATGTTTTAAATTTAATTTTTATATTATATAATAAAGATGGATCTGGTATTTTTAAATATATTACGCACATACTTTTAAAAAATATCTTCAATTCAGATCAGAGGGGTAATCTAAATGATTTTCTTAAAAAATATTTTAAAGCGTCGATCTAAACAATTTTTTTCTGTATTGCAAATCTTATGCATACAAACAGTTTTTTCTATGACAGTCGACGAGATCCCCCGCGAAACCCTAATTTTGAAAAAAGAGATTCATATTGCCTATGTGGAAGATTCACTCATGTTTAGAAATCTTGTAAGTCGAATGGTAAAGAGCTATAACGAAAAAAATGGTGATCATACTGTAAAGTTGACATTGCATATTCATGAAGATGAATTTATAAAAACATATTCTGCTTTAGAAGATCTCAATCACTTTGATATTATTTTTACAGATATGCAAATGAACGAAATGCATTCAGGTTTTTTAGTAGCGGAGTATTTGCGAGAATTGAAATACTCAAAACCTATTATTGTTTTAAGTTCTGACCATGCAGCTCTTCAGGAATATTCACAAAATAGGAATCCTGAATCTGTATATCATGAATATTCTCATTGTTTTGAACATGTATCGTCCATTCGCGCTAAATTGAATCACGATACCTTGAGGGATTTATTAGAACAATATGTTGTGGGTCAACAAACAGCGGAAGCGTCGACTGCTGATTTTCAATTTTATGATAATTTGAGTGATAAAGAAGTTTTAAACTCACTATTTTCAAGTGATGAGGTTGAAAGCAAAGCTTTACAGGCATTCCAGGAACACGAATCTCCCAGGGTGTTTAAAAGATTAAGAGCGGTGCTTTTAAGAGCTTCAAATATTTACAGTCTCTTTTCTCCATTTTTAAAATGTTCACAAGTAGTGTCCCCGGATAGATAAAGGGTTTGATGTGCGCTTTTTTACGTATTAGAGCTCACTATCCTCATCATTTTTTCGAAATAAAATGAAATAAAATATTTTATTGTAAATCAAATTACTTCATGCGTTTGATAATACTTATAAAATAATATTTTTTTGAAAAATTCTGCACATTAAGTTGAATTTTCATATATTTTAGTATATTTCACGCTTTATGTATTGATATTTGAATTCTTATAATCTATAATCACAAATCAATGACGGGGACCTTCTTTATTTCCTGATTTAGTTTGTGTATTGATGTAGTTTTTGAACCCATAGATGCATGAAATGGCTTAATTTAAAGTATAAGAAGGTCCTTGTAAATAAATATAAAATAAAGAGAGGAACTAATATGACTTTTCCCAATGTGTTATTTGAAATGCAATCTAAAATTTCCTTGTCAGCTTTTATTTTAATGGGAACTTTTAGTTATTTGGGGGCAATGGCACTGGAAGATAAGAATCTAAATATATCTCCCAGTAATTCTAGTTATCGTACACCTGAAAAATCTGGAGTTGAAGTTAGTTATCAAGGATATGTTAACTCTGTTGACTCTGATGGTTCCAACACTCCGCAGTCTCCTGTTCCTGTAAGATTAGGAAATAATACGCGAGAAGCAATTGTCAGGGTTAACACTTCAGAATTTTGCGTTCCAAAAGTAGTATCAGTAACATCAGAAGGTCTTGTGGGGGCGTTAAGTAGTCCTGACAAAAGATCTAAGATGTTTGGTCAACGAAATCTCGATAGAATTAAAAAATTACATGCTGATGTACAAAAAAATGTTACTGCCGGTAGTGGAGCAAGAAGAAAGACAGTTTCTCAAATACATCAAACAGAACCTACTTCATCAACCGATTCGCCATTAGTTACATATTCTGAAACATATATTCGCAGTCCAGGTAATGAAAGTCCTGGTTATGTCCCCCCATCTCTCAATCCGTATCATGTGTCTTACGCAGATGAAGAAGTTCTTTCGCCCAGTGTTCGAAGAAGTCAACCGGATGCGCTAACGTTAGTTTCGGAATTTTCAGCTGAAAATTCTGTTGCCCTTAACCAGCGTCTTGATTTCGGCAGCGATATTTCACAAGAACTAATGCGTGTTCGACAAGAGAAGGAAGAGTTTGCAGCGCTACTTCAAACCTATTTTTCTGGAGAACTTGATTCTTCCATTACACAAGACCTTGATACTACAGAAATTAATCGAAATTTAGGTTATACAAAAAGTTACACCGACTATATAAATGCAGATTCAGATTTGAAGGAGGAGATTGTTGAAGTTCTTATGGATGATCCGGATTATAAAGGTCTCAATGCTGAAAATGCCGAAACCTTTTTGCACGCTAAAATGGTGGATGGAACGCCACAGGTGCAGAGTTTTTTTAAAAAAATACGAACGATACAACAAAAGGCAGTAAAAATTGCACAGATAAAACATGAATCTGGTCAACAATTAGCAGCACGTGCATCGGACATGCTTGTTACAACTGGCTCGGTTGTGACTGAAATAGATGCTAAAAATTCTTTGTTTTGCAACAGGTTGATGGGACTTTTATACAAGGAAGATGTTTTAAAATATATGAACGGTAAGCTTGAAGTTTCACGAGATCTCGTAGATTCACGTAATTCTGTTGCATTAATTAACGCACTTGAAGTGCTGACCACCGAGTTTGTTAAGGCTTCCTCGATGAATTTAAATTTAACAGAATCTCAGTTACAGCTCACAGAAACTATTAAACAAGGCCAGTTGACTCTTGCAACAACACTAAGTGCAGCCGAGAAGGATCGTTGTGAAGCTGCTGAGGAACGTAAAGGGCAGAATGAAACTATTTCTAGATTATCGAAAACGTGTGAGGATTCTTCTCAGATAATTAAGAATTTGTCGTTGCAGGTTAGTTCTTTGGAAAGTGCCAATCAAGCTCTGATTTTACAACGAGAGTCATATGAATTGGAAAAAGAGGCATTACTGAAAAGAATAAAAGAGTTAGAACTACAAGCATTAAAACAGCCAGCTAAAAAGTCAACATTTGGAATGAAAAAGTAATAAAAATTCTAAAAAAAATGATATATCTATTTTTTGATTGTGCATAAAAGTGCAATTTTTTTTCTTAACATTTAAGAAAAAACAAATAACAAGGAGAATTAAAAATGACAAAAAATAAATCGATAAAAATTGCAGTAGCGACACTATTGGTGTCAAATGTGGGAAATACTGTAACTGCTTCAGAGACTAATGTTTTTGATTTGCAATCACCTGTACGCCTTGGAACTCAAATCTATCAGGTTGACACTCCTGAAACGGCAGCGGACCTTAAGCAGCGAGCAGCACAACTCAAAGATAAAAAAACACCTGCGCTTCGTAGCAAAGCAGAGGCTAAATTAGATGGGAAGAAAGGCCGTTTACCTCATAGAGTGTTAGAACAGTTAATAAATACTGAACTAAAAGCATATAAAAGTGAAAGAGAAATAGAATTTAACAAACTAGAGATTGATGTGAAAGCAGCTCAAGATCGTGCAATAGCAAGATCAAAGGAAGTAGAGTCTAACTCTGAGATACAAGCCCTTATTGAAAGTTTACAGAATCAAAGAATAGAGGCTTCAGAACTTGGGCGATCATTCGCAGAGCTTGCTGCTGAAAAAGAACGCAAAGAAGAACAAATTCAAAAACTTATTGCTGATAAAGCAGTTAAAGAAGCTGAAATTAGGGATATTCAAAGCGCAAATGAATCAGAAAAAAAAGATTTAGTAGAAGCACTTGAAGAAACATTAATGCAACAACAATCTGATTTAGAGAGATTAACTGCTGCGCAGATAAGGCTTGAAAATGACTTATATGAAAAGAATAAAGCTTTAACTGATTCAAAATCAAAGCTTGATTCTTTGATGCCTTTGGTAAATGCCGTTAGAAGTGGTGCGGTAGATCGAGCACCTTTGGTTACAACTGCACGCGCAGAAATTCCAGTAGGAACAGGAAGAAATGAAGGCGCAACAGAACAACAACAGCAAAATACTCAGAGAGTAAAGAAAGAAAAATCTAAATATAAACCTGGTGTTAATATAGATGAATCAGAACAGGGCTAAGAAAGATAAAATTTGAAAAGATTCAGTTTTTTGCAAATTAGTAAAGAAGCAGGCATATTGTATGTCTGCTTCTTTATGAAATTTTTCTCTGATGATATTGTTAAATTACATAAGTAAAAAATAAGAATACTAAGTTCTTTTTTTGGACTAATTCTAAATATTGTGTTGAAAAGAAAAAATAATAATGAAAAAAAATGTATTAAACATCTTAATTATCTTATTATTGAATACTCTTCATATATATGCTCAAAAAGCTACCCTTTCACCACCTGCTCGTTCTATAACATTAAGAGTGGGTGGTGGTTTAGCTACTGAATACGTATCTATTGATATTGATGTGAAAAATAAACCATCTATTATTGATCCCGATGATGGAGAATTTTCTTCTAATGGACATCATTTGAACAAAAAATTAAGCTTTGTTCCTCATGTTGAATGTGGTGTATTTTTTGATAATACACACTATCTGGGTCTTTTACTCAGCATAAATTTTATCAATGCAAAAGCATCCATGAAAGTTCCAATGACTTGGGTTTATAATTTTAAACACAGCTATCATTTGAAAAATTATACGAATCTATCTTTAAAATTTGGATATAAACTATCTTCCAATATCATGTTTTTTTGCTTGGTTGGTCCATCCTTTTCTAATTGGTATCATCAAACGAAAACCTTTTATTCCGATGCTTCAGAAGTGGTTCTTAAAAATGCTGAATCTCGTATCAAAGCAAAAGGTTTAGGTGTAGGTGCTGGAATAGAGTACTGGCTTAGCAAAAATACTACCGTAAGTTTTCAATACGGATTACAATTATACAAACCAAAAACGATAAACTACGATTACACATATGAACAAAAAGTAGATGATCCTATCCCTGAAACAAGAAATGGAAATGCACAAAAAAAAGTTCGTTTAACACATTCTTCAATTGGCTTACGTTTTTCTTATTTCTTTTCTTTTAAATGACATAAACACTATATAGTTTGTCTTTTATTTATTATTGACCATTGGTTAAAAAGAACTCATATATTAAATTCGATTAGGCTGAGAAAGCAATATTTCCAATAGTAGTTTTTTGACTTGAAATTTTTTGAGCAATCAGTTCTGGTTTTATGTTGCTTTATTTACGCTACTTTTTCAGAAGTATCTTTAATATGTTTATCTACTATTAATGCAACTTCATATCTTAAATAATTTGCAAATGCATTCCAATAATAATTACAGGAATTAAATACTTCTTCAAAATCTTTGCCTTGACGCTTTTTATACATTTCATACAATTCGGCTTGAAAATCTTGTTCTTTTTGCAAAGAATAGTCTGAGATTTTATCTTTAGGTATTTGGTTTGCTAAAGCAAGCGCCTGAATCACGGTTTTAAGTTCTAGCTGATAATTGGTTATAGAAGATAGTTTTCCTCGTCCATGCTTGCAGTCGTAAAAACTAAGATATTCTTTGATGGTAAGAATTTTGGTATGGTGTAAAGTTTCTAAGGGTGATTCATCACCTTCACTATATTGAAGCAGCAAATCAGAAAAAGTGGTATGCAGGATAAGCGCATCTTCATGAAAGGCATAAAATGCTGCAAGTTCAATACAAGGGTTGCTCAAATCTATGATTTTGTATGACGATCCCCATTTCATTTTAAATTCATCAAAACTCCGCTTTCTTCCAAAAAAAATCATAGCATGTTGATAATCGTGATTTATAAATTCTAAAGGGTCTCTATAATATTGATTGTGTGGTGAATTATGGATATCTATTAAACCAATAGGAAGGCCCATAAGGAGGCTATGGTGATGTTGTGGTAATAATATGTTACGCATTAATCTGTGAATACTAAATGCACCTTTAGGTGTATAAATAATATAGGGGGTGCAAAAAAAAGTTCCTTCTTCTGCACTAGGTGAAAAAGCTGGTCTTTCTTGTTGATCCATCCAAAAATGAACATCATGAAATGGATGTAAAAGTAGTACGTCATAGGACTCTTGATCTCGTCTAAAAGCACTATGAATGGATGGTGTTATGGTTTGAAGGGTGGCAAGCTTAAAATTAAAACTCATAAACTCTGCGGGTGTCATTCCTGCAGATAATTGTGACTTTTTTTTTGTCGTTATAAATTTATCAAGCTCAATTGCCAGTGCAACACATTGCTCAAGAATGACACTTTGGTCTTCTGCTCTAAGATCTTTAATTGTTGAATACAATTTTTGCTGATAGTAGTGTTGAGTGTACCTAATTCCCAAAAAAGCTATTTCAATAAATCCTGAAATATTTTTGTTTAAAAAATCATCTCTATTAGCAATAGGACTATCAAGATACAGTTGGTCATATCTTTCAATTTGGAAATTAATACGCTCACTTTCTTTGGAAAAGGAAAGAAACGAGAGGGGTGTTTCAAAACAGCTATAAAATGTTTCATCTGTGGGTAGTTCTGTCGATCCGGATGCAGCAAAAACGCTATGATGTAGATGAAATATTAGTGTGAAAAATATACATAAAATATTATAAAAAAAAGAATGCATTGTTAAATTTAAAAAATATTTTACTTAGTATATTTTTGTTAACCCTGCGAATCAAGTGTTTTCTGTTTAAGTTTAGATATTCTTTGGCTCTCCGATTTTAATTGTCCACAAGCTGCTAAAATATCTCTACCACGAGGAGCTCTTACAGGTGAAACGTATCCTGCTTTATAGATAATCTCTGCAAATTGGTGAATACGTTCAGGCGATGAGCACTCGTAAATGGATCCTGGCCATGGATTAAATGGTATTAGGTTTATTTTACTTGGAATGCCTTTGATTAAACGAACCAGTTCTTTTGCATCGGCATCGCTATCGTTCACACCTTTTAACATGACATACTCAAAAGTGATGCGTTTTGAATTGCTCAATATGGGATAATTCCTACACGCATTCAATAGTTCTGCGATGGGGTATTTCTTATTCAAAGGAACCAATTCATCGCGCAAGTTATCACGAACAGCATGTAGTGAAATGGCTAAATGAACGCCTAATTCTTTGCCACAACGCTCTATCATGGGAACAACCCCTGACGTAGATAATGTTATTTTTCTCTTCGATAAACAAATTCCATTTTGATCAGTTAAAATTTGAATGGCTTGGCTTACTTGGTCGTAATTGTATAAGGGTTCACCCATTCCCATAAACACAACGTTAGAAACATGTCTTTGTCCCATAGGTGTTGGCCATTCATTAAAAATATCTCTAGCCATCATGACTTGACCAACAATTTCAGAAGATGTTAAGTTACGCACTAATTTTTGTGTGCCTGTATGGCAAAATTTACAGGTTAATGTACACCCAATTTGGGATGAAATACATAAGGTTCCGCGATTGACCTCTGGAATATGTACAACTTCAGCTTCTTGGTTATCATCGTAACTAATAAGCCATTTTTGTGTGCCATCCTTGGAAACCTGAGATAATTTAATATTAGGCCTATGAAGGCTATAATTTTGGCTTAGATGTTCAACAATGTTTTTAGGCAAGTTTTTCATCTCACTAAATTCTCTTACACCTCTGTGATACATCCAATGCCAAAGCTGATTCAATCTAAAACCTTTAAGGCCGATATCAGTAAATTGAGTTTCTAAACTGTCTTTGGGCATGCCAATAAGCGATGGTAATAGTGCAGGGGTAGGAAGAGATGTAGATGTCATATGTGATTTCGCTTTGATTTTTTTATGGTGAAGGTTCAGAAGGTGAGTAGCTTAAAAATTTAAGTTTAAAGGATTGTAAATTAAGTGCTCTTGTTAATATGCAAACGCCTAAAAATATGAAAAAGGACAGTGTTGTGGAAAAGCATATGATAAAGCCTTTCATTAAGCCACTGTGACTTATCATAGCATCGCATAATAAAAATTTCCCCCAAAATGCAAGAGGAAGAACAATTAAAACTGCACACATTAACCGTTTTGAAAAATCGACATACTGATAAAAAGGTGCAAGTAAAGTTCTTTTCTTTAAAACAAAAATCAAAAGTAGAACATTAGTCCATGCAGAAATAGCAGTTGCTAATGCAAGGCCAACATGTTGCATCGATTTTACCAAAATCAGATTTAACGCTAAGTTAAGTCCTACGCATAACATGGCAATTTTAACAGGTGTCCGTGTGTCTTTTTGAGCAAACAATGTTGTGGAATAAATTTTAATTAAAACGTAAGCAGGTAAACCAAAGGCAAAGGCCATCAACGCATTAGATGTTTGTATGGTATCAATAGCACTGAATTTTCCGTATTGATAAATCATACCTACTAAGGGTTGCGCCCAAAGAATAAGACCTATCATGGATGGAATGACAAGTAAGAAAGCAAATTCAATAGATTTTTTTTGAATAGTCAAATGGTCTTCTGCTTTGCTCTGGCTTAATGTTCGTGTTAAAAGTGGTAATAAAACGGTACTCATTGCTGTGCCAATAACACTCAAAGGTAATTGGTTCAAACGCTCTGCATAATCTAAATAAGATATGAAACCTTTGGGTAGACTAGACGCTATCCACATATCAATAAGAATATTAATTTGCACGACACCTGCACCAAACGCAGCGGGCGTTAACTTTTTAAAAAATAGTTTTACATCGGGCGTGATTTTAGGTTTTCTAATTTTTAGTTTGAAGCCAGCTTTGTGTGCTGGAATCATGACCCATAAAAATTGAATAATACCACAACCTAAAACCGCAACCACAAAACTGATGCTAATATCTTTGTTTAATGCATTGGAAACTAGCACAAACCCAACAATGAAGATATTTCCAATAAATTGAGAAGAAGAAACAAAAAAGAAACGATCAATACTATTTAAGATTCCGCTATAAAAAGCAGAAAGTGAAATAAAAATTAAAAAAGGAAAGGCGATGCGCGTAAGTTTGATTGTTATGGCAAGACGCTCAGGGTCAAAGCTTGAAAACATGATTTTAAAAAGAGAAGGTATTAAAAGTTCCACTATTAATGTTAGGATACATAGCGAAATTGTTAGCCAACTTAGAATATATTCACCAAAAGATAAGGCTGATTTTTTGTCAGGTTCTTTTTCTAAAATATCGGAAAATAAGGGTACAAATGACGCATTGAATGCTCCTTCTGCAAAGATGCGTCTAAACAAAGATGGTACTTTAATGGCAATTTTGATAGCGTCTGTAACAGCGCTTGCACCAAGCTCGGTTGCAATCAAAATTTCACGCACAAATCCCATAATGCGACTGAAAATAGTCAGCAAACCAACAGAACAGAAAGATTTATAGAGATTCAATGGTATCTCCCTTTAAAACAGGAGGATTTAATTTCAATCGATTATATCATAGAGATCATTTGAAAGAAACAAAAACAAAATGATGTAAAATATTTTGTAAGAATATTATTTCACGAAATGAACTTTGGATTATTTTTGTCTAAATAGATTAAGAAATCCATTTTTGAAGAGCAAAAATAAAATCATCTATATTTTGGATTTTTAATTTGCACGGGCATTCTGAATCATCTTTTGGATCTTGATTTTGTAGAGTTTGTAAAATTTTAAAGGCAAGACTTAAATTTTCTTGGGCTAGGGCATCAAAGTAAAGTTTTTCAAATTCTTGTTTGAATTGTAAATTTTTATTGTTATGTTGTGTTGTTTGCTTAAAGGTAGATAGATTCATAAAGTCCCTTTTTATTGTTGTTGAACAAATAAATAATATTTGTTATTATTTGCATATAAAATATTAATGGTTTTTCAAAATGATAAAAAAAATCTATGTTTTAGCATTGGTTATCCAAACGGTATATTCTTTCGCAAGTAAAGTAAGCGACGAATCTTTGCACATCTTGAGAAATGTAGATCCTGAAACAGTTAAATTGATATTTACTGAAAATGGTGGAATGAACGAAATGGGTGTTCAAGCATATGGTGAAGCCTGTGTCAAACGGGATAAGAATTTATTTTTTGGAGGTGTTTGCCAAGTCCAAAGAAATTTATCAGAAATTGAACGTCGTATAGCTCCGATAACAATGTCTTTAGAAGAGCTGAGTGTATCACTTCGAGAATGTAGAGAAAACACTTCAGTTAAAAAATATTTTGCTATTTTAAGAACTGGTAAAGTTGGTGAAGCCGGACATTGGTATTTATTTATGGCTGATTTAAATAGAGCACTCGCACAACGTGAAAAATATTATATCTTCAATCCAACCAGTATGGGGGGAGATTTATCCAGATTAGCTTCTATGAAAGATAGTATGGCTATTGTTAATGGATATATGGAAGCAGAAGCGGAATGTTTTATGTTGGGTATACAAGATCGAGATATGGATTGTGGGGGCGCTGTTCTTACATTGATGAATGTTTTATGTGACTGTTGTTTAGATAACGAATATCATGCTTTGTCAGCCATACGTTACATTGAATATATTGATCAAATGAAACAATATGGATTCTTTGAAAATGCTGTAGATTCAGCATTAGAAAGTTTAATACAGTTTTATAAAAAATAAAATTTTAATATCTATTGAAAAATCAATATGTTAAATTTATGAAAAACCAGGTTAGATTTTTGCACAATGAAACATCTTTTTAAGATATTTATACCCTTGATATCAGTTTCATTATTCGGTTGCCAACAGCATAAGTGCGATCAGCAAACGCCTGAAGTGGTTTATCATACTGTGATGAATGATGAATCTTTTCACAACTTTATCAAAAATCAAAAATTTAATGTTATTGTGCCTGCATCTGGATTTGATCTAACAAAGATGCAAAGTGTGAAAGAACAATTGAATCAAACGAACCTTCATTTTAGTTCTGATTATATAGGTCCAGTGGAATTGTTTCATGTTTACTCCGATGTAAAAAGATTAAATGATTTAGTTGATGTCATTAACGATGACAACACTTATATATGGTGTTTTAAAGGGGGGTATGGTGCTCAAAAATTAGTCCCTTATCTTGATCAAATGAAGCAACCTTTGAAATCCAAAATCATAATTGGATATAGCGATATTACGGCGCTACATTTATTTATGAATCAAAAATGGGGCTGGAAAACAATTCATGGACCTATGGTTTTTGAATTAGTTTCATCCAAAAAGGATCCTGAAAATTTTAAATATTTACAAAAAATGATTCAAAATCCAGGACAGCTTATTTCTTATGATTCTCTTGTTCCTTTAAATAAAGAAGCTGAAAATAGTATTTCTGTTCAAGGTCAACTCACAGGTGGTAACCTAACGGTTTTGTTGCATACACTTAAAACACCGAATGAGATTATAACTAAAAATAAAATTATCATTTTAGAAGATGTATTTGAAAAACCTTATAGGATAGACAGAAGTATTCATCATTTATTACAAGCTGGTAAATTAAGGGACGCTAAGGCGATTATTTTTGCTGACTTTTCAACAGAAGACAGTGAAGATCTGATGAGTCAAACATTGAAAAATTTAGCCCTCAAATTAAAAATTCCTGTATTCAGATGGAAAAAATGCGGGCATGGGTATCATAACTTCCCCTTTGTTTATGGTGCTGATGCTTTAATATCTTTGAACAATAATGCGGTCGATTCTAAAGCACCTTATGAATTAAAGTTTTTTGGATAGGCTGTTCTTGTTAAAAACGTAAAAAGTGGAGAGTGCTCAATGACGATTAAAACATTAAATTTTATTTTAATGCATGCACTATTTATGATATTCGTGCTTTTAACCGCTTGTAACAAACAACACACTGATGATCTTAAAAATATGGGACAAATCAATGATGTGATGCAGGATGAATCTTTTTTGCATTTTATCCAAACTCAAGAGTTTAATGTTATTGTTCCGTCTTCAGCGTATTCTCGGAGAAAAATGCACAAAATAAAAGATCGATTAAAAAATACAAGACTTCATTTTGTAAAAGATCAAGATGGAATGGCCGACTATTTTCATGTTTATCATGATGACAAAAGATTAAAAGATTTAGAAAAAGCTTTGATGGATGAAACTATACCGTATATTTGGTGTTTTAAAGGGGGGTATGGAGCACAAAATCTAATTCCTTATTTAAATAAGATGAAGAAGCCTGCAAAACCAAAAATTATAATTGGTTATAGTGATATTACGGCACTTCACTTATTTGTACTTCAAAAATGGGGCTGGAAGTCGATTCATGGTGCTATGGTTTCTAAATTAACAGAAAATGATAAAGATCCTGAAAATTTCAGATTGTTACAAAAAATGATTCAAAACCCAGGAAGTCTTTTTGTCTACGATAATTTGCTCCCTTTAAATGCAGCAGCAAAAGATGCATCGACTATTCAAGGACAACTGACAGGTGGGAATTTAACGGTCTCTTTGCATACATTAAAAGATTTTAATGAAATTGTGACCAAAGACAAAATTGTGATTTTTGAAGATTTGAACGTGGAATGTTATCATATCGATCGAATGATTCAGCATATGTCACAAGTGGGTAAATTGAACGATGCTAAAGCTTTGATTTTTGGTGATTTTAAAGTTGAAGCCTCTGAAGAAGAGGTAAATAAAACATTAGATTATTGTACAAAAAAATTAAATGTACCAGTTTTTAGATGGAAAAAATGTGGCCATGGGTACCATAACTTCCCTTTTATTTATGGCGCTGATGCTTTAATATCTTTGAATAATAATGCGATCGATCCCAAAGCACCTTATGAATTAAAGTTTTTTGCATAATTTTCAGAATTAATTTTTCATTAATCTTCTTCATGTCTAATGACAATGTAGAGTTATATTCCTAAGAATTTATTTTCAAAAGGAATGATCGCAGAAGAAGAAAAGATGAGTCAGAGCACACAACATAAATTAGGCAATACCAGGCCTCCTCGCGTTCAAATTACCTATGATGTTCTTGTAGGTGGAGAAAAAGAGCATAAGGAACTTCCTTTCGTTTTAGGCATTATGGCTGATTTATCGGGTATGAGGTCTACAGAGCCATTGCCGATAAAAGATCGTTCTTTTGTTGGGATTGATATGGATAATTTCAATGATATTATGGCTCATATCGCTCCCAATTTAGACGTATCAGTTTCTAATAAACTCTTGAATAATCAAGGGAAATTCAAAGCTAGTCTTTTGTTTGAAAGCATGGAAGATTTTCAGCCGAATAGTTTAATTGAACAAATTCCTACTTTGTCTAGCTTGAATCAATCCAGATTAAACTTGAAAGATTTGCTTTCGAAAATGGATGGTAACGATGAATTAGAGCAATTGCTTTCTGAAATCATGTTGGATCCTAAGAAACAAGAACAGCTTTCACGAGAAATTGATGAAGAACTTGGTATTGTGAAAAAGAAATCTCCTAAGCCAGATTTTGATGATCCCGAATATATAGCACAACAAACGTTGAGAGAACTTCCTCCTGTTATGAGTTCTATGGTTGAAGAACCAAACCCTGTATCGTTTGAAGGATATGAAAAAACTACTTCAATAAGTGAAGAAACGAATGAACAAAGTGATAAAAGCAAAAAAGACTCAGATCAAAATGATAGTTTCTTTTCATCATAATAAAGGTCTTTGAGAAATAAGGAAATTGAAAATGGCCGACAAAAAAAATTATTCATCTTTACTCGAAGAACTTCTGACAGTTGGAAAGCTGGCACGTGATAAAAGTCAAAAACCATTTGCAATTGCCATGCTAAAAGAGTTTTTAAATCATCTGAAACAACAAGGAAATGTCACCAGCAGTAATGTTCAGTCATTTGTTGCTACGCGTATTACACAAATTGATGACATCATTTCGTCCCAGTTAAATGAAATTATACATGATCCTAAATTTCAAAAATTAGAAGCTGCATGGCTTGGTTTGTACTATCTTGTATCCAAAACAAAAACAAATCTTAAATTAAGATTACGAATCTTTAATGTATCCAAAGCTGAATTGTTTGCAGATTTGATGAAATCGCCTGAATTTGACCAAAGTGAATTATTTAAAAAAATATACGAAAGAGAATACGGAACTTTTGGTGGACAACCTTATTCATGTTTAGTGGGTGATTTTGAATTTACCCGTAGTGCAAAAGATATAACGTTACTTGAAAAAATTTCCGCTGTAGCAGCGGCAGCACACGCACCGTTTATATCGTCTGCTCATCCTCAACTTTTTGACCTTGACGGGTTTCATCAAATTTCAAGACCAAAAGATTTGGGTAAAACATTTCAAAGTTTAGAACTTGCAAAATGGAATAGCTTTAGAAACAGTGAAGATTCAAGATATGTTGCCTTAGTTTTACCTCGTGTATTAATGAGGCTTCCATACAATAATACTGATGAATTATTTGAGAATGGATTTCATTTTGCAGAAGATGTGAATGGAATGGATATGCGCCATTTTTCTTGGGGTAATGCAGCGTATGTTTTGGCTGAACGCATCACTAATGCATTTTATTGGTATGGCTGGACGGCTGCAATCCGCGGTGTTGAAGGTGGTGGTCTTGTTGAAGGATTGCCTGCTTATGCTTATCGAACCTCAGAAGGGGATCTCGTTGTTAAATGTCCAACAGAGGCAGCCATTACAGATAGGCGTGAACGCGAACTAAGCGAGCAAGGATTTATTGGATTATGTCATAGCAAAGGTTCAGATTATGCTGTTTTCTTTGGCGCTCAAACGGTTCAAAGAGTTCGTAAATACGAAGATGAAGATGCAAACGCCAATGCAGTTTTGGCAACCCGTTTACCTTATGTTTTAGCTGTTTCTCGTTTTGCACATTATATCAAAGTTATTATGCGCGACAAGATAGGTTCTTTTATTTCTCGTGAACAAATTGAAATTGAACTCAACACATGGCTATCTAACTATATTATTTTGAACGACGATGCCCCACAGGCAGCAAAAGCAAAATATCCTCTCAGAGAAGGTAGAATAGAAGTTTCAGATGTGCCAGGCTCTCCTGGTTCGTTTAGAGCCGTTGTATATCTAAGGCCTCATTTCCAAATGGAAGAGTTAACAGCATCTATTCGTTTGGTCGCTAATTTACCTAAAACAACTGCATAAAATATTGAAAAAAAAGGATTTAAGACATGGCACCTAATTTTCAGATTGTACAACTCCCTGGTAAACGAGATTTTCGTATTGCTACAACAGATTCAACTTTTGCCGATCAAGAGATGCCTAATTCCATCCGAACACCGGAATGGATGGTTAAAATTGATAACATCATGAGTTCATCTGTTGCAGGATTCAACGATTATGTAGAGCTATTTGGTTGGTACGGAGAATCCAGCCGATTCACAAGCCCTGAAATTAGTGGTCCTTTATTCACATCAGCAACCCTTCGTCATAGCGATTTAGTATTGGTTGTTCCTTATGGCGGGTATTCTGCACAGTTAGAAAGCAACATGAATTTAGGTGTTGGTGTTGGAAATTTGACAATTGTACGATTAGGCAATATTGGTCAGATGAAAGTAACAATGCAAAAAATTGAATATAAAACCTGTAAAATCCAAACATGTCAGCAACAGTTGGATCGTATGATTTTAAATGTGATGGTAGGTTCAAAAATTAATACTGTGTATGTTTATGGTCAAGACGGCCAAAGCCAAGGTCAAATGGTAAGCCAGGTTGATTATATCAACAATACAGCCCAGTAAAATGTTACTATTTGATAAACTTAATAACCAAAAAGAACATAAAAAACCGATCAACAAACAAGATTCTTTGGTTAGTGAATGTTATAACTATTTAGAAACACGTAAGATTAAGATCAACAAAAAGGCGGCAAGTCTTGATGAAGGTCTTTTGAATTATGGCTTGGATCCTGATCTTTATTCTAAAGTATTGCAAGAAGTTGAAAAAAATATAACACAAGGTTTAGAAAAAAATGATCGACGTATTGAAAAAGTAATATGTGACCTGATTTATTTTGCTTACTGAATCAAATTACATTATATTATATTTAGTATATATTTCATAATTTGGTTTTAATGTTTAGAAAATGTAGTATTTTATTCTTTTCCTTCGTAGCTATGACGTCCATCCATGCTTCCCATCATGCTGATATCGTAGAGGCTCAGCACATTCCATCACAGAATTTTGATCAAGCAGATGTTTACATGAACCTTCATCAAGTGTTTACTCATATTGATTTGAGTCGGAAAGATGAATTTTGGACTCATTTGAGATCTACAGGAAAGTATGAAACTTTAAAATCTTTGAACATAAGCTGTTTTTTTGATTATTTATCTGCTGATCATAATCCTTCACCTGACCCTTATGGATTATCACAAATGGCTTATCACTTAACGGTTCTTACTATTTTAGGTCCAAAAATTTCACAAATACTCATAGATTCCAATTATGCTTGGGTATTAGATGATGATAAACACTATAATAATGTCTATAGTATTTTTTGCGATCCTTCTTTTGTTGTGGTTCGTCAAGAAATTTTTGATAGTATGAAATCAACGGGATTCGTATTCTCAGCGATAGAGAATCTGGAAGCGTTTCAATATAATCCTGATACAGTCTTGTTGGACAAACTTTATGATTCACAACATCCTGTGACAATTGTTATTGGTGGGAATCGTCTTTCAAAAAAGCATAGCACCTATAATAATTATTTCAATCCAGCTTTAAACAGAATAGCTCGATCTGCATATGGTTCAAATAGTTATGCTATATCTTTTGATGATTCTGTGGTTACGATTAGTGCCGATCATCGTGACCGTCCAAACATTTGTACTAATGCTCTTTCGGCTCAATTATGGGAGTCAGTTGTATGGGATAAGATTGATTCCATTTGGATAGACGATTATTCTGATCTTTACAATCAATTTAAAAGCATTATCCCTACCGTACATCATGGAAAAATACAGATAATGCATTAATTCATCATAAAATGTGGTTGTATTTTATAGAGAACAGTTTACCAAATGTATTGGAAAATATAAAAAAAGGGGATCTAAATCCCCTTTTCCTTTAATTTATATATTTTAATTAATTGTTATATTTATTTAAATATAATTATATATATTTAAATTTAAGGATGATGCACCATGAGGAAATTAAAATATGTAATGTCGGGACTTTTATGTACTATAGCCCTTTCGATGGCTGATGTAGCAGTATTCGCAGCAGCAAATTCAGAAGCACCAGTATTGAGAAGATCAGACTCGTTCGCACCATTACCTAACAGTTCTAATCTGAGTTCTTTGCAACTACGAGCTTTTGTTGATTCAATGAAAATGATGTTCAATAATATGGATGATTATGGTCCTAATTTGTTCGAAAGAATAGCAAACTTTTCCGGAAGGATCCAGGCAAAATCGTATATTTAATGATTTGAAATGGGAAGTATATATTCTAATTCAAAAGTTAGATACAGCGACTGATCTTCTTCAAGAAAACAATCGTCCATTTTATCTTGATGATATACGCAACACAACAGCACAAAACTATCAGCGTGATGGTAGTAAATTTGAAGAAAATGTGGGAGATGGTTATTTAAAAAAAATGGCAGATAGATCACGTTCTGGAGAAAATTATCTTGGATCTCAAAACTATCCAATTTATGTAAATCCTAATTGAAATCAGCTTTATACTGTAAGCACAAAGCACAATCATTTTTAAGGTTCTGCTTTATAAATATGTATTGATTAAGAAGATACTTTGAAAATTTGTAGCAAGTATAAAAAAAGGGGATCTAAATCCCCTTTTTTTAATCTCGTCTCAAAATAGATTTATTATTTTGAATTATTCATGTTGGCACATTTCATTTCTTCAAACATATCCCCCATGTTATGTTGCATTTTATTTTGTGTATCATTATGGGCTTTTACAAACATCTGAGACACTTTAGCAGCATGTTCAGATGCTTTGTTCATGCTATCTTTTACACGATTCATGCTGTTTTTGTGGGTTTCATAGCTCATAGGCGCTGCCATCATTTCTTTTGCCATGGAAGTTACTTCTTCAAAAGCTTCTTTCATATAAGAATTTTGCATTTGTACCATAGATTTTGAAAATTCCATGGACATTTTCCCCATATCAGAAAATACATCCATCGATTTTTTAGCTTGTTCAGAAAACATTTCTTTATTCATTGTGTTTGTAACCTCCAGGTTATATTTAAAACCAATTTAACACGGTAGCGTAATTTGAACTCTAAGACCACCGTGTGGCGAATTATCTAGTCTGATATCTCCTCCATGTGCATAAACTAAATCTCTTGCAATACTAAGTCCTAAGCCAACACCTGGAGTATCCAGATTTCTGGCAGCATCTAATCGATAGAACGGTTGAAATACTTTTTCTCGTTCTTCAATTGGTATGCCTGGACCATCATCATCACAGTTGATAAGAACATGGTGGTTTAAAAGACTAACTTTAATCCATAGGTTATCTGCGTACCTAAAAGAGTTTACTATAATATTAGTTAAACAACGGTTAATAGAAGTTCTTTTTATTTCAACCCAACACTCTTTAGGTGAAACAAAATTGATTTTTTGCTGATCAAAATTATTAACGATTGATTGAATAAAAGGAGTAAGGTTTGTCTTTTTCAAAGCTTCGTATTGCGCACCTCTGGCAAAATGAATAAATTCTTCAACCATCGTATGAACGGTTTGAATATCATTGGAAATTTGATTTTTCAATTCTCCTTCTTGTAGCATAGTGCTTGCTAACTTAAGACGAGTAATCGGAGTGCGTAGATCATGTGAAACTCCTGCAAGCATTTCAAGGCGTTCGTTTAATAACCTGTTTAGTCTTTTTTTCATTCTTAAAAAGGCAAAACCTACTTTTTTAACTTCTAATGCTCCTTCAGGTTTGAAAAGATCTTCATTATCATATCCTCGTCCATATAAATCAGCACTTTCAGCAAGCCTGATAATGGGGCGAATTTGGTTGCGCATGAATAAAAAAGATATTGCAGAAAGTAAGGCTGCAGCGATACTGGTTAATATAAGGACCAAAGGTGTTGTTCGGCTAAAAAAGCGTTTCCGTTGCATATACACATCGATAATGTCGTTTTTTTGTTGGAATGAAATAATCACATCATCTGGTGTAAGGCGTATGAAATAGGGTTTGGTCAACGTGGCTCTAAGTGCAAAAACTAAAGGCTTATAAAGCCATCCCGAACGGTACTGTCCTGTTGAACTCAGGTGCTGATTCTTTTTTTCTGCGATAACCAAATTCATATTTTTAAAAGCTTGTCCTTTGATCCATTCAGCATCACGATTTTCGTCATACCATTGACTGATAAATTCAACATTTCCAGCTAGATTTTCAGAAATATTTTTAAGAATAGTTTCAGTGTGTCGTTCAAAAAATACGTAACTTAAAATAAATTGCAAAATAATAAGAGGTAAAATAACAATCATAAGACTGCGATTTAGAAGTGTTTTGGGTAAAAAAGATTTAATAAATGGCATAGATGGTTTCCTTAGAATATATAAATGAAAGAAAAAAATGGACGTATTGTAATGGGTTATATGAACTTTAATTTTAATTATAGACTAAAAAGACTGAGATTTTAGAAAAATGAAGAAATATATAAAAGCATCTTTAATATTAGTGCTATCACATTAATGGGCTATAGTATTAGTGAATATATGTCTTCAATAAAATATAACAATCCATCTTATGGCTATGAATGGGGAATATGTGAATTGTACGTCAAAGTAAACAATGTCATTTTGTGGATTAATGCATAGACTACGAAAAGTTTTTAAATTCCAATATAACAAGTTCTCATATAGTTGCAAGTTTCATTAAACACATTGAAATGCAGGTTTAAAAAATAAAAAAAGTGTTTAAAACTTTAGCGACAAAAGCTGAACCTGTGAAAGATCAATAGTTTCTAAAGACAATAGACCAACCTAATTGTACATTTAAACCTGATAATCAGTTTGAGCTGAAATTCCATTCTTGAAAGTAGAGGGTATTCCCCCAAAATCATTCATACGAAGCGATTACACATTATCTGTAAATTATATACTTTCTAATGTTTCACTTTTAGTATGATGAGATGTTACTGAAAATGATGGTTCTTCAATCTGGTGCATAGAATTGTGTGAGTCGTGATGAGGTTTCCATTTATGATTTTCATCTAAAAAGAAGGCTAAAACTTCTTTGCCTGGAACGTAACAAACTTTAGAAGAAAAATCAGCTAGTTTTTTGTATGGATTAAATATAGGCCTCAGTTGTGCTGTATCCATGTGGATGATAGAAAAGAAATGGTCTACATCCAGGAAGAAAATTTCTTGCTGATTGGTTTGATAAACAAGACTATACCGACATTTTGTAATCTGTGTATGTTCGTCTAGATAATGTCCCATATGGATGACGGGTAGAACATGGTCTCGCCATAAACGATATTGATCGACGTCATATTGAGATTCTTTGGTTTCGAAATTTGTCCGGTGCCGTTCATCCCTGTTGGTATTTAAAGGAGATTGATTTTTCTCATATTCCTTCAAATCAATAATTTCTAAAAGCTGATAAGTTGGTAGTGCAATATGGTATAGTCCAGCTTTGACTAATAAAACATCTTTGCTCATGATTGTTCACCATGAAGATGATTCACAGTTGAATATGAGGTGTGTATCTTTTTTTCCAAAGAAATAACATTTGAATTATTTTTAAAAACTTCTTTTGTTCTTTCAATATCTATCAGATTTTCATATCTAGTAGCAGGACGTTTTGTTGCTAAATTTAATAAATCTTCACCGTCCAAAACTAAAACAACTCTGCCGTTGCCTAAAATGGAAGCACCGCCTACACCTGGTAAATTCACAATTCCTTGATGTACATCTTTCATATATAGCTCGCTTCTATTCACCACTTCGTCTACATGAACCCCCAGCGTTGATTGTCCATCGTGTAAAACAACAATTGTTACTTTGTCTGATGCTTTAGGTTGACCAAATCCTAACAGAAATGCTAAATATGAAATGGGCAAAAAGTTATTACGTAATAAAACTGAGGGCTGACCTTTTAATGTCATCACTTGACTGATATCGAATTCAATAATTTCGGTGACAAATCGACTGGGAATGGCGAACGTTTGCTGTGCAGCATTCACAATAAGAACTTCTTGTATAGCTGCGGACAAAGGCATTTTAAGAGATATTTTCGTACCCTTACCTTTTTGTGAGGTTACTGCTATATGCCCTCCTACTTTTGATACATTTGATCTAACAACGTCCATTCCAACACCTCGACCCGAGACTTCGGTTACAATTGCTGCTGTTGAAAATCCTGGATGAAAGATAAGATGATGAATTTCTTCCATACTTAAAACAGCATCTGGAGCTATTAATTGTTTGGATACAGCTTTTTTAAGAAGTTTTTCAGGATCCAACCCATAACCATCATCTTGAATGTCTATACGTATTTGGTTTCCTTGTTGTACGGCTGAAATACAAATGGTTCCTGTTTCATCTTTCCCGTTTTGAAGACGAATATCAGGTGTTTCAATTCCGTGGTCAATACTGTTACGTAACATATGAATTAAGGGATCAACAAGACAATCCACCATTGATTTATCAATACGTACTTCTTGTCCTTCAAGAACAAGATTAATTTTTTTACCTAATTGTTTGGAAACATCACGTACAATGCGCGGCAAACGCTTAAAGACGGTTTCTAAAGGAATAACACGTAGGTTGAGGGCACTTTCTTGTAAATACCTTAATATGCTATGAATCGATGAATTATTTTCAGAAATAGCTTTATGAGAAGTATCCAGTTCTTGAAGAATGTTATTAAAAGATGATAATTCATCTTTAGGTATTTGATACTGGTTTTGTAATTTTTTCATATAAGAATTTAAAGCAAGCAAGTTTGTTTTAAAACTATGGCTATTAATAGTGAAATTTAAATGGCTACATGCTAAAACCATTTCTCCAATATCGTTCATAAATTTATCCAAAACATCACCTGGAACACGAATGGTTTCAGCAGATGCCGCTGATGCTGCAGATGTGCTTGTAGCTGATACTGTTTTTTTTGCTTCAGCAGGGGTAGGTGTATTTGCCTCACTAGGATCCAAAGTTTTTTCTGTAGAAGAAGCTGCCGATGGCATCATTTCTTCATGAAGGACGCTTGTTTTAGTTTGCTCTTTAATCAGTTCATCTGCCTTAAGATGATTAATTCCTTGATGAATTAAATCCCTTAATACTGTCGTTTGATCTTGGTTAATCATTAAATATTTTTTGGCAGGATCAATATTTCTTAAGGCTTGCTCTAATTCAGCTTCTGGTTTCGTATATATGATAAGAAGTTCATACCAGGTTTTTTTATCAATAAACAAAGATCTATTAAATGGCATTTCAAAATTTTTAGTAGCAAACATTGCAAATGTTTCACCTATAGACTGATCTTCTTCTAGGTAAGTGGATACAACATAGCAAGTTTCTAGTCCTCCTTCTTTAAATCTTTTTTGTAAATCAGACAGCAATTCAACGTCTATTGTCTCTATAAAGGAAAGCTGTTCGTCTTCTTGGATTTCGGTCCACGTTAAAGATGAATTTTTGTTGCTTGCGCTCAAATAATTGTGGTGTTGCGCGAAGAGACTTATTATTGAATCATCGATTTTTGATAATGACGAGATTTTTTCAGATATATCTGCCCAAAAAAGAATAATATTTTTAAGTGTCTCGTCTTTATCTTCTGTAATATTTTCAAAAGGCAAGGATCCAACAAACATGTCAAGATCAAGAAAATATTGCACGGGAATTTCATGGTGATTTTGATTTATTAAAAATCCAAAATCCAAAACCAACGTTTGAATTTGCTTGATAGGATATTTTAATTCTTCTTGTAAGATTAGATTAGAAAGACTCGTTTTAATAAGTTCAATAATAGATAGAATGATTTTGATCTCTGATGCTTGAAAAATATCTGGATGATTTGCAAGCAGTAATAAACCATTATTCAACTGTATTTTTTTTGCATCATCAATAACTTTATACAGATTAACCCAATAATCAGGTAGACCTTTATGTAGATTTAATAGAACGCCATCAAGACTGAAAATAAAATCAAAAAAGCCCATCATATTGTAGCTTCTTCTCATCATATTCACCGTCCATTGAATATCGGTCTGATCTGCCAAAGGATCTTTCTTTATCAGATCTTGCATTTGATAACCGATCGCTTCAAGAAAATATTGAACGGTTTCGTCATCGTAGGACACAACAACTGAATCAGGAGAATCTAATTCTTCCAAAACAGAGGCGTGAGAAATAGCATCATCTACAGAATGATGAGAATCGGTTTTTTTAGCTTCTACAGACATGTCTTCTGCTTGTGCTTTGACGTCAACAACAGTTGTTTTTAGGGGGGCTGGTTTTGTAATGCAGGTGTCTGTAGAAATTAACACATCCCGCATAGCTTTAAGCTCATTTAATAGATTTTCATCGGGTTCAATATTTTGCTGAATAGTGCATGCTTCCTCAATCATGCTTCGAATAGCATCTAATCCTCTAAGCAGCAAATCTACAATTTCAGGGTTAAAATTTGCTTTTTCTTCCCTGATGACTCCCAATATATCTTCGCAAACGTGTGCAAGACTTTCTATGCCTTTAAGATCCATACTTTTAGAAAGGCCTTTAATGGAATGGAAAGCTCTGAATAGTTCAGAGATAGAGCTTTTTTCAACAGCATTTGTTTCGGCATTTAAAAGATGTCTTTCAATGACTTCTATGTGTTCCTGACATTCAATTAAAAATTGTTTCCAAAACTCTTCAAAATCCATAAAACATCAAAAAATATATTTATTGGTATCATTATGAACTAACAATATTAAAAATGAATTAATGTTTATATATTGCTTTTTATAAATCATAATTAGATTGTTTAAATAAAAAAATATTTATTTAAACGTTACTATTTATCAGGCTCGGCCAACAACAAGAACATCAACACGTGATGCCCCTTTGCATAATAATTCATTAGCACATTCATTTAGGCTTGCTCCTGATGTCAATACGTCATCAATAAGAAGGACAGATTTGCCTTTAAAACTATGTTCACATGCCTGAAAAGCACCTTTGACATTGGTCTGTCTATCTTTTGCGCATTTGTGACCTTGAGAAGGTGTATTTTTAATGCGTAAAATCTTGTGTGATAAATCTATAAAAGAATAAGACTTTTGTTTTTGTATTTCATAAAGCAGTAATGAAGACTGATTAAATCCACGGGAAAATAATCTCCAACGTGATAAGGGCATGGCAATAATTATATCGTGGTTATGTTCAAATGATTTTAAACGACTTATCATCCATTTTCCCATCATTGAAACAATGGAATCATTGGCGTGATGTTTAAGTTGGAAAAAAAGTTTCTGTGAATTTTTATTATAAACAATACAGGCTTTAGCTTGACCAAAAGCAAAAGGATAACTATAACAATGTCGACATTCAGCTCCATCAAAGTCTATATTGCCTCCGCACTTTTCACAAGAGGTATGAGAAATAAATTCAATTTTATTCCAACATTCATAGCATAGTGATACAGAAACATGTGTTAATTCACTTTCAATATCCAAATATTCAGTGCAAATAATACATCGATTTGGTAAAACAAAATTTAATAAAGTATACACGGTTTTTTGCATTGGCATGGATTTTTTTTGTTTTATACTGAATTGAATTGATTAATATTGAATTTAATTTGAATTTTTATTTAGATTATTGTAAAATATATTTGTTAATTATAATATTAAAAAATAAATGAAAAAATTTATGGTATTTTTTTTGATTATTGTATCATATTATCAAGTATCAGAAACAGCTTCTGCTTTTGCTGTTGATCAAAATTCTGAATTGTTATTATTATCTCAATTAAAAGATACAAAAGAAAGCCAACCTCTTTCCAAACAACTTGAGATGGTCGATCTTATTGTTGGCGAAACTGACCAATTCAAAATTCTTGTGTTAGGAGCTTACCCATCACAAAGTGATCAATTTAATTTTGAACAATACCTTGATCCTCTCGTTTTTTACGTTGATCGATTAATCCTTACGGATAAAACAGAAGACTTAACGTCTCCTTTTTTTATTAAAAGTGATGTTACAGATATGCATTTTCTTAACGAAATGGTCGGACGGTTTGAACAAATGTTTGATCTAATCACGGTCGATTGGGCCGTAACAAATCATTTTCACTGGAATATTGAACATATTGACGCATTTGTTAAATTATTGAAAAAAGGTGGAAAATTTATATTTGACTATACTCCATCTATGTTTGAATACATACAATATGATGAAGACTTGTGCATAAAAACAGTTACTCATTATTCTGCAGAACTTCAAGCTCCTTTAACTCGATCAACGAAAGTCTCTAAAAGAGTTTCTTACAAAATAATGCCAAATCCAAAAAATATAAGCCCAGATCTTTATCAACGTTATGCTGAAGCAGTATCAAGTAATTATAAGCAAAGCATGCTTGTCCACCATTCAAGATTTTGCACCGAAGATGAAAATGCAAGTATTAATGCTATTTACCTTCAGTATCTCAGTGAATTAATTAAACCTTGTATAAAAGATATCGAAATTGAATGTATTACAGGCATCATTCCTTATTGGCAAAGTAGTGCGTCAGATCCAAGTCGTTTTTCTTGCATTATGGAACAGCAAAAGAGAAATGGAACCCCATATATCTGCATCACAAAAAAATAAAGTTAATCGAACGATGCCTGTTTTTAAGTATAGCTAAAAGCTGAATGAGGATTAAATTTAAATTTTTAATGACGCATTTATAGAAATGATCTTTAAAACAACTTGAGTTTTACGTTAAAGATTTTTATAATCAATAATATATGACGGAACGTAGCGCAGCCTGGTAGCGCACTATTCTGGGGGGATAGGGGTCGTGGGTTCAAATCCCGCCGTTCCGACCATGAAAATGGTCTTTATTGCTTTTACAATATTTTTTAAAGCACAAGGTTTTGTGTTAAATTTTTCAGCAGTTTTTTTGTATCTGAATCAGGAATTTTTTCAAGCTCGTTAAAGGCTTTTTCAAGTTCTGATTTTAAATACGATTGGCATTCTTCAAAGACATTAAATTGATGCATCCATTTTTGTACGATGGTAAGTTCATTGGCAAGTTTATTTTTTCTTTCATAAGAATGCATATTTTTTAGTTCATTCCACAGCGGCTCCAAAAAATCATGGTTGGCTTGTTCTTTGATTTTTTGATACAGAATAATAAGTGGTAGGGTCATTTTTCCTTCAAAAAAATCATCGCCGCAATCTTTGCCAAAATTTGTCGATGGAAAATAGTCGAGTAAATCATCTCGTATTTGAAAAGCTACACCAAAGTATTGTCCAAAATTCTTAAGTGCCAGTACCATTTCTGGTTCTACATTATTGGTTTGACAATATGCTCCTACCCATGTTGATGCACGAAATAAGGCTGCTGTTTTTCGTTGAATTGTTTCATAGTATTGAGTCACTGTAACAGACAAATCAAAATTCTGTTTTAATTGTAATATTTCACCTTCAGTAATCAATGAAGAAACATTGGATAAAATATCGAGGACACCTTTAGTGTCACAACGCACCATAAGCTGAAAAGCTTTTGAAAATAAATAATCTCCTAAAAGAATAGTCGATGTATTTCCAAAAACGGTATGACACGTTGGTTTCCCTCGTCTTAATTCAGACATATCAATAACGTCATCATGTAAAAGTGTTGCAGAATGAATCATTTCAACTGCCGCAGCCAAGTTGAAAGCATCTGCGTTTAATACTGAATTAGCAGGTGCACACGCTTTTGCAGATGCTAATGTTAACAAGGGGCGTAAATGCTTTCCTTGGCCTTTAAATGCAAAAGCAAGCATTTCCATAAGATAAGCGACATCGCTATCTAAAACACCATGAAAAACATCTTCGAACTGTTTTAATTCAGTTTGGAGATGTTTTTTCATGCATTCTATCGTCGTTTGAATGTTCATTGTTAAGAACTATTCTTCAAGTAAATGCACACAAATGACAGGTTTTTTATTCAGTTCTCCAAATATCATTTTTCGAATAGCAATTTCAATTTGTGACGTCACATTCTTATGAGTAACAGATACTGTTTCTAATATACGTGTGATTGTAAATTCAATCTCTTGCGTTAGATTCTGCTGTTCTTCTGGGGTAGCTACGAGTCCGAAAAATTTCACAATAGGTGAAAAAGATAACGTATTTCGGTCGTTAACAACGATAGTGACAAAACATGCACCTTCATCTGAAAGCTTATAGCGTTCTTTAACGGTTTCGCTGTTAAGTGGAATAAGCCTGTTACCATCAAACGCCCATTTTGAGGTCGGGATAACTTCTATTTCATCAAATTCGTCATGAGACAAAGAAACAACAGATCCATTTTCAGGAATAAACACGTTATCCACACCGCACTCATAGGCAAATTTACCATGTGCATCAAGGTGTCTAGCATCACCATGAACAGGGATCAGAAAACGTGGTTTAACCCAGTCGTACATTTGTCTTAATTCTTCTCTAGCTGGGTGCCCTGATGTATGAATATCTTCTTCTAAAGAAGTTACAATCTGTGCACCTTGGTGGATGATTTGATTTTGTAGTGATGAAATAGCTTTTTCATTTCCAGGTATCATTCTTGATGAAAAAATGACGACATCATTTTCATCTAATCTAATTTGAGGATGCGTCTTTGAAACGATTCTAGCAAGTCCAGCTCTGTATTCGCCTTGTGAACCTGTTGTTAAAATGCACAGTTCATGGGGCTTATAACGTTTAATTTCTTCTTCAGAAATAAGTTCTGGCAAATCTGTTAAATATCCTGTTTCGCGTGCTGCACCAACCATTTTATGCATGGATCTACCCACAAGGCATGTTTTACGACCTAAATCATGGGCAATTTGAATGATGCTTTGGACACGCGCAACATTTGATGCAAAGCAAGAAATAATAAGCCTTTCATCGGTGTATCTGCCCATTACTTCTTTAAGACTTGCATACACATCTTTTTCTGATCCCGATGTTCCTTCAGTAAAAATATTGGTCGAATCACAAATTAAGGCTAAAACGCCTTCTTCTCCTAATTCTTTTAGTCTTGTAATGTTGGTCTCTTTACCTATTTGTGGATGGGGATCAAGTTTCCAGTCTCCAGAATGCAAAACCATACCTTTAGATGTTTGAATTTTAATGGCATTGGGCTCTGGAATAGAGTGAGTTAATGTAATAAATTCTAAATCAAATACGCCAATTTTAAATTTCGCGTTTAAATCCAGTTCATGAATTTCAACACGTTTTTTCCACATCTTATCATAAATTTTATTGCGAATGATTTGTGCTGTAAATGGTGTAGCATAAAGTGGACATTCTAAATACGACCATAAATAGGGTAAAGCACCGACGTGATCTTCATGAGCATGCGTAAAGACAATGCCTCTAATAAGGTGTTTATACTTTACTAAAAAGGATGGGTCTGGTGTTAGAACGTCTATGCCAACCTTATCATGAAAAGATATCCCTAAGTCCACGATAAGAATTTGGTTTTGGTGAATAAATAAGTTAAGATTCATCCCAATTTCATTGCATCCACCTATGGGTAGGAAGATGAACTTTTCAGGATCATAGGGCAACAAGCTATGATCTAAGTTATCTTTATTTTTAGTTTTAGACACGTGGAATTCCTTTGTAAAAAATATATTATTGGTTTAAAAGTTGCTGGCGATAAGCTTCAGCAAGGGCTAACGTTGTAGCCTGAGAAACATTAAGTGTTGTCATGGTTGAAGCAGTCAGTAATTTTGCTGTAAAGTCACATTTGGATTGAGTAAGACGTCTCATGCCGTCACCTTCAGATCCCATGACAATAGCGATACGACCTTTCATGTCAATATCTTGAAGTGTTTTGTTTGTGTTTTCTGCAAGTCCAACACTCCAGAATCCATCATCTTTTAATTTATCAATTGCCTGTGCAAGGTTCGCTACATAGCATAAAGGAACCAGATCTAGCCCTCCACTTGCAATTTTGGCAATCAAGGCAGATTCTTTAGGTGAATGGCGCGAGGTCAGCACAATACCAGAAACACCAAATACGGCGCAGCTACGCAATATTGCACCAATATTATGTGGATCTGAAATATGATCAAGAACAACAACAATAGAATTTTTATCGGTTGGCTGATAAAGGTCGCTTAAGTCCACAAAGGGCAAGGGCTCTGTTTGCAACACAATGCCTTGATGCACAGCATCTTCACTAACCATATTGCGGATTTGATTTTTATCAGCTTTTTTAACGGAAATTTTCTTACCAAAACGAACAATGTGATCAATAATCTCTTGTTGTGGTTTAAGTTCAGGTAGATAGTGCGCAAACTCTTTAGTTTTCAAAACATCATAATTGGAAACATAAACATTTAAGATGTTTCTTTTTTTATGACCAAGAGCAGACGCACATGTGTGGACGCCGTAAAGGTACATACAAATAATTAAACGTCTTGAAGCCAGTCAAGCATTTTTTGCTTAGACATAGCGCCTTGCGTGCTTATGATTTTACCATTTTTGTATAAAATAAGAGTAGGAATAGAGCGGATACCAAGCATGTTGGGGATGTTTGGGTTATTATCAATGTTAAGTTTGAAAAATTGAACGCGATCAGCAAGCAGAGTTGATACTTCATCTAATACCGGAGCCAATTGGCGGCATGGTTGACACCAGTCAGCCATAAAATCCACTACAACGGGTAAGGATGAATCAATGACTTTTTTTTGAAAGTCTGCTTCATTTAAATGTTCAATCATTATCTTTTTCTCTTTTAACTAAGTTATGTTCAACTTTATCAAAAAACAAAAAAAAATGAAACAGTTTTTAACCAATTTATCCTGAGAATAAAGGGGTTTGTCTATTGTAAAGTCTGGGTGCTGATAATCAGATGGGTGTGATTTTTGATTTCAACGTGAATGGATACACGTAAAGATTCAGCAAGCTTTGCAATGTAATAGGGCAATATGTTGCGAACATTTAATTCTTGTGAATCAGGATGTTGCAGCATTTCAAGATAGCCTTGTCTCATTTGAAAAGAAGAAGCTTCAGATTTAAAAATCAAAGAATCATCATCAAGAGTAACTAAAAGTTCTCCGCCTTTTGTTAAGGCTTCAATCATAAGGTAAGATAGTCCCAATAAAAGACGTGAAGCCATCCCATCTGGGCAGTCTATAGGAAGATCAATTGCCACTTTACTTAATTTTGCGCAACCATACAGCAATTGGAATACATCAGCATAGCAAGGGAGTGTTTCATTGGCAGAAAGAAGTAATCTGTAGAATTGTATTCTATGAGAAGACTTTTCAAGACTTTCTCTGAAAGTCGATTCAATATGGGGGTCTTTGCAATGCTCAAATGCGAAATCTAACAAAAGATTCATGGCGCTTAAGGGTGTCGCTAAATCGTGACACATTTTAGCAGCCATTAAGTGAGTTTGGTAATGTTCGGACTGGCCCATATTGAAAATATTTCTTAGTTAGTCTAAAGCTATTATACTTTAGTTTTAATTATTTTTTGTAGGCTTCTCATTTCATTGCTAAGCTTACGAGCAGGTGATTTCAAAAGAAATGCATCTAAACCGCCATGGAATTCAATCGTTCTCATGCCGTTTGTTGTAAGGCGAAGTTGGATCGAACGACCTAATTTTTCGCTCATAAAAGAAACGTGTTGCATGTTGATATTGAATTTTCTTTTAGTTTTGTTATTTGCGTGGCTAACGTTGTTGCCAGACATTACTTTTTTGTGAGTCACAGGACATACTTTTGCCATTGCTATTCTCCATTTTAAATCTAATAGACAATGATTTCATATTCATCAACATAAGTCAATCTTAAACTTCATAAGAAATAGCTAAAGTTATTGAAATCTAAATCTTTATGCATTTTCAAGATTAAAAATCCCAAGGTCTATTTTTTTTAAATTCATTTGAAAATTGAATATCTCCATTGGAAAAAATAAAAGCACTGCCCTTAGATTTAAGATCTTCTGCATCAACAATCAACATATGGTTCCGTTTGAACTTTGTTTTTTTTGAAGTCTTCAATTTCTTTTTGACATATCCATTACTAATTAGGGGTAGATATTGGTTGGAATTCTCTAATAAATTTGGATACCTATCTAAAACTTCTTGCTGTTTCCGGTACGTTGGAAGAATTAAAATATGAAAATATTTCCATTTCCACAAGGGTGTGGTGATCTCTCTTTTTAATTTTAAAGGGATCCCTAAATTTTGAATCCATTGTTGTGTTGTAAATTCTGAACGTTTTGAATGTGTGGTGTAAAAATAGGGGTGTTCATAAAATCCCATGCTGGCGCGATCTTGTGAAATATAGCCTATGGGTAAAGTATGAAAGTAATGCATTGCACCAGAACTTAAAATAAGTAAACAACCGATAAGGCGCATGTTTCTGTGTGGCCCAATGCATAAAATACATAACCCTATAAAATAAAGAGGCAGGAAACACATATGTGGAGATGCAATGTTAATTTCAGATCCTGGCAATTGGCTAACCCATGACGCTGCATGATTCATATATTGAATGCCGTAGTCGCAAAACTTAAAAATAAAATCACTTCCCCCCCATAATAATGAAAGCATGCATAGCAATATGGACGGCATAATCCAAAAAGAAAGAAGGGGTAAGACCAATATATTTCCCGTAATTGAATGCAAAGTGAATTGGTTAAAAACCGCCATGCTGATAGGTGTTGTGGACATTGTTGCAATAATAGATGATAAAACAATACTCATGATAAAGGCGTATATTTTCCCAACTATTCCTCTTTTATCAATCAGTTGATAAAACCAAGATATAAGACGTGACGAACCTTTTTCATAAGCTGAAACAAGGGCAATTACTGCGGCAAAAGACAATTGAAAACTGACACTAAAAAGTGCGCTTGGGAAAAATAAAAAAATAAAAATCGCTGCAAAAGTTAGGGACCTTAAGGAAATAGGATTTCGTGATACAACAATCCCAATCATTAAAATAAGTGTCATACAAAAAGAACGTAAGGCTGGGATCCCCATCCCAGAAATCATCAAATATAAAAATGTAAAACCTATAGACGAAATAGCTGCAACTTTTTTAAGAGGAAAAGTATAAGGTAATGCATAAAACAAATGCAAAATACCGATCCCACGTTTAACGACAAAAAAAATAAGAGATGCAATAAGACCCATGTGTAATCCAGAAATGGCCAGGACGTGGGCTAGGCCAGATTTCACATAATCTTCTCTGATAGAAGACTCAATTTTAGATTTCTCACCTGTGATCAAAGCCATAGCAATGGGGGCAGTGGCAAAAGATAATTTTTTTTGCAATGTATGATTTAAAGAAGATCTTATGCGTTGAAAAGTAGAATAAGATTTCAAAATAGTACAGTTTTTCATGCTACCCAATGCTTCTATGCCTTGGAAAAAAAGGTCTCTTTTGAAATTATGGCTCCATGGACTTGCTGGTTCACCAATAGGTGTTAATGATGCCAAGCATTCAATGATATCACCTGGTTGTAAATCTTGCCGTTTTGAAAATTTAAGTCTAACTTTTTTTATTTTTTTGACTTGTTCAGGGGATTGTATCCATTGATGAATTTTTAAAGTATACCTAGGTATTTTCTGACTTGTAAAATCGCTATGGATAACCTCAGCGTTGAAAGTAACATTTTTCTCAAAAGTTTTGATTAAATTTGGATTAGAAAAATAAGTTTCCCAATAAATGCGTGTAAATCCAAAAGAGAAAAACAAAATACAAATTGATGGAATGAAAAAATTTATGTTTTGACGATAGTAAAAAATAAAAATAGATAATGTAAAAGTAAATAGTGTTGCACAGCACATAATATAAAACGTCGGTTCATTTTCAAGTCCCAGATAACATAAAATACCTAACCCCATAAGAACAGCAAGATAGGGGAAATAGCGATGACTAGAAAAATTTTCCAATGTTTGGTTGCTGAGTTTCAAAAATAAAATATATAAAGTTGTTTTGATGACAGAGTATCTTGATTATCTGAATTTTTAGTTAAAAGATTTTTCTGCTTTTTTGATAGGTGGAAAACTAGTATCACTGCAAGTAGACAGAGGAGATACATAAAGACTATTATTGAATGCCGTAAGGGGAGAAGATAAATCCTCTATACATAATGGCTTAATAAGTGACAGACGGGGATATTTTTCTGCCAGTAAATCATCAGGATTGATGATCGACAGTTTTTTGATTGCTTCATTACAAAAGAGTATCTGATTGGAAAGTGTTGATTTTTGATGATTGTCCAATGGTTGAAATGATTCATTACCCATTAACATGTGGTCTGTTTCATAACGAAATTTTGGTAATACGGTATCGCTTGTATTTTCTTCACTAACAAGATTAGAAAAAGGCGTTGATGTTTGAAAAATCTCTAATTCTTCCTCTGAATAAAAATCAGAGAATTGTTCGGGGGAAACAGAGGCTGATGAACAAGATAGAATTGACGAACCAAAAACAAAAAGTGTATAAAACAAACGACTCGTTAAATTGTTCATAAAAAATCCTACACAATAAATGGTGTGATTCGGAAAAGTCAACGGGACTCTGAATCACTAATTCTAAACGACGATTTTGATACAGATGTTGAACAACTTCCTTTTTCTTACTTGCCCTGCTCTGTTTAAAGCTATATGCAAGAAGAAAAAGGATGCAGTTTTGATCCCATCAATCTTGTTAATGTGGAGGCATAGGCATAGGCATAGGCATAGGTAGTGGTGCACTGCTTGGGCCTTCACATTTTTTTGTAGATGGGTTGCATGTTAATGTTTGTGGAGCTCCTATCCCGTTCGGATTTTGAGGTGGTTTGCACTGTTCGTTTGTTGTGCACGGATCGCCTTCCTTTGGTGCAGCAATACCAAAGTTGGTAATGCTTAATAATAGCAAAGCTGGAAGTGTTATTTTAAACATAATATATCCTTATTTTTTAAATTAAAGATCACTAATTTACATTAAGTGTTCTTTTTTATAATATTTTAAAATTATTAATAAATATTTAAATGAATAATAATTTAATATCTTCTGGAACTACCTTTATAGCAAATGCCTTGTATAATTTTACGCATTTCAATCCTAATAGGTTCGCGAAAAACGGTTGAACTTAAATCAGTGTCTGGTTCGATATCTAATATTACGACAGCGTCTTGATGAGACACGTTTTGCCTTCCCATAATAATAGGGGTACTAAAAATAGTTGAATTTAAATCGGTGTCTGCGTCTGGTTCGACATTAAACATGACTATAGTTGTTCGATTGATATGAACAGGATCATAATCATTTGATTCTTCTGAATCCTGTGATACCAGTGAAACGGGAAAATTAGATTGATGAGAAGGTGATTCTAGATCTAATAGGTCATGTTTTATCGAAGGTCTTTCTGATGAAGAATGCTGAGATAATGTAAGTTCTGATACATCTGATACATTGGAATCGTCATCTCCATCATATTCTGTGTTCTCATGTACAGAGGGCTTCGAAAGTGGGGCAAGACGTCCAGTGGATAACAGTGGTTCTATTATAATCGATGAAAGAAGCGGGTTCATTGTCTCGTGATCAATATTACCAGAATAGGAAAACGATGTTAAAAGGGGTATAAGACTGAGGTATTTTTTTATTGTATAATTTTTCATAAATGCTCCTATAAATGTATATGTATTAATTTTTTAGCTGATAAGGCAAAACTCACAACAATCATAATTGTTAGTTTGATTTGATTTTTTATCTGATGAAGAAAAAGGATAGATCATACGGTCTTCACTGTTTTGGTGTGATGACAACGAAATAGAACTTAACCGTTCTAGTGGTTCTAGATGTGTTGATGGTGTAATATTTTTTGGATTGCGAAGATGGCTAATTTTTTGAACAGCATCTTCTTCTGATTCAGTACGTGCATCTTCGTCTTTTATTTTTTTGGTCTGTGTAGATGTTATGCCTGTATCAAGAAGGTCTTCAAAAGAAATATATTGTGTAGAAAGATTTGAAATAGACCATTTTTCTTGCTTTATGGAACTATCATCACAAGACGATGCTGTAGCAAATTGGCCGACTAAATTGAAAAACAACAAACTATAAATGGAAATCAAAAGCATGTTTCTCAATAATCTTTATGACTTTAATCTTAATGATAAAAATAAAATGATTGCAATGTCAAAAAACAGCACATGTTGTTAAATCTGTTTTTTTCGATGTCCAGATAAGTAATTTGTTCCTGTAAATTCTGAAGCTCTTTTTTAAATTGTGAATTTTTAGTGTGAATAGATTGTAAAGCTTTTAAAATTTCATTTTTTCTGATCTCTAAAGAGTTTTTGGAAAAAGATTTATTTTGAACATCTTGTTTCAAATCAATAATGCTATTACGAATATGAACTATTCTAATTTGTGTGAAATCTAATGGGGGGATTCTTCGTTTGTTGCTTTGGGGGATGCGTTGAAAATAAAATTGTGATTCTGTGCTGCTTTTTATTGTTGGATAACTCTCCAATGTTTGATTTGTTATCGAATCTTGTTCAGCAACAAAAATTTTTCTTGAATCAAAATAATCATTTCTTTTCAAAACAGGTTTTTGGAATACTTCCATTGTAGTAGACATTTTATCTGCTGATTCTGATTTTGCCATCATCAAAATGAAGATGAAAAAATGGATTATAGATTTTTGTCTCATATTTTTGTTTTAAAAAAGTTTGTCAAATTCAACATAGGATAAATCAGTATATAATCTGTTAATTTAAAAGTGTAACCAAAATACAGTTTTTAAGAATATAATGACAGGTTAGTATCTATCTTTTCCCAATAAAACAGCAACCGTTGAATCTTTTTCTTTGCTTCCTCTGCTCGACCCAAATTCAAAGGCATAGGCGTCTTTAAGGCATGACCCAAAGATGCCAGCAATTGTTGATAAAATACCAACGGTTTCACCCGGTAAATTATGAGCAAAATAGGTAAGTGTAAATAGACAAGAAATAAGACCCAACGCTGCAGATACAACCATAATGTCGCCTCTGTAATTTCGATGGCCCAATTTAATAAAATGAGCATCTCGTTCTCTGGCATCTTTGCGATCTTCTAAATAGGCTAATTCGCATTCCTTTTCGATTTCAAGTATAGAGTGTTGAAAATCCATCAGCATTTGCGGATTTTCTCTAAAGATTTGACTGATTGATGACAGATCATCTGTCTGCGTTATTTTTTTTGCACGATTTAAAATTTCTTGGGCGGAATCTGCTTTTTTATCTCCTGAAATAAGTCGAATGATGGAAGGCGCAAATTCAGCTAACGATAAAGCCGCTGCGATAAAAGGTAATGTCATAACATCCCCCTGATTTCAGAAATATTATAAAAAACGTGTTGTCCAATAACATTCGTAATGCATTCTGGTTTGGCCCATCTGGGGTGAGGCGTTAACCACACAGCATGATAATGATCTGCTCCTTTTGTGATGTCATCCCATTTTTGATTCACAACACCTTCAGCAACATAAAGACATAATTGAAAAAAATCAGAATCAATTTTAAGATTTTCAACTTTTCTTCGATTAGGATCGTTGGCATTCCAGCATGAAAATTGAAAAGGCTTTACACAAACTTCAGATAAAGTTTTTCCAAACCATGTTTGTTTTTTAAAACGATTATAAATAATATTTCCAACAGCGACTAGGCCTTGAATATGGATAAATAATGCATTTTCATCTTTTAATTTTTTTAAAAAATGAATGTTTTTTGTAATTTCTCCTCGAGCTTCTCCATAGATGGTTTTGGCCATCATATGAATATCATCTATGGTGCAAGAAGGTAGAATTTTATGCACAGTTTTCATGTTTTATTCCTCAATTTTTTAATGTGAAATGAAGGTGAATTTCATAAGTATCTGGATTATAGAAATCAATTTTTTGGCTGAGATATGTATGTTCACCAAACGTCGTTTTGACGCGTGTATGAAACCCTCCATGTTCGATGTAGTGCTGTAATGAAGAAGATTCATTTCCCCATTGAAAAAGTTCAGGATGATCATTCCCAACAGTTTGATAATGTGATGAATCAATTTTTTTAAAAAATTCGATTAAGGTTACACCAGGTTTGCAAGTTAAAGAAAAATAGGCAGGAGATATTTGTGCCAAGGTGTAATGATCTTTATAAACACCTCCCCATGCAAAAATTGGTTTTAGACGAGACCCCGTTTCTTTGAATATATTTTGATTTTCTGGTTTTGTTATAGAAATAGAATGGGTTTGATATGCGAAAGAAATGGAATTTTTCAAAGATTCAATTCCACAATCCTGATCTAGGCTTTGAATATCTGGTATCCATTCAATATGGGTTAAAAGTTTCGATCCATAAATTGAAACACATTGATTACTTGAATATCCTTCCTGAATGTAGGTTCCTTGAATAGGCGGTGGATTAATAAATTTAAATTTCAAATGACCTTTCATTTTTATGGAAGAAGGAGTTTGAACACAGATAGGTTCAAAATAGTCTAATGAATGATGAGACTGTGCTCCAATATTCCATTCAATTGGCTTTAGAAAGGGGGATAATGATGCTTTTTTTTGAGCAAAAGGGGACGATTGAAAAACAATAGTTTTCATGATGTGCTCCTGATAAAAATGATGAAAACAAAATTGTTAAATAATGATAGGATTGATATGTTTAAAATTTAAAAATGCATTCTTGATATCATCAATGGGTTTTAGTTTGACATGAAGTTGTGTTGGTTTTTGTTTTAAAACTGTGCACATTTCCTTCAATTTGAGTGTGTTTGATGCTACCATTTGCGCAAGAAAATCTTCTTGTTCAAAAGCATCTCCAGAAACAGAAAGTGACTCTATAAAATAGTGTGGATTAAGATCTGTAATGTGAATTAGATCAGATTCTTCTGTTCCATTTTCGCTAGCCCATTCCCATAGGGGTGGTTTTTTTTCTTCAACATTTTGGTCTGTACCTACGCAGCCCAATTTGATCCATACATACGCACATTCAAATTCATAACACATTTTATATTCAATAATTTTTCCTGTAATATATCCCTTTTTGAAAGATGGATGTTTAAGGGTAAGGCTCATATCAAGGTGAATATTTATGCCTTGTTCCCATAAACATGTAAAGGTAACATCTATATTTCTTTGTGCTGTTTTTAAATGATTACTTGCTACTTTAAAAGCATAATCAAGAAGTTTTTTCCCTTTTTCATTTTTAAATAAAGTCGAATCACTAGCGTCGTTTAGATAATGTTGCGGATTCTGTAATCTAAAAATCAGTTTTTTGTTTATGGGTATCAGAGGAGAGTCTTTCAAATTTTCAAAACTTTGAACGTGAAAGGTCATGTGTTCATGAATTTTTTGCTCTATTGTCCACTGGAGTCGAATGATTGGTTTAAACCATTGATATGAAAAACGAAGTTTTTCAATTTGATCACCTTTTTTAATATCAAAATCTCGGGTCATCTTCCGTAGATGGAGTGATAGATTATCCATTTTTTGTAGTTCAGATTTTACAATACTATACCCTGATGATGGCGTTGAACGATTATGAGAGGATGTGATTTTGCAATCAACTTTAGGCCACTTTTTAATCAACGCCTGAGGTGTTAAAGTGCTTATAAATGTGCTGGAAGTTGATTGACTTATAAAGTGTGAAAGATTCAAAAAACCATTCAATTTTCTTGTCCATTGTGCCTCAACACAGCATTCAATTTTTTGAAAAGAATAGGGGTTATGCTTTACCTTTAAACTATTTTCAAAAATGCTGTCTTCATCAAGTGTCAAAAATTCTGTGCCTTGAAAAATACACGATGTTTGAATATTTTGTCCATATCTGTCCCAATGAAGGACACGTGCTTGTGTTTCTAAAATATGGCTCAAAGAAGCAGTGTCTGTAAATTCTTCAATACATGAAAAATCTTTGGAAAGTTGATTTTTAAGATCTTCAAGTATTTGGTAATGTTCAGCAGGTTGACTGATCAAAATATACTCTACTATTCCTTCATTTTGAAGTTGCAGTTGTTTTGATAGAGTACCTTGGAAAATAAGTTTTTCAACTTCTTCTTTTTCATAAATAATATGAACAAACTTATTTTGAAAGCATCCATGAGTAGGACGCATGTCGCGTTCATAATATAGTTTTAAAATAGCTTTGGCTGGCTGATGTTCTTGTTGGACAATTTCACAAGAAATCAGATCACATGGAAATAGAGTTCTTGTTTCAGTTTCTAAAGGGTTCGATAAATATGGAGTAAGATAAATTTTAAGGGTCATAAGATAACCTTTTTATAAAACAAAAAAAGCATACAAGATGTACTTGTATGCTGTAATAAAATGGATTTAGTTGATTTTTTTTATTGTGACGATGTGGATAAAGAAGCTTTTAGTGCCTCGTTTTTTGCATTGACTGATAAATTTTATTTGACAATGTTGGTTTGTACATGGTTCTCCCTAATCTAGGGTGCAAGAACAGTAATTGATGGTTATTTTCAATTTGTTCATGGGTAGTTTCAAAAATAGGGGGTGCTATAGGATTATCTAGAATATTATCTATATGGACAAAGGGAACATCCGGAGCTAATGGAATAACTGATACTAAAACACAATTATTCTCAACATCTGTAGCTGTAATTTCTGTTGATGATTTTGTGATCAAGACAAAGTCATCGAAATCATCCACAGCATCATATAAATCATCACAGATGTATTCAGAAGTGATACGAGGATTTGTATGCGCAAATTTGGGTAAAGACATGATCAGAGATAAGAATAAAATGGTTTTGTACATAGCGTGGTATTTACATAAAATTATTGAATCTATTTTTAGCAATATTCAAACGAAACACAAGAAATTAATTTCAATTTTTAATGATCCTTTAAATTTATTATTTCATTTATCTTAATCTATGGTGATAAAAAAAACATACAAGTGAAACCTGTATGCTTTTATGAACAAGAAGATTGAGATGAATGTTGCTAAAATTTTAGACCATTTCTTCTGGTTGTGCGATAATGCCTAGGTTCAAAGCGTCATGGGTATTCAAAGGTGTATCCAACGCTTCTTGTGCTAGAACATGCCCTTGATCGGCAGCCATTTTAAAATATTGCATGGCTTTCTCATGATTAGCTTCGATACCTTTACCATATGCATAGCACATCCCAAGTTCCCATTGTGCTTCGGCCATATTTAAACATGCGTAGGTGTTTAAAAGTGGGAATGCTTTTTCATATTCTTTATTCTTTAAATGTTGCAGTGCCGATTCAAAAGAGCCCTTGATGTTTGCATAACTAATGCACGTAATAGCATCATCGCATACGGGGCTTGCATCGCGTGACCAATCAGGTTCAGAATCATCTATAGTTTTCGGGGTGGTATGAGTTCTATTGTACAGTTGCAAGCGTGCATTAAATGTTTCTACTAAAAAAGAACTGTTAAAGTCGATCATTTCATCATCTTCTGCCTCTGTGGTGAGGTTATGATCCTCTTTTTTCATTAGAGTATTGGTAGGGCTTACGTCTAAAAAATCACTTTGTTCGGGATAAAACTCTGATGCGTTAATGCGAAAAAATGTAAATAGCGTTAAAATGAGGGCTGTTTTTTTCATGAAAAATTCCTTTAACCTTATGTTGTAAATCGGTGTTCACATATCTATGGTATCGGCAAGAAGAATGTTTCGTAAAGATAAAAACAAGGGATGAATAGAAGGTGAATGAAAAATGAGATCTTTATGGCTTTTATACTCATTCTTTTTCTCGACAATAGATGTGAAAACGATTAGATTGAATAAAATACATTTAAAGTTGATATAAATATGTTGGAAACCTTGAACAGACTGATTTCCTTTTTATCCTTTTTTTCAGAAATTAAAATATGGCTAACGTCAAAAGGATATCGTCAAGGTGTTTTTTGGGTTTTATTGCTTATTTTAGTCAGCTGTTTCAACGATGTTCTGATGTGTCATTTAGGTTCTAATCTATCATTAGTCATGGTTACTTTTTTCAGATTTTTCTTTAGTTTTGTATCTGCAGCGCCTTTTGTATTGAATCGTAAACGTATACACTATCTCAAAACAAATTTTGCACAAATGCATCTTGCAAGAGGTGTTATTGGTGCTGCTGCATTGGGTTTATGTTGTTGGTCAGTTAATGTCATGCCACTTTCTGAAAACACAACGCTCATGTTTACGCAACCCTTATTTTTTCTTGTGTTAGCGTCTTTTTTTCTGAAAGAATCTATCGATTCATTTCGTTGGCTAGCCACAGTTTTTGGATTCTTAGGTATTGTTATTATCATGCATCCTGGTTTAGAAACTTTGCGCATTGAAGCTTTAATCCCTTTATCAGCTGCTGTGCTCTTTGCCATTATAACTTTATTGGCTAAAAAAATGGTCGAAACAGAACATCCTCTTTCCTTATTGTTTTATTTTGGTTTAGTGACAACAGCTATTGCATTACCTTTTGCAGTGTATTATTGGCAGACCCCAAGCTTATCAGAGCTGGGCTATTTAGCAGCATTAGGAATGGGGGCAAATTTTATTCAGTTATGTATTTTTAGAGCTTTTAAAGCAACCGATGCATCTGCTGTAACACCAGTGTTTTATGCTGAAATTATTATATCTGCATTTTTTGGATTTGCTTTTTTTGGCCAGGTTCCTACACTTTCAGTTTTATTGGGTGCTTTGCTTATTGCATCCAGTACTTTTGCGATTAGTTGGTGGGAAACACGCCGTGAAAAAAAACAACCTGTATAAACCATGTGTTTAAGGAGTTCTCACTTTTTTTATAAGTAAAACTCCTTAAGGTTAGTAGTTTTAAGATGTTTCAGTGCTTTCATTGATAGTAGCAATGCCAAGATCGATTTGGGCATCTTTATGACCTTGATGGGCAGCTTTTTCCAACCATTTAATCGCAAAATCTGGATTGTAGAAAGGAGAATCTTCTCTTAGATACATTTTGTAAAGGTTATATTGCGCGTTAAGATTCTTTTGCTTTGCAGCATTTGTAAACCAATAAATGGCACGGCCATCATTTTGTTGAACGCCTAGTCCATCTGCATAACAAAGTGCCAAATTATTCTGTGCAGGCGTATAATCTGTTGCAGCTACATATTCAAAAAGTTTGAAAGCTTTTCTAGGGTTCTTGTCAACACCTTCGCCGCGTAGATAACATAACCCAAGATTATATTTAGCTAGATCATGTGTTCTAGATGCTAATTTAAAATTTTTAAATGCTTTCTTTGCATTATATTCTGTACCTGTTCCTGTAAGGTAGCATAGGCCAAGGTTTTGTTGAGCATGAGCGAAACCACTTTCCGCAGCCTCTTTTAAATATTCAAAAGCTATTTTTTCGTTTTTTTCAACACCTCTGCCATGTAAATATCGAAGTCCATTATTGTATTGTTCTCTGATGTTTCTTTGGTGTTGACGTTCAGCAGAACTATCTTCTTGCAAAGGATGATTTTCTGTAGATAGCAATGGATTCATTTGAGTTGCGCATGCAAACCATAGTATAAAAAGTTTTTTATTTGTTTTCATAAATGTCTATACTTAATATTGATAAATTTATACTATATTAATTCAGTATAAAATTCAATATATATTTATAAATATTATTTATTTAAATAGATCACGAATACTGATTAGCGTTATATTGATGGATTCAATGTAAAAAGCATAAACTGGAACAATATTTTCCCAATTCATGCTTTATGCATTAAAATTTAAATTCAAACAATTATGCTGTTTGTTGGCTAGATTTTTCCAAAAGAGTTATGAAATCTTTAGCTTTTCTGTGGCCATTTTTACTTGCTTCTTGCAGCCATTTGTAAGCATTTTTTTGATTTTTTTCAACAAATATTCCTTCAAAATAAAGGCGTCCTAATTGATATTGTGCCTCGGTATATTGGTTTTTAGCAGACTCTGTAAGCCAATAAATCGCTGTAGGATAGCTGTTTTTATTGTCAGTAATATTGCTAAGCAATAAATTAGCCAAATCATACTGTGAAAGAATGCAATTTTTGGTTGCAGATTTGGTAAGCAACTGTAATCCTAAAAAGTAGTTTGCTTCCGTTCCTCTGCCCTTGATATAGCATTTTGCTAATGAATAATTAATTTCAGGATAATCAGCATGCTTAGCTACTTTAGTAAAAAAACGAAAAGCTTTATCATAATTTTTTTCCGTCCCATAACCATGATAATATAGTGTTCCTAGTAAAAAATATGCTTTCAAAGACCCTAATTGTGCGGATTTTTTGCAAATATTAAAAGTAGCTATACGTTGGTCTAAACTGTCTTCAGCTCTTCTATTTTCAATATTTTTATGCGCTATATTATACAGTTCAATAGCACGATTAGAATTTTCTGCTTGTTGCATCTGTACTGTTAACGGTTGTTGAGAATGGTGGTGTGTTTTTAAATATTTAAATTTTGAACCCAAAATTTCTATTCTTTTATTGTCTTCTGCATCTACTAAATTTATAGTTCTTTTTCGATTAGAAAAAGTTGAAGATTCTGATTTTTCATCATGAATAGAATGTGTTGAATGTGCGATTGATAAATAAATATAAGGTAGAATATACAAAATAGATTTTTTTTTCATGATTTATCTTTTGAATGTAATTAACGAATGTGAATATATATGATTACATGAATTTTATTCAAGATGTATTTTTTTTATTTATTTTTGCATAAAGTTTATCTAATTATATTTAGTGAATGATTTTAATCTGAAAATCCACATCAATAACAGCTAATTCATATGCATATATGTAGGTTTGTGTTTTTATTCACCCTAAAATATATTGATAAAAGCTGCGTATCATCCAATATAAAGCCTTTCCATAGTTTGATACCGCACTTCCTCCCATCAAATAATGCAAAGCTAGTTTGTACTGTGCATCAGCATGGTTTTGTTCTGCGGCTTTTTGAAGCAAATAAAAAGACACATCACTGTTTTTTTTGACCCCAACACCTGATGGATACGTTAATCCCAGTTTGTATTGAGCCGGAGCACAATTATTTTTAGCAGCCTTTTGTAAACATTTTTGTGCTATGGCAGGATTAAACTGTATGTTTTTTTCATCGAGATGACGTAACGCAATATCATATACCAGTTTAGTTTGTTCTTCACAACCCAAGCCAGTAGGGGTATCTGTTAAGTCCTCTTTTTGACCATTAAAATTCTGGCAAACCCATTCTATAGCATATGGGTGTCCAAAATTTGCAGCAGCTTTTAAAGATATTATTCCTTTATCTCTATTTTTTTCAACTCCGAATCCACTCAATAAACAAATGCCGTAACGATACAAAGCATCAATGTGTCCAAGTTCTGATGCAATCTTAAATTTTTGAACGGATTCTGCTGGATTACTTATGAATAACGCTTGGGCATCTTTATAATATTGAATAGCCTCAATATATTTTGGATGGTTACTCTCTTGTCGTTTTTTTTTAACTACTGAAGATACGTTTTTTTCTAAAACATGCGATTTTAAAGCCATTTTAGAATGGAAAGGATCAAGGGTAAAATGTGTAAAAGAAGAAAAAGTTTGAGATACAGATAATACCCAAAACAATACAAGTGATCCATAAATTCTCATGTTATATCCTCTCAAAGCTCTGTATGGATAACCCATTCATAGTTAAATTTCTTCCAATTCCAATTGCCAACCACTTTTAAAATTCCATTCAGATGCAAAGAATTTAATATCCAATATTTTCATGGTCATCCAGGGGCGAAAACAGCAGAAAAAATTTGGTTTTGCAGATGTAGCGTTAAGATCAGCTTGTGACGAAGATATCACTTCAATAGATTCATCGTTGATGACACGAAAAGGGATAGCATTTTGTTGTTGGTCAATGACGGCAATCGATCCTTCAACAGCTTTTCGTTCTAAATGAACAATACCTCCTGTAGTTTTTTGCCATAAACGTTGCAAACAGCCCACCCGCAAAGTGTCACCTCTGCCGAAAACACCTGCAGAGGCTAAAGTTGTGGTGTCACTGCATTTAATAATAGAATGATATTTTTTTGATTTATGTCCTATGAAACAAAGTTTACCTGAAACAGTGCGTCGAAATTGCCCCTGCGGAGAAAGTGTAAGTTGTTGTTCGCATCCTCTGGCTGACAAGGGGGGAAAACTGATGCCTTCAATAATCAGTTCGGTTTCCATTTGAATTCTCCTTTACTTATTGTTTTTTAGAATCTTCATACCATGTGGGTGGTTGAACCGGATAGTAAGAATAAGAATCTGATTCAAATTTTTGGGGTTCAGAATAATAGGGTTTGTCAAAAGAATGAACTGGTTTTTGAAAGGTATATGTTTGTGATGATGATTTTTTCATACTAAGTAGCTTTATAAATGGTTAAAAAAAAACGTTACACCCACAAGTGTAACGTATGCGAATAGTTGGAAGTGCTTTCAAATCTTACAGATCTCTAATCAATATTTCAAAATACTGGTGTACGCTCATAGGTTTCATCGTGGATGGAATATCAACAGTGCTGTGTGTTAATTTTACGATCCCTGTTTTTCCATCTTCTGTAGGAATAATTTGTCCATCCAGCAGTTGACGAATGCGGTCAGAAATAGTAATGGATTCTCGAGATGACAATGCTTGACTAAGAGTTGATGCTTTAATTTTAATTTTTGTAAAACCCGACTGCGCACCTAATTTAAGGGACGACCAAATTTCTTCAAGTTCTAAAAGAATAAGAGGATAGTTTTTAGTAGAAGGGCAATAGCTATGAACAGAAGCTTCAATACCATTTCTTCCTAAAATTTCATCGTTAGCCAATTTTGTTTTTATCGTGTTGATAAGCCCGTAATCTATCATTTTTTTCTCCTATCCGCATTCATAAAAAACACCGTTTAAGTATTTTGAAACTAGCCCTGGAATTAAGCCATTCTTGTTCGTAAAAAGTTGAGTATTAATTTTTATGGCATTTATTTTTTTTGCTTTTCTTTCAAGTTCGGGAATAGGTCTAATGGTAACCTTTATTCCTTGTTTTGAATGACCCTCTCTATATTTATTAGACTCCCCAAATGGTAAACAATCTATTAACGTACGTTCCTTAATATCTGCCCAACATTCTCCAAAAGTTTTGAATTGTTTGATGCATTTTCCTTGAACATTTTCTTTAGCAGAATAATTTCCAATTTCGATGCGATGTTTAAATTTTTCGATGGTTTTCTGAGACATATGTCGTTCCTTTTTTTAAATAATTACTTTTTTAAATGGCTGAAGTATTTGTTGCATTGATGTTGTTAACACAAGAGGTTCTGATCGATTTTCATAAGCATAAGCTACTAAATTAAGAATAACTTGCTGTACAAGAGGATGAATAGAAACGTTTGAAATACATATACCCGATCGATAAACAATTTCAAGTGGATAGGGGCTTTTACAGGAAATGCTTGAATTTTGTGGATTAAATTCATAACGATGCAGGGGTTCTTTATGTCCATTTACCGTAACCTTATGAACAGATAGAATTTCTTTAACAGGCCCCATCGGAAGATGAATAGAACCACTATGACGTGCAGGATTTTGAATGGCCCAACACCATATTTTGTCAGTTAAAGTGGTTTGTAAATAGGCTTCTACAATGGCTGTGCAGGATTGAATATACAGTTCTATTAATGTTTTTTCATAATCTGCATCAAGACGCAAATGCGCCTTGACCATATTATAATCTACAGCAAAACCTTGGCTTGCTTGAACAAGTGTCAGCATACAATTACTCCGTACATGAAATGATTTTAAAGGCATTGAAATCAATAACGTCCCCACCTAATCTTTTCGTTGCATAAAATTCAACAAATGGTTTGGATGAATAAGGGTCACGCAATAACGTCAAATCTTGACGATCCACAATTTGATAACCTTCTTTAAAGTTTGCAAGTGCTATGCTGCTGGATGCTTTTCCATCGTGTAAAGGGGGCATTTCATCACTTAAAATAACGGGGTACCCGCACAAATATTGTGGTTGCCCTTCCGATAGTGAAGGCTGCCATAAGGGTATTCCATCAGTTGTTTTAAGACGCCTAATTTGCGTTAACGCAGACCTGGAAACATACCACACGGCACCTTTTAAATAGTGCGTAGGCATGGCTTCTATGGCCTGATAAAATACATCGATCGATGGTAATTGTCCCATAGCACCTGTTTTGATTTCTTCAATAAAGCCATGTTCACCAAGGCCTACATCAATGCGTTGATGGGCTAGAAAACCTTTGGGTTGGTTCATTCCATCACCCGATATAAAACTTTTATTTTCTGCTTTCATCATGCTAGATGCAATATTTTCAATCAGCCATTCTTCCGCGTCCATGAAACTGTCATCCAGTAATTTTTGACTAATTAATGGTTTTGCATACAAAGTATGGGCATGAATTTTGAAATGATGCATGGCAGGACTTTCTGTTTCAGATCTTGCATCACCTTCTTAAATCCATCCAACTACAGGGGCCTTTTTATCTTTTAAAACCTCATAAGAATCGCTTTCAATGCTTGTTACACGTGCTAAAGACCTTATGGATCCATCATAAATAGGATTTTGATACAGGTAATCTTGCATGGCATGAGACATCATATATCCTGCACTGTCTGCTTGGCTATTCAAACTTTTTGAATTTATTCCTGATTTAATAAATTGTTTTAATGATGCGTCTTGGAAAGAAGTTTTTTTATTTTTGTTGAAATAAGTTGTGTTCATAGAATTCTCCTGATTATTTGATGCTTTAGTAACGGTTGCTGATTGAATATGATTCCAAATCTGATTCATTTTTTGGTTTTGCTTATGATGAATTTCTTTAATGTTATCTTCGATATGGTTTAATGTTTGCTCTATGGTTGTTGAGATGTTCATGGAATTTTCTTTCTAAAAAATGTTAAAATTGAAACGACAGATGTTGGGCAAAATCTTGAAGGCGAAAACAACATTGTTGTAAAGCTTCTAAAAGATCGGGTTGGGATTGATTAAAATAGGGAAGGTTTTTGACAAAGGACACTTTGCTGTCTTCGTTGCTTGGGAATGTTACTAAAGAAATTTCACTTAAGGATAGTTCGTTTAGAAATTGAACATTTTTATTGTAAAGCATTCCATTTGATGATTTTTTAATGCTGTAACCAATGGATAAAGAATCAAGTGCTTTTGCTTTAAGAAGGGCATGTGCTTCTTGTGCTTTAGGAAGATCTAGCAACAGTTGGCCTTTAACATAAAGACCTTTGTCATCTTCATACATATCATGCCATAGACCGATAATATATTTTTCATCGTGTTGCCATAGCATTTTTGGCCATCGTTTTTGATTTTTCCATTTTTGGATGCTTTTTTGAAATGCACCAGGTAAAACAACATCGTTATGATGGTCGATGGTGTTAAATACATTGGCATAGCCCTCAAAATATCCAGCTGTATCAAGAATTTGAAGAGGTTTTTGACACTCTTTTTTGTATAAAGTCATGATGAATTCTCCGTAAAGTGAAATGATATAAAAAATCCCCTACAAAGAAACCTTCATAGGGGGGTGTAATTTAAAAAAAGGATATTAAAATAGTAGCCTTCAAAAAGGCAAAAAAAAGACCTCTTTAACGAGGTCTTTTTTCAAGATTATAAAGATTTAAGCTTTATTTTGAAGCTGTATCTGTTGCATCTACTGGTTTTGCTGCATCTGCTTTCACTGCAACACATACTTCAGGATTATCGCCTTCAGCTGGTTTTAATTCGCATTTTTTGTCTTCTTCCGCACAATTTGAAACGTCTCTTGTTGAACAATCAATAGCTTCTGGTGTGCTGCCTTCTGCTTCCTTTAATGCACATTTGCCTTCTGTCCATATGCATGTTTTATCCCCTCCACATGCTGTGTCATCTAGGTGTGCATCGCATGCAAAAGAAAGTGACGTTGTTAAAGCAAACATTGCCGCAAGGCTAAGTAATTTGGTCATTGTAGATCTCCTGATCACCGAATATGGTTCTTGTTTATAAATATATAACTATAAAATATATAATTATATATTTAAATTTAAACCGAAAAATTTAAGATTTTATTAAAAAAATATTTTTATGAAGTTTTTTGGTTTTATGAGTATCTACACATTCTTATTCTGTGTCGCCTGATTCACCTTCTTCTGGTTTTAATTCGCATTTTCCATCTTTCCATTCACATGTTTCTTCTGAACCACATGCTGTGTCATCTTTATGCGCATCGCATGCAAAAGAAAGTGATGTTGTTAAAGCAAACATTGCTGCAAGATTAAGTAATTTGGTCATTGTAAACCTCCTGGTCATTGAATATGGCTCTTGTTTATAGATAAATAACTATAAAATTTATAATTATATGTTTAATTTTAAAAAGCATTCTTTAAGATTCTATTAAAAAATTAAATTTGTCAGAAAAAGATCTGACTGATATGAAAGTTGTGTTGTAATTAGGTCATATAATTTATGGATAAGTGTTTGAAATGCAAATGATATTTTAGGTAGTGTTTATGAATATCTCATGGAGCATATTTAGAAATGCTTGCTGGTAAAGGTCCATATCCAATAGCTTGTCGTTTTTCATCCATGGTTAAAAAATCTACATTTGCAATTTTAGACCAAGCACTTTCACGTTTAGGTGCAAGAGCCTGTATGGCATCTAAATCATAACCTAATCTTAAATTGTTTCCATAAAAAGGAAGTAGCCCAGAATTTAAATGATTTACAAAAGTATCAAGTAAGGAAAGAATGGTGTCTTCCCAAAGATGAAAACGTGCTTCTTTATAATTGGCAAAGGTTGCATCGCCTGGAACACCTGCAAGCATGGGAGGGACGCCAAAGGCTTGGCAAATTTCTCGTGCGGAAACATTTTTACCTTCAACAAAGTCGAGATCTTTAGGGGTTAATCCCATTTCTTTCCATTCAAAATCCCCTTCTAAAAGCATTATTTTTCCCGCATTTTGTGAGCCTGAATAAATGTCTTTTAGATTATTTTTTATTTCTTCGCGTTGTGTTTGCGTTAAAGGAAAAGTATCTCCTTTGGGACAGTATAATAAAGCACCCGATGGTCTTCCTCCTTGTTGAAGAAGGGATAAGTTGTGGTTTCCTACAGCATTGTGCTGATCAATAGATGCAGATGCAGCATGAAGGGGGCTAAGCCCTCGATTTTTATCAAAGGGATTAAAAAAACTAAGATGAATCATCAAAGATGGTGAAAAAGTGGTGTCTTTGGAAATCCAGCGCCTTTTTCTTGAATTACTTTCCGCAATCCAATATACTTCATCACATACTTCGACGTTTTCGGGTTTATGAAGCTGAATATGACACGGAAAACCTTGTTCGTTGGTCTTAATTTCAATAAAACAATTACCGGAAAGCAGCCAATGGCTAATACAGTGTTCAATAAATTTAAAACTATTCATTTGGTCATGCGGATGGCTTAATAAATCAAGTACGGGATGTTGATCTATTTCATGTTCATGGGTGGAATAATCATGTGGAGTTAGAATATTTTTTTGACCAATTTTTTTAACTTTTGAATTTTTTGATGCATTTGATTTGTACAAAATTAAAGGCACACTGGCTACAGATCGTGCTAACAGTGTAACGCACCGATAGACAATAACATTAGAGTAATATTCTTCATCATTTTGCTTGTGAAAGTCCTTGAAATTGTGCAGGGAATGGCTAATGACGGATGCATGCGCTGATGAGTTTGAAAAACAATTTTTAGACGCACTAATGCGTTTTAGTTTTACTGCATCTTTATGCATGAAAGACTGTACATAGTGCTGAATCGAAAGTGCTGTTTTTTTGAAAAAAGAGGACATGAGGTTTTTCATAAAAATCCTTTGTGGCGGAGATAAAAAAAGTTTGTGAAATGGGTGAATAGGCAGTTCAAATCATCATCAATGCGCATAAGATGATAAAATTTGTCTGTCGTATTAAAGAGTGCTGTGTGCGGGAGGGAGAATTGATATTATAATTATATATAAAAATATCATTATAATATAATTATTTCACTTTGCGCGCGAAAAGGCAAGAAAAAAAGTAAAAGATGCCCAAATTATTTTTCAGGCATCTTTAAAACTAGATATAATCAATGATAACTTAAAATTTAGTGTCTCGCAGACATTGTAAATCTAGACAAAATGGAATTCTTGGTTTTTGTTGCACCTGCGTTTTGCAATGGATTGCTGGGAATTATTTTTTGATTCTCTGCATAGCTAGATAACTTTTGTTCTTGTCTATTCTCTGAAAATGCATTAGATTTCATATTTTCTTTTGTGTTTTCTTGTATTTTTGCATACATCATACTATAAAGTTCACGATCATTTGCATTCGGGTTTTCTTGAATGATAGATATCATTTCATCACGAGTTAATGCTGTTTTATAAGATGAAGGTAGATTTTGAATTTTTTGTTCAATAACTTGTTCAGAAAGCAAAGGTTCTATCTTACGATTTTCTAAAGTTTGCGCGAAATCCGATAGTGCTTCTGTAAGTATTTGTGCAATGTTATCTAAATTTAAGCTAATGGCCAATTCTATGGCATTTTGACCATTTCCATTAGGCGTATTAAGATGCTGTAATTCTTCTGGATTACCTAAAATGTACTGACTAAAGATATCTTTTTCTGCGATGTAGTTTTGCGAAATAAATTTATGTGTTTTCGTATGGGCTATCATCCCTCTTTTTTTAAACAGTGAAATTCCTCTGTTTTTTCGGGGGCTATAATGCGTTGAAATTTTAGATTCGGTTTGTTTGATCACCCCAAAATACTCGTTAATTTTATCTTTATAATGATTTTGGATGCTAATATCTGCTGTACGATAGGTATTCAAATAACATTTATATTCACTTAAAGCATTTAAAATTTCTATCATTACAGATCCATTTTCAGATGCATTAGGTATTTCTGATTTGGTATAGCATTGTTTGAAATTATTTTGAAGGATTTGGTTGTTAATTTTAGATTTTAAAATTCTAACTGCTTCAAACGGGGCCCTGAAATATTCGCTAAAAGCTTGAACTCTTCCTATGGAAGAATAGAGACTATCAAATTTTTTAAAAAACATATCTAATGTTTCTAATGCTTTTTCATTTTTTGTTTCTGCATTCATGGCTTCGATTTGTCGCGATAATACTTTAAAATGGCTGTCGAAAGAATCTGTAAATTCTCTTATGCTTTCGCCTGTCTCTTGAGCTTGTAAATAGCTGTGATAAGTCATTTCAATTTGAATTAATTTTAACAAAAGATCTTCAGCATATTGCTGATCTTCCTGCAAGTTTTGATAATCTGCAGTATTGTATTGAGCTTGAGCTGACACAGTATTCATGTATAAGGACGAAGACAACGATAATGCCATAATAAATAGGTTTGTGTTCATGGAATTATTCTCTTTGAAATAAATGGATGAAAAGAATTTATCAGAATGAAATGAAAAAAATATTAAGATCAAATAATTTTTATGATGCTGATTTAAAATTTTGATCTGCAGAAAATGTCTAATATTTTAAGGAAGTCTTTTTGGATCTAAAGGCTTTTGGGTGTATGCTAAACGTGTTGTTAGATCTTTAATTTATGCAGTGACATTTTGAGTGCTCCAAAGCATTTCAAATGAAGATCCGTATACATCAAAAAATTCTGCATTTTGACCAATCATGACTTCTTTTTGCTGTATGTTAGGGTTATGATTAGCCATTTCTTCGCATTTTGATTGAATCATGCTATATAAGTTGTCAATAAGATGTCCTACAGCATAATGGATTATTTTTTGAACCTGAGTCGAGAAAAAACCAGCAACAGCCTGTATAGGAATAGAACTTGCAACAAATCCAACTTTATAACCCGATAACCAGTCGTACCATGCCTCTTGTTGCTGTCCTAAATACGATTGATATTTATCAGATTCATTATTCATCATTCTTTTAACGACCTCTTTAAATGAATCGCGCATAATTTGGAAAAAATGTGCAGGTTCTTCTTTAATCTGATAGATTTTCCATTGTTCTTTGAGGTTCTGAACAAATACGGCAAAGTAATTTTTGGCATAAGTGTTTTCACCACTCTCAAAAATATTCCTGCTTTCTTCTCTTATTTCAGCTAAATCTTGATCTGAAAGTGCTGAATCGGTATCGTCGTCTGAAGTTTGAGGTGAAGAACTTCGAGAAGATGCATCACTTGTGCTGGAAGCCGAAGATCCGCTTCTATTTTTTGTTTTAATCGAAAATATATTTGATACAGTATTCGTTACAGGAGAGGTTAATGTTTTACCAACATTAGACGCATATGAAAAAGCAGATTCCAGTGATTTTTCAATCTTTGTATTTCGCCTCTTCATTTTGGGGTTTTTGTTCATAAACTCTTTTTCTGCTTCCAGCATCAGTTTAGTATCTTCATCATACCAGTACTTATATTCTTCTTCATAAAATGTGGTTTTATATTGCTTAAGAGTATCTTGGTTTTGACTAAGGCCCATACGATGAGTATCTTTTACTTTTTTAGAGATATAAAAACTTTCTTTAAGAGGATAGTAAATATAATTAGCCAGATAGTTAATAACAATTTCTAAAATACCCAGACTATTATTTTGAACAGGAGAACAAGCTAGAGCACCTACTGTTTTCATCAAGGTTGAACCGCTTGTTAAATTTTTACAGTAATTTTTAACAGCCTTTGGATTGTTAGCCATCAGTTCAATAGATGTTAAAAACAAGGCTTTTTTAAATGCTTTAAATACTTTTTCCATATCTTGCTCGATAGGCATTTGTGTAAAAGGAGAAAATCTTTGCGAAGATTCAGGACTTTGTCTCATACTATTAATTAATGTGGACGGGTTAGTTTCTATGGATGGGCTGCGGGATTCTTTAGCATTAATATTTTGAAGAAGACAAATTCCGCATAAAAATAAAAAGAAAATATTTTTCATAGGTTGTACCTTTTTTTTAATTTATCCTGCAGTGATTGAATCACTGTCAGAAGTCGTTTCTTCAGGTGCAAAAATAGAACTATCGTTTAGTGAATGGTTTTTTCTTGATGTCCTTTTTTTCTCTCTACTGCTGTCATACATATCAGAAGACATACGTTTCTTTTGTTGTGTGGAGATATCTGCGAAAATACTGCTATCACTATCACTATCACTATCACTATCACTATCAGTATTAGTTCTAGCTATTTCTGTGTCAGCAGAATGTGATGGTGCACTGTTTTCATGTGTAATATTGGGTTCTTCTGAAAATATGCCATTGTCTTTCATTTTAGAATTCTGCCTTTGAGCAAGAGAGGCTGTTTCAGATTGAATAGAAGATGACGGCCCTGTTTGATCTTGCGTAGATTTTGATAATTTACAAAAATTTTGAATTTCGGCTAGATTTTGTAGAATTTGTTTTTTTTGGTTGATCAAGTGGCCTGATATGCATTCTTTAAGGTGGTAATAACATCTTAGTTTTTTGCATTTCAGTAAATCTTCTTTGAATTTACAGGCATACTTATCTTTTTTCTTGCAATCGCATTGTTTGACGGTTACGCCATTTGCACATGATAGATATGTTCTTGCATTCGGGCAAGATGTATAGGAAAAATCCTGCGATTCTAGTAAGCGTAGAGATTCTTTTTCTAATGGAACGGTTGATGAGGATTGCTCTATTGTTCGTTTGACGTCATCAATTTTGCGTTGTAGAAGTTCTTGATAAGCCATAGCTCTTTGGCAAGCGTTTACCTTTACTTCCCCAGCGGTATATTCTTTTTTCAAGTCTAAAGATTCTTTAAAATAAGAGGCAATAGCCATGTGAGCTTTTTGTAATGCGAGAGATAACGATGTGTTCCCATCTTTGTCGCAGGCAGCTTCTGCCCATCCTGACGTTAAAAATTTATCAGGTGTTGTCCAACGACTTTTGTCATTTTGCACTTGATTAATAATTGATTTTACTTTTGAAATATCTCCGTTTTGTGAAGCTCTTAATAGTTTAAATTTAAGGTCATCATCTTCTCCGTCATCAATAGATGAACATACGGTATACGTTTTGTCTTTTTTCTTTAAAAACCAACTTAATGCTATAGATTCAGTTGTATTTGCCAGTGCAAAAATCAAGGTGAAGCAGATAAAACGTATGATATTCATTTTTTATTCACTTTTATTTTTTTATTATTTTACATGTTAAAATTTAATAATTAATTAAATTGTCAAGATTCATTTTTTGCAAAAAACTATCGCGCTTTTGACCGCATTTTGATGCGATTTTTAATGATTTTTTGTTCACTTTTTGCGATAAAATCAAAAATACAATCTTTTAGAATGTGCCAACAACTTTGCTCTGCTAAAAGAGTCTGAGAACCGTCTGGGTTTGTTGTTTTTGAAATCTTCGATTGGAAACAACTGTCATACAAATCTTTTTGTAGCCTTTGCTCATTTTTTTCTCTTTCAGCATTATTTTTATCATTTTCTTTTTGAATATGATCACAAGGCACATGATACTCTCCATAGACTTGAGTATCAAATTTTCTTGCTTGTTTTGTCTTTAAATGACAAACTCTTGAATCTTCTTTTGCTTTTAAGAATTTTTGTTCTGTGCTGGTAACGCACCAGTCTGGATTGAATCCAAAGGAATGGATGTCTGTTATTTCAGTATCTGTGAATCTAAAGGACATAAAACTTCCCTGTGAATTCAATATTCTGTTTTTCAGCACATTAATTTTATTTTTTATCAGATCTGTGATCTTTTTACGAATGTTTATAGTGGAACCTCCTGCATCGTATTCATTTTTTGCAAAATGACTTTTAAGAATTTTTGCAATTTCTTGGTGACCATATTTTAATGCCAGAAAAAATGGAGTTTCAAATTTTGAAGTGCACACAGAATCTACCCATCCTGAATTTAAAAAATGATCTTGTGATGTCCACAGATTAGTATCGTCCTTAACTCGATTGATAATTTCTATGACACTATTAGTATCACCATTTTGAGCTGCCCTTAACAGTTGAATGCCAAGCTTTGTTATTTCGTCAGATTTACTAAAATGAGAATTTAAATATTGAGCTGAATTGTCAATTCTTTGGCATGATGTGTATACTTTATCCTTTTGAGACGGCTCTGGATTGTTGCTAGAAAAGCTACAATAAAAGCTTATGCATAGTAGTAAAAAAGATAAAGATATGGTTTTAAATGTCTGCATATGAATTCTTTTATGTTTTTAAATATATATTTTTATATCAATAAATATTTAATGATGAATTAATGTTGATCTTCAATATATTTAAAATGATCGATATTCTAAGCTAAGACAAACCTAAAAATGGGCATTGTGACTTGATAAAATCTTGAAATACAATAGTTTGTGGTTTTGTGTGAAATAAACTTGAAATTCGAATAAAAAAAGAGTAAGGTATGTCATTATTGACTCTTCTTTAGTAAAGAATGGTCAATTGAATTAATTAACTTTATTAGAGGTAACTTCAAATGAGTCAAACAAATAAAGAGCAACATCATCCCGAATTTACTGGGATAAGGGCCTTGCTCTGGCCGATTCATAATTTTGAGCTTAAGAAATTTATTCCGTTGGCTTTGATTATGTTTTGCTTACTTTTCAACTACACCGTTTTACGTGATACTAAAGATACTTTAGTTGTGAACAACATTGGTGCTCATGCTATCCCTTACTTAAAAGGTATTGCTGTAACCATCGCTGCTATTGCTTTCGTTATTATTTATTCAAAGCTTACCAATATTTTGTCTCGATCAAAATTGTTTTACAGCATTGTAACTTTCTTCTTGGCTTATTTTGCTTTGTTTGGCTTCGTTTTGTTCCCAAATATAGACGCAATGCAACCTTCAAAAGCTGTGCTAGATGCTTATCATGCAAATTATCCAAGCCTTTCCGGTATTATCGATATGTTAGGTTGTTGGGTTTATTCATCTTTCTACGTGATGTCAGAAATTTGGGGAAGTGCAATGATTGCATTGGTGTTTTGGCAATTTGCTAACCACGTTGTGCGTTTCCGTGAATCCAAAAGATTTTATGGTTTGTTTGCTGTTATTGGTAACGTGGCATTAATCTTATCTGGGTCAGCAATTAAATATTGTTCAACAGAAATTACGCACCTTGTACCAGCTGGAACAGATCCATGGTTGTACTCAATCTATTTGTTGATGGCATTTGTTATTGCAATGGGTGTTGCAGCAATGTATTTATACCGCTTCTTAGATCAAAAAGTTTTGACTGACAAACGTTATTTCGATCCAGAAGAACAAGCTCCTGCAAAGAAGAAAAAATCAAAACCAGGTCTTTCTGAAAGTTTTAAAATTATCTTGCAGTCACCTGAGCTATTGTACATTGCTATTCTTATTATGGCGTACGGCGTATCTATTAACTTGGCTGAAGTTCAGTGGAAACACCAACTTAAAATATACTGTGGTGGTAACAAACCTATGTATAACAGCTTTATGGGTTCTTATTCACAAATTACAGGTATATTTACAATCCTATTCGGTTTGTTTGTAGGTACCAATATTATTAGAAAGTTCTCATGGTTTACAGCTGCGGTTATTACACCTGCTGTTATCTTGATTGGTGGCGGATGTTTCTTCATCTTTACTTTCTCTGCTGAATTATTAACTCCATTGATTGCTGCTTTTAATGCTGCTCCTGTTGCATTTGCAACATTCTTAGGTGCGGGTATTATCATCATTTCCAAAGGTGTGAAATATACTTTGTTTGACCCAACAAAAGAAATGGCATACATTCCGTTGGATGAAGAATTGAAAACAAAAGGTAAAGCTGCTGTCGATGTTATCGGTGGTCGTATGGGTAAAGCAGCCGGTGGCTGGGTTCAAATGGCACTTCTTGCAATTTTTGCAACGAAAGATGTTGTTGTAATCGCACCATATGCTTTTGTTACTTTTGCTATAGTTTGCGTACTATGGGTTTTTTCTGTAAAGAACTTGTCCATTAAAGTAGGTAATGCTCTTAAAAATAAAGACAGTAAGCAAAAAACTGCTTAATTCTTTTTTTCTAAAAATTAAATACAAAAAAACCCAGCACAAAGCTGGGTTTTTTTAATTAAAAATTAATAATTCTTTTTTATGCTTATTTAAAATACAAGTATTAAGTTAAGCCTTGAAGCAAATTTTTGTTAAATTACGTTCTCATTTAAAAAAGCGACGCATGAAGTTTGACTTATTGACAAGCTTCTTTGTTTTAAAATTGATGACGGTTATATTTATTACCGTCTACATGCATCAGACTCATACAAAGTCACTTTTGGACACCTCTGAAATTTTAATGAAAAGTGTTTCTGAAGTTAAAATCGACTCTATTCTTGATCGCTACACAGCTATAGAACGCGCTTTAATGTTGGGATCAAACATGATTCAAGACATCAAAGATGTCGAAGTTAAAAATGCACGCTTAATCAAATATATGGTCAGATTCGTCGAAGAATTTCCTTATGTAGAAAGTATTTTTATAGCCCTAGAATCAGGTAGATTTTTCCAAATTAAAACGGTAATACCTCGTTCTAAATTTAAAACAATCAATGAAAAAATGATCCCCTTGCGGGTGAAATATGCAGTAAGAGTTTTAGACAATAACGAAAATAATAAAAAAGAAGTTTGGTACTACATTGATCAAAATTTAAAAGTGATTGAAACTGAACAGCTCAGTGAACAAGAAATAACTTTGAATTTTTTCACGCGTCAATGGTATAAAAGCGTTTTTGAAAGTGATGACCTTTCGTGGTCGCCTATTTATATTTTCAGTACAACAAATTTGCCGGGTATTGCGGGGTCTTATCCGCTGAAAGATTCAACTGGAAAAACGATTGGTGCGATTGGATCAGATGTACATCTGAAAAGTATGGCGCAAATTCTTAACCAAAATACATTCATGAAATATGATGGGATTATTGGAAAAACAGCTGCAGAAGGTATCTCTTTGGTTATTAATGCAGCAGGTGAAGTTATTGCTCACCCTACAGAAACCGATACGGCTAAAGTGTTAGGTGCTGATGTAAAATTATTACCTTTAGAAAGTTTGACGGATAAAAAGATTTTTTATGTCTACAAGATTTTCAAAGAGAAAAATAAAAAGGAAATTATTTTTGACTATAATAACATTGATTACATTGCACATTTTACAGAATTTAAAGAAGAATTGTTTAAAGATTGGATATTTGTAACAATTCTTCCCATCGACGTTTTTGTAGGCGCTGTTAAAGAAGCACAATTTAAAGTTTTATTGGTCTCTTTGTTAATCCTAATTGTTTCAACATTATTGATATCGTATTTAACCACCAGAATATCCAAACCGGTTAATGAATTGGTCCGTCAAGCAGACCGTATTAGAGTTTTTGATTTAGGTGGAATACCTATGATTAATTCTAATATTTATGAAATTCAGAAATTACAGGAATCCATTGCAAGAATGAGGCGCAGTCTTGAAGCATTCGGTAAATTTGTTCCTAAAAACCTGGTGAAACAACTCATCGATCGCGAAACAGAAGTTAAAATTGGTGGAACAAAGCGTAAGTTAACAATCTTTTTTAGTGATATTGCTGGATTTACAAGTATTTCTGAAAAAACTACTCCAGACCGTTTAATGGCTCATTTATCAGATTATTTTGAAGAAATGACACGCATTGTTATGTCTGAAAATGGGACAATCGATAAATTTATTGGTGACGCTATTATGGCATTTTGGGGTGCTCCTCAATCAGATGCAAAACAAGCTCTGCATGCTTGCCAAGCAGCATTATTTTGTCAGCGTAGACTTATTGATTTAAACAGACAATGGACCTATGAAAAAAAACCTATTTTTGAAACCCGAATTGGTTTGCATACAGGTGAAGTTATTGTTGGGAATTTAGGTTCTTCAGAACGTATGAATTATACCATTATCGGAGATGCGGTGAATTTGGCAGCACGCCTTGAGGGTGTCAATAAATTATATGGAACCAATATTATTATCAGTGACAGTGTTTATAAAGAAATTCAGGAATTTGCTGTAACTCGTCCCTTAGATATAGTTGCGGTTAAGGGTAAAAAGAATGGTATACCTATTTACGAACTCATGGCACTTAAAGGGGTAGACCCGTATCTTCTACCAACAACAGATCAGCTTCATATTAGTGAATGGTGTACCAAGGCCTTTAAATTATTCCTCGATATGAAATTTAATGAAGCTCTTGAAATATATCAAGAACTCCAGAAAAAATACCCATCTGATAAAACAATAGATGTTTATATTCGAAGAACTCTGGAATTAGTTGAAGAACCACCAGGAAATAACTGGGATAAAACAACCATTTTGACTGAAAAATAGAAACAGTTAATAAATGTAAAAATTTGTAATGGTATAATACATGGATTCACAGGCACAATCTTGCTAATATTAGAAATCATTTATTTAAAAAAGTAAAAATTATGTGCGGCATTATAGGAATTTTATCTCTTAAGACTTCAGTTTGTGAAAACTTGGTAGAGGCGCTAAAGCGCCTTGAATACCGCGGGTACGATTCCTCTGGTGTTGCTGTATTATCTGAAGATAACCAGACGATAGAACGTGTCCGTGCAGAAGGCAAAATTGTTAACTTAGTAGAAAAGCTATCACATAACAGTTTGAAAGGTCGTTTAGGTATTGGTCATACCCGCTGGGCAACACATGGCGAAGTATGCGAAGACAATGCGCATCCTATGGCTAATGAATGCTTAGCTTTAGTTCATAATGGTATTATTGAAAACTTTGCTGATCTTAAAAAGATATACGTCGAGAAGGGTTATGTTTTTACAAGCCATACCGACACAGAAGTCATTTTGCATATTATTGACGATTTTTTGAAACAAAACTACTCGCCCAAAGAAGCTATATCTGAAACAATTGCTCTTTTAAAAGGCACATTTGCATTAGCTATTATTTTTAAAGCGTTCCCTCATCAAATTTTTGCTGCTAAAAAAGGCAGTCCTTTGGTTGTTGGAAAAGTTGAAGATGTTTGGTATGTTGCCTCAGATGCTATTGCTTTAGGTGCTTGGACGCAAGAAGTTATTTATTTAGAAGATGGTGATCTGGTTGCATTGACCTTGTCAACAGATTCCTATGATATGGAAATTTTAAATAATAATGCAAAGGTTGAACGTCCTATTAAAATGATTTCAACATTCCAACATCATATGGGTAAAGGCGAATTTCCCCATTATATGCTGAAAGAAATACATGAACAGCCTGAAACAGTTTCTGAAACTTTGAAGGCATTGATTAATTTAGATGATTTATGTTTTAGTGAAACATTATCACGTATATTGGTAGATTCCATTGAACGTATCCAAATTATTGCATGCGGCACATCTTTTTACGCAGGGCTTACGGCTAAGTATTGGTTAGAATCTATAGCAGGTATTCCTACAGATGTGGAAATCGCATCAGAGTTTAGATATCGGGATACGTTGACGAATCAAAAGACGTTACATATTTTCATTAGCCAATCAGGTGAAACGATTGATACGTTATCGTGTTTGGAAAAAGTAAAAAATGAAGGTTCTCCAGTTTTATCTATTGTGAATGTTCCAGAAAGCGTCATAGCTCGTAAGTCTGATTATTTTATTCAAACTTTAGCAGGGCCAGAAATTGGTGTTGCTAGTACGAAAGCATTTACAGGACAGTTAACGGTTTTAGCAGTACTTTGTTTGTATATAGCGCGTTCTAAAAACGCAATTTCTCAAAATGAATTAAGATTACATGTTCGCGAATTAACAGCATTACCACAATTGATGCACGATGTTTTAGGCAAAAGCGGAGATTTATATCACTTAGCATCACTTTTTGTACCGGCTAATACAGTGTTATATTTAGGTCGTGGAGAAAGTTATCCTATAGCACTTGAAGGTGCCTTGAAATTAAAAGAACTGACTTATATTCACGCAGAAGGATATCCTGCGGGTGAATTAAAACATGGTCCTATTGCTTTGATTGATACAAAGGTTCCTGTGGTTGTTATTGCTCCTTTGGATAGATGGTTTGAAAAAACTCTGTCTAATATGCAAGAAGTATATACCCGTGGAGCAAAGGTTCTATTAATTACTTCCGAAGAAGGTGAGAAAATTGCGCGATCACAAGTTCACGTAAGACCTGGTTTTGAAGATAGATTCCAAGTATTAAGTTTGCCTGTATGTAAAACCATGGCATCCAGTATATTATACACGGTCCCTGTGCAATTGTTGGCTTATCACACAGCTTACTTAAAAGGTACAGATGTGGATCAGCCAAGAAATTTAGCAAAATCCGTTACAGTAGAGTAGAAAGAGAATAAAAAATGTATTCTGAAAATCCTATAAATTATTCTGCACAAAAGAGTAATTTGAAAGATAAAATAAGTTCCCCATTATTTTCAGAGATGACATTTTCAAAACATTCTTGGATGAACTTTTCCTGGAGAAAACATACTCTTAATCAAATGCCACGTTATAAAGATGCCGATTCTTTGGAGAAATCAGAGCGAATTTTACGCTATCTTCCTGGTATTGTTTCGTACAAAGGAGTACAGCGTCTGAAAGAAAAGCTGGCTTATATTCATGAATACGAAGGATTTGCGTTACAGATTGGTGATTGTGCAGAACTTTTTAACCAATCTTCACGCCAGCAGATTTTCCAAAAAATGTCATTATTCAGTGAATTACATTCTATGGTGAATAAAATCTACCCTTCAAATGTTGTCAGTATGGGAAGAATGGCTGGTCAATTTGCAAAACCGCGTTCATTGATTACAGAAGATCATCATGGTACCACAATTTCAAGTTATTTTGGCGATATCGTGAATGGATTAAAACCAGAAGATAGAGAACCCAATTCTGAAAGAATGATTATAGGACATGGTGTTTCTTGTGAAACTGTGAATAATATAAAACTTTTTTGCCACTCTTCTTCAAATCTTTCTCAAACATTTGAGTACGCGGAAGATTTTTTTACCTGTCATGAAGCCTACTTGCTTCCCTACGAACAAAACTTATTAAGGAATGGCGGTCAAGAAAGTGAATTACATCCGAATAATTCCTCTCAGAAAAAGTATCATTCATATACGACATCGAACGCAGACATTGATACAAAAGAAGATCTAGTATACGCATCTTCAGCCCATTTTTTATGGGTTGGGGAAAGAACTCGAAAAATTGCAGATGCTCATATGGCATTTATTAGGCACATTGATAATCCGATAGGTGTGAAAATTAGTTCTGCTGTGACGGTTGACGAGATTGATGCTATTATTGCATCATGTAATCCTTCGGGAGAATTTGGAAAGCTGTCGCTTATTTTTAGGTTCGGGAAATCCAAAATGGCAGCTTTTAAAAAATTAGTGTCTGAAATAGTCGCTAAAGGACTACAGAACGATTTTATGTGGATGTGCGATCCTATGCACGGCAATACCTACACAGCTTCTAATGGTTTTAAAACAAGAAAAGTTGAAGATATTACCGATGAAATGGAAATGTTCTTCAGCATTTTAAATCATTATAATATTCCTGTTTCTGGACTGCATTTGGAAGCAAGTCCGTTGACAGTTTATGAATGTTGCAGCAAAAATGATCTTGAATTTGCCGTGAACGATTTAACGTTTTTTTCAGCGTGTGACCCAAGGTTAAATCAAAACCAGTCGATTCAGGTGGTATTAAAACTTGTGGAATTACTCAGTGCACAAAAAATAATTTTGAATTCTAAAAAATTAAAAAATATTGTTTAAGTTATTTAAATGAAAAGATGTTTTATACCCTATATTAACCGAAGTTTTTTTATTTTATTCTTCGATTAATGTAGAGATAATGATGGGTTCAGGGGATGAAAATGGCTTTTAATTTAACTAAATCCAAAACCTTATAATTTCTTTTCTCAACAAATAATCAATAATAATTTCTGGGGATATCCAATAGGTGGATTTTCCATCTGTTCTGCTAACCAGAGAATTAGCAGCTTTTAGAAATGCCATTTTATTTGTGCTATTCCAATTTTCTTTTAAAAAATTTCGTGCTTCATTTATTTCATCTTTTGATGGTTCTTCAGTCAACCTGTTCATGGCATGTTTGATATAACGACTAATATATTCATCTTTTTGTAACAATGCATTAGATAAATAATCATCGGGTGTCAATAAAGATACGTATTCTTGCAGAAATTCAGACCCAAAGTGGCTGCCAATATTTTCATCAATGTGACTTGTTTGATGATTGACAGCATTCCATACTCGTATGAATATTTGTTCAGGGGAATAACCGTTATGTGATCTAGCCTTTTCTCTGTCAACATTGGTCCAAAGATCCTTAGAAACGCTTAAGTACGTTATTTCTCTTCCTTTAAAGAACCTTTCTAAAAACTCTCCTTCAGTGATTCTAGCTGGGCTATGGCGTTCTATCATTTCTCCCACACGAATAGGCCTATCTCCTACGGATATGTAGCGAACTTGATTTTGAGATGGAGCTGGTTGGATTCTAACTTTTTCTGCAAATGCTGCTCTGTAGTGGTATGATGTAGCATATGTTTCTAAAGTGTTTTCAAAAGAAACTAAAGTTTTAAACGTATCTTCTCTTAGTAGATAAAGCAAATATTGTATTTTATCATCAACTGTTCTCATGCTAATTTGATTCATGTTATCGACAAAACCTAGTTTACGTTTTGCAGATAGGTATATCGTTTTAACGTCATTTAAACCATTTTCACAATGCCCACCTGCAGATGCTAGGCGAATTAATAAATCTTTTAGCAAATCTTGGCATGTTGATAAATTTGTTTCGCCATTGGCGTTAGTATGTCCCCACGTCCCCTGCTGTTCGCAGGCTATCTTTTTTTTATTAATTTCAATTAATGTGCGCCCAATATAATAAAGATTCTCAGACCAAGTATTATTTAATGCTTCTACATTCGATTGTTGATGTTGTTTAAATCTGATTATGGCTCCAGGCCAATGATTTTCATCTTGAGCACCCAGCAAATTATTGCGAACTGCACTTGGCGATAGTACGGGGTGTGTCCCATCAGCATTTTGATTGCTAAAATCTCTGAAAGATGTTCTGTCAATGCGAATGTTTTCCAAAGGATTGGATGCGTTAATATTGTCCTGGGTTGAGTTTTCAAAAATACGTTTTAGTATGTCAAAATCAATATAGTCTTTGTTACCTGTTAACCATTCGTTTCGTTTGTTCTCTTCGATAGCACTTCCTCTAAAAGCATTTGGCATCTGTTGATTGGTTACGAATGAATGCCTGATTTTTGAATAGAATTCCTGGACGCTTTTAGTAAAGTCTGTATTAAAGAAAAATTCTATCCCATTTGCTTTTAAGGGATCAATAGATATTGCAGTTGGAGGAATCATCATTGAACAAAGATACGCTTTATTATCAGATTGTTCGGGATCTATCCGTTCATAGAGTAAATCATTGAAAAAACGTATTCTTGGGCCGTATTTTCTTTTCCATTCTTTTTTCTGCTCATGCTCAGTTAAAATTTCTGTCTTTAATATGGTAAAATCGGTCATGCTTTTTTGAAAGACCTCAAAGAAATCTAGTAAATCGTCATATTGAGTTTCAAACGCTTTTCTTTTTTCTGGGTTTAAACTTTTCAACGCTGCAGCCGGTATATCAGCTAATGAATAAACAGCATTTCTAATTTTAGAAATGTCATCTGGTTCCTCGTCGTAAGCACCAGCTGTTTCTGATGCATAGTTTGGAAGAATAATATTTGAAGTGTTCAATGCAATTAATATAAGTAATTTTTTCATTAAAAAAACAAATTTAAATTTATTTTATAATAAAGAATATTATAGGATATTTGTTTAATTGTCAAATTTAATTCTAATATTTTAAGGGGTGGGACGTTTTTTGGCAATGACATCTAGTTTTAAAATCAACCCTTTTTCATTGCTTTCTTGAAGGATTTCTGGAGTTATTTCTGTAAATCTCTCCAAATCGTTTCGTTGATAATACATTTGCACAATTTCTAAACCTGCTTCATTCATCATAAATCTCATGGATCTTGTGTCTCCATGAAAATGTTTGAATGCGCGAGTTTGAGAAATGATGCCGTCTTTTGTTGAAGAATGTAATGTTATGGGGGAGGATGGATGAATGTCTTGGAAAACTTCTATATCGTCTGCATGCGACACATGATGAACTTCCTGTTTAATCATTTCTCCGTTGGATTGTTTAAAATGTGAGTCGCGTAAGAATCCTAAATATCCTGCAAAGATGTGTTTTTCTTGTTTGAAGTATTGATACATTTCTCTTATTGGCTGATATGGCGATGACTCTGCTACATTCATCGTAATATACACGAGTGAACTTTCATTTTTTAAGCTTGATGAAACCCGTTTTAAGACTTCAATTGATTCTGATGGTGTTAAAAAATGAAATACGTTCATAATAAGTGCAGTATTATATTTCTCTGGTTCAAAAGAAAACCTTTTAGCCGTCACATCAGCGCATACAAAATTAACAAGATAGCGCTTATAACGACCTGATGTAGGGATGTCTGCGTACTGAATAGCTATATCTTGCGCTTTTTCTAAAGCTAAATGACTTAATTCGTAGGCATCAACTTGTACTCCGCATAGGCTTAATCGGCAGGACGTGTAGCCTATGCCGCAGCCTATTTCTAAGATGCGATCTGGTCCTTCTTGCGAGGCAGAGGTTTGAATGTTCCTGTAAATTTCATGATGAATAGGCCAAAGATAATTTAAATTATAACCAACATTTCTACCATCAGAAATGGGAACTTCTACAGAGGTTTTATCTTTTTTAAATTGATAGATAAGTTTAAACACATCAACATGTGGGAAAGATAGTGCGTAGGAATCCACAAAGCTGGGGTGGGCCCAGGAGGAAAGAAAGCAGACAAAGAAAAAAGTTTGAATGCTAGATTTAGTAAAATGCATGTATTGATCCTTGGTGTATTTTGTGTGCAAAATGTGTACGTATTTTTCATAAGTATATAATTTTAATTTATTTTATATATATTATCAACGTGATAATATATATTTTGCGGGTATAAATTTATATGTGTTATTTTTTTATATCATTTTATTCCCGTAGCAATGATATAAAATTAGGTTTATCTAGGGGTCTTAAATAGTTTTTTGAAAAATTGATGATATTTTTTTTCTTCGAAGTGTAAAAAAGAGAAATATAAGTATTGCTTTTTGATTGTACTTAGTGTATTATATAAATGTATTGTGTTATCAAAGCTTATTTTGGGCTGCCATGTTTTTGAGTCTTTCTTGTCTGATGCTTGAATATATGCGTTTAACACGTTGTAACAAGCAAGGATCCCAGAGTGGATCATTAAGAAAGGAAATGTCATGTTGACAGGTAAAGTAAAGTGGTTTAATGCAACAAAAGGTTATGGTTTTATCGTTCCGGATTCTTCAGGTGCAGATATTTTTGTTCACATCTCTTCAGTAGAGCGTGCTGGCTTAAATAGTTTAGCTGAAGGTCAAGAATTATCGTACGAAGTTGCTACAAATCGTGGCCGTGATTCTGCCGTTAATCTTAAAATAAAAGATTAATCAAATTTTTCTATGTCTACGCATAAAGTTCTTCTTTTAAAGAAGAGCTTTTGCTGTTTTTATATTATTTTAAATTTACTCTTTTTATAGATTAGGTAACACCATGAAATTATTCGCAGACTTCGGCGTATGCTCAGAGGTTCAGGACGCACTGAATCAAAATCAAATTTTTAACCCAACCCCCATTCAAGAACTAGCTATTCCAATAGCAATGTCTGGTAAAGACATTCTAGGATCAGCTCAAACCGGCACTGGTAAGACTCTAGCGTTTCTTGTGCCAATCATGGAAAAATTAATGGCAGATCACGAAAGTACTGCTCTGATTTTAACACCAACTCGCGAAATTGCAAAACAAGTTTTTGACACAATCGTAAAAATAAATAAAGTTTTAAAACGTGTTCCATCAGCACTTATTATTGGTGGCGAATCGATGATGCGTCAAATGCAAGATTTAAAACGTAAGCCAAGATTAATTATTGGTACACCGGGTCGTATTAATGACCATTTGAACCGTAGATCTATTAATCTTCGTACCGTTAGCATGCTTATTCTTGACGAAACAGATAGAATGTTAGATATGGGTTTTTCGGAACAAATCGATGCCATCATAGAACACATCCCAGCAGAAAGACAAATTTTAATGTTTTCTGCAACGATGTCTAAGCCAATTATAAGAGTTGCCCAAAAATACTTGAACGATCCAGAGCGTATTGCTGTTGGTTCCGTGTTTTCACCTACTGAAAATGTGACTCAAGAAGTTAAATATGTAACATCAGCAACTAAAGATGATATTCTTCAAAGCATGCTGAGCGAAATCGACGAAGCTACTATTATTTTCATGAAAACAAAAAGATCATGCGATGATATGAAAGATATCTTAAACGATGCTGGTTTCGAAGCAGAAGCTATTCATGGTGATTTACCACAAAGAAGAAGAGAAAAAGTTATTCACCAATTCAGAAATGACCGTTTCAAAATTTTGGTAGCAACAGACGTAGCTGCACGTGGTATTGATATTCCGCAAATAAAATATGTGATCAACTATGACTTGCCAACTTCACCAGAAGACTATATTCACAGAATCGGTCGTACAGGACGTGCTGGTACAACAGGTGCTTCAATCAGTTTCCTTTGTCCAGATGACAAAAGACGTTGGAAAGATATTTGTGATCTCATCGAACCTGATAAAAGATTTTCATTTGATCACCCACTAGGTAGTGCTCCTTCAAACGATAAAAGAGGATCGAAATCTTCAAGAGGTGGTCGTTCACCAAGAAGTAATGATTCCTATTCTCGTGAAGGTTTTCCAAGAAGAAGTGAATTTAAAAAAGAAGGATTTTCACGGTCTTCTTCTGAAGATAGAAGATCAAGTGATAGGCCGTTCAGTGACAGAAAGCCATCAGATAGACCTTTTAGTGATAGAAAGCCATCTGATAGAAAATTTGGTGATAGAAAGCCTTCTGATAGACCTTTTAGTGATAGAAAACCATCTGATAGACCGTTTAGTGACAGAAAGCCATCAGATAGACCTTTTAGCGATAGAAAACCATCGGATAGACCGTTTAGTGACAGAAAGCCATCTGATAGACCGTTTAGTGACAGAAAGCCATCTGATAGACCATTTAGTGACAGAAAGCCATCAGATAGACCTTTTAGCGATAGAAAACCGTCTGATAGAAAATTTGGTGACAGAAAGCCATCAGATAGACCTTTTAGCGATAGAAAACCATCGGATAGAAAATTTGGTGATAAAAAGAAATCAAATTTTTCTGGCGGTAGAGCTGCATAATTTTGCCCAAACTCTATAGAACCGGTGTCTTACGACATCGCTTCTATAGAAAAGTATAATAACTTTTCTTTAAATATTGCATTTAAAGGGTATATCGTGTAAAGATTCAAGCAGGCTTTTAAAATAGTGTGAACTATGTCCGTTTTGGATCTTTATACACGGTTATCCTCGCATGAACGTTTATATCTCAATTTAATATGTATCTTTCCGCAAATTCCGTCAAAAACAGCGTTAATTTTTGGCATGCAGTCATGCATGGAAACACAAAGTGAAGGTTCGGGAGTTGCTCATTTGTTTAAAAACCAGATGAAATCTGCAGAAATCGAGCGTATAAAAAAAGAACTCATAGAACAAAAAATATTGAACGAAGAAGAAAATGTTCAACCTTTAAAAGTCGATGAATTCACAAAACTAACATTTTCAAAGCCCCAAGACCCCAAAATTTGGGAAATTGCAGATCAAATTTTAGATAAATTTATTTTTGATCAGCGTTATGATCAAAAAATTAAATTACGCATAGCCATATATCAAAATAATGAAATTGATTTTGAAAATTTAATTCAAAATCTTAATACGCAAGAACAGTTTGATTTTTTTAATACCTATTTTCATAAAATTGAATTTGATCCACAGTGGTTTTTAAATCAACATACAAGTATTCGTTTCTATTTTTCACGATATTTTTTTAAATTTCTTATTGATCATGATAACCAATATAAAGTGGCTCATGATTTTTTTAAACATATGTGCAAAACCAATACAGATTGTACTTTATGCCAGTTATATCACATGCTTTTTCACGAAAATGGTGATTCGAGTGAAAAAAATAGTGTCAAAAATTTGCCAGAACTTTGGAAAAATATACAATCCATTTACGCTCTCAATGCTGAATCCATAACATCTCTAAGATCATTTTGGAAAAGCCCAGATTTAAATATTAAAGAACTAAATGCATTTTACCCAGATGATAGATGGATAAAATATACCTATTATTTATCGCTAATATGTGAAAATACCAAATCATCTATAGATAAACTTATTTCTGAAACAGCAGTGTCAGATGGAAAGGGTGATAAAGCATTTTTATCTTTGGCTTATGCGATACAAGGGTTACAGTCAAAAGTCAAAACCCATGAATTGGATCAAGACTTTTTTAATATTTTTGATAGTTGCTACACGATGTTGTGCATCTTCTACATTGATTCGTCTCTCATCAAAGTAGAAGCCCTGAAAACATTAGTATCAGAAGTAGATTCTTCAAAAATACATTTTTTAAAAAAAATGGTAAGAGACATTATTGAGGCCGTTAAAGACAAAGAAGGTTTTGAAGAATTTTCTTCGGTTATACCCTTAAATAAAAAAAGCATTTTTTCATTTACGCACATTGTTCAAAAAGCTGAAGCGTGGAAACTGTCGCTTAAAAATTTAGATGAATACGTCAACCAAGACGAAGGATCTTTAAGCGCCCTAACATCACGTTTAGCATGGATTTTTGATCTAGAATCTAATCAAATAGTAGAAGTGTTAGAACAAAACTATTTAAAGCATAAATGGAGCAAAGGTAGGCCCGTTGCACTAAAGACGTTATATGATTTTGGAAATCTTAGTTATATTACAACCCAAGATATGAAAATAATAAAAACAATTCGAAAAGAAAGAAATAATACACTAGGTGTTTCGCATTATTATCTAGACCCGATCTTGTCTAATATAGCTTTAACAGGTCATCCTAATGTATACAGATCAGATAATCTTAGAAGGCCTTTGGTTATTCGCGAAGCAAAGCCAGAATTGATTATTTCCCAATTTGATGCTGATTCTTTAAAAATAGAGTTAAGCCATGTTAGTAAAACTGAATCAGTATTTGTAGACCGTGAAGGTCCTTATCAGCTTGTTATGGTACACATCCATGCAGGCCTTATTAAATTGGTCGAAATAATTGGAGAAGATGGTCTTATTATTCCTGCAGATAATTTAGATTTCATCACAGCCATTGCACAAAAGGCTCAAAAAGTGGTTTCTGTAAGTTCAGACCTTATCAATATTGGTTTGACCTATGTAGAACCTAATTCAGCGCCTGTTATTATGTTAGAACCATTAGGTGAAAATGGTTCCGAAGGTTTACAGGTATCGCTACATGTAAGACCCTTTGGTGATAAAGGTATATATTGTACACCCGCTCTTGGAAGAGGGTATTGTACTTTTGAAAACACAAAAACAAACCGAGATTTTGTAAGTGAACGCTATCTGGCTGAAAAACTGATTAGGTCTTGCTCGTCACTTTCGAACGAAGAACACGAGAATTATGAATGGTATTTTAAAGATATTCAACAATGCTATGAATTGATTTCAGATCTTAAAGAATACGAAGAATTTTTACGTGCATCCAACGAAGAACTTATCCGTATTGAATGGCCTAAGGGTAAAAAAATTTCAATGAAACAACCCTTAAGTGTTAAACATTCAAAGTTTAGTGTTACAGAAAGTAAAAATTGGTTCCACGTTGATGGCGCCCTAGAACTTGATGATGCAAGAATGCTTTCTTTAAGAGAGCTCATTAAATTAGTTCAAGAACAAAAGAATCGTTTTATAAGTCTTGGCGATAATCAGCTTTTAGCTTTAAGGAAAGACTTATTCCAAACTTTATTACGTCTACAGTTTTTAGATTCAGACCCTGAAGGTGATCAACTAAAATTGAATGCCACATCACTATCCGTTCTTGATACCGACGAACTATTCATGAATCATTTAACCGATAAAACACCGCTGTCTGTTTTATCGCAATTGGTGGATAAAGGGGATAGAGAATACAAAGTCCCTGCTGATTTACATGCTGTTTTAAGACCTTATCAAGAAGAAGGTGTAAAATGGCTTTTGAAATTGGCAGATTTGAAGATGGGTGCTTGTTTAGCAGACGATATGGGTTTAGGTAAAACCATACAATCTATTGCTGCTTTGCTGAAACTTGCTGAAAATGGTCCATCTTTGGTTGTTGCACCAACATCAGTTTGCTATAACTGGCATGAAGAAATTAAAAAATTTGCACCACGTTTAAGTGTTAAATTTTTTGAACCTCAAAATCGCAAGCAACTTATTGAAGACATTGGTCCTAATGAAATTTTGGTTTGCAGCTATAACTTGTTACAACAAGAAATCACCGGCTTAGAAAAAAAGCATTTTGCTTGTATTATTTTGGACGAAGCTCAGTCTATTAAAAATTATGGAACAAAAAGGGCGCAATCTGCCTTTAAATTAAAAAGTGACTTTCGTTTGGCACTTTCGGGCACCCCTATTGAAAATGGGTTGGAAGAGCTATGGAGTATCTTTAGGTTTATCATGCCTCAGTTGCTCGGTGGTAGAGACACATTTGTTAAAAAGTATATTTCAGGTCAAGACAAAGGGATTAATAAAGAAAAAAGAGAAATTCTTAAAAGCATTATTAAAGGATTTATTTTACGAAGAACAAAGATTGACGTGTTAAAAGACTTACCACCCAAAGTTGAACAAACGATTTACGTCACTATGGAAGACGAAGAACGCAATTTTTATGAAGCAGTTCGTCAATCGGCATTGGAAAGTTTGTCCCAATTAGACGATAGTTCACCCCATAAGAAAATTCATATTCTTGCAGAGCTCACAAAGTTAAGAAGAGCATGTTGCCACCCAAGATTGATAGAAGAAAACTTTAATTTCGTAAGTGGTAAATCCAAATATTTCATGGATTTGATCGAAGAATTGATTTCATCAGATCATAAAGCTTTGGTATTTAGTCAGTATGTTAGTTACCTCGAACTTTTGAGAAAAGAATTAGATGCTAAAGGAATTCAATATGAATATCTGGATGGAAAAACACCTTCTCATGAAAGGCAAAAAAGAGTTCAAGGATTTCAAGAAGGCAATAAACCTCTCTTCCTGCTTAGTTTAAAAGCGGGTGGATCGGGTCTAAACCTAACAGCTGCTGATTATGTTATCCATCTAGATCCTTGGTGGAATCCTGCTGTTGAATCTCAGGCATCGGATCGTGCGCACCGTATGGGGCAAAAGAAATCTGTAACGGTTATTCGTGTCATTATGAAAAATACAATTGAAGAAAAAATTCTAGCTTTGCATGAAGATAAAAAGAATCTCGCTAATGATATTTTAGATGGTATTGAAATTCCACAAAAATTGACTGAAAAAGATTTGATGGAACTTTTGATGGTAGCTTAGAATTTTTATGATTTCATATAAAATACCAAACGCATTAGGCCTTATTTATGATTTTTTGAAAAGATATTCTAAACCACTTCTTTTAGGAATGTTGTATGGATTTTCATTCAGGTCCTCATCGTTTCTGCCTTTATGTGGATTCTTGTGTTTCGGTTTATTTTTTCGTGAACTTTTAAAGCAAAAAAAACCATCTTTGGTCTATAAAAACATATACTTATTTTTTGTATGTGCAAAATTTTTCAGTCTCTATTGGATTGGCTATGCTTTTTCAGGAATGGGATATTTAGCGGTTGGTTTAATATCTTCGTTTTTATTGTCATCATTTATAGCCTTCTTTTATTTGACGGCAGGTTGTTTTTTAAATGCTATTTCATCTTGTCATCGTGTCTATTTTTTAGCGTTTGGAATTTGGGTTTCTGAATATATAACAAGCATAGTCTGTACTGGATTCCCTTGGAATTTGACGGCACATTTATGGGGAATGCTATCTTTGGGTTGGCAAGATATTCACCCCATTGCGGATTGGCCTTTAGCCGTTATGCAAATTGCATCTATCCTTGGGGTTCATGGTCTTTCTTTGCTTACATTAATATGGATCTCTGGAATAGTAATATTTATTGAAAATGTAAGGGGCTATAAAAAACTAAGTTTTGTAATTACAGTACTTATAACTGTAAGTGTCCCTTTGTTTGGTTTTATGCGACTGAAACATAACCCAACACAATTTGATACAACAATTCCAAAAATCAGACTTGTTCAACCTTGTGTAGATCCTAATCAAAAATGGCATCCAGATCATTTGAATAACATTATTCATGGTCTATTAGAACTTTCCTTTAAGGAAGTAAGTGATAATGTAGGTATGATCGTTTGGCCCGAAGCTGCTGTTCCTTTACGAATGAATAAACAAATTGAACTTAAAAAATTCTTGGCTACTTTTTTATTGCCTCATCTTCATTTAGTAACCGGTTGTGTTTTGCATGAAAGCACAAATGATTACAGTGCGATGATAGCTATAAACAATAAGGCCAATATTGTTCAGGCGCATCGTAAAGGTCACATTGTACCCTTTGGTGAATATATCCCTTTAAAGAAGTGGATACCTCTTCATAAGTTAACACCAGGATCCCAAGATTATACACCTGGCCCTCGTGTATCAGAACTTCGATTAAACAGATATCCACCGTTTTTACCACTGATATGTTATGAAGCTATTTTTCCCTATTTTTTAAGGGAGCAATCTAGAGATGCCCAAGAAAGTGCTAAATGGATTTTAAACATTACCAATGATGCGTGGTACGGCGATTCAGCGGGATTATGGCAGCATTTAGCCAATGTCAGATTTAGGTCTATTGAGGAGGGGCTACCTCTTATAAGGGTTGCTAATAATGGAATTTCAGGTGTCATAGATGCTGTAGGTCGCATCGTATTTAAAACACCCATTGATGAAAGAGGTTTCTACGATATTGCATTGCCTCAAGCTTTGGGGACGACGTGGTTTGTCCGATATTATCATCTTATCCATCTTGTATTTATTTTGGGTCTTGTGACATGCTGTTACTTTGGTCGCTCTAAATATAAAAAATAAATCGTTTAAAATACCCTTTTTTTACAATTATAGAATAATAGAAATATTACGCATAATAGTGTATAATCAACACAAGTTGGTATATTTTGAATTGATTTTCAAAAAGGATGATTTGAAATGAAAACACTATTATTACTTTTGTTTTTTTGCACAAAAAGTTGGTCTATTGACCAAGGCATATTAAAGTATGGTCAGACAATAAAAAATCATTTGATTGTTGATCAATATGAAGGCGCGATTACAATTAGAGATTGTGTCGAAGATACCAAATCCTATTTAGGTGCTTCTCTAAAAGAACGAAATGATATTGCAGTTCCATTAATGGTGCGTCGTTCACTGGATAGTGATACATCACAAGAAGAAAAAAGCTTGTCTTCAAATGAAGCTGGAATTAAGTCTATTTGGGCTGTAGATCTTTCTGCGACATACATGGATGAAGAAGACTTTATATATTTTATGGCAGAATTAAGCCCTTATTTTTCTGAACTTAAAATATTAATTTTAAAATCTGTTTCATTATTTAAAGAATCAACATGGGATGTTCTTTTTCCTTATTTGCAGCGTGAAAATTTTGAATATATTGATGTGCGAGGCACGATTTGTTCGGGAGGAAAAATACAATATATTTGGAAAATGATAAAAGATAGTTTTCCTGATCATTGGCAAAATATGTCACAAAAGATCATTTTTGCAGAAGATCCCTACTACAAAAGAGCAATGCAAAAAACGAAGTGGCTTCAAAAATGTACAGAGCAACAAGTAACTCCTCAACATTGGTTTGACCAACATAGGCGATATTATGGTGAAAAAGAAATGCAAGACAAGATAAAAAAGGCTAATCCACTTTATTTATTAAGTGGAGATTCAGATTATGATGCAGAACATGACACCAGAGAATCCATGAGTGACGACTTTCTTGACCATTTGAATAATTTATCTTTAATTGAAAATCTAGAGAAATAGATAATGAAATTTATTTTACATCCTTTATTATTTATTTTTTGTGCACATCAAAGTTTTTCGGCAAGTTTTGATCGTTTACAAGATGTCGTGCACAGACACGGAATTTCAGCAGATTTGTCCCAAATAATATATGAAAAAATTAGTGGTCTTCATCAAAAAATGGCTGATGAACAGAATGACTTGTATGTAGGGGTTCAGCATGTAATATCCGATAATGTTGAACCTGCTAGTGCTTCAGCAAAATCAGCTAAATCAAAGGGCTCTAGTCAAACGTCAAAAAGTAAGAATAGTGACTTATTAAATGCTAATTTTGCTTTAGCGTATTTGTGTGTTGTGACTGCGCAAAATGAACTATTAGAGATTCCTGTGTATAATATGGATTCCCAATTGATGTATGACAGTTGTTTTGAAGGGATGCACAATTTAGTTCCAGGTGAAGGCAGCGATTTAGAAACTGGATTAGATACCAGTATAAATCAGTGGACTAGATATTTAGGTGCTAACCCATTCATTTTAAATGCCGGAACAGAATCTGTAAAAAATAATATTTTATCGAAGCTACAAGAAATTAAACAGTTAGTAAGTGAGCTTAAAGAGCTATGCAACGACCAAAAATATGACGCAGCTTTGGAGTCTATATCATCCATTGAAGATGGAAGGCAAAAATATTTTGGATACCTTAGAAAATGGACAACCAGTGGATGGCACAATGAGCAACGAATTATTGCTGATATGGATAGCTCTAGAATAAAAGGTTATTTACAAGCTGCGAATAATGATAAAGGGATTAAGCTCGTCATTGCATGTGTGCACACACGTCTTGCACCTTGTATTGCTGCAGAAACATATGCATCATGTGATTGTTATCATTGCTTACAGAATTGGCCAATGCAATGGAATTTAAATCAGCAGTATCCATCAATCATGACAACATCCTATGTAAGTTATCCCAAAAGTTCTAGTGAACAAGTTTATTTAGAAAAACAACAACAGCAGAATAATAATGTTGCCTATTATTTTATGAAACAATGTGTAGTTTCAACTGAAATAACTCCATCTGATCATGCTAGAAAATGGTTGCAAGAAGAATTGGCATTTCATACTTCTCAAATAAATTATCTAAAAACAGGTAAGAAATTTGGAAATTTTTTTGATCAAGCAATAGTAGAGGTTTTTCAACCTATTTTAGACGTGTGTAAAGTTTCTTATGTCAAAAAACAGCTGTGCATTGAATCATCGCAATTTAGCCTTAAAAGAAAAGATACAACGCTTCTTTTGGATGGTTACGTTGAGGTACCTTCTGCTAAATTACGTTTTAAAGATGATGAAGAAGATATAGTCATAGAAGTTTCAGAAAAAGATAATGACTGGGTGCTGTTGCTAAAATCATATTTAGTAGAACATTTTAAAGTTTTTAAACAAGATAATTGTGGTCAAAAAGATGTCTCTACACTATCATTAGCAAATCTTACAATTGGCACTGTAGAGCAATCGTTATGAGAACTGTGCGGTGTCACGTTGAAATGCTGAAAGTTTAGCACTATTATAAAAATCATTTTTGCTTATTAAGTATAATTGTCTAATAAGGCAAAATACAGAATAATATTTATTCGTAATGGGAAATTTTTAGATGATCAAACGTTAATATAAGGTTTGTATATTAATCAAAATATCCCCAGAATAGCTCAGCAGCTTATATTTTACTTCATAGCTCTTTGTATAGTATTTTGAATAAATGTATTTAGTTTATTAAAACTTACAGCGTCTTTTGCTTCAATACGACCAATGATGTATGCACTGGTATTAGAAGGGCGCATAAGAAACCAGCCATGGTCCATCACACAACGGATTCCATCCAATGTATTTAATATGTAGCCGTGCTTTTCAATGATTTCTTTAATTTTTTCCATAACAAAAAATTTTATTTCTTCTGCGCAAGGTACTTTAATTTCAAAAGAAGTGAACACATTTTTGAATGGTTCTAGTTGTTTCTCAAAGTCATATGACTGAGTTGCTAATTCAACAAATCGCAGTAAAGCATAGATACCATCGTCATAACCTGCATAACGATCATTGAAGAAGAAGTGACCACTCATTTCTCCACCAAAATCTGCATTATGTTTCTTTATAGCTTCTTTAAAATAAGAATGTCCTGTAGGTAACATGACAGTTTGAACACCATCTTGTTCTAGTTCATCAAAAAAGATTTGGCTTGTTTTTACATCCGCCATAATCGTTGTTCTTTTCGATGAACATGCCTGTGAAGAAACGATGGATTGAGCAAAAATATAACTGAGTTGGTCTCCTGGTATCATTGTTCCATCGCTTTTTATGACCACGAGTCGATCTCCATCACCGTCTAAAGCAAGTCCAAAGTCAAGCTTGTTTTTGATGACATGTTGGCATAGGTAGCTTAAATTGTCGATGATTGAAGGATCAGGTGAATGGTTAGGAAAATGGCCATCAATGTCAGCAAACAATAAATCAATTTCATGATGATGTTTGTTTTTTAAGGTATCTACAATGCGTGACATCATAGGCCCTGTTGCACCATTACCGCAGTCAATTGCAAAGTTTAATTTTTTGTGCCCAAAACGTAAATCTTTTAAAAGCGAGTCAAAATAGTCATCCGAAGTTCTTATGCATTCAACTTGTGATTCAGGATGAACTTCAGCATTTTTCAGCATTTCATAAGAAAGAAGATTTTGAATATCCTGCCCAAAGAAGGGTCTATCTTTTAAAGAAATTTTAAAACCGTTGTCTTCGGGTGGATTGTGAGAACCAGTAATCATGATACCAGCATCTGCTTTTAGTTTTTGAATTGCGAAATACACTTGTGGCGTAGCTACAACTCCGATATCTAGAATCTCTAAAGGAAGATGGCTAAGAGCTTGTATAAGATATTCTTTTAATGCGGGGGAACTTAACCTGCCATCGTAACCAACAACTATTGATGTATAGCCCTTTTGAATTAAAAATTGTCCAAACACGTGACCTAACCACGTAGCCGTATCTGTCGTTAGACTTACGCCATACGTTCCCCGAATATCATAAGCTCTTAATATAGTTGAGTTGATATATATTTTATCGACAGGTGTCATGTTTGTTTCTGCAGGATAGTTGTTTTGTTCTAAATTTGTCATAATCGAATTCTAAAAATTGTTTCATCAACGACACTTGTAACTACTATAACTTGGAATGAATATAAGATCCAGTTTCAAATGCAAGGCATTTAAAGTTTTATGATTGTTCATCAATAGCTAGTGAATCTGAGGGGTCAATTGGTTGTAGATTAGGCTCATACCGTGATAGCAATGGATAAATTACAAGGAAATGACCAAAGTAATAAAACGTACATAACCTTCCCAAAAGGAGATATATGCCTTCTGGATTTTTACCACCAACCCATCCAAGCACTATACAATTTATAACAAGAAACCAGAAAAAATATTTAAAGTAGGGTCTGAATGTGCCACTTTTCACAGGGTGTGTATCTAAAAAAGGTACGATAAAAAGAACACCGACAGCTGCAAACATCGTTAAGACTCCACCTAGTTTGTCTGGTATTGAACGCAAGATGGCGTAAAATACTAGAAAATACCATTCTGGCACAATATGTGCTGGTGTTGATAAAGGATTTGCTGGTAAATAGTTGTCTGGTTCACCAAAAAAATTGGGAGCAAAAAATACAAAAAAGCCAAATACCAAAACAAAGACTGATAAGCCAAATAGATCTTTAATGGTGTAGTAGGGGTGAAACGAAACTTTGTCAGATTTCTTTTTAGGTTCAATGCCTGTAGGATTGTTCGATCCAAATCGGTGTAATGCTACTAAATGAAGCATGACTACACCTACAATTAGGAAAGGGAAAAGATAGTGAAGAACAAAAAAACGGTTAAGGGTTGGGTTATCTACTGAAAAACCGCCCCATAGCCAGCGAACGATAGATTCTCCTCCTGGGAACGCAGAAAAAAGGTTTGTGATAACGGTTGCACCCCAAAAACTCATCTGACCCCAAGGTAGAACATATCCCATAAATGCTGTTGCCATCATAAGAAGAAGGATAATAATACCAAGCATCCATAGTATTTCTCGCGGAGACTTATATGACCCATAATACAAGCCTCTAAAAATATGGATATAAATCACAATAAAAAACATGGATGCACCATTCATATGAATATAGCGAATAAGCCAACCACTGTTTACATTGCGCATAATGTTTTCAACGCTATCAAAAGCTTTGTCCACATGTGGTACATAATGCATCGCAAGAAATAGTCCTGTAATAATCATGATCATTAAAGTGATACCAGCCAGAGAACCAAAATTCCAAAGATAGTTAAGATTTTTTGGTGTTTGATATTGGGATAAATGTTCTTTTGCAAAACTAAAAACAGGAAGGCGATGGTCTATCCAGTCAATGACTTTTTTCATATATAATACATTAAGATTTTTGTAAGTTTTATTTTAGTATAGATCAAAAACGATCTTGTCAAAAAAAGTATTTTTTTTTTAGTGCACAATCATTTTAGAAAGTATCGTTTTTAACACTTTATGATTCATGATGTTATAAAGCTACGATAAATTCAATAAAAGTAGTTTTTTAAGAATTTAAAACTTTTTTTATTGCTCTTGCAGCAATTTTTAGTGTGTTATGTACTCATGATTTTAAATAGAAAGAATTGGAATGATGAGAATGAAAACCATAACGTTATTATTAGGATTAATGACCGTTCAAAATACACACTCTAGTGGCTTGTATGCTGGTATTAAAGGTGGTGTATCTGCTTTTTCTGGCAATCATACGAGTGTTCTGAATTCTGCACCATCTTTTACAAGTGATAAAAAATTTAAATATAATTCACCTCTTGTAGGTGTTCAAGCGGGTTTTCTATTTCAACCCACAATGAAATTTTTTATTTTTCCTGAAATATCAGCAACGTATAATTTTTCCAATGCTGCTGAGGACTTAAAAAATCCTCAAACATCGGTCGTAGATGGCAAAAGAAAAATTAGCCGTAGTTATGGGTTTGGTGCTGCTTTAGGTGCAGGCATAAGATTTCATCCAGCATTAGGCGTTTTCGGCAAAATCTCTTATGAAATGCAAAATTTTAAAATTGCCTACACAGACTTAAGTTTTACTAATATCACTAAATATGATTATGCCAAATTAAATAAGAAAATTCTTTTGGGTGGAGGCTTAATTTCCAGTTTGACGAATACGCTATTTGTCACTTTTAACTATGATTATGGATTCAAGAACTCTTCCAAAGTTTATGATTTCCCTGGTATTGGTGCTGCATCTACACGAACAACAACGCTTTCTGTGAAGGAACATAGATTGGGAATTGGTTTAAACTATTTTTTTTGGACAGTAACTTAAAAAAATATTAGATCCATTTGTCTTTTAAATATTAGCAGTCTTTGGACTGCTTTTTTTTGGTCTTTTTTGGGATGTTTTAATAGCCATCACAATAATAAGGACCATCAGAGCTGTAAGTCCTATAATAGAACTTAATGTGAAAGCAGCATGATAACCGAATTGATCAGCGATGTGGCCAGCCATACTTTCGCCTAAAATAATGGTTACAGCATTGATAATATAATAAATACCAAAACCTGTACCTCTTAAATTTTCTGGTACAATTTGACCTATAAGAGATGAAAAAATGTTCATCGTTATTCCATATTGAAAGCCCCAAAATAAAACGCCGATAAAAAATAAGGTTGTATTTGTAGCTGTGGCTAGAAGGATAGATGAAAAAACAAGAAGGATGATACCAAGGATTAAAATCCAATAACGGTTCATTCTGTCACCCAGTAATCCTATAGGGTAAGACGTAATGCACCATCCGAAATTGAAAATGATAAAGACAATAGGAGCATAAGTATTCGAAAGATTATAGTTTGTTTTAGCATGCAGTACGATGAACTGTTCTCCAACACGTGCCATCATAAAGACAGCATTAACAGCCATAAGCAGCCAAAAAGCAGTTCCTAAAAATTTTAGATTTTTAATGTTATATGTAATTTTCCTTTTAGGAGCAGGTAATGGTATTTCGGAAGAAACAGCAGAGTGATTGGTTCGTTTTGGTTCTTTAACACCAAAAATCAAAATCATAAAGGCTATAGAACTTGGAATGCATGCAAACCAAAATACCGTATTCATGTCATCATTGGTCATGTACATGATGAAAGAACCTATACCTGCACCGATGATAGATCCTATGGTTGCTAGGCTTCGTTTTAAACCATAAGCAGCACCAATTCTTTTTGAAGGTGTAATGTCGGCAACAATGGCATCACGTGGTGTGCCTTGAATTCCATTACCCACTCTTTCCATGATTTTAGATAGAAAGAACATAGGAAAAGTTCCTGCTAAGGCCATGACAGGGCGAGCCATGATAGACATCGTGTATCCTACAAACATAACAGGACGTCTTCTTTTCATAGCGTCACTTAAAACGCCTGAAGAAAATTTCATAATGTTAGACATGGCTTCTGATAATCCTTCAAGAAAACCTATGCCAATGTTTGGGATACCTAAGGATCTAAGATATAAGCCAGAGAAACTAAACGTCATCATAAAGGCACAATTCATCAGCATCATCATAATGCCAAGATAGGTTACTGTTCGGGGAATAACATTTGAATTTTGGTCTACAGAAAAATCGGGTTCATTGTTTTGTTCAAATGAATGTTTATGTATGAATTCTTCTTCGTTTTTTTCATCTACAGAGGTAGAGCCGTCATTGTCAACGATGCCAGCTTTGAGGACTTTGATTCCTTCAGATATATGCTCTGCTAAGGGATTATGTTCAGAAGAATTTCTAGAGTCATTCATACTATCAGAATTTTTCACATGGGCTAGTTCTTTAATAATATATGTAGTGTTAAAAAGCAAGTTATATGTCTGCTTTATGAGAATTTAAGATCTGCAATATCTTCTTTGCTTGATTTTTTTTGAAGGTCCATCATAATTATAAGTGTGGCAAAGAATGATATTTGTTGCAAAGAATGAATGATAGGAAGAATAATGTTGTTGAAATTGAAAGAACAAATAAGCCCCATTAATGTTGTATATTTGATTGATTTTTTAGCTTTAAGTAGTTTAATTTTTGCCTATTGCGCAGAGTATTTTTGGGGTGTTAAACCATGTATTTTGTGCATGTACCAAAGGTATATGACAGCTGGTATTGTTTTTATCGCAACATTATGTCACGTCGCATATTTCCAAAAAAAATATTTCAATATTTTCTACAGCACTCTTATTTGCGCAGTCCTATCAGCTTTTGCCTTGTCGGTTTTTCATTCAGGTGTTGAACAAAAATGGTGGAGAGGAACAGCGGCCTGTCATGGTGGTTTTTCATCGGCAACAGATCAGAAATCGTATGACGAACAATTTCAAAAATTCAGACAAATGTTGGATAAAAACAAACAAGAAGCTATTGTTGCGTGCGATGAAGTCAATTGGAGAATCTTAGGTTTATCTGCTACGGTATGGTACGCTATCGTTCAGATGGGGTGGCTTTTGATGTTGTTCTCTGTTGGATTGAAGTCAAAAGTTTTTAGTCGTACTTCTCCCAAAAAATAGAATTCTCTTTAAATACCTTTTCAAAATGCGGTGGTGGTGGTGCGACAAACGTCATGGATGTGCCGTCCGGTGTCCTGAATTGAATAGACCTTGCATGAAGAAAAAGATGCTTCTCAGTCTCTTTTTCTAATCTTTCTCCGTATTTTTTGTCACCTAGAATGGGGCATCCAATATGGCTAGTATGTGCCCTCAATTGATGAGTCCTACCCGTAATAGGTTGTAATTCAATCCATTTTAGATTTTTATCATTGATGTTTTTAATTTGTCGATAAAGAGTAATGGCTTTTTTGCCTTCTTCGTGATCGACGACCATTGTTTCGTTCAAATTGTTATATCCTGCTCTTTTGAGGAGCGGAGCATCAATTTCTCCTTTAATGTTTTTTAATTTGCCTGTCACGAAAGCCCAATATTTTTTTTGTACTTCTTTTGTCTTAAAAAGATTTGCAAAATATTGACTTGTTCTAAGATTTTTAGCAATCACGACAAGTCCAGATGTATCTTTGTCAAGGCGGTGCACTAATCTAAATGGTTCTCTGATATTGACGAAGTGCGCATACGTTTTCAGTAATAAATCGATATGATAATTTGTCTTACTACCACCTTGTGCTGCAAGTCCTGCTGGCTTGTTGAGAATTAAAAAATCATCATCATCAAAGATAATCATGCTTTCAAAAAACTCCATATCTTCTTGTTTGTAAGCAGGTAAGAACTCTATAGGTTCTTGGGGTTGACTTAAAATATTAACAATGAATTTTGACAAAGTAATGCTATCACCAGGTATTAAAGATGTGTCCGCAGCAGTTTTATGACCATTAAGTCTAATGTCTTTTGATCTTATCCATTTTTGTATAGATGTTTGGTTCAAATGGGAGATCTGACGTTTAAGGTAACGATCAAGACGAGAAGGTGTATCATTTTCAGTAATGAGATAGTTTTGTAAAATCATAAAGTCTAGGCCGATGCTTTTAATTGTTTCCAGTTATTTTTTTTATTTCTTTTTCGATAAGTGCTTCGACCATTGTTGGCATATTTTGATCGATCCATGATTTTATCATGGGGATAGCCAACTGACGAAACATATCATCGATTGTGATATTGCCTGATGTTTCTTCTTTTTTAGGTGGAAGTTGTTTTTTTTGAAGCGTTTCTTCTAATTTAGAAAAAGAATGACGAACTTGTTTTTGTGTTTCTTGAGATATTATTTCTGCCTTGTAATAGTCACTCGACTGATCTTCTTCAGGTTTTAGGGTCGTATGAAGAGGCGCCGCAACTGTTGGTTGAGGTGCTGATGTATAGTCTGTATTATTGGGTCGGGATACAGATGTATTGTAATCTGTTCTTTGGTCATTTTGCTGAGACGTTAGTCTTACCACATCTTCGTCGCGGTCTTCAGAAGGTGCTTTAAGGAACTCTTTTAAAGGTGCGGATTTTAAAATATCAGAAGAATGCATTGTTGTTGTATCTTGAAAAGATTTTTTTTCTTCCCTGTACTGTTGATTTGCAGGAACTTCATTTTTGGGTTGACGAATCGTTACATGGTCTGATGATCGGTGTTCCTGCCCCTGAATTCTATCAGCATTTGATCCTGAATGATTCAAAGTATCCGTGTGCCCAACAGTAATATTTGATAACGTATGAGGTTTAACAGAATCTTCGTGATGAGGATCAACATAACGTCTAATTGACGCTAATATTTCATCCATGCTCATTTCTTGTTCTGGGTTTTCATTCGTGTCAAACATATTGTTTTTAAAATTCATTTTTTCTCTCTTCGAAATTATAGACTGAATTGTGTTTTTTTTCTTCATATTTTTTGTTTTTTAAAATTTTAGGCTATTTGATAGAGCTGCTGCCATTTGTTCTTCTTCTGTCATTTTAGATATGTCATATTGATTCGAGACAGTAGGCTCCATAGCAGAATTCTTTTCTGCGCATGCCTTTGCGCGTTCCCATGATGAGTCATATGTCACCACAGTATCTGCAGATGTTAAAATTTGAAAGTGACCTTCGTCATATAAAATATGGTATGTATTAGGGTTTCTAAGTTGCGTTTTCCCAAATTCTGTATTAATACAATCTGTGCATTCTGTAAATTCTTTGGTTACATCTATGACGGGATAATAGGTATTAGGTGTTACTGTTCGTCCAGTTTTTGTCCATACCAATATATTTTTACCCAATACAGGTGCCAAAAATGTGCAAAATTCGTCTGATATATATAATCTAGTGGACATGATAAAAGAAAAAGCCTGAAAGCATAGTGATCTGAATTCTCTTGTTTGGATAGTGTTTTGTGAAAAATGCGGATTTCTGCTTATTTCAACGAGCCCACTAAAAGAAGATTTTAATTTTTCTTTGATAAAGGAATTAAGATCTTTTCCAGGTGACTTAAGTTGAAGTATTTGTTTTAAAAGTTGGATGCTTCTATTTTTTTTATCAGAAATGTCTAATAATTCAATGTTAATATCGCGATTAACTGTACTGAATATGTTTTTTAGTTGTTGACCTTGTTCAGTGCCATTCAAAAAATCATTAAGCAGACCTGCTTTGCTTAGGCGATAGGTCATTGCTAAATTAAAAACCTCAGCACTTGGATAGCACTGATATAGTCTTTGATCGTCAAAAACATCTAAATGGGATTTTAAAATCAGTGATAATTTATAAAGTGCTGATGGGTGAAAATGGTCTCTTTTCTTTGCAATTGCCATCAATGCAAACGTTCTGTTTTTGGTGTCCCAGGGATGATTGTGATCTCTTAAACTAAAATGGGGTTCGGATATTCCAAGAGCATAAAAAAGACAATCTCCATCGCCACAAACATTGTGTACAAGAACATTTGTTCCATCACCTGTGATAGTAAATGGTTGCGGTGAATACCCTTGAACATTAGATACATTTATAGGGCGATGTATAATAATGGATGTTTCAGGATTTGTAGTTAGATCAAATGGAGTTGTAGAGCTATGGCATAAGTTAAAGCTTTGCAGAAATAAGGAAAAGAGGATAAATTTTTTCATGAACTGACAACTATAGAAATGCTTTCATAATTGTATATTACATTAACATTAATATTTATTCAATATATTTTAAAAAATTAACTTAATATTATATTTTTATTGATATTAATCATTTGATATCTCCATATTAAAAACGAACAATTTTAAAATCAAGAAAGTATGTTTTTTTTTAAACCTTTCTTGATTTTCGTTTTGTATGAACCTATCCTTTATAGAGGGAGATTATTTAAACTCCGAGCAATGCAAATAGAAAGGTATATTATTTATGGCAATTGTAATTTCAGGAAAGCAAATGGATCTAGGTGAAAGCTTAAGAAGCCATATCGAAAACGATATTACAACAACTGTCAGTCGCTATATTGATGGAGACATTGATGCTACAGTTACAGTATCTAAAGATACTCATGCATTTAGGACAGATATACAAATTCATGTAGGTAAGCATATCGATGTGCATGCAAATGGCAATGATGCTGATGCACATAAAAGTGTTGAAGTTGCTTTAAGCAAGTTGGATGCGCAAATTCGTCGTTATAAGACACGTCTTCTCAATATGCGTCGCAAAAAAGATGACCATAGTAAAATTGTTGAAACAGTTCAGAAATTTATCGTACAACGACAAGAAGAAGATAACGTAGAAGATAATCCTCTTGTGATAGCAGAAGTGCCTAAAGAAATTTTAACACTTACTGTTGGTGACGCTGTTATGAAAATGGATTTATCCGAATATCCTGTTTTGGTGTTTAAAAATGCAGCAAATGATCAGATCAACGTTGTATATAAAAGACCTGATAACAACATAGGGTGGATAGATCCAAGTTTGAAATTGTCATAAATAATAATTCCTAAAATAAACACAATTAAAAGAGGTTTTCATGGATATTCAATTCATAAAACATACAGAAAATTGGAGCACTGAAAAAGGTGTTCTGGTGCGCGGAATGTATGAAGACAGGCAATTTTTGGATGCTGTTCATCCAATGAACGAAAAGCATAAAAGCTATATTGAAAAAACGTTAGAGTTTTCAAAATTTAAGGGAAAAAAGGGTGAAGTTTTCTCTTTATGGTGCCCTTATGAAGAAACGGTTACTCAAGTTTTTTTAGTTGGATTAGGGAAAAAAGAATCTGTAGCTTTAAAAGACATAGAGGAAGCTGGTGGTCATCTTATGGCGGCATTGATGTCGCATAAGTGTGAACAGGTTAACATCAACCTTGATGGTATCGCTTATGGTGATGAAGGTGTTGCTTGTTTTGCAAGTGGTATGGATTTGCGCGTCTGGCAATTTGATAAATATAAAACAAAAGATAAACCTGATCAGGGGCCTCAAAAAATTATCTTAAAATCTGAAGATGTTGATGTTGTGCAAAAAGCATTTGATCGTCGTCATGCCGTAAACTTAGGTAATTTTTTGACCCGTGAAGTGATATCTGAGCCGCCTAATGTTCTTTATCCTGAATCGATGGCTGAAATAGCTAAATCTTTATCAACTTTAGGTTTAGAAGTTGAAGTTTTGGGTGAATCCGAAATGAAAAAGCTTGGAATGAACGCGCTATTAGGTGTAGGGCAAGGCAGCGAAAAAGAATCAAAACTCATTGTTATTCAATGGAAGGGTAATCCTAATTCGGATGAAAAAATTGCTTTTGTTGGAAAAGGTGTGACTTTTGACACGGGTGGAATCTCAATTAAACCATCGAATAACATGGAAGACATGAAATACGATATGGGTGGTTCTGGTGTTGTGTTAGGTTTGATGAAAGCCCTAGCCACACGCAAAGCCAAAGTTAATGTTGTGGGTGTAATGGGAATGGCTGAAAATATGCCATCTGGTTCTGCACAACGTCCTGCCGATGTTGTAACATCTATGTCTGGCCAAACGATTGAGGTGATTAATACAGATGCAGAAGGCCGTTTGGTCTTGGCTGATGCCCTGTGGTACACACAAGATCGTTTTAAACCTAAAGCAATGATTGATTTGGCAACGCTAACAGGTGCTATTGTCGTGGCTATTGGGCACGAATATGCTGGATTGTTTTCAAACAATGATCAATTGGCTCAGCAAATAACTGACGTAGGTTGTGAAGTTGGCGAACAAGTGTGGCGCTTTCCAATGGGACCACAATATGACCGAGACATCAATTCTGATATTGCAGATGTGAAAAACGTAGGTTCTGGCAGAGGTGCTGGCAGTATTACAGCTGCTCAATTTTTAGAGCGTTTTGTGAATAAAACACCTTGGGTTCACTTGGATATTGCTGGTGTTGCATGGGAAAAGAAAGCTAAACCTTTGACAGGGAAAGGTGCCACAGGATTTGGTGTTAGATTACTTGATCGCTTTATTGAAAAATATTACGAAGCCTAAGTATTTCTAGCTTAATACTTTTGAAATGCTGTGTTTGTTATATCAATGGACGCAGCATTTTTTCTTAGCAAATGATGGAGTGGTATCATCCGGTTTTAATTTGATTAATTTTAGCTTCAAACCGAATGGATAAACTTTTGAAAATGATTTGTTGTTCCTGGAGAAATGGAGTTTGAATCACTAGTACTATCAAGCTGTTGATAGTACCCTAGTTTATTAAATGATTATAAATTTGTAAATATTGCAATAATAAGTTAAAGTATATTTAGGTAATTCTTACTGTTGGAGTCTTATATCTTGGGAAGTTTCTTGCATTTTTTTACTATCGCTATCTCTCTTGTGCTTGTGTGTTCAATTATTTACAGGATGTGTAAGCACAATTTATCTGTGAAAGATTCTTGCGATTATTCAATATACGTAGGGCCTCATGAATCACATATAATGGATTTTCCTTCATTAGATAATCATAATTTACCTTTGAAAGTTGAGCAGATATTAAATGAAATTTTCGATTTAAGCACAGGAGAAGGCTTTATTACTGTGTCGGACAAAAAAAGTGAATTTTTCATTCAAGCCAAACTTGTTTTGGACGATCAAGGTGATAAAAAATTCTGGATTGAATATCGCCCTTCTGCAAAAGAAATTTTATTTAGAAAAGTTAAGCTATGCGATTTAGCAGAAGCAGTTGACGTTTTTGCTACATTTTTAAAATATAAAGAAGAAGCCTTTGTTTCTGAGGAATGGCTGGATACAGGTTTTCTATAGTGTTAATTTCTTTGATGTGTTTTTTAAATAAGCATCATCAAATTATTGACGTATGATCAGATACAATATATAAGTTTGTTTCATACCTTGATAAATTAGATTTTAAACGCTAAATAGCTTCTTTGAATATTATTATTTCAAGTCATTATAGGGCGTGCAATACTCTACGTGTGCTTACTAGCATTATTCCATGAACATGAATAGGACTGTAATTTTTGTTTATGGCAGCTTTTGATGATTATGCTATAGATGGTAATAGTTTTGCGTGTTATATGTCACAATCTGATATTTTGAATCATTCCGAAAATAATGGAGCCAAAGATCATATATTAAGTTAATTAAAAAATGGATAGAAAATGAAGATCTGTAATATGAAAAAATTTATTCTCAGTTTTTGTGCAGCTATAAAATGTTTGGCCAGTACAGAAGGAGTTGATGCGTTGGATGTTAATCCATTATCTGTGTCTATGCTGGTGTGCAATAAAGAAATGCAGGTAGAGTACATAGAAGGGGATTGTTATAAACGATATTCTCCGTGTTCAACTTTTAAATTCCCTTTAGCTATTATGGGGTTTAATTCGGGTATATTGCAAACTGAAGAAGAGCCAGCATGGGTAAGTAGCCCCGATCATGAAATATTTTTGGAGTCATGGAGATGTCTTCAAACTCCGCATTCATGGATACAAAATAGTGTGGTTTGGTATTCTCAAGAATTGACACAGATGTTGGGTTTTGAAAAAATCAATGAATATATCCATCAATGGAATTACGGTAATAAAGATGTGTCAGGAACTCCTGGGATGAACGATGGATTAACGCATAGCTGGCTGAATTCATCGCTACAAATTTCTACCAAAGAACAGATTTTATTTATTCATAAGTTTATCAATTCTGAATTGCTTATATCGTCAGAAACATGGCAAAAAATTGAAAATATAATGTATGTAGGAGATGTTGAAGATTGGGAAATTTTTGGTAAAACAGGTGGTTCAGGAAAATATGAGGATGAAAAATATCCTGATATCCTTTTGCAACACGGTTGGTTTATAGGATGGTGCACAAAAGAAATGGGTGGAAGTTTAATGTTTCGATCATTTGCAATACACATAATTGAGCAATACAACGAAGATAAAAAACCAGGAATCCACGCCAAAGAAATAATGATGAAGAAGATTCACGAATTGGTATACGTTAATAGAATGCGGTCGAAAGATTAAGTTGCACAGATTTTTGAAAAGGTGACAATTGTTGTATGGGTAAAAATTTACCTAAAAAACTAATAAAACAAACTGTTTAGTTGAAAATAGTAGACAAACACGATAAAGTGTTATATAAAGAAGATTAGTACTTTAAGATTTTTTCTTTAAAGGAGTGTAGTTCAATTGGTAGAGCGTCGGTCTCCAAAACCGAAAGTTGGGGGTTCGAGCCCCTCCACTCCTGCCAAATTTTAAAGTATTGAGGCTCTCAAAATAGGGATAAAAGAATGCAAAAAATAGTGAATTTTTTTCGAGAAGTCATGTCTGAAAAGGCGAAAATTTCTTGGCCAGGGCGTAAAGAAACTGCCTTAACAACATTGTTTGTTTTTATTTTTTGCGCAATTGCATCTGTATATTTTTTGATTGTTGATCAATCTGTTATCAAACTTCTTGAATTTATTAGAGGATTATAATTGTGAGCGTTGTGGAAAACCAAGTTGTAGCTTCTTCAAAAAGCAGATGGTATGTAGTAAACGTTTATTCCGGTCTTGAAAAGAAATTTATTCAGTCCTTACAAGAAGGTGCTGAAAAAAAGAATCTGTCCGATTTTTTTGACGAATTTTTAGTTCCAACAGAAGAAGTTGTTGAAATAAAAAATGGTATTAAAGTTGTTAAAGAAAAACAATATTTTCCAGGCTATGTTCTTATAAAAATGGAGCTTAATGACCAGATTTGGCAGCTTGTCAGTAACACGCCACGCTTTTCAAGCTTTTTAGGTGCTAATGGAAAGCCGGCTCCAATAAGTGAGCGAGAAGTAAAAAGAATTATGAAGCAGGTAGAAGAGTCAATCGAAAAACCTCGACATTCTCTTGTATTTGAAATTGGTGAGCAAGTTCGAGTATGTGAAGGACCATTTGCGACATTTACAGGTATGGTAGACGAAGTTGATACGGAAAAATCACGCGTAAAGGTTGCTGTGATGATTTTTGGAAGATCTACGCCTGTGGAGCTCGATTTTTCTCAAGTAGAAAAAATGTAGCTCTAAAAAAAGATACTATGGAAGGCTATGCTAGGGCCGAACCATGGTAATGTTAATTGCTAGCAAAAAAGGAAATAAAATGGCAAAAAAAATTACAGGCTATATCAAGTTGCAAGTTGCAGCAGGTAAAGCCAACCCATCACCACCCATTGGTCCTGCTTTAGGTCAACGTGGTTTGAATATTATGGAATTTTGTAAAGCGTTTAACGCACAAACAGCGTCAATGGAGCCAGGTACACCTATTCCTGTAGTTATCACTGTTTTTGCTGATAGAACGTTTTCTTTTGTAACAAAGACTCCTCCAAACACATTCTTTTTGAAAAAAGCAGCTGGTATCACAAAAGGTACTCAGACTCCTGGACGTGAAACTGTTGGCAAAGTGACAATGACGCAAATTCGCGAAATTGCGCAAATTAAAATGCCAGATTTAAATGCAACAGATATTGATGCTGCCTGCCAAATGTTGATTGGTTCAGCGCGCTCAATGGGCTTAGAGGTAGTGGAGTAGAAAATGTTTGTTGGTAAAAGATTAAAAGAAGCTAAAAAAGCTTTTGAAAAAACAAAAGTTTATTCAATGAAAGAAGCATTGAATATTGTGAAGTCTAATGCAAAAGCAAAATTCGATGAAACCATTGAAATTGCAATGAATTTAGGAATTGACCCAAAGAAATCTGACCAAAACCTACGTGGTGTGGTTCAACTTCCTCATGGTACTGGTAAGTCTTATCGCGTAGCAGTATTTGCACGCGGTGCAAAAGCTGAAGAAGCAAAAGCAGCTGGTGCCGATATTGTTGGTGCAGAAGAACTAATGGAACAGATTCAAAAAGGGGATATGCCTTTTGATCGTTGTATTGCAACTCCTGATATGATGGGCCTTGTTGGTCGTGTTGGTAAAATTTTAGGTCCACGCAACATGATGCCAAACCCAAAATTAGGTACGGTTACTATGGATGTTACCCAAGCAGTTAAAGCTGTAAAAGGTGGTCAAGTAGAATTTCGTGCAGAAAAAAATGGTGTTGTTCATGCAGGTGTTGGTAAAGCAAGCTTTGCAGAATCAGCTTTGCATGAAAATTTGCAAGTGTTTATTGATGCAATTCAAAAAGCAAGACCTGCTGGTGTGAAAGGAACTTATGTGCAAAAAGTAACATTAAGTTCTACTCAAGGACCAGGTGTAGTTTGTTCATTGGATTGATATAAAAAAAATCGGCCCAGCTTGCTGGGCTGGTGCTACATTAAGCGATTAGTGTAGCGTCTAAGACTGTGGGTGCCATTTTGGTATAATTGTAAAATGCCTGCAGGAGACAGAAGGGAAACAGACATGCTCTTTATAGATCTAGTTCGTGCCCTTCTGCAAACGTAAACGTTTCAACATATAAGTGTTGAATGAAGTTAACAAGGAGTAAAACAATGAATCGTGATTCAAAAACGCAACTTGTTTTGGATATTCGCGAATCCTTAGAAAAGGCTTCTCTAATTGTTGTTACCCAACAAGTGGGTATGACAGTAGATCAGTCTACAAAACTAAGACGTGAAATGAAAGATCAAGGAGCAGAGTTTAAGGTTCTTAAGAATACTCTGGCGCGTATTGCGGTTAAGGACACGCGTTTTGAAAGTGTATCTTCTTTATTGTCTGGGCCAACAGCCTTGGCATATTCAGAAGATCCTATCGCAGCTGCAAAAGTAATTGCTAAATTTGCTAGTTCTAATGAACAGCTTAAAATAGTTGGTGGATTTTTGAATGGACAAGTTTTGGACGAAGCATCGGTCAAAGCATTGGCTACATTGCCATCACTAGACGAGCTTAGAGCTAAAATTATTGGCGTTATCAGTGCACCTGCTACAAAACTTGCTACGCTCTTACAAGAGCCAGCATGCCGTATGGCTCGCGTTCTCGCTGCTAAAGCAAACTAGAATATGAATTAAGAAATAAATTATTAAGGAGTAAGACAATGTCTAAATTAGAAAAAATCGTAGAAGAATTATCAGTATTGACAGTTCTTGAAGCTGCAGAACTTTCAAAAATGCTAGAAGAAAAATGGGGCGTAAGCGCTGCTGCTGCTGTTGCTGCTGCACCTGTTGCTGCTGCTGCTGCTGTTGAAGAGAAAACAGAATTCGATGTTATTTTGATGGATGCAGGCGCAAACAAGATTAACGTAATTAAAGAAGTACGTGCAATTACTGGTCTTGGCTTGAAAGAAGCAAAAGATCTAACTGAAGCTTCTGGTAAGCCAGTAAAGCAAGGCGTTTCAAAAGACGAAGCTGAGAAAATTAAAAAACAGCTTGAAGACGCTGGTGCTAAAGTAGAAGTGAAATAAGCTTGTATGACTAAAGCCGCAGCAATAGCTGCGGCGCATCTTTTTACGAATAATATATATTTAAATAATAAATAATAATCAGGAAAAACTCAATGGGCAGATCTTACACAGGACGTAAACGCTTTCGTCGAAACTTTGGTCGTAATAAGGAAGTTGCAGAATTACCAAATCTTATAGCTTTGCAAAAATATTCTTACGATCGTTTTTTACAGGCTAAAGTACCTTATGATCAAAGAGAAAATGTAGGTCTCCAAGAAGTTTTTAAATCAATATTTCCAATCAAAGATTCATCTGGTAAATCTCAATTAGAATTTCACTCTTATGAATTAGAACAACCCAAATATGACGAAACAGAATGTCGCCAAAGAGGTCTAACTTATTCGGCTCCACTGCGTCTAACATTTAGGCTTGTGGTATGGGATGTTGATGTTGAAACAGGTGCTCGTTCAATTAGAGACATTAAAGAACAAGATGTTTATACTGGTGATATACCGCTTATGACTGATAGCGGTACATTTATCGTGAATGGTATTGAACGTGTGATTGTTTCACAAATGCACCGTAGTCCAGGTGTGTTTTTTGATCACGATAAAGGTAAAACGCATAGTTCCGGCAAAATTTTGTATGCTGGACGTGTTGTGCCTTACCGTGGATCATGGATAGATTTTGAGTTTGATCCTAAGGACACTTTGTACGTGCGAATAGATCGCCGTAAAAAATTACTTTTAACAACATTTTTAATGGCTTTAGAAGGTCAACATCCTGGTTTAGGTATGACCAGAGAAGAAATACTAAAATATTTCTATTCAACGGTAACCTACAAAAAAACTAAAAAAGGCTGGGTGACTGCTTATGAAGAAAATAAATGGAAAGGTGTAAAGCTTTCCTATGATCTTATCAATGCCGAAACGGGTGAAGTTGTTGCTGAAAACGGTACAAAAATATCCCCTAGATTAGCTAAGAAATTTACAGCAGATGGATTGAAAGAAATTATAGTTTCTGAAGAAATTTTGATGGGTCAATATGTTGCTGATGAATTTGTTAATGAAAAAACGGGTGAAATCTTCATTGAATCTGGTGACGAAATTACAGAAGAATTGTTAGAAAAATTTGAATCTTTGGGTGAAAGCAGTATTAATATTCTTTTCATCGACTACATCAATGTAGGTTCATACTTACACAGTACATTAATGGGTGATAAAAACTTTAGCCGTGATGATGCGTTGATGGATCTGTATCGTTGCATGCGTCCAGGTGAACCACCAACCGTTGAAGGTGGTGAAGCGATATTTAATTCCCTGTTTTTTGACGCAGAACGTTATGATTTATCAGCCGTTGGTCGCGTAAAATTAAATGCACGTTTAGGTTTGGATGAACCTGATACAACACGCGTTTTAACAAAGACAGATATTCTTTCTATCGTAAAAGTGCTTCTTGAGCTTAAAGATGGTAGAGGCGAAATAGACGATATCGATAACCTTGGAAACCGCCGTGTACGTTCGGTTGGTGAATTGGTGGAAAACCAATTCAGAATTGGTATTGTACGAATGGAGAGAACGATTCGTGAAAGAATGGGTTCTGTTGATATTGATACCGTCATGCCAAATGATTTAGTTAATGCTAAACCCATTGTTGCTTCAATGAGAGAATTTTTTGGTTCTTCTCAGTTATCACAATTTATGGACCAAACCAATCCTCTTTCTGAAATCACACATAAACGTCGCTTGTCTGCATTAGGACCAGGTGGTTTATCACGTGACCGCGCAGGTTTTGAAGTGCGAGACGTTCACCCTACTCACTATGGACGTATTTGTCCTATTGAAACACCAGAAGGTCCAAATATTGGTTTGATTAACTCTCTTTCAACTTTTGCGCGTATCAATAAATATGGATTCATTGAAACTCCATATCGCGCTGTTAATAATTGTAAAGTAACCGACGAGGTCATTTACATGACAGCGATGCAAGAAGCAAAATACAATATTGCCCCTGCTAGTGCTGAAATTGACAGTAATGGTGAAATTGTTGGTGAATTTATTACTGGTCACAAAGGTGGTGAATTGTGTACAGTTCATAGAAATGATATCCAGATGATGGACGTTTCACCAAAACAACTTGTTTCTGTTGCTGCATCACTTATTCCATTCTTGGAAAACGATGACGCGTCTCGCGCATTGATGGGATCAAACATGCAACGTCAGGCTGTTCCTTTGCTTAAATCACAGGCTCCATTTGTTGGAACAGGTATGGAAGCTACAGTCGCAAAAGATTCAGGCGCTGTGATTGTTGCTAAAAGAAGCGGTGTTATCGATCAGGTCGATGGTAAACGAATTGTTGTGCAGTCTGATACAGCTGAATCTTTAGGTGATGTTGGTGTGGATATTTACACACTGACAAAATTCCAAGGTTCAAACATGAGCACATGCATTTCACAAAAACCATTGGTTCGCAAAGGTGACTTTGTTCAACAAGGTGATATTATAGCTGACGGTCCTTCAACAGATTTAGGTGAACTAGCTCTTGGTCGTAACGTAACGGTTGCCTTTATGTCATGGCAAGGTAATAACTTCGAAGACTCTATAGTTGTTTCTTCTAACATTTCTAAAGATGATGTATTTACATCTGTCCACATTGATGGCTTCGATGTTATGGCACGCGATACGAAATTAGGTAACGAAGATTTGACACGTGATATCCCAAACGTGGGTGAAGAAGCCTTACGTAACCTGGACGAATCTGGTATTATTTATGTGGGTTCTGAAGTGCGTCCTGGCGATATTCTTGTGGGTAAAGTGACACCAAAAGGTGAATCACCGATGACACCAGAAGAAAAATTATTACGTGCTATTTTCGGTGAAAAAGCTGCTGATGTACGCGACAGTTCCTTACGTGTTCCGCCAGGGGTTTATGGAACGATCGTTGAAGTTCGTGTCTTTTCACGTCGTGGTGTTGAAAAAGATGAGCGTTCTGTTGCTATCGAAAGACAGCAAATTGAACAGTTTGCAAAAAATAGAGACGATGAGCGTGCAATTATAGAACGTAGTTACTATCAACAGCTTGCTACAAAGCTAATGAATCAAAAAGTAGTTAGTGGTCCAGCAGGTGTTAAACAAGGTGCAGTCATTGACCAAACAATACTGTCCGATCATCCACAATCACAGTGGCGTCGTTTTGTAGTTGAAGACAGTAACGTGAATTCAGAGCTTGAAGCGATGAAAGCCTTTATTGACGATAAGATTGCTAAACTACAAGCTATATTTGAAAACAGAGTAGAAAAATTACGTAAAGGTGACGAATTGCCTCCAGGGGTTTTGAAAATGGTTAAAGTTTTCATCGCTGTAAAACGTAAGCTTCAACCTGGTGATAAAATGGCTGGTCGACACGGTAACAAAGGTGTTGTGTCAAAAGTTGTTCCATTAGAAGATATGCCATACTTAGAAGATGGGACACCTGTGGATATTATTTTGAACCCACTTGGTCTTCCTTCTCGTATGAACGTAGGTCAAATTTTAGAGACTCACTTGGGTGCAGCGGCTAAAGGCTTAGGTCAACAAATTGAACGATCACTGAATGAATATAAAAGAGGTGAAGTTGAGATTAAGGCTATTCGCGAAAAATTGATGGATATTTACGAGTCTGATGAAGACCAAAAAGATATCAAGAAAATGAAAGAAGAAGAACTTCTAGAGTTAGCGAATAACTTAAAGCATGGTGTTCCCATGGCAACTCCAGTTTTTGATGGTGTGCCACAAGCAACTATCGAAAAACTTCTTGTTAAAGCAGGTCTAGATACGTCTGGTCAAGTTACACTATATGATGGAAGAACGGGTGAGGCATTTGACAGAAAAGTCACAGTTGGTCAAATCTATATGCTCAAACTACACCACTTAGTTGATGACAAGATTCACGCACGTTCCATAGGACCTTACAGCTTAGTTACACAACAACCGTTGGGTGGTAAGGCGCAGTTTGGTGGGCAAAGACTTGGAGAAATGGAAGTTTGGGCACTTGAAGCTTATGGCGCTGCACATACATTGCAAGAAATGTTAACAGTAAAATCTGATGATGTTTCTGGACGTATGAAAGTTTACGAAGCAATTGTTCGAGGCGATGAAAACATGGAAGCTGGTATTCCTGAATCATTTAATGTTCTCGTTAAAGAGCTTCGTTCATTGGGTTTGAACTTGTCTTTTGATTACGAATAAGAATTGTAAAAAGATATTTACTATAGAAGATTAAAAAATACATGCTAAGGGAGTTTTCATGAACCGCGTTGTTGCAAAAGCTGGCACATCAAGTGATATTTTACCTGGCTTTGATTCACTAAAGATATCAATAGCCAGTCCTGATCAAATTCGTTCTTGGTCTTATGGAGAAGTTCGTAAACCAGAAACCATAAATTACAGAACATTTAAACCTGAAAGAGACGGTTTATTTTGTGCACGAATTTTTGGACCTATCAAAGATTATGAATGTCTTTGTGGTAAATACAAAAGAATGAAATACAGAGGCATAGTATGTGAAAAGTGCGGTGTTGAAGTTACCTTATCAAAAGTTCGTCGTGACCGCATGGGACACATTGACCTTGCATCTCCTGTTGCACATATTTGGTTTACAAAATCTTTGCCAAGTCGCCTTGGTGCATTGTTAGATATTACTCTTCGTGATCTAGAAAGAGTTTTGTATTTTGAATATTACATTGTTCTCGATCCAGGTGTTACGCCATTAAAGTATAGACAGCTTCTAACAGAAGAAGAATATGCTACAGCACAAGACGAATACGGTGAAGATGCCTTTTTTGCATCAATCGGTGCTGAAGCTCTAAAAGAAATATTGATTAAACTAGACTTAGAAAAAGAAAGAGACCAATTACGTCTTGATCATGCCGATTGTTCTTCTGAGATTAGAAAGAAAAAATTATTCAAAAGACTAAAGCTTATTGAAGCCTTTATTGAATCGAACACAAAACCAGAATGGCTAGTAATGCATGTCATTCCAGTTATTCCACCAGAATTAAGACCTCTAGTTCCATTGGATGGCGGTCGTTTTGCTACTTCCGATTTGAATGATCTTTACCGAAGAGTTATTAACAGAAATAACCGTCTTAAAAGATTGCTAGAACTTAGAGCTCCTGACATTATTATTCGTAACGAAAAGAGAATGCTACAAGAATCCGTTGACGCACTATTTGATAACGGACGTCGTGGACGTGCTATTACAGGTGCTAACAAACGCCCGCTAAAATCCCTTGCTGATATGTTAAAAGGTAAGCAAGGTCGTTTCCGTCAAAACCTACTTGGTAAACGTGTTGACTATTCTGGCCGTTCGGTTATCGTTGTTGGTCCAGAATTGAAACTGCACCAATGTGGTTTGCCTAAAAAAATGGCGCTAGAATTGTTTAGACCATTTATCTATTCAAGATTAGAGCGCTATGGTTTAGCTAGCACTTTAAAAGCTGCTAAACGCATGGTTGAAAAAGAAAGACCCGAAGTTTGGGATGTTTTAGAAGATGTTATCCGTGAACACCCAGTATTGTTAAACCGTGCACCTACATTGCATAGATTAGGTATTCAGGCATTTGAACCTATTCTTATTGAAGGAAAAGCGATCCAATTACACCCTCTAGTTTGTGCCGCATTTAATGCTGACTTTGACGGTGACCAGATGGCTGTTCACGTTCCACTATCTTTAGAGTCCCAGCTGGAATCTCGTGTTCTGATGATGTCTACGAACAATATTTTAAGCCCTGCAAACGGTCGACCCATTATTGTTCCATCTAAAGACATTGTTTTGGGACTCTATTATTTATCTTTAGAAGCTGATTCTAAAACAGAGGTTCAAAAAGTATTTGGTAATATTGGTGAAATTGAACATGCATTATTTAATAAAGATGTAACGTTGCATACTGAAATTTTAGCACGTGTGCCTTATTATAATGAGGATGGTTCTATTATTCATAAACGTGTTGTGACAACACCAGGACGTATGATTTTAGGACAATATCTGCCTAAAAATCCAAATGTTAAGTACGATTTGATTAACCAAGTTCTAACATCTTCAGATATTGGAAATATGGTTGACTTGGTGTATAGACATTGTGGTCAAAAAGAAACGGTTATCTTTGTTGACCGTATTATGGGACTTGGATTTACATACATGACCAAAGGTGGTATTTCGTTTGGTAAAGATGATTTAATTATACCTGCGGAAAAAGAAAAGCTAGTCAATGAAACCAAAACTATGGTTTCTGAATTCGAACAACAATATATGGACGGTCTTATCACCCAGGGTGAAAAGTACAACAAAACTGTTGATGCTTGGGATAGATGTACCGACCGTGTTGCTGAAGCCATGATGAAAACTATGTCGGGTAATATTAATGGCGAAGGTGTAAACTCTGTTTATATGATGGTTCACTCCAAAGCTCGTGGTTCTGTTGCTCAGATGAAACAGTTGGGTGGTATGCGTGGACTGATGGCAAAACCATCGGGCGACATTATTGAAACACCGATTATATCAAACTTTAAAGAAGGCCTTGATGTTCTTGAGTACTTTATTTCTACCCACGGTACACGTAAAGGACTTGCTGATACGGCATTAAAAACAGCTAACTCTGGTTATTTGACACGTCGACTTGTTGACGTTGCACAAGATTGCATTATCTCTATCGACGATTGTGGAACAACACGTGGTCTAACAGTTCGTGCGGTTACAGAAGGCTCTAACGTTATTGCGTCTCTGTCAGAAAGAATTTTAGGACGTTGTGTTGCCGAAAATGTATTTGACAAAACTGGTAAAAAAGTAATTGTTGAAGCTGGCCAAATGATAGACGAAAGTCTTGCTGAATTGATCACTCAAGAAGGTATTGACGAAGTTAAAATTCGATCAGTATTAACATGTGAAACACAAAATGGTCTGTGTAGCAAATGTTACGGGCGTGACATGGCTCGTGGTACTCTTGTTTGTAAGGGTGAAACAGTTGGTGTTATTGCTGCTCAGTCGATTGGTGAACCTGGTACACAGCTTACACTTCGTACGTTCCACATTGGTGGTGCTGCGCAAAGAGGCGCCGAACAATCAAGCGTTGAAGCATCATCTAATGGTAAAGTACATTTCTCCAACGCAAACATCAAAGTGAACAGTTTAGGCCTACCTGTTATGTTGTCACGTAACGCTGAATTAAGCATTCGCGATGAAAAAGGAAAAGAAAGAACAAAATACAAAGTTCCATACGGTGCATTAATGCGCGTTTCTGAAAATGATGATGTTACACCAGGTGTAAAATTGTATGAGTGGGATGCTTATACCATCGCTGTTATGTCAGAAGCAGACGGTATTGCACACTTCGTTGATTTGATTGAAGATCGTTCTATTCGTGAAGTTGTTGATGAATCCACAGGTATTGCAAGTCGTGTTGTTGTTGATTGGAAACAAACAGGAAGTAAATCTGCTGAACTTCGTCCAATGATTGCTATCAGAGACGAAAAGGGCAACGCTGTTATGTTGCAAAATGGTCTAGAAGCACGTTACATATTACCAGTTGATACGATTATTAGTATCGAAAATACTGTTAGTGTTAAAGCAGGTGACACATTGGCTCGTATTCCAAGAGAAACAACCAAAACACGCGACATTACAGGTGGTCTACCTCGCGTATCCGAGTTATTTGAAGCTCGTCATCCAAAAGATGCAGCAATTATTGCTGAATTTGATGGTCGTATCGAATTTGGAAAGGACTACAAAGCAAAACGCCGTATTGTTCTTGTTCCAGATAACGAAAACTTATTACCTTTAGAATATTTGATACCAAAAGGGCAGCACGTAACGGTTTATGAAGGTGATCATGTCAAACGCGGAGACCTATTAGTTGATGGTAACCCAGTACCACATGATATTCTTCGAATAATGGGTGTTGAAGCTTTGGCTGAATATTTGGTTAGTGAAATCCAACAAGTTTATAGATTACAAGGTGTGGGTATCAACGATAAACATATCGAAGTTATCGTAAGACAAATGCTTCAAAAGGTTCAAATTACTGATCCTGGTAGCACAGGTCTGATTGCTGGTGAACAGATTGATAGAATCGCATTGATTTTGATGAATAAGAAACTAGAAGCAGAAGGTAAGTTCCCTGGTTCAGGATTACCCGTTCTTCAAGGTATCACAAAAGCATCGTTGCATACGCAGTCGTTTATATCTGCTGCATCTTTCCAAGACACTACGCGTGTATTAACGGAAGCTGCTGTGGCTGGTAAAAAAGATGAGCTTGTTGGTTTGAAAGAAAACGTTATCGTAGGAAGATTGATCCCTGCCGGTACTGGTGGAGTCCATCGACATTTGAAAGCATTGGCTGCAGAATTATCTAAAAATGACCAAATTAATGTCGATAAACCTTCCTCAGATTTTGAAGAACTCAACGAATCTGAAGGATAACTTTGAAAGTTTCCTCCTATGACATATGCACGAAAATTACGAATAAATGGATTTGCTTTATTATTCGCAGTCTTCGTGCATCATTGTTCATGGGGAACTGAACCTGCACCTAATTCTGCCGCTAATCTGCCTGTGGAAAAGAAAAAAGTACTGAAGGTTAAGATTCTTCAAAGTGCTACACACATTGCATTAGATAAAACTAGGCAAGGAATTATCGCATCCTTAATTAAGGGTGGTTATATTGAAGGGCAGTCACTGCACATTGTTACTGAATCCGCGCAGGGTAATCCAGCATTATCTTCTCAAATAGCATCAAAATTTACATCCCAAGAACCTGATCTAATTTTTACATTAGGTACATTGTCAACGCTCAGTTTCTTAAAGGCTGTTCATGAGGATAGAGCAAAAGTCATTTTTGTATCTGTCACTGATCCTATAGGTTCCAAAATTGTTGATAATTTAACATGTAGGCCCCATCAAGTTTCTGGTGTATCTAATTTTGTGGACATCAAACCACAGATCGATATGATTCGTGAAATTCAACCTGAAATTACCAAGCTTGGTATTATTTATAATCCAACAGAAATTAACAGCGTGCATGTCGTAGAAATATTGCGAAAAATTTGTAAGGAAATGAATATTACATTGAAAGAGCAAACTGTTACTCGCACTAGTGAATTACCACAAGCATCAGCGTCATTAGTCGAACAAGTTGAAGCAGTTTATGTAGGTAATGATAATACTGCATTATCTGGATTTAAAAGTATTGTTAATTCTGCATTGAAAAAAAGAATACCTGTTTATTCCAGTGACGTGGACCAAGTCAAAGAGGGCGCTTTAGCTGCAAAAGGGCCTAACCAGTTTAGTTTAGGCGTCCAAGCTGCGGAAATGGCTGTGCGGCACTTGCAAGGTATGAAACTTTCTGAAATGGCAATTGAATACCCCAAAATTACCGAAATACATATTAATATGGTTATGGCCCAGGCTTTAAATTTACAAATAAAAGATTCTCTTTTGTTATCATCTAAAGTCATTCGTACACTATCTTAGATGCACAAATTGAAATAAGAAAGTTTAATATTATGTCATTGCTTTTGCATTCCAGTGAATTGTTGAAAATTGCTGAATTGGGTTTGATTTATGGAATTGTATCTTTAGGCATTATGCTTACCTTTAGAATTATAGATTTTCCAGATTTAACTTGCGACTCTTCATTCGCATTGGGCACTGCTGTTAGTGCTGTTCTCATAGATATGCAGTATTCACCGATACTGGCTTTTTTTGGATCTATCTTAGCAGGTGGACTAGCTGGTGTAGCTACGGGAATAGTTCATCATAAATTTAAAGTTTCTAATTTGTTATCTGGAATTTTGGTTGCATATATGCTTTACACGATTAACTTAGATATCATGAGAGAGCAACCAACAATTGTACTTTTAGGAAAACAAACACTTTTTACTTCTGATCATAATATGTTGCTTCTATCTGTTATTGCAATTACTTTCGCTTATATTGTTTGGAAGCTTTTATCAAGCGATTTTGGTCTTGCTCTGCAAAGTTTAGGGCAAAATAAAAGACTAGGCTATAATTATGGATTGAATACCACTTTTTATTCTATTATTGCTTTGGCTTTAAGTAATGCACTCATCGGATTAGCAGGTGGTTTGTATTGCCAGTTTGAAGGTTTTGGTGATATTTCAGTAGGGCCAGGTACAGTTATTGTTGGGCTTGCTGGTGTGATGATTGGTGAAAAATTGATGCCAGGAAAATCCATTTTTTCAAAAGTTATTTGCTGTTTTATAGGCTCTTTAGCTTATCGTTATGTTGTAGGATTAGCTATGCATACAGAATGGATTGGGCTTAAAACCAAAGACCTTAATCTTGTAACGGGTTTACTTGTTATTCTAGTAATGCAATTTTCTATGCAAAAAACAAAAGGAACATTAAAGGGGTTTAAAAAGCTCAGACTTTCCGATGATAGGGAAGGTAAAGTTGGATGTTAAGTTTAGATAAAATATGTTTAACTCTGCATGCAAATTCACCTTTGGAATGTGAATTATTCCACAATCTTTCGCTTAATGTTCAAGCAGGTGAACTTGCTGTGATATTGGGTGGTAACGGTGCTGGTAAATCAACTTTGTTTAACGTTATTACAGGTTTTCAGCCTTTAAATTCCGGCACAGTTTGTGTTGATAACGAAGATCTTATGTCTCTATCTGTTCGTGAACGTTCGCAAAGAATTGCTTATGTTATGCAAGATCCAAGTGTTGGAACAATGAAGGATTTAACGATTCTAGAAAACATGAATTTTGCTTATCTTAGAGGCTGCAGAAGGTCTCCTTTGCGAATATGTCAAAAGAAAAGAATGGATCAATTCAAAGATGCATTATCTATTTTAGGTTTGGGATTAGAGAACAGACTCCATGAAAATGTAAGCTCACTGTCTGGTGGACAAAGACAATGCCTATCCTTAATTATGTCAACACTACAACCTTCAAAAGTATTTTTACTCGACGAAATCACAGCAGCCCTAGATCCATTTATGGCAGAACAAGTTATGAAAACGGCGAAAGAAATCGTTCAAAAAACTCAACAAGCCACTTTGATGATTACTCATCATTTAAAGCACGCCCTTAAGTATGGCGATAAAATATATTTACTCAAAAAAGGTCAGCTTATTTGTTTAAAAGATCAAACCATAGGAAAAGATTTGAATGTAGATTCATTGATTCACATCATGTTTGATGAATAATAATAGTTAGAATAATACCCGCAAAGATAAAATAAAAATAAAATTTATACAAAAAATGTTTATAACTCTTGACATTTAACGAAAAAAAAGTTATTCTATTAAGACATTTTTGTAGATAAAATATTTGTAAAAGAGACAGTATGCCAACAATAAATCAGTTAATACGTAAGCCAAGACAACCTAGACCAGTTCGTGATAAGGTTCCTGCGCTTCAAGAATGTCCGCAAAAGCGTGGTGTTTGCACACGTGTGTTTACAACGACACCAAAGAAACCTAACTCAGCTATGCGTAAGGTTGCTCGTATTCGTTTAACTAACGGTTTTGAAGTAACCGGCTATATTCCTGGTGAAGGTCACAATCTTCAAGAGCACTCTGTGGTTTTGATTAGAGGCGGTCGTGTAAAGGACTTACCGGGTGTTCGTTATCACATTATTCGTGGTGCGCTAGATACTCAAGGTGTTAAGAATAGAAAACAAGCACGTTCAAAATACGGCGCTAAGAAACCAAAGTGATGAAATTTTAAGAGGAAAAGTCAATGTCAAGACGTAGATCTGTTGCTAAAAGAGAATGTTTGCCTGATGCAAAGTTTGGTGATTTGGTTTTAACCAAATTTATCAACTCTTTGATGTATGAAGGTAAAAAATCTGTTGCCGAAGGAATTGTTTATAAGGCTCTAGAGAGAGTGCATGTTAAGTTGTCAAAGAACCCTATTGAATTGTTTCACATGGCAATGGATAATGTTCGTCCAGCTTTAGAGGTTCGTTCACGTCGTGTTGGTGGTGCAACATACCAGGTTCCTACAGATGTGCGTTTTGACAGAGCTCAAGCTCTTGCTATTCGTTGGTTGATCAATGCTTCCCGCAAAAGATCTGAAAGAACAATGGAAGAGCGTTTAGCTTCAGAATTAATGGACGCCTCCAATAACCGCGGTACTGCAGTTAAAAAACGTGAAGATACACACAAAATGGCCGAAGCTAACAGAGCTTTTGCACACTATAGATGGTAAGGATTTAATTTATGTCAGCAAGATCCATTCCGCTCGATCGTTATCGCAATATTGGTATTATGGCGCACATCGATGCGGGTAAAACCACAACGACAGAACGTATTCTTTATTACACTGGTAAGTCATATAAAATTGGTGAAGTTCATGAAGGAACTGCCGTTATGGACTGGATGGAGCAAGAGCAGGAGCGTGGTATTACGATTACTTCAGCTGCCACAACTTGTTTCTGGAAGGATTTACAAGGTAACGAAAACCGTATTAATATTATTGATACGCCAGGGCACGTTGACTTTACGATTGAAGTTGAAAGAAGTTTACGCGTTCTAGACGGTGCAGTGGCTGTTTTTGATGGTGTTGCTGGTGTTGAGCCGCAGTCCGAAACAGTGTGGCGTCAAGCTGACAAGTATAATGTACCAAGAATCTGTTTTGTAAACAAGCTAGACCGTATTGGTGCTGACTTTTTCCGTTGTGTAGACATGATTGTTGATCGCTTAGGTGCGAAACCAGTCGTTCTGCAATTGCCTATTGGTGAAGAGTCTGATTTTATTGGTTTGGTTGATCTTGTTGAAATGAAAGCTATTATTTGGCGCGATGAGTCCCTTGGTGCCAAATTTGATATCGTGGAAATTCCCGATTCACATAAAGCAAAAGCTGATGAATATCGTGCCCGACTAGTTGAATCTGCAGTAGAGGCAGATGATGAAATTTTGAACTCATATCTGGAAGGTCAAGAGCCTACAGTAGATCAGTTGCGTGCATGTATTCGTAAAGGTACAGTGGGCGGATTGTTTGTTCCAGTTGTAACTGGAAGTGCATTTAAAAACAAAGGCGTTCAGCCGTTGTTAGATGCCGTTGTTAGTTACTTGCCATCACCATTAGACGTTGGTGCGGTTAAAGGGACAGATGCAGAAGGTGAAGTTGAAATATTAAGAAGTCCTGATGACTCAGAACCATTCTCAGCGTTAGCATTTAAAATTATGACAGATCCTTTCGTTGGATCTATTACTTTCGTTCGAATTTATTCTGGTAAGTTAGAATCGGGTTGCACAGTTGTAAACTCAACTAAAGATAAAAAAGAACGTATTGGTCGTATGCTTTTGATGCATTCAAATAACCGCGAAGATATCAAAGAAGCTGCAGCTGGTGACATCGTTGCTTTGTGTGGTTTGAAATTAACAACAACAGGTGACACGTTGTGTGATCCAGATCATTCCGTGATCCTTGAAAGAATGGAATTTCCTGCGCCAGTTATTGAAATTGCTATCGAGCCGAAAACCAAAGCTGACCAAGAAAAATTAGGTATTGCATTAAGTCGTTTAGCTTCTGAAGATCCTTCATTCCTCGTATCCTCGGATATCGAAACAGGTCAAACTGTTATTAAAGGTATGGGCGAACTCCATTTGGAAATTAAAGTTGATATTTTGCGCCGCGAATACAAAGTTGAAGCATCTGTCGGTGCACCTCAAGTTGCTTATCGCGAAACTATTACGCGTGCTGCTGAAATCGACTATACTCACAAGAAACAGTCGGGTGGTGCTGGTCAGTTTGCTCGCGTTAAGATTACATTCGAGCCGCTAGAAGTTGGTGCTGGATTTGTTTTTGAAAACAAAATTGTTGGTGGTGCTATTCCAAGAGAATATATTCCTGGTGTTCAAAAGGGTCTTCAATCCGCTTTGGAAACAGGTGTAGTTGCTGGTTATCCTATGATTGACTTTAAAGCTACCTTGACAGATGGTGCGTATCACGACGTTGACTCTAGCGCATTAGCGTTCGAAATTGCAGGTCGTGCAGCATTTAGAGAAGGTATAGCTAAAGCCGGTCCAAAGATCCTAGAGCCAATCATGAAAGTTGAGGTTGTTACTCCTGAAGATTATATGGGTGATGTTATTGGAGACTTAAACAGTCGTCGTGGACAAGTTACAGGTATGGATACTCGTGGTAATGCACGCGTTGTAAATGCAATGGTTCCTTTGGCGAATATGTTTGGTTATGTGAATTCGTTGCGTTCCATGAGCCAAGGAAGAGCACAGTTTTCAATGGTCTTTGATCACTATGAACAAGTTCCACAGAATGTTTCTGATGAAATTAAAGCTAAAAAAGTTTAATAATAATTTTTAAATAGGAAAAAAA
>PNMQ01000006.1 GCA_013823725.1 Candidatus Pelagibacter sp.
AGTACCCATAAATGGATCATTAAATCCCTCGTTTATATTTCTGGAATTACCCACAGACGATTTTGTTCTTTGTGTATCAACAGCACCCGATGAAAGATTCTGTTTTTCAGCGTAATCAAAATCATCATCCTGGTGATTAGGTTGATAAGTATCTTTCTCATACCCAACAAAAGCAGGAGCTATACCTACAGAAGATACAAAAAGTGAAAGAAAAAAGATACTCTTAATTTTTTTAAAAATCATCTCTAATAATACTCTAGAAACACAACACTTACATGTTAATATAAATTACGTTTCGTTAATATTCCATTAATACTGCAAAAACACCTTATGTATCTATTGCATATCATTCCTACAACGCGTCTTAATAAAACCTATAGCTATACATGTCGACAAAAGTTACAGATAGGACAAGTGGTAAAAATTGAAGTTCGAAATAAAAAATATTTAGGTATTATCCTAGAAGAAATAGAAGATCATATTTCGAACCAGCAACAATCATTTAAAGAAGTTTCAGAAGCGTATCCCTGGATTCTTCATTCGCCTTTCATTCAATTTGTTACCAAAGTTTCTGAATATACCATGATAGAACTGGGTTTAGTTTTTGCCATGTGTCTGCCTTCTCAGTTTTTAAAAAAGGATTTAAACTATTTATCCCAAAAAAGTGAAACAATATTCCCTGAAAAAGTGTCATTATCAAACGATCAAGAACGAGCACTGACATCATTAAAAAAAGCAGCTACGGACAAAAAAGTTATTGTATTGGACGGTGTTACAGGATCTGGGAAAACGTCAGTTTATTCACAGTTTATTTTAGAGATTCTTAAATCAGGTAAAAAAGCGATACTTCTAATACCTGAAATATCATTAGCAGAAATTATATCTCATAGACTAAAGGATTTATTGAATATAGAACCCATTTTGTGGCATAGCAATATCAGTGCTGCAAAAAAACGAAAAATCTGGATTAATTTACAAATTTCTGGTCCACAACTTATTATTGGAACAAGATCTGCCCTTTTCTTGCCCATGAACGATGTGGGTGTAATTATCGTAGATGAAGAACATGACACATCCTTCAAACAACAAGATCAAGGCTGTTACAATGCTCGGGATATGGCTATTTTAAGGGCGCATACGGAAAATATCCCCATCATTCTTTCATCAGCTACACCTTCTTTGGAATCGTATTATCATGCAAAAACAAATAAATATGCTTGGGTTACATTAGATAAGCGTTACAGCAACGCTGAACTCCCCCATATTGAACTTGTTGATTTTCAGACAAAACCACAAAATATATTTTCAAAAGAACTTATTAAACGGATAAATTTAACGCTATCACAAGGTGAACAAGCACTTTTGTTTATGAATAAACGTGGTTTTTCAAACTCTGTATATTGCAAAATTTGCGATAAAGTTTTGAAATGTCCTTCTTGTGATATGCCACTATCTTTTCATAAACATAAAAAGTTATTGAAATGTCATAGCTGCCATTTTGAACAGCCCCTTCAGTCTTGTAAAAATTGTTCCCAAAATCAACTATCATTTTTTGGATTGGGCGTTGAACAAGTTTATGAAGAAGCGAAGGCTTGTTTTCCGCTTGCTAAAATCTGTTGTTTGTCCAGCGATATCTCTATCAATCAGCAAACAGAAGAAGATCAGTTACAGCTTATTCAAGATATAGAAAATAAAAAATATGACATCATTGTAAGCACTCAAATTTTAGCTAAAGGTCATAATTTCTTCAATCTCTCAACCGTTGGAATTTTGAATGCTGAAAAGGGATTGATGATTCAAGATTTAAGATCTTGCGAAAAAACGTTTCAGCTTTTAACACAAATGTCAGGTCGTGCAGGCCGTCATGAAAACACAAAAGGATACGTCATTATTCAAACAGACGATCCTTCGCATCCCCTTTTTCAAAGTCTCAAAAATTATAACCGCAATGAATTTTATGATCTTGAATTAGCGCAAAGAGAATTATTTGAAATGCCACCATTTTTAAGGCTAGCGTCTGTGTTGATTTCCGGATTATCAGAAAAATTAGTTCAACAAACTTCTAGAAAACTTTTAGCGTGTATGAACAACAGTATAGAAGGAATTTCTATTCACGGTCCCACTGAAGCCGGCATATACCGAATGAACTCACAATTTAGATTACGCTTTTTGATTCAAATACAGAAAAATAAGAACGTGCAGAAATTTATTCGTGATTGGCTATCTAATATCAAAATTCCATCGGGAATTAAAATATATACTGATATAGATCCCATTAGTTTTTAGAAAAATATTTATCTATACAATGTAAAGGCAAAATAGTTTTAAGCATTGATTAAAATAAGCATAAAAAAAGAATAAAAAACTTTCTTTTTTTTGGCGGAGAGAGAGGGATTCGAACCCTCGATACAGTCTCCTGTATACACGATTTCCAATCGTGCGCCTTCAACCGCTCGGCCACCTCTCCGTTTATTTAATTACTTTAACCAATATTGACGACGAAGACAAGAATTTAATTGTTACAAGTTTTAAAAAACATCTTATCTTTGATAATTTGTTCCAATTCATTAAACCAATAAAACTTTAAAGTGCTCACCCATCATAGTTTTTGAAATCAAACGTGAGACTTGGATCGATAGTTCATGTGCCCGATTAGGATTCGTTTGTGATAATTGCTGAAGACGAAGCAATATCCCCCATTCTTCTAAAAAATTTGCCTGGGTCATGATTTTGGTTTCTAGTGGAGAAAATGCCTTAGCAAAGTTTGAAAAATTTATTTGATGCGAAATATCTGCATCACCTAAGTAATCAAAAACGTTAACTTTTTGATGCCTGTACACGGTTTGCAATGTAGAAATAGATGATCCTTGAATATATCCATAGTCGAAAAAAATACATCTTCCTCCATCTCGTTCAATAATGTGTTTTAAAAATTGAGCAATTTTGATAGTTTCATCATCTTCTTCCTCAATTTCAATATTTGCATCATCACAGAACTCAAATGCTTGTGTTTGGTTTTTAAAATAAACTGTTCTCTCTATTCGTTGATTGAAGTGATCAGTGTAATATTGACGAATAGGTAAAGCATCAAAAAATTCGTTAGCGTAGCAATAAAGATATCCTTGTGATGAAATATCGCAGATATCTGAAAAATGCTTTACTTTTAAAGCGTAATGATTTTTGTTCGACCATGATTCTAAAAGCTCCTTTTGAAGACTTTTGAAAGCATCGCTTTTTTCAATCAAAGATATATGAAGTGCATCCATAAAGTCGGGGTATTTTTTAAACACATTTAAGAGGTCAATCAATAAAGTTCCTCGCCCTGGACCCAATTCAACCAAATGTATTTTCTGAGGTTTGCCTTTTTCATTCCAGTCATGAAGTATATATATAGCTATAACTTCACCAAAAAGTTGCGAAATTTCAGGAGACGTTATAAAGTCTCCACCACGGCCAATAACTCTATTTTTGGCGTAATACCCAAATTCAGGATGATAAAGTACCAGGTTCAAAAAATCGTATACTGCTATTTCCCCATCGCACATGTTCTCTAATATAATAGACTGAAGGGATGAATCTGGCTGATCTTTAGAAAGAATCATTTTTTCAAAATACATTTAATATAGATTCCTAAAACACCTACAAGAATCATGGGTAGAGATAAAATTTGGCCAGCCGTAAAATGAATCCCCAAAACCAAGAATTCTCCATCGGGAATGCGAAATAATTCGCAAAAGGATCGAAGCAACCCGTACAAAATTAAAAATGAAAATGATAAAAACCCGTCACCCGCATTTTTATATTTTTTGAAAAGAATATGTAATATGAATGCTAAAAAAAGACCTTCTGACAAAGCTTCATATATTTGACTAGGGTGTCTTGGTAAAGCATCTACTTGAAGAAAAATCATAGACCAAGGAAAATCAGATACTCGACCATAATGTTCCATATTTATCAGATTTCCAATACGACCGAAAAATAAACCGATAGGTGCACAAGTTGAAATAAGGTCACTGTATTTCCAAAAAGACACCTTCGTTTTCCTCGAATAATAAATCAAAGATAGTATCAGACCAACCATTCCACCATGGAACGACATTCCTCCTCCTCTGATCTCTAATATTTTGAAAGGATTTTGTACAATAGAATCCCAATCATAAAAAAGACAAAAACCTAGTCTTGCACCAATAATAACACCCAAAATGAGTGGGGTTAGCAAAGCATCAAAAATTTCCAGATCAATTTGGAACCTGATAGCTATCTTTCGTGCATAATTCCAAGCAAGCATAAGCCCAAGGCAATACAGAATGCCGTACCAAAAAATAGAAAATCCCATAACATTGATAGCTATGGGATTAATTTTGGGAAACACAAAATGTGAATACATCTTATAAAACGTGCTTTTGAATAAGTTGCTTTGTTTCTTCTGGGCCAGACCAATGACTAATTTTTACCCATTTATTTTTTTCTAAATCTTTATAGTGCGTAAAAAAATGTTCAATTTGTTTACAAATTCCTTCTGGGAGATCCTCGTAATGCTCAACTTTATAAAATGGATTAAGAGACTTATGCGGAACAGCAATGATTTTTTCATCCATCCCTTTTTCATCTTCCATGACTAACATTCCAATAGGTGTAACTTGAACAATAACACCTGGTAGAAGAGGATATGGATCAATCACTAAAACGTCGACAGGATCTCCATCATCTGCTTTTGTGTGTGGAATAAATCCATAATGAGCAGGATAATACATAGGAGTTTGAATATAGCGATCAACAAAGAGTGCACATGAATCTTTATCAAATTCATACTTCACCGGAAATGTGCCTTGTGGAATTTCTATAATCACGTTTAAATTGTTTGGAATATCTATTCCTGCTTTAATTTTATCTAAATTCATAAATTTCTCTTAACTTTAGTTTTTCTTTAAAATATAGTAACGTATTTCACGATCATGCAGAAGCGCTTTCTGATGATATCGTGTTTGAACATATTCCTTCCAAGGAAGGAATGCTTCATCTTTGTTCACCCAAGTAAACAGTTCTTTTGTCATCTCTGAATTTAAAATTTCTTCAATCCAACTTTGATAAGAAGCATGATCCGTAGCTATTCGAAACTCGCCATTGTTTTTTAACAAACGATGTAAAGTGGGTAAATTATCTTGATGAAAAAATCGTCTTTTCCAATGCTTTTTTTTAGGCCAAGGATCTGGGAATAGTAGATATAAAACATCTAACACTTTATCTTTCATACCGGCTATTAAAAATCGAGCATCACCATTGAGAATCGAAATATTTTCAACATTATGTTCCTCTATTTTTTGAAGCAAGTGAGCAACACCGTTTTCAAAAGGTTCACATCCTAAAAATAAGCACGAAGGATTATGAGTTGCTTGATGAAATATATGTTCACCACCACCAAAACCAATTTCCATAATTTTGGGTTCACTGCATTCTTTTAAAAAATTCTCACAAGAAAGTTTTGGGAGCAATGACTGCATTAAAATATTTTGTTCTTGTGTAAGCGATCCACACCGCCTTCTACCATATAATCTTTGAGACGTCATTGAAAATAGACTTTAAAAAAATTTATCGTACAAAATGGTGGGCGCCACAGGGATCGAACCTGTGACCCGCTGATTAAGAGTCAGCTGCTCTACCAACTGAGCTAGGCGCCCATTCGTTATAAACGATACTTAATAACATAGAAAAAAAACTACCACATTGCAATAAAAAAGGATAGCCTTAATATATAGACCTTTCATTAAATATTTTTCTTGAAAAACATTGATCTATTTCTAAAACCTTTCAACTTGCATAATGGTGCAGGTGAAATGCTTATCTATAATCCTGTTTATAATGAAATAATAGAAGCCAGAAGAGAAGATGACCCTACCCTTTCACAAGGAATATGGAAACAAAAACCAAAAATTGCAGACTGGAATAAAGCAGAGAATTTAACAACTGATATTTTAATAAACAAAAGCAAAGACCTTAGAGTCTTGGGCTGGTTGATTGAATCATGGGTCATGACACAAGGACTGCAAGGTCTTAATCAATCTTTAATTTTATTGCAAAAATTTTGCGAAACATTTTGGCCTGTTCTTTACCCCAATGCCTATTCTATTTTTGAAGAACTTAGGCCCGAAAAAGATGATAATGATTCTCTTTTTAACGAACAAACCATTCCATCGGATGAAACATTTGCCCTGTACGTAGCAGAACACAGAATAGCATTATTTGAATGGATCGATTCAACTTTATCTCAAAGACTGCATACTCTTCCTCTGTTTCAAACAGAATCTGCATCGCATCTACATTTTATTTCTATAGCTGATTGGATAAAATATCAAGATGAATATCAATATAAAAAACGTCTTGGTTCTGAAGAACAAATAGATAACGATTTTGTGCAAAATATTACAAAAATACATATTAATGCGATAACACAATTACAAGACATTTTGAATCTAAACGAAGATGCTTTAAAATCTTTAGAAAACACGTTATTGCATTTTGATTTGAACAAGATCGTTGAGTTTAAAAATATACACAATTTTATCCATCACGCAAGGTCAATGATTCATTTTTATTTCAAGAAAAACAACATACAACCCTTGGAAGAAAAATGTAATATCCCATCTAATATCATGTCTGAATATACACCACCTATTCCTTCTTCTACAGATCATGCATCTTCCCCGCAAATAGTTAGCAACAGAGATGATGCGTATGTTGCGCTCAGTCAAATCAAAGATTTTCTAAATTCCATAGATCCTCATAGTCCATCATTAATGCTTTTAGACCTTGCCATTCAATGGCAAAATAAATCTTTTGTAGAAATTGTAGATGATATTCAAAATGGGAATTCAAGCACTCATGCCCTTTTACGCATTTTTAATAAAAATTAGGTTTTTGCATGCATCTTATCAATAAAACATTTCATCACTTTTATCAAAAAAACTATAGAGAGATCATCGATTATGCCCAAGAATTATGTGACGATGGCCATCAAGTTATAAATTTAACACCTCATTCCATTATACCCAAAGGGAGTTTTTTCAACAAAGAAAGTGCTTCTTTTCTTGATAAGCTTATTCAACCTAATGACGACTCTATAAACCACGATTCACATCTAAAGCATTCACCTTATCTGCAAAAAATCGACAAAAATAAATCAGATATCCACTCTTTTTTATCTTCTCTAGCAGATTTAACCCTATGTGAAGAAGATGAAATTATCGTATTCCCAGGTTACGATATTGCTTGGGTAACAATTGCTACCAACAGAAAAGTTGTCCTTAAAACCTTATCCAATCCTGACAAGAATGCATTTCATTTTGATGACTATCGATATCTTATCAATTCAAGAACAAAGTGGATTGTGCTGGATCATAACGCCTATTTTTACAATAATTTGCATAATGACTTTTTATCGAAATTTTCAGAATACTTACTAGATTTTCCAAATATTATTATTATCGACCTTTTAAGCAACAATATCGCTGATAAAACAAACAACATCTGCAAAATCGAACCACGATTAACATTTAGAAATATCATCATAGAGCCCAAAAAAATTAAAAAGACGAGTATTTACATACCCAAAGTGTTATTGGAATTTTTGTATTTCTTTAAACTGGAAAGTTTACCTTTTGATCCATCAATCATCGAAATGAATATTAAAACAATTCGTAACTTACTTGATGAAAAAACGTTTCAAATAAATTCACAATGTGGCGCATTATTTATCCACAAAAAATTCATCTCCTCTTATGAGAATTCTCCCCTACATAGTGAACACGAGGCAATTTTCAGTATATTAAACAAGAAAGGTATTTTAGTAGACGAAGGATCAATGTATGGTATGCAAAATTTTATAGCGTTAGGCTTAACGCATGAACCAACTTTATTCAGCTCTAGTATTCAAAAATTATTAGCATAAAATATTAAGACACAGAAAAAGGTTTAAAAAAACAGATTGGACATCTTTCACTTTTACCATTCACTCTTAACATCAGTTATGGCATTATAGCTATACTATAGCGCATCTACCTTACTAAAAAATTTATAGAGGAATTTCTAATGGTTCATAATAATGATGAGGATAAAAATAATCACTCCAATGATAACCCATGGGATGATGATTTTAAAGAAGACGAATCTACTGCAAACAAGCATAAGAAAAAAGTAAGCAATGAGGAATCTTCTATTCATTCCCATCATAACAACAGACATTCTCCAGAACCCTCCATTGATTTAAAAAATATTATTGAAAACCTCTTTCAAAATACAAATAAACCAGGTCCTTCAGAAAAAAAAGTTTTTGAATTTTCAAATTATTTTGATAAAAAAAAATCAGGGCATTCAGGACCTCCACATGAACATGCGCCTAAAAAAGTATTTTTTCTTATTGCAGGAATGTTAACAGCAATTTGGCTAGGCTCTGGTGTTTACCGAGTACAAGAAACAGAAACAGCCATAGTTTTGCGTTTTGGAAAATTACTTAGCAAAGACCCCATAGGACCAGGTTTACATTATCGATTACCCTATCCTTTTGAAGAAGAAATTGTTAAAAACGTTACCGAAAACAGAATCATGGATAGCACCAAACAAATTGCTCTCAACAGGGTCAGTGAAACTGGTTTAAAGTCAGATCCTACACTTGTTTTAACTGGCGATGAAAACATTCTTCATGTCAGCTACACCGTTACATGGAAAATCAATGATGTTCCTGAATATGTCTATGCAACACAAACCCCCGAAGATATAGTATTATCCGCTACCGAAAGTGTGATACGTGAAGTCGTTGGTCAATCTAGTGCTCTGGATATTTTAACAGATCAACGTGCCAGTGTTTCTACAAAAGCCACAGAATTATTACAAAAGATTTTGGCCGAATATAAAATGGGCGTAGAAATTATAAGAGTGGAACTTCAAAAAGCAGAACCACCTCGAGAAATTGTGGCTGCCTTTAACGATATGCAAGCATCTTTAACAGACGGTGACAGCTTAAGAATTAAAGCAGACGCTTATAGATCTGAAGTCGTTCCAAAAGCAAGAGGTGAAGCATCTCAAATCATTCAAAAAGCAGAAGGGTATGCAGCAGAGGTCATAGCAAGAGAAGAAGGTAATGCGGAGCGGTTTAAAATGATTTATCAAAAATACCTAGAAAATAAATCTGTCGTTTCTCAAAGTCTGTATATTGACGCAATGGATTCTGTGCTTTCTAAAACAAAAAAGAAAATTGTAGACTTAGGATCTGGAAAGACATTTCTTCCTCACCTTGACCTCAGTTCAAATCAAAATACCCAGACACATAAAAAGAAATAAGGCCATCACATGAACACATCAAACTCTTGCGAAAGGTTTCAAAAATGAACACACAGCAATCCTTAAAATCATTTATGATCATTGTTATTGGTATTATTTTAGCCGTTATCTACAGCGGTTTTTTTATCGTTAACGAAGGTAATCAAGCTATTACACTGCAATTTGGGGAACTCAACAAAATCCACACAGACCCTGGCTTAAAATTCAAAGTGCCATTCATACAAGATGTATGGTTCTTTGAAAAGCGCGTCATTGAATTTGATTCAACTTTCATAGACGTCAAAACTGTCGATCGTAAAAGATTATTCGTTAATGCGTACGTTTTATACAAAATTAAAGATGTTGCTAACTTTTATAGAACCGTTCGACCAGCAAATGAATACGGAACAAAAGCACGTTTAGAAACTATAGTTCCAAGTAGTATAAAAAATGTGTTGGGTAGAATTCCATTGCGCGACTTACTCAGTCCTAAAAGACACGGAGCAATGACTGAAATCAGATCTGAAATCAAACGTCGATCAGAACCATTGGGTCTTGAAGTCATAGATGTTCGCATAGTACGAACAGAGCTACCAGAAGAAAATAGGCCTGCTGTCTATGAACGTTTTAAACAAAGCCTTGTCCAAACAGCAAAGGGTAACAGAGCTGAAGGCGAAGAAAAATCCAGAACAATTAAAGCTTCAGCTGATCGTGAATGTGTGATATTATTGGCTCAAGCAAATAAGAAATCGCAAGAAATAAAAGGTAAAGGAGATTCTCTAGCTTTAAAAGTTGCAAATGAAGCGTACAAACAAGACCCTGAATTTTACTCCTTTTATCGATCCCTGGAGACTTACAAAAAACATATGAATACCGATGTTGAAATGATATTATCATCTGAGCATCCATACTTAAAATATATGCTTCAAACACCTAAAAATTAGATTCACATTAAAAATTTTACGAGAAAAAAATTTATGAAAAAGAATGTATATGCTTCACTTATTATTGCTTTAAGCCTTACCGTTGCAAGCCCAACCATTGCTAGAAGCAGTCGTCCACAAGATGAAAAAAAGCAAGACACTTTAAAAATGGATAGCAAACCCAAGGAAGATGTGAAGTCAAAAGTTGATAATCTAAAAGTTTTAGAAAGTAAACAAGCAGAAGGATTCCCAGAAAAACCTACAGATAATCTTGTTGTGTTTCCTAGTTTTAGTAAAGTTGTAAAAAAAGCATTACCTGCAGTTGTTAACGTAGCTACAACACAAGTAATTAACACAAAGCCGAACAACTCAGATCCTAGAGCAAAGTCAGGACCTGGAAATCCTTTAGAAGAATTATTCAGAGGTTTTTTAGAACAAGGATCTATTGAAGAAGCACCTAAGAAGGTTAGTTCGTTGGGATCTGGTTTTATCCTCAAAAAAACGGATAAAGAATTTTTTATCGTGACCAATTACCATGTGATTTCAGATGCAAAAAAAATATCTGTCTTTTTGCATGACAAATCAGAAGTTAAAGCAACAGTTCATGCCTATGATGAAAGAACTGATCTTGCCGTTCTAAAAATTGAAATTAAAGATCTTTCTGACGACAACAAAAAAATTCAACCTCTGAATTGGGGTGACTCTGAAAGCCTTGATATTGGAGACTGGGTATTAGCTATAGGTAACCCTTTTGGATTAGGTAGTTCTGTAACAGCAGGTATCGTTTCAGCAAAAGGACGCGATATTATTACAAGTTCCAAAGGTGGACGTGGTGCAGACTACGTTGATGATTATATTCAACATAGCGCCCAAATTAATATGGGTAACTCTGGTGGCTGTTTGCTTGATCTTAAAGGAAATGTTATTGGTGTAAACACGGCTATTCTATCACGCTCCGGAGAACATAATGGTGTTGGCTTTGCGTCTCCTGCAACTGTGGCACAAAAAACTATAAATCAACTCATTGAATTTGGCCGTACAAAACGTGGTTGGTTAGGAATTAGAATTCAACACCTAACAGCAGAAAAAGCAAAATCTTTAGGATCAGATACAAGAGGAGACATTATTATTGGCGTCACCAAAGATGGTCCGGCTGCAAAAGCTGGCATAAAGGCAAATGACATCATTATTGGTTTTGAAGGCAAAAGTATTAGTGATCAAAACAGACTAACTCGACTTGTTGGTGAAACTGAAGTTGGTAAAGAAATTGAAATTAAAGTCTTTAGAAAAGACGAAGGAATAAAGTCCTTCAAAGTAAAAATTGAAGAATATGAAAATGCAGAAAAAAATGGAAAACTAGATTCTTCCTCCGTTGTGTCTTCTGAATCGTCTGAGTCACTAGAATTTATCGGTCTAACACTCTCCCCACTAACAGAAGATGAAGTGAAGCAAGGGAAAAAAGGTATTAGAGTTTCCAAAATATCTTCTAATGCACCGGATAGTATTTTAGAATCTGGGTTATTTCCTGGTGACATCATTGAGAAAGCCGCCAATAAAGAGCTTAAAGACACGAAACATTTCAAAAGTGTTATTGATGAAGAAAAAAAGATAAACAGTAAAGGTTTAGCAGCCCTAGTGGTTAAGCGAAACAGTGATTCCATTTATGTATTTTTAAAACTTGATGAAATAGATACAGCGGAAGAAACCAAAAAAAGTGTTCTTGAACATGGAGCCAATTCAAAAATACCAGCTTAACACACAACGTTTAAATCAACAGTTTTTAAATAAAAATTTAGTTGCTTTTGATTTCCTAACGCTTCTACATCAAAATGGTGTAGAAGCACGTTTTGTTGGAAATGTTGTTAGACAATATTTATACAATCTCTTTCATGCAAAACTCAGTACATGTCTACCAGTTTTAGAATATGACATTTGCGTTCAATCCTCACCGCAAAGACTAAAATCCATTTTGAGCCAATTAAACATTCCATGTTTACAAGAAAACGTGAACTACGGAACATTTAAAATCTATTATGGCCATCATAACTTAGAGCTTGCTTGCCTTAGAAGAGACTTTAATCACAAAGGAAGACATTGTAGCGTAGAATTTATAGACTCATTTGAACTAGATTCGAAACGACGTGATTTTACGTTCAATGCTATAACAGTCGACCACAAGGGTTGCATCTATGATGATTGTGATGGTATTCCGGACATTAAACATAAGCGTGTAAAGTTCATTAAAGATGCAAAAATAAGCCTTCAAGAAGATGCTTTAAGGCTGTGGAGATATGTAAGATTTTGTGCTGAATTCGGTATCGAACCAAATTTAACCATTATGGAGTATGCACGGGACTATTCTCATTTACTAAAAAAATTGCCCATTAAAAAGATAGTGTATGAATGGTATAAGATTATAGCAACAAATCGTAACGTATTTTTTTATCTCAAAATGCTTCACGATTATGAAATGACTCAAAACTATCTAGGCCCTTTTTTCTACCCAACTGATTCCAAAGATTATGACCAAACGGGGATTTATCAGTATTATCCAGATATTCCAAAATTGACTCTAGAAATCATAAAAAATTGACAGTTTTAGTGTATCAAAATTTATTTCTTAAATATCTATATCTTTAAAGAGAGATGCATTTTGAGTGATAAAATCAAATCTTGCTTCTGCATTTTTACCCATTAGGCGCGTTACAAAATCTTCAGGATTTTCTTCAGCATTTTTAGGTAACTCCACTTTAATTAAAGATCTTTTTAATGGACTCATGGTTGTTTCTTTAAGCTGACTTGGAGACATTTCACCAAGTCCTTTAAAACGTCCAATTTCAACTTTTGTGTTAGCCCTAAATTTAGTTTTTACAAAAAGGTCCTTTTCATCCGTATCACGCGCATAAATCGTCTGATTATTTCCGGTTAAGCGAAATAATGGTGGTTGTGCAAGGTACAAATAGCCGTGTTTTATCAGTGGACGCATTTCTTGAAAAAAGAATGTTAAAAGTAAGGATGCAATATGAGCGCCATCAACATCAGCGTCAGTCATAATAATTACTTTGTGGTAGCGTAATTTTGATAGATCTAAATGCCTGCCGATTCCACAACCTAAAGCCAGCACAAGATCTGAAATTTCTTGGTTTGCTTTCATCTTATCTATTGTTGCTGTAGCAACGTTTAAAATCTTTCCTTTCAAAGGTAGAATAGCTTGTGTTTCTCTGCTTCTGGCTTGTTTTGCAGTTCCACCCGCAGAATCCCCTTCTACTAAAAAAATTTCAGAATTCTGTGGATTTGTTGATGTACAATCTGTAAGTTTACCAGGAAGTCTTAAACGTTTTGTTGCACTTGCCCTGGAAACTTCTTTGGATTGTTTACGTCGCAATCTTTCTTCTGCACGCATCAAACAAATATCGACCACTTTTTCAGCTAATTTAGGATTACCCGACAACCAGTGATCCAAATGGTCTTTAATTAACGCTTCGACTAGCTTTGTTGCTTGTGGAGATGTTAATTTCTCCTTTGTTTGTCCTTGAAACTGTGGCTGGGGTATAAAACAAGATAAAACACATGAAATAGAATTGTGTATGTCATCCGATGTTAATAAGGATGATCTTTTTTGATTTAAACGTTCTGCATAGTCTTTAATCGATCGATTCAACGCATTTTTAACACCTTGTTCATGCGTTCCACCCTGTGGTGTGGGAATGGTATTACAAAACGATACAAAATTCCCATTTTCAAGTTCATAAAACTCATCCAAAAAAGAATGAGGCCAGGTAATTGCCCATTCACACCTGCCCTGATTATCCGGAAAAGCGCTAGATCCGCTGAAACAATAGGTTGATTCAAAAGTTTCTTGATTTATAGTATCAGAAAGATTTTCTTCACCCTCCTGTGGAGTTGGAATACCAAATGTTGTCCATAAATAATCCACAATCCCAGATGGATAATAAAAACGACGTTTAGATGGAATATCTGAATCTTTAGACAACAAGTCTGGTTCACACGACCAATTAATTTCAACCCCTTTGAATAAATATGCTTTGGATTGAATGAGATTATAAATAAGTTCTGGCTTTAAGATTAAATCTTCAAAAATTTCATAATCTGGTTTAAATGTTACTGAAGTTCCCGATTTTCTCTGCGTCGTATCTTCCTCCAACAAAGTAGTAATGGCAACTCCGCGTTGATAAACCTGCTTATATTTTTTCTTATTTCTAACAATTTCAACTGTTACTTGTTCGGATAAAGCGTTTACAACTGAAATACCAACACCGTGCAAACCACCTGATGTCTGATATACATTCGAATTAAACTTACCACCAGAGTGAAGTGTTGTAAAAATAACTTCTAAAGCAGACATTTCTGGAAATTTAGGATGTGGGTCTACCGGTATACCTCTTCCATCATCTGAAATTCTTAACGTGTTATCTTTTGCTAAATGTACATCAATTTTTTTTGCGAATCCTGCAACGACTTCATCCATGGAGTTGTCAATAATTTCTGACACCAAATGATGCATGGCCTTTTCATCAGTACCACCAATGTACATTCCAGGACGTTTGCGAACTGGTTCAAGACCTTCAAGAACTTCAATATCTTTGGCAGTATATTCTTTTTTTTCTGAAGGATTAGACTTTATTGAAAACAATGGTGAATCTGACATAACAGTTATATTTTTCTCTTTAACATTTAAAAGGGTGCACTTAGTTTTTGCTTGCCTAAAACGTGGATATGAAAATGAGGAACTTCCTGTCCACCATAATATCCTGAATTAGCAATTAATCTAAAACCATTTTCATACAATTCTTTATTTTCAACGATTTTAACAAAGGTTTTTTGAAAATCAATAATTTCAACGTCTGTTGCATTTTTATAAAAATCGTAACTATCTATGTAGCTACCTTTGGGAATTAGTAAAACGTGGACTTTTGCTTTAGGTGAAATATCTTGAAATACTACACTATGTTCGGTTTCTAGAATATAGTCACATGGAATTTCTTTTCTTAAAATTTTAGCAAAAATATTTTCTTTGTCATAGATAGCTGGACTAAGCTGCGTCATTTTTAAGATCCCTTATGATGTGTTCGCACATTTTCTTTGCATCCCCTAATAGCATAAATGTTTTATCATCATAAAATAAGGGGTTTTCTACACCCGCGTATCCCGAAGCCATACTGCGTTTGCTAAATAAAACGGTCCGTGCTTTACCAACTTGTAGTACAGGCATACCAAACAAAGGTGATGTTTTATCCGTTTCAGCAGCAGGGTTGGTTACATCATTTGCGCCTATTACAAAAGCAACATCTACGGAATGAAAATCACTGTTAATTTCTTCCATTTCAAAAACATCCGTATAAGGAATGCTTGCTTCTGCTAGTAAGACATTCATGTGTCCAGGCATTCTGCCTGCTACAGGGTGTATTGCAAAACGAACATTAACACCTTTTTCTTTTAATAACACCACCATTTCATTGACAACATGCTGTGCCTGAGCAACAGCCATTCCATATCCTGGAACTATAACCACATTTTGTGCTTCAGATAGCATATATGCAGCATCTTGAGGAGTTGCGACTTTATGTGGCTTATCAACTATTCCTTGTGATTGAGAAGCCACATGCTGAATGGGTTTAAATAAAACAGACATCAAAGAACGATTCATTCCCTTACACATAATATAACTTAAGATCGCGCCCGATGCTCCTACAATAGAGCCTGCTGCTATGAGGAGTTGATTACCTAAAGAAAAACCCACTCCAGCTGCAGCCCATCCTGAATAGGAATTTAACATAGATACAATAACAGGCATGTCAGCACCACCAACATTCAAAATCATAAAGCATCCCAAAAAAAGAGCAATTATGGTAGATATCAGTAAAACCAGGCAAGATCCTGATTGAATAAAAATAAAACCAAAAAAAATAACAACAAACATTATAAAGAGATTAAAAGTATTGGAAATACCTTTAATAAATAAATATTTTTCTCTTCCACTTAATTTGATAAATGCAATAACAGATCCTGAAAAAGTTATTGCACCGATAACAATACCCATCCACAGTTCTAGTAAATGAATACAATCTAGCCCCGTAACCCCATCTTTAAAAGAAGATGTATAGATTCCCCAGGCAACAGTAACAGCAGATAATCCCACTAAACTATGAAAACCAGCAACCAGTTCTGGTAATTGTGTCATCGTTACACGTCCTGCTACTATTCTGCCGACAACAGCACCACCAGTTATTGTTAATAATGCAAGATAAAAATATCCTTGGTTTAAATCAAAAGAGCTTCCCAATATTGCACAAACCATGGCTAATGCTGCAAAAAATATACCGCGTGGGGCTGTTTTTACACTCTTAAAAGAATCAATAGTCAAAATGATGGATAATATAGAAATAATATCGAGTAAACCTAAAATGGATTTCATTTTTATTTTTTCCTTTTAATATTTTGCATAGAATTCAACATTTTTGCTGTAATATAATAGCCCCCAAATATATTGATAGACACTAAAAATAGCGCTATTAAACACAATAATGTCCCAGCAAAACCAGGATTAGTTGAAAGATTTTTTAAACATGCAACAATAATAATACTAGAGATTACATTTGTCACACCTAGAAGAGGTGCATGTAGCGCACCAGAAACTCTCCATATGATGTAGTATCCTAAAACACATGCTAATACAAAAACCATTATATTACTGAGTAAGTCATTTGTTTGTAGTGTACTATGCATTACACCTTGAACTTGCGATATCATTTTTCAAACCACTTCATTAATTCATTATTTAAATTTGTTAATTTATTTCTTAATGACTATTTTTTATCATCCTGTTTTGCTTTTTTAACATTTTTTTTGACCTCAGGATTTTTCACCACTTTGGCATTTTTTTTATTATTAGCTTCTTTTTTTCCAGTTGTTGCAGGTTTTGTCGATGTAGACTTTTTATGTTGAACAACTTTTGGTTTTAAAACTTTTATATCTTCAAAGTTTTGAATCTTTTTTTCAGAACCATCCAATATTTCACCAGCTATACGTACTGCATTTAAAATTTCAAAATCCAAATCTGTTGCTGTTCCATCCCATCCATTTTTAAAACTTGTTGTCAAAAAATTGGTAAAATTATTCGACAATGTAAAGCTTGCCGTTTTAGCTACATTATTCAAAATATTATAAGGTGAGGAAATTATTACGTTTTGATGTTCTACATCTTTACCCCACTGCGTTAACTCACAATTTCCACCCGATGCACCAGCAAGATCGACAACCACACTACCAACAGACATCAATTCCACCATAGCTTTTGTTAAAATCTTAGGAGCAGGTTTTCCTGGAATCAAAGCCGTTGTAATAACAATATCCTGGGTTTTTAAAATATTTTCCAAAGCCAATTGTTGTTTTTGTCGGTATTGTGCTGTTACTTCTTTGGCGTAAACTTGTTTGTCCGCGCTCGTTCCATTTTCATCGACAGATACAAATATTCCACCCAAACTTTCTACTTGTTCTTTAGCTTCAGGCCTTACATCAAAAGCATGGACAATAGCACCTAACCGTTTAGCTGTTGCTATGGCTTGAAGACCTGCAACCCCAGCACCAATAACGAGTACACGCGCTGGTTTAATGGTTCCAGCTGCCGTCACCATCATAGAGAAAATACCTTTAAAAATATTTGCGGCGTGAATAACAGAACAGTATCCCATCAAATTACTTTGAGACGATAAAACATCCATATTTTGTGCACGTGTTATACGTGGAAGAAGCTCCAAGGAATAGCATGAATGCCCTAATGACACAATTTTTTCTAAATGTTCTTTATTTCCGTAAGGATTAAGTAAACCAATAAAGGATGTCTTGTTTTTACTGGCTTTAACATCTAAGTCATCAGGTTGCCCCAAACACAGAATAACATCTGATTTTTGAAAAACTTCAGTGCGTTTTTTAACTACTTTTGCACCTACTTCTTGGTATTGTTCATCTGAATAATCACTTGATTTACCACACTGAGATTCTACCACAACAGAAAATCCGACTTTTATAAGATTTTTCACATGTTGGGGAACTAAAGGCACTCTGAATTCATTCTGATTTTTTGAAACTACAACACCAATAATCAAAGACAAAACATAACTTCCTGAATACTTTATACAACCTAATTTAATCATAAATAGCTATCAGTCGCAAATTATTTTATTTAATTTAATCATTTATTAGTCACTTAGTGATTGAATATGGAAAAAGAAAGTTATTGAGAATTCTATGAATCCTTTTAAAAAAGCAAAAAATATATATCTGATCACATTGTTGTCCTCTTTATCAATATCTTGTGCTTTTGCATATTACCCAGGAATGCAGATGAATAATCAAAATGGCGTGATGGGAAACTATAATGCACAATTTGGATTAAACTATGGTGTAGGAATGGGCGAAAGTTCCCCTTTTAACTATGATATATCCACCCCAAAAGTGAAAAAAAATAGAAATACCAAGAATAAAAAAACAAGTGTAATCTTCAACAACCATTCAGAGAACGCAGAACCATCAACTCTTTCTGAATCAATTGATACCTCCAAAAAGGAAGCAGTAGAAAAAAATACTGTACAAGAAAAAAAGCAAGAGATTAAAAGAGAAACAACCCCTCCTTACGATAGTTTAGTCCAAGAAGACCAACAGCTTAAAGGTATGTTAGATCAAAACAAGTGGTTTTTGCGATCTCATTTTACGCACCTAAAAACAGCGCAGCACTTAGCCTTTAAAAGAGGATATCTTAATTCTTTAATGAGTATGGCAACCAATTACAATGTGTGGTATAGCCCAAGACAAGAATATCTAGAAGTGGAAACAGATCCACTGGTTACTGAAGCTATGTTGGTTTTAGAATATACAGACTCTTCAATTCTTACTTATGTCGCAGAAACACTTCTTCAAACCATGAAAAGCAGTAAGCTTTTGTCCGCTGTTATGTCTGATAAATTTGCATTTGAAGATGATCGTATTAAAAATTCTAGTTGGTATAACAAATCACAAAGCGACGTACAAAGTAGTTTCCAAAAAGCGTGGGACGAATATACATCCAGCATTACCCAATTAGAACAAAACAAAGTACCTGACGATCAAAAATTAGAAAAGGCAACCAAAAATCTATATCATCGCCGTACAATCGAGTCATTGATAAAATATAATTCAAAAATAGATAACGCCTTTCTAACAACTTTAAAAACTGATTTAGAAACAAAAATCGCAACATCTATAGCAAGCAAAGATACAGAAGCCACCGAAGGATTATTAGATCTCTATGCAATGATCATTACAAACTTACGACCTGTTATTGCTGGATCCATCCCCACAGAAGCAACGGATCCTAAAGCCATATTTGAATCTTCAAAAACTTACATCACAACTACATTACCGCAACTTCAAGCAGCCTACCCAAGAACAGATTATCCAAAGATGGAAAGTGTTATAGGAACTGCACAGTTTATCCTTAATTTTTCAGCAACAATTCTAGACCCTAAAGCAAAATTAAACACACAAAAAAGACTTAGAGGAAAAGCCAAAGCTTCATACATTGATCTTTTAAATATCAATATTTTGAATTCAAAATCTAAAATTTCCATGAAAGATGACCAGTCCATTACACCAACTCAGGTGCAGTTTGAACGTACTATCCCTCTTCCCGATAAAATGCAAAAAAGGATAGATCGTGCCAATAAAAAAGCGCAAGATTTAAAAAATCAGGGCATAACCAAGGACACAGCACAAGCAGCGATTCAAGTAAAAATAGATACTGCACAAGCCACAATAAACAATAAAGCTGCTACGGTTTCAACCAATAGCGCCAATGCTGACTCAACGGCTGCCACAACAACATCTTAAATAATTTGAAATATTTTAAATGAAACGAAGTGTCCGTCGGCACAAACGGACACACTTTAAACATCAGGATCGATAAGCCGGGTTCTGTCTAGATCAAAAGATATGTACCTATCTTTCAACCGAGGCTATCATTCATCTAGGATTGCATTTACACACAACCTCGAGCAACCTACCCGAACAGCATCAAAGAACAAACACTTTGTGATAAAATCAGCACTGTTCCTATTTGGTCTTGCTTCAAGTGGGGTTTACCCTGCCACGCATGTTACCATCCGTGCGGTGCGCTCTTACCGCACCATTTCACCCTTACCTATTTGCATAGGCGGTATAATTTCTGTGGCACTTTCCCTACGCAGGTTTGTCTGCGCGCCGGCCATTAACCGGCACTTTGTTTATTTGAAGCCCGGACTTTCCTCTTTCAAAAAAAAGCGATAACCTGATCCCTTCCTAATTATACCAAAATTATAAAATAAAATAAACAGCTTAAAAAGGCATGACCTATACTTTATAAAAAATATAGATTTTTTTCAATTTTACATAAATATAAAATAAAATCTAATTATTTAAATATTAACAAAGTAAAATGTAACTTTTTGAACACAGGCCATATTTTAGGTATCATAAAAATACCGTTTTCTTATCAAACACACCAATAAAATGGTTAATGTTTACAGTAGTTATAAAAATTGTTTGTAACATCATTTTACAATTTTAAAAGAGGATAAGGTATGAAAAAAATAAGCTTAGCTATTTTAGCATTAACAACATCTGCAGTCATGGCAGAACAAGTTGGCAAACCAGCACAAGGTTTTTATTTAGGTGCTTCAGCTGGCGTTGGTTCAACGCAAGCTAAAACAACATTAGCATCTGTAGGTCATAATGCTGGTGAAAATCATAACGACACTATCAAATACTCTGCTAATGGATTCATGGGTGGTCTTATTGTGGGTTACAACCGTCAATTTAATAACTTTGTATTAGGTTTAGACCTTTATGGTGGCCTAGACACAACCAAAGAAGACGTACGTAACGCTATTCCTTCAGGAAACGCTGCCAATAATTGGGAAGTATCAAAAACTAACTTAAAACGTAAATCTTATTTAGGTTTTGCACCACGTGCAGGTTTCATGGTAACACCAAGCACATTATTATATGTAAAAGTAGGTGCAGAAATGGGTAAATGGGAATACACTATAACACCAGATGCTGAGCAAATTAATACCTTTTCAAACGTATCTCAAACTCCTGCAATAAAAGCTGCGTCATCCAAAAATTTTACAGCATCAAAAAATAAATTATGTTTAGCACCAGGTGCGGGTGTAGAAATATACAAAGGTAAAATGTTGTTCCGTATGGAATATACTTACCTGACAGGTCCAAAACTTAAAGTAAGCCAAGATTTATCAGCATTTAAAGCTGAAAACCTTACTACAGCAGATTCTTTATCTCATGAAGCAAAAATTAGCCAACATCAAATTAAATTTGCAATTGCATATAAATTCTAAAAATAAGAAGAGGACAAAAATAAAAAAAACCCGAAAGGGTTTTTTTTATTTGTTAGAATTTTAAAATGCCAAACCATCTTTACGACGATAAATATTTAAGAATACCTGCTTGAGGACTACGCAATCCGCCATTATCAAGAATATGGCCTAGCAATAGATCTCTTGCACTTTCACTAGTTACAATTTCAGGTTTTTCGACAGCTAATCTTTCGTATAATGATACATCACGAACCGTTCTAAGGTTACATCTCATATCCATTAGAACCTTTTTAACATCAGCTTCTGTTACAGGAACAAGATCTGGCGATTGCGAACGGCTAGATGATGCACTAGCTGCACCTGCACCTACGATACTACCAGCATTACTTGAAAATGAACCTGAAGCAACCGATCCAAATCTAGTTGATGACGAGACAGAGGATGGAACGAGTGCCATATTACCAGAACCTGGAGCAACCGATCCTGATGCACTTGAAGACAACGCAGGGAATGGAGGTTCAATATTACCAGAACCGAATCTAACCGCAGGTGATGATGACATCTTATTTATATTTAGAGCCTGTTGTAACTGGTAAACTGCTTCATCATAACTAAGACGTCCATTTCTCCATTCGCGGAAAAAGGTATTCATTAGTCTATCACTAATCTTACCAACATTGGCAAGTGCTTGAATATTATTTGATATTGTGCTTCTGAATACTTGATCTGCAAAAGATTCAGGAACGTTAAAAATTATAGATAAAATACTCTTAGAATCCCATCGATTGTCTATGCTTCGATTTACAAATTCTTTTACCTTATTCAAATCGAAATTTTCTGCGTCAAAATTACGAATCGGTAATCCAATTGATGTGCTTGAACTATTCATGGGTGCTGCGTCTAATGATGCACAGTATGGGGAACCTGAAGATGTAGATCCACGAACAGCGTCATCATAGAGTTTTCTAGCATTAACATAATCGTTTTTTAACAAAAGTTGGTATAATGGACCATAAAATTCTTCACCCTTACCAAGACGTGAAGCCACACCTTGTGACAATACATCTTTCATAAGAGTCGCATTGTTGGCATACGAGTCTACGTCTATTATAGATCCTGTATATTTGCGAAAATCTATTAACTCCTTCGATACAGGATCTGAAACAGCTGATACATTTGGACTTTCAAAACCACCATTTAATGCTTGATCATCTGCTATTTTTTTGACTAACAGACCATGAATATCCTTATACTCTTGTTGTGCTTTTTCTTCAGATACCGAAGCTGCCTTCTGAAGGAAACTTTCAACTTTAGCCCTATTCGACTTAGAAGAGGAAATAAGATTACTCATATGCGTGTCAAGTAGCATTTTCAAATCTTTTAAATTATTGGGAAGTGATCTCAACCCTAAATCTTCGGCTAATCTCAGCCAACTTTGGTAGATACTGACACCTGGCGCTACAGAAGAAAAATTACGATCCACCGCAGATGTAGAAGAAGGTCTAGATGTTGTTTGGTATGATAATTCATCATCTGAACTCCAAGCTTTATTGTCCTCTTCGCCATCAGAATCTTGCGCTTCTGGAGACATTGCTGCTGCACGGTTTAGCATGGCGTGACGAAATATTGCTTTATTAGTGGGTGCTGAATCAGCTAACGGTCTTTGATGAATTTTAGGTTTTAACTTAGATTGACTATCACTATTAATCTCTCCCAAAAAATTTGACTTATTTGCAGTAGGTTCATCTGCCATACTTATACCAAAGCTGACATCTGATAGAGCTGAAGTTAACAATAATAAAGATAAAATTTTTTTCATACATTTCTCCAATTTAGAATAATTACTTTTTTAAACACATGTTTATTTCTACTGTCGTAAAATATATTCTAAATTAGTGAAGAGTTAGTTAAATTTAATAAAAAAATTATATATTATTAATATTATTTATAAAGATAAATTTTATATTTAACATCAATAAAACTATATTAGTCTGCTTTAATCCACATTCTTATGCCACAGCAATTACGACTGCACCTACTTTGCATCATTCCAATTATCGCCAATACCTGCATCAACAACTAAGGGAATATCCATATACACACATGTTTCCATTATTTTTTTGATGTCTTCTATGATAGATGTAGTTTCTAAAATATGTTGAGGTATTTCAAAAACTAATTCGTCATGAACTTGAAGAAGCATATAAGGACGGTCTTGAATATCTTTAAAAGTGTCTTGTAAATAGTTATGAATTTGATACATCGCTTTTTTAATGATGTCTGCATTGGAGCCTTGTAAAACAGCATTAACGGCCTGTCTTTCTGCAAAGTTACGAATAGACTTGTTGCGGTCATGAATACCTGGCGTATAGCATCTTCTACCCAACAAGGTTTCGGTATACCCATGTTCTACAGCGTATTGTTTTTGAAGGTTCATAAAATCCCCAATGCCTGGGTATTGATTCATATAGGCTTGAATCATTTGGTTAGCAGCTCCAACTGGAATAGATAACTGCTGCGCTAAACCAAAACCACTAATCCCATAAATAATTCCAAAATTTACAGTTTTTGCATAGCGACGTTGATCCGTTGTGACTTGATCATAATCTACTTTAAATAAATCTGATGCTGTTTTTTTATGAATATCTACACCTTCATGAAAAGCTTTTTTTAAAACAGGCACATCAGCAAAGTGGGTTAACAATCTTAATTCAATTTGAGAATAATCAAAAGTTACAATTTTGTATCCTTTGGGTGCTTGAAAAGCTTGGCGAATGCGACGTCCATCTTCCGTTTTAATGGGGATATTTTGAAGGTTTGGATTGGACGATGAAAAACGTCCTGTGTTCGTGCCTGTAAGTGCATAAGAGGTATGAACCTTACCTGTTTTTTCGTTTATTTGAGAAAGCAAACCTTCTACATACGTGCTTTTTAATTTAGATAATTTTCTCCATTCAAGAAGTAACGTAGCGATTTCATGACCTTGAAAAGATAGTTCTTCTAAAACATCCGAATCTGTAGAATAGGTTCCTGATTTTGTTTTTTTGGGTTGCGGTAAATTTTGTTCTTCAAATAAAACAACACCCAATTGTTTGGGAGAACCGATATTAAATTCATGACCACATCGTTTAAAAATATCTGCCTCAAGAACGGTTAATCTATTCGTTATTTCTTCACCAAACTGAACTAAAGATTCTTTGTGAACGCAAACCCCTTTGCTTTCCATTCTCTCTATCACGCTAACTATCGGCCTTTCAATATCGTAGTACAAATGCGTCATCGGAGTTTTTAATAATTTTTGTCGAATCGTTTCATAGAGCATTAAAGTAATTTCAGCATCTTCGCACGCATATTGTGTGGCTGTTTTCAAATCGACTTGATCAAATGTTTTTTGATTTTTTCCAGAACCTACAACTTCTTGATAACTTAAGGTTTGTCGTCCTAAATGTAATTTAGCCAAAGCATCCATGTTATGCGGATGCAAAGCACCATCTAAGCAATAAGACATCAACATCGTATCTTCATAAGCTTGCAAATGAATACCGTGTTTTGCAAGAATACCCATATCAAACTTTAAATTTTGACCTATTTTCAAAACACCCTGATCTTCGAGCAAGGGTTTGATCAAATCAATAGCTATCTGAAAAGGTATTTTCTTTTCTAATGTATGGTGATTAAGCGGTACATAAATAGCTTCTATTTCAGAATCATAAGGCCTATAAGCCATGGAGAAACCCACCAAAACTGCATCTTGAATGGATAGTGAATTGGTTTCGGTATCAAAGGCTACTGTTCCAACTTCTGAAGCATTTTTTATAAATGATTGCAATTGATCTACGGAATCAATCATTTGATAATTTGCCGTTGTCTGCATGATTTTTTCAACAGGTTCATCTAAATGGTCAGATTTAGGCATTTCAGTTGATTCTAAAGGCTGTAATTTCATTCGGTTCATCAAGGTCTTAAAACCTAATTGAGAAAAGAAATTCGCTGCATCGGATGAAAAGCCCTTAAGATGTAAATCGTCAAAGGATAAGGGCAAAACTAGATCATCAACAAGATGAACCAATTTTTTTGAAATTCTTGCCTGTTCAGCAAACTGAATTAAATTTTCACGACGTTTGTTTTGTTTAATCGTATGAGCTTGTTCTAATAAATTTTCGAGTGAGCCAAAAGTTTGAATCAGTTCAGCTGCTGTTTTAATGCCAATTCCTGGAACGCCAGGTACATTGTCAGAACTATCGCCTGCTAATGCTTGAACATCAACTACTTTCGCTGGAGAAACCCCAAATTTTTCAAAAACTTCTTTTTCATAAATCGGTTTTCTCTTAATAGGATCAAATAAATTAACATTGTCATCAACAAGTTGCATAAGATCTTTATCGGAAGAAATAATAACAACTTCGTGGCCTGTTTCTTTGCCAACTTTTGCATAGGATGCTATTAAATCATCTGCTTCATAGTCTACCATTTCAACAAATGCTATTCCTAATTTTTCACAAACCGCGCGAAAAAGAGGAAATTGTGGAACTAAATCTTCTGGTGCAGGTGGGCGATGGCTTTTATATTCTTCATAAATTTTTTGACGAAAAGTTTGACGACCTGCATCAAAAACAACAAGAAAAGGATTATCTGGATACTCGTTAATTAAATTAAAAAGCATGCCTGTAAAACCATATACAGCACCAACTGGTGTTCCATCCAGAGCTGTTAAAGGTGGCAATGCGTGATAGGCCCTAAAAATATAGCCTGAACCATCGATCAAAAAAACTTTATTCTTTTTCAAAAAATCACCACATTAAATACTAAAGGAATTTCCACAGCCACAACCTGTTGCAGCATTAGGATTAATGATTGTAAATTTAGCTGAAAAAAGATCTTGGGTATAGTCTAAAATACCATCTTTCAAAAGAGATAAAGATACTTCATCAATCACGACTTGAATATTTCCCTTATTGAAAACGATGTCGTCCTCTGTCTTACAATCATCAAAGATGAAATGATATTCAAACCCTGAACACCCACCAGCGTTAATGCTAATTCTAAAAAAAGAGTCCTGCCCTTCGTCTTTAATCAATTTTTCGATCTGCTTTTGCGCAGCATCTGTAATTTGAAAGTCCATCGTTTCTCCTGACTTTAACCCCATTGATATATTTGTTTTTTATGAATTTCTAACCAGTTTTTAGAATACGTAATTGTTTCTTTTGTGACAAACTTTTTAACTTGATCCCAAAATTCTTTGGAATGATTCATATGCATAAGATGAGAAACCTCATGCGCACACACATAATCAAAAACAGCTTCTGGCACCATTATTAATCGCCAATTATAATTAAGGTTTCCCAAAGTTGAACAGCTTCCCCATCTTGTTTTGACGTCCTTAATGCGTATGGCTGAAATTTTCTTTTGAATTTTTTCAGCATACAGCACCGATCTTTCAGTTGCAAAAATCCTGGTTTGTTCAACCATCCATTTGCGCATATAACGATCGACTAAATCTTTTGGACATTCAATTTTACAAATATTTTCACACGTAAAAAAAATCTTTTTTTTAAATGACTCATGGTGTTCTAATTTGATCGTATTCCCCTTAAAAAGAAAGTAAGTACCGTCTTCAAATTTTTGAGGTTTGCACTGAACGCCAAATTTAAACACTTGGTCTTTAAGCCATAGTAAATGTTTTTGCAAAAACTCAACCATTGTTTTTTTAGAAATCCGTTGAGGTGTTTTAACAAAAGCTTTCAACTGATTTGGATGGTAGCTAAGGCACATTTTCTTTCGTTGAGGTGATGGTGAATGGTAAATAGGAATATCTATTTTTTCACCATTCAAATCACACTGAAAAGATTCTAGCAATTTTGACATAAATGGTCGGACAAAAGATCAAAATCACTGGGGATCTGTAAATTCATTACTTTAACATCCGTTGCTATACGACGAATTAAACCCGATAAAACCTTACCAGAACCAACTTCAACAAACAAATCCACACCTTGATTTACAAGATATTGGACTGTTTCCGTCCAGCGAACTTGGCCACAAATTTGTTGAACCAATAACGGTCTTACGTATTCGAAACCATCCAACGGTTGAGCCGTCACATTCATAATAACATCAACTTGTGATTCACTAAAAGACAGATTGGATAAAAAAACATCCATAGCCTTTGCTGCAGGCTTCATAAAAGGACTATGAAAAGGAGCACTCACAGGTAATAAAATGGCACGCTTTGCACCATTTTCTAAACATAATTTCATCGATTGATCAACAGCTTCTTTGGTTCCACTAATAACAACCTGCTCTAAAGAGTTATCGTTTGCAACAACGCAACCATCTACCACACGAACATCAGATGCTTTCATTCCTAAAATTGCAGCCATAGCCCCTTCACCAACGGGAACAGCCTTTTGCATTTCTAATCCACGATGACGCACAGCTTGAATAGCATCTTTAAATTGGATAACTCCACCATAGGTTAAGGCAGAATATTCACCTAAAGAATGGCCCGCTAAAGAATGAATGTTTTTTTTATAAGAAGAACCCATCTGTGAATCAAACACGCGTGCAGCCATCATGCTAGCTACCAACAGTGCAGGTTGGGTATTGTGTGTTAAGGTAAGATCTTCTAGAGGCCCTTCAAACATAAGTGAAGATAACTTCACCGACAAAACATCTTCAGCTTCTTGCAATGTTTCTTTTGCAATTGAAAAAGCATCAAATAGTTCTTTTCCCATTCCAATACTTTGAGAACCTTGGCCAGGAAAAACAAAAGCAATTTTAGTCATTTATCATTTTCTTATAAAGAATAATACATAAGATATATTAACCTTTGTTGCTACAAATATCAATTTATAATAAAATATAAGATCTGTTAAATTTCATCAAAAATCATTATTCCTATCATTCTATTTATGTTTCAACCCATAATAAGTAAGAAATTGATTTTCAATATGTCCATGAAATGGTAATATTAGCGATGATACATTCAAATATTGCATTCTATGGATAAATCAGTACAAAAAAATGAACTCGCCTCTCTAACTCATGATGAAGCAAAAAACATTCTCAAAAAAATGATTTTGATTCGAAAATTTGAAGAAAAAGCTGGCCAACTCTATGGTATGGGTCTTATTGGTGGTTTTTGCCATCTCTACATCGGACAAGAAGCCGTTGTGATGGGTATGCAATCTGCAGCTCTTCCTCAAGACACTGTTATCACAAGTTACCGTGATCATGGCCATATGTTAGCTTGCGATATGACTCCACGTGGGGTTATGGCAGAACTAACAGGCAGAAGCGGCGGTTATTCAAAAGGAAAAGGTGGTTCAATGCATATGTTTAGCCGTGAAAAAAATTTTTTCGGTGGACACGGTATTGTTGGTGCACAAATTTCTTTGGGTGCCGGTCTGGCGTTTGCACATAAATACAATAAAGATAACGGCGTCTGTATGGCATACATGGGTGACGGAGCTGCCAATCAAGGGCAAGTTTACGAATCCTTTAATATGGCTGCATTATGGAAACTACCGGTTGTTTTTATTATTGAAGATAATAAATATTCCATGGGAACTTCCACAAAACGACATGCTGCTGGTGAAGACTTTTCACAAAGAGGCGCTGCTTATGGCATCCCTGGCAGAACTGTAGATGGTATGGATATTTTAGCTGTCAGAGAAGCAGCTCTTTGGGCATTGGAACACGCACGTACAGGCCAAGGACCTATTCTTCTCAATATTCAAACCTACAGGTACAGAGGCCACTCTATGTCTGATCCTGCAAAATACAGGTCAAAAGAAGAAGTTGAAAACATGAGAGAATCTAATGATCCTATCGAAAAATTCAAGGCTAAACTATTAGGCCTAGATTTAATATCCGAAAAAGAAATTAAAGATATTGAAAAGGAAGTTAAAGAAAGTGTAAACGATTCTGCAGAATTTGCGCAAACTTCTCCTGAACCAGAACCTTGCGAACTATATACAGATATATTGATTGCTTAACATCTTAGTCGAAACAAAATATAAAAATCATTAAAGGTAAATATTTATGTCTTTTAAAACACAAACCGTCAGAGAAGCACTACGCGATGCCATGGCTGAAGAAATGCGTCTTGATTCAAAAGTCTATGTTTTAGGCGAAGAAGTAGCAGAATACCAAGGAGCCTACAAAGTCACACAAGGGCTTCTTCAAGAATTTGGTTCAGAACGCGTTGTTGATAGCCCTATTACCGAACATGGATTTGCAGGTCTTGGTGTGGGTTCTGCTTTCTTAGGTTTGAAACCCATTATTGAATTTATGACTTTTAATTTTTCTATGCAAGCAATTGATCAAATCATTAACTCTGCAGCTAAAACATTATATATGTCAGGAGGTCAGCTGGGCTGTCCAATCGTTTTTAGAGGCCCTAATGGTGCGGCATCCAGGGTTGGAGCACAACATTCACAATGTTTCGCAAGTTGGTATGCACATTGTCCAGGTTTAAAAGTAGTAACCCCCTATTCTGCTGCAGACGCAAAAGGCCTTTTGAAATCAGCCATAAGAGATCCAAATCCTGTTATTTTCCTTGAAAATGAACTACTTTATGGACGTTCTTTTGATGTTCCTGACCATGATGATTTTACCATTCCTATTGGCAAGGCAGAAATTATTCGACCAGGCAAAGATGTTACCATTACAGCTTTTTCTATAGCTGTAGATTTTGCCCTGCAAGCAGCCGAAAAGTTAGCAGAAATAGGAATTGATGCAGAAGTTATTAACTTGCGATCCATCAGGCCTCTTGATCTTGAAACTATCATTCATTCTGTAAAGAAAACCAACAGGATTGTAAGTGTTGAAGAAGGTTGGCCTTTTGCGGGTATTGGCTCTGAAATTTGCACACTTGTTTGTGAACACTGTTTTGACGATCTAGATGCTCCACCCGTTCGTGTAACAGGTGAAGACGTCCCTCTTCCTTATGCGGCAAATTTAGAAAAGCTTGCACTACCCAATGCTGAAAAAATTGTAAACGCTGTTAAATCAATCTGCTATCTATAAAACCTGAAAAATTGAAGAAAGAAGAATTATTATGCCAGTAAAGATTTTAATGCCCGCTCTTAGCCCTACTATGACAGAGGGTAACTTAGTCAAATGGTTAAAAAAAGAAGGTGATGCTATTAAATCTGGTCAGGTTTTAGCTGAAATTGAAACTGATAAAGCCACCATGGAAGTAGAAGCTGTTGATGAAGGTATATTAGGTAAAATAATTATTCCTGAAGGCACAGATAACGTTCCTGTAAACAGTCTAATCGGTCTCATTCTTGAAGAAGGCGAAGAGGCATCAGCTTTAGATTCTATTGATACACAATCGTCACCTATTCCCGCATCTGCACCTTGCAGTGCACCATCCGTTGCAGCAGAGCAACCAATAAATATTGCTATAGCGACCAAATCATTGAATGATGAAAGAATAAAAGCAAGCCCACTTGCTAGACGTCTTGCAGAACAAAATCAGCTCACTTTAAATCAGATTGAGGGATCAGGTCCAAAAGGACGTATCATTAAACGTGATATTGAAAGTGCAATAACTTCCTCTCCTTCAACGATGACGGCTCTTACAAGCACAAGCAAAGCAGCTTTTATCGATATTCCAATGACAAATATGCGAAAAGTTATAGCAAAGAGATTAACGGAATCAAAACAAAATATTCCCCACTTCTATTTATCTGTCGATTGTCAAATGGATGCACTACTTAAAATGCGTTCAGAAATGAATGCAATGCAAACTGATGTAAAAATTTCAGTAAATGACCTAGTCATCAAAGCCTGTGCATCCGCATTAAAGGATAATCCACAAGCCAATGCAACTTTTCATGAAACCTATGTTCGTCAATACAGTGATGTAGATATTGCCGTTGCTGTTGCAATCGAAGGGGGGTTAGTCACACCACTTGTACGACAAGCACAAAACAAATCGTTGTCTCAAATTTCCAAAGAAATGAAAGACTTAGCATCACGTGCACGTGCTGGAAAATTAAAACCAGAAGAATTCCAAGGGGGTGGATTTAGCCTATCCAATCTTGGCATGTATGGCATTAAAAATTTTAACGCTATTATCAATCCACCACAAGCAAGCATCCTAGCTGTTGGCGCAAGCGTTAAACAGCCCATTATAGGCGAAGATGGACAAATAAAAGTAGCAACTATTATGAATTGTACGCTGTCTGTAGATCATCGCGTTATAGATGGAGCACTTGGTGCTGAGCTTTTACAATCTATTAAAAAATATATTGAGAATCCAGTAGCCATGTTAGTGTAGACTTTTCTTTGTCTTTGCTAATATCAAAAAGGCTCTTCATTATAAAGAGCCTTTTTTCAATGCCTGATGAATCAATATTTATTCGCTTATTTTTTTAACAAACTCAGACTTCAATCCCATCTGGCCAATACCAGGGATTTTACAATCGATATCGTGATCACTATCGATAATTCTAATATTTTTAACTTTTGTTCCTACTTTTACAATCGAAGATGATCCTTTAATTTTAAGATCTTTTATAACAGATACAGAATCTCCATCTTTAAGTTCTACTCCATTGGCATCGCATACTTTTCGAATTTCTTGAATTATTTCATATGGTGTCTTTGAAAACTCATAACTGCATTCTGGGCAAATAAGTAATTCACCGTCTTCATAAACATAGGGTGATGAACATTTGGAGCAAAGAGGGTGTGAAGTCATACATATTTTCCATTTCAATTTAGTTAACAAGAATTGTTTTTTTAGCGGAGGTTAAACCATGCATTATTGTCAAATTCGACTTGGCAGTTCCAAACATCTTTGCTAAAAGTTTAATAACAGCTTTATTCGCTTTTCCATCTTCAGGTGCAGCAGTCACATATATTTTATAGGTAGCTTTGCCATCTGAATCTTTTTCTTGTTTGATTTTTTCGAATTTAGCTTTAGGAACAACTTTCACTTTAATTATACAAGGGTTTACGTGCTGACTTGGCAATTTATGCTCAGATAATTTCTCCATGATAGATCACCCACCATATGACATGCTGTAGCCTATTTCAAATCTCAATTCATATAAGATTTTAAAACCTCAGGAAGAGAAAAAGAACCATCTTTATTTTGATAATTTTCAAGTATGGCCGCCAAAGTTCTACCAACAGCTAATCCTGAACCGTTCATGGTTCGAATAAAATGCTTTTCATTTTCGCTATCTTTGTATTTTCCATTCATGCGACGCGCTTGAAAATCACCACACATGGAACAACTTGAAATTTCACGGTAAGTATTTTGTGAAGGCATCCATACTTCGTAATCATATGTTTTTTGAGATGAAAAACCCATATCCCCTGTGCACAATAAAACTTTACGGTATGGTAATCCTAATTTTTCTAAAATAGACTCTGCGGCATTCTGCATATTCGTATACTCTGCTTCTTCTTGTTCTGAAGTACACAAAGTTACCAATTCTACTTTCCAAAATTGATGCTGACGAATGATACCGCGATTATCACGACCTGCGGCACCTGCTTCGCTTCTAAAACAAGGAGTTAAAGCCGTTAACCGTTTAGGAAATTCTGAAGATGGTAGAATTTGTTGTGCGCACAAATTTGTTAACATCACCTCTGCCGTTGATATGAGCCAATAACCATTTTTAGTTTGAAACATATCATCTGCAAACTTTGGTAAATGACCCACTCCAAAAAGAGAGGCATCGTTTGCCAATAGAGGACCAGAAATTTCTTCGTATCCCCACTGCTTTGTATGAACATCCAACATAAACTGTCCCAAAGCACGTTCTAATTTAGCAAGTAAACCTTTCATCACGACAAAACGTGATCCTGCCAAACGAACGGATGCTTCAAAATCCATTAAGCCTAAACCTACACCGATTTCATCATGACTTCTAATTTCAAAATCAAAAGTGCGAGGTGATCCAAAGATTTTTTCAACTTTATTTTCAGTTTCATCAACACCTACAATGACGTCGTCTTGCGGTGAATTAGGAAGGTATGATAATTTAGTTTTTAAATCATCTTCAACCACTTGGCTTCTAGATTCCAAATCGGCCAATTCAATTTTCAATTCATCACTTTGACGTTTTAAAACGTCTACATTAAGCCCTTGCTTTACTGTTTTTTGAAACTCTTGAGCTAAATGATTTCGTTGTGAACGTAATTTTTGAACCTCTGTCGTTAATTGGCGATGCTCTTCATCAAGACTTAGAATAGGAGTAATTAAATCGTCCATCCCTCTTTTTTTTAAAGCATCTATGTATACTTGGGGTTGGTTGCGAATTCTTTTTAAATCATGCATGGCGATTACGTTCAAAATAATAAACAAATAAGATACTCAAAGTATACAAAACTCCCATGGCCAAAGCGAGTAAAATCATGCTCATCGCATCAGGTGGAGTAATTATGGCACTGATCACAGTAATGAAAACGACAGCAATTCTCCATGTGTTTTTTAAGTATGCAACCGTTATTAATTTCAGTTTGGCTAAAATAGCTAAAATCACAGGAATTTGAAAACATACACCAAAGGCCAAAAGCATACGGAGAACAAAACTAACGTAATCAGCAATCTTTGGTTGTAATTGCAGTGCATAATCTACTTGATGAGATTCAAAGCTTAAAAGAAAAGCAAAGGCCTTGGGTATAACCATGAAGTAAGCAAAACTAAGTCCAGCTATAAAAAAGAAAGGTACCGCTGCGATTAAAGTCATGAATACTTTCTTTTCATTATCTTTCAGTCCTGGTCTTAAGAATAACCAAAACTGCAAAATAATATAAGGCAGAGACACAATCAAAGCGCTGTAGCAAGCAACTTTTATATGCGTTACAAAGGCTTCTGTTAATTGGGTATAGATAAAAAACCTATTTTGACCTAATGTTTTCAAAACCTTTAAGAGAGGCGACGTGATCAGACCAACAAAAAAATTTGATTTCAAATAGCAAAAAACAAAAGCTGTAAACCAAGCCAAAAATGATTTAAAAACACATTTCCTTAAATCTGACAAATGCTCTATAAAAGGTTTTTGTTGATCTTCCATGTTTAGATTAAGGATCTGATAAAGTCATGAACTGTTGGTAATTTTTGAATCTGATCCCCTCCTCCTTGTGCTAAATTGGGTTTACCCCCACCCCCTTTACCACCGAAATATTCAACGAGTTTCTTCACTAAATCATTAGCATTATAGGATAATAAGGCTTGTTCACCTAGGCCCACACAAATCGAAACTTTACCTTCTTTTTCAGATAGCGCTACGAAAATTCCAAAAGACGCTTTTTTTTGGTATATTTCAACAACTGTTCTTAAATCTTTGGCTTCAATTTCTTTTTCATCAATAACCATCAGTGTTGGCGATGTATTTTTTTTGATACTTTCTATTTCAACATTGTATTTATTTAACAAAACTTTGACTTTCAAGTCATCAAGCTGTTTTTGATGTAAAATATTTTGTTCTTTTATTTTTTGTTTTAACTGAACAATTTCTTCCTCACGCTGTTCGTAACGATTGAGGATACTTAAACCTGTAATAGCTTCAATTCGTCTAATACCTGACGCTATTCCTACTTCAGAAACTATTTTGAAAAGGCCAATTTGCCCACTAGACTGAACATGCGTACCACCACACAATTCGATAGAAAATAATTGGCTCTGATCACCAAACGATACTACTCTTACTTCATCACCATATTTTTCCCCAAATAATGCCATCGCCCCTGACTCTATAGCTTGATCGGGTGTTGAAATTTCAGTAGAACACGTAATATTCTGTAAAATAATATCGTTTACTAATTTTTCAACATTTTGAATTTCAATTTCACTTAAAGGCTGAGTATGCGTAAAATCGAAACGTAAACGCGAAGATTCGACCAAAGATCCTTTTTGCATCACGTGATGACCCAAAATATTCCGTAATGCTGCATGCAATATATGAGTTGCAGAATGGTTTGCAGCAATCTGTGAACGTTCCTGAACATTGACGCTGCATTTTACAGATTGCTGAACGGACAATGATCCTGTTTCAATCTTGCCTGTATGCAAAAAGAGCGAACCTACTTTCTTTACATCAAAAATGTGTACCGATAAACCTTGTGCTTCGATCAATCCTTTATCTCCAACTTGCCCACCCGATTCAGCATAAAATGGTGTTTGGTTTAAAATAAGCTGAACTTCTTCACCAGTAGATACTGTATTCACACAAGCACCATCTTTAATAATAGCTAATACTAAAGCCTCTGATTTCAAATGGGCATAGCCCATAAATTCTGTTGAAGGAATACTTTGATTCAATTGTAAAATAAAAGAATCTTGTGCTTTTTCACCCGATCCAGACCATGCTTTGCGTGCTCTATCTTTTTGTTCTGTCATGCAGGTTGAAAAAGCATCCACATCTACAGATCTATTAGAATCTTTGAGAACATCTTGCGTTAAATCTAGGGGAAAACCATAGGTATCATATAATTTAAAGGCAAGATTACCAGGAAGCTTGTCTGTAGCACTTAAATTTGATACTTCTTCATTCAATAACTTCATACCACGGTCTAAGGTTTGTAAAAACCTTTCCTCTTCAAGTTGAAAAGTCTTCTGTATAAGATCTTTTGACGTCACAAGTTCTTTATAAGTATCGCCCATTAGGTTAATGAAATGAGGAGCCATTTTTACTAGTAAAGGTTCTTTTGCCCCTAGTTTTTGTGCATGCCTTATTGCTCGACGCATAATCCGACGCAAAACGTATCCTCTTCCCTCGTTGGATGGTAAAATCCCTTCCGCTATCATCATGCTGCATGCACGTAGATGATCTGCTATTACGTTATGGGAAGGTTCAAATTCTTCCTTGTCATTCTGTGTTAGTTCTTTTGATAGTTTCTTAATTTCAACAAAAAGGTCTGTATCATAATTACTGTTTTTACCTTGTAAAACGGATGCTATTCTTTCTAGTCCCATCCCTGTGTCGATCGATGGTTTTGGAAGCTTTAAACGTGTTCCATCAGATTGTTGATCAAATTGCATGAAAACGAGATTCCAAATTTCAACAAATCGATCACCGTCTTGTTCAGCAGATCCAGGTAGTCCGCCCCAAATATGATCCCCATAGTCAAAAAATATTTCAGAACATGGCCCACATGGTCCGGTATCGCCCGCTGACCAAAAATTATCATTGGTTGAAATACGTATGATTTTTTCATCCGCAAAACCTGTAACTTTTTTCCAAATATTAAAAGCTTCATCATCGTTATGATACACGGTAATCCACAAACGATTGGGATCTAGTTCATATTCTTTAGTAATAAGTTCATAAGCCATAGAAATGGCATCTTCTTTAAAATAATCGCCAAATGAAAAATTACCTAACATTTCAAAAAATGTATGATGACGTGCCGTATAGCCTACATTTTCAAGATCATTGTGTTTTCCACCCGCACGCAAACATTTTTGAGCCGTTGTAGCCCGCGTATATTTACGTTTATCAACACCTGTAAAAACATCTTTAAATTGCACCATACCGGCTGCTGTAAACATCAATGTCGGGTCGTTGGTTGGAATCAAAGAACTGGATGGAACGACGGTATGATTGTTTTTTTCAAAAAAATCGAGAAATGTTTTACGTATGTTGTTATAAGTTGTCATGGCAATATAAATTTTACAGTCTTATGACCAACTTATCACAAATGCTAAAGATTGAAAATAACAGATATGCAGGGCTACTTCTTCATTTAAGGATAATATTTCTACTTTATTCTTCTCAATTTAATCTATTTATACTATTGTTAACAATCAGATTTAAAAAAAATTCGTAAGCAATGAAAAAAGAAAATAATCATCAACAAGAAACCACCTCTTCTCTTATTCCATCAAACAACTCTGAAGAACTTAGAATTGCCAAATTTATTGCCCAAAGAACTGAATATTCAAGACGTGATGCAGAAGCGCTTGTACAACAAGGACGCGTTGTTGTTAATGGTGAAACACTTCATGAACTTGGACACAAGGTCAATCCTAACCAAGATCAAATTATGTTAGATGGCGTTTTATTGTCGTCTCAAAAACCCCGGACTAAAATATGGACTTTTTATAAACCACAAGGTTTAGTGACCACTCATAAAGACCCACAAAACCGAGAAACTGTTTTTGATTACCTTAAATCGAAAGGATTAAACCAAGCCATATCCATAGGACGATTAGATCTTAATTCGGAAGGCCTTTTGATTCTAACCAACAACAGTGAATTTTCTCACTATGCAGAATCTCCACAAACAGAATGGAAAAGATGCTACAAGGTTCGTGTTTTTGGAAAAAATATTCCTCTCGATAAATTATTAAACCTTAAAAAAGGTATTACAATTGATAGCATTCACTACAAAGGTATCGATGTTGAATTACTTGATCATAAATCATTTGACCAATCATCTAATCAGTGGCTGTTGGTAACCTTAGTAGAAGGTAAAAACCGAGAAATTAGAAATGTCATGGAATATTTTGGTCTTCGAGTTAACCGACTTATCAGAGTATCCTACGGTCCCTTTGATCTGGGCGATTTAAGACCAGGTGAAATCAAAAAAATTGACATCAAAAGCATACCTGAAATACAATCTATCGTTTTTTAAAATTTTAGAAAATCATTTAAATCACAATAATTTTATACTATAAATTAAGTAAATTTAAATATTTTATATTTATAAATAATATTTGTATATTATTATTTATGGATTTTCTATGATTAAATTTATTCTAACACCCATTATTGCGCTAACTTTTCAGTTATGGGCAGCTGACATTCCCATAGAATCTACTTCACATAATGAAGAAATAACAAGATCTTTACAAGATGTTTCTATAGAAGAAATACCTCAGTCACTTAGTCACTTAGTCACTCAGTCACTCAGTCACTCAGTCACTCAGTCACTCAGTCACTCAGTCACTCAGTCACTCAGTCACTCAGTCACTTGAAAGTTTAAGTTTATATAATTCCATACCTCAAGAAGTTTCTGCATTTTCTTCTGAATATGCCACCATGGATACCGTATTTGAGAGAGTCATTGGATTGGGTTCAGATTGCGCTACAAAACGCGGCATTAATTTATTTTTTACACCAAGTCAACCATGGCTAAAAACAAAAAAAGGACATTCTGACCTTTTTGATTGGTTAATAATAAAAGATTATCGTTTATTAGCTGATGCCTTTTTTCGTAATCTTGATGATTTTTTCGAACTTCAAGATTTCATATTTCCTGGAACCCCTATTAATTCAAAATATAACATGGATTGGTGTCATTTAGGACATAAACTTGATAACAATGGGGATTGGAATCGCCAAGAAACTACAATGAAAACACATGATGACTTTATAAGACTTTTTGATGATACAAAAAATAAAATTGAATATTTGAAAAAAAAATTTATTAATTCACAAGATAAAAATGCTATTTATATAATCACTGAAGATAAAAGATGGAATAAAGAAATTGACTTAAGCACACTAATTTACTTAAGAGACTCAATTACTCACATAAGAAATGGCAATAAAAATTTTTGTCTTGTGCTATCAAGCGAGAATCCTAAATTCGAAAGTTTTGAAAATATTCTTGTTATCCACTCATTATCACCATGGAATGGAAACTACGTTAACATTTTATCTAATTTTAAATTCACATCCAATATTTGGGCCTAAAATTAATTTTACTAGCTTAAAAGAATTCGGGATAGATTGGCATAACCTATATCTTTTATCCAATAAATAGTTTGAAAAAGAAGTATAGGTTATGTTCGTCTAGATCCAATATATTTCACATACGTGTAATCTAATTTATTCAAAGGTCCGTGGCTATGATCTCTCAAAATAATAGCATCTGAACTTTGATGAATATCTTTCTTTTGTTGATAGCACATACATGCATAAATAGGTTGATCAGAACCTTCTTTATAATAAACACAACGACTACAAATCCCTTTAGACATGCATTGTACAGGGTTAAAAACACTATAATCTACCGTTAATTTATTTGAACTTCTGGATATTTTTTTTAGTTCATCCATGACAAGAGTATTCAAATCATTTGATCCATGAATTTTCCACTGAATAACATCTTTTACCTTTTCAGAAATATCTTTAAGGGTGTCCTTTAATTTATCCAAAGAACAAAGCGTATAATCTTTTCCCTCTATGGCAGAAGGAATATAATTAATTTTAAAGGTATCAAAAACAGTTTGATCATGTTCTGATTGAATATAAACAACTAAAAAAACCTTACAATTTTTTAAAATAAGCTGTTCCCTATACATCACTAGAGTACTTAATGTTTGAGGTAACGCCACCAAAACAACGTTTTGATTTTCATACAACTCAAATAAATCTCCAGATGGCCCCGTTAATGACACTTGCTCATGAACCCGTAGATTGTTCATGGAGTATGAAGATGCACCTGCTTGATGAATCAGAAAGGTTAAGGTCCTGCCATCAACTTTTAATGGTGACAAAGCTACACCTTCTGAATAGGGTGTTTTTTCTGCTTTATTATTTATAAAATATCGATTTAATTTATAAATAAATCCTGGTCTGTAAGCCTGTGCTTGAAGAGATGCATGAATTGTGACCTCTAACCAGTGATCAAACCTCACAATTTTTTGAACATAAATTTCAGTCAAATTTTTCCACTGAGTTAAAAAGTTGCCATTTTCTAACAAGTTAGAATCTTGAAAAGCATTTTGTTTTAAAGAATCAAGGATATAGGGATAACCCTTTTTAGCACTAGCCATAGCCTTTACAACGCTACCATGATAACGGGAATTCAAATCCCCAAAACAACTTATCTTATTTTGGAACTTTGCATTTTTAACGTTTAAGAGAGGATTATCTAAATCACCATCGTCCATTGTTTTTAAATAACTATTTTCAATGATCAAACAATCTTCATCATGAGCAATGGAAACATTAGGTTTAAGACCTGTTCCTAACAACAATGTCTTACATGCCAAGGTTCTTTCTGTCGTTTGAATCTGTGCAATACATCCCTTTTCGTCCGAATGGATATCTGCTAGTTCTTCATCATAGATAACTTTAATCCCCTCGTTCAATGCTGCCTTTAACTCCTCCACGTTAATCCTATACGCTGGAGATTGTATAATGTCTTTGCGATATAATAACGTCACACCTCCCCATTGATCTATCAAAGAATGAATCTTTTCAAGGTTTTGCTGAACGTCTACTTTATCAATTTCACAAGCGTGTGCAAGATAGGTATCTGCTAATTCATTTTCTTGGGCTGTCCAATCTTGTCTTATTTCATGATCAGACAAACTTATTTTCAGCGCATCATAGCGATGTTTGAATTTTAAAACTTGTTGTACATAAAAAGATCGGGCTTCAACAGCGCAATCAACAGCTGTCAACCCTCCCCCCAAAACCACAATAGGAAGCTCTAATTTAAACTGAAACAATGATTGCAAATGGTAAGCCGCACCTAAATGAAGAGTCATCAAAAAATCCGTGGCAAAATGCACACCAGCAATTTTCATCCAATCTGGTTTAAGACCCTTTGAAAGACCTGCACCTAAACATAAGGCAACATGATCAAACCCCAATGAAAATGCTTTTTCAAAACCTAATGCCCCGCCAAAACGAATACCCCCTATTAGTAAAAATGAAGAGTTACGTTGTAAAATGATACGAATCAAATCAAGATAATTTTTATTCCACCGTGACGTAATACCGTATTCACAAACTCCTCCAAATCCTTGGGGAATTCGCTGATACATGCTTTTTTGCATACTGTTCCAGGAATACATAACTTTAAAATCATCTGAAAAAATATCTATCCAGCCATTTTCAAGTGGTTCTATTTTTGCTGTATCAATAGCCACAACGGTAATGCCTTCACGCAACAAATAGTGGGCTAATGTAAATCCAGCAGGTCCAGTACCTACAACTAATACTTTGTTTCCTGTTGCGGCTTTAGGCAATGGATTTTCAATATTTAAAGGATTCCATCGTGTTAAAAGACTATATATTTCTGGTCCATAGGGTAAGTTAAGAACAGATTCCAAAATTTGCGTTTCAATTCCAGGAACATCAACTTGTGTTTGCTTTTGAAAGATACACGCTTGTTTGCAATCGACACAAATACGATGTCCCGTTCCTGCAATAAGCGGATTATCAATCATCGCTATTGCTAAAGCAGCGATAAAATGGCCTTTGCTAAACAATAAATTCATTTCTGAAATTTTTTGATCCAACGGACACCCTTCTAGTTTGGCACCCAAAGAATTTTCTTTAACATCACCAGATGAGCTCTTCAAACCAGTACGACACGAATCTTTTTTTTGGGGGTGACAATGAATGCAATACGATGCTTGGTTAATTTCATATTCAACAGATGGAAGATCGTTTTTCAATGTGTATTCAAGCGGACTCTTTTCAAGAACTAAACTTTCAACCTGATGGTGTGTAAAAGTAAAATCCTTTAAAAGGTCTAAAGAATTGACTGGTTCACTCTTCCAAAAAAGTGTCGTTTGATCGTTTTTTTTTTCAAATAGTTGAACTTGATACGCACAAAATAATTCGGCTTGTTCAATTTTTTCAGCAAATTCTTCTACATTTTCTAGCCAGTCAAAAATCTGTTTTGCACATTCATATTCGTCTAATGAATCAAAAGGATTTAATGGTGAATTTTTAATGATTGTTTGTTTGTACTTTGTTAGAACTCTTTTTTGAATAAAGTTTTTTCTAACCCATGAAATACAACTAATCTTACTGATAGTTTTTCTGTGAGTTAACACTTCCTTTTCATTAAGAAATAAAAGCGCCATAAAATCTTCAAGATAAACAGCCTGTTCTAAGATTTTTTTTTGAAAAATATCTGATGACGTATTTATTGATGAAGAATTACAAAATAATAGAAAAATCGAATGTAATTTTTCTAATTTAGATTGGTCGTATAAATCACGAATACTAAAATCGAAACGAAGGTTCACAATATAAAAAATTAAATTTTGATTACCTCATACTAACACTGAACAGTCCCTAATGGATAGTAAAGTGTATAAGATAGGCTTAAATTATTACTTTTCACCATTATTGAAGAATATCAATCGAGTGCTAAAATAAAATAATAATAAGGATAAAATGAGCGATGCAATATATAAAGGATATGCTGTTTTGTTATAAATGAAAGCAGCTAACAAAATTGCTGCTGTCAAACAAAGGTTACGTATCAACGCTAAGATTGACACCCCAACACCTTTATGTTCTTTCATACTATCAAACATTTGTGTAGCAGAACTTGAATACAAAAAAACAGAACTGATGTAAAGCAAGCAATGAATAATTGTTAAAACAATATAGTTTTGGAATCTTGAAAAGATTGATACGATCAATGCACAGAAGAAAATCGCATTCCCAATGCATCCGATAATATAACTTTTCTCAAAACTTATAGTCGAAATCACTTTTCTATATACAAAAGTTGATACAATACTTACAGCCACAGGAATAGTCTGATAACCTGCATATTCACTGGCAGACATGCCAAATTCTTTGATAAACAAATAAGCATTAGTTATTGAAAACATGATTGGCATACTAAGAGGTAATGTGTGCACAATCGAACGCATTAAAAAAACCTTATCTTTTAAAAAAGATTTTAAGATGAACCATATGCTATCATCTTTGTCTGTTTTTTTATCTGCATGGACCATCGTTTCTTTAAAATGAAACACGTATAGCAATAAGGCCATGAATGATAAAATTCCAACAAAGATAAAGTTTGATTGCCAACCAAAATATTTTTCCAGAAATGCCCCAAAATTTGGAGCTATAGCAAAAGATACAGGAAACAAAATACTCGCAGTTGCTAATGCTTTTGCATAACAAATACCCGACAAAACATCTGCCATGATAACAAAACATGTATTAATTATCCCACCGGTTCCAAAGGACTGTATGATTCTACCTAATAAAAACAATTCAATGTTATCAGATAAAGAGCAAACAATGGACCCAACTACTAAAAATGAAAGTGCACAAACAACCGTAATTTTGCGGCCATGTTTATCACTGAATCTGCCATAAAATAAACCGATTATTGCCGAAATAAAGGGACTGACAGATACCGATAAATTCATGATTAATCGGTCTGTTTGAAAATATTCCGTCAAATAAGGAAGATGTGGCAAATAAATATCAAAGCAAAAAACGGCAATGACAATAAGGCTATAAAGCATTATATCAAACATAAAGTTGATTTTATTTTTATTCTTATTTTTTATATTATTCATTTTTCAAGTACTTACAAATATCAATAGCGGAATATGTTATAACATTTGAACATCCTGCTCTTATAAAAGAGTGCATAATTTCAAATGTTGATTGTTTATCATCTAAGTAACCATGATACGCTGATAACTTCTGCATGACATATTCTCCACTCACATGATAGCTGATAATAGGTAAAGATGTTTTTTCTTTTACTTTAGATACAATATCTAGATTCATAAGACCAGGCTTTATAATCAAGCAATCTGCACCTTCGGCTTCATCAAACATGCATTCGGACAAAGCTTCAGTAGAGTTTCTATAATCCATCTGGTATGTTTTTTTATCATTCAACGCCTTCAAACCTTTACTGCCAAGGGCATTTCTAAAAGGTTGATAAAATGAAGAGGCGTATTTTACGGCATAACTTGCAATTAAAGTTTGCGTATAACCATGGGTCTCAAGATCATTTCTAATATCTAAAATTCTTCCATCCATCATATCGGAAGGACAAACAAAATCTGCACCTGCTTCTGCTAACAACAGCGCCATAGAAGATAAAATTTTTACCGTTTCTGTATTATCGACGTCTTGAACTTTGGTATGCAAGGCACCTATTACACCGTCATGTCCATGGGATGTATATGGATCTAGGGCAACATCGGACATGATGGATAATTGATAATTTTGTTCTTTAATTTTTCGAACAGCTTTATAAATTAAAGATTCAGGATTTAAGGCCTCAGTTCCTATTTCATCCTTCTTGTCTTCAGATATTACTGGGAAAAGCATAATCGCCTTGATTCCAAAAGACTGCAACTGTTCACACAATGCAGGAAGATCTTCTATCATATAGCGACGTAGGCCTGGAAAAATATCCAGGTCAAGACCTCCATCGTGGGGAACTTCGCTTACAAAAATAGGCGCGATAAACTGCGACGGGTTGATGAAGTGTTCAGCAAATAAATCACGAATCCATGGTGTGGCTCGTTTTCGACGATGCCTTTGTAAAGGAAAACAAGAAACCATTATGCCGACATATTCGAAATAGCATAAGGTTTTAACGTAATTTCAGACGAATTAGCATTTATTTGATCAATTTTTGTTTTGGCTGTTGATAGTTTTTCTTCACAATAAGATTTTAAAAAAGTACCTCTTTCATAAGCACTAACGGCCTCTTCAAGTGGCAACTTACCATCTTCTAATTTTCTAACCAAAGACTCTAGCTCTGTTAATGCTTCTTCAAAAGAAAGAGACAAGCTGTTTTCCATTTTTTTCTTTAAAAATTAAATATTCTTAAAATTAAGTATATCTGAATTTAAAAAAAATTCAAAAAAAATATAAAGGCGATAGAATAAATCTATCACCTTTTAAATTTAAAAGCGTTATGCTTTAATTACCGAGTTGATCCAAAGCTTTTTGGAATCTTCCAGCATGAGATTTTTCAGCCTTAGCTAATGTTTCAAACCATTCAGCAATTTCTTCAAAACCTTCTTCACGAGCTGCTTTAGCCATACCTGGGTACATGTCTGTATATTCGTGGGTTTCACCTTCTATTGCAGCTTTTAAATTATCTTGCGTTGAACCGATAGGAAGACCAGTCGCCGGATCACCAACTTCTTCTAAGAACTCTAAGTGTCCATGAGCATGACCGGTTTCACCTTCTGCAGTAGAACGAAACACAGCTGCTACATCGTTATATCCTTCAATATCTGCCTTTTGTGCGAAATAGAGATATCTTCTGTTCGCTTGTGATTCACCTGAAAACGCATCTTTTAAATTTTGTTCCGTTTTAGATCCTTTAAGATTCATAATTTTTCCCTATTTGAATATTGTAACTAACCATAACTTTTTTTAAATAAATGGTCAACCTATCACTGAAAAAAATCTTGCGAATAAGTGCAGATAATATTATATTAAATACATGTGAATACTTATTAGATTTTGAAAACGTGAATATATTTCCCAAAGGAATAATACCTTATTTTAAAAAAAACCTCCGAAATATATTATTATTCAAGAATCAAAAAACCAGCCCTATTCCCTTTCTTGCAGAACTCAAAGAAACCAGTATGGGTTTTGCGATTAGCATATCGTGTTTTCTAACTGCCATACTATTTGCCAATGGAGACGTTTTTTCATCTATTCCTTTCGAAATATTCTTAACATCTTTTTTTCTGTTTATCTGCATTCATCTTAGCATCCATTTTTGGGTTAAATCTTTTTATTCAAAATATCAGTATGAATTTGCTTTAAACAACATCCTGTTTCTTGTATCTGTTTGCTTTCTTGAAAGTTTCATATTTGCACCCTTTGCTTACAGCATAAAAGCATTCGCTTACCTATCTAAAGGCATACCCTTAATTTATTTCTTTCTCTGCTCTAGCGTTAAATTATCAGTATTGTGGGCCATAAAAATTCACCAAGAAATGATTCAATATCAAACAAAAAAGATACTTAAAGACAAATCTGTTCCAATTATTATCATTGGAAGCCAAGAAACAGTTGAACAATTCATTCAAGAAATTGTCCATTCACCTGCATTTTCTTATGATCCTCAATGCATTCTAGCTACAGAAAACCCTGAAGAATATAACATCTGCTCCTCATGGTCTATACCTGTTCTGTCAATTTTTGAAAATAGCGCAATACATAAAACGCTAAGAACCTTACCCAAAAAACCCACCTGTATTATTACAACAAGTTCTGTGCAAAGATCTGAAATTTCGAATCAAATTCAAGCATTATCACAAAAATATACCATACCTGTAACACAAATTATTTTGAATTATTCCAATGAAATTTTCAAAAAATCACTTGTAGCCTAGAACAGATCGATCACTTTATTTTTTCGCATAAATGCATCGAATCTCATCTTCAACTAGACTTTTTTCCAATATGAAGCTATTATGTTATACAAGATATTTTAAATATAGAAAAATTAAGCATGATATTTTCCACACAAAAAAGTGATTTATTAAAGTCTGTAGGACATTGCGTTAAAATTATTGACAAAAAATCACCTCTACCCATTCTTAATCAGCTCATGATTAAAACTTCTGACGAAGGATTATTCTTATCAGCAACAGATATGGATTTGGGTATTTTGTGTAAAATTCCTGCATCGATATCCGATCACGGCAGTATTTGCGTTTCAGGACATTTACTTTTTGAAATATTGAAAAAATTACCCGATGGGTCATCTGTTAACTTTAAATTCAACAATGAAAGAACTCAACTTATTGTCGATTCTGGAAGATCAAAATTTTCAATAGCGTGCATGGATTCTCAAAATTTTCCAGAGCTTATTCAATCAGAATACGACTCAACATTTATGATTAGCCCTGAAATTTTAAAAGACATGATTGACAGTACGCAATTTTGTGCTTCTCATGATGAAACAAAATACAATATGAGCGGGATATATTTCCATTCTGTAACGACTGATCAAGGTGAAAAAATACGAACTGTTGCTTCAGATTTGTGCAGATTAGCTTGCTGTGAATATGATGCACCAGAAGGTTCTCAAGGCATGCCACAAGTTATTCTTTCTAAGAAAACAGTTTCTGAGGTTGGCAAACTCATAGAAAGCACAAAATCAGAAATTCAAGTATCTCTATCTTCTGCAAAAGTTGAATTTGTAGTTAAGGATGAAAGAAGCGAGTATACGTTTATCTCTAGAAACATAGATGCATCTTACCCTAGCTACGAATCAGCATTAGAGCTTAAAAGCGATCAGATTATTACAGCGGATAGAAAACAATTTTCAGAATGCGTTGACCGCGTTAGCATTGTTGTTGCATCGGATAAAGTCAACGTTATCAAACTATTTGTTTGTCAAAACGAAGCAAAATTATCAGCAGTTAGCCAGGATATTGGATCTGCACAAGAAGAAATAGAAGTAGACTTTCCTTATGATAATGCAATTGAAGTCTGTTTTAATTCTCGTTTCTTTTATGAAATAACCCAGCAAATCAAAGAAACTGAAGTTGAAGTGATGATTACAGATGGTGATGAATCATGCATCATCATTAAGCCTGTAAACAATAGTAAAAAAATGTATGTCTTAATGCCGATGGATGTTTAAACAAAACACGGATGTATATTCAAAAACTTCATCTTTACCAATTTAGAAATCATGAAAAAATTTCACTGGAATTCCTCAAGGGACCTACAGTTTTTCATGGTCTAAATGGGTCGGGTAAGACTAATATCCTAGAAGCTATATCGCTTTTTACCGTTGGTAAAGGTCTAAGAAGTGCAACCTACGATGAAATGGGGATGTATGAAAATGATCATAGATCCTGGGACATTAGACTTCAAATGGGAGATAATGATTTACCATCCATTAATTGTTCCATTCAATATCGCGACAAGAAAAGATCAAATCATATTCAAGGTAACCCTGTCCAAAGTTCAAAAAATTTCAACGAATGGATTACACTTTTTTGGCTAACGTGTGAACACGACCGTTTATTCATAGATTCAAGCAAAGCACGTCGAAAATTTTTAGATAGAATGGTTTTTAATATAGATTCTCAACATGCTCAAAATTTAGTTGCCTATGAAAAACTAGCGAAAGAACGTCTAACACTTTTAGAAAATGGTCATTTTAATTCATCTTGGATTGAATCCATCGAACAACATATGAACGAATATGCCTTTAAAATATATAGCAGTCGTTTCAAAATAATTGAACATATCAATATTGAAACACATGAACTGGACCCCATATTTCCAAAGTTCACATTATCTTTAACAGGAGAATACGAATCCATTTATAAAGTAAATACATCAGAAGAAGCATCAAAAATAGTAAAAGAAAAATGGATTCAATCGAGAAGCATAGATCAACAAAGACACATGACTCACTTTGGAGTTCATCGCAGTGATTTAAACGTTTTTCACCATATCAAAGGTAATGCCAATCAATGTTCAACAGGAGAACAAAAAATTTTGCTTATGGGTCTTGTCTTGTCTTTTTTATCTTACCGAATGAAAACAGATGAAAGATTAATATTAGTTCTTCTAGATGAGTGTCTTTCTCATTTCGATTTTCGTCATCGTATGGTACTATTTAAACAAATAGAAAAATTTTATCAATCTGATCAATACTTAGGTTCTATACACGTTTTTATGACCGGAACAGATCGTGTTGCTTTTGAACCCTTAGAATCATTTGCTACGTATCATGAGATTGGGCAAAATATATAGGAAGTGAATTAAAGATGAATGAAACAACCAAACAAAATACAGCTAATCAAGATTATAACGCGGATTCAATTAAAGTTCTAAAGGGTCTGGATGCTGTCAGAAAGCGTCCTGGAATGTACATCGGGGACACGGACGATGGCACAGGTTTACATCACCTTGTCTATGAAGTTGTTGACAATGCTATTGACGAATCCTTAGCAGGACATTGCACCAAAATTGTCGTCACATTAGAACACGACGGTTCAGTTAGCGTCACAGACAATGGACGAGGAATTCCCATAGACATCCACGAAGAAATGGGTGTTTCTGCAGCAGAAGTTATTATGACACAACTTCACGCTGGTGGTAAATTTGACCAAAATTCTTATAAAGTTTCTGGGGGATTGCATGGTGTTGGTGTTTCTGTAGTAAACGCTTTATCAGAATGGCTTGACTTAACAATTTACCGTGGTGACAGCAAATATTTCATGCGATTCAGAGATGGTGTGCCTGAGGCTCCACTTGCTAAAGTTGGTCCATCAAATGGTAAAAGAGGAACAGAAATTAGATTTTTGCCATCTAAAGAAACTTTCAAATTTATTGACTTTGAACGTTCGACTATTGAACATAGACTACGTGAGCTTGCCTTCTTAAACTCTGGTGTTTATATTGAACTTAAAGATGAACGTGAAGATCTTAATCACAGTATAGAACTATTCTTTGAAGGTGGTATTGTTTCTTTCGTTGAGCATTTGCAAAAAGGTAAAGCGTCACTTCATCCCAAACCCATTAAAATTCATGCTGAAGCAGACGGAATGACCGTTGAAACAGCCATACTGTGGACCGATAGCTATCACGAAACTATGCTTTGCTTTACAAACAATATTCCTCAAAAAGATGGTGGTTCTCACCTTATTGGTTTTAGATCTGCTTTAACAAGAACAATCACAAACTACATAACAGAGCAATCCAAAGCAAGCAAGAAAGATAACAAATATACCTTTTCAGGGGAAGACGCGCGCGAAGGATTAGTTTGTGTTTTATCAGTTAAAGTTCCCGACCCTAAATTTTCATCACAAACAAAAGAAAAATTAGTTTCTTCAGAGGTAAGACCGATTGTTGAAAATGCTATAGCACAAGGCCTTAGCGACTGGTTTGAAGAAAATCCTGCACATGCCAAAATGATCGTTGCAAAAGTTAATGAAGCAGCTGCAGCACGTGAAGCAGCAAGAAGAGCACGCGAATTAACCCGTCGTAAAGGTGCACTAGATATCGCATCCCTGCCAGGCAAATTAGCAGATTGCAGAGAAAGAGACCCTGCCCGTAGTGAAATATTTATTGTTGAAGGAGACTCTGCAGGTGGTTCAGCTAAAGGTGCCAGAGACAGCCAATACCAAGCCATTTTGCCCATCAAAGGTAAAATTTTAAACGTTGAACGAGCACGCTTTGATAAAATGATTGCTTCGCAAGAAATAGGAACATTGATCACAGCATTAGGCACAGGAATTGGGGAAGCAGAATTTAAAGCTGAAAAATTGCGTTATCATAAAATTGTTATCATGACTGACGCTGACGTAGATGGAAGCCACATTCGAACCCTTCTTCTAACCTTCTTTTTCAGACACATGAGACCTTTAATTGAAAACGGTTATTTATATATTGCCCAACCTCCGCTTTATAAAATCAAACGTGGTCAAGCAGAAGTGTATTTAAAAGACGATACAGCGATGGATGCGTATTTATTAAAGGCAGCACTTAATGAAGCAAAATTTGTTAACCGTCAAAGTCAAGCCGTACTTTCATCTGAAGAAATGGCAAAGCTTTGCGAATTATCTTTTAGAGTCACAAAATTAATCACAACACTCAGTGTAAAACTACAAAATCTAGAAATTCTTGAAAGTCTTTACAGGCATAGTTTCTTCAAAATCGATTCAGTCAAAAATTATGATCTTGTGATTAATGATTTAATGAAATTAGAAAAAACAACTGCGAAATGGAGCTGGAAGCCAATTGAAGAAAAAATAGTTTTAATGCGCACACACCTTGGTGTGAGTGAAGAATGGATCATCGATCCAACACTCTTTATTCACCCTGCAGCAAAAAAATTAGGAACATTTTCTGCAGAACTAGATTCACTTTATTCCAATGAATGGACGCTAGAACTAATTCATAGAGGTGAAACCAAAAGCTATGCTTTGACAAGTTGCATAGAACTATCCAAAATTATTTCTCAGCATGGACGCAAAGGCATTGCCATTAGCCGATACAAAGGTTTGGGTGAAATGAACGCCGAACAACTTTGGGAAACAACACTAGACCCTACAAAGAGAACACTTTTACAAGTCAAGCTAGACCATGCTGAAGAAGCAGAAGAAGTTTTTTCCACATTAATGGGTGATGTTGTCGAACCAAGACGAGAATTTATTACAACAAATGCACTAAATGTTGTAAACTTGGATGCTTAAGATATAATGTATAAAAATATATTAAAGAGGAAATTATGAAAGCTGAATGGGGAAAAAAAAGAACGTGTTTAAGTTGCAAAGAACGTTTTTATGATTTAAATCAAGCAGCACCGGTTTGTCCAAAATGCAATACCGCTTTTGAAATTGTAACCTATACCAAATCACGCAGAGGACGCCCTTCTCTCGATGCTAACAGAGATTTATTAATCGATGATTTAGATCTTGATTTAGGCGTAGATATTGCATCAAGTTCAGATTCTGATATTATTGTTGACGATGACGGATTAGATGAAGATCTGAATGATATTCCTGATGTCATCAGTGACGAAAGAGACGATTCTTAATTTTTTTAAGAGAGGTTTTATATGAACATTGAAAATGAAACTCCTGAACCTGTATTAGATGTAAAAAACTTTACATTTGAAGCAAAAAATAATGATTTCGTAATTTCAATAAAACCTCTATTCATGCCAACACATTCCAGCATTGACGACTTATTATTTGTTTGGTGTTACCACGTTATGATCGAAAATATTGGACAGACTTCTTGTAAGATTGCTAACAGATATTGGAAAATTACTGATGGAAACGCAAAAGTTTGTGAAGTCAACGGAGAAGGTGTTGGTGGTGAACAACCTCTTATAAATCCTGGCGATCTTTACGAATATACCAGCGCAGTACCTTTGTCGACACCATCAGGATTTATGCAAGGACACTACATTATGGAAACGGAAAATGGTTCACAATTTGAACTGCCTATTCCAACTTTCTCGCTAGACAGCCCCTATGCACATTTAAGCATTCAATAAAGTTAAAAGATCATGGATAAAGACTTTAATAAAAAAGATTGGTCTCTATTCTTCTCTTTGACAAAAATATTAAAGATCAAAACTATTATTCCACTTCTGAACAAAATTCAAAAAATATCCTTTTTACTCAGCATAATAGCCTTTCTTGTTGGCGGAACTTATATCATACTATACGCGCCTGATGATGTGCTGCAAGGAAGTGTTGCCAAAATTATGTATATCCATGTTCCTGCATCTTGGGGTGCGTTAGCCCTGTATTTGGTTATGGGGGTCTTTAATATATTCGGATTCATCAAACGACTACCTCAATGTTTTATCATTGCTAAATCAATCGCACCTACAGGTCTTGCTTACTGTCTTATCAGTCTTATTACAGGTTCTTTGTGGGGCAAGCCAACCTGGGGAACCTATTGGGTGTGGGATGCACGCTTAACGTCTATGCTGATACTCTGTGCACTTTACATTGGTTATATTATCTCTACACAAACTTACGAGAGTTCCAAGTTAACATTAGGCGCTTATATTTCAGTACTAGGCTTGCTTAATATTCCCATTATTAAAGGTTCTGTAGATTGGTGGTTTACTCTGCATCAACCGGCATCTATTCAATTGCTTAAATTAAAATCGACTTTAGATCCTTCAATGCTTATTGGATTAGTTATCATGGCCTTTGCCTTTGCATTTTATGCAGCAGCTATGTGCTCCTGTAAAATTATACATAACTTAAACTTTTTTAAATCACGGTAAGTTATGCATATTATAACAGCATACACCGTAACCTGTGTAGTCTTAGTACTTTTATATTTCACGCAATACAGAAAATTTAAGGACTAAATGTGAAACCCTTAAAATTAAGAGTGTCCAAAATTGTAGCCTTTACCTTTATGACAGGTGGTTTCTTAACGTGGGGGTCAATTTTATATAGAGAGAACATTGTTTTTTTTATCAAGCCCTCAGAACTAATTGCGCAAAAGAATTCCACTTCACAAAAATCTTACAAAGTTGGCGGTTATGTTTTAAAAGGTTCTATCAAGAAAAGAATACAGGGAACCCTAGAATTTCAAATATCAGATCATATTTATAATCTAGATAAAAATAATACCATTACTGTGCACTACAACGGTGTACTACCTAACCTTTTTGGTGAACAACAGCAAATTGTTGTTCAAGGGCGTTATATCAATCATATTTTTTTAGCCAATATTGTTTTATCGAAACATGATGAATATTACCGCAAGAAATAAAAAAAGCGCTGAATAAACAGCGCTTTTTTTTAATATAAACCAATCAGTAATGATTAGAAAATGTAAGCAACACCTAATGTTAGGTTGTGGTTTACTTTTTTAACTTTACCTAAGTTTATAGTTAAAGCATCCTTTGAAAGATTAACATTACGTGAAACTTGCTTGTAGCTGTATTCCATACGTGTTGTTAGATTTTTATTTAATTTGTATTCTGCACCAACTGCTGGTGTGAATGCAAATTTTGCAGATTTTTTTGATTTAAATGCCGCATTAAATGCAGTACCTGTTCCAATTGCAGAAGCAGCTTCGTCAGCACCTGTTGCACCAGTTACATTTAGTTCTTCGCTCAATTTGGAATATTCAAAACCTGGTTTTAAATACACTAACAAGCTGTCAAACACGTAACCCATACGTGGTGCAAAAGCAATAATCATAGATTCTTTTGATTTGTAAGATACATTTCCTAAAGTTGCCCAACGAGTTGCTCCAGCAACACCAGAATCAACTGCCTGGTTAGGACTTGTATTTTTTGATGGTTTCGCTGTATCCATTTTTACAGCTAATTCAGCACCTAAATAAAGGTTATTCATTTGATGACCGTAACCACCAAAAACTGAAAAAGATGCGCCTGTTTTAGAAATTTTTTCTGAACCATTTGCATTGTTTTGGTCAGCAACTTTTTTCTTTACAACACCAAGGCCAGCACCAGCATAAAAACCTGTGAAGTTTCCTTTTGATGAAGGTGTGCTTGCAAATACAGCTGATGCTGATACTGCACAAATTAGTGCTAATTTATTTAGATTTTTCATTTATATTCTCCTAATGTAAAAACAAGTTTAATATATCAGTATTTTATTTACAAATCTATAATTTTATCAGGACAGGCCCTTTCTAGATTAGTTTGTTGCTTATTTGCAACACTCTTTTGTAACATTATTTGCCTGCAGGCTAAATACATATTTGTGTACAAAATAAAGTATGATAATGGCCATAAATGCAATAAAGCCACTTACGGCATACATATTTTGTATAGAATAGTGTTTTGAAATATATCCACCATATATTCCTGCCATAAAGATTGATATAGCACTAAAGAAGTTAAAGATACCAAAACCCGTACCACGCAGGTCTGATGGTGCAAAATCTGCAATAAGGGCTAAAAAGGTACTTTGCGTTACACCAATTTGAATACCCCATACCGCAATTCCAATATATACATATAGAATACTAGGCGAAAAACTAAGAAGAACATCGGATATCACCAAACATAGACATCCACCTGCCAATACTGCTGTTCTTGAAAATCGATCGGACAATCTACCAATAGGGTAAGCGGCTAATGCTGTTGCTGTATTGTAAATAACACCAACAATAGGACCCCATGATTCTTTTAATCCATAATTTTTTAAAGCATGCAACGTTAATATGGATTCACTAACGCGTGCTAACATAAATACGGCAACTACCATCATCAATGCCCAAAATTTTGTACCTAAACGCATCATATTACGTTTCATACCTGCGAAAGAAATTTCATGACGAGGTTCAGTAGCTGCAGGAACTGTTGGATGATTTATCTTTTCTTTTGCCCTGTCAGTATCGTCTTGTGTATCTAAATAATGATGCTGCGAGTCATGAACAAAATAATAGATAATTAGAAAAGCCACAATTGGAGGCAATGTTGCAAACCAAAATAATTTTTCATAATTATTAGATGTTAAATGTAGACATAAAATAGCAAGAAAAGAACCAATAAAAGACCCCGATGTTGTTAAGGCTTGGCGTAATCCAAAACATTCACCTTTAATATCTTCTGGTGATAAGTCAGCAACTAATGCATCGCGTGGCGTAGATTGAAGACCATTAGCAATGCGTTCCATTATTCGTGATAGGAACATAATGATAAAAGCGGCAGATGCAGCAAAAAATGTTGCGCCTATAGCCAAAACAGGACGAGAAAACATGGATAGACCAAAACCGATAAGGATAATGGTTTTTCTTCTTCTGAAATAATCACTGACAATTCCTGAAAAAACTTTCATTAAATAAGCTAATGCTTCAACCGTATGTTCAAGGGCAGAAATCCAATCTATCGTAATGCCTCTACTGTTGAGAAACATACCTGAAATTGAAAAAATAAAACTAGATGTAATATTCAAAAGGCCGCTGGCAATACCAATAATCCAAATAGAAAAAGGAATTTTTGATTTAATTTTTTTCATTGCTTTAATATTTCCTGTAATTTTAACTTTTTATTGATTTAATTACGTTAATTTAACAGATAAGAATCCATTATAAAGATCTTAGATCATGTTAAAAAATAAAAACGTCCTAATAACCGGATCAACCAGCGGCATCGGACTTGCCATAGCCGAAGGTTTTGCCTATCAGAACGCTAACTTAATTATTAATGGAATTACTCCTGAGGATAATTGTAGCGCAATTCTACAAGAATTGTCAAATAAAACAAAAGGTAAAGTACTTTATGTTCAGGCAGATCTAATTCAAGTATGTGAAATTGAAAGCATGATAAACAAAGCCTTTTCAGAGCTTGGATCTGTTGATGTTCTTATCAATAATGCGTGCATTCAACATGTTTCACCGATTGAAAGTTTCGAAAATGATAAATGGGACCAAATCATCGCATTAGGGCTTTCTTCTGCTTTTCATACCAGCAAATTATGCTTGCCCAAAATGCGCGAAAACAATTGGGGTAGAATCATCAATATTGCATCTGCACATGGCATTGTTGCATCTGCACATAAAGCAGCATACGTTGCTGCCAAACATGGAGCTATCGGATTAACAAAGGTTATAGCATTAGAAACTGCAGAAGCAAACATTACATGCAATGCCATTTGTCCAGGTTGGGTTTTAACACCTTTGGTTGAAAATCAAATAAAAAATAATGCTGAGAAAAATGGGTGGACGTATGAACATGCTACACAAGAGCTATTAAGAGAAAAACAACCATCCATGAATTTTGTCAAACCCGATGATATTGCACAAATGAGCCTTTTTTTATGTTCTGAAGCAGCTAATCAAATTACAGGTTCAAAATTTGTCGTTGATGGTGGATGGACAGCTCGTTAGTCTAACGTTTATAAAAACTTTTTTTTATTAAATGCATGAAACTTATCAGCCACATTCCAAAGTTAATATAATCATTCAGTTTAATATGCTTTATGCGCAATCCAAACACTATTATAATTAAATAAAAATAACTGACATATACAATAAAAATGCTTGGGTCGAATCATCTAGTTTTAAAACAAAACGAACTTATCGAAAGACTTCGTGAATATGACACTAATATTGACGAAGACATGGTCAATCGTGCCTATGTATTTTCTGTTAGGTGCCATTCTACCCAAGTCCGAGATTCAGGAGACCCCTATTTCCTTCACCCCATAGAGGTTGCAAGAATACTCACCGAATTAAAATTAGATTCACATTCTATTGTCACAGCTCTTCTTCATGATACGGTCGAAGACACATTCACCACCTTTGAAGAAATTGAAAAACTTTTTGGAAGTGAAATTGCACAACTTGTCAGTGGTGTTACCAAACTTACCAAACTTGAACTACAATCTGAAGCAACTAAACAAGCTGAAAATTTCAGAAAACTTGTGCTGGCTATGTCAAGCGACATAAGGGTTTTGTTGGTAAAACTTGCTGATCGCCTACACAATATGCGAACTTTATATCATGTTTCTTCTGAATCTAAACGTCAAAGAATTGCCCATGAAACATTGGAAATCTATGCTCCTCTTGCCGAGCGACTCGGCATTCATTCTATTAAGGACGAACTAGAGGATTTATCTTTTTATCATCTGCATCCTGATGTTTATGAATCTATTACTAATCGTTTAAAATTTGCACAACTTGCTTCTGTTGATACCATTACTCTTATTATTTCTGACATCGAACATATTACTTCTTCGTATGGGTTGAAATGTCAAATTTCTGGACGCTCTAAAACACCATATTCCATATGGAAAAAAATGCAGCAAAAAAATATCACTCTAGAACAACTATCCGATATCATGGCATTTCGTGTCATTGTTGATTCTGTTTCTGAATGCTATCAAGCATTAGGCGTAATCCACAGTCACTACATGGTTGTACCTGGAAGGTTTAAAGACTATATCAGTACACCTAAAGCTAATAACTACCAGTCTTTACATACTGGCATTTTAGGCCCTTTGAATCAAAAAATTGAATTACAAATTCGCACACAAGAAATGCACGATATATGTGAAAATGGTGTTGCTGCGCATTGGCAATATAAACAAGGTCAAAATATTCATGATGGAAAGCAGTATGCATGGCTTAGAGGCCTGCTGGAAATCTTAGAAAATGCCCCCAATCCCACTGAATTTCTTGAAAATACTAAACTAGAAATGTTTCAAGACCAAGTTTTTTGCTTCACCCCCAAAGGAGAATTGACAAACTTGCCGAATGGCGCGACAGTTGTTGATTTTGCATATTCTATTCACTCTGAAGTAGGAAATAGAACTATTGGGGCAAAAATCAACGGTAGGCAAATGCCTCTTCGTACTGTTCTCAATAATGGTGACATGATTGAAATCATGACTTCAAAAACACAAACACCCTCTCCTACTTGGGAACGGTTTGTTGTCACTGGAAAAGCGCGTGCATGTATTAGACGCTTTATCCGTAACCAACAAAGAACTCAATACAGTGACATTGGAAAAGCTTCATTAATAAAGATTTGCCATAAATACGGCTTTGTCTACAATGATAAAAAAGTACAAATTGCTCTTCCTAAATTTAGTTACCACACTTTAGAAGACCTCTATGCTGCTGTTGGCGAAGGTATATTATCTGCAAAGGAAGTTATCCATCTAACCCATCAAGAAAATGAATCTCTCACTAAAAAAGATGACGTTGAACATGGTTTTATCACAGAAAAAAAGAAGCTCAATAAACAAACAAACAAAGATCCATCTCATTTTATAGATGGAATAATATCAGGGATGAGCATCTCCTTTGCGGGTTGTTGCCATCCACTTCCTGGTGATAAAATCGTAGGGATTGTACAAACTGGAAAAGGCATAAGCATTCATCGTCAAGAATGCCAAAGCATAATATCATACGAAGATCTTGATAGAATTTTAGATTTAAGTTGGTCAGAAGTAGATAATATTCTTCAAAAATATATAGGTAGGATTAAATTAACTATCGTAAATAAACAAGGCATACTAGCACTCATAACCAACATTATTGGAAAACAAAATGCTGATATTAATAATATAAAAGTAACTCATCGATCCAGTGATTTTTGGGATATTATCATTGATATTGAAGTTTGTAATCTAGAACAAATCAATATTCTAATTGGTATTTTGCGCTCTCAGTCACTTGTTTTAAGCGCAGATAGGCTTTAAATGTTTATTATTGGAACAGGCATAGACCTCGTTGATATAAAGAGAATTCATACATCATTAGAAAAGTTTGGAGATCAATTTTTAAATCGTCATTTTACAAATTTAGAACAGAAATTTGCTTTTAAAAGAGAACATGATATCTCAACGTCTAAAGGATGGACAATGGCATCTGCTGCTCTTGCTAAAATGTTTGCTGCAAAAGAAGCAACTCTTAAAGCAATAGGCCTTACAACAGGCATAAATTGGGTAGATATAGAAATCAAAAGAGAAGCGTCCGGCAAGCCTTATATTGTTCTTTATAATCAAGCAGAGCAAAATTTAAATACGGTTGCTGAAAACGAAGCAGAAAAACTTGGCATAGCAATAAAAAAAGGATACATTAAAAAAGTAATCAACCTGTCGCTTACAGATGAACCTCCTCTTGCAGGTGCATTTGTGGTTATTTCAGTTGTTCATAAAAATTAAAAAATTTAGAAAGGCTTTCCATGACAAACTCCTCTTTTATTCCTCTCACCAAAGCAGAATGGATTAAAGAAACAAAAGGCTTTGCAATTGCATTTGCTGTAGCTATGTTGATTCGTACATTTTTCTATCAACCCTTTATGATTCCTTCTGAATCCATGTATCCAACTTTAGTTGTTGGTGATTTTATTTTTGTCAATAAATTCACATATGGCTTTTCAAATCAATCACTTCCACTTTCACCCAATGTTATTCAAAAAGACAGAATATTTGAAGGCGAACTTAAAAGAGGAGATGTTGTTGTATTTCACAATCCAAACCACTTGAATGAAAAAAGACAAGTCGAAGCCGTAGATTACATTAAACGCCTTATTGGTCTACCAGGAGACCGTATTCAAATGATCAATGGGATACTTCATATCAATGGAAAAGAAGTTCCTTTAGAAAGAGGAAAAGATTACGACATGCGTCACGTCGATGGTAGAAATGAAGTCATTCCATACTATATTGAAACACTGCCTAATGGCGTTAAACATCCCATTCTCAAAATTCAAGATTTCGGAAATGGCTCACTGGACAATACACAAGAATTCACAGTTCCCAAAGATCATTTTTTCATGATGGGAGATAACCGTGATAATTCTACCGATAGCAGAGACAAAAAAGTAGGATTTATCCCTCTTAAACGTATTGTTGGTAGGGCAGATTTAATTCTATTGTCACATATTGGTACTTTGATAAAACCATGGACTTGGCTTAACCTTAGATTAGACCGTTTTCCTCATCTTATAAGATAACTACGAATTATATGAATAAACATACAATTTTTGAATGTGTAAAGTCTAAAAAAGAGACATTAAGTACAGTAACAAAGCAGACAGCCTATTATCTATCATACTATGATGATATTCGTCGCAATAAAACTATTACTAAATGGAATACATCAGCATTTCTTTTTTCTGCTTATTGGCTTTTATATCGCAAGATGTACCTTGATTTTTTTACATACGTTGCTTTCACTTGTGTTTCAGAAGCACTTTACACCCATGTCATAAAAAAAGGTATTCTATTTTTTTTTGGAACAGGGTCTGTTACAAATGATATTTCAATATTTTTTCTTTTAACCCTAAAATTTATCCCCTCCATTTTTTATGGGTTTTACGGAAACTATCTCTATTTTTTAAATATTGAAAAAAGATTACAAAAAAATAAATCACAAGGAACTAATATTATAGCCCCTATTATACTTGTTATGTTTCTTTTATTAGTATTAGAGAAAATGATATTAATAAAATCTTCTTAAACTGAAGTTTTACTCTTTTTATTTTTTTTGATAGAATTAACGTGTTTTTCTTTAAATTTAATAATGACTCTATCTTCATCTCTTAAATCAATACTTTCCATTAAAACATTGGAAATCTTATTATGTTTAACCATGTCTGATAGAACGCTTAAAGCATTGTGATTGTTTTCTCCAGGTAATTTAACAATTAAGCTGTTGTCCATTTCAATATTCCAGCGCCTACCTCTAATACAGATATAGCCTGTAATCCTTTTCTTTAACTCAGGAAAATGCAGTGTAGCATTGATAATTTGAAATGCTGTACTGGGAGCTAGTTCACCAACAATAATAGGTAAGGAACTAAAATCTTTAGAAATCGTTGAATGGATTATTTTACCGCTCTTGTCTACTAAATAATTTTTTTTCTTATTTTGCCATATTGCTACAGGATGTCTTTCTATAACTTCAATTCTAAGAATTGAAGGTAAACGTCTTTGTATATAAACGCGATCGACCCATTCAATTTTTTCAACATCTTCCTTTATTTTATCTATATCAATCTGCGATATAATTTTTGTAGATTGACTTGCGACAATCTGATCTATTTTATTTCTGGTAACATTTTTAATACCAATCACTTGAATTTTTTTCACAGTAAAATTACAGAAATTTAAAATGTAATGAGAGGACTTAAATTCTCTAAAGCTATCAATAAAGAAAAATAAAAAAATAATTCCTACAACCGCAGCGAATGAAATGAGTTTGAATTTTATACTATGCATACGTGTGATACGACGTTTACGCCTAATACCGTGGGATTTTTTTTTATCCTTTCGTTTAAAAATATTGAGAATTTGCATCTTGTTCATATGGTTATATTACATAAAGGTTAGTGCTGATGAACATGTTTTTCACGTCGATTCCTCTATTCACCTGTAGAGCTTCTTTTAAAAGCCAAGGTCAAATAAGTTTCGATAACGCTTAAATATGACATCCCCATATCTGCTGCAATTTCTGGGACCAAGGATAAAGGTGTCATTCCGGGTTGAGTATTGACTTCTAAAAGAATCATATTACGATCTTGCGGTGCGTCTTTAATTTCGCAAATAAAATCTATACGTGTTATCCCATTACACTTTAAACCCTGATGTGATTTCAAAGCATATTCATATAATTTATTCATATCTCTATGACTTAACGTAGGATTAACCGTGTGTTTTGTAAAGCCAGGTGTGTATTTAGCTTCATAGTCATAAAATTCTTTAAAAGATTCAATTTCCACAGAACCCAGAATTTTATCTTCCATAACAGCAACTTGAATTTCACGTCCTTTGCAATATTCTTCAGCAAGAACTGTTTCTCCAAATTTCCAATTTTTCACATATATATCTAATTCTTCATCATTTTTAATAATAGAAACCCCTATGCTGGAACCTTCACAAGGTGGTTTTGCTACAAATGGATACCCAAAATACTGTTTTACGTTATCTTGAAATTCATGGAATTTAAAAACTCTAAATTGGGCAAAGGGAATACCCAGTGGCTGTAACATATAACGCGTTGAGATTTTATCCATAGCAACAGCAGAACTAAACACACCAGAATGTGTATAGGGAATATCCAGCATGGTTAAAACACCCTGGATAACTCCATCCTCGCCTCCTGCTCCATGAAGAGCATTGAAAATAACATCCGGTTTATTTGCTGTAATTTCATCTATAAAATTATATATGTCTTTTTTTACATCGACCAAAAAGACGGAATAACCCGCATCTTTGAGAGATTTATATACCTCTAAACCAGAAACAAGGGATACTTCTCTTTCAAATGACCAACCGCCATATAAAACGCATACTTTTTTATCTTTTAAATTCATAGAATAATTACTTTCTTAAGATAAAAATGGTAGAGGATCTATTGGTTTTTTGGTTCCAGACTGTCTTAGTTGCAACGCAAGCATCGCTTTATTAACTTTGCGATTGATACCTACTGTTCCAATAACATCTCCCTTTTTGATCGTTTGTCCGGCTTTAACATAAACTTCTTTCAAGAAACCATAAAATGCCATTTTCCCATCGTTGTGCTTTACTACAACAAATTGACCCCATGAACGTAGATCAGCATCTTTGCCAGCACTTGTAACTTTACCGTCTGTTAAGCTCTTAGCTTTTGTACCTGCTGGAGCTTCGATTAAGATATTACTACCAGATTTGGGATCGTATGTTCTTAATATTTTCCCATGCACTGGCCATGCATATTTTTTAGGATCAAGAGCTTGGGAGGTGGCATTTTTTTGGAAAGGTAAAAACTTTTTTGTAGCCTCTTCTTTTTCGCTCAGAATTTGTTGAGAAACATCTGCTTGATTCATAACTGAGTCCTCAGGAGAATCAAGAGACGTTTGTTGTTCATGAACTGCTTGATTTAAAAAATCTTGAGCCTGTTCGGACGAACTATGCGATAAACCATTTCTTTCAATCATTTCATCTTGAGATGTAGATTTCTGATCAACATTTTTTTTCAAAAAAGGATCATCCTGAACACTTTTTACCTCAAGATCATCTCCTGAAGCATAATATTCATTACTTTGCAATTTTAATGATTTAATTTTAATCCTTTGGTGCTGGACAATTCGATAAGGAGCCTTCAAACCATTCATCAAAATCAATTCCTTTACAGGGATTTTGTATTTTTTAGATAAGGTTTTTAATGTTTCACCTTTTTTGACAATATGATAACTAGACACTCCCCTCGGTGAAATAATTTCACTAGGTTGATTATTAGAACCACCACATCCTGCTAAATACAAACAGGATAAAACTGTTAATATTAATGAATTACTACGCATATATTTGCCTCTTTATCATCTGATTTATCATACAATATTCTTTTAGCTGTTGACCATAGTGCTCATCTGTAAAGTCTAATTTTACTGGATTAATCGAAATATAATTGGAGTATATAGCACTTAAATCACTATCTTGATCATTAATATTTGGATGATCTTCAAAGCGGTACATTGCTGAACCATGCCAGAAATATTTTTCTTCTCTTGGGTCCTCGCAAACATGCATCATATCCTTAGTGTCTCTTATGCCTTGTTTTGTAATACAAATACCTTGAAGTTCGCTGTGATTGCAATCAGGAAAATTAATATTCATAAACGAATCCTTTTTGACAGGACCGTTTAAAATTAAATCTTTAACGTTTGACAAGCAAAGGCGGGCTGTATCCCATTTAATATTTTCTCTAAATTTGAAATTCATACTCAAAGCAACAGATTTAATTCCTAAAAGTGTTCCCTCCATTGCAGCAGCAACTGTTCCTGAATATGATAAATCTTCAGCCATATTAGAACCATGGTTGATACCTGATAAAATTAAATCGGGCAAAGAATCTTTCAACAGGTGTCCACAAGCCAGCATTACGCAATCAGTCGGAGTACCTGAAACAGAATAGTGTTGATAAGATTGCTGGTTAAGTCGTAGAGGTTGCTTGATAGTAATAGAGTGCCCTGTCCCGCTTTGATTAGTATCAGGTGCAACAACCCACACATCATCGGTAATTTCTAATGCGAATTCTGTGAGCAGTTTTAGACCTTCTGCACCATAACCATCATCGTTTGTAACTAAAATTTTCATAAAGCCCCTTAAGTAACCATTACATTGTACCTGAAGCACAATAAAAATTCAAAATTATTCTAAAATAAAAAGATTCTTGATTTTTTGCAGGAAAAGAACTAAAAATGTGTATAGATAACTTAATTTTTCAAAATCAAACATAATGACAATTCAAAGAACTTTTTCAATACTAAAACCTGACGCAACAGCGCGTAACATTACAGGTAAGATAAATGCAAAAATAGAACATGCTGGTCTTAAAATTGTAGCTCAAAAAAAGTTGATGCTTACATTAGAACAAGCTCAAGGATTTTACGCTGTTCACAAAGAAAGAGCGTTTTTCAACGATCTATGTTCCTTCATGATTTCTGGCCCTGTCGTTGTACAAGTTCTTGAAGGCGAAAACGCAGTAGAAAAATATCGCACACTTATGGGTAGCACGAATCCAACAAATGCAGAAGAAGGTACAATCCGTAAAGAATTTGCTGAATCAATCGAAGCTAATACTGTTCATGGTTCAGACTCACTAGAAAATGCAGCTATTGAAATTTCATACTTTTTCTCAAGTTTAGAAATTGTAGGTTAAAGATCATTTTATATAGTGAATAATATAAAAATCTATTTACCTAATATACTCTCGGGACTAAGACTAGCGTCTAGTCCCTTTTTAATATATTCAATTTTACATTCCTATTCTTATGCTTCAATTTTAATTATTATTTTCGCAGCTCTTTCAGATGGGCTAGATGGATATTTAGCACGAAAATTCAAAACAGAATCTTCAGTGGGCAAGATTATAGATCCTATTGCTGACAAAGTTTTTATAATATCTGCACTTATAGGTTTTGTTCTTAAAGAACACCATACACACTTATATATGCTGTTAGCGCTAACGCTAATTCGTGAAGTCCTTATTATTTCGGGCTATTTTCGTCTCAAAACTGTTAAGTCGAACTTTGAAATATCACCAATATTTTCCAGCAAATTCAACACTTCTGTTCTATTCGTATTTTTTCTTGCACATATTTTCCTCTTTTATGTGCAACAATTAGAATTTCAAAACACCATATATTTCTTTTGGCATCCCTTCACAAAAGGATATAATGTTTGTATGGCCCTATATCAATTTATGTGGCTAGTTTGTATTATTTTTAATGTGTGGTCTGGAAAATCTTATGTCCAATTTTATCAATCAGTTCGTCAAGCATCCTAATTTTTTTCAAATTATCTGCTTATCAATTATTCTTTTGACTTGTTTAGTATACACAGCACACGCTTTAAACGATGTACTTGACCCATTTATATTATCTTTTATCTTAAGTTATTTTATAGACAAAGGCATATCTAAAGCAGAACATCGTCTTTCAAGAACATATTTATCTCTCCTTTTTATCCTCCTGATTACAGGGCTTTTCATCGTATCCATATTAGTCATATTTCCTTATCTAAAAACACAATTTAATACAGCAATTTTAGAAATTCCAAGAATCACAGAAAAGACCTATCAGAACATTCAGCGTCAAATCGAGCATCCAAGAAGCGCATTTCTGCATCAAACAGAGTTTAAAAGTTATATCCTTAATACCCTACCCAAGATCATGGATCATCTTTCTGTGTGGCTTAGTGAAACAGTCTCTTATTTTCTAAGTAATAGTTTAGAAATTGCCAACAAGTTATCTATCGTATTTTTTACCCCCATACTAACTTTTTATATCAGTAAAGATTGGCCTAAAATCCAAAAGTTTTTAAAGAACGGGATTCCTTCCTCTATTAAAATCCAAAGCCTAGTTATACTATCTGAAATAGATCTTAAAATAACAAATTATTTAAAAGGTCAAACGATTATTTGCGCATATTTAACAATAATTTATGTCACCCTATTATCCATTATTGGATTGAAAAACAGCATGGCTATAGGATTTGCAACAGGTATTTTGTCTTTCATTCCTTATTTTGGTTTTATTGTTGGATTCATAAGCTCGTTAGCAGTAAGTTTTTTTTATTTTTCAGGTTGGTGGCAAATTATTGGTATTGTGTCTATATTTAATATTGTAGCTCTTATTGAAATGAATTATTTACTTCCAAAGTTTATTGGAAATCACTTAGGGGTAAATCCAGCGTGGATAATTTTTAGTATTCTTGCAACATCTCAAGTCCTTGGGTTTTGTTGGATTGCATTATCCATTCCCATATTGTGTATTTTTAAAGTCTTATTTACCACTATCTTCTCTTCACATCAAAATGGCATTCTGACTCCGATTACTCCACCAAACTCATTATAACATTCCATTCAACATCAGTAACAGGTTGAACAGATAACCTCGATTGCTTAAGTAAGGCCATATCTTGCAACAGAGGATGTGTTTTAACTTCATCAAGTGAATAACCTCTAGAGAATTTTTTGATAAATTTCATATCTCTTAATCCAAATTTCATCGTTTCATCATTTGGATCCAATCGGTAATCACTACATACTTCAACAATACCGACAATTTTTCTTTGAGAAACTGAATGATAAAAAAAACATAAATCTCCAATTTCCATAGCTTTAATATTGTTTCTAGCTTGATAATTGCGCACACCATCCCAAGGCTCAATCATATTCTTTTCTTGTTGCTCAATAGACCATGTATCCGGTTCAGATTTAATTAACCAATACTTCATATCACCACTTATCATTATCAAAATTAATAAGAGTTTAACCATATATCATCAAAATGAAAAGAGCTATCCTTTATAAATAAATAAAATGTTTAAAAAAATACATTATAGAACTTTACAGATTGTTGTCTTCATTTTATCTCAATTAGTTGTAAATACATATTCTTTAGATATAGATCCAAATAAAGAGATTCTATCCAGAGATAAAAAGCCAATTGAAAAATCTCATCACAGCAACAGTTCAAAGCTAGCTAAGAAAGAAAATGCAGAAGCACCATCTCCAAAATTTTTAGGAGATCTTCCACAAAAGCTTCCTAAACTTGATGATATTTCTGAAGATGGAACTATTGAAAGTAAAATTGAAGATGATAATAAATCTAAAACTATTCATCCAAAGATAATACCGTCCACAAATAGACCTAAAGAAGGAATTACAACAAAGATAAAAACATTTTTAGGTATAACTGGGGATGCTAAAAAAGGGGATGATGCATCCAAAGATAAGGTAGCTAAAAAGGAAGCAACAATTCCTAAGAAAAAAGAGAAAAGTGCTAGTACTAAAAACAAACAAAAAGAGAATAACAAGACTGAAATTTCACCAGATTCTATAGAAGGCATTGAAGAACAAAAGACAGTAGAAAAAGTTGATCTAAGCAGCTACATGAAATATTTTGATAGAATGGAAACATTTAAAACATTATTTAATCTTCATGATTTTAATATAGACCAAGATTCATCATTAGTGGAACCCAGTAGCTATCTTAAACTTATGTTTTCTATACAAAATTATATATCAGTTATTTTAAATACGGATCACTATAATGAAATTTCACACATTATAACTACCAAAAGTACGGAAAAAACAGATTTTGAAAAAATATTTATAGTGGGACAGTACATAAAGATGATTGTTAAACTAACCCATCAAAATCTAAAAATAAGTGACTTTTTATACAAGCCGACACTTTTAAGATTTCCACAGCTTTCACAAAATAGCAAACAAATTCAAACAAGTTCAAAATTCATCAGTAGTAAAGATTTTTTGTATTTAAATGAAAAATTTGACCTTTATATTAAGAAAAACACTCAACGCAAAGTTCAAATAGATAAAAAAATCATAAAAAAAATTAAAAATACATTTACAACTTCATCTTCATCTATGTATATTCATGATAATTTAGGATTGATTACGTACGTTTTATTTGTACCCTATACAAGTCATGATTCTACTATCAAATATTTCATATTTTTAAATGCAGTTGAAATGGACGACAAACAAAAGATTAAATCTGTGTATGACATCTATTTAGTCCCCCATAACTCTTATGCATTTTCAATTGATAAAATTCATGATCATATAATGCTTCAAAATCTTTCTGATTCACTACAAAAAGATCTTTTAAAAACAACTTCAACTCCAACACTAGATCCAATGTTTAAGAAAATAATCAAAAATGAAGAGAATCTTACGGATGAAGGAATCCAAAGAAATAGGAACAACAGGGAGGCAGAAGACCTAAGAACAGAGGATATTGAAGCTGTAGATCATCAAAGACAAAGGCAAGTTGTTGCACCTAAAAAACCAAAAAATTCTACCCCTGAAAGCTATAAAAAAGAGCCAGAACCATTTTAGAAAAAATATTCCTTAACCTTCTTTATTATCTTTGGGTTTTGGGCTTGAAAAGATCTTGTAAATTGTTGTAGCAATAAAGCCAACAACTAATAAAACACCAGCCGCAATCATAATATTTTTTTGTAAGTGGCTGCTTTGTTCGAATAATGCAATCACATATGATCCAAGATAATATCCACCATAACAGCTGATAATAGCCCATATCGCTGCAGATAATATATTTAAAGGTATGAATCGCTTTGGAGGTATGCCAGACGCACCAATGACAATCGCACTAGCAACCCTTACACCGTAAATGAATCTACAAGCAATGATAAAATACGTGTCATATTTTCGAAGCAAATGAAATGCTTTCGCGGAAGCATTTTTCATTCTCTCTGAAGAGTTTAGAATTCTATTTCCATATTTTCTGCCTAAGAAATATAGTATCTGATCTGCAATTGTTGTACCAACAAAGGCTATAACAGCAATGTAGTGTATATTAAGTATTCCTTGGCTTGCGAGAGCACTAGCTGTCAAAATAACAGATTCACCTTCAACAAGAGAACCTAAAAAAACAGCCCAATAGCCATAACTATCTATAAATTGTAATACTGCGTCCATCATAATATTTTAACCCGAATAAACGCTGCTGCTTGAATTTTCTTTGCCAAGACTTGCGAATTTAATTTCTATATTTTTCTTTGCTTGTTGGAAATACTTTAATTCTCTTCCAGAAAGCTGTTGTGAAGGAGCTGATTTAACTGTCATAGGATTTATATGCACTCCATTCTTTATGACTTCAAAGTGAAGATGAGGGCCTGTTGCCATACCTGTCGACCCTACGTAACCAATAACTTGATTTTGACTTACTTTCGTGCCTTTTTTAAGGTTACAAGCAAAACGACTAAGGTGAGCATATGCAGTTTCAAACCCGTTTCCATGACGAATTTTCACATATTTACCGTAGTCACCGTAGTAGCCAATTTTCACTACAACACCTTGACCTGCTGCTTTTACATGTGTACCTGTTGGTGCACCGAAATCTACGCCTTTATGATCTCTTCTATAGCCTCTAATGGGGTGGAGTCTATTTCTTCCAAATGCAGATGTTACTCTCATTTTTCTTGGATCTAGTGGGGTTTGTAAAATGCTTCTTCTAATGCTTTTTCCAGACTCATCAAAAAAATCTGTTATACCACTTCTACTGTGTTGATATAGTTTATGAAAAGTACGCCCATTAATAAAACCAACGTAAACCAACCCACCAACTTTATGGAGCCTGCCATCACTATCGCGTTGCTCTTCATACATGATTTCAAATCGGTCACCCTTTTTCACACCGTGCTGAAAATTCATGATGTGGGACAAATAATTAATTGTCTCTTTTACAATTTTTTGAGGAATGGCCATTTTTAAAATAGTTTTATAAAAACTAGAATTGATGGTACCATCAACTCTTCTAAAAGATTTTTTAACATCTACACGTATAATAGACGCAGATAGTATGTCATTGGGTGAACGAGAAATTCTTACAAATTTACCACTTGATAGAGGTATATCAACCTCAACCCAGTTTCTTAAATTTTGATTATCTTTTTTGCTGTCGCTGTATTTAACGAAAACATTGCTTGTGCTATCAATAGAATTTTTTCTATGAGAATGTTTTTTGAGCTCTTGTTTTACATATTGTATATCTTGTGCTGAAAAACCTTTTTTATTAAGTGTTCCAACAACATTTTGTTGATGTTTTGCTAAAAAAACATAGGAAGATGGCTGCTGAATTTCTTCTTCAGCTTTGACCTCTTCTATTTCGTCGCCTTTTTCATCGCTCAAGATTGAAGAAACATCTAACTCAGAATTATTTAAAACTGTTTCCTGATCACAGGATATATCCTGGAAATTTAATGGCTTAAAATAGTTACTGTAAACTACAATTCCTAATGCGCAAGAAGTGAAGAATGCCCCAAAATTTTTATACATTATCGACAATAAAATCCAAACACTTTCACACACTTATAATAAAACATACTATAAATAAAAATGGCTGTCAATAAGGACCCTGTCATATTTGAGTATTATAAATGCATAATTTTTTTTCACACACTATAGTTCGTGATCTGATATATTGCTCCAACAGTTAAGTTGGTAGTTTTTTTTAATTAACTCTTTTTTAAGTGATAAATTTTAAAATAAAAATTAAGAAATGAATTTAATATATCCCTCTTTTAAGATGCAAAAAATAACTATTTTTATATTTTTAGTTTCAACATGTATTAATGCTAGTAAAGCTATCAGCGCGATTAGCACATCTAATAATAATCAAAATAAACTTGAAGTTTCTAAAACGCCAGATATACAAGAGATTCAAAATCAACAAGCTGTTGAATTTTTTCAAGAATACATAAAAATGCAAGCAGCCAGACAAGGAGAATTAGCAAGAGAAGCAGATAAGATTCGATCTGAACAATTCCAATGAAACAAAGTCTTCAAAAAATTAGAATTAGAAATTGTGTTTAATAGTGCTGAGAAATAAAATGTTTAAAAGTCAGAACACCCTACTACTTCATTCAAAAAACAAATACTTCAAAGCTTTTTCTTTGATTGAAATATCTATTGTATTAACAATTATAGGTGTAATGTTAGGCGCCATGTTTCATGGACAAGAATTATTAGATAGTGCAAAAATTCAATCTGTTGTTTCAGAATATCAAAAAATTAATTTAGCTATCCATTCTTACAAAGAATCTTACGGTTTCTATCCTGGTGATGATCCAAAAGCATCTGAACGTTTTATAGATGTTTCCAATAATGGTAACGGAAATCACATTATCGACGAATCAGAATCAAACATCGTATGGCAACATCTTAAGGCGTCAGGTAATACAGAAAACTCTACCTCCCCTACTTCGCGATTTGGAGGAAATTTTGAAATTGTTTATAACCCTGATTCTCATTTACAGGGACATTGGATTAAATTAAGCAATCCCCAAAATTCTGGAATTTTAACTCCTAAGCAAGCTCAAAAATTAAAAACAAAAATTGATGGAAATCACTCAGTCTTCACAGAAGGTTATTTGCAAATTAAAGACGATGGATCTGATGAATGCATAAAAAGTGGTGCCTTAAATGCAAATTCCACAAAAAGCTCATGCATAACCTTTATGAAAATATCATAATTTATTTCAAATTAATCTTTCATTAAGGTTGCTTTGATTAAATAGGATCAACAACTCAAATTAAACAGAGAATAAAAATGAATTTAAAACTATACAAAAATAAAAATAGTTACTCGAAATTTTTTCTTTCTGCAACACTTTTTTATTCCTTTAATCCTGACATCAATGTCTTCGCTAATAAAAAAAGAAGTACTTTTTCAGGATTTTCAAAAGCAATTTCATCAGCTGCCAACTCAGCAGGAAAAGCCATGACCAACCCTGCGTTAACAGGTGCTGTTTTTGGAGCGGGCGCTGCCATGATGTCAGGGCAAAGCGCTGCACAAGGTGCTGTTAAAGGGGCCATGCTGGGTGCAACTAGCGCTCAAAATCCAGCTTTAGGTGCCTCTATGGCATATGGTATGGGAATGCCAGGAGTTGGATCTATGGTAAATCCTTACGTCAATCCCTATGGCATGCCAAATCCTTATGGACACCCAGGCATGATGGGTATGGGTATGCCAGGTATGATGGGTGGTCCTGGTATGGGTATGCCAGGCATGATGGGCGGTCCAGGCATGGGTATGCCAGGTATGATGGGCGGTCCAGGCATGGGTATGCCAGGTATGATTGGTGGTCCTGGTATGGGTATGCCAGGTATGATGGGTGGTCCTGGTATGGGACAACAAGGTATGATGGGCGGTCCAGGTATGGGTGGCATGCAAGGAATGTATAGATAAATCTTACAAACACACAAATAGTCTTGATCATTTTAGAACATATCACTTAAAATAAAAAAGTCTTATCATCAATTTCTAATGTGACGTACACCAGTGGGCGGATTTGAATTTAATAAACTATCAGCATCTGTATTGGTTGCGCTAATCATACTTGCCCTAGGAGATTTTGCTTCTCAATACTTTATCGCTTCTAACAGAAATATCCAAAAAAATTCCTTTCATATTCCGGTTCAAACCACAAATGCAATGCCTGCTAACCATGAAGAAAAAATTGGACCTATAGAACCACTACTGGAACAAGCATCTGCTGAAAAAGGGGAATTAGTTTTTAAAAAATGTCAGCAATGCCACAGTATAAAATCTGATGAACATGCAATTGGTCCAAGCTTACTAGCTGTCGTTGGCAAAAAGATTGCATCGGCTGCTACTTATGCTTATTCATCTGCCTTCAAAGAAAAAAGTAATGATATTTGGACAGTTGAAAATATCAATGCATTTATTCATAATCCTAGAAAATTTATCAGTGGCACCAAAATGTCATTTATGGGATTAGAAGATATTAATGATAGAGCCAATGTTATTAAATACTTACAATCTTTAAAAGATTAATCATTAAAATTTTTTATTTATCAGCATCATAATATTAAAAAATAAAAGTGTCAGTTTATGAGTTTTCATCCATTACTTCTCAAACAGATAACGACCGTCCTGGCGAATATTAAAAACAATAACTCATGTTCGTTCGACGATCTTTTTTACCATATATCTCAAACGTACCAAAACCAAATGGACACTATTAAACGATTAGAGTCTGAAATAAGAGAATTAAAAAATTTACCTGAGATACAAAAACAAGCTTTAGAAATGGAAAAAATTCACGCTCTTCGAGAGGATGAAAAGAGATACAGGACACTCTATGAAATTTCATCAGATGCTGTTTTGATTCTTGAAAATGAACAAATTATTGATTGCAACCAAGCAGCATTGGGTATGTTCAAATACAAAGACATAGAAGTATTCAAACAAACTTCATTAGAAGAACTATGGCCGCGCGTTGAACAACAATACAACAAAAAAACAAACAATTTCAAGTCAGAAAAAAAAAGCAATAAAAGTAACGCCGAGCAGCCTCTCTTTCACTTTGAATGGACCCATAAACGATCAGATGGAGAACTTTTTCCTGCTGAAGTAATACTTTATAGCTTTATAATATCAAATCGTCAATTCATACAAGCTGTCATTAGAGATATCACTGTCCAAAAAAAAATTGAAGAAAATCTAATTAAAGCTAAAGAAGCTGCGGAAAAGCAAAATAAAGCAAAAAGTGTATTCTTAGCAAACATGAGCCATGAAATTCGCACCCCAACCAATGCAATCGTAGGATTTTGTGAATTACTACAATCTACAAATTTAAATGACATACAAAAAAAAATGCTTTTAAATTTAAAAGACTCTTCCAAACTTTTACTATCATTCATCAACAACGTACTAACATTTTCTTCTCTTGAAGAAGGAGCTTTAACCTTAGATGTTGCAACCACAAATCTAGTGGTGACATTCGATTCAATACATGAAATTGTAGCACCACTTCTTGGTGCAAAAAATTTATGCTACGAATGCGATATCCCACAAAACTTTCCCTATGTAATAGCTGACGAAGACAGACTTAAACAAGTTCTAATTAATCTATTAAGTAATGCCATTAAATTTACAGATGCTGGATTAGTCAAAATAGCAATAGAAATTTTAGAAGAAACTAGCAACGATATTCTCGTAAAAATTTCTGTCTCTGATACTGGAATAGGAATTCCCCACGAGATACAACCTAAACTTTTTAAAAGATTTCAACAAGGAGACAGTTCTTTAACCAAAAAACATCAAGGAACAGGGCTAGGACTTGCCATAAGCAAAAGTATTGTTGAACTTATGGGTGGCACAATCGGACTAGAAAGCGATTTTGGCAGAGGATCTTGTTTTTGGATACAAGTAAAATTTGAAAAGGTTAACAGTAAAGATACAGAGGAATTTGCCAGTACTCCTATAGATATGTCACAATTTCACAATATCAACATATTACTTGTTGAAGATAATGCTGTTAATCAGATGATAGCCACAGCCATTTTATTACAAGGAAAATCAAATGTTATTTGTGCAAATAATGGAGAAGAAGGTATAAAAATACTGTTAGAACGGGATATTGACATCATTTTAATGGATATTCACATGCCTATTATGGACGGTTATACAGCATCAACACTGATAAGAGAACTTAATGATCCTGTCAAACGAAACACCCCGATCATTGCTGTTACGGCCAATGTCATGCAAAATGAAATTGATCTATGCAGGGAACATAAAATGAACGACTATATCGCAAAACCTATTGCTTCAGAAAAACTATTTCGCATATTAGAAAAATGGATTAAAAAATAAAAGAAACACAAGTAATATTGACTTAACAATCTAGCTCTTCCACAGAAACATCAAGTTAGAACATTTACAATAAGATTGAATGTATACTTAGTTAAAACGAAATCCTAACCAGAAAAAAACTAATCATGGTCTTTTTTGAACGCAGAAAATGAAACAACGTTATCTAAAGGCTTGTCACTATCCTCAACTTTTATTTTATTTTCTTCATCGAGCTCATCCATTAACGCTTGCAAATGCTCAGCATCAAGAGCAATATCATCAGTCGAAAACTCAATTCCAAAATCAACAGAAGGATCTGAAAATTTTAAAATTGAAGCATACGGAACAACTATATTATACTCTTCATCATCGAAAATAAGGGTGACACTAAATGCGTCATCTTCAGCTTTTAAATCCCAAAATTCATATTGCAAACAAATCATCATGTCTTGAGGATATTCTTCTCTAACGTTTTCCGGTAAAGATACACCTGGAAAGTGTGTTAAAAACTCTATATAAAAATAATGATTTTCAGGAATACCTTTTTCAGAAGCATAACGCAACAAATCGCGTATTGCTTGCCTCATTGCTTTTTGAATAAATAAATCGTAATTAATAGATCCATTTTTCAGCATAATAGCCCTAATTTAAAAAAATATTACTTGTATATTAAATGAATCAAGAAAATAAAGCTAGCATAAATCGATTAATGGGGGCTATTCTGTTGCCCGGAAGCCCCCCAACCGCTACAGAAAACTACGTTATATTTCGATACGAAATTTTAGGCAGCTTTACGGTCGCTACGACGACGAGCACCATTTGCAGGAACGCGTGTGTTGCGATTCGCGGACTGACGTCCACTGTTAGAAGCAGAATTTACATTGCCGCTTATAAAAATTAGCCCGATAACGACGGTACAATGCCGAGCAAAACAACTTATCTTTACTACGCACGTCGAAGCTATTTCGTCCCCATATTCAATTGGTGGAGACGCCGGGTACCGCCCCCGGGTCCGCAACGCTTATTCCATAACTGGTTTATTGCCATAGATGATTTTCATCATCAATACTATTATATAACAAAAAATCAAAAAAATCATTAAATAAGTTGAATTGTAAAAAACTAGCCACTAAAGATTTTTTTGAAATATTATTAAAGTCTTCATCTTCAAAACGACATTACTTATGCAACTCCGTAGAATTATGGTCTTTTTTGATCTTAGAATATGCTGATTTAGTCAGAATCTCTTAAACCTTTAGCAGTATCAAACCATTTAAAAAAACCACACTATCATTACTTGCTTAAAGGTTTATATTTTATTCGTGTTGGTTGCAAAGCATCAATACCAAAGCGACGTTTACGATCTTCTTCGTAGGCCCCATAGTTTCCTTCAAACCATTCAACGTGGCTATCGCCTTCGAACGCTAGAATATGGGTTGCAATCCTGTCTAAGAAAAAACGGTCATGCGAAATAACAACAGCACAACCAGCAAAATTTAGTAATGCTTCTTCTAGAGATCGTAGAGTTTCAACGTCCAAATCATTTGTTGGCTCGTCTAAAAGAAGTACATTTGCACCGGACTTTAAAATTTTTGCTAAGTGCACACGATTACGTTCTCCACCAGATAGCATGCCTATTTTCTTTTGTTGATCTGAACCTTTAAAGTTGAACCAACTGCAATAAGCACGGCTAGGAACTGATTTTTTACCCAACTGTACAACATCTAAACCATCGGAAATTTCTTCCCATAAAGTTTTATTATCGTTCAATGCGTGTCGTGACTGATCAACATAACCAAGATTCACAGATTCACCCACTTCAATTTTGCCTGAATCGGCTGTTTCACGTTCCGTCATTAGCTTAAAGAGCGTTGTTTTACCCGCACCGTTTGGACCAATAACACCGACAATTCCTCCTCTTGGAAGTTTAAAATTCAGATCATCGATCAACAACCTATCTTCAAAACCTTTGGAAACATTGGTAAAGTTGATAACGGTATCCCCTAACCTGTCGCCTGCTGGGATAACAATAGAACCATCACCTGTTCCAGCGTCATAAGTTTGGTTTAATAAATCTTCATAAGCATTGATACGTGCTTTTGATTTACTTTGTCGTCCTTTGGGTGATTGTCGAATCCACTCTAATTCTCTTTCCAATTGTTTTTGCTTAGATGATTCAGTTTTTTGCTCTTGCATCAAACGCTTTTGCTTATTTTCTAACCAATCAGAATAGTTTCCTTCAAAAGGGAAACCTTGACCACGGTCAACTTCTAAAATCCAACTGACAACATTATCCAAAAAGTAGCGATCGTGGGTAATCAATACGACAGTTCCCTTGTATTCCTGCAAATGGCGTTCTAACCATGCAACTGATTCAGCATCAAGGTGGTTTGTTGGCTCGTCGAGAAGTAATAAATCTGGCTTTTGCATCAATAAACTACACAATGCAATACGTCTTTTCTCTCCACCCGATAAAAACTCTACTGAAGAATCTGCTGAAGGGCAACGTAATGCATCCATAGCAATTTCAATTTGGCGATCTAAATCCCATGCATTTAAAGCATCAATTTGGTCTTGAACATGGGTTTGTTGTTCAAGCAGTGCATTCATTTCTTCATCAGACATGGGTTCTGAAAATTTCAAGTTAATTGCATCAAATTCTTGAAGCAATTGAGTCACTCTACCTAAATCTTTTTTAATATTATCAATGACATTTAAACTGGGATCTAATTGTGGTTCTTGAGGTAAGTATCCAATTGTAGCTCCTTCTGCAGCCCATGCTTCACCTTGAAATTCTTTATCAAGACCAGCCATAATTTTTAATATCGTTGACTTACCTGCACCATTAGGACCGATCACACCAATTTTTACTCCCGGTAAAAATGAAAGCCATAAATCTTTAATAACTTCTTTTCCACCAGGGTAAGCTTTACGAAGTTCTTTAATCACATAAACGTATTGATAGGAAGCCATATTTTTTTCAAATCTTTTTTAATTCAATCTTTTTAAACATGCACTAAAATGTCTAAAATATCAAGAATTTCCTGAATTGAGATCTGTTAAACCTACTAAAAAAGTTTACTTATGAAGTAAAGAATCTTCTAAAAGCAAGTTTATAAAAGCTTAAGAATGCCAACCACGTGACATAATATTCATATCTGCCGCCGGGTGTAATCTTGGGAAACTGACGAGGTCTGGCCAATACATTATTCGGACCTTATTATCAGAAAATAGTGTTTTGATAGCACAAGTGTCTTTAATTTTTTGAGATAAATGATCTAGTATTTTCTCTACTTCTACACCTTCTGAATGAGCATATAATTGATCCACATATTCATCAATCATCACATCAGAAATACCAGCAATATTAACAGCTGAACGAACATTTATAGATTTAAAGATTTCAAATGATTTTTTTAAATCAACGGTATCTATCTGTAGCCACGAATAAAATAAAAGGTCAAAGTCTAATTTATTCACTGCTGATTCGTAAACAATAGAATCATACAACGCAATATCGAGCATAATTCCAATTTTTTGTAAAAGAAACTTTAAAAAATGAGCTACTTTTAATAGATTAGAATCCTTCAACATAAGACTAAGATGAACAGGCTGCATATTTTTATCATGCAATATTTTGTTTTGAAAACTGTAACCATGCTTCAAAAGGTATTTTTTGGAAACGTTAATTTTACTGACAATAGATTTCCACAGTAATTTATGCTCTTGGTTTAAAGAGCTATCTACCAATTTGAGAGAATCAAATTCAGAATGTTGAAAATATTGAAGATCAAGATCTTCTGGTTGAGTTTGCTTTTTAAACACAGATATTATTCCATCTACTACTTTCATATCGTTATCAAAAAAAAGCTTATTAATGTATTCTGGCTCAATAAGCATTAATATTGCTTTTCTTAAATTTTGATCTTGCAAACTTTTTTTTCTCATATTTAAAACAACAGAACGAACAGCCCAAGGTTTCTTTAATTGGAGCTCTGCCATTGCAAATTGATTTTTTCGAGAAGATGAATTATAATTTTTCTTCCATCTTTTAGGATTTGTTTCAAAAAAAACATCAAATTTTTTTGCTAAAAAGGACTGGTAACAAACATCTTGGTTTTTATAAAGATCTATAATAATTTTTAGAAAATTATTTTTCCCCCTACCGTCTTCATTTTTTTCTGCCCAATAATGTAAATATTTCTCTAACTCTACACTTTTTCCCACTAAAGCATTTTTAACTTTATAAGGACCCGTACCATCTAGAACCGTCATTCCAGAATTCATAAAATTCAGTTTATCTAATTGTCTTTTGGATAAAATGGGAATTTGTGACAATTGACGTATGAACAATTTGACTAATCGCACAGATTCTAAAGCACTGAAAGAAATCACAATTTCATAAGGTGATTTAATTTCTATACTTGAAATATTGTTCAAAATTGATTGATATTTCAGTGAACCATATTTTTTTAGGACCTCAAAAGTTTTTTTTATATCTTTTGCATCCATTTTTTTTTCCGAATGAAAAAGAATGTCCTTTTTTAAATGAAAAGTTATACTCTTTAAATTATAAGTTACCTTTGAACATAACCAAGGATATAAAACACCAGGTTCCAGTGATGATTCTATCATAAGCGTTTCGTAACACATCCAAAGATAAGGAAACGGTATTCCTGTCGTTGAAAACATATTCAAATTATCAAAAGATCCAACGCCCGCTAGCCTTAGCGTTCCTACTTTTGGTGCATTTATATTGACTATTTTTCTGTGTAAATGTAAAGGTTTGTTGTTATTAATGCAAATCTCGTTGGCGTAAAGGCATGCATTAGACCAGCTAACAAATATAATAAATTTTAAAACAAAATACATTATTTCAGAAGTGATGAATACTTTTTGCAAATCACATCCGCAACCATAACACCATTCAATGCAGCGCCTTTTAAAAGGTTATCAGCAGCACACCAAAACTTGATTGAGTTTTTGATTCTTGGATCTTTGTACAGCCTTGAAATATAAACTTCGTCTTCATTGGTTACTTCAATAGGAGTCACATACTCATCCAATTGTTTTGAAAGAACGAGGTCTTTATGTTTAGAAATTTCCTTTTTAATTATGGAAATTTGTGGATCTTCATCAAATTCAACATGCACATACATAGAATGTCCAACAAACACCGGGACACGGGCACAACTTGCAGATATTTCAAAATCTGAGGATAGAATACGTAAAGTTTCACGCATCATTTTCAACTCTTCTTTAGACTCTCCAGTTTCTATGATGTCGTCAATTTGTGGAATCACATTAAATGCAATTGGTTTTTGAAAAACCCCATTGTCTGCAATACCTTGATGGACCAAAACACTTTTGGTTTGGTTATCTAAAATATCCATAGCGGCTTTTCCAGCGCCTGAAACAGACTGATACGTTGAAATAATCACTCTTTTAATTTTGTAAAGATCAGATAAAGGCTTTAAAACTGAAACAAGCTGGATGGTACTACAATTGGGGTTGGCAATAATATTTTTAGCCAAACCATTCAATAAGACTTCATCATTAACACCAGGAACCACTAAAGGCACTTCCACATCCATCCTAAAATAGGAAGATTTATCAATAACGACTACACCTTTTTGACCTAGTTCAACTGCTAAATTTTGTGAAATTGAATTCTCTACCGCTAAAAAAGCGACATCTAATGACGTGTCATTTCTTTTGTCAACATGAAGCAAATTTAAAACATCTGATTCGCCGTAGCTGATGCTTGTTTTTTTAGACATGCCACTTGTAAAAGCAATTACATTGCATGCAGGAACACCAAATTGATGGAGAACAGATATAATTTTTTGGCCAACAAGTCCTGTGCTGCCAAAAACACCTATTTTAATTTTTTTTATATCTTTCATGCGTAGTCTCTCATTAAAGTTTTTAAATATCAATTTATTGATCGTATCGATTTAATTTTTGTACGCGAGCGATATGACGTCCGCCTTCAAATTTTTGGTTTAAAAACAAATCTATCCAACGAAAGAGATCCTTTTCATCAAACATTCTGGCACCTAAACAAAGAACATTCACATTGTTATGACGTCTTGCCAGCTCTACACTTTGATCGTTAAAAGCAACAAACGAACGAATATAGGGATGCCTGTTTGCAGCAATGGACATACCTATGCCACTTCCACAAATCAAAATACCAACACTATTTTCAATATCTTTATGAATTTCATGGCATAAGATATGTGCATAATCTGGATAATCCACACTACAGACTAAATCAAATGGTCCGAGATCTACACATTTAAAATTTTTTGAAAGTTTCTCAAACACTTTAGTCTTTAACTCAAATCCAGCATGATCGGATGCTATATATATCATGATACTTTTTTTTTAAGCTGCATTTTTTCAATGATATCAGAAAGCTCATGTAAAGTCGAAGTTGTTAAAAGTTCGTCATCACCTTGAACCATAACGCGGATAAGAGGCTCTGTTCCAGAAGAACGAACAAGCAAACGGCCTGATTTCCCTAAACGTTCTCTTGCTCTTTCAATCGCATGAACAAGCACAGGATCGGCTTCATCGAGAGGTTCGGCTAGAGGAATATTCTGAAGCTTTTGAGAAACAGGACTAAAAACAGAAGTTAATTCACTGCAGCTAACATTCTTATCTTGCATTAAAGTCAAAATTTGCAAAGCAGAAATAACACCATCACCAGTAGTTGAATAATCACTTAAAATAACATGACCAGACTGTTCACCACCAATATTGCATCCTTTAGCTTGCATCATAGCAAACACATGGCTATCACCTACTGCAGAGCGATAAAGTTTCAAACCCAGACTTTCTAAAAATCTTTCTAAGCCCAGATTACTCATTGTTGTTCCAACAATACCTTGACCTCTTAACAATCCACGTGCATGCCATTTGTAAGCAATGGCTGCTAATATTTGATCACCATCAACAATATTTCCCTTTTCATCAACAAGAATCAAACGGTCGGCATCACCATCCAAGGCGATACCTATATGTGCTTGGTGTTCCAATACTGCTTTTTGAAGTCCTTGCGGGTAAGTTGCCCCACATTGATCATTAATGTTGTTACCTTGCGGATCAACACCTAAAGCAATAACTTCTGCACCTAATTCCCACAATAACCTTGGAGCAACTTTATAAGCAGCACCGTGGGCACAATCTACTACAATTTTCAATCCATCTAATCTTAAGCCACGAGGAAACGTTGCTTTTGCATATTCTATATATCTTCCAACAGCGTCGTCTAAACGTTTAGCCTTACCGCAATATTGCGCATCAGGAAGGTCAATATCTTCAGATAATAATTTTTCAATTTGAGTTTGCTGATCGTAAGACATTTTACAACCGTCAGATTTAAAAATCTTGATCCCATTATCCATGTAAGGATTATGAGATGCAGAAATCATTACTCCAAAATCTGCTCTTAAAGATCTAGTTAACATTGCAACAGCGGGTGTTGGAACAGGACCTAACAAAATAACATCTATTCCCATAGATACATAACCAGCTACAAGTGCTGATTCCACCATATATCCTGATAGTCGCGTATCTTTGCCTATAACAACAGTTAACCTATTACTATGATGCTGATGTAATTCTGTATCTAGAAAATATTTTGATGTAGAAACCGCAATATTAACAATTTCACTAGGTGTCATTGGCCATTTGTTAGCGCGTCCACGAATACCATCAGTTCCAAAATATTTTTTCATCATACACCCTATTCTAATATTTATTATGCGGCTAAAGCAGTTGTTTTATTATCGCTATAATAAATATCTGCGTTGTGCATACCTTCCATGCTATCGACTGTCAAAGTGACAGCTGCATCACCCGTAATGCTAATTGTTGTTCTAAAAATATCCATAAAACTATCGATACCTAGAATCAGAGCAATAGCTGCTTCGTGGGGCAAATTGATTGCTGACAAAACAATAGGCATCATAGCAATAGCTGCACGAGGAATTCCTGCTCCTCCAATAGATCCTAATGTTGCTGTAAAGATAATAACCCCATAATCAGAAAGACTAAGCACGTGCCCCATAGCTTGAGCAAAAGCTACAACACAAAGACCCAAATAAATAGCTAGACCATCCATGTTGATACTTGCTCCAAGCGGTAACAAAAATGAAGAACTTACTTCAGAAACACCTAATTTTTCGCGACAAACTGACATGGTAATAGGAAGAGAAGCTTTTGTGCTACTTGTTGAAAGAGCCATAGCTTGATATTCAAAACTTTTTTTGTAAAAAGGTAAAGGTGATAATTTCCCAAAATATTTGATCATTGCCCCAAAAATGAGATATTGAGCAAGAAAGGCAAATAAACCAGTCATAACTAATTTACTTAAACCAAGCAATACGCCCGTACCTTGCGAACCAACACACCATGCCATTAGACAAAATGCAGCAACAGGTGAGAATAAGACGATAATGCGAACCATAGCCAAAACAAAATCAGTCAATTCCCTTACCGCTCTATGAATCTTGTTGGCTTTCTCCCCCATTGAAACAAGGGTGATACCACAAAAAATAGCGAAGAAAACAACCTGAAGAATTTTACCATTTGCCATGGCGCCAATGGCATTTTCTGGCACAATTTTCATGAGCATATCGAGAGGATGAAATGGAAGAATTTTTTCATTAACGCCTGTTGGAATACTTAGACCAATTCCTGGTTTAAAAATAAGTGCGCTTCCAATACCTATAACAATCGCAAACATTGTACATAATATGTATGCACCTGCAGCTTTAATACCGATTCGTCCAAGTTTTTGAGCATTTTTAATACTCCCTAAGCCATTAATAATTGAAAAGAAAACGAGAGGCACAACAATCATTTGGATGAGTCTTAAAAATAAATCTCCAAATGGTTTCAAATACACAGTATGAGGGCCCATTACAAAGCCTGTAATAATCCCCAACAAAAGTCCTAAAACTACTTTTTGCCACAATGGTCGTTTCGGTATATGCATATATGAATCTACTTTAATAATAAATATAAGTTATGATAAATGTTTTCATAAAAAATGCAAATAAATATTATACTTTCTAACAAAACACAATACTATTGTATAGCAAATAAAAAAATAAATAAACAAAAATTAATAGTAAATTAATTAAAGTAAAATATATTAATTGGAAATCTAAATCAAGGAAACTTCATGAATATCATCAAGTCTATACTTTTTGGGTTTTCGACAGGATTTTTAGGATGCATTATTCAAAAGGAAATAGATTTTTCGTCTCCATTTCATTCTACCAGCACTGATTTCAAACACAACTATCAACTAGATGATATCTGCAACTTTCAAATTTCAGAAAATAATGCAAAAGAAGATTACTTTTTTGAAGATAGGGCTAATGAAATAAAGGATATTCCTTTAAAATTTGAAAACTTAGACATTAAAACTTTATAAAGTTCTCGAAAAAATCCCATCATTTGTGTTAAATTTATCTTAGTTTTCTAGATAAGTTATTATTTCATGTTTTCTCGTTTTTTTGAATTTTCTCAAGAAGAAAATCGTATTTACCAAAGCACTCAAAAATTTTTCTTCAACTCAGATAATAAATTTGATCAAAACTACTGCATCATGATGCCTCCACCCAATGTAACAGGAAGCTTACATTTAGGGCATGCTCTTAATGATACTTTGCAAGACATACTTGTACGATTTCACCGCAAAAAAGGAATGAATGTTCTTTGGCAACCCGGTACAGATCATGCAGGTATAGCAACACAAGTTGTTGTAGAACGCCAACTTGAAGCAGAAGGAACAGATAGACATACCCTTGAACGTGAAAAATTTATAGAACGTATCTGGCAGTGGAAAGAACAATCAGGCAATACCATAGTAGAACAAAAAAAACGCCTTGGAATTAGCCCTGCTTGGGAAAGAGAACGTTTTACAATGGATGAAGGCTTATCCAAAGCTGTTCAAAAAGTATTTATTTCATTGTATGAAGAAGGTCTTATCTATAAAGCTAAAAAACTTGTTAACTGGGACACTCAACTTCAAACAGCATTGTCGGATTTGGAAGTAGTCAACAAAGAATGCGATGGTTTTCTTTGGTATATTCGATATAAAACCAATACGGCCGAAGATATTATTGTTGCAACAACTCGGCCTGAAACAATGTTTGGAGACACAGCCATTGCTGTTAACCCTGAAGACAATAAATGGAAACATCTTATTGGTAAACAAGCAAAAATTCCATTAACAGACACTTATATTCCCATTATTGCCGATGACTATTGCATGATAGATAAGGGTTCAGGAGCCGTTAAAATTACGCCAGGTCACGATTTTAATGACTTTCTTGTAAGCGAACGCCATAAACTTCCTATGATAAATATTATATCTACTGACGGTAAAATGATAGCACCCTGCCCGCAGCAATTTATTGGACTATCCATTGATGAAGCACGTAAAAAATTGCTATCCGAATTAGAAGATCAGGCCTATTTAGAAAAATCTGAAAAAATTAAAAATCAAGTACCTTACAGCGACAGAACAGGTGTGCGAATCGAACCCTTCCTTACTGAACAATGGTTTTTAGACGCGCAAAAATTAGCAGGTCCTGCTTTAGAAGCTGTAAAATCTGGAAGAACAAATTTTCACCCTAAAAATTGGGAAAATACTTATTTTAATTGGATGGAAAATATTCAGCCTTGGTGTATTTCTAGGCAAATTTGGTGGGGTCATCGTATCCCTATTTGGTACGGTCCGGATAACACAATATTTACAGCATGCACAGAAGACGAAGCACAGGCAAAAGCAAATGCGTTTTATGGGAAAACTGTAGAAATCCACCAAGATAATGATGTTTTAGACACTTGGTTTTCATCGGCATTATGGCCTTTTTCAACTCTTGGTTGGCCAGACAAAACACCAGAATTAAGCCAGTATTACCCTACTCAAGTTTTGGCAACAGGTTTTGATATTATCTTTTTCTGGGTTGCACGCATGATGATGATGGGTTTGCATTTTATGAAAGATGTTCCTTTCAAAGACGTCTATATTCACGCTATTGTGCGTGACGAAAAAGGTCATAAAATGTCTAAATCAAAAGGCAACGTTATTGACCCTCTAGAATTGATTAATAAATTTGGTTCGGATGCCTTACGTCTTACACTAACAAAGCTTTCTGTACCAGGAAGAGACGTTAAAATTGGCGACCAGATTGTTGAGCAATCACGAAATTTCATAACAAAACTATGGAACGCTAGCAAGTTTATACATACCATGACAGGCCAAATTTCTAACACTGAACTTTCAGCGTTTGGCACCCATTCATTAAAACTTCCATTAAATGTATGGATTGTTAAAAAGACCCTAGATATGTCTAGAAGTGTTGAAGAAAATATAAAAGATTACCGTTTTGATCTTATGTATAACACAATCCATAGTTACTTTTGGGACGATTTATGCGATTTTTATATCGAAGCAAGTAAACCTATGACTGATGAATCTTCTTGTTCAGATGAAATACGTTTAACTATAGCATGGTGCTTCAACGTATTTTTAAACTATCTGAACCCAATTGCACCAACAGTAACAGAAGTTATTAAAGAAAAACTTTTTCCTGAATCTGATTTTTTGATTAATCAAATTTATTCCAAAACTGATGTTCATCATCCAGATATTTTGAAGGATCACGTTAAAAACATCGCCGTAATGAAAGATTTTGTTGAAGATATAAGGTCTTTAAGAGGTTTGATTCAAATTAAAGGATCAGAAAAATTAAGCTTGTATGTTCCCGAAAACAGCACAATGCATAACCTCGTACATAGCGAATGGAAATGGGTTAGCCAGCTTGCTCGTTTATCAAGCATAACAGATCAACAAGGGGAAATTCCTATCACTTGCCAAGGAGACGCTCTTTTTTTAGGTTTACCCAAAAATGTTCAAATTGAAGATATCATTGAACTTATTGAAAAGAACAAGGAAGATTTAAGCATTGAAATTGAAAGACTCAACAAAAAAATAGCTAATGTTGCGTTTAAAGAAAACAAACCAGAACTGTGGCAAGAAGACTTTAATGCTCAGGAAATAAAATCAAAAGAACGTGAAAAAATATCTCATATTTTGGGATCTTTTCAATAAACTAATGTAAGGGCTCTAGTATGAATTACAACGTCTCTAAATTACTTTTAATGAGTTCTATCCTATTCCTTAACCACATTAAGATTATGCACGCTGCAGATAAATCATCAAATTTGAATAGAGATACTCACAACAAACCAGCACAAGCAGAAAAAAGAGAGGACAGAAAAGTTGACCATCACTATCTTGCAAAATTAAAAGATATACAAATCAACTATCACAAAGTACTTGAAGAAATTAGAGTTAAATTAGAGTCAGAATCCAAAAAAAATTGTTTACAAACGAATCACTTAGAGGATGCAAAAAAGAAAATAAAACTATTAGAAATACATTACCAAGAATTAGTCAGCAGCCTAAAATCATCTGCCCCTACGCCAAAATTGAATCAAAAAATTGATATCTCCCTTTTAATGGGATCTGATTCAGCCGAATGGATAGAGCAACTTAAAAAAGCATATGATTCTAAAGCTAAAAAAAATAATGATGGCCCCAATGCCTTTTATCAAACACAAGATTTACCTGTATCACAAAAATCTGTACCAACAAAAACACTAGATTATGACGACCAAATGATCAATAAAAACTTTACACCTTACAATACCGTTCAAGAAATAGATGAAAATCTGAACAAACAAGCACTTCAATATGAATAGGAACCTTAGTTTTTTAATAATATGTTCTTACAGCTTAACTATTTTTTTTACACAATTATCATATGCTACTCAAAAAAGTTCTTTACCTAAAATAACGGTATATGGTGCACGTCATAAAAACAAAACTTATACAGTAATTTCCCCCAAAGAAGCTAATAATTTTCAATATAAACATTTAACCGATATTTTGAATCACTCACCAAGTTTTAACTATTCGGAGAGATCTATTTTTTATAGGGCAACCAATACTCAACATACCCGTTTATTTGTAGAAGATATCGAATTTAATGATCTTACATCATATAATCAAAGCCTCGATTCTTCATTTGTTACAACAGACACTACATCTCATATATCCTTAAACGATCCCATAAGTGCATCTAACAGCGATACTATAGGAGCTAATATTCAAATTAATTCAGAAAAAGGAAAAGGTGAAACTAGCCAGTTTGCGTTGGTAGAATATGGATCTCGAGATACTTCAACACTTGAATACAATATTCAAGGAGAAAAAAGGGATCTTGATTTCAATATAACTATGAAAAATGAAGCAACAAAAGGAATAATAACGAAACCCAAGCACCTAAGATCTAAATCTCGTCATCATGAACCTGATGGAGTTCATAAAATGAACTATAGTTCAAGATTTGGATTGCAATGTACACCCCATGTCCGCATTCAAACCTTTCATAGAGGATTCAGTAATGATTCTGAATATGTTCATTTTGAGGCCAATACTCCAAGTGGGTTATCAACATTAAAAAATCAACTTAATAAAATAGAGCTAATACATGATGCCACTAGACGTCAGATAAAAAATAAAATTTCTGTTTATAATTTAGATTTTAAAAGGAATCAACGTATTCTTGAAAATCCTGCTGTAGAAAATTATGTTAATTCACAGCAAAAGGGGTTACACCTTGAACATTCACAAACCATAAACCCTCTTTATGCATTTTTGATTAAAACTGAAGTTCATGAACATGTTTTAACATCTACACTTTTGAAAAAAAAGTCGGTTAAATATAAAGGTATACATTCACATTCCTTCTGTTTTAGTAGAAACAATAAGTTCCATTTTAAAAATACCGTTACTAAAAGCAATAAAAACAATGATTTTAATTATTCCCTTGTCTATGAACACTATTTACCCCAAACAAAAACCACTATCAATCTTACGCATAAAACGGCTTCTTTAGAGCCTTCATTAATGCAGCTTTACATTCCCCAATGGGGAGGAAACCCTGACCTTAAAACAGAAAAATCAGTAATAGATCAAATAGATCTTGTTCAATTGCTGACTAATAATCTTGTAGTATCTATGTCTGTTTTTCATCAGAACTTAAAAGATCTTATTTATAGTACGCGCATGGATGAAAACCAGTGGAAATTAAAAAATATTGGAAAAACACAAAGCCACGGGTCAGAAATCAAATTAAAATATAATATGTTGAATTGGCAATTTTCATTGGGTTATTCCTACCTGGAATTCAAAAATCTTTTTGATTCCAGCATTCTTATCAGACGTCCACGCCATATTTATAGTGCTAGTTTGCTACATGAGAATGATGATTTTTTAAAAGGTATACAAGTTTCTTTTAAAAGAAACGAATATGACTCAGATTCAATGAACTGGAATTCTCCAAAGATGTATCATAGCCCACCTATTTTTCGTGTTTTTGCTTCAAAGAAAATATATTCTTACCCAAATCTTTGGTTATTTTGCAGAGCTGAAAATATTTTTAATCGGTACTACGAATCTCCAAAAGAATACATAAAAGAAGGGGTTGGAATATTTGTTGGTTTTAAAACAAATATTCACTCCTAACAATCAACTACTTTAAAAAACGTCTTAGCCATTTCTTTCTTGGTTGTTTAATTTCTGTGTTAACGTCTTGATCAGATGAAGCTTCTTTTTCACCCTTTACTGTCTTAGAAATAGATTCTTGTTTATTTTTCTTTGTTGAAGATTCTATAGATTCTGTTGAAATATCATGATCACCCTGATTTCGTACGTCTACATTCAAATCTTGATTTTCAGATGATGATTCCTTCATGTCTCTTTTATTTCTCTGCTTCCAGTTACGAGACCTTCTATTTTTTTTACGCACCTCTGTTTCAGGATCTGTTTTCAAAATTCCATCAACAACAGCGAGAGGGTCAGAAATTTCTGCAACAATACTGTCTTCAGGGCTGTTTCTTGAAGGTACCGTTTGTGAAAGTTCGGCTTCTAAGGGGTGCATACCTGTCTTTTTCTTATTATTTCTTCTTCTCTTTTTGGGATTGGGAAGAATTTTTTCCTCATCTGTGCTAGGCTCTATTGTTTCCTTTGCACCTTTTAAAACAGCATGTTCTTTCTGTCTAAGATGCCTTTCATTGTCCATTTTTTGAGGTTCTTTATGAGCAATAGTAATATTTTCTTTAAGACTACTTTTCTTGACGCATTCGATGAGAAAACCAGCTTCATAGGCAGTTTCGTGACGGGTAATATAAATCACACAGCCGTATCTATTTTCTATTTCAGATATATTAGCTCTTTTTTGATTAAGTAAATATAAATCAACCCCATGAGGAACAATTGCTTTTAATTCTAAACTTTTATCATCTGACAATTTTTTTTCAATTTCACGCAGAATCTGCAAGGACATAGAATCTATCGATCTGACAAAACCTTTTCCTTCGCAATGCGTACATTTTACCGTGTGGTTCTCAAACAAACTAGGACGCAGTCTTTGTCTTGAAAGTTCAAGTAATCCAAATTGGCTAATTCTACCAATTTGTATTTTTGCACGGTCATTTTTTACAAAATCTCTTAATTTCTTTTCTACAGCAGCGATGTGGGCTGTGTCATGCATATCAATAAAGTCGATAACGATTAATCCACCTAAATCTCTTAAACGCATTTGTCTAGCTATTTCAAAAGCTGCTTCCATGTTTGTTTTAAAAGCTGTTTCATCAATATGACGTTCTCTTGTTGACCTTCCAGAGTTAACGTCCACTGCAACTAAAGCTTCTGTAAAGTTTATGACAATAGAACCTCCCGATGGTAAACGTTGCTCTGCCTCATGCATTTTTTCAATTTGGTCTTCAACATTAAACTTTTGCAAAAGTGGAAGCAAAGAATCTTTATAAAAGCGAACTTTTTTAGCATGACTCGGTATCATGGTTTTCATTAAATGCTTAGCAGCTTTATATGCATCGTCACCAGAGATAAGAATTTCAGAAATGTCTTTATCATAAATATCTCTTAGTGCTCTTTTAATCAAATCACCTTCAGAATAAATAAGATCTGGCGCATTCGAAACTAAAGTTTTTTCTTTTATTTCATCCCAAAGTCTTTGCAGATACTCGTAATCTCTTTTAATTTCTGATTTGTTTCTTTCTTTCCCTGCTGTTCTAACAATCAAAGCCATTCCTGTTGGAACATTAAATTCTTTCATTAAATCTTTCAAACGACGACGATCTTCACCGTCGCTGATTTTTCTTGAAACTCCACCTGAACGAGAAGCAGAATTGGGCATTAGTACGCAATAGCGTCCAGGCAAGGATAAATAAGTCGTTAGGGCTGCGCCTTTATTTCCTCTTTCTTCTTTCACTACTTGAACTAATAAAATTTGTCTTCTTTTGATTACTTCTTGAATTCTATATTTTCCACGTCTAATAGCGTTTTTTCTAGAGCTTTCGATTTCATCAATAATTTCTTGTGATGAATCATGATCTGATATTGGTTCAGAAATCTCTGAACTCGATTCGATATGCTCGGATACCACTTCTCCAATAAAGGAAAGTTCGGAAAGATCGATATTTTCTTGAACTTTATCTGAAGGTAACTCCAGCGATGCTGATGCATCTATTTCTTCCTCCACACTAACAAAATCAACTGTATCATTGGAGCTGTAGGCCATATCTTGGGAATCTATTGGTACTTTAAAATCTTCTGAATTGTCAAAATGATCTTCTTCCGTTTTGAAAACTGAAGGATCTATCGAATGATCAAATAAACCTTCTTCTCTATCTGAAACAGGGATTTTGTAATAATCAGGATGTATCTCAGAAAAAGGTAAAAAACCATGTCTGTTGCCACTATATTCAACAAATGCGGCTTGTAGTGAGGGTTCGACTCTTATAACTTTAGCTAAATAAATATTGCCTTTTGTTATTTTTTTTGTTGTTGTTTCGGAATCAAACTCTTCTAAAGTTTGTCCGTCGACCACTGCAACTCGTATTTCTTCTTTGTGTGCAGCATCAATAAGTAAACGCTTAACCATATTTTAAAAAACTCCGTAAAACCACGATTACCTCGATCAAAAAATGTTGGTATTACACTCAGCATTCGACTCACAGTAAGCGTCATAAAATTTGTATACATTATATATAAAGTGAATTTACACTTTCCACTTTCATACTAGAACATTTAAAGACCCAATTCAATGTCAGGAATTGTAAAAATATAAAAAAATTGAAAAATAGTATATATCCATATAACCAAACATTTGAAAATGTGTCAAAGTATAGGAAAAATGGGCTATATTGATATTATGATCTATTTTTTATTGAAAAAGATCAGAAATAATATCATTATAGTAAGAATATAAATTTTAAAAGGAAAAAGAAGTGAAGACTAACAACCTAAAAGTAATTCTAACATCTGGATTTGCCATGTTTTCAATGTTTTTTGGATCAGGCAATCTTACATTCCCAGTTCTTATTGGCATAGAAGCTCAAAGCTCTTTCATATTCTCTGTGCTTGGCTTTATTCTGACAGGTGTTTGCTTACCACTCATTGGATTGTTAGGAATTATGTTTTGGGAAGGTGATAAAAATAAATATTTTTCTAAACTAGGTAAAATCCCAAGTTTTATATTAACCCTCATCATGTTACTTCTTATGGGGCCTATTGGCATCATACCACGCAGCGCATCGTTGATACATGGAAGCTTTGAAACCCTTATACCTAGTCTTTCAATTGTGGTTTTCAACTTCTTTTTTTGTATTCTGATTGCAGCGCTCATTTGGCAAAAAAATAGAGTCATAGAAATTATTGGTATTTATTTTACACCTATCAAATTAGGATCAATTATTGGCCTTATCGTTATAAGTTTAGTTGTCGCTAATCATACCCTTACATCAGGAACTCCTGCCTTAGATAATATAGAAGCTGGTATAAAAGCTGGTTATCAAACCCTTGACCTTATCGCAAGTTTCTTTTTTGGAAGTGCTATTTATGGGTACATCAAACAAAAAATATCAGCACAACATCCCAATACCCCTGAAAGCGAGTTAAAAGAATCCATCTTTAAGTGTAGCGTTAAAGCAAGCTTTATCGGTGGAGGCCTATTGTCGCTTTGCTATATTGGTTTTGTAATTTTAGGTGCTAAATATGCTCCACATCTTGCAGACATTACAGGTCAAAAAGAAAAATTTTTAATGGTTATTGCAAAAGTTGCTATGGGTAATTATGCAGGAATTTTTGTAGCTATTACGCTATTTGTATCATGTCTTGCAACCTGCACTATTGTTGCTTCATTATTTTCTGATTATTTATATGAAGATATTTTCAAAAAGAAAATAACAAGAGAAATTGCAATTGTATTAACCATGGGGCTATCTTTCACAGTTTCTTTATTAGGTTTTGAAGCAATTTATATTTTGTTGGGCACATTATTAGAATGGATTTATCCACTTCTTATGGTCTATGCCATTTATATGCTTGTAACTTCTCTTATGAATTACAACAAAAAAAATCAATCAGCTATGGCTTAAAACTCATATATCATGATGCAAAGTTGCTCTTTTGACCGTTATCAAGTCCCAGATGACTACATCCCACCTGAAAGAGATCTTCATTTAGAAGGTGTAGAATCAGGAGGGTTAGTGGCCGTTGCCATGTCTGGGGGCGTTGATTCATCAGTTGTTGCAGCATTGCTTCATGAAAAAGGTTATAAAGTTATTGGAATAACTTTACAACTTTATGATCACGGAAAAGCTATTCAAAAACAGAAAGCTTGCTGTGCTGGCCAAGATATTTATGATGCCCAAAAAGTTGCATCACAGATGGGATTCCCTCACTATGTTCTGAACTACGAATCTATCTTCAAACAAAAAGTTATCGATGATTTTGCAAACAGTTACGTCAATGGGGAAACACCTGTTCCTTGCATACAATGTAATCAGCAGGTTAAATTTAAGGATCTTCTTCAGTTTGCAAAAGATTTAGATGCTAAAGCGTTAGTAACGGGGCACTACGTCCAAAGAAATGTGTACAAAAAAGAAAACCAACATTTCACAACACTACAAAAAGCTATAGATCATAATAAAGATCAGAGTTATTTCTTATTTGGCACAACAACAGAAGAATTAAACTATCTTCGTTTTCCGCTTGGAATTTTCGATAGTAAACTAGAAACACGCTATCATGCAAAGAGACTTAAACTACCTATTGCAAGTAAACCAGACAGTCAAGATATTTGTTTTGTTCCTAATGGAGACTATCGTTCAATCGTTTCCAAAATCAGACCAGAAGCCCTCCATCCTGGAGATATTGTAGATATGAACGGGACAGTCTTGGGTAAACACGAAGGCATCATTAATTACACTATTGGACAAAGAAAAGGTTTAGGAATTTCTGCACCTGAACCTTTGTACGTTGTAAAAATTGACCCTACTAATCACAATGTTGTTGTTGGCCCTAAAGAGCAACTAGCAAAAAAAATAATTTATCTTAAAGACATGAACTGGCTAGTTTCTTTCAATATCGGAGAAATTATATCGTGCCAAATTAAAATAAGATCTTCAGGTGTCGAAATGCCTGCAACGGTCTATGTCATGGATCAAAACATGGCAGAAATTCATCTTTATGAACCTGAATATGGCATATCCCGAGGTCAAGCATGTGTACTTTATGACCAAAGTATGCTACTTGGTGGTGGATGGATTATCTAAAGCTTTCACATAGTTGATAATTTTAATAAAAATAGATTCAATTTTAATATTTTTTTAAAATTAGATATTTATTAATCTTTATACATTTAAAATTAACTCAAAACACTATGTACATATATTTCGATGAAAAAAAAGATCATCACATTTCTTTTCACATTCCCCTGCATGGCAATTATTTTAAGTAAAGCCTTTGTTTCGTATTCATATTGTGCGTCTTTGCGCCAACCACCTGCTCTGGTTAACCCAAATTCTTTAGCATCTTCGGCAGAAATTGTAAATATTGATAGTTTTCTCGATAAAAAACCAGATCTTTCTGATAAAAAAAATATATTCTCTAATATTATTATTGCTCATAATCTTTGGGACGATCCTTCAACCAAAAAAACCACACATTCTTCTCAAGAACAAAGACAAAATATAGAACTTGAACCTGTTGTTTCTAAATCTGATCAAGACGAAACAAATCAATCTCAAAGAAGTACCGTTCCTCTGTGGGAAAGAAATTTAATACAATCCCAAGAACCTGATATGTCTGCAACAACGCCAAAAAATTCGGTTAGCGGACAAACTTCAAATGGCACTTCACAAAAAAAAGCGACTCAACACCATGATTCCGAATCATCCATTATACGTCCTAAAGAAGGTAATGAAAAACAACGCATCATCGAAGGTGGAATAGTTGAAACTACACCTATTAGATATTCCTCACATAGAGATAGCCTTTATTTTATTAAAATCTCGATAGAAAAAAATGATTATTTTAAAGAAGATTATGAAACAAGCGGCGTACCGTTCATAAAATATATATCGCAAACCAATCCTGCTACCACGAACACAACGACATCTTCAAACGCATCTATTCCATCAGCAGATTCTACGCAACAACCTCAAGGTGAAGTCGTTATAACAACATCTGGGAAAAAGTTTTTTATTCCTTTTGCACCAACAACTACAAACAAGGAATCTAGCTCTACCAGTGGCACAATCACTAATAGCACTGTTGATAACCAGTATGTATATAATAATTCAGCATCACTTCCACAAACAACAAAAGATTATGCCCCCAGAGCATTTGCTGACCAAGCTAAAGAGACTGGTTTAAATTTTCCGGACACGCAACTTGTAAACACAAATTCTCCTGCCTATAAAACGCAAACACAACCTCCTCAACAATCACCTTTGCCAGAAGGGATAAAAATTGATAAAACTGCTGAAAAAAGTGGTTTCGCGTTAGATGAAGAACAAGTTTTACGAATGCAGTCACAAATTAAATTTGAAAACTTAAGAATCGAATCTACTTTGCTAGCTATGGAAAAAGAAGAACTGCAACGTAGACTTGCGGAACAATTAGTCAAACAATTACAAGCACAAAAGAAAACAGAAAAGCAAAAAAGCATTCAAATCAACGAATTACGTGATCTCATTAAAGAAGTCATGAGCGAAGCAGGAGAAGCCGGCGGCGGGAAAGCAGCTAAAGGTGCAACGACATCCAAATTTTCAATGTCAAACTTCAATCTAAAAAATAAAAAGGATGCAAAAAAAGCAGCTAAAGAATGTAGTGGAAAATCGCAAGAAGAATGCAGTATTCGTTCTGAAATGTGCGTTTATAAAAAGTTCAAAATTAAAGGAAAGAAAAAATCCTACTGTCGCATCAAATGCTCTGCCATTCCTAAAAAAGTTTGCAAAGCCGTAAAAGTATGCACTACGAACAAAAAGGGTCGTTGTATAAATAAGAAATAATATAAATATAGATCACTATTTACTAATCTTTAATTTTTAAAAGATATTCTATTTAACAAATACAATTTACAATAATAAGTGCAAAATATGTCAAAAAAATATACAGCTTATATCGCATTATTTTCTCTAACAATATCTCATCATGTTTGCGCACAAGTCATGAGTGAATTGGGCACCAATAATACACCTTCTAGTTCAGGATTTGGATACTATCAAGCACCTGTAGCAAAAGATTCAAACGTAAAATCAGCACCTGCTTTAAATGTGCCTTCAAATTATTCAGGTTTTGGTTATACTCAAGCAAAACCTTCTGTTAATCCTACTTCAGAGATAACAGGCACATCCTCATCAACTGCTGCGGCACCTACTCCATCTTTGCCTATTAACCCTAATGCATCAAATTTTGGCGGTGGGATATCTACAAACAGTGCTCCGTCGACACAAGCATTAGCTTTACCTGAACAACCTGCTAATCCACCGATTGTTCAACAAAATAATACTGTGACTTCTTCTCTACCAACACAACAAACCAATAATATTCATCATGCAAGTGAAATTAAAAAGAGTGATGAATTAGCATCGATACAGGCATTATCAGATTATGAAGAAAGTGACCCTTATAGAAGACGGAAATCTTCTTTTGGACATTTCCAAGTCAATAATTCAGATGAAGAACCAGCATCTATGTACAACAATCAGAATTTAGAACTTGGCAAAGGGTTGACGTTGCTACCTGATGACGATATTGTAGGATCAAATTTGCGTTCGGGCAAAACAAACGTTTTTGGATATAAAAAAATGAGGAAACAAAAACAAAACGCATTTCTTATACCAGGAAAAAGAAGAACTGGATTAATCGTAACAGCAAGTGGAGAACAATTTGAGAAGGAACAAGCAAGTAAAGATCTGTCAACAACCCCGCTTGACGATAACATTGATCAAAACAATGAATCAGCAGCAACAACCGTAAATGCTGATTCTGTACAAACAGCGACTGTTGAAGATCCTGCACCAGCACCCGTGGCAGCACCATCCAAAGGTGGGCTATTGGATTCAATAACATCTATTGCAACGGCTGTTGCAACAGTTGCAGATACATTTTCAGGCACAAAACCAGCTGCTCCGGTGGATACAAAGGGAACAGTCACCAAATCATCAGCAACCGTAAGTACTTCTTCATCTTCGACGAATGATTCAAACGATACTTCAGCATCTTCCAATTCCAATGAATCTGCTTCAACAACAACTACAGAGACACCAGCAGAACTAAAGTCTATAGTTACCCAAGAAGTCTCCACACAGCTTCCTCCTTTAGTTCAGGCAGAAGTAGCAAGGCAATTAGGTCAGGTGAATCCCAATAATATTGTTCAACAACCTATTCCTGCAGCACCCCCAACATACGATCAACCTCTGGAAGAATTACCCGTTTTCGTTGCAAAATAATAGAATATTATAATGCGTCCAAAGCTTTTGCAATCAATTTTGGGAAACTATATTTCTTTCTATCCGTCAAACTGATCCAATGATAAACCTCTTTATCTGTATTAAAACAAGAGTGATCATCTTTGCTATAAGAATGGTAGACAGAAACATTAAAGTGATAATGAGATAAAATATGTTTAAACTGGTGAAGTAAACAGTCTTCGTCTTTGTTTAGACACTCAACTCTTTCATCCAAGTTTGAGGGTAGAAAATACATATTCGCAAACAAACCCTGTTCAGGATTTTTTTTAATCATAATTTTTTGCTTTTGAGAGTCTGTTACTAAAAACAAATTAAGATCAAATTGTTTTGGCTTATTAAGTTTTTTCGGTTTAGGAAATTCACTCATTGTATTATTTTCGAAAGCTTTGCAACTTTTTTTCAAAGGACACATATTGCACATTATCACTTTAGGCATACATACTGTTGCACCTAATTCCATCAAAGCTTGTGAAATTTTGAACGCAAAGGCCTCTGATCCTTGCATCAAAAGTGTAAATTGTTGACTGATCAACTTTATATTTTTTGAATCAATATCTATTCCATAAAATCTTGACCATACACGTTTTACATTTCCATCTACAGGTATAACAGGCTGATTAAAACCAATTGATGCAATAGCTGCTGCAGTGTAATCCCCAACACCTTTAAGTTGGAGCAATTCATCATATGATTTTGGAAAAAAATCAAGGTTTATAATTTGCTGCGAAGCAAAATGTAAATTTTTTGCTCTCCTGTAATAGCCAAGGCCTTGCCACAATAAGAGCACATCATCAACACTAGAAGATGCTAAATGATTAACAGTCGGAAATTTTTCAATAAAACGATTAAAGTAAGGAATGACAGTTGCAATGGTTGTTTGTTGCAACATAAATTCACTTACCATGATATGATATGGATTTGTTTTTTCAAAAACATCAACTCTCCACGGCAATATTCTTGCATTTTGATTATACCAATTTAAAAGTTTTTGATGCATACTAACCGAGCTTATTTTTTTAAACAGTATAGGGGTTTAACACCCTAAAGAACAGAAAAGGTTTTAGAATTGAATCTTTTGATCTATCCACAAGCAATATTTATTTTAAATTCATTTTTATTGTTTTCAAATCTTTAATTTTGATAAACTATCCATTATAGTGGAAAATAAGATTTATTTCTAAGGTAATAAGATAAAGTGTTTTTAAAAAGTTTATGTGTTTTGTTTGTCTTGTCGGGTTGTACACCATTCGTAAGTCAACATGGTTATCAAATTGATTCTGATAAATTAAAAGAGATTAAAATAGGTGTAGACACACAGGAAACTGTAAGATCAAAACTGGGTTCTCCTTCTTTCACTAGTTTTTTCCCCGATGAACATAAAAAAAATGGCTCATCTAAATGGATGTATGCTTATAAGAAAACTGTGAGCAAAGCCTTTCTTCCAGAAAAAACCAAAGATTTACACTTATGTATTATTGAATTTAACGATCAAGGCAAAGTACAGTCTATTGAAGAAAAAAACAAAGAGTATGAGTTTGACATGAATAGAAGCGAAACGAAATCTAGTGGTTATGAAACTGGATTACTCAAAGATGTATTCAGTGGTTTAGGACGTCTCAATTCTCAAAAGAAATCTCCATCTAGCAAGTAATTATGCATATTTCTTTGTATGATTGCGGACTTTTTCCTCTCAATAAAATTATTCCATCAATCATACAAAAGTTAGATTGGAAAAACTCTTTCATTTCAATTCTCACACAAAATGAAGAGATGGTTTATGATGTGGATAAATTTTTATGGACATTCACTCCTCTTTTGTTTATTCCTCATGCAACAATATATGACAACACTGAAATTCAAAAACATTCACCCATTATTATTGCTCATCAACAAGAGATCATTACATCACTGCATCGCCAAAAGCAGTGGCACTCCATAGCTATTAACTGTATTCCTGCAGACGTATCGGATATTCTAAAGGCTAAAGAGAACACAGAAGATCATATTGTTTTTGTCTTAAATTCTGAAAGTGCCGTAACAGATAACTTTGATGATTTGAAAAAAAATATGATTGAAACATTAAAAAACATGACCTACCCTTTTCGTTGGTGGATATTCGATAATAACAACTGGTCTTTGAAATCTGAATAAGTCACCATGTCATCAAATAAATTTCTTATTGTGGGATCCAATAAAAATAATACAGATATTGAAAATCTATTTAGAAAAAATAAAATACCATACATAAAAGAATCTATATCTTATCCTTTGTTTTCTACTTTTGCACAAAAAGATTTAGAAAAAACGTGGAAAGAAAAAAAGTATGATGCTCTTATTATTACTTCCACCTATTCCCTACAGTTCCTTCAACATTTACCTTTAATTGCGGAAAATCAATTTTTAGAAATACCCCTATTTTTATCAGGTCCAGAAACTCAAAAAAAGGCTATCAAGCTTGGTTTCAAAAACACTTTTTCATTTCCAGAATGGGGATTGCAAAGGATTGAACAAGAACTCAATCAACACCCGATATTACACCATATTTTGTATTTACATGGCGAACCCTATACACAACTATCAAAAGCCTTTCTTCATGTTAAGTCTGTAAAAGAAATATGTTTATATTCAATCTATTTCAAAAATAAAATATCAAAAATCACGCTTCAAAATATTGAAAGTCAAAAAATAGCATCTATCCTTTTTTTATCAAACAAGACCCAAGAAGTATTTCATCAAAAAATGAAGAACCACTCTTGTTCCTTCAAAAATATAAAGGCTCTCTGCTTAAGTCAAAAAATAAAAGATAGTATTAGCAAGCATCAGTTATATGATGAAATAGTGGTTTGTAGCACTATGGGTCAAATAGAACATTTTGTGAACATAAATTTATCTTAAAATAAAAATAAAACTTAGCCAACCATGAGCTTTAAAACATCTTTCACAGCTTTGTATACAATGTGGTTTCCAAAACAATAAGATACAACTACTAGCTATCCCATAAGAGGTTAGAGCAAAAGGACTCCCCCCAGACATATTTAAAAAAATAAAACCTATAAAGTAAGTGCATGCAACAAATTTTTTAGGGTGATCTCTCCACCTGACTGCAGTTGAAAAAATATGATGTTTGATATCATCGTTAAGGTCTTGAAAAGCGTAAATTGTATCATAAGCTACTGTCCAACACACACCAGAACAGAAAAGAAAAAGGATTTTGGGTGTTAGAAACGGTTCTAAACATGTGTAAGCCACCAGGATTCCAATATTAAAAGCTAAACCCAGAACCACCTGAGGGTAATGAAAATAGCGTTTGCAGTATGGGTAGATAAGCATCAGTATTGATCCTATGACAGCCCAGAACTTTGAAATTGCAGGAAGTTGAAAAAAAACAAAAATCCCTACACCTAAAAAAAATACCAGGGCAATATACGCCTGCTCGATAGATATTAGGTTTGCAGCAAGAGGACGATTACGAGTTCTTAATATTTTTCGGTCTATCGATCTATCTATAATATCGTTGATGATACATCCACAGCTTCTCAAAGCGATACTTCCCAATAGGAAATATAAAAGGTATTGATACGATCCGTATAAAAGGATCTTTTCTTGTGCTAGCGCCCATCCCCATACACAAGGCCAAAAAAGAAGAACTGTACCAATAGGTCTGTTCAATCTTGCAATTTCAATATAATATCTAAGTAACATTAAATACCTGCAAGAAAAATTATGATACCTAGAGTTTACCTTCAATTTGATGAATTACAAAATGAAATTGTCATAGAAGGGGATGATGCACATTACCTAACCAATGTTTTAAGAAAAAAAGAAAACGATCAAATAGTAGCCTTTAACGAAACTATGGGTGAACATGTCTGCATTATTCAAGGCATCAAGAAAAATAAAATTTATTTATTGTTAAGTTCAAAACTTCGACAACCAATATTACCAAAGCCTTTACAGCTTATTTTTTCAATTTTAAAAAATGATACGATGTCTTGGGTTTTTGAAAAAGCAACAGAATTAGGGGTTACAGATTTTTTTCCCATTCATTCCGATTATTCACAGAAACAACCGTTTAAAAAAGATAAGTGGCAAAAAGTTATCAAAAACGCTACTCAACAGTGTGAACGCTTTGATATCCCTAAAATTCATGACATTAGTCATTTTAATGATATTCTAAGTTTCCACCAAGAATCGATGTTGTTCGTAGCGTTAGAGCGACAAAAAGAAAAAGAAGAAAATAATTTAAAAAATATTGCGCATAAAAATAAAGTGAAAGCTTTAATTGTAGGTCCTGAAGGTGGGTGGTCACCCTCTGAACGCTCTATTTTAATAAATTCCAATGCACATTTACTGAATTTAGGTCCATATATTTTACGTGCGGAAACAGCGGTTATTGCAGCTTTATCCTTGATTAGTATGGACATTAATTAGGGACTTTCCAATTTTTCATCTTTGAGATTTAGATTAAAAAAAAATACCTTCAAATTTCTAGACTCGTTTTTTCTTTTTTATTGTACACATTCCCAATTTTTTGATGCATAATATATTAAATTATTTTGTAAATATTATAAGCATTTAGAACAAATAAATATAAAAGGTTTTGTGTCATGCAAGAAACGGCCTACAAAGGTATTAAAACTTTCCAAAAATTAAGCATTAATTATCTCAATGATCTTTCCATTAAAAAAGATCCCCTCTTTTCGCGCATCATTTTTAACTGGTCTAAAATAGTCAGTCAACCCGTGGCCCAAACCACTCAAATACTCAAACTCTATACCGATTCATCCCAACACAAATGCCTTCTAGTTGGTTGCCATGGGTCACAAATCACTTTGATGCAAATGAAGTCAGGTGTTCTTTTAGAAAAAATCAATTTGTTTTTAGGTAAAAAATATATTCAAAAAATTATTTTTAAAGCAATATATATTGCGCCTCAATCTGTTCAACAAAAAAAGCCAATAGTTATCTCCCCTGAAAAGGAAAAAGAAATTGAATCTTCTCTTTGCGGCATAAATGATGAAGACATTAAAAGAATACTGTTCAATTTAGGGAAAGAAATAAATAATAAAAACAAATAAAAATATATTTGCTTACCAAAATAAAAAAACCAAACCGTTGAAACGAATGTAAAAATAGAGTAGATTATATCTACTATGACCCAAGTTAAAAATTCTATTTTACTCAACTCTGAACCATCGATTAAAGATCGTTTATGGTCTATGGATGCATCAAATGATGAAGCCTATACTTCTCATTTTGCGAAACAATATCAACTTCCTCTGATTCTCGCGAAAATTCTACTATCAAGAAGTTCTAAAATAGCAGATCCTGAAAATTTTATTAACCCTAAACTTTCTAAACTTTTGCCTGATCCTTTTTCTATTATTGATATGGAAAAAGCAGTTAATAGATCTTTTGAAGCGATTAATAAGAAACAAAAAATATGCATTTATGCAGATTACGATGTTGATGGAGCTACTGCATCAGCTTTGCTTCGAAACTACTTTAAATGCATAGATATTCCTACAGAATTATACATACCAGACAGAATCACAGAAGGATACGGCGCAAACAGTGATGCGCTAGCGTTACTTAAAAATAAGGGTATAGATTATGTTATTATGGTGGATTGTGGCACTACTTCATTTGAACCATTGGAATTAGCAGATAAGCTTGGTTTAGACATTGTTGTCATAGACCACCACACAGCAGAAAATCATTTACCTAAAGCTAATGCCATCGTTAATCCAAACAGACTGGATCAAGCCAAACTAGATACCAACGATATTCATCAACTGTGTGCAGCAGGCGTTGTTTTTATGTTTTTAGTCGCTATGAATCGCAAACTACGGTCCATGAACTACTTTAACAGTGACATTCCAGAACCACAATTGATGGACTTTTTAGATCTAGTTGCTTTAGGAACTGTATGTGATGTTATGCCTTTAACAGGTTTAAACCGTGCGTTTGTTAAACAAGGTCTAAAAATTTTAAACAAGAAAACAAATAAAGGTATCGATGCTCTTTGTACGGAAGCAGGAATACAAGATCCTCTTACTGCTTACCACTTAGGTTTTGTTATTGGTCCTCGTATTAATGCAGGTGGGCGCGTTGGACAAGCAAATCTTGGCAGTCAATTGCTATATCAAGACTGCGAATATAATCATTCGATTTTAGCACATCAACTTTGCGCATATAACGAACACCGCCAAATGGTTGAAAAAATGGTTCTCGATTCAGCCTTTGAACAAATTGAAAAAAACAATTTATCCACCCAAGCTGGCATCATTGTCTACGATCATGGATGGCACCCAGGTGTTATTGGAATTATTGCCAGCAGAATTAAAGAAACCTACAACAAACCATCTCTTGTCATTACATTTGATGAAGAAAACCAAGGCAAAGGATCAGGAAGATCCATAAGTGGTATTCATTTAGGAGAAATAATGATTGATGCTGTTCACCACCAACATTTACTTCGCGGAGGTGGTCATGCCATGGCAGCAGGATTTTCTCTTGAACATTCTCAATTAGATCGCTTTATTACTTTTTTTAATTCTAAATGTGAACAATTGTCTGATCAAACAAAACCCACTCTTTTTATTGATGAAATCATTACCCTTAACCACATCAATTATGATTTTTTAGATATTATTGACACCTTAGAGCCCTACGGGAATGGCAATCCACAACCTCGCTTTATGGTAGAAAATATAAGAATTTGCACCGCAACACCCGTTGGCGACGGCAATCATGCAAGACTTCTTGTGGAAGACGACATGGGGCACAAAAAGTCAATTATGGCCTTTAAGATTAAAGAATCAAAATTAGACTCTCTACTTCATAGTTACCACAATCAAATATTTGATATCGTTGTAATGATTAAAAAAAATTTCTACAATGGGCAAAAGAATATATCTATCGTGCTAGAAGATATATCTACAAAATAATTTTTTTACTCTTCTCAACATTTTTCGGAGACTGACATCGTGACCTATACAAAATTAAAAGAATCAGTGGATAGCTACCCCATAGTGAACAATTCTTCCAATGCTTCTCAGCACAATAAAGAAGTTCCTATTAACATAGAAGCAGAACAAGCTTTGCTGGGTGGTGTTTTATTAAATAATGATGCCTTTGAATCTGTTTCTGAATTTTTAAAACCCCAACATTTTTCAAATGCTATTCATTCTCTTATCTATGAAACCATTGGCAATATTATATCTCGTGGTGGTGTTGCTAACCCTATTACTCTTAAAGATCTTCTTTCACAAAATGAAGATTTTAAGGAAATTGGTGGATATTCCTATCTTATTGAACTAAGTGACATTACCTACCAAACCATGCTTCTTTCCGACTATGGTAGACTAATATATGATCTATATGTTAGAAGACAGCTTATTCAAGTCGGTCACGAAACCATGATTGATGCACGTATATTCAATGATGATAATCATAGTTTTAAAATTATTGAAGATACAGAACGTAAACTTTTTCAACTTGCAAGCGATGGACAACAAGCAAAAACAATAACACCCTTTTCTCAAGCCCTAAAAGAAACCTTAGAAAAAGCAGAAACAGCATATAAAAGAGATAGTCATGTCGTAGGTGTTAGCACTGGCTTAGTCGATGTAGATCACAAACTCGGCGGTCTGCATCCATCAGACCTTCTCATTCTTGCAGGAAGACCCTCTATGGGTAAAACCGCTTTAGCAACTAACATAGCGTTTAATGCTGCACAACTATTTTTAAGTGACAGCACAGATGGCGCACCAGTCTTATTTTTTTCGCTTGAAATGTCAGCAGAACAATTAGCTAACCGTATTTTATCCAGTGAGTCAGGCATATCTTCAGATAACATAAGAAGAGGAACCATAAAATCTGATGAATTTCCTAAACTGGTAACAACAACGCAACGTATCACACAAACGCCTTTGTATATTGATGATACACCTGCTTTAACTATTGCTGCTGTTAGAAACAAGGCACGTCGTGCAAAACGTCAATACAATATAGGGATGATTGTCATAGACTATTTGCAACTTTTATCGGGCGGAGGAAAAGGTTCTGAAACAAACCGCGTTAACGAAATTTCTGAAATCACCCGAGGACTTAAAGCACTAGCCAAAGAACTCAACGTGCCAGTTATTGCACTTTCTCAGCTTTCCCGTGAAGTTGAAAAAAGAGACGATAAGCGCCCCCAACTTTCAGACCTACGTGAATCAGGATCTATCGAACAAGACTCTGACGTCGTTATGTTTGTATACAGAGAAGAATATTATGAATCTCGCAAAGAACCAGAAATTGGAACCCCCGCGCATGCAGAATGGATGGGGAAAATGGCAAAAATTGGAAACCAAGCAGAACTTATTATTGCAAAACAACGTCATGGTCCTATAGCGAACATCAAATTATACTTTGATGCAAACCTTACAAAATTTGGTGATTTAGCAAAAATGTAAGCATTCTATCTCTGCAACCATAATATATTATTTCACTTTTTTTCTCTGAGTTTCTTCTATCGTCTGTAGATTAAACTCTTTGTATCAAGAATGTTTTTTCGTATATTACTACCAATAAAATCAGATATTATAAAGATTCAATAAAAAAATATTTAGGATTATGTTCATATGATCTGCAATAAAACATCCATAATAAAAAATAGTATATACAACCTAGCTGGGGACATACCTCCTTTCGATAATCTTGAAAAAGACCATATCCAAGACTCCTTGAAATGGATAGCAAGCGGAGATCCTCTTTTTAGAGTTCAAAAACCAGATGTACCTCGTAAGCATCTCGTTTCGTATTTTTTACCCCTTGACCAGGATCAAAAAAAAGTACTACTTGTTGATCACAAGAATGCGCAACTATGGCTGCCTCCAGGAGGACATGTGGAGATTGATGAACATCCTAAAGATACCGCCATACGTGAATGCAAAGAAGAGCTAGATGTTGATGCCGTATTTTGGTCTGATGATCCTTTTTTCTTAACATCAACAGCTGTAGAAAATCATGGTAAATATCATACTGATGTTAGTTTTTGGTATATTTTAACAGCGAATAGTATAGAAGATACTTATAACTTTGATCAGAGTGAATTTTCCTCAATTCAGTGGTTTCATTTAGATGAAATACCTTGGGAAAAATCAGACCCTCACATGCATAGGTTTATCGAAAAATTAAAACAACGTCTATGATTTTGGGTAGACCAGGATCTAGAAAATCCACCTTTGCTCATTGGTTATCGCAAAATACAAATATCCCTGTTTACTACCTCGACAAACACTTCTTTATAGATAATTGGTAGATTGAGGACAGATCTTCATTATTCATTTAACGACAAATAAAGAAAGGCCTAAGACATAGTATTTTAAATTATTTAATAAAACTTTTATAAATTTATTATATATCTTTAAAATGTCCCATCCATTGTAAAAAAGATATTTTTTTCATTTCATAGACACTTAAATCAGGATTTGTTATTATGTAAAGAAATTATATTTTTAAGGATCTGCTTGGCCTTTTGCTAAACCTGAACACTTAAGAACCCTTTTAATCAGAAATTACATACAATGAAAAATACATGGAAAAGCGGAATTATAACTTTGTTCCCAGGTATGTTTCCAGGCCCCTTGCAACATTCTTTAGCAGGAAAAGCATTAGATAAACAAATATGGTCGTTAGATACTTTTAACATCAGAGATTTTTCCAATGATAAACACCTTAAAGTTGACGACACATCGTATGGTGGTGGTGAAGGTTTAGTTATTCGGCCCGATGTTGTGCATGATGCATTGCTTTGTGCCGAAGAAAACATAGGATCATCTGAACAAATACAATTCATATATACCTCGCCTCGCGGAAAACCATTTAATCAAGATATGGCTAAAGAATGGGCTTCAAACAAAAGTGGTATTGTCATTTTATGCGGACGTTATGAAGGAATCGATCAAAGAGTCATCGATTATTGGTCGGAAAATAAAAATCTAATGGAGGTTAGCATTGGAGATTTCGTCTTGTCTGGTGGCGAAACAGCTGCTCTTACCATCTTAGATGCATGCATCAGGTTATTACCTGGTGTATTAAAAAATGAAAAAACTGCTTCTATTGAAAGTTTTGAACTAGATTTATTAGAATTTTCACAGTATACTAAACCTTGTGTTTGGCAAAACAGAGTCGTGCCTGAAGTACTGCGATCAGGTGACCATCAAAAAATCGCCGCATGGCAAAAAAATAGTGCAGAAACAATAACAAAAAATAGAAGACCAGATTTATGGTCAAAATATTTAATAAGAACCAATAATAAAAATTGTTGAGTTCCAAGCCAAGGAGAATAGAATGAATTTATTACAAAAAATCGAACAACAACATCTAGCAGCTTTAACAGAAGGAAAAGTAATACCTGCATTTAGAGCTGGTGATACTGTCAAAGTACACGTTAAAGTTAAAGAAGGCGAACGCGAACGTGTTCAGCCTTATGAAGGTGTTGTAATCGGACGCAAAGACAGAGGTATTAATTCAACATTTCGCGTTAGAAAAATTTCTTACGGTGAAGGCGTTGAACGTGTTTTTCAACTTTATTCACCAAACATCACCATTGAAGTGATGCGTCACGGTGTTGTTCGTCGTTCAAAGTTGTATTATCTACGCGGTCTAACTGGTAAGAAAGCACGTATTGCTGAAAAAAGAAGACCTGTTGAAAATAAAACTGAAGCTTAAGATCAATATTTAAAGACTTAAGGAAATACAGTTGTCTAAATATGTTGTTGTCGTCGAATCACCTTCAAAAGCTAAGACTATTAATAAGTATTTAGGCAATGACTACACTGTTTTAGCAAGCTTTGGTCACATTCGTGATTTGCCTGCTAAAAATGGTTCTGTTGATCCTAATCATAATTTCAATATGATTTGGGAAATGGATTCCAAAAGTCAAAAGCATGTTGCTGAAATAAGTAAAGCCTTAAAAAATAGTAACACTCTCCTTCTTGCAACCGATCCGGATCGTGAAGGAGAAGCTATTTCATGGCATGTATTACAGGTCTTAAAAGAAAAAAAAGCCTTAAAGTCTAATCAAGAAGTTAAAAGAATTGTATTTAACGAAATCACCAAAGATGCTGTAAAATCTTCATTGAATCATCCCCGTGATCTTGATACAAACCTTATTAATGCCTACTTAGCAAGAAGAGCACTAGATTATCTTGTTGGTTTTAATTTGTCTCCTGTCTTATGGAGAAAACTTCCAGGTTCTCGTTCTGCAGGACGCGTACAGTCTGTAGCATTACGACTTATTGTGGATAGAGAGCAAGAAATTGAACAGTTCATTTCTCAAGAATATTGGTCAATAAATGGTCTTTTTAAAGATAAGCAATCCTCTTCTCAGCCCTTTGATGCAAAAGCTTGGATATATCAGGGCAAAAAAGTTGAGAAATTTTCATTTAAAAATGAGTCAGATTCACAAAAAGCTAAAATACTTTATTTAAACCAGGATTATAGCGTTGAAAGTGTTGAATCTAAACAAGTTAAAAGACATCCTTCTGCGCCATTCATCACATCAACTCTGCAACAAGAAGCATCGAGAAAATTAGGTTTTGGGACAAGCAGAACAATGCAGCTTGCACAAAAGCTGTATGAAGGTATCGATATTAAAGGTGAAACACAAGGTTTAATCACTTACATGAGAACAGATAGTCCTCATATGTCGAAAGAGGCTATTAACGAAGCCCGCGAATATATGGCAACACACATGAATGCGTCGTATGTTCCTAAAGAACCTAAAATATACAAAAGTAAATCCAAAAATGCGCAAGAAGCGCATGAATGTATTAGACCTACAAAATTCTCACTTACACCTCAAGATGTGCGGGCCTATCTAGACGATTCCATGTTCAAATTATATGAACTTATTTGGAAACGCGCTCTATCCAGTCAAATGGAAAGCGCTATATTCAACCAAGTTTCTGTCATGATATCTAATCCTCAACAAGATTATAAATTGAAATCAACAGGTACAACACAAATATTTGATGGTTTTTTAAAACTGTATCAAGAAGGAAAAGACGAACCATCAGATGATGACAAAGAAAATCTACTTCCTCCCCTTCAAGAAGGCCAAATTTTAACACTCAAAGACCTGCTAACTGAACAACATTTCACGCAACCTCCACCTCGTTATTCTGAGGCATCATTGGTTAAAAAAATGGAAGAACTAGGTATTGGTCGCCCATCCACCTATGCTTCGCTCATTCAGGTTTTACAAGACAGAGATTATGTTGTGCTTGAAAAAAAACAATTTTCACCCGAAGACAGAGGTCGAATTGTAACGTCTTTCCTAACTCACTATTTCCCTAAATACGTGGAATACGATTTCACAGCCCAGTTGGAAGAACAATTAGACGATATATCATCAGGTGCTATCGATTGGGTGAAAGTCCTCTCTGACTTTTGGAACGACTTTACAAAAAATATTCAAGATACATCTACACTCAAAATTTCTGAAGTTATCGATACTCTTGAACAAGACCTTCAGCATCTTTTGTATCAAGGAGAAAATACGAAAGAATGTCCAGTATGTCATGAAGGAACAATGAATTTAAAACTCAGTAAATATGGTGCGTTTATTGGTTGTTCACGTTACCCAGAGTGCAAAAACACAAGAGCTATTGTGAGCTCCGGAGACGTTGAGGCAAACGGGCCCGAGGTTGAAGATAAAACACTAGGAACAGATCCTGTTTCAGGAAAAGAAATTTATCTTAAAAAAGGACCATACGGATTTTATATCGAATGGCAAATTGATGACGTTCCCGTTGTTGAAGAAAAACCTGAATCTTTAAAAGATGATTCAAAAAAAACAAAGAAACCTAAAAAGCCTAAAGTTATAAAACCTAAAAGGGTTACCATTCCTGCTAACGTAAACATCAACGATTTAGATTTAAATTTAGCACTTCAATTATCAAGACTGCCTTATGCAGTAGGTTATCATCCAGATGATCAAGAAGAACTAATTGTAAATAATGGTCGTTTTGGACCTTACGTAAAACATGGAAGTACTTTCGCATCGATTCCTAAAGCATTTGATTATCTTCATATTACGCATGAACAAGCTTTGGAAATACTAGAACTGAAAAAAAACAGACCTCCACGCAGGAAAAAATCATAACGTTAGTTAAGTATATTTTTTACGAAATGCACAATAAGTTAAAAATTATTTTATATCTTTTCCCTCTTCTTGTTTATACATCATTTGCTTTTTCTATTGCTAATCCTCCACAGTATTCATTTCAAGACTATCAAAATTTAAGTTATGAAAAAGAAGAGTTTAATGCGGCTTGCCAAATTAGGGATTTTTGGAATGGGCCTGTGATGTCTGGTGTGCTCATAGATTCTCAAATTGTTTTAACAGCAGCACATGGTTTTCCATTAAAAGCAGCAGACCTTTCATCGCTGTCGATATCTTCATCTGTCATTGTTTTAAAAGCAAAAAATTTAAGCGTTACTTTCCAATTTAAAAATAATAAGCAAAAATTAGATGAAATAAACATTCCTGTTGTAGCTATTGTTGTTGATCGTAGATTTTACGATTTTGTGAATAGTTCACAAACCCAAGACAATAAATTCGATTTCGCGTTCCTTGTTCTTAAACATCCCCCCTATTCAATAAAACCAGCATCCTTTTTGCATGAAGCAGATATTGATCAACACTCCATAATGACAGTTGTAACCTATGGTACATCGGATCTTTTTTGGGGGAATGCTGCACGCAGGGCATTTAATCTTTATGAAAGAGATATTTTTTATCCTCTTGTCGATCGCTATGAAATGTTTTCTTCTTACAAGTATCTTGCACTAAGCTCTATTTACTTCAAACCCTATTCTCATAAAAATGATGTCCCAGCTTTTGATGAATCTGAAGAGGAACTAAGATCTTACCAGGCTTCAAAACTTTGGAAAAAGGATCAACAAAAACCCTATGGACTGGCTCTTCCGGGAACCAGTGGTTCAGGTGTATTCATCCATCTTTTTGATAAATATACTGATAAAATCAAAACTTATTTAATTGGTGTTGTTAGTGCGTTTGCCCCTCTCAGCCATTGGAAATATTCAGATAAAAATTTAGAAATAAAATATATTCGTAATAATCCTCTCCAAAGCTTAGGTAATTATCAAACCATCATTTCAACATTTTACCAAGTTGGACAAAAACAAAATTATAAGAAAAAAAATATCCATGACGAACAAATAGACCATTTTGTGATTGATCAACGCTTTATGGATGCTTTGCACACTGCTAAAAATATTGTCAAACATCATAAAAGTTCAAGCCCAACACAAAAATCTTTTGTAGACATGATTTTTAGTACTCTTCACAATTTATTTTAAAGGTATACACTGTATGAAAATTTTTCACGTTATCCCCAGTCTTAATCAAGGAGGTGTAGAAAAAAATCTTGTAGATTTAATTTCTGGTTTTTCTGATCAAAATTATGGAACTCACTATATCATATCAGAGGGCGGAATCTATGAAAGGGAAATGAAAAAAAATAATAGCAATAAAAATATTCATTTTATACGTATGAACGCCGCAACCAAAAATCCTTTTTATATATTATTTAACATTCTTCGAATCAAAAGTTTAATTCAAAAATACCAACCTGATATTGTTCATGTTAGATCAAGAGCACCAGCGTGGTCGATTCTTGGTGCGTGCCGCCTCACCCATACTCCAATGATAACCTCTTATCATGGAACATACAGTGAAAAAAATAAATTCAAAAAATTCTATAATTCCGTCATGTTAAACGGAGACCGTATTATTGCTATATCACGCTATATTCATCGCCATATTAGCTCTGCTTGCGAAAACAATGACAAGATTCGAATCATTCATGAAGGAATAGATACAAACGTATTTAATCCAGAAACTATTGATATCCATGCTAAAAATGAAATGATAAAAAAACTGAATCTCTCTGGCACAAAAAAAGTGATAGGTATTATTGCACGAATAACGCATTGGAAAGGCCTTCATATTTTATGTGATGCCATTAAATCAATGCCCCGCCATAATTTTGAAATAGTAGTTGTAGGAAGTTTGGCAAAAAAGTCACCCTACACTCAGCACATATTAAACCAATTTAAAGATCTAAATATTACCCACCTTGAACATATTGATGATATTCCAACATTTTTATCCGTTATCGATATTCTGTGTTCAACATCAGTACAACCCGAAGCCTTTGGTCGCACCATGGCTGAAGGATTGGCCATGAACAAAATTGTTGTAGCATCTGCACATGGTGGTGCTATAGAATTGTGCGCAGACTGTTCTAATGCTTATTTGTACCCACCAGGAAATTCTCAAAAATTAGCAGAACTGTTACAAGAAATCGCTGAAAAAAAAGATATTCCTCGAGATTCACGCCTTAAGATAATGGAAGAATATTCTCTCCAATCTATGGTTGAACAAACTAAAGAACTCTATGAAGAAACTGTAAGTCAGTATGATTAAATTCCCAAAACCTTTTGAACTTGTTTCAGAATACACACCATCCGGCGATCAGCCGACCGCTATTGCAAATCTTTATGAAGGTTTGTTAAATGGTGATCATGACCAAGTTTTATTAGGCGTTACAGGTTCGGGTAAGACTTTTACCATGGCGCAAATCATACAAAAAAGTAAACGTCCTGCTATCATCATGGCACCAAACAAAACACTTGCAGCACAGTTGTATGCGGAAATGAAAAACTTTTTTCCGCATAATGCTGTTGAATATTTTGTGTCATATTATGATTATTATCAACCCGAAGCATATGTACCAAGATCCGATACTTACATAGAAAAAACTGCATCTATCAATGAACAAATAGATCGTATGCGACATTCTGCAACGCGATCTTTATTAGAACGTGAAGATGTTATTGTGGTAGCTAGTGTGTCTTGTATTTATGGTATGGGTGGTGTTGATAGCTATAGTGAAATGACTTTAAACTTAAAGGTTGGTCAAGAATATGATCGCCTTCCGCTTTATCGTCGTTTAACAGAACTTCAATACAAACGAAACGACATAGCATTTGAACGTGGCACTTTTAGAGTTAGAGGTGATGTGCTGGATATTTACCCAGCTCACCTTGAAAATAGATCGTGGAGAGTATTATTTTTTGGAGATGAAGTTGAAAACATCATTGAAATTGATGCCTTAACAGGTGAAAAATATGGCCAACTTTCTGACGTTAATATCTACGCAAATAGCCACTACGTAACGCCAGGACATACCATTCAAAAGGCTATTAAAGAAATTCAAGGCGATCTTAAAATCAGGTTGCATCAACTTCGCCTAGAAAATAAATTATTGGAAGCGCAACGTTTAGAACAAAGAGTCAATTTTGACGTTGAAATGATGGCTGCAACGGGTAGTTGTTCGGGTATTGAAAACTACTCAAGGTATTTAACAGGAAGAGATCCAGGACAACCACCACCCACATTATTTGAATATATTCCCAAAAATTCTGTTCTTTTTGTCGATGAAAGCCATGTGTCCGTCCCTCAAGTTGGAGGTATGTTTAAAGGTGACAGAGCCCGTAAAATTACATTGACCGAACATGGTTTTAGATTACCATCTTGCCAAGATAACAGGCCTTTAATGTTTGAAGAATGGAATCAAATGAGGCCTCAAACTATTTTTGTTTCAGCAACACCTGGTCCTTTTGAATTAGAACAAACACAGGGTGTTTTCACTGAACAAATTATTCGTCCAACAGGACTTATTGATCCCATTTGTCATATTCATCCATGCGCACACCAAGTTGACGATCTTATTCATCATGCAAAAGAAGCAATCCAAAAAGGATATCGCGTATTAGTAACGACATTAACCAAAAAAATGGCAGAAGCCTTAACAGGTTACCTTAGCGAAGCCAATATGAAAGTTAACTATCTTCATTCTGACATTGATACTTTAGAGCGCATAAAAATTATTCACCAACTTCGAAGTGGTGAAGTTGATGTTCTTGTAGGCATTAACTTATTGCGAGAAGGATTAGATATTCCTGAATGTGCACTTGTTGCCATTTTAGATGCTGACAAAGAAGGATTTTTAAGATCAAAAACTTCTCTTATTCAAACCATTGGTCGTGCTGCACGTAATGTTGAAGGCAAAGTTATTTTATATGCTGACTCTATCACTAAATCCATGCAAGGAGCCTTAGAAGAAACAGAACGTCGAAGAAACAGGCAAATTCAATATAACGAAGAACATGGCATCATTCCTTATTCCACAAAACGTTCTTTAGAAATGAGTATGCCTTATGAAGAAGAAAATGAGAAAGGAGCATCAGCAAATTCAAATCGTTCTTTAAATCAGTCTTTAAAAGAAATACAAAAAACTATCCTTCAAAAGGAAAAAGAAATGCGTCAGTATGCTGAAGAATTAAATTTTGAAAAAGCAGCTTTATTACGTGACGAGATTAAAGAATTACAACAGGCTATTGAAATGTAAAAAGTATAAGCAAAAACTTATTTACGGCCAATTCGAATAATTTCCCATTCTAAATCAATACCTGTTTTTTGTTTAACACGGCTAATCACTTCATCACCTAATTTTTCCAAATCTTCAGACGTCGCATCGCCTTGGTTCATCATGAAATTACAATGTTTTTCAGACATTACCGCATCATTAATGGCAAAGCCACGACAACCTGCTTGATCAATTAATTCCCATGCTTTTAAAGGTGACGATGCAGGATTTTTGAACGTGCTTCCACCCATTTTTCCTTTTGTAGGTTGAGATTCATTTCTCAGTTGTAAGTATGAATCTACTTTTTTTAAAATAAGATCTTTATCGAGGTGTTCTAATTCAAAACATGCTTCAACGATAATAGAGCCTTTAGCTATATTACCTCTGCGATATTGCATGTGTTCGGCTGCGTCATTTAAAACAATAATGTCACCATGCACATCAACGATTTTAACCCACTTTAGATAGTTTTTTATTTCATATCCATAAGCGCCAGCATTCATAGCGACTGCACCACCTATAGAACCTGGGACACCTACTAGAAAGTCTAACCCTGATAAACCATTTTCAGCACATGTCATCACTAACGTACGATCCAAACAAGATGCCCCAACAGCAACCCTATTATCTTTGATTTCGATATTTGAAAATGCACGCCCCAACTTGATGCAGCAGCCTTGGATTCCTCCGTCACGAACAAGCATGTTTGAACCTGCACCTAAAATATAAACAGGTAGATCTTTCGGTTTATTTTTTATAAAGTATGCTAAATCTTCAATATCTTCTGGTTTAAATAAGACATCACATGTACCCCCCACTTGAAACCAGTTTAATTTTTTTAAGGAATAGTTAAAACTATATTGTCCTCTAACCTGTGGAAGATTATGGCACAAATTTTCTTGTAAAAGTGATGTCTGCATATTTTTTACAATCTTATGAATGAACAGCTGCTGTTCTGATAGTTGAGTCACAAAAAGAAGACTCTAATTTTGTGAAAAGTTGTGCAGCCCAATGCGTAATATCCCCTGCGCCCATCATCAAAACAATATCTCCACTTTTCAATTGACCCTCAAGTTTTAAAAACAAATCATCCGCTGATAATGCAGTATTAACAGGTAATGCATAATTTTGGCGAACCTTTTGGCACAATGTTTCATGATTTATCCCTTCAAGGGGGTGCTCGCCTGCAGCGTACACAGGGCACACAAAAATTTGATCAGATCCATTAAAACATTCTGCAAATTCATCCATTAAAAACTTCAATCGGCTATAGCGATGAGGCTGAACAACGGCAAAAACTCTACCTTCTGGAGAAGCTTGTTTCGCTGAAGCAATAACTGTTTGAACTTCTGCAGGATGATGTGCATAATCGTCGATAACTGTGATTCCTTCCACTTTACCTACAACTGTAAAACGTCTTTTCACACCTTCAAATGAAGTTAATGCTTCTTTGATAACAATGTCAGTAATGTGTAATTCTTGCGCAACAGCAACTAAAGATAATGCATTTTGCACATTGTGTAGACCAAGCATCGGAAGTTTTAAGTTGGAAAGATGTTTACTAAAGGGAATGATATTTTCTGATTTTCCAATAAAACGATGTTCTTCATAATTAATATGTACGTCAAAAACAACTCCATCAACTTCTGGTCGAACGTTTATGGCTCTAACCATAGCTTCTTCATGAAAACCATAAGTAATAATGCGTCGGTCTTTAATCGTTTTTGCCAATTCGTACACCATAGGGTGGTCTATACACAAAATAGCAGTCCCATAAAAAGGCAAATTATGTATAAATTGATTATATGCAAAAACAAGATCTTCATAGGATGCATAATGGTCGACATGTTCCATATCAATATTGGTTACAATACATATCGTTGGAAAAAGATTGGTGAAACTGCCGTCTGATTCATCAGCTTCGACAACGATCCAAGCACCCGTACCTTTTTTAGCATTAGATTTGTAGGTATTAATAATACCACCATTCACAACGGTAGGATCAAAATTTCCTGTTTCTAAAAGTTGTGCAATAAGGGATGTTGTTGTTGTTTTACCATGGGTACCAGAAATCGCAATAGAATGCTTTAATCGCATAAGTTCTGAAAGCATCTGGGCCCTTTGTATAACAGGTACACCTAACAATTTTGCCTGTTGCACTTCAAGATTATCTTTACTAACAGCAGATGATACAATGACAACAAAAGCATTTGTTACGTTTTGTTCACAATGTCCTTTAAAAATTTTAACGCCTAAAGCTTCTAACCTTTGAGTCTGGGCATTTGAAGCATTATCGGAGCCCTGAACAGAGTAACCTAAATTAAACATAACTTCGGCAATACCGCTCATTCCAATACCACCGATGCCAACAAAGTGAATGGCTTTTTTGCGAGACAAACTTAAAGACAGAAGTAAAGAATCAATCACGTAATATTCTTATATTAAAAACTATACTTTCATTATAAAGCATATTGTGTTTTAAATCAAACAAATACATAACCATAAAGTGTTCAAAACTCAAAGCTTTTAAACTAAAAATTCACAAGCTCGGCTTAGGCAGACATTAACATCGATTGGTGCATAGCCCACATGGTGTACGACTTGTTAGCAGCAGCGGGCCATGATAATATCATAGGAATAGAGTATGGATGAATTTTTTGAAGGAATTCACACAAATTTTCGTAACGGTCTTCCAAAGTTTTTATCATCATACCAACCTCATTGCATTCTACGCATTCCTGGTTTTGCTGGTAAAACGCTTTATGCCCATTAGAAATGTTAACGCACACTGCTAATCTTGAATTAACTAGTTGTTGCGCAACAACAGATGCCTGTTCTTGATCAGGAAATGTTGTATAAACCATAACAAGAGTAGAATCAATCATAATTTATCCCATAGAACTTATTTTTAATGAATACTCTTCTTAAATATTCAAGCATTCTTTAAATCACAAAATAGATACATCGCGCACAAAAGTAAATGCCAAAACAATAATAAATGAACTTAAAGATAAACATGTGTGCTTTTATTAATACAGTCTTGTATACACCACCCCATTCCCTGAACACTATACAAATCAATACTTTTCATAAACGAGACAAGATCTACCAAACTTTTCATACATCCTATTTATTCAAATCAGTAAAATTTTAATTAACTTTCTTGGTTTTTATATTCAGATATGATATTGAACATATACAACCCTTTTTCACTAGAGATTAAATGTCTACATCAAAAATTGAAAACATACGCATTCTTATGGAACAAGCAGCGGTGGATGCTTGGATGATTTCTGTTACAGATCAATTTGGAAACGAACAATTACGCGAAGATCAACAAAGAATAAAATGGTTATGCGGTTTTGATGGATCAACGGGTTTGATGATTATAACAGCAACAAAGGTCGTTCTATTTATTGATGGGCGCTATACACTACAAGCAAGCTTACAAATAAATTCTACTGACATAGAAATTCTCAGCATCAATCAACTTGACGCATGGATAAGAGAAACATTTAAAAACAATGTAACACTAGGCTATGACAGTTGGTTACTTACGATCAATCAAGAGAAAGTGTGGTCCGCAAGAGCTAAAAATTATCACTTCAACCTTAAAAGTCTAGATTTCAATTTTATAGATATTATTTGGAAAGATAAACCAATCCCCAAACAAAGCAATGCTTTTTGTTTATCTTATGAAGTAGCTGGCTATACAGCACAGGCAAAGTTAGATGTGTTACTCAAATGGATGAATGAAAATCATTTAGACCATTTATTATTATCCAAGAATGAATCCGTTAATTGGTTATTAAATTTACGTGGCTGCGACACAGACTATACCCCGGTGCTTAATTGTTTTGCCCTCCTCCATTCTGATGGAACCATAGATGTCTTTTGCAACGAAGAGTCGATAACACAAGACATCAAACAATCTTTAGAGTCCATTTGCTATTTCCATAATTTTGAAGAAATGGAAAGGATGTTTTCGCAATTTTCACCACTTGGAGTTATTGCACTTGATCCCGAATATACCGCCATTGCTTTTCAAAATTTATTTTTTCATCATAAAAACATCGTTTTCGTTAAAGACCCTATTATACTTTTGAAAGCCAGGAAAAATCGTTCAGAACGCCAAGCCATACGAAAAGCACATCTGAATGAAGGAATCGTTCTGGTTAATTTAATGTACTGGCTTGACAATGAAATTTCACATAACCCTCACAATATATTTGAAATTGATGTTGTTGAAAAAATAGAACAGCTAAGAATGCATTTTAATACCTATTGGGGTCCTAGTTTTCCAACCATTGCAGCATCTGGGGATCATGCAGCCATCGTTCATTACAGACCCAACAACACAAATAACGCAAAATTAGAAGAAGGTAAAGTATTTTTGCTTGATACTGGCGCACACTATAATGGTGGCACCACCGATATGACAAGAACCATTATGATTGGGGAATCCAGTCCTGAAGTCAGAGAAATGTACACCCTTGTTTTAAAAGGTCATTTGGCATTAGGTAAAGCAGTGTTTCCAGAAAATACCCCTGGTAATTTCCTGGATATCCTTGCCAGACAGTTTCTTTGGAAAAAGGGTGTAGATTATAACCATGGCACGGGTCACGGTGTGGGTGCTTTCTTAAATGTACACGAAGGACCACATAATATCAGCTCTTCTCATCACTTAACAGCAGGCCTTATGTCTGGCATGGTCGTATCCAATGAACCTGGATACTATGAAGATTTCAATTACGGCATAAGAATTGAAAATTTAATGTTAGTGCAAAGAGAACCTCACAATGGAACGATGGGAAAGAAATTTCTAAGTTTTGAAACACTAACGCTTGTACCCTACGATCGCAAACTTATTGACAAAAACTTACTATCAGCTGAAGAGATTTACCAAATTAATACATATCATAAGCACGTGTATGCTACACTGGCTTCACATTTAGAACAACCGATTTCAAGATGGCTATACGATCAAACTCAACCTCTATAAATCCAAAAAATTCAACCAGCCACATACAGTCTGAAGCCTCTGATATTCAACAATCTGTCTGGCTTTCAGCCTCTGCTGGATCAGGAAAAACAAAAGTCCTCATCGATAGGATTGTTAATCTCCTCTATTCAGGGGTTCCTTTAAAAAACATTTTATGTGTTACCTTCACTAAAAGTGCTGCCTTAGAGATGAAAGAAAGGCTTGCACATAAAATAAAAAATGATCTTTTAAAAAAGCATCTATCCACAGATCAAAAAAAGTCCATATGTCAAATCTATCACCAAATCCTGGAAAATCCGGAAGAAATCAAAATTTTAACTTTACACAGTTTCTGTCAAAGCATTCTTCAAAAATTTCCAATCGATGCAGGAATCAACCCTTTTTTTAAAGTATTAGAGGAAGAAGAAGCTCAAAATATCATCAAAGAAGGAATTGCAGCCATACTTAAAAAGGACGATCAGATCCTTTACCAATCTCTTTCCTATTTATCTACAGAAATTAGTGAATCTTTTCTAGAAAAACTAATACAAAACGCACTATCAAAATGGCACATTCTTGAACGCATTCATAGACAAACTAGTAGTGACGACGATAATATCACTTATCAAAGCCTCGTTCAAAAACTGACTAATATCACTTCATATGAACCAGAGCCTATAGATCTTGTAACTCTTTCAGGAAATTTTGAACTGATTGATGCTTTAAGATCAACGTCCAAAAAGACAGATTCTAAATTAGCAGAATCTCTTCAACTAAAATCAAACGACTTCTCAATCTTTTTGACACAAACTGGAAGCATGCGATCCAAACTTTTTTCATCCGAATTTGAAAAATTGTTTCCAGAATACGCAGAAGAACTGATTCATATCCAAACACAAATTTGGCATCAAAAACAATACGATCTGTTGCAAAAATGGATTACTAAAAATAATCATTTTTGGATAGTTTTATCAAAGATTCTTGAATATTATCAAGGAATAAAAAATACTTCTGGATATATTGATTTCAACGATCTTATATTATTAACAATAAGTCTTTTATCAAATTCTGAAACAAAATCGCATATACTTCAAAAATTAGATTATTCCATAGATCACATTTTGATAGATGAGGCACAAGATAACAGCCCAGAACAATGGCTTTTAATTTATCAGCTAACAGATATTCTTTTAACTGAAGAAAAAAAGCATCGATCAATTTTTGTGGTTGGCGATCCCAAACAGTCTATCTATGGCTTTCAAGGCGCCATGCCACATTTGTTCACAAGCATACAAACCGCTTTCAACGAACTTTTAACATCAAGAGGATTTGTTTTTAAATCCCTGCAATTGAAACAAAGTTTCAGGTCTGCACCTCATATTTTAGACTTGGTTAATCATATTTTTAACTCTTCCTCTGCAACATTCACATTACAACATTTTGAAAACCACTCTGCTTTTAGAGAAACAAATTGTTGGATAGACGTAACAACTATTGATAAAAACATTTTAAAAGATGAAACTAACACTGATGAAAAACAAACCAAAAACAAATCAACTATCGAAGTCTTACCTTTTAATGAATATACCATTAATAAAACCCACCACCATAAAATTGCAGAAGAAATAGCCCTTAAAATTAAAAAACTGCTAGCTTCTAAAGTTTTTATTCCTTCAACATCGCAACACATTAAAGCATCGGATATTATTATTCTTTTAAGAAAACGAGGAACTTTTGCAAAAGAACTTATCCAAACTTTAAAACGAAATAATATTCCAACAGCAGGGATAGACAGAATATCTATCAAAAACAGATTAGCCTTTCAAGACATTTTGGCAATGCTTAGATTTTTAAATCTTCCTCATGACGATTATTCCCTGGCTCACATCCTAAAATCACCCTTTTGTAACAATGGTAGTGGTTATGGTGATGAATTATTAATAGATCTGTGCCCTAACAGAGAAAAAACATTATGGGAAAATTTACAAAATAATCATTCCTCTATCAGCATTCAGCAAGACGTTCAAAAACTAAAACAATATCTTAATTATGTTGATTACGAAACCTTTCTATTCATTGTTAATAAACTTGTTCAAGACCATCTTCTCGATTTTAAAAAACGACTGGGTGAAGATGTTAAAGAAATTTTCACAGCGTTAATCGATATGATTATCTCGATGAAGCATGAAACTAAAACTTTTGCTTACAACCTACATGAGCTAGAAAATACAAATTTTTCGTTTAAAAGAGATCTTTCAAAGTCTGATGGTGTCAAAATCATGACCATTCATAATTCGAAGGGATTGCAAGCACCTATTGTTTTTTTAGTAGATTTAAATGAAAAAACTTCGCTACAGAAAGAAGATATTTTTTGGCCTAACATTCAACATTTATCACCAAAGAACAGCATAACATCTGATAGTTCAGCTACTGAACTAACTATGTTTTGCTTACGTCCACCTTCTTCATTAGAATATCAAGAAATACAAAACATAAGGTCTTATGAACATTTTAAATTAGATGAAGAATTAAATAGATTATTTTATGTAGGATTAACCAGAGCACAAGATGGACTGTGTGTCATTGGTCAAGGACCTTGGGTGTCTGAAGCCCACATTGGACTACAATCTATTAATCACGATAACACCCTCTTTTTTTCTAATGAACACGATAATCTTCAAAAATCCAATAAAGCAGAATCACCACACAAAAAAAATATCCACATTCCAGCACCTTTCCATTTAGAAAAAATCAAAGGAAAATCATCAGAAGATCAATCTATAAATATTATTGAAACAAAAATCATACCAATTTATTCAGAGAAAAAAAATCACTCTACCATCGAGTTATCAACTTCGACAAGAGGTGAAATCATTCACAAAGCATTTGAAATCGCTACATCACAAATTGATTCAGGATTCAAACACATCAATTTAAATTGGTTAAAAGAAAAATTATCGACACAAGATCATGAAAAAATAAATATTTGGATCAAAAGCAAACATATACAACATTTGTTTGATCCGTCCTTTTACGATAAAGCATTTAATGAAAATGAATTTGTTTATCAAGGAACTATGGTAAGAATTGATCGATACGTCAAAACGTCAGGATGTATTTTAATAGTTGACTATAAAACAGGAAAAAGAAATCCAGAAAAAGAAGATTATCATGTGTATGTGCAGCAAATTACTTTTTATAAAAAGATTTTGCAAGAAATATACCCAAAGCATTCCATCAAACAATATTTATTATGGTTTGATGAATATTCTATGGAAGAATTTAATTCTTAATTTTTGAAATGGTGCCCGCTGCCAGACTCGAACTGGCACGAGGTTACCCTCGACAGATTTTAAATCTGTTGTGTCTACCATTTCACCAAGCAGGCACTTATTAGAATGTAGCGTTTTTAGCTGTAGATTTCAAGATATTTTTAACTTGAAATCTCATTATTTTATAAAAATATTCTTTTTATGTTCAGGACGCTGAAGAAGTATGACTATGATATCTTGCATAACAAACAACATCTCCGTTTGCTGAACCATCCCCCGAAATAAGAATGATTTGTCCAATATAGTTAAGATATTCCCCTTTACCATCTTCTTGAGCTGGCACACTTAAAATAAATCTTTTTTTCTTTGATAACTTAAATAAAGGGCGAAGAGCATTTAAATCAGCTTCTGATTTAATCATTCCTCTAGCACCAGGGCTTGTTGAATGGCTTCTGTAAAAACCTTTTGAAGTTTTTTGCACACAAACAATAGCTTGGTCTTCACCTGTCTGAACAGGAACAGATGATGAAGAAACAAAGGCAGAAACAGACCCAAGATGGCTAAACGGAGCAATAAGATTATATACCGCGCTATTGTATTTTTCACCTTCAGGTTTTACCTGTGTTTTCATTGTACCTTTTTGAAAGGCATATACACTAGAACATAAGGTAACACATAGCAAGAAATATTTATATAGACGTTCTGACATGCGAGGAAATTCCTAATTATTAATTTTACACTTAGATATTTAAACTGTAAGGAATGAATCTTAAAATTCAGTTAATTTATACTTTTAACTTTTATCGCAATGTCTTTTCATGTCATAAACATCAAAAAGGGAACCCACGAAATAAAAAACTAAAATTACTTCTTCTGGGCACCATTAGTCTTGGAATAACAGAGATATAAAAAAATTCCACTGAACAGTGTTTATTAATTAATTTTATATTTTCAAACATGACTCTCTCGAGTGCTCGAAGACATTGGCGAAATGTAAAATCTGGATCCCTATTTGTTAAGTGATTCAGTAAAATGTACAGTTCTGAGAAAGTATTGCTTCCACATCCATCCAGGAATTTATTTCCATTGATATGATCAATAACATTGTCTGTGTATTCACGTAAAATATTTCTTTCTTTTAGAATGCTTTTAATAGTCTCTATTTTTGAATATAAGTGTGGGATATCTTTAACCAAACCAACATAATTAGAAATAACTTCAATTTGTCGAGAATTACAGGATTTATTTGAACAAATATCAGTAAGTACATCTGCAATTTCTGGAACCGAAAATGAATGATTAATAAATATAAAATAAATAAAAAATAGAGTACCTAAATAAAAAAAGCATCTGTGTATCATATTCATTACCACATTCTTAAACATTTCATAAAAATTATATTTCACAAATTTTTAATAGTCAAATTATAGAATTCTAACTTCCATTCATTGAAATTAGTTTTATTCCAATCCAAAAATGCGATTTGATTCCTTTTGAGTTGTTTTTCCCTCCTGAATCCATTTGCTCATTCTTTCTTTAAGTGATAACTTTTCTTGATCTAAACGTTTTTCTTCTAGCTCCTTTCTCGAAGCATATGTTAATAAATGTGACCACTCTATATCAACTTTCAAAAATTCACCTAATGCTTCACGATGAGAATATCCATCTTCACAACGTAAACATTGTGTATTTACATCAAATAAACCTTTACAATCTTTGCATATTACTCTAACCAACCTTTGACTTAATACGCCGATTAATGTTTCTGTCATCAATTGATTAGAAATATCTAACTCTTTAAGTCTTAAAGGAACCCCCAGTGTGTCTACGGTATGCATAGTAGCTATTACAAAATGTCCTGTTAACGCGGCCCTAACTGCCATTTTAGCTGTTTCTTCGTCACGAATCTCTCCAATCAAAATCACATCCGGATCTTGCCTTAAGATGGAACGTATACCATCTGCGTAATCCAATATTGCCCCTTCCCTAATTTCTGTTTGCCTAATTCCAGGCAAATAACATTCAACAGGAGATTCTAACGTCATAATGTTTTTATTATATTTTTGAATTTCTTGGACAAGAGCATATAAAGTCGATGTCTTTCCAGAACCTGTTGGTCCAGTAACAACTAACAATCCTTGTGGTTTTTGAATGATACTCTCAAGTTCTAAAAAAATATCTTCGTCAAAACCAAGGTCCTTTAAAGATCTTAATTGATTATAGTGTTGCAAAAGACGTATTGTCAGATTTTCACCGTAAATAGAAGGATGTGTACTCATTCTTAAATCAACTTTTTTTTCTAATATAGTACATTCATAATGTCCACTTTGAGGTTTGCGAGACTCTGTAACATCCAAATTAGATAATACCTTTAGTCTTGTTAAAATCATATTCCACATATTTTTTTCAAGAATACATTCTTTTTTTAAAATACCCGATATGCGAAAAGAAACTTCTACATAATTTTTTTGCGGATGAAAGTGAATATCACTACTTTGACAAATGAAAGCTCTTTCAAAAATTGCGTCTAATAATTTTGATGTATCTGTGATTTCAGAATAATGAACTTTTTCTGTTTTAACCCACTTAAACAAAATTTCATTTGATGGACAATAATATATATGAAAAAAGGATTTATCTAATTTATGTTCTTTCATTATATTACAAAGACCATCGATGACTTTAATATTTTCAGGATCATCCATGGCTACATATAAAACATTATTTTCAATATACAAAGGAAATATTTTATTCATTTTCATCCATGCGGACTGATTTTTTGTGAATTCAAAAGAAACAGTCACATTCTTAATATCTAAGTACTCTGTATGAAACATGGATGCTTTATAACGAAGAATATCCCTACGTGTCAAAAATTTATGATATAGAATAATTTCTTCAATAGAATCATTACTACTTTTCATTTCCATCTCTACAATATCCCATTGTAGATTTGATAAAATCTGGAGTTTTTTTAAATACATATAAAACTTTTGATCAGCGTATTGAGAAAACATTTAAAACAATCACATAATAAAGATATTTATGACATCATGTTTTATATATTTTAATATTTTATTTATACTTATCATTTATTTTTAAAAAAATTGACAAAGAAAGTATTTTGAAAATCATGACACATTTTTTTTCATCTTTAATACTATTTCAGTTTTTATTTTGTCTTTCTTATGGAACAGGAACGGTTGAAGATCCAGATATTGAATTTGGAACTAATAGAATTCTCAATTTAGATAACATCTATACCCAAGAAGAAAAAGATAACTTTCCATCCCATTTAATTGATTCAAATCATAATAGACGTGCTATAAATACCGAAAGATCTGCAGATTCAACTTCAGATGTCAGCGAATCTGAACTCTCTCAAAATGGTACAAGCCATAGTGCTAACAGCATTAATTCCATTCTTCTAGGTAAACAAACCATTGGTTTTTCAAGTAATTTTTTAGAAGCCTACACCAAAAAATCTGCTCTATTTTGGAATATATGCAATGCTATACTTGACGATTTAGAAGCTTTCGGACATGTTGCAGCAACGTGCCTTATTCTATTTGCAAAAACAGAAACCACTATTTCTCCCAGTACATTTATTACTTTATCGATACAAGTTGGTCTTATTGCCCATGCGTTAAGTAAACTAAATAATTTTGCAGGTAAAGTTGTTGAAGCAAGAAACAAGCGTGTACAAGAATGTACAAAAATGAATGCACTTCAAAAAATTGCTAACGAAGAAGCTAAAACTAATCCTCCTGCTCTTAGAGAAGCAACACCAGAAGAAATAGAATTCCTTCAATCTAATTATTCAACACCCTTTCTCCAAGGTTTTTTCAAAAGACTAACTGTGGCACGAATTGTAATGTGGGACATCTTTGGGGTATCTTCAATCCTGTTTCAATCAGCAGCCTATAGTCTTGCAAATTGGTCTACATATGATTCAGACAACAGACACTTATTTTTAACGAGTGCTGCAATTTGTGGTGTGCTTGGGAATTTTTGCGAACTCTATTTAAAAAAAATCAAAAAAAACACTGAAACATCTGAGTCAGACGCTATCAAGAGTAAAAAATATAATTCTATTATCAGGAACACAAAAAATATGTATAATCAGCATCTTATACAAGCGCAAAAAGATGATGAAGGGAATCAAATGGCTTCAAATGTATGACTTAAAATATGACTAAGTTGATGCCGCCCTCTTTAGCCGATCGTTAATAGCTCTACCAAGTCCATCATGGGGGATCGGAGCAAAGTCTACGATATTGATCTTATCACGATCGATCTGCCTTAGAACATGGTAAAGATTGCAGGCAGCTTCTTCTAGAGATCCATCTAAACTTAAATTTAAATCACAAGGCATAGATCCAAAACCAACATAAAAGTTTCTTTTATTTTCAGGTAGGATATTTAAATGTATTTTAGCTTTGGGTGAATAATGCTTACGTGATAACCCTGGTACAGCTTTTGAATTTTCATATTTAGAAAGAATTAAATCTGAAAACCGACTTTGTAAATATTCATATGAGGAACTACCTAATCTTAAAATTGAAGGAATATCCGTTTGAATGTCAATAATTGTTGATTCCAGTCCGTATTGAGACTTTCCCCCGTCCAGGATATAAGGAATCAAACCATCTAAATCCCATTTTACGTGTTCAGCACAAGTGGGACTAACATAATTACTTCGATTAGCGCTAGGTGCTGCGAGTGGAAAATCTATAGAGGATAAAACTTCTTTAAAGAGTGGATGGCGTGGCAATCTTAGTGCTATAGATTTTTGACCTGCTAAAACATATGGACTTAGTTCGTTTTCCGTATTTTCTTTAAGAGGAACCACTAAAGTGACAGCTCCACTAAAACTTGAATCCAGCCATACTTCTTCAGCAATTTTCAAACCTTTAACGCTAAATGATCCCCACTTTAACGCTGATTCAATTGTTGAAACATGTACAATTAAAGGATTAGAAGAAGGTCTTCCTTTAACGCGATAAATTGACTGAACAGCCAAATCTTTTGTAGCATCCGCTGCCAAACCATAAACTGTTTCTGTTGGCAACGCCACAACATCAGCATTTTTTAAAGATTGGACTACCAGCTGTAGCGAATTAGTAATGAGTGTTTCAAATTTATTTGTCATGGATTAACGTGTTTTTAAGGAATATCAATGTAGTCTCTATAATATAGAGTAGTATGATCATATATTTCCAGAACAAAAATGAGATTAGACACATCATCCAGCACTGCCAAATTACATATCAAAGCGTTATCATATCTTATTTTGGGATTGGCAGTATCTTTTATCCTTACCGTATTCATTATAGGAAAGAAATTCCAAGAAATTTATACCGTTAAATTTTATCTATCTAATTTGGGAACAATATTCCTTTTCTTTGGGTGTATGCTATTTACATTTGTGATTACAATATCAAAATTTATTTTTCCCAATACACATTTTTTTTCTATATTATCCAATCTTGAAAAAGGAGTATTTGAAAACTCCGTAAGATACAGATCACGCAAAAACCCCTATTTTGAATACGCTAGTGTAATTTTTCAGTTACAAAATAATATACGCGATTTAAGAAATGCAGTTGCGCAAAATCAGTCTTCTTTGTCGATGTATTCGGAAACATATGATAATACCAAAATTGCGACATCACAAGATTTAGGTATGGTTTATAGAAAATCACTTTTGTCTGTCGTTGAATGCTCTTATTCCATATTTAGTCAATCTAAAATTGGATATGATCTTATCCAAAATTCAAATATACGTTCACATAATCTTGTACTTGATTCAAATGAATCTGCCTTAAAAATCCAAGCTATTGCAGCATCAGCTGAAAAATTATCCACATCAATAACTGATATTAGTTTAAAAGTAATAGAATCTACAAAATCTGCAACTAAAGCTTCAAGAGCTGCTTCAGAAACAGAATTTAGAGTCCAGGGTCTTGCAAGTGTTGCAACAAGAATTAGTGATGTTGTTTTACTTATTCAAGAAATTGCAAGTCAAACTCATTTATTAGCTTTAAACGCAACTATAGAAGCAGCCAGAGCCGGTGAAGCAGGAAAAGGGTTTGCAGTGGTTGCATCAGAAGTGAAAAATCTAGCAAACGAGACTGCTCGTGCAACAGATGACATTAGTAATCAAGTTAACGAAATACAAAAAGCAACACAAGATACTGTGCTCGCAATTAATTCGATTACAGAGATTATTCAAGAAATTAATTCTACTTCGGGATCAATTGCAGCTGCTGTTGAAGGACACACCAATGCGACACATGATATTACTAGTAATATTCAAGCAATATGGAAAAAAACAGGTAATATTTCAGAGCAAACCAAATACGTTGCCAATGCTGGGGAAGAAATAGAAAAAATCATGGCTCTCGTTTCATCTGAATCTGAAAACCTTAAACATAAGGCATGCATTTTAGAAAAAGAAATTTAAGTAAACTGATTTTTCGACATAAAAAAACCTCGTAAAAAATTACGAGGTTTTTTTAAATATTTGTTAAA
>PNMQ01000003.1 GCA_013823725.1 Candidatus Pelagibacter sp.
CCGAAAAACTGAGTAAGGATAAATCAGATAAAGAAGAAGTGTCTAAGGAATTAGTTTCTGACAGCAGCGCTGAAACAGCTAAAAAAGACAATAAAGAAACAAAGAGTGATAAAAAAAAGGAAGAGGAGCCTAAAAAAGAAGATGCAAACGAGGAATCAAAAGTTGTTTTTCCTGACAATTTTTTTACCCCTGAAAATTTGCTAAAGACAGTTACTAAAATTAATTGGCTCGATTTTTTTATCAAAATTTCGAAAATAGTTCTTATTATAATATGTTTTAATTTTGTAAATAAATTGGCTAAAACGGCACTAAATAAACATATCAAGAAGCTCTTGAATTTACATAAAGCTCAGCATATTGATGATCTACATCACAAAGATAAACATCGATTTCAATTAGCCGAAACGATTTTTCCTATTATTGAATCGGTCATAACTTGGGCGTTAGGATTTTTAACATTACTAATGATGGCTCAACAATTGGGATTAGATACAGCACCTATTTATGGAAGCGTCTTAGCACTAGGTTTTGGTTTTTCCTTTGCTTCACAAAACACCATTAAGGATATTATCAACGGTTTATTCACCCTGTTTGATGGAAATATTTCTGTTGGTGACTATGTTAAAATTGGAGATAAAGAAGGATATGTCGAATCGATGTCGCTGCGTGCGATTGTTTTAAGGTACCAATCAGGTAGTTTGCAACTTATTCCTTTTTCCCAAGCCAGCAGTATTATGAACTGCACACGCGAATTTACGAATGCCGAGCTTATTGTTACAGTGGGTCACGATGCAGATTTTGAAGATGTTGTAGAATCTTATCATGCTGTTTATGATTCTTTGAAAGGCGATAATTTTTTTGGTAAATGGATTAAATCAGAGTTATCACCAGTAGTGATACAAAAAATTGATCATTGGGGAATAAATGCTAAAAGTCAGGTTAAAATTACACCAGATCCAGAAAACGATTTTTCTATGGAATTTTATAAAAGACTTTTGGCTGAATTTAGAAAAAGAGATATACCTCTTGCGTTCTCTAAAAAGTCTAGAGACCTTAGGAAAAAGGAAGGCAACCAAAATATAGAGCAAGTTTCAGACGATTCTGAAGGTGATGAATCTGTGAATTTGGATGGATCTGAAGAAGAATCAGAAGATTAAAGAATTCATTAGTAAACACGTTCTTTAGGTGCAATAGATTGTACTGCATCCGTTAATGGTTCTAACTGCACGGGGCGTTTTTTAAAGTCTACCGTTAGATCTTTAAAATTAAGAGTGGCAAGGCTATGATGAAGCCAATTTTCATCATCTCTATTTTTGTGATCATCTCGTGCATGAGCACCGCGAGATTCCTTGCGATATAGAGCTGAATTGATTGTGACAACAGCTAATTCGTACATATTGTGTAATTCCAAAGCTTCTAAAAGATCGGTGTTCCAAATATTACTTTTATCGTTAATTTTTAAATCATTTATTTCGTCTTTTAGTACTAGCAATAGTTCCAACCCTTTTTGAAGAGTTTCTTCTGTTCTGAAAACAGAACAGTATTGTTGCATTATTTTTTGCATCTTCGATCTGATATGGCTTACATGATGAGTGCCATTTTGGGACTTGATTGATTCAAACCTTTCTACACGTTGAGATAATTTTTCTAGATTGAAAGATCGATAAGGTTCGTTCTTTTTTATAATTTCTTTCGCTCTTAATGCTGCAGACCTTCCAAATACAATGATATCCAGTAATGAATTTGTTCCTAATCTATTAGCACCGTGTACAGATACACATGCTGCTTCACCAATAGCCATTAATCCTTTCACGGTATCTTTTTTTTCCGATTTAATAACTTCAGCTTGTATATTGGTAGGTATGCCCCCCATGTTATAGTGAACAGTTGGAAGAACAGGAATCGGTTCTTTTGATGCATCAACTCCAGCAAAAATTCTTGCTGTTTCCATAATTCCTGGTAGACGTTCATGCAGTGTGTTTGCATTAATGTGTTCTAAATGAAGAAGAATATGATCTCTTTGTGGACCAACACCTCGGCCTTCCATTATTTCAATGGTCATAGCACGGCTTACAACATCTCTTGAGGCAAGATCTTTTGCATTAGGTGCATAGCGTTCCATAAAACGTTCACCAGAAGAATTGGTAAGATATCCACCTTCGCCTCTGGCACCTTCAGTGATTAAACATCCTGATCCATAAATACCTGTGGGGTGAAATTGTATGAATTCCATATCTTGTAAAGGTAATCCAGCACGCAGAATCATAGCATTGCCATCGCCTGTACAGGTGTGAGCAGATGTACAAGATTGATAAATACGACCAAATCCACCAGATGCAATCACAACTAAATGGGCTTGAAAAAAATGCAAATGACCATCTTCTAGATTCCAAGCTAATAACCCACAACATTCACCGTCATCGTTCATAACTAGATCTAAAGCGATATATTCAATAAAAAATTCTGCGTTGTATTGCATACATTGCTGATACAGTGTATGCAATATAGCGTGACCTGTTCTATCGGCAGCTGCACAAGCACGATGTGCCATTTGTTTTCCAAATTCCAAGGTATGTCCACCGAACGGTCTCTGGTATATATGGCCCGATTCAGTTCTTGAAAACGGAACCCCCATATGTTCTAATTCGACAACTGCAGAAATGGCATTTTTACACATATATTCGATAGCATCTTGGTCACCTAACCAATCGGAACCTTTAATGGTATCGTAGAAGTGATAGCGCCAATCATCATGATCATTCATATTGCCTAATGCCGCACCGATACCACCTTGGGCAGCAACAGTGTGGCTACGGGTTGGAAAGACTTTAGTGATACATGCCGTTTTAAGATTCGCGTGGCACATACCAAGAGTTGCACGTAATCCAGCACCACCAGCCCCAAGTACTACTACGTCATATTGGTGATGGATAATATTTTCTGATATTTTCATGATGTTGTTACCATTATTTTTACAAGTGAATATATGATAGCGAAAACTGATAGTAGGCTTATTCCATCAATTAAAGAAAGAAATATTCTTTGTGTTTTACCGTTAAGATAGTCGGTGATGATGACTTGTAATCCCAATCGTGCATGGTATAAAAAAGTAACAAAAGTACATATAAGGAAGAAGGCTACCATCGGTTGAGAGAGATTTTTTTTTAACACATCTGTACTTTGAAAAAGATGTTGTTTAACAAATAGAATAGCAAATACCGATCCTAATAAAGATGCGGCTGCTGATACTCTTTGAAGGAACCAATGTTTTGATGCTCGCATAGCAGATATCCTAATATAAAATAATGAATGTTGTGCAAAGAATACTTAATAATAAAATAGTTGGACCTAGTGCATTAATGTATTTTTTTTCCATAAATTTTGATTTTGCCCAAAAAAAATATTTTATCCCATTTAAAGAATGAAATATTAATGACCACAAAAAAGTATATATCAAAAAATAATAAGGAGTACATCGCACTATGCTAACGAAAGTTTCAAAGATATGGGTTGGGCATGTTAAAAGAAAAAGATAAATTGATGCAAAAATTAAATTGATGAATAGGTAGACACCCGTCATCCGATGAAGAATTGAAATAACAGAAGACCACTGTGGTTTGTAAATTTGCAAATGTGGGGAAAGAGGTCTTTGTTTCATAAATCAAAACTGAATCTAATTTTATTTAAGTGTGACAAAAATATAAGTATCCTGCAACCTCTAACTACATCGTAATTTATTTCATAGGGAAGAGGTGTGTTTTCCCTGGAAAATCAAGTGATACTTTTATCCCTGCCTTAATATTGATAGTTTTTGATGCATAAAGAGATGTTGCTTGTGTAGTAACACTAAGTTCCGTAGCATTAATTTTCATATTTTCTGTTCCAAAATTAATGAAAGGTGCTTTAAATTGTATGGATTGCTGACTATTTAAATGAATATCTTTTTCACTTATAATGTTGACGGGATTTTTAGAAAAAATGGACACCTCACCATTGCTTATTTTTACAGATGTTTTACCCACCTGAATGTTAAAAGATGCTTCTTTACCTTCTAAAAGGATGGAACCTTTTCCATTTTTAATGAGTAATGTAGAATCTTGATTGACATCAAACAACATAGAGTTGTTGACTTTACATTCTAGATTTCTTCCTGCTTTGATATATATCTTTTCATTATTATTTTGATCCGAAACGGCTAACAGACTTGAAAATTTAGGATCTGAAAGTGAATTTGAAAGGTAAGATAACGACCATGGCTGATTGATTTGTTCAGGTGATAGCTTGTTTTCATCATTACTAAGGCAGCCCATAATAATCGGGTGATTGATGTCGCCATGTAAAAAGCCTACGATGACGTCCATACCTGGTCTTGGTATTGACATCGTGCCCCAGTTTCGTCCCACTAGGGATTGTGCTAAGGGAACCCAACACGTTGTAGAATAGTTGCCACTTTCCCAAAAAAATTGTATAGGAATTCGACCTTTTGCATCAATTGCTGTAGCTTGGTTTTGGGGTGAAACAACTCTTGCAGGCAGAGGAGAAGGGTTTTGGAAAGACGTGATGTTATGATTCACAACATACGGTTTATCATGAGGTATAGTCTGTATGTAGTTGAAGTAAGTAATTTCTTTACTCAGTATTGGAGCAATATTTTTTTTGACATTATGATCTTTAAAAAACTGTTCGATTTCTTCATCGATATTTTCTTTACGTGATGTATAAATGTGAATAATTTTATGAATAAATAAATCTTTTGCTTCATATTGGTTCTGTTTTTTTTCAATTTGAATGATATCACCAAGTGACAAATGAGTAATGGTTGTAAGCAAATCATAATTTAAAGATTCTGCTTCTCTAGCCAACAACATATCCTTCGCGCAACGATCTGTTTGTTCGTGTGTTTGAGTATTAATCGGATAAACTTGGTAATCAGCAGCCTTTGAAGGTGATGGATACGTGGATTTTAAAATACTTTTAGGGTTTTGATAATTATAGGTCGCAGCTGTTGAAGATATCAGTGTGTTTTTATACAGAATTGATAAATCATAAATTTGGTCCACCTCAATATCACTTCCAGATTCCGTATAATTTAAGGCAAATTTTCTTATTATTTTTCCTTTAGAAGCTGAAAGATTATTTTCGCAAATTAAGATGTGTTCTGAAAAATCATGTTTAAAATAAAAATATAGATTCAGGTCAGAAAGAATTTTTTGTAGTAATTGATAATCGGAAATATTAAATTGGTTATAATATTCTATTTTTTTTTCATCTTCATTCACCCCTGAAATTTTAAAAGAAAGCGCATATCTATTTGCAAGTTCACGAATGATTTCTTGTCTAGAAAGATTTTGAAAAATGGTAAAGCGTTGGCTTCTTTGCATCAAAGATAATATGGATTTAAGTTTAATTTTAAGATGGTTTTGCAATGTTCCTTCAGAATTTAAAGATTGTCTATAGCATTCAACTTCGTCGATTATTCCATTGAAAAAATGTGTTTCACTATTTGAGTCTGCACAGATGGATGCGTAACAACCAAGTAGGTTTTCAATTTCTTCCCATTGGGCATTGATAGATATCCATATTATAAATTCATATTCTTTTGATATTTCTTCAATACCTATAAAATGAAGTAACTCAATTTTAAAGTTAGATTTTGCTTTAAATATCTGAAATTTATATTTTATTTCGTGTGTATGGTTCATCATTGTTTAACTTTTTGTTTAAATTTTTATGTTATCATAGCAGTCTATGTAGATCGTGTAGTACGATAAAAGAAAAAAAGGAAAAAATTATGTTAGAAGAAGCTGAAACAAAATATATTTGTGTTTATTGTGGTGCAGCAGGTGACGTTAACGAAGCTTACAAACAAGCCGCACGTGATTTAGGACGTCTCATTGGTGAAAATGAATTCGGATTAGTTTACGGTGGCGGTCGATTAGGTCTTATGGGTATTGTTGCTGATGCATCATTGGAAGCAAAAGCCCACGTTGTTGGATATATACCTTATCACTTGGACGATAGAGAAGGCGCCCATTCAGGATTATCTGAATTGCATATTGTAGATTCCATGCATACGCGCAAAATGAACATGGTAAAGAAAGCGTCCGCTTTTGTCGTATTGCCCGGTGGGTTTGGGACTTTAGATGAACTGTTCGAAGTGATCACATGGAGACAACTTAACCTTCATGAAAATCCTATTATTGTCTTAAATACAAACAGTTACTGGGAACCTTTAAAAGCAATTATCCACAACGTAGCAGATGAAAATTTTTGTAAACCTCTTCATCGCGATATTGTGCAATTTGCATCTACACCACAGCACGCCATTGATATGTTAAAAGAATTACTTTGATATTTTGTGCCAAGTAAGATAACATTAAAAAAATCCACTTATTTCTTATTATTCTTTGTTAATTACACTTTTTAATTCATTAAAAACAAACACGCAGGGTATATTGTATGCTATTTTAGCTTCATTGCTATATGCGTTTCTGCCTGTCTTTACGAAAAAAATGTTAGTTACAGGGATGAGCCCAGAAAATTTGCTATTTTGGAGATTTTTGGGCGCTTCTCTTTTTGGAATAAGCTTTCTAACTAAAGATTTTTTCAGATTATTGAAAATCGAATGGATCAAAATATGTCTAGTAAGTTTTTATTTTATAATATCCTCGTATTATTACGTAATATCAGCAGAGAAAATAGGTATTGGTTTATCGATTAGTGTTCTTTTCACTTATCCTGCTGTATTAGTTTTCATTAATCGCGTCTTTCTTAAAACAAATATTACAGGAACTCAATATTGGAGTGTTTTGCTAGCAATTTTAAGTGTATATCTTTTTACTTTAGGAGAATTTTCAAGCGAAGATATACTGCTCCAAGGGGTTATCTATGCGCTAATAGCTTCTGTAGGTTACGCTATGTACATATACGGCACAAAAGAGTTTCTTATGAAACCTATGGAATTAACCTTTTGTGTATGTTTTTTATCGGGAGTTTTCTTTGCTATTACGTCAGGATTTGGTGGTGATTTTCAATTTTTAACTTATGAAATGTTATGGGATGAAATTATTTTATCTTCCGTGTGCACCATTGGTCCTTTGTACTATTTCATTAAAGCAGTTCAAAAAATTGGAACCGTCAAAACTTCGTTAATTTCAGCGGTAGAACCTGCATTTACGGTATTTTTAGGCATGCTTTTCTTTGATGAAAAACTTAGTTTAATGCAGTGGACAGGTTTTATAGCTTTATCCATTATGCTTTATTTGTCCATGATGCCACAGCGAAGCAAAATTAATTTACTTTAAAAATATCAAAGTGACTTCTAATTTCGTCCAGACTTTGAGGGTTTGCAAGTGAAGACAAATTAGTATTCTTAATACCATGCACCAAATTTTTTACAGCAATTTCAGAAATTTTTCCATTTTTAGTTCTTGGTAAATCTTGAACTTGCAAAATATAGTGAGGTACGTGTCTAGCGGTTGTCTTTTTACGAATAATATTTTGAATATATTTTGTAAAATCATCCGTTAATGTTATACCTTTTTTTAACATGATAAATAGAATGATTCTGATATCATCTTCCCAATGTTGTCCAATAACTAAAGCTTCTGTGATTTCTTGAATATCTTCAAGTTGTTTGTAAATTTCTCCTGTTCCAATTCGAACACCACCTGGATTTAAAATTGTATCGGAACGACCAAACATTAAATAGGTACCCTGTTTCGTTTTAGTAACACGATCACCGTGGTGCCAAGTGTTTTTAAAACGAGAGAAATAGGCGTTATGATAATGAAGAGCTGGAGAGTTAACTGTCTTATTTAGTGAATTATAATCATTCCAAAAAAACAACGGTTGACTAGGAAAGGGCTTAATACAAACTAGTTCTCCTGGTTCATAGTGTGGTAGGTTCTCTGGTATATCATCAAACCCCATTTGATCATTATAGACGGCTAAGCTATAACCTAATCCTGCTTGAGGCATGTGCCCTGAAATAACAGGGTCCCAGGGGTTTCCTATCAGAAAACAAGATACAATATCGGTTCCACCAGAAATCGACATTAATTGAACATCTTTTTTGATTTTTTCGTAAACATATTCATAAGTAATAGGTGCTAAAAGAGATCCTGTGGAACTAATAGTTTTCAGTGATGAAAGGTCATATTCTATAGAGGTATGATTTTTAGAAAGGTGGCTAAGATATTTTGCAGACACACCAAAATAGCTGATTTTCAATTTTTCGACATATTCAAATAATTTATGTGTGTGTGAATGAAAGGGGGATCCATCATACAACACAATCGATGCCTTTGACGCTAAGCAACTGACAAGCCAATTCCACATCATCCAACTACAGGTCGTGTAGTAAAAAACACAATCTCCTGGTTTGATATCGCATTGCAATTGATGTTCTTTAAGATGAGTTAATAAAGTCCCACCAATGCCATGAACAATGCACTTTGGGTCTCCTGTGGTTCCTGAAGAATAGAGAATAAATAAGGGATCATTAAAGTGGCACTTTTCAAAAAATAAAAAATCTTGATCTTCAGTGTTAATGATAGTCTCAAAAGATATATATATTTTTGAAGTTAGTTTTTGTTGAGATATAATATTTTGATTGCATAATACAATTTTTTCTACAAAATTTAACTTGTGGACTACTTCAGTAATCTTATGGTTTTGGTTAAATTCTTTTCCTGAATATGTGTAATCAACTGTTGCGAAAATAATTTTAGGTTCTGTCTGTTTAAAGCGATCGAAGACGCTTTCAACTCCAAAATCAGGAGAACAAGCTGTCCAAATAGCACCTATAGAGGTTGTTGCAAGCATTGCTATAACTGCTTCTGCATTATTTGTAATATATCCACCAATTCTGTCTCCTTTATGAATGCCGTTTTGAAGAAGAAATTGTTGCACGCAAGCTACTTGACGACGAAGTTCTTTATAGGTGTAAGTTTTGATAAATCCGGATTCATCACATATATGAAGTGCATTTTCATGATCCTCACCTTGCAATAAATTTTCAGCATAGTTTAACTGTGAATGCGAAAAAAAACGTGTTGTTTCAAATTCATATTCAGAATTAGGTAAGGTGGATTCTATAACAGGTAATCGTTTTTCACCTTTTACTCTACAAAAATCCCAAATAGCACTCCAAAAATCTTCGGTATTTTCATCTACCCAATCGTGTAACTGAGAATAAGTGGCGATATTGATATTATTTTTATAGACAAAGGAGGTTAGATTCGACGTATCTTTCCGATGTTCAGACGGTGTCCATAAGATTTTATCATCCATTGGTCATATGAAATGCTTAAATAATTATACCATTATGATGCCACATGAAAATGAAGAGACAATGAAAAAATAATTGGAAATAAAATTTTAAATTTTTTTTTAATCGTGATGTGCGAAAATATCATATTTATCATCAATCATCCGGTCTAATTCGCATCGAGAAGATAAAAAATTGCAGCAATCTTTGAATAAATCCATCCGGCTTTCTCGATACAACAAAGGAATTAGCTTATCTTGTAAGGCGTGCAAATAGAGTACATCTTGGGCGGCATATTTCAATTGTGCATCTGTAAGATGAATGTTGCCCCAATCGGATGATTGTTCTTCCTTTGCTAGCTCAACATTTAAAAATTCTTTACACAAGACTTTTAGACTATGTTGCTGAGTATAAGTGCGAACTAATTTTGATGCAATTTTGGTGCAGAAAATATTATTAATTTTTATGTTAAATGTGTGCTGTAATAATCCAATGTCAAAACGGGCAAAATGGAATATCTTTTCTATTTCATCATCTTGTAATAAGCCTTTTAACTTAGGAGATTTTGAAAAATCGCCAGACGTGAATTGTACAAGTCTAATAGGGTCATTAGGAATATCGGATTTAATTTGTAAAAGGCAAAGTCTGTCTCTGTGATATTTTAAGCCCATAGCTTCTGCGTCAATAGCAACACTTTTGCTGGGTTTAAAGTCTTGATCTAAGTCAAATTGTAGATGTATATATTTTTTTTCCATTATGTATTTGTAATCCAATAAAAAAAAGGAGGCCGAAGCCTCCAGAATATTAACGTTTCGAGAATTGGAAACGACGTCTAGCTTTAGGCTGACCGTATTTTTTACGTTCAACAACACGGCTATCACGTGTAAGAAAGCCAGCTTTTTTCAAAACTGTGTGCAAATCTGGTTCAAATAAAACCAATGCCTTGCTGATTCCATGACGCAATGCGCCAGCTTGTCCAGACAATCCACCACCTTTAATTGTACAATACACATCAAATTGGTTAGATCTGTTTGCGATTGAAAAAGGTTGTTCAATGATCATTTGCAAAACTGGACGAGCAAAATAATTTACCCATTCTTTGCCATTAACCATAATCTTACCTTGACCAGGTTTTACCCAAACACGAGCAACTGCATCTTTTCTTTTTCCAGTTGCATAAGATCGTCCTTGAGCATCAACTTTTCTAACGCGTTCAATTGGAGCACTATCGTATGAATGTGATGATTGAGGATTCAAAGCAACTGTAGACGCCTTTAAATCACTCAATGTTTTTTTTTCAAGCTTTGTTTCCATACTTAAATTCTCCGCTTATTTTTTTCATTCATGCTTGAAACATCTAAAACTTGTGGGTTTTGTGCTTCATGAGGATGCGTAGCACCAGCATAAACTTTTAGATTCTTCATGATTTGGCGACCAAGTGGACCACGTGGAACCATTCTTTCTACAGCCTTTTCAACGACTCTCTCAGGGAATCTACCTGTAAGAATAGTTTCCATAGTGCGTTCTTTGATACCACCAGGGTACCCTGTATGCCAGTAGAATTTTTTATCCGTTAATTTTTTTCCTGTTAAATGGACTTTTTCCGCATTAACAACAACAACATAGTCACCGCAATCAACATGCGGTGTGTAACTTGGTTTATGTTTACCACGTAAGCGGTTTGCAACTATTGTTGACAGTCTACCAAGCACTAAATCTTGTGCATCAATGAGAATCCACTTTTTTTCAACGTCTTGTGGACGGATAGATTGTGTAGATTTATTCATATCAATACTCCTTTATTTTTTAATTATACCAAATAGGCTTATAAAGTCAACGTTTTTTTGATGTCTTGGATGTGGTATTATTGTACCTTCATTATGGGATGCTCAAACCTATTGGTTTTCATAGGTTTTAAGAGGTAGGTCCGTAATTTTAATTATAGCAGTTTTAAGGTCCTGATTTTCATACAACATTCCATATATACTATTAACAATCGGCATATGAACATTATATTCTTGCGATAGTTGAAACAACCTTTGGCAGGTTTTGTAACCCTCAACTACCCCGTTTGAAAACTTTAGTGCGTCGTTAACAGACTTTCCTTTTGATAGTTCTAATCCAAATTTCATGTTGCGCGACTGAGTGCTGGAGCAAGTTAAAATCATATCTCCAACGCCACTTAACCCTAAAAAGGTACTTTCTTGTGCCCCAAGTTTAACCCCTAAACGTTTCATTTCTGCTAATGATCTTGTCAATAAAGCAGATAATGTGTTCTGACCACAATCAAGTCCAAAAGCGATTCCTGAAGCTATAGCATAGACGTTTTTTGCTGCCCCACAAAATGAAACCCCCATTACATCGTTGGAAGGATATATTCTCCAATATGAAGAACTTAAAGCTTGAGATATTTTAAGTGTTTCATCTTCGTCATATCCAGCAAGTGTAGATGCAGAAATTTTTCCTTCTGCAATTTCTGATGCAAAATTTGGTCCTGATAAAACATAAGCATTAAGACCCATTCGATGAAGAAGATAGTCGGCTAAAAAAATAAAGTTTGATGTTGAATATTCATGTGGCAAAAAACCCTTTGCGGCTAAAATTATTTTCCCACTCATTTTTTTGAAATGTTCAATGTGTTTTTCAAAAAAAGGAATGATAGCTGAAACGGGAAGGGCCACAATAACAATATCTTGTTTTTCAAGATCGTCGATAGAGGTTACAATTTCTAACGTTTCAGGTAGAGTGTGATGGGGTAAATACTTGTCATTAACTCTATTTTCTAAAAGTGGTTTTGTCCTGTGATCCGATAATGTGTATAGTGTCGCTTTATGGTTTTGATTGCAAAAATAAAGTGAAAGAGATGTCCCAAATGCACCAGATCCTATTATTCCAATATTTAAATTCATGTTTATTTTTTTTTCATGCATAAAAAAATCCTAATACTGTTGTAATGACTTTGGTTATCTAAATTAAAAAATTGGTTTATTTTAAAAGGATAGATATAGCTATAAATATATCCTGATTTTTAACTTCATATTTTGAATGAATATTTTACTTAATTTAAGCGAGATACTATTACATTTACAAAAACATACTTAAAAAAATGAGGGTTCATCATTAACCCAGACACTGAAATATTGGCTGCTTTCTTTCGAACCTGACCAGGTGTACTTCTATATCTGCCTAATAAATCACCCTCAAAGCGAGTATAGCAAAAATTAATCTTTGATGAAACCTTCTTAATCTACTTGAACGTTGAATTTTTCTTTCATTACAGCAATTAAATGGTTGTAAATGAATTCCTGTACGTCATCCCATTGGTTAAACAATCTAACGACCAAATTTTCATTAGTTTGCATTGCAAACAGCAATAACCAAAAATGTAGAAAAATATCTCTTAAATCGTATGTGATGGATAATTTTTGATCGTCAAATTCTTGAATAAGCGATTGAACTTTTTCATCAATACAGTCCATTTCATCAGCCTTATCTTTCATTGCTGAATTGTTTTCTAAGCATCTTTGAAGTGGAACTAAAATGGATGCTTGTTCAGAAAGATCTGTGTCTTCGCCTTCTATAAAATCTGTTCCGAATTCCTTAAGTGTATCTTCTAGCAGCTTTATTGCAAAATCTGCCATGAAGTCTTGATCTACTTTGTCTAGTTCTTCAGCAACATCAAATAAGTCAAAACAGGAGGACATCCAAAGTGTGTATAAACTCATTTCAATTGCATCGGGCGCACACCCTTCAACAAGGCTATCAATCACTAAATCATATACTTTTGTTGTCGCGTCATGAAAAGTTTCATCATCTATTTCTGGTAAGAAATCGTCATCTTCTAAAGAATCTACAGCATTTTGATGATCTAAATCAATAATGACGGCTTCTTTTTCTTGATCAAAAGCAACTTTTACATCTTGGTTTTTTTTTGAATTTTCCATGTTTTTTCCTTATTAATTTTACAATATAAAACGCGAGAGATCTTGGTTTTCTTGGAAGACCTTTAATTTGTTTTGAACGTATTCTGGTGTGATATTAAAGGATTTTTCTTCAAGATCTGGTGCATTAAAACTGATGTCTTCTAAAATTTTTTCCAACACTGTGTGTAAGCGACGGGCACCAATGTTTTCGATATTATCATTAATATGAGCTGCAATGCGAGCAATTTCTTTGATAGATTGCTTTTGAAAAACGAGATCAATATTTTCTGTACTCATCAATGCTATAGATTGTTCAATTAAATTAGCTTCAGCTTCAGTTAATATTTGTTCAAAATCAGTTTCTGTTAATCCCTTTAAAGTGACTCGGATAGGTAATCGACCTTGTAATTCGGGTAGAAGATCTGAAGGCTTTGAAAGATGAAAGGATCCTGATGTTATGAAAAGAATATGGTCTGTGTTTATGCTGCCATACTTTGTGGAAACGGTTGTTCCTTCTATTAATGGCAATAGGTCACGTTGCACACCTTCACGGCTAACATCCGCACCGTATCGATCTGACCTTGCACAAATTTTATCTATTTCATCAATAAATACAATGCCACTTTGCTCTGTTATGTGAATAGCTTCTTTCGTTATTTGTTCATTGTCTGTAAGCGATTCAAGTTCTTCTTCAATAAATATTTTTTGTGCATTTTCAACAGTTGTCTTTATCTCTTTAAGTTTTGTCGTGAATGCTTTACCAAAGATATCGCCTAAGTTCATCATTCCCATTTTAGCGCCAGGCATTCCTGGTATATCCATTGAAGGCATCGTAGAGCTTGTGTTGTCTTGAATTTTAATTTCTATTTCTTTGTCGTTAATTTCTCCATCCATTAGTTTTTGGCGAAATTTTTCCCTCGTTTCAAAACTTGCAGATTCTCCGACTAACACATCTAAAATTTTTTCTTGCGATGTAATTATTGCTTTTCCATGCAGTTCTTTTTTCTTCCTTGTTTTAACTTGGTTATAAGCTATTTCAATAAGATCTCTTATAATTTGTTCTACATCACGACCAACATATCCAACTTCAGTGAATTTCGTTGCTTCAACTTTAATGAAAGGTGCCTGCGCCAAATGTGCTAGGCGGCGTGCTATTTCTGTTTTACCGCAACCTGTTGGTCCTATCATCAAAATATTTTTAGGAAGAACTTCATTCATAAGTTTGACAGATAGTTGCTGTCTTCTCCAACGATTACGAAGTGCTACAGCAACAGCTTTTTTTGCATCTTCTTGACCTATAATATGGCGATTTAGTTCTGTAACAATTTGTTGAGGTGTTAACGTTGTCATAAATCAATACTTTCTAAAAGAATATTTTTATTGGTATAGATGCATAGATCACCAGCAATTTCTAAAGATCTTCGTGCAATTTCTTCAGCTTGAAGTTGGTTGAGTGATACAAAAGCTTTTGCTGCAGCCAATGCAAAGCCAGAGCCAGAACCAATGGATACAACCGAATCTTCTGGCTCTAAAACATCACCATTTCCTGTTAGAACAAGCGTTGTTTTTTTGTCAGCAACAATCATCATAGCTTCAAGACGTCTTAGATATTTATCTGTGCGCCAATCTTTAGCAAGCTCTACACATGCTCTCATTAATTGTGAAGGGTATTGTTCCAGTTTTGCTTCAAGTCTTTCGTATAGTGTAAAAGCATCAGCAGTTGCGCCTGCAAATCCAGAAAGGACAGTGTTTTTTGCAAGAAAGCGAACTTTTTTGGCAGATGATTTTATAATTTGACTTCCTAAAGTAACTTGACCATCTCCTGCTATGACAACTTTTTCACTCGTTCGAACGCAAACAATAGTTGTGCTATACATGTTTTTCGGTGAATGATCTAACATACTTATTCCTTACTCGGTTTTAGCTATGGTTATTAAGTCTCATGTTGTTAACAAAATCAGCAAGTTGGGTTTGTCTTTTTCTTCTGTGGCGTTCAGCTATTAAAATAGAGTGTACAGTTTCGACACTTTCATCTAAGCTTCTATTGACAACAACATAATTATATTCTGGCCAGTGACTCATTTCAGACAGTGCGGAATCCATACGCAATTTTACAATTTCAGCTGAATCTTGGTTTCTACCTCGTAGGCGTGCTTCTAGTATGTCTATGCTTGGGGGAAGGATGAATATTGTAACCAAATCGTCTCTGGCTTGAGAGCTTATTTGTTGAGTGCCTTGCCAGTCGATATCAAAAACGACGTCTTTTCCTTGCTTTAAATGTTGGAAGACAGTTTCTTTGGGTGTGCCGTAATAGTTTCCAAAAACTTTGGCGTGCTCTAAAAATTCGTGATTTTCAACATGGCGAAGAAATTCTTGTTCTTTGATAAAAAAATAGTCTTCACCGTCTACTTCTGTAGGTCTTTGTGGTCGTGTAGTAAAAGATGTAGATGTGATTAAATCGGGATCACGTCTAATGAGTTCCTTAACAATTGTTGTCTTACCAGCACCAGAAGGTGATGATAAGACAAGCATAAGGCCTCTTCTTTCAGAAGACACTAACGTTGAGTCATTATTCATGAGAAGTACGCATCCTTAGGTGTTATTTTTTTGTCCAGGTGATAAATCAGGGGCATCGACATTTTTCATTCCCACAACGTGGTAACCAGAATCCACATGATGAACTTCACCTGTGACACCGGATGCTAGGTCACTGAGAAGATACAAAGCACTTCCTCCTACGTCAGATAAAGTTGTGTTACGACGAAGAGGGGAGTTGTACATATTCCATTTTAAAATATAATTAAAATCACCAATTCCTGACGCAGCTAAAGTTTTAACAGGCCCAGCTGATAATGCATTAACACGAATATTTCTCGTTCCTAAATCAACAGCAAGGTAACGAACACTTGCTTCCAGTGCTGCCTTTGCTACACCCATAACATTATAATGTGGCATAACCTTTTCAGCCCCATAATAAGTCAGGGTTACTAAGCTTCCATTTTCATTCATTATTTTAGAAGCTTCCCTACAAACTTCAGTAAATGAATAACACGATATATTCATGGTATTTAAAAAATTATCTAATGTTGTGTTTAAATATTCGCCCCTTAATTCGTTTTTATCGGAATAGGCAATGGCATGAACTACGAAATCTATTTTACCCCATTTTTCCTCTAAAACTTTAAAAACGTTTTGAATATGTCCAGGTTTAGAAACATCGCATTCAATCAGAATGTCAGAGTTAAATTTTGTAGCCAAAGGGCGCAGTCTCTTTTCAACTACTTCACCTTGGTAGGTAAAAGCTAACTCTGCACCTTGCTCAAAAAGAGATGATGATATACCATAAGCTAAAGAGCTATCGTTAATAAGGCCCATAATAAGACCTTTTTTTCCGTTCATTAAGTTTTGCATGTGATCAGACTTTTCATAAATGATGTGTTTGTATATATATTAGTTATTTTTGGAAAAAAAGTAAAAAGATTAAATTTGTTGAGAGCAAATATCTAAACATGAACTGTCTTAAAATTTAAACAAACTCATCTATTTTGCGTATTGCAAACCACTAATATTAGGTTTGAGTTCTTTCCCAAATTTGCATGACTTTTCTAAGATATGATTCCTTTTTTGTTGATGCATTGTAGTATTTAACGGCATCTTCCCAATTTCCAAATTTTTTATACAGTTGTTTTAACAGTTTAGCTGCAAAATAAATGTTTTTTTCAGGATCTAAAATGTCTTGGATCTTTTGAAATTTTCGCCCGTGACTCTTTACACATAATTGCATACAGCCGACAAAAAGATTTTCTGTCCCTTCTTCTTGTTTGTCTTGTATGAATTTATGAGCTTTATTTAAACTTGTAAAATATTTTCCTTTACCATTAGCATAAACGGCCCAGGGACGAGCACGTGATTCTACATAAGCAATCGAATAAAGTAAGTCTCTAGGAATTCCATGTTTTATTTCGGCATCACGTATGATTTTAAAACAATTTGTTTTTGAAATAGGTTCCTTTTTTTTGCCTACGTTGACATAACAGACTTGGTTCGCTGTAACCTCGGGCGTTTTTTCAATATGCTGCGGAGACAGCAAGTAAACGGTCAAAAGAAAAGATGTGTATCTGTATTTGTAATGCATGATATGATCCTCAGATTTGTCGAACTTCGACAACTTCAGGAACATAATAGCGAAGCATGTTTTCGATTCCTGATTTAAGAGTGATTGAAGAACTAGGGCATCCAGAACAAGCACCTAACATTTTTAAATAGACAATGCCTTCTTCAAAAGAATGAAAAACAATATCTCCTCCATCTTGTGCAACAGCAGGACGAACTTTTTCTTCAATTACTTCCTTGATCTGCGCAATAATAGAATTGTCAATGTCCGATCTTTCTACTTCAACTTTTGGTTCATTAACACTGTAAAATGGAACTTTGTTGATAATGGCTTCCATGATATGGCCTAAGATATGAGGTTTTAAGGCATACCAGTCATAATCGTCATTCTTCGTGACAGTAATAAAATCTTTGCCTAAGAATACGCAATCTACACCATTAATTTCTAGTAAAATTCTTGCAAAAGCAGACTCTTTGCACACATCTGTTTTTGTAAAATATAAAGGCTCTTGAGAGTTCATAACTTCAATACCAGGATAAAACATGATGCTGGAAGGATTAGGTGTTTCTTTTGTTTCGATAAACATATCATTCAAAAAATATCGTGAATTACTCATACATAATATAATTAAATTTTAAAAAAGTCAAACATAGATCAGTAGTTAATTTTATTGTTTTTATATTATTAAATTTTAAATTATCAATATAGATCGTCAGTATTATTGCGTTCTGGATCAGACCAAGATTCTTTCATATCATCCCACCAGGTTTTTTCTTCCGGAAACGCAAGTCTTTCTTCTTCATATGTTCCCCCCTTTAAAATTTCTTCCTTGTCTTTTTGTGGATTCTTATAACAAACATAGTCACCCAATGAAGAATAGCAATACAGAGGATCCGGAGATGATTGTTTTGCTCTTTTTGCCCAACTTTTTTTTACAATAGCTTCTGAATCAGGCTTGCAGTCACCAAAAGGGTTGCAGCCAGTTACAAAAAGAACGATAATATAGATTATAAATATTTGCATGATATATATGTTCATAAAATTGAATTAATATTTAATTAAAATTGTTTGATAAATGAATTTGAACTTCTTTAAAAAATTGAGTTATCCTCTAAAAAATTTAACAGCAGTAGGTGTTAAAAGGGAAAAGTATTTTCAGAAATTGCTAGGTGGTGATACTCTATTCGATTTGCTTTGTTTAAAGCCTAATGGAATCGAAAAGCGCGAATATGTTGCAGACTTTACAGAGGCTTGTAACGGAAAATTAGTGACTTTTTCTGCGAAAGTAGAAAGCTATAAGCAAACTTTTGGGTCAAAAAAAATGTTGATCGTTACGTGTGTTTTGCAAAATAAACAGAAAATAGAACTTGTCTATTTTAACGGATCAAAAGCAATGATTCAAAAATTGGCACCTATAAATTCTGAAATTGGCATTTCAGGTCAACTGAAGTTTAATAGGCAAAATTTTCAAATTATTCATCCCGACTGGATTGGTCCGTGTCAACAGATTAATAATTGGGTGGGTATAGAACCTATATATCCTTTAACTTTTGGTTTGAATCAAGCAATACTTCGGTCAGCTATTCGGTCTGCTTTGCTGCTATTTAATGAATCAATAGAGTTTTTACCAGCTGAATCTTTACCTCTTTTTGATTCATTTTCTTTCATTAATGCATTACAAAAAATGCATCATCCACTAAGTCTTTTAGATTTACACTATAAATCTTCACCGATGCTTCGACTGGCATACCAAGAAATGTTTTTAAGAAATTATAGCTTTTGGATATCTAAAACTAGGGTGCAAAAAATCATAAGAAATAATGTTAATTTCGAGGATTTGAATCATTTAGAAAAAAAATTCTATGCATTGTTAACTTTTCAGCTTACATCAGATCAAGAACGTTGTCTGATAGAGATAAAAAATGATTTTAAAAATAAGGAACAGATGCATCGTCTTGTTCAGGGTGATGTTGGTTCTGGGAAAACTATTGTGGCGTTCATTGCAGCGTTATCTATTATAGATCTAGGAAAACAAGTTGTTTTTTTAGCTCCAACTGAAATTTTAGCAAAGCAACATTATGAAAATCTAAAAAAATATACGGATGCCATAGGTGTTCGTATAGAATTACTTACATCCCAGATTAAGACAAAAAACAAACGAGAAATTTTTAACCAATTGAAAGATGGAACGATACATTTGTTAATAGGAACTCATGCTGTTTTTCAAAAAGATGTGATTTATCATGACTTAAAATTAGTTATAATTGATGAACAGCACCGTTTTGGTGTCGAACAACGTTCTGTCCTTATTCAAAAAGGTGATAATCCCCACGTTCTAAGCATGTCTGCAACACCCATACCACGAACAGTTTTATTGGTTCAATTGGGCGATATGGATGTTTCTGAAATTAAAGAAAAACCTAAAAATAGACCATTGATAACAACTAAAATTATTAATGTCAAAGATTTTGAAAAACTCATTTCTTTTATAGGTCAAGCCATGAATAGAGATGAAAAAATATTTTGGGTGTGTCCTTTAATTGAAGAATCTGAAACTCTGGATTTAGTCAATTTAAAGGATAGATTATTGAATCTACAAATGTATTTTCCTGACAAAGTGACGTGGATACACGGAAAACAATCCTTAGAAGAAAGGCAATGTTCATTTGATGAATTCAGATCTGGTTTAAAGCCTATAGTCGTTGCTACAACGGTCATTGAAGTTGGTATCGATATTCCAGATGCAACAACCATTATTATTGAAGATCCTCAACGCTTTGGTATTTCACAATTGCATCAATTACGCGGCCGCGTTGGTAGAGGTGTTAAAGATTCTTTTTGTTTTCTACTGTATAAGGATAATTTAAGTCAAACATCTTCGCAAAGACTGAAACTTATACGTTCCACTCAAGATGGATTTGAACTAGCTGAACAAGATTTAAAAATACGTGGTGGAGGGGATGTTTTAGGTTTAAAACAAACTGGTGTCCCAACTTTCAAATTTTTCGATTGCTATTCTGAAGATCAAGAACAAAATGATTTTTATATTCGACTCTTTCGAAGATCAAAAGAAGATGTAGAAAAGTATTTTAAAAATCAAGATCATACCTTAACTGAAGATAGTCCTATCTTGAATATGGCGAAGATATACGGGTTTTATAACGATATCGATTATAAAAAAACAGGATAGAAATAAAAAATATCCCTTAACAATAAAGTGAAAAGGGATTTTTTGTAGGTTTAGGAACAGACTATTTAAGTATTATTTTCTAATAAAAGTTTTTTCGAAATTTCGTAAAAGTCTTGATACATTCTTTTGATGTTTGATTTAATAACTTCAGAAGACACTTGGCCTTTTGAATTTTTTGGAAATATTTCATCATAAACCCATTCTAATAAACTTACTGTATCTTTCACATATATGTCATATTGAAAATCTTCCTCATATGCTTGAATAGTTCTAATATCTTCAGGATATTCATTGATTTGATCAACTATATTTTTTGCTATATCTATCAATTGGTTGCAGGTGTATGTTATATCATTGTATGTGATACCATCGCGTACCATATGTTCAGGAAATACGTTTTCTTTTATTTCTGCCTTTGTCAGTAACCAAAAGTCATGTTGAAATTCAGTTATGTCCTCTGTTTTAAATGCAGAATACTTGAGTGTAATTGGAAGAAATAAGTATTGACCAGATGAGATATTGTCGTCACAAACTAAAAATAATTCAAAAAGCTCTGAGCTATTTAGTAATTTAAACTTATTCCCCTGGTCTGTAATCTGAATTTTCTCTAATAAAGCAGAGAAAAACTGATTTTGAAGATCTTTAGCGGGATCTGGAAATAGCTCTTTAACAGTTTCTTCATAAGCATGAATTGTGGTTTGGTGTAACTTAAATTCTGTTGAAATTGCACCATCAGAATTGAGCTTTTCAGGTGTTGTAGACAAGAAAAATTCTGGTAAATCTTGGGTGCTATCAAATGAATATATGTCGCTATTTTCGTGTAAAATATCAAATAATGAACCTTCAATAATCTTTCGTTGATATTCAGGTAAATCCTGGGCTTTTTTATAAATTTCGCCATATCTTTCAAACATGGAATATTCTGGGTGATGCAGTAGCTGCGTGTGCCTTCTTATTGAATAGCCTTTCCAATGGGCCACGTCATGTAACAAAAAGAGAGTAGGGTGTTGGGTTATGTCCGCATGAGGTCCGTTCGTGATATTTAATGGTAACGATACTAAACCTATCGGTTCTGCACAAGCTAACGTCTCTACAAACCGTCTATAAGCAAGTCCACCAGTACTATTATAAATAAAAGCTACCATAGTACTATCGGCATATTGATTTGAAAAAGTGTATTTTAATAAAAAAGTCTTACATTTTTCAATGTCTTTCCATTCCTCATCTATTCGTAAATCAATATTTGAAAATACATATTCAGTAAATAGAGATGAAACCAAATGAGGATCAATTAAAAATGATAAACGAAGATTTATGGCATTAAAATATTGAAAATTGAGTTGCTTGCTATTATATATTTTAATATCTTGTGTGTAAAAATTTGCAAGTAGATCTCTTTTTTCAGGCTCGGATTTCAATTTTGATCCAACGTGAGAATATACTTGATCTAATTTTAACCTTAACCCTTCACAATGATCATTTACCGTTAATGCTTGTTCTTTGTGTTCAGAGAATATGGCTCGCCATTCTTCAATTTGATGATCAACCTTGGGCACTTTTACTTTCGGTATCTCATGTGAAGTCATATCCCAACCTATTGGAGATATTGATGGATATACTTCTGTTTTAGAAAAAAGAGTAAGTAGTAATAAGTAAAAATTACGTTTTTTATATTTTATTTGATTCATTATTCGAAATATTACTTGTATAAATATAGATTATAATATTATTTCATTTTTAAAATATGTCAATGGAATTTTTGACTTTTAATCATGAATAATCTATTCTTTGTTTAATGTCTTTTTTTTTTGAGGTTAATGTGAAAGCTCATATTCAGCAACTTGTCGACGAGATGCAAGAATCTTTGGTTTTAATTCGGAGGTTTCTTTGACTATGATGCCGCATTGAATGAACTAGAATCTATTGGAAAACAGGTTGAAGACCCAGCGTTGTGGGATAAACCTGACAATGCACAAAAAATTTTGAAACGAAGAGACGAATTATCTTCTGCTCTCAAATCATATGATGATCTTGTTAATCATCTGAAAGATAACAGAGATTTGCTAGAGATTGCTGAAGAAGAAGCAGATGAAAGTATTATTGCAGAAGTTGAAGAAGCTTTTTTATCTCTTCACAAATTGATTCAAAAAGCACAGCTTAAGGCGTTATTGTCAGGTGAAGCAGATGCTTGCGACACCTATATGGAAATTAATGCTGGTGCTGGTGGAACGGAAGCCCAGGATTGGGCTGAAATGCTTTCTCGTATGTATATGCGCTGGGCAGAAAGCAAAGGCTATAAATTACAATTGATCGATGAAAACCCTGGCGATGAAGCTGGAATAAAATCTATCACGTATCAAATATCAGGGCATCAAGCCTACGGATGGTTGAAAAGTGAAAGTGGTGTTCACCGTTTGGTTCGAATCTCACCATTTGATTCAAATGCTCGCCGCCATACCAGTTTTGCATCTGTTTGGGTGTATCCCGTAATAGATGATAAAATTAATATTGTAATTGAAGAAAAAGATTTAAGAATTGATACATACCGTGCATCGGGTGCTGGTGGACAACACGTTAATAAAACGGAAAGCGCCGTTCGTATTACTCATCTTCCAACTAATATCGCCGTTCAGTGTCAAACAGATCGTTCACAACATAAAAATAGGGCTAAAGCCTATGAAATGCTGCGTTCTCGTTTGTATGAACACGAACTTCAAAAAAAAGCAGAAGCCCAAGCACAGACTGAAAGTCAAAAAGGGGCTATAGGGTGGGGACACCAAATTCGTTCTTATGTACTTCAGCCTTATCAATTAGTAAAAGATACGCGTACGGGTATGGAAAAAGGAAATGCAGCTGGTGTTTTAGATGGTGATATCGATGATTTCCTAGAAGCTGCTTTGTCATTTAAAATTGTGAAGTGATGCATGCAAAGTTTTGATCAAGAGTATGAAAAATTAAAAGACTTATTACATGCGCAGCAATCTGCACCTGTATGGCTTATTGAAGTTGCAGAATCTTTACAAACCCCATTAAGTTTAAAGCTTTTTGTAGACATGTTATTTCAAGATCAGCATTTGCATGGATTTTCACAAGATAAAATTCAAAATTTAATTACGCAAGGTGTTTGTGGAAATATTTTGTGGATCAAAAAAAATAGTGATAAACAAGAGATAAATCTTGAAGAAGTTGAGTCTGTATTTAAATTTGCAAGTCAGAAACCATTCTTTCCGGGCAGAAGAATTATTATTATAGAATATTTTGATGCCTTAAATCGTTTTGCCGTAAATAGTCTTTTGAAATTACTAGAAGAACCACCTGCAGAATTATATATATATCTTTTAACCCGAAATATTGGTGAAATTTATCCAACAATTTGTTCAAGATCTAGTTTGTACTATTTTAATTCGACAACGCTGTCCACTGATGACTCTTTAGTTGATGAAATGTTGACGTTGCTATCAACATCACCGATAGAAAAAATTCACCAATTCGTGACATCAAAATTTGATAAAGATAATAAAAAATCAATCTTCAAACATTTGGACTATTTTTTGTACAAGCTATCGCGCCATATTTTTGAAACGCATCAATCTCATTTATCTGATCGCTGGCTTGAAGCACAAAAATTTTTAAGAGAAGCAAAAGAAACACATCTTGATCCCATTCATACTTTTGTTTATATCTTTGGTGTTTTAAAAGGCTTGAAGCCTTAAACGCCGTTGTCTTTATTGACAGACGCTTTTATTTCTTCTAATTCGTTTTGGGTGATTTCCATTTCATTCAGGATTTGATCGTCGGTTTTGCCTTTGGCCATTTTTTTAATATAAAGATCTTTTCTTCCTTCAATTCTTCCTTCAATTTTTCCCTCAGCTTTTCCTTCTTGTCTCTCTACTTCAAAAGCTGCTTGAAACAAGTCTTTTCGTGTTATATCTTCTCTATATTCTCGTTGCATTTGTGGATTCCATGTTCTGTAATCAAGTCTTTTTAGGGTGTTGTAAATGCTTTCAGGCATCTTTTTTTTAACAGTGTGCCATTCCTCTACTACTTCATCCACGTAATCTTTAGAATGGTTTAGAATGCTAAGCCACCAATCTAGGGGAGTAAAATTTTCCTGAGGTGGAAAAAGGGTTCTACCTTTTTCAGCCCTGGGTAATTCAACTTGCACGATCTGCATATAATCAATTTGTTGACCTGAATTTTGATCTGTTAAAATGTAATGTTTAGTGAATTGATCTTCAGGCAATGGATGTTGCTTTACGCGTTCGACTAAGGTGTCAACCAAATCAGAAGAGCTTATGCCTCGAATTCTGTTGGTATCATAGTCCAGAAGTTGTAATGAAATGACAGGTTTTAATTTAAGATACCAGTCTTCTAAATTAAGTTCTTTTTCTGATAACTGTAAATGGTATGTGGATGAAGCATAAAATAATACTCGTTCGTCAAACATGAGGTGACGTTTGGCCTGCATTTCAATAATGTAATGAACACCATTTTGTGTTAGAACATGTAGATCCATAAAGGTTTGTTTTTCATTAGGCTTTTTAAGAGGTGGAATGGCTACAGGTGCATCTGTAACTGTTTGAACATGGTCTCCTCTAAAGGCAGGAACAAAAGTATTAAGGAAAGATATAATGATTTCTGGATGATCACCAATAGAAAGCATTTGTTTAAAGGAGGTATCTGTAGTTGCAATTGCATATTCTTCACCATAAGGGCCACGAGATTCTGAAGTATTTTCTTTTGTTCGAGCTTTCTTTTTTTTAGGTTGAGAAGATGAAGATTGGGTTTCTGATTCTTCTATTGTAGAAGGTGTTTGTATTCTCTTTTTACTTGTGGTTCCAAAAAATGTTTCTTCGATACCTGATGCGTGAACGAAGTGTAAGGAAAAGGCCAAAAATATTGAGATTAAGTAAAAAGATTTTTTCATTCATGATACCTTCTTTTCGTTTAAATATATGATATATGTAAATTTCATAAATAACAATATATTTAGTCAATGTGAAAAATATTGGGAAATGCTTTTGAAGTAAATAACAAAATAACAGAAAAGGTATATTAAAACTAATTAATATAGTAACAACGTATCGTCAATAATGATTTTCTTATCTTCTATTAAAATTTCAATAACAGAATCTTTATTAAACGGAAGCGTTGCAATTTGTAAGTTAGGCAATTTGATTTCAAAAAAATCTCCTGCACCATAATTATAAATGGCGATAACTTTACCACATTCTTCATTGTTGGTATTATAAATTGTGCATTCTTTTAAATCTTCATGATAAAATTCATCCGCATTTGTTTTAGGTAAATAATCACGCGGAATAAATAGTTCTGTACCTTTTAATGCTTCAGCCATATCTCTGTTAGCAAGACCTTCAAATAAAACATGATAACTATTTTTATTAAGATATTTTATTTTAGTTATTTTTAAAAATGGTTTTTGATCCTTTTCAAACAAAGGGGTTCCTCTATTTAATAAAGCTTTATCTTCAAAATAAGATAGCACGTTAACATATCCATGAATGCCATGGGCCGATTGAATGCGAAGGGCTTTAATAAGTTGCATGTGCTACATCTTGTAAACATTTTCATAAAGTTATCACAAATTAATTGAATTTTCACGAACAAAAAGACAAACTTAATAAGTGAATATTGTATTCTTATTTTTTTATGGTTCAGCTAACTCTTCCTCAAAATTCTAAAGTTAAACAAGGTAAGCAGATTTACCATCACTGTGAAGATGGTAAAGAATTACCTGAACAGAGAGTTTTTAAAATATACCGTTATAATCCTGAGCTTAATGAAAATCCAACTTATGACACTATAGCTTTTGATGTTAATCAATGTGGCCCTATGGTATTGGATGCATTGCTGTTTATAAAAAATGAAATTGATAGCACCTTAACGTTTAGAAAATCATGTCGTGAAGGAATTTGTGGAAGCTGCGCCATGAATATAGATGGTGTAAATACCTTGGCATGTACAAAACCTATTTCAGAGATAAAAGGTGTTATTAAAATAAATCCTTTACCGCATATGTATGTCATTAAAGATCTTGTTCCAGATTTAAGTGAAGCCTATAAACAATACCAATCCATTCAACCCTGGATGCAAAGCATTCAAAAATATTCTTATCGTAATGGCGAAATTAGAGAACGATTGCAAAAACCCGAAGATAGAGAAAAACTTGAAGGTTTATGGGAATGTATTTTATGTTTTTGTTGCTCTACTAGTTGCCCTAGCTATTGGTGGAACTCTGATAAATATTTAGGGCCAGCTGTTTTATTGCAAAATAATCGTTGGATAGTAGATTCAAGGGACGATATGAAAGAAGCACGTTTAAAATCTTTAGACGATTCGTTTAAGCTTTATCGTTGTCATACTATTATGAACTGCACTAATACATGTCCAAAAAATTTAAACCCAGCGAAAGCGATCGCTGAAATAAAAAATAACTTATCGCATCTGGGTGCATAATTTTTTTTAAAATGTTTACTCTTCTTTAAGAGATCGTATGAGAAGCTGTAAGTATAGTCACTGTATTTACAGCGTTAATAAAGAATGAAAGATAAAATTAAAAATTCATATAAGATAAAGCTTCTTTCTCAAATTGCTTTTTCATCCTTTGTTTTATCTTATATTATAGCTTCTGAAGCATATGCTGAAGGAAGTCCACAAGAACCTCCGTACTCAATTTTTTCACAAAATCTAGCCGATCCAACAGGTGGAGAACCTATCTATCTTTCTTCAAATGTGCAATCAGCAGGACAAATCAGTGACGGTGGTTTTTCCCCACAAGAATCAGCTGCAGTGGTGGCTGCAACAACAGATTCTAATGCAGCTGTAAAAGCAGCAGTCGTATCTCAAGTGCAATCTAATGAAACAATTCCAGCTGTAACAACAACTTCTACAGTTTCTACGATAGCTTCTGATCCTGCTACAGTAACAAATACTCCAGTTACTAATACCAACATAACTCCACAAGCAGCAGTTGTATTGGCTGCTGCAACAGATTCTAATGCGGCCGTAAAAGCAGCAGTCGTATCCCAAGCACAAGCAAATGGAACAGTTTCTCCTGTAGCGACTACGATTTCTTCTGATCCTGCCGCAACTACAACGGCTACAGTTGCTCCAGTTACTAATACCAATGTAACTCCACAAGCAGCAGTTGTAGTGGCTGCTGCAACAGATTCTAATGCGGCCGTAAAAGCAGCAGTCGTATCCCAAGCACAAGCAAATGGAATAGTGCCTCCCGTTGCAACGACAACAACTGCTCCGGTTACAACTGCGATTTCTTCGTCAACAGCTGTTACGCCTGTAACAACAATTGCACCGGACCCTGCAGCAGTTACAACAACTTCTACTTCTACTGCAACTCTGACACCTGCAAGCACTCCAGTTACGACTGCCCCAGATCCAACAGCAACAACAACTGATATTTTAAAACCATTGGTCAAAGTTCCAGTTGCTTTAGAAATAACAAAAACACCAGATGAAATTAAAAAACAAATCAACAAACTAACAGTTGAAAATTCATTGAGTCGTCAAGAAATTGTTACATTACGTCAAGATTTGATGAAATCTATAGCTGCGGAAAATTATTATCGTGAAGCTAATATGGTTAATGCAGATAAATTATTAATGCAACGAAAGATTTTAGAGGAAGAAAGAGCAGCAGAAAAGGCAAAAGAAGATGCTGAAAAACTAAAGAAAAAATCTAAGAAGAAAAAAGGCAAAAAAGGAAAAAAATCTAAGAAGAAAAACGCATACAATGGGTATGGTTATGGCTATGGATCATCACCATACGGTAATATGTATGGTTATTATGGATCTAATGCCTATGGTTATCCTTATGGTGGTTATAATAATCCATATTCTTCTATGGCTGGTGGATATGGTTATTCTGCCTATGGAAATATGAATGTCAATCCTTACTATGGCTACTCTTCAAATGGTTACACCAACCCTGGAATGAGCGGATCCTTTGATATTAATATAAATACTGTGGGTGGTTACGGTTCAATGGGCGGTTATGATTCGATGAATGGGTACGGTCAAATGAGTGGTTATGGTTCGATGAACGGAACCGGTCAAATGGGTGGTTACGATTCGATGAGTGGATATGGTCAAATGGGTGGTTATGGTTCGATGAACGGAACTGGTCAAATGGGTGGTTATGGTTCGATGAACGGAACTGGTCAAATGGGTGGTTATGGTTCGATGAACGGAACTGGTCAAATGGGTGGTTATGGTTCGATGAATGGAGCTGGTCAAATGGGTGGTTATGGTTCGATGAATGGGGCTGGTCAGGTTGGTTATGGTTCGATGAACGGAACTGGTCAAATGGGTATCAATTATGGTGTAGGTTACAATACTCAATATAATTCTCAGCAACAAATGATCAACGATAAGCAAGAAGTCAACAGACGGTTGATGATTGTAGAACAAAAATTAAATTTGGTTGTACCGTTTAATAGAATGGATAATTTCACATGGAGATTACAACAGGCTGAACTAGCTGCTAACGCTTTAGGTACAACAGTAGCAGCTATCCAAGCGTCAACAATCACACAAACAGTTCCTACAAATACTACGGCTGTTGGTAATCCATCGACAATTTCCTATCAAGCTAATAACAATTTACAACTCAATAAACCTACTACTATAGGTGCTGGAGTAACAGGCAATATATCGGCTACAGGAGCGCTTACAGCTAATCCTGCCTTAGTTAATAATGTAAATTCATCTATGATGCAAACACAAACCTACCAGATGAATGGCGGTACAAATAACGGTGTATTCGGAACGGCTGTAAATCCCGTGACTCAGCAAACAAGTGCAACAATGTTACCTTTGTCAACGACTGCAGTTGTTAATACGACTATCAATACTTCTAGTATGTCTTCCGTCTTTCCAAAGGATTTTATGGCCCGTCTTGGTTTAGTTGAGTATAAAGTTGGATCTTCCATTACTACAGCCCAAAACACAGTTTCATCGAACGTGGCACAGAAATAGCAACATGACATTTTAAGGGTATAAAATGTCACCCTCAAAAACAAAACTGGCTTCAGCTTCTTGAATAATCAAGTTGTTGATACGTTGTGATTGGGTAATCCCACCTTTTTGAAAAATTGAAACTTTGGATTTACATAGATTTGTGTATAATTGAAGTGCGCATTCAAAGACTGCAAGTGCAGCAGTGCCACATGCTAAAGTTGGACCAACACCTCTTTCATAAACAGATAGATATATCTGAGTATTATCATGAATATCAAATTTTACAAAACTAACGTTAACTCTGTTTGGGAATAAAGAATGGCTTTCTAGAAGTTTTCCATAATCACTTCTTATGGTATCTAGATCTGCATGTTCATTAATAAAAAGAATAAGGTGTGGATTACCGCAATCGACATAAAAAATATGTTTAAAATCAGGGGACAATTGCTGGATGTTTTGCAAACCACAAAGATCAAGAATTTTGGGTCTAACCCAGTTTAGTAAGACTTGATTCTGTAAAACAGAAGCGTGAATAGTATTCGCTTTAGTTTGAATGGTGATAGGGTTTTGCTGCGATTTCATGTTCCATAATAATGCTAATGCCCGAGTCCCATTACCACAGCTTGGCGAAAAACTACCATCTTGGTTATAAAAATCAACATTTATCACAGACTTTTCGTGATCATAAGCATATAAAATGAACTGGTCAAAACCAATGCCACGATTACGATCACCCCATTTTTGAATAATTTCCGTATTATAAGAGAGAGGATATACTTCTCTATCAATAAGAACGAAATCATTACCTAAAGAGTGCATTTTAGAAAATTTAATCGTTTTATTCATCTTTAATATTTTTTAAAATAGAGAAGGGATTATGAGTTGCTTCTACTTTACTATTTTCTAATATAATTTCCATTTCTGCATATTTTTCATCAATCATAATAATTAAATATTGGGTGGCAATTTCACCAACATCAACATTTCCATCGTCGGTATATTCAATGTCTTCTAGGAAATCATCGTCTGCTAAAGAAAGGCTAGAGTGAAGAACCTTGGTTTTAAAAGTTTCTTCAATGTCAAAAACATCTGATTTAGAATTTTCCCATTGTGCGATAATAACACCGTCAATATCAAAATCGATAAGGTCTTTTTCTACGCGTTGAATGTTGAGTAGAAGTTTGAACGTATGAACTATTTTAACATCCAAACGTTTTGCTAAATCTTTTTTTTCATGTTCTTCTAAATGAAATTCAAGTTTAGATTCTTTGTCTAACCACTCATTGAGTTTAATAATTCTAGAAAATTCAGTTTGATTTTTTTGTGGAGGAAGTTTTGTCATTATTTTTTCTCTTCTATGTTAATGTGTGTGAAATGGAGAGCTACAAAAGTTATGAATGCAGCTAATGTTATATAAATTCCAGGTGCAATTTTAGACCCTGTGTACATCACTAAAAAAGATAAAACTAAGGGAGCAGAGCCGCCAAATACTGGGCCTGAAATACTGCCTGCTATATTAATGCCTGTGTTTCTAATGTTCATAGGAAATACTTCAGACATTAATGCTGGAAGGGGGCCAGAAAATACACCAGCCATAATTGCAAAGCATGTCTGAAGCATGAATACTGTCAGGAACGACTGAGTTTTAGTGATGAAGTAAAAAATGGGAATAGTTGTTAAAAGAAAGGCTAAAGCAGATATTTTCATCAGTTTAATCCTACCAATAGCATCTGAATACCAGGCAGATATCAAAACCGCAACAGCTACTAAAATCATGTGAAACGAATTCATTGCAAAAATTTTACTTTTACCAAAACCAAGATTGTCTGTATAAAAACTCATCATATAAACAAAGAGGATATAGAAACTTAAATCGTGCAAGATGATCACACACACAAGGTTGATAATGGTATTTTTATGAAATGATAGACGAGAAGATAGCGATACTTTTGTTTCTGATTTTGCTTTTTCTTGTCTAAATTCTTGTGATTCGGGTAAATTTTTCCTAAAAAACAAACCCAATATTAAGGCAAAAATGCCACAAAGGAAAGGAAGTCTAAATCCATAGTGATTCATGAAATGTGGACTTGAAAAAATTTCCAATAGCGTTGCTGTAGTAGATCCTAAAAATAAACCAATCAAAACACCTAAGAAAGATAGACTGGATAAAAATCCCTTTTTATGAGGAAGACTTTGTTCAAAAATATAAGTCAAAGACCCACCATAGTTTCCCCCCATAGAAACACCCTGAACAACTCTAAGAAAAATAAGGATAACAGAAGCACTCATACCAATTTGTTTATAAGAGGGCAAAATACCAATCAGAAAGGAAGGAACAGCCATTAAAAGCAAAGTCCAAACGATAACCTGTTTTCGGCCATATTTATCACTGATATAACCAAAAATGAGACCGCCTATTGGGCGTGCTAAGTATCCGGCAAAAAAAGTCCCATAAGCAAATAGGGTTGAATCGTTCCCATTTTGTGGAAAAAATGTTTGACCAATTTGTGATGCAAAAAAACCAAAAATGGAAAATTGAAACCATTCAAAAATATTTCCCATCATTCCTTTTATAATAGCTGAAAAATTATATTTTTTATCATATTGTTTTTTATTTGCAGAAGTCATGAATACTAATGGTCCTTTAACGGTGTTGGTTCTTCTAAATATTGATCATAGTAAGTATCAGAAATATGAGGTGGAAATAAACCTTCAATATGTTTTAATAATGAAGGAATTCCTTTGCCGTCTAAACTGGAAATGCAAAATTTATGTTCACTCATATCACAAATATTGGCAAAATATCTTTGTTGTTCATCATCCAAAAGATCAAATTTATTGTATACTTCTAAAATAGTTTGTGTGTTTTCGAAAGCATAACTCTCTCTTAAGCTTTTTAAAACTGTATAAACATCTTGTCTTTGTGTTTCATAATGCGCTGATGAAGCATCGATAACATGAATAAGAACATCAGCATACAGTGTTTCTTCTAAAGTAGCCCTAAATGCAGCAATTAATTCTGTTGGAAGATCAGAAATAAATCCTACGGTATCTGCTAGTAGAATTTTTCTATTATTTTTTAATACAACTTGCCCTAATGTTGTATCAAGTGTTGCAAAAAGCATGTTTTGAGAAAGCACTTTATCTTTAGTAATTTTATTGAAAAACATAGATTTTCCAGCATTGGTATATCCTACTAAAGCAATGGTTGGAAGCTGATTTTTTTCTCTGTGTTTGCGGTGCAATTCTCGTGTTTTTTTAACCTGGGCTAAGTCTTTTTTTACGCGTATGAGTTTAGTATCTAACATACGGCGATCCAATTCTTTCTGGCTTTCTCCAGGACCACCAATGAATCCACCGCCACCTCTTTGTCTTTCAAGATGCGACCATGCTTTTACTAAACGGCTGCGTTGATGATGAAGGTGTGCTAATTCTACTTGCAACTTTCCTTCATTGGTACGAGCCCTCAGTGCAAAGATTTCAATGATGATGCCTGTCCTATCAATGACTTTGGTATTGAGGTATTTTTCTAAATTTCTTTGATGTACAGGCGTAAGGTGGGCATCAAAGTAAACAAGATCTATTTTTTGTGATTGAACACTTTCCTTAATTTCATCCAAATTACCTTTGCCTATGTAAAGTGATGGACTAAGGTTCTTCATTTTAATATTTTTGGATTCAACAATATTTAAATTTAATGCCTCGCATAATCCAATCGCTTCGTACAATTTATCATCGATGGATCTAACATTTTCATCATAAGTTCTTTGGTTTACCACATTTACGACAAAACATTTAACTTGTGTTGGGGTCCTATCAATAGATTCGGGAGGACCTTTTTTTTCTAAAGCGGCTTGTTCTAAATAATCTAACATTAATTTTGTAATCCTTAATTTTTTATAGAGACAGAAATTTCATGTCGTGAAAATAGAATAGGGGGGTTAGTCACAAAACAGGGTAAGTTCGTAGATAAGTCATAAGATATTGAGGATGAATTTTTGTGAAGATTTTTTTTCTTCATAGAAACGAATTCCATGTATTCAAACCATTCTTTTTTGTAGGCATTGATTACGGCATAATAGTGACCTGCTTTGGTCATAATGTTAACCCAATCTTTAGGCCTTAATACAATTATTGCAAAAGTTAAAATAACAATCCACAAAGATAAATCAATATCAAACAATGATTTCTAACATCCCCATGTTTTTTTTATATCTTCTATAATAATAGCGTGAACTTGGTCTTCAGACAAGCTTGCATCAACTACACAAAACCTTTTGGGGTCTTGTCCAATTATTTTGTGAAAGCCTTTATATATTTTGTGGTGAAAATCCAAATCTAAATCCTCGAAACGATCTTCTTTAGACGAGCTTTGTTCTAATCTTCTTTTGGATCTTTTTAATCCAATTTCGGGTTGGATATCTAAAAAGTAAGTCCTGTCTGGCTTAATATCAATTTTGAGCTGTTGATGTAACGAATGAATTAAATCAATAGCCATTCCACGTGCGTATCCTTGATAAGCATAAGTTGAATCGGAAAATCTGTCACAAATAACATGAATGCCATTGAGCAGTGATGGTTGAATTATGTTCTTGAGATGCTCTATTCGAGATCCTAAAAGAAGCAGTAATTCTGTAAACGGTTGCCATTCATTTTCTTGCGATTTAACAATAAGGTCTCTTAATATTTCCGCACTAGGACACCCACCAGGCTCTCTTGTTTGTATGAATTTTAAAGACGAAGAAGTGGTTAAGTAATCAACAAGCCTTTTAATTTGCGTTGATTTTCCACATCCTTCACCGCCTTCAAATGTTATAAAAAAAACTTTGTCTTGTGTTGAATGGGTCATAAAACAGCGTGGAGTCTTTTTTTAACTTTATCTAAACCTAAAGTTAAAATAATATTTTTCATCTCCGGTCCATGAGACAATCCTGTTAGAGCTATTCTTAAAGGCATGAAAAGTTGCTTTCCCATACGCATTGTTTCTTTTTTTAATAAAGATGTCCATAAAGACCATGTTTCAATATTCCAAGGTTCTTCAGGTAATAATTCAAGAGCTTGTTTATAAAATTCTTTATCAGCTTGATCTGTAATCGAAGTGGTGAAAGTATCTGAAAATATGTTAACCCACTGATCAATGTCGCCGAGAACGTTAAGATCTGATTTTACAAGGTCCCATTGTTGTTCTTGAATTTCAACAGGTAATCGATCTTTGATAAAGGAATAGGGGGCTCCATTGATTAATTTTTTTTCTAAAATTTTTAACTGGTCTTCGTCAAAATGCGGTGGATTCCTACTAAAAATAGAAAAATCAAACTGTTCAGATAGTGTATGTAAGTCGTAAAAAGGTTCTACAGGTTGAGAAGTTCCAAGACGTGCGAGCATTGAATTAACAGTCATAGCGTTGATACCGCTTTCTCGCATGCTTTTTAAACCTAAACTGCCTAAACGTTTGGATAATGCCTGACCATCTTTTCCAACAAACAAAGAAAAATGTGCAAATTGAATGGAACATGGTTGTTGGGTTATGGCTTCAAAAAGTTGAATCTGAACGGCTGTATTGGTTACATGATCTTCTCCACGAACAACATGAGTGATTTGTGTATCAATATCATCGACGACAGACGCAAAAGTGTATAAAAAAACGCCATCCTGTCTTATCAAAACGGGATCGCTCAATTTACACCCATCAAATGAAACGTCACCTCTGATCAAATCTTTCCAAACAATTTGCTTATTGTTTAATTTGAATCTCCAATGAGGTTTTTCACCTTTTGCTAACTTTTCGTTAATTTCTTCTTCTGTTAATTTTAATGAAGAACGATCGTATATTGGAGGCAATTTTTTTGATAGTAGTTGTTTTCTTTTAAATTCTAATTCGTCATTAGTTTCAAAACATGGGTATAAATGTCCATCTTTTACAAGTTGTTCCATGATTTCCGTATAACGGCTAAATCTATCAGATTGTTTGAAGAATTTATCATAAGATAGACCTAACCAGTTGATATCCTGAGTAATTGACTCAACATATTCCTCTTTAGATCGGGATTGGTCTGTATCATCCATTCGAAGGAAAAAATCACCCTTATTTTTTTTTGCAAACAACCATGGTATCAATGCTGCACGAGCATTTCCAATATGTAAATGTCCTGTAGGACTAGGAGCAAATCTTAAACGAACCATAGCGATGCCTTGAAATATAAAAATTGTTATAAACTTGTCAAATTATATAAACAATAACACAACTTATAAATGAAATCTAGGGGATCTCTGAAATCATATAGATAAAGTGGTGGCTACTTACCCTTTATAGAACGAGATCCCTACACATATATAAACTGAAATCTGAATCTACGACGAATACTTTTTATTTTCCTAGTACATTACAAAGTTTAAAGAAATGATCTACGACAACACTTACTCGGCTTTTTTTTGAACCTTTAACATAAATAATATCGCCATCTTTAATATGTGCTTCCAAATGTGGAACCAGTTGATGGGGGTCATTTGCATGTAATCCTTTAATATTAAGAGGCAGGATTTTAAACAAGTGAGACATTTCTTGCCCACAGCAGTACACCATGTCAATTTGATTCTCTTGAATAAGTTTATAAATAAGTTCATGAAAATGTTGAGAGTGTTTCCCTAATTCTAACATTTCACCAAGAACAATAATTTTACGCGATTTGCGTAATGCTAAATTTTTACTATAATTTTGATCATTTGGATGAACGGAAATTTTATTTTTCACCCATTCTTTTGGGTTGGTTTCTAACTTAGAATAATATTGAAAATAAGTTGATAATGCTTGAAGTCCAACTTTAATGGATAAGGGGTTTGCGTTATATGCATCATCGATAAGCATGATTTGACGATTATCGGGCAATACTAAGTTGTACTTGTTTCCTCTGCCACAGGGTGCTTGGAAGGTCTCAAAAAATTTGCAAACTTTTGTTATATCTAAGGATAGTAATCTACATACAGCTATTACTAAAAAGGAGTTTTGAACGAAATGAAATCCTATTAGAGGCAGAATATAGGAATGCTTAGTGCCTTCTATATCAATCGTAACGTGTGTTTCAGAACGTTCTTCAGTGACTACTTCACGCATTTCAACTAAATGAACAGCAGCCAAGGATCGCGAATCTGCGCTAACATTAATGACTTTGTATTCACGAGCAACAGCGTCAATATCCTCTTTACACGTAATTTCTGCCGAATATACGGCATATCCAGATTTTATCATTCGTTGGTTAGCAGAATATGTTAATCCTTTGCAAATGGATGCTTTTTCTTGTGCGATATTATGAATTGTTTCAAAACAACCGATATGTGCTTCTCCTATTGATGTTATTATAGCAATATTTGGTTCAGCTAGTTTTGATAGTGGTTCAATTTCACCAGGTTTATTCATTCCAATTTCAACAACTAAAAATTCAGTATCTGAAGTAAGATCTAATAATGTAAGAGGAACACCCCAATGATTATTAAAACTATCTTTTGAAGCTACGGTTTTACCAAATTCTTTAAGAACATGGGCCAACATTTCCTTTGTTGTCGTTTTGCCGGCGCTACCAGTAATGGCAATGGCTGGGCCACTAAATTGCTTTCTCTTAAAGTACGCAAGTTTTTGTAGAGCATCCAATGTAGAATCTACTTTAATAAGTTTTGTGTCATCTGGTGATATAACATTTTCTTGGCTGATAATTGCTGCAAGAGCTCCTTTTTTAAAAGCTTCTTGGACGTAGTCATGACCATTAAATTGGTGGCCTTCAATGGCTATAAACAATGATCCTGGCTGTATGGTTCTCGAATCAATGGTGACATTTGATATGTTTATATCTTCATCGCGGAGAGGTAATTTCAAAACAGTAAGAATATCATTAAGTGTAAGATTGATATGTGATTTATTCATGGTCATTTTTTTTCTATGTTATCAATTTCATTTTTTACGATTTCAGAATCGGAAAATGGAATAAAAGTTTGACCAATAATTTGGTACTTTTCATGCCCCTTACCGGCAACAACGATGCAATCATTTTTTTTTGCTCTTTTGATAGCTTCTATAATAGCTTGTTTTCTATTGGAGAATTCTTCTATTTGTACCGATTTTTGATCCCCATTTTTTATGCCATTAATGATGTCATTCCTGATTTTTTGTGGATCTTCCAGCCTAGGGTTATCATCGGTAATATATATTTTATGTGCATATGATGATGCTATAGCACCCATAATAGGACGCTTTTCTACATCTCTATTGCCTCCACAACCAAAAACAAGATGTAAATCACCTTGGCATACTTTTGAAACATTTTTTAAAACTTTTTCTAAAGCATCGGGTGTGTGTGCAAAATCAACAAAAATATGGATGTCATTATTGAAGCAAAAAGTTTCCATACGACCTTCAACTGATCTGAGCTGGTTGAATTTTCTGCATTGCGAAATAAAATGTTGCTCATCATTGGAAATAAGTAATGCAGCTGTTATAGCATTTGAAATTTGAAAATCAGCGATAAGCGAGCATGCAATATCAAAATAAATATTTTGACCATACCGCACATCGAAAATGGACCCTATGGGTGATAGCCTGATATTCATTATTTCTACGTCGGCACTAGGATTTTGAGTGGAAAAAGTAACGACTTTAATTTCTTTTGTTTTTAAAATTTGGGCTAGATTATGCCCCCAATGATCATCAATATTAATGAATGCTGTACCTGAAGATGTCAATATTTCCGTGAAAAGAATTTTTTTTGCTTCAAAATAACTTTCCATGGTTCTGTGATAATCTAAATGGTCTTGAGTTAGATTAGTAAATGCGGCTCTGTTGACTTTTAAATCGTGTATTCTGTATTGATGAAGCCCATGACTCGATGCTTCGAATGCAACGTGATCAATATTATTCTCTTTAATTTTTTGTAAAATTTTATGGAGTCGAATGGGATCCAGTGTAGTTAAAGAAACTCCATCTAATATTTTTGAAATATCTTCCATTGCATCATTTGATAGTGGGGCTTCAACACCTAATGTTCCAATTGTTGCAGCTCTTGATCCATTGATTTCTAATAACTGTTTAATGAAATGAACAGTTGAACTTTTGCCATTTGTTCCTGTAACGGCATAGAGATTTTCTGGTTTATTGGGATATAAAAAGTTTAAAATATGGCATAAAGCAAGTCTTGGATTTTCATGAACTAAAAATAAAACACCATCATGTTTATTAAAATACTGGTCACAAACTTCTAGTTCCGCAATAACAATTTTACATCCCTTTTTAAGAGCGGATAAAATATTATCATAAACATGAGGGCAGGGAACAGCTATGAAAATTTCATCAGCCGTAACCATTCTTGAATCAACAGAAACTCCTTCGATATTATAGGTGTTGAAGGGCCAAGGAATATTTAAATTTTCTTTTTTGATAGCTTTAAGTGCATCGTTCAATTGCATTTTATTGATACTTTTTTTCTAAAAATTTTTGTTTTTGTAAATAAACACTTCGAAGTACTGAATAATAATCATCAGACATTTTCTTCAAATTCGTAATGGATTCTTGCAAATTCGCACGAGCAACAAAACCATCGATTCCATAGAGAACGCGATACATATTATAATTTTGCATATGAATATTGTGGGCTCTTTTTCTGTTGCGAGAAACTCTATAGAGAGGATTTAAATAAAAATCTGCTGTTTTTCCAGCGACATCTCTGAAGGATGACGGTCCAAAGATAGGTAAAATAATATATGGACCAGAAGGTATTTGCCATTTGGTAAATGTCTCATTAAATGTCGTACTTTTCTTTTTTATTCCCATGTCTTCAGCTACATCAAATATTCCTAAAATTCCCAAAGTAGAATTTATGATAAATCGAACTGTGGTTTCAGCAACACTTTCTAAGTCACCTTGAAGAGTATAATTTACAAAGTTCAATGGTGCGAAAAAATTATTTAAAAAATTATCTACACCTTTTCTTGGTGTTGCAGGGATAATGTTGTTATACAAGATCGATAAAGGTCCTAATAGAATTCCATCAACGATTTCGTTAAAACCAAATATGACTCTATTAATAGGCTCTAAAGGGTCTTCCACAGCACCAGCAAGAGACTGCGTATTTTCTGTTTCATCAACATCTAGTAACGTAATTTTACTGTTTGCCGAGCTGGCTATTTCTGAACATGAAATTAAGAAGGCAAAACATAGAATTAAATTGTATAATCGTTTTTTATTATGTGGATTTTTAAAGTTTTTCATAGGTCAAAGAAATCTTTCAGATTTAGTGTGTTCTATCTTTAATTAAAAGTTTAAAGATATCATTGGAAAATGTCGAATGTTTTTAGCTAAAGATACAAAAAAATGAACAATCCTCTCCAAAAGGGATAAGGAGGGCAAGTAGCCCTTTTTTACCTGTTCATAAAAACAAAACCAAAAGATTAGATGTGAAGTATATTCTGAAAAATATAAAATCTCACAATCTTTTTGTCTATTTAGTCTTGTGCAATGGTCGTGAATGATATATAATATTATGGTAAATCGTACTATGGCAGTTGCTGTTTTGAATCTTCTTTCAAATGCACAACTCATTTCCGATGCTTAAGTAATTTTTTAAGTCATCGTCATAGGACACTAATCGGAACATTTATCAAGGAGACAGAATGTCAACATTACCTCAATTTTCAATGCGTCAGCTTTTAGAAGCTGGTGTTCACTATGGTCACACAACACGTAGATGGAACCCAAAGATGTCTCCATACATCTATGGCGAAAGAAATAAAATTCACATCATGAACTTGGAAATTACAGTTCCTATGTTGCAAAGAGCTTTACAAGCTATTCGTGACAAAGTTGCAGCTGGTGGAAGAGTTCTATTTGTAGGTACAAAAGCACAAGCATCTGACAAAATTAAAGAAGCAGCACAAAAATGCGGTCAGTATTATGTGAACCATCGTTGGCTTGGTGGAATGCTCACAAACTGGAAAACAATTAACCTTTCTATTAAACGCCTTAAAGAAATGGAAGAAGAACTTTCAAATCCGGGACGTCTTACAAAAAAAGAAATTCTTAACCTACAAAGAGAACGTGATAAATTAGAAAGAGTTATTGGCGGAGTTCGTCAAATGGGTGGACTACCTGATATTCTTTTTGTAATCGATACAAATAAAGAAGAAATTGCAATTCAAGAAGCTATGCGTTTAGGCATTCCTGTTGTTGCGATTATCGATTCAAACTCTAATCCGGACAATATTGCTTATCCAATACCTGGAAATGACGATGCTATTCGTGCTCTAGACTTGTATTGTGACCTCGTTTCTAAAGCTGTTTTAGATGGATTACAATATCAAATGCAAAAAGCCGGTATTGACCTTGGTTCAACAGATATTCTTGTTGAACAACAAGAAAGCCCAGTAGAAGCAACGGTTGAAGCTGCAGCAGTATAAGCAAAGTTTTTTTCAGAAAGAATAAATAATGACAGATATTACACCACAAATGGTTAAATTGCTTCGTGAAAAATCCGGAGCAGGTATGATGGATTGTAAAAAAGCATTAACAGAAGTTAATGGAGATATCGAAGAAGCTGTAACTTGGCTTAGAAAAAAGGGATTAGCTGCTGCAGCTAAAAAATCTGGAAGAGTTGCTTCTGAAGGATTAGTTGGTGTTGCACAGTCTAGTGATTTTAAAACAGGCTGCGTTATCGAAGTAAACTCCGAAACAGACTTTATTGCTAAAAACGATCAATTCCAAAAAATGGTTTCATATGCTGCAACAACAGCTTTATCAGGCGATTTTGATGGAAATTCATTGTTATCACAAAAATATGAAGGAACAGAATCAGCAACAATAGGTGAAGAAATAACAAGACTTATTGCTGTTATTGGTGAAAATATGCAGTTCCGCCGTTTACAGAAATTATCTGTATCCAGCGGTGTTGTTGCAACTTATGTTCACGGTGCTGTTACCCCTGGTTTGGGTTCAATTGGTGTTGCTGTTGCATTAGAATCTAGTGCAGACCAACAAGAACTTTTAGCATTGGGTAGAAAAATTGCTATGCATATTGCTGCAACACAACCAATATCTTTATGTATTGAAGAAGTTGATCCTGCCATTGTTGAAAAAGAAAAAGCCATTTTAACAGAACAAGCAAAAGCATCGGGTCGCCCTGATGACGTAATTAAAAAAATGGTTGAAGGACGCATTGACAAATTCTATAAAGAAAGTGTTCTACTTGAACAAGAATTTGTTATGGATCCTAAATTAAGAATTAAAGACTTAATTTCTGAATTCTCTAAAACACACAATACACCACTTGAATTAAAAGCTTATACACGCTTTTTACTAGGTGATGGTATTGAAAAAGAAGAATCCAACTTTGCTGAAGAAGTAAAAGCTCAAGCAAACGCTGGTAAATAGTTTTATATTTTTATAAACGATTAAAAGGCTGGTTTAACCCAGCCTTTTTTTATTTAATGGCATATTCAAATTAAGAATGAAATTAAAGGGTTAATAACGTGTATTAATCTCTTTTACTTTTAAAAAAATCCTGAAGAATAGTGGAACATTGATTTTCCATGTATCCCCCGTAATATTCTGTATGTGAATTGTTTGAATCAAATAAGCGTGGACCATGAACAATTCCTCCTCCTTTAAAATCGTATGCACCAAAATAGATATTTCGAATCCTAAGGTGCTTAAGAGTAGCAGCACACATTGGACATGGTTCTAATGTTACATACAAATCGCATTCATTAAGGTATGGAGATTTTAAAATCTTTATTCCTACGTATGCACACAATAATTCTGCATGATCAATAGATGAAACATTCTGACGCATTTGATTGTGGTCTGAAGCTATGATTTTATTTTTATGCACTAAAACGGCACCTACTGGCACTTCATTTTTGCAATAGGCTTCCTTTGCTTTTTGATATGCATGCTTCATGAAATTCAGAGAGTTCATTTAAATTTACTATTCTTTTTGAAAAAGGCCTTCCTGTTTGCCTTCATGTAAAAGAGGGTAAATTTGAAGTATGTTAATATCTTTTTGATTCGTCGTTCCAAAATATACGTAGCCGTTTGAATTCTCACAAAAACTGTTAGAGATTTTGTGCCCTTCAAAAAAGAACTGATTTCCATTAAAATGTGATAGTTCTACGCTTTTTCTGGCAATCGTAAGGACCAATTTATTTTCCTTTTTTTGGATGACGCAAGGGCCATAAAACGAATTAAGATAGGTTCCTTCGTATTCATTAAGGCTTAGGTGAGGGGATGGATTTTGTAGTCGTTCTTTGAGTTTGTAACGTCGGTTTTCAGCTTTAATAAAGTCAAAATCAGCCTTAATTTTTGTATTCCAGTTAATGTCATTTAATCCTAGATAGAGGTCTAGAAATTTATTGGTAATTACTTCTGGAGCAAAACTAACACGTGTTGATCCTAAGTTAGTGAGAACAACAATTCCTAATTTGTGATCGGGACATATTGTTACTAAGGAACGTACGCCGTGGAAGCCCCCCATATGCGAAAAAATTTGTAAAGATTTGCCACCTGTTCCATATCTTGAAATAAAATGCCCCATGCCATACTGAACTTTTTGAAATCGTTGATGGGGAAATTGAGAATCTGAATGTGACGGGCTTACTTTTTTTTCAACATTGGGTGTACGTAATATATCTATGCTTTGCTCCTGTAAGACTCTGATATTATTGACTTCCCCTTTGTTAATCATCATCATCATCCATTTCAATGCATCCTCTACGGAAAGACTGACACCAGTGCTGCCTGCAAAAAGATAATTCAATTTAGAAAATGGAAGGACTCTTGGTGATCCTTGATACAGATCATGAGGGTGGGCAATATTAAGAGGATTTTTTTTGGAATTTAAAAAACTAAATAAATTGCCATCTGGACTTACAGATTCAAATGTTGTGTTGGCAGATTTCATTCCTAAAGGTTTAAAAAAATATTTTTGATAAAGTTCTTCAACTGCTTTTCCTGTTGTGATTTCAGCAACTCTGCTTGCAAGACCATATATTTGATTTTGATAGCCGTAATGTTCTCTGAACGAATGCTTTAAAGGAATTTCTTTTAATTTATCAATAATATAACTTTCGTCCATTCCTAAGGTCCATAATGTGTCGCCTGAAAACCCTGGAAGGCCACTATTATGGGAAATTAAATCCTTAATTGTAAACGTATCTGTAACATCTTTAGAACTTAACGCAAACTGAGGTAAATATTTTGTGACTAGATCATCAAATGCAATTATTTTTTCTTCTACTAATTTTGCCATTAAATGAGCCAACATATTTTTTGACATGGATGCAATTTGAAAAACCGTCTGTTCATCAACGGTTTCCGCTTTACCCCATTTGCGAACGCCAAATCCTTTCATGAAAACAACTTTTCCATTCATAATGATACCAACAGAGATTCCAGGAACGTTCCATGTTTGTTTGGTGGCCTCTATGTATGAAGAAAGATCACCTAATATTTTCTCTTGATCTACTGCTTCAGCAGTTAAAGGAACACCGTATAAAAAAAGACTAACAAAAAAAGTGAAAATATGTTGTGTTCTTGTTATGAATTTCATAAGTACCTTTAAAGTTTGTTAATTTATTTCAATTAAAAATGACATATATATAACCAATTATAGGTGTAAAATGTACGGTTTAAAAGCAACTATTATTTTTTGTGTTACAGCTATTATACTTTTTTTATCGAATATGCTGTTTCAAAAATATTATGCATCACCTGATGTTTGGGTGACAAATACTGAAAAAGGGGTTTACGTATTTGATAAAAAAACGAATACACTTCAATTTTGTTCAACAGAAGTAGAATGTACAAAAATTGATTTGGTTAAAAATGAAGTTTTATCAGTAAAAAACAACAAAGCTGAGCCTTCAAAACAATCTAAAAGTAAGAAAAGTGATATAAAGGATACAACATCAAAGGAAAAAGACACTATTGATGAATCTTCGTAAAATTAAAGTTTTACTTTTTTAAAGACTATAATCACAAAATATATTTTTTTTTTATAGAAAATTAAAATCATCAAAAAATATAGATTTATTTTTGGATAGAGAGAAAGAAATTTTTATAAATAATTAAAGTGTTTTTTGTAAAATTTTCTCTTTTTTTTTATAAAATTTGATATAAAATTATCATATTAAATACAAATCTTTGTGAGCAATATGTCTTTACCTCTCAAAAAAGATTCTTCCCTATTAAATCCTCAAACGTATACAGTTAATTCTCAAGATGAAATGACGTCAGAGCTTTTGGATTATTTCAAAGCCAAGCTTATTGCGTGGAAAAATCAGATTTTAAATGAAACATCTGAAACCATTTACGAAATGCAAGAAAAATCGAATCAAGAACCCGATGTAATTGATTTCGTGTGTAATGAAGTATCTCGTAGCTTAGAGTTGAAAACGCGTGATAGAGAAAGAAAACTAGTCAATAAAATTAATGCTGCACTTAAAAGAATTGAAGACGGTAGCTACGGTTATTGTGAAGAAACGGGCGAACCTATTGGTTTTCGACGTCTTGACGCCCGACCTATTGCCACATTAAGTATCGAAGCTCAAGAACGTCACGAAAGAAAAGAACGATCATATCGTGAAGATTAATTTGATAATCTTATTTAAATAAGTTAGTCTCATAACATAATTATACTTTACTTAGTGATAAGCAAAAATAATGCTTAAAAAATATAAATTAATGCACATAATGTTTTCGATAGGAATCTTGTGCTCTATAAATAGTAATGTTTTTTCATCGTCAAAAAACCCAAAGGGGGTTGTTCAAAAAACCCCTAAAATTTCAACTAGCTATGCTAAGACTTTTGATAAGCCCAAAAGAATACAAATAACTAGAGGTGTTATTCGTGCAGAGCCTATTGCTGTTTTTGATTTTACCAATGATCAAAATGGACCAGACAAGGACGCCGAGGAAATCTCTAATATCGTCTCTAATGATTTAAAAAACAGTGGGCTGTTTGCGCCAATGGCTTCAAATTCTTTCCCTCAAGTGTTTTCTGAAATTATTCGCACATCTCTTAATTTTGCATTATGGCAGAAAGCATCGACACGTTTTGTTTTAATGGGAAGAGTCTCAAAAAGATTCTCAACTACCACTGTTCATTTCTATCTTTATGATGTTTTAACAAAACAAAAAATTCTGTCTAAAGAAGTTTCAGGTCGTAATTCACGCAAAGTTGCGCACGCTGTTGCAGATCTCATTTACAGTAGAATTACCAATGAAGCTGGTTTTTTTAATACAAAAATTGTTTATGCAAAACCCATTGGTGTTGGTCGGAAGAAAACAACGCAATTATGGATTATGGACTATGATGGCCATCATCCAAAGCCATTGACCGATCAGAAGCACTTAGTGTTAACACCGCGTTTTTCTCCAACAGGTAAAGATATTGCTTATCTAAAAGTTCATAATGGCAAAGCTGAAGTTTTTGTCATGAATCTTAAAACTAAAAGAGGTGAACATTTAGGTGAATTTGAAGGTATGAGTTTTGCTCCACGATATTCACCTGTTCGTAATGAAATTGTAATGAGTCTTACTAAAGATGGGAAAAGTGCAATTTACAAAATGAATTTAGATAATCGTGTATTAACACGCTTAACAAAACACGTTTCTATTGATACTTCACCTTGTTTTTCGCCAGATGGTGGACAAATTGTATTTACTTCAGATCGTGCAGGTAGAGAACATATCTATATTATGAATAGTGACGGTTCAGATGTGCGGCGCTTAACATTTGGTGCTGATAAATATTCACAACCAGTGTGGTCACCTCGGGGAGACTTAATAGCTTTTACGAAACAAGCAAGAATTCCTGGTGAGGGTTCAAAGTTTTATATTGGAGTTATGGGAATTGATGGTACAGGTGAACGTATGATTGCAGATGGTTGGCTTGTCGAAGAACCTTGTTGGTCAGGTAATGGACGCTACTTGATTTTTACAAAACAAGTTTCAGTTCGTCAACAAACCAGATTATACATGGTTGATTTAACTGGGTACAATCAGCAGTGGATTAAAACAAAAACTGCTGCCTATAATGGTACATGGTCACCATTAGTTGATTCATTGGATTAAGTTTAAACTTTAAGGTTACAAAATTATGGTGGGTTCTATCCTTCACTACGTTAATTGCATTATATTTTGCAATCTCTTTTTAAATAATTCATGTGAGGCTCAAAATCCAGCAAGTCCAATCCAGAATTATGAAGCGGTATATTCTATTGAATTAGATAATGATCAATCAAAAGATATATCTATAGAAAACATTAAAGGTTTTTGTAAACTTTTATGTAAAAAAAATAATGATCAGTGGGATTTACGTCGTGAATATCATTTTGTTATACAAAGATCACAAGATTTACCCTTTTCCCAACATGATTTATATTTTTCAAGCCAAGAAAATGATGATGGATTGACCTACTCATATTTAAAAAGAACAGAAGAAAACAGTCAGATTATAGATTCAATGAAGGGGACACCTATTGAACTGAAAGAATCTAACAACACATCTACTTTATTTGACAAGAATTCTTTTGAACAAAAAAACAGGAAAATACTTGTTGAGTATGACGAAAAGAGAGAAATTATTACTCTGCCAAAACAGGCCCTTTTACCAGTGCAGACAATAAAGAAAATTTTGTCTTGCATTAAACAAAAAAAAAATCAGATGACAGATTTGATTTTTGATGGCGATGAAGATGCACCTGAAGTTATGGAAGCAGATTTTAAATTCAAAAAACAAAACTATACTGTTAATCCCTATATTGATATTAAGTCAAATAACATCACTCACACTCAAGATTTTGCTAATGTCTTAAAAAAATCGGTTGTTTGGAATGTAAGGGTTGATTATTATTCACTACCTCGGTCAAAACAAATTGAAGTGGCTTATTCCTATGATTTTGATATTAACGAAGAAGGAGTCATCATGGGTGCAAAATTGAATTTTTGTAATCCTGATTTCACGATAAAATTAGTTCCAAAATCATTTTATATTATTACTAACTAGAAGGTGTCTATATGAATCAAAAATTGAATAAAGATATATTTGTAACCACCCCTATTTATTATGTAAACGATAAACCGCATATCGGTAGTGCTTACACAACGCTAGTATGCGATTCTGTGTCTAGAATGCTTAAACTAATGGGTCATAATGTTTATTTTATGACTGGAACTGATGAGCATGGCCAAAAGGTTGAAAAAGCTGCTTTAAATGCTGGAAAAGAACCCCAATCTTTTGTGGATGAAGTCTCACAACATTTTAGAGATCTTGTTTCTCATATGAAAATTTCCCCTTCAAGATTTATAAGAACAACAGAACCTGATCATATCAAAGCTGCACAAGCTTTGTGGAAAGCTATAAAAGATAACGGTTATATTTATCTAGGTTCTTATGATGGTTGGTATGCCATGAGAGATGAAGCATTTTATGCTGAAGATGAGTTGGTTGAAGGCAAAGCGCCGACGGGTGCAGAAGTAGAGTGGGTGAGTGAACCAAGTTATTTTTTTAAACTATCAGCTTTTCAAGATAAACTTTTAGAACACATTCAAAACAATCCAGATTTTATTCAGCCCACGTCAAAACATAATGAAGTCGTTCGATTTATCGAAGGTGGTTTGAAAGATTTATCCATATCTAGAACAACTTTTAAATGGGGAATTCCCGTTGAAGAAGATCCAAAACATGTTATGTATGTTTGGCTTGACGCTCTAACAAATTATTTAACAGTTTTAGGATACCCCGATAAGGAAAGTGAAAATTTCCAAAAATTTTGGCCAAATTGTATCCATTTTATAGGCAAGGATATCTTAAGATTTCATGCGGTATATTGGCCGGCATTTTTGATGGCAGCAGGATTAGACGTTCCACAACATGTGTATGCACATGGATGGTGGACGAATGAGGGCCAAAAAATTTCAAAATCTTTAGGTAATACCATAGATCCTATAGCTTTAATTGATGAATTTGGAATTGATGCCGTTCGTTATTATCTGCTTAGAGAAGTTCCTTTAGGAAATGATGGAAATTTTTCTAAGGCGGGGCTTGTAAGTCGCTTAAATAGTGATTTGGCCAATGCTTATGGAAATCTTGTACGACGTATTACAAGTTTTATTCACGTCCACTGTCAGGGACAGGTCCCTCAACATTCAGAATTTTCTGAAGAAGAATTGACTTTATTTCAAAAGGGGGTAGATTTAGGACAAAAGGCTAATATTTTTAACATAACCCATTTTATAGATGATATTAATCAATACGTTCACTTTTTGAATAAATATGTTGATGAAATGGCACCATGGAAGTTAAAAAATACAAATAGAGAATTAATGGAACATATTTTATATGTTGCTTTGGAAGCTATCAAACGAATTACAATTTTGTATTTGCCCTTTATTCCCATAGCTGCATCTAAAGTATTAGATGCATTAAATATAGACGATAATCATCGTTTATATGAAAATATAGATTTATATCTGACAAGTGGTGATATCATACAGGAAATTGATATTTTATTTCAAAAAAAAGATATGACATAATAAAAAACTTTTTTTTAAAAAATAATTCATCATTAAGTTGAAAATAAAGCCTCTGTTGTAGCTATGTACAGAGGCTGTTTATCTTAGTATCATATCCTTTTTTTTCGAATATGGACTAAAAACGCCCCATTCCCACCTAAATTATCTGGGGCAGACGAGTATGCAATAACAAGGTGAGGGTGCTCCTTAACCCAACTTAAAAACAAGGGTTTCAATACAGATGTCCCTGAAGTGTTGCCTTTTCCTGTAATAATAAGCACATTTTTTTTACCCATAGACTGCGATTGTGCAAAATATTGTGTTAACAACCGATATGCAACATCTTTAGTCATTCCATGTAAATCAAGTTTTCCTTGAAGGTTTGTTTTTTTAAAATAGGTTGAAGAGACAGTATCAACGTTGTAGTGTTTTAGATGATTTGGAATACAATCCTTGTATTGCTGACTAACTTCTTCGTTCTTTTTTTTTGCTGATTGCAATTTAAGAGGATCAATTTGATTGAAAAAGACAACCTTTTGTTTTGCATCCACCTTTTTTACTCTGCTTGTTTCTAAAAAAGTTTTCCAAAGGGCTGAATCTTCTTCATGCATTGGAACTAATTTCATTGAGGATAGCAAAAAGTTGAGGTTTTATGACCTCTAGTTCGTTAAATTTTTTACAAGCTTGTGGCATTATGATATCTTCATATGTACAATATTTGTTTTGAACCATGTCATCAAAAAAACGACGGAATTTCTTTGGAATTATGGGTAGCCTCCATAGAGTTACAGGTACACCGATACAGCATGCTTCTGCTAACATGCTTATGGAATCTGAAGTTACGATTACTTCATCTGCCTCTTCTAAATAGTGAATATAGGGATTATTATCACAGGAAAATTGTGATGGATTATTTGTAGAAAAGTGCGGCCAAAATTCGAAGCAAATCTTGTCCCTAAGAGAGTTTAGATTGTTAAATAAATGATGTGCTAGTTTTGGGTTTGTCCTACGGGATGCACAAATTTTGAATACTGTAGATTCATACAATTTTGATTTTTGTTCAATAAAATGTGTCAAATTATCCATATCTTTGGATGTGTATTTATAGTATTTACTATCACCACCTAATAGAATTGTTATAACATGGAACACATTTTTATCTATGGATACCTTATCTATTTTACGAATGTTTAAATCCACCAATGCACCTTTAAACGTAATTACATTTTTTTCTAATTTGCTGTTGTCATGTTCAGGTAAAATAACAGCCTTAAAATTTTTTAAAGTACAACGTGGATTTAATAAAGCAATGGTTGGATACTGTTTAGCTAGAGCTGATGCAAACATTAAGGATCTACGACCACCAGCAATAATGATGGTATTTTCATTCAAAAAATTTAGAATTTTTTTGCACGAAGAAAAAAGATTGAAAAAACGTAACGGTATAAATTGCGTCAATTGTGAATTCAAAATTTTAAAAAAAAAGGGATTTTGAAATTCAATTGTTAAGTATGAGAGTGAGTAATGATCTCTTAATAATTTCGCAATAGCCTCGCATTGACGCAAAGTTCCTTTTTTACTTTTATCACATAATACCAAACAAGTATTAATTTTTTTTTGTGAAATTGTCAGCATAGTTACGTCGAATAATGTGTGAGATGGGTGGTTCAACAATTTTAAAATCAAATTTATTTTTTTGAGCATAGCATACTGCATCATCAAGTGAATTAAATTTTAGTATAATCCCTTGGTCCATATTATTCTGTGCAGATGATTGTATAGATAAAAACCAATTTTTTTTTTGCAACGCTACACCAGATTGCATTGATGATTTAATTTTTTTATGAATGATACATTCCATATTTGATATTACGACTGTGTAAGCATTTTCTACTATTATACGACTGATTTTCGTTTTTTTCTACCCCTTTACAATAACACCAGTAATAAAATTTACTGGTGTTATTGTGGGTGTGAATCGATTACATCAAAGATGTCTATTGCTATCCCTTATACTCATAGTCCTTTAAAAACTTAACACCTGTTACTTTATCTTTTTTAATACGTTTTACCAATTCAGGGGATGCAATGATGGATAATGTTTTTGTTATTTGTCTTCCTAAATAAAAATTATACTTTTCGATTTCCTTAAACCTAAGTTTTTTTATATCTTGTACATCCTCATCATCATATAAAATTAAATCAGATTCATTTTTATCAAAGACATCAATCAAACGTGTGATATTTAAAACCTCATAATCATGATTTTCAAAACTCATCTTTCGTGGATTATCAGGCACAATAACAGCAGGAAAGAATTGAACATCATCAGGGCAGAGTTCCAGTAATATTGATTTAACCTTTTGGTTGACTAAAATAATACCTGGTCCTGTATTTGTTAAATGATCATATTGTGTAAACTGTTCTGGTGATAGATCAGTATGAAAAATAAGGTCATAATCTTTAGGTTCTCGCATGGTAAAGGCAAGATTAGGGTTTCCGCTATCGAAAGGTAATTTTTGACCATAAGAAAAAGTTAAAGAATTTGTTTTTCTTTCTTTAAAGCGATAAATAGGAACTTTATAACCTTTAAAAGTTGGCCACCACAAATATGGCTTCGTATATTTCATATTCACCTACTTATCTAAATCTAAAGGTTTCGCATGAGGCCTGGCATTTTTATTCAGCATGCGATTACCCAATGTTAATTCAATACGTTCTTCACGAATAATACTTCGTAAAGATTGAGCATATTGTTCTTGGGTCCATACTTCTTTTTGACCACGTTGCATTGCTTGTGACATTTTTTCAGCCAAACTTTTATTGACTTCACCTAAATGTTTGCCATCATGGATGCTTCGTATATTCGTTCCAAATTGAGTCCCTCTTTTTGTTGGCATAAACATCTTATTCAATTCAGCATTAGGATTTAAACCAGATACTTCCCATAATGGATGATGTTTCGTAATATCTAATTTATCACTGATAATATGATGTTCTTGAAATAATTTTCCATCCTTCATTAAAGCATCAGATGCTTTCCAATATTCCTTCGATGAAGCAAACTTGGAAGGATCTAAGACCCATTGAACTTGTTGATTCAGTATTAATTTATCACTTGTTATACCTTTGGGCAAGTACGTTGGCTGACTCAACCTCAGCCCCCGATAAGCATCTGTTGTTCCTTTCCCCCCAACCAAACTGAGTTTCTTAACCCCTACTCCTTTAGCAACAAGTCGGCTAACCCCTTTAACC
>PNMQ01000005.1 GCA_013823725.1 Candidatus Pelagibacter sp.
TTGACAGATATGTACGCTTGCGTAAAAAGCAAGTGAATGGTAACCGATCATAGTCGAAACGTATATTCCAAGCTCAAGGGAAAATGTTTTTATTTTATGTAGAGCTGCTGATAATCATGGATAAAAAGTTGATTTTCTTCTACGTGGCAGACGTGATGCCGTTGCTTCAAAATCTTTTTTTATAAGGACCTTTAAACAAAATGGCACACAAGAAAAAGTAACGCTTGATAAAAGTAGAAGCAACAATTCTGCTCTTGATGCTTGCAATAGTGATTTTTGCAAAGGCCATGAGATGGAGATACGTTGAAAAAAATTATTGAATAAGATCATCGATTCATCACAAAGAGAACGCAACCAACTTTAGATTTAAAACTACTATGCAGCAGAAGCCACAATCACATGCATTGAAAACATACGTACAATTCAGATTGGATTTGATTCAACCTGCTCTGTCTTTCATAATCTTTGTGTTCTTATGGCGTAATGCGTCTAGATAAGATTGTTTTGTGGCGGTACTTCATTGACTCTCTTAAATACGACAGCACCAAATTGAATAGCTAAAAAACAATCTAATTTTAATAAAAAATTTTCATCTTATCTTTATCATCAAAAAGGATTACACTAAATTGAAACTTTCTTTAATAGAAAAATTAAACCTATTGGAAAATACGATGTATAAAAACAAAAAAAACACTAAACATTCTGAAAAAGAAAAATCCACTCATATCATACAAATTGGAATCATCTCAATAAAAGGAGAACGTTGTCTTTTAGAGCCCCTAAGCCACAAAAGATCTTTTTCTCCTATTACAATAGATATCAACATCATAAAAAGCCACAAAATCAAACTGGAACATCATGACATTGTCTCCTTTGAATCTTATGGGATAAGCGTCACTATTTTAGATAAAATATCACATATTGATGCACCACATGCCTACAGCTTACTAGCCCTTACCGAAGCGGGAATATCCCCCTATTTTCCACAAAAATGCATAGACTCTTGCTCTTTTTTCAAAACCCCATCTATCAAGGATCGCAAAGATTACAGAGACATATTCCTTGTAACCATCGATGGTGAAGATGCTAGAGATTTTGACGATGCCGTCTATGCTCGCCCTGATGACAATAAAAACAATCCTGGTGGCTACTTCATCATTGTTGCCATTGCAGACGTAACTCATTTTATCAAAGAAAGATCCATTCTTGATCAAGAGGCACAAAAAAGAGGTAACTCTATTTATTTCGCAGACCGTGTTGTGCCGATGCTTCCAGAAAAGCTTTCTAACGATTTATGTTCTTTACGCCCCCATGAAGAAAGGGCTTGTCTTGCTGTTGAAATGCGTATTAATTCTGATGGCAAATTACTAGAATACCAATTCTTCAAAGGGCTAATGAAATCGCATGCAAGACTTACATATAACGAAGTCAACACCATTATCAGCAAAACAACAAATCCAAAAGAGTTTTTAAATAAAAAGGAACGCGTCCTTTGGGATGAAAGTCTTAAACATCTATACGATGCTTACAATATCTTAAAACGTTTACGCAACCAAAGAGGAAGCCTTAATATTACATCCCAAGAGAAAAAAATTAAATTCAATGATGAAGGACAAATTAAGGAAATTCTATGGTTTCAACAATTGGAAAGTCATCAGATTATTGAAGAGATGATGATATTAGCCAATGTGGCAGCAGCACTAAAATTATCAAAAGCGCAAAAGCCAACGCTGTATCGCGTCCATCCAACACCCGATGAAAGCAGAGTTACCAATCTATTTAACCTTGCTCAATCATTAGGGTATCCGCTTAAGCCCAAATCAAAAGCAAATGTACATGTGTTTAACAATATTCTGTCACATCCAACACACTATCGTCGGATGATGAACGACCTTGTATTACGCACACAAGCACAAGCTATTTACACTCCTTTTAATAAAGGACATTTTGGTTTAGGGCTACAACATTATTGTCACTTCACATCACCGATCCGCAGATATGCAGATATTATTGTACACCGGGGACTCAATGAAGTATGTGGCTTTGATAAAAACGATAAAACTAACATCAAAAATCTAGATCATCAAGCTACCAATCAACTTGAAGAATTAGGTAGTTACATCTCTGCTACAGAAAGAAAAGCAGCAGTTCTTGAACGTGAAGTTATGGATCGGTACCTTGTTAAGCATCTTGAAAGTCGTGTTGGGGAATCCTTTAAAGCTTTGATTGTAGGTGTCAACCAAGTTGGCATATTCTTTGAATTAGAAAAAACAGGCGCACAAGGCTTTATACATCGAAATGATTTAGGCGATGATTTTTATGTTTTTGATGAAAAAAATCACTGCTTCTTTGGCAAACGCAAAAAACAAAAATACCAACTAGGCATGATGATTCAAGTCCTACTGGAATCTGCTGATGCAAAAAAATCTAAAACTTTATTTAAACTCATACATATTACAAAAGAAAACAGATCCTCCTCAAAACTTTCAAAACTCAAACTAAACAATGAAAGGAAAGCAGCTTTCTCTAAGCGCAAACCTAGTTCTGAGAAAAAACAAACAGAGAAATTCCCTAAACGCAAACCCATCACTGAAAAAACTCAGACGGAAAAATTCTCCAAACATAAAACTGACGACCAGAAAAAAAATAAAATCAAAACGAAAGATTCATCAGCTAAACCACTGCTAAAATTCAAAAGAAAACCTAAAAAAAAGTGAACGTCATTCGGATAATATCGAAAGCAAAAAGAAGAAATAATACTACCATAAACATGTGCCCTCTTCTTTTTATGTAGAGTGCACAATATAAGTTAACACTCCAATGAGAAGTTTCAATTTATATATTTTATCGATCTAAAAATCATCCCTGACTAATTTTCTTCAATATCAGACTGAAAATGTTTATAGGTAGATCGAATATATTGGTAGGCCGTAACCACAGCAAGCAAAGCAGAGACCCATAAAGTAATCTCGCCTAATGCACTTAATGTTTTGAAATCTTTTGACGTTTCACCAACCAACAATAGACATATGGAAGACATTTGAATTGCTGTTTTCCATTTAGCTAAACGTGTGACACGTACAGAAATCTTTGCTGTAACAAGATGTTCTCTTAGCCCTGAAATCAAAATTTCACGCGCCAATATGATAGTGGCAGGAATCAAAGATATATGGCTAATTCTATCAAAGCCAGCTAAGAGTAACAATGTACTGGTCACCAAAAGTTTATCTGCAACAGGATCTAAAAATTGACCAAATTTAGACACTTGATCATACGCACGAGCAATATACCCATCTAAATAATCTGTAAGACAACCAAAAATAAATACAGAGGCTGCAATGAATCGCCATGTTGTTGTATTTACAAAAAATGCAACAACTAATACAGGAATCAAAAAGATTCTGAATAGGGTCAATAAATTAGCAGTATTTAAAAACATATAACGGATCATAATGGTACCCGACTAAAGCATATCGAATTACATTTAGCCGTTCAAGAAGTTTTATTCATTCTTTTCGAAATATAAAAAATAAACACTTATACTTCAAAAACAGCCAAAATTCATAAAAAAAATAAATAATTGACAATAAATTATTAAAATCATAACATATATTAAATAAAAAAGCGTAATTCAAAACAATGAAAAAAAAATGCATCATAGCCTTTTTGCAATTTATAGCAATAGCCACTTCGCCTTTTTCAGAAGAACTAACGAAAGAAGAAGCAGCAAACATAAAATCTGATATTTATAGATTGCATTCCGAAAAAATCACAGAATTAGAAGACGATAAAAAAACTTTTTTTGATGATGGGTTCAGAAATCTAATAGCAGAAACACCTGATGGTGCTTTATCTATTGTAAAAAAAAGAATAGCAGAAGGACAATATGCCTCATGCACCAATGATGATTGGGTTTATCGTATTACAAGAGATATAAAAATAGGGTATGAAAGACTTTCAGACTACACAGAAAACATACCCGTTATAGAAAAAAGAATTACAAAATTATTATTTAACTTCTACTCTTACACCTGCAATCGTGACGGAGCAAATCAAGCTGCATTTGACGAATTTAGCAAAATTGCACCTGACGTTTTACAGGAAAAAAACTTACAGTATATACCTAATTGGATTTTTACATTTGGCAACGTTATCCCATTGCATCATTACTTAAAAATTCAAGTAGTACATATTACAAGCTATAATGGGGTTAAACCTGAAAATGCCATAATCGCATCCTTTGATGGCGCTGATGGAAGAAAAAAGATGATCCATATAACTCAAGCAAAAAAAGGGAATGGTTGTCAATCTGAAATGCTAGCAGTTAAAGCTCATGCCGTTATTAACCCAACACAAAGCGATAGAAATGTTCAAGGAGTAAGAATTGGTTTATCATCCAGCACTCATCCTAGTCTTCGTTTAATAAACAACAATGGGAACGTTCATACTCATCCATCCAGAAATGATTCAATAGCATTATCTCCAAATAATATGCACATTTCAGGGTTTCCGGAAGGAATAAGCGAATTCACAAATCCAGACGAGATTTATTCATTTACAACTCACGTTGATTATGATGCTGAAGATATACATATTGACACATTCCATCTCTTACTGCCTCGTGTAGATGAAACAATCGGAATTCAACCCATTTATGAAATTTGTAGAAAATCATATTTTTTAAATGATCGCGGTATCATTCAAAAAGAACCAATAAAAGAGAGGCTTATAACATTTTTAACATTTGTTGAAAAAGTTGAACAAACAGCATATTTTGAAACTTCACCATCATTTCAACAATGTTGGCAAGCAATGAAAGAATTTGTGGTTTGGAATTCATAATATAAAAAATATTATTTATATGGGAGAACTACATTTTTAAATGTAGTTCTTCCTATTTAAACCCCATTCTTTCTTTTAAATCAGGAACAAAGCGCAAGATTGCATCATCTTCTTTCAAAGAGATAATCCTATTGTACATCTTCTTCTTTTCTATATTTTTTTTCTCAGGCCACAAAGGTAATTTGACTTCATTAAAAAATTTTTCATCTTTCGACCAGTAGTGGTTCAATCTAAATTTTTTGGTAACTGATGAATTTAGATCACTTCTTCCTTCACAAGGAACTTTATTTTCATCGACATCATAATATCCCATTTTCATTATAGGATAATGCGGGTTAGGTAAGAACTTTAGATATCTAGGTTTGATAATCACTTTAGGCACCATAGGTGTGTCAGTGATATGCATTGATTTTGTAAGATGTGCAATCATTAACTCATCATCTGGGATTTTTTCAACATTTGATGTCCCAAAAAGAACCCAAGGCAACCTTAAGCAGGCCTCTGTATCATAATCTTGTAGAGCATGTGCTAAAGATTTACCTTTATAGGGAAAAATAAATTCATCTGAGTCAATCAACATAAGCCATTCAACATCATCTTTAACATTATTACACACCTCCATAAAAGTCTTACAATGGACAAGTTTTTCAAAATCAGCCATGGTGACTATTTCTGTTGTAATCGTTTCAAGTGTCACAATGCCTTTGTCAATATAAGGCTGAAGTACTGTTTGAAAATCATCTTTAGAGTTGTGGTTAAAAAGATAAAAATGCTCAACACCTTGAATCAAATAAAACTCTATCCATTCTTTTAAAAATCGTGCTTCATTTTGAAAAACAGTACAAATTGCAAGATAATGCTTAGGTTTATCTAATAGCTTCACTTTCTTTTTTATATGATCAATATCAATATTATATTGTTTTAACTTTGAAGTGTTAAACTCCTTCAAATAAACATAATAATGCAAAGGTGAAGGAAATAAATGGAATTCATCCTTAAATTCTGGTCGAGTGAAAAAAGCTACATACAGTGGTGTATCAAAAAGGATATTAGGTTTATTTCCCAATTTCCAACCAGTATTTACAAAATGGTCATAAATTGTGCCAGAATGATTGTCTTGAATTACATATTTTTTACTATAAAAACTTTCATCAAACAGGAGTCTTGCTTTATCATCAATTTTTTTGAAATCTATATGCCTTGTTCTAATACGAAATTTTAATTGGTTAAAAGTTTCAGATTTTAAGAAGACATGCACATTGCAGCTGACTGATGTCAATATAATAAAATATATAAAAATTTGAAAGTATTTATTCTTAAAAACTAATTTCGCCATTTTATTTATTATCCCCATTTCACAAATACCTGAATATTATAACTAGCTGAACATCCAACAATTTCTAAAAATTAGCATTTAAAAGATAAAGGTTCAAGGGAATTAAAAATTATTAGTTATAGATACTAAAACCGCAGCACATAAACCCTTTAAATTTTTCAAGTAAACTACCAGATATGCGTATATTCCGACATTCATTTTTTATTATCTATTAACTGACATATTTGTTAAAATATCTATGATGCTGCAGAGTGCGATGAATTTTTTTCCCCGGGCCACTCTTATTACTCTTGGGAGCTGTCACTTGCATGGTCGTGGCCTTGTAACATGGCACCCACCTGATCAACAGGCTTCGAGAGGACGTAAAATAAAACGGCTCGTGCGGCATCACTTTTTTGAATTTATAAATATATATTTCAACACAATTCCCATCAATATTAATATTCAAAAGGTTTTATTATGTTAAAAAAAATCTCCCTATTTTTCACCGTAATTGTTTTATCCACTGTTCTTTATCTTCAATTCTTTTTTGATGCATCTACTTTTTTGAACAAACAAATTCAGAACATATCCAAATCCAACCCCTATTTTAAGATAGAAAGCACATCTAAAATATCTTTACAACTGGTCCCTATTGCACTAAAAATTTCCAAGATTGCTTTAACAGCCAAGGATAAATCCCTACCTATCCAACACATAGATATGGAAAATATTAAACTTGATGTTCCGTTCCAAGTTTTAAAATCCCTTGTCTTTCAATCTACTAAAAACGTAGATACATTAACATCTATGGATGAAACAAAGCTAAGTGCATTCATTTACTTTGCACTTCATCAGAAAAAAGTTAAAACACAAATCGATTTAAGCTTTAAAAAGAAGCTAACATCTCTAATTATTCAAACATTAAAAAATTCTGACATTATGTTGCATGCAAATGTAAGTCTTCCTTATGGGCTTCATGATTGGCAGGATTCAACCATTCTAGAAAAAGTAATTCCACTTAAGATTAACAAGTTAGCATATGACACACACACCCTTAACTCAGCATCAGACCTGAATTTAAAACTGGGCACAATTAGTTTCAAGAAACTACAGATAAATAGCCATATAGATGGATTTAAACCTATAAAAGCACAAGGTCAAATGGGCGTTAATTTTCATTCCAATATCCCTGTGATTTCTGGTGAAATTCACTGCCAAGAAATCACAAAACTTTCTCAAGACAAATCTTCTAAAATTTCATCTTCAAACTCACATTCTGCTCAGTCTTCAACTGCGACAGCTGTTGCATTACCGTTAGGTATTGTCCAAGGAAAAATAAATATTTCATTTAAAAAATTAGACTTAAAAATAGATGCACTTAAAAAGCCGCTTTCTAATGTTACAGCGACATTACACCTATCCCCCCAAGAATTATGGATCGATTCATTCAAAGCCTATTGCACAAAAGATTTGGTACAGGCATCGATAAAAGCAGATTTAAATAATACCAATATGCAGTTATCTTTAAACCAATTTGATATTATTCAAAATATTCAGTTGAAAGATTCTCCTTTAAAAAAAGGCCTATTAACAGCCAATCTTAAAGCTAATATTGCCACAAAACAGTTACTGTCTTGGAATGAAAAATCGATGCAAAGCATTCAAGCGAATGGTTCTTTTGATCTAAAAGAAAGCATGATCACACTATTCGATCTAACAAGGTTCCTTAAACATCTGAAAACCATTAAAAACCTAGACGGACTTCTTCACATAACACATTTACTTGATCAGAAAAAAGATACTTCTATCACTGAATGCCTGGGCTCTTGGAAATTAAATCCAGGGTATATCCTAAACTTGTTAGAAATAAAAACAACCATTGAATCCCACCAGATACGGGGACAAGGAACATATAACGGTATAACAGATCAGATTCATTTTAGGACTGATATTCAGCCTCAAAAATCATATCAAATACCAAATTTCAGCCTTATGGTTACAAATACTTTGTCAGACCCAAAGTTTTCAATAGACACCAACGAGCTAGCTAAGAACTTATTACAAAAAGCCTCTAAAAATATTGTTCAAAAACATCTCCAGAAATTTTTAAGTGGTGATAAGAATCAACAGAAAGCAGCATCTAAAAAATCATCAAATAAGGAACCTTTAGAACAAACAATTAAAAGTGCTGTTCAGGGATTACTCCATTTTTAATAATTATTTTTTAGCTATTTTAACAAGATCAGGATAACCTAAAACACCTTTGAATTCACCATTAATGAAAAAAGCAGGCACAGCATCTATAGGCTGTGTCTTGTTTTTTTTTGCTTGATTTTGTGTAGCAAAAGCAAGTTTCATAAATGTTTCATCTTCACTTGGATCTAGTGCTCTTCTAATTTGGTCTGGGGACAATCTTAAAACACCTCTAGCAAACAATATCACCGAAGCATTTTGATTACTTGCATCAATAAACAAAATTTCTTTGTCTGCAGCACTTAAATTCTTATTTTCTTCCTCGATATTAATACCCCATTTCGCAGCATGATCTCTTAAGAATGATGATTTATACTTAACCTTATCTTCTTCGGTTTTATATTCTTGTGTCTGTAAATAAGGCATCCATTGATCTTGATTTTGGATAAACGATGCAAATTTCTTTTCAAACCCCATAAAATCATAAGATCTATTCCCATCATGATTGATACACAAACGCATAATTGTTAAATCAGCAGCGTGAAGGACTAAGGGTCTAAACCACAATCTGATCAAATTTGTCTTAACAAGTTCATTAATAACTTTCAGGAGACCTTGATCACCATCTTTAAAAAAATGACCACAATGAGCACATGAAGAAGCAAAATAAGCTTTAACATCAACACAATTTGATGTTTGGTCTAAATAGGGACTTTGCTGTGCATCTGTTTTTTTTGATATATTTCTGCCAGGTAAAATTTCGTCAAAAAAATCGGGGCCGATTTCAAAAAAAGGAACAGATTTTTCATGATCAAAAGTTGTAGGAGGACTCATTTTGTCCTGATTAGCTACTGAACACTGCAAAAAAAAAGCTAAATTAAAAAATATAAATTTTCTAAAGAAGGTCATACCAAAACAACAAAAAGAAACCATATTCTCTAGTATCTTATCTTCTCAATCGATTGTACAGATAGAATTTTATATTATTGAGTTTTCATATCACTTTGTGTGGATTGTGATACAAGCTTTGTGCTTGAATGTTCAAATATTTATCAATTTTTTGATCGAAAAGAGATGTACTCTTGTCATTACTATAAAAATTAATCTTCGTATCTCCTGCCCTAACATGATGATTTAAAAACATTTTTCGTTCTACATTTTTCACCATAAATTCAGCAGGATCAATGAATTCAGGCATTTTTTTTTGAAGAATCTTTTGTTGAAAAAAATTCAAAAAAACATCTTTTACTATAGAATAATGAGTACAACCACAAATGATAGTATCCCAATATATATTTCTATCTAACGTTTGCAATTGAGCAAAAATTTCTTTTTGAATAGCCTGTTGAGAATCTCCATTTTCAATCAAATAGGCTAAGTCTTTGTAACCAATGGTTCTCACGTATGCAGAAGGATTATTGTTTAAAATCATACGTTCATGAACTTTAGAATCTGCTGTAGCCTGAGTACATACCACAATAATGTTTTGTGATTTCAAAACAGCATCTTCATGTAATACATCCAAAGGAGAGTACAGGTGTTTATAATACATGCCTAAATGAGCACGACTTTCAAGACTGGAGGCACTTGTATTACAAGCAGAAACTAGAAAATCTGGATTAAATTCTGAACTTAGCCATGAAAGTATATTTTGGGTCCAAGAAAAAATTTGGTCCCCCGTTTTATTTCCATAGGGCATATTAGCCGAGTCTGCATAATACACATAAGTTGCATCAGGAATTTGTTTTAAAAACTCTTGCACAACCAATAAACCACCAACACCACTATCATAAATAGCGATGAGCGGAGGTTTTGATAACTCTTTTTTAAAACAAGACATCATTTATTTTATATAGTACAGACCGTTGAATTATCAATTATGCCATTATTTTTAGTTTTTTCTTTTTTTTTAGTCCAATAATACATAGGTAAACCCGCTACAAGAATAGCCATTATCGTAAGTGTCATCTTAAAGGATAACGAAGATAGAGCCCACAAACAAAATAAGAGTGAAAAATAAAAAAGGCTTTTTTGTCTGTTTCCAAATTGATGATTTTCCAGTAATAATTTTCTGTATGAAAAAGAGCAACCAACATAGATAACTAAGATTAACATCACTGACAGATCTAAAATAATGTTAAATTGGTCCAATAAGTTATCCGAAAGGGAAAAGCCCATAAAAATGGTTGTTAAAATTGTTGAAATGATGGTCCCCCATTTTGGAGATCCACTATTATTAAGTGTTGCGAAAAATTTAGGGAATAGCCCCTCTTCTGCAGCACTTGCAGAAATACGAGAAACAATCATAATCCATCCATTTAATGCGCCTATGCATGCAATTGATGCTAATAAAGAAATGGATACTGACCAAGATCCTCCAAACAAAACGCCTGCTAAATCTGCGTAAGGTGCTTTTGATTGCGCCAAAAGATTTTTAGGAATAACACCCATAATAGATACTGTTCCTAAAATATAAATGAGTGCAGCAAGAGCTGTTCCAAATATAAGCGCTCTAGGTATATTTCGACGTGGATTTTCAACATCTCCGCCAGGAACAGTTGCTGTTTCTAACCCCACAAAACACCAAAGGGCCATAAACGATGCACTGTTCAAAGCACCAAGGAAAGATTGTGATGTGTTGTTTATGGGGGTAAAATGTTCAATATGGATAAAAGAAAAAGCAAAGATAGGTAATAGTATCAAAGGCACAACTTTGCACAAGGTCAACAGAACTTCAAATCTTCCAGCATTTTTAAGGCCTGTTAAATTTACAATTGAAAGAAAAATAATCAGAGCAATTTCAACCATATAAGTTTGAAGTGTTGAAAATCCCCCTACAAGTGGTGAAAAATATCCTACTGCGCCAATCACTAAGCCTGCGTTACTGATCCATGATAAAACCCAATATCCCCACGCTGCAATGAACCCCGCTGTATTGCCGTAAGCTTTTTGAATAAAAACTTGAGGGCCTCCAGATTTGTTTGAAAATTTGGACAAAGTAGCAAACATAAAAGATAAAACAATAGCTGCAAAAGCTGTAACAACCCATCCAACAATCGAAATTGACCCCAGTTGAGACAAAGATGCAGGCAACATAAAAGCACCGGATCCAACAAGATTCCCCGTGACTAACATCGTTAAGGTCCAAAAACCAATTTTTGCATGTGCAGAATTATTCATAATGATGACCATGATTTGAAAATAAAAAAAATTATAAAAGGCGAGAAACTCACCTTTTATAATCTATGCAATATTAAAAATACATTTAATATTAAGGATTTTGAAAGTTTTTAATAACCTTCTCGATCCAAACGTTTTCGCATAAGTTTACGGTAGCGTCGAGCTGCTTCAGCGTCTTCACGTACACGTTTATCCGAAGGTTTTTCGAAATGACGACGAAGCTTCATTTCTCTGTAAACACCTTCACGTTGCATTTTTTTCTTTAATGCACGCAAAGCCTGATCTACGTTATTCTCACGAACTTGTACTTCCACAGATTTCAACCCCCTTTCCAATTGTATAAACAATTACCATAAGTATATCATAAAAATGATAAAGGACATATTAAAAACTATGATCTATTTTAGGAGGTGTAAATAGATAGCAAGAATGCAAATTTTAAAAACGTTTAAAATTAATGATATTAATGAAATATTAATATCATATTGTAAAAAATTATTTTTCATCAGAAAAACAACAATCATGCCAAGATCATCTCTCTATTGGCACTGAATAAAATATTTGTTATAATTAAAAAAAGTCTATCAACTCAGGAGAAAAACAATGTCGCAATTCGATAGAGAACCGATTATGAGAACAGGATCTAGCGTATCCATAGACCAAGGGCTACGAACATTCATGTCTAAAGTCTATGGTTACATGATGTTAGGATTATTAATCACGGGAATAAGTGCATCATTAATTGCTTCAAATCCACAATTACTGATGGCTATTTTTAGTTCTCCTTTACAATACGTACTACTCTTTGCCCCATTTGGCTTGGTCATGTTCTTGCAATTTAGAATCCATAAAATTCAATCATCTACTGCTCAATTGCTCTTTTTAGGCTATGCTGCACTTTTAGGTATGAGCTTATCTGTCATCTTTATCAGCTATAAATTAGGCAGTGTTTTTAATATATTTCTTGTTTCAGCATCTGTTTTTGGAACGATGAGTCTTTACGGATATACAACAAAAAAAGATTTAACCTCGATGGGATCTTTTTTGTTTATGGCCCTAATAGGATTAATTGTTGCATCACTAATCAACATATTCATGCGTAATTCTATGATGGATATGTTGTTATCTTGCATTACTGTACTTATTTTTACCGGATTAACAGCTTACGACACACAAATGATTAAGCAAATATATTACGACTCTGATTCATATGAAGTTGGCACAAAGAAAGCCGTTATAGGCGCATTGGCTCTCTATCTTGATTTCATCAATATCTTTTTATCTTTGCTAAGATTATTTGGCGAAAGAAAATAAGAGTTAAACAAAATATCTAGCTTAATAAAAAAAAACCGGTTTAACCGGTTTTTTTTTATTCCCTAAATTACATAGCTTTGTTAAAAAGTTGAAAGAAATTTTTGGTTGTTTGTTCCCCAACTTCACGTAATAAGATTCCTTTTATCTCTGCTACCTTTTCTGCAACATACAAAGTATTTGCGGGTTGATTTTCTTTCCCTCTTTTAGGAACTGGTGCCAAATAGGGAGAATCCGTTTCCACCAACATACGGTCAAGAGGAACATATTTCACAACATCTCGAAGGGACTCTGCATTTTTAAACGTGATAATTCCTGAAAATGAAATAAGATAACCAAGATCAAGAGCTTCTTTTGCAAAAGCAACATCTCCACTAAAACAATGAAAGACTCCTCGTGATTCTGGGAAGCGCTTAATCATATGCACTGTATCAACATCTGCATCTCGCGTATGAATAATAACGGGCAAGTCTTTTTCAACAGCTACTTTTAAATGAATATTAAAAGCATCTTGCTGATCTTTTCTTTCAGATTTATCATAATAGTAATCTAAACCAGTCTCTCCTAAGGCTACAACTTTAGGATTTTCAACAGAATTTACTAGTATATCATAAAGACTTTGATGCCAATCAACAGTGTCAATTGCACCCTTATAACCATTTGTATTATTGGGGTGCAATCCTACAGAGCAAAAAATGGAAGCATGCTGATGGGCAATTTCTAGCAGCTGCGCAAACTCCAGAGGATTCACGTTCACTGTTAACATATGTGTAATATGCTGATATTGCGCTTGTCTCAACAACGAATCTTTATTATTTTCCCAATCCAACATATTAAGGTGGCAGTGACTGTCCACTAAAGAAATTTCTTTGTAATCATGTAAATTTTGCATGTAAAATCTTTCGTTCCATTTTTAAATATATATAAATTTCTTACTAAAAAGTCATAACCATTTTTAAAAATCTATACATTACCTTACCAAATTCCATCCATAATCTTCTCACAGCATATGCATTACATGTTAAAAATGTTTTCACTGGAACTGCTTGTATATAAATATGTGGGGCAACTTTTTTAAATTCCATATAGCTGCGAAGAATATGAAAATCAGCTGTAACTAGATAAATAGATCGGATATTATTTTTTTTCATCCAGCTCCCAGATTCTTGAGCATTTTCTATTGTGTTAGTTGCTTCATAACCCAGATCATCCTTTGCGATAATTCCTTGAAGATCTTGAGGTATCTGATTTAGCGCATCTAGATGTTCTGGCTCGACACTGCGATGGACTCCTGAAATAAAAATCTTATCAGCTAGTTTTTGGTTATAAATCTCCAACCCAGAAGAAATACGACCCGCCCCGCCTGTTAACACAATAACAGCATCATGTTTTTTGGTAGGTTGCGCTGAAGGGAGAAATACATAACCAACAAAAGCCAAAAACAATAAAATGTAAGTCAAAAAAAGAAGGAGAAATGCAAATGTAATTTTTTTTAACAAAATAAAGCCTGAATAAAGAAACATGCAGCGCTAAAAAAATTGGTTTTTTAAAAATAAAGCAATTGGTGCGGTCGAGAAGACTCGAACTTCCACGAATCGCTTCACAGCGACCTCAACGCTGCGCGTCTACCAATTCCGCCACGACCGCTAATGGTGCCGGTTGAGGGACTCGAACCCCCGACCTACTGATTACAAATCAGTTGCTCTACCAGCTGAGCTAAACCGGCGATAGTTATAATAAATTACCATTCTATTTCTCTTTTGTCTAGAAAAAAAAATGGATGTTTGCTACTTTTTATAAAAATAAATTTTAAGGTTATCTCATGATAAAAACATCCATTCTCAATGTTTTTAAAATATCATTTCTCATCTTGGTCTTTTCAGGGTGCGACCATACAAAAGAATTAAAATGTATTCAAGTAAGTGATCTAATCCAAAAGGATGGCACATTATCTGACAAAATAGTTAGCCTAGCTCACCAGATGAATATTTCATTTAAAGACGATTCTAAATTTGAAAACTCAAATCCAACAGGAATAGTTCTCCAGAGCAAAAAAGCAGAAGAGTTTACAGATCTTGTTCAAGGCAGACACCCCCTCTACAAAAACTTTTCGTTACGCCAAACAGGGAAAGAAAGATGGGAAATGAGCACATCAAAAACAACGTCTTCGCCATCTGATCAAGAACGATTTGCACCAACGACAGAACAAGTATCTTATATATTGCGTACACTTCTAGACCCTGCCCAAAAAAATGCAAAAGATCTGCATAATCTAGGCATGGGGGGTGAACAATTACCGACTAATCATAATTATGAACATATATTACTTTTAGGATCAACCTACCAAAACTTTGAACAAAGATTGATTCAGCTCAAAAGAACACTCCAAATTGCGGAAGCAAGCCCGGGTTTTAATCCTAAAAAAATCACCATTTTTTTAATTTCTGGCATACGATCACTCAATCCAGATGAAATTGAATCTTTGAATGCCCTGCAGAAAAAATATCAATCGACCACGCAAGGGTCAAAACAACATAAGGTTTTGCAAAAAATTATAAAGGCAAAAGAAACAAAGAATGAATTCGAAATGCACAATGCGCAATTAGCAGCTTTTGCTTTACAAATTTCACCAGAATATTCTTTCGCATTTACTAACGAGAAAACCCTTGAAAAAGGTCAAAAAAGATCAAGCACTGAAAGCACTCTCGCCAAGTACATTAAAGATCAGATTGCCATTGATCCAGAGTGCTGGAACAAAAAAAACATCCTTCTTGTTTCAACTCATATCTTCGGACTATATCAAAAGTTGATTGCAAAGCGTGTATTAAGATTAGGGTCAGCCATGCATAAAAATTCACCATATTTAGGATCGATAGATATAACATCTTCGGCTCTAAAAAACACCGAAGGAAATCATTTTAATAGCACTCAAAAACTAGCGATTGCTGCAGACAATTTGTCTCGCATTTTTTATGAAATCACAAGTTATAAAAAAACATTCAACGAATATCCATCAGATTAGTTATTACATATAAAAATTTTGATATCCACACAGAAAGATGTCTAACACCATCGGTTAGGCATCTTTCTATTTTATAAAGCAACACTTAATTAGATATTACTTAAAAAGACCAATACCAACTATTTGCCTAAAAAAACAAACAGCACAATACAAATAACTTATTGTTTAAAAAACTAAGATATATCTAAAACCTTAGATCGTATTTACAATCTCTGCACAGCCAATCATTTATATTCTATATATATAACAAAACGATTTATTACATAGGATGAATATTTTCAAGAAAGTTGTTTTTTCACAAATACCGAAACAACGACGAAGAAAAATATTCAAGATTTTTCAAAATTTATTTTACAACCCTTTTGTATTCAGGGCTCCATCCTTTGGATTTCTCTCTGCAAGGATGCTCTATAGAAAATTGATTCCATTCGCAGGCCTTATTTGCAATACAATCTTCTTCAAATGCATCATAGACATGACATGCTGTGACACATTCAGAACGAACACCAAAAGTGCAAGCGAAGTCGTTCGAATCTTTTTCTTTAATTAAACGACACAAATCTTTGTTATCAACATTGGCGGCTGTTGTGAAATTCGAACAACGAGCAGAGTATGCATTATGAGAGGCCAATAAAGTTAAGCATAAAGAAAAAAATTTTAAATACATGAATCTTACCCCATATTAATCAATAATAACAAATATAGGGTTAAATTATTAAGAATAGATTAATTCTGATTATAAATTGCTAATTTTTCATCTAAACTTATCCATTTATTTTCTTTTTCATCAATAAGTTTCTTCAATTCTTCAATTTGCAAATTACAATCATTAAAAAGCTTAAAGTTTTTTATATATAAATCTGGATCAGAAATTTGATTTTCTAAATCCAATATTTTTTTATTTAAAGCATCAATTTCAGATAATAAATTTTCATGTAAATATTTATCCTGATAAGAAATTTTTACTTTAGACTGTTGTGTTGGCTTATCAACCTGCTTGGACTTAGCAACGTTTTTTTGTATTACAGAATCATGTTCTGATTGCTTAGTTTTAAAATCATCGTAAGACCCAACATGCTGATGAATTTTGCCTTTTGAATCAATAATCCATAGAACTGTTGAAATTTGATCTAAAAATGCTCTATCGTGACTAATAATAATTAAAGCACCTTTATATTCTGATAAAATTTCTTCTAATAATTCCAAGGTATCATAGTCTAGATCATTAGTCGGTTCGTCCAAGATCAGTAAATCTACTTGCTGCGTGAAAGCTTTAGCCAAAGCTAACCTATTTTTTTCACCACCCGATAATAAATTGGTTTTTCCTTTGATTTGAAATTCATCAAACAGAAAATCTTTCAAATATCCAACAACGTGTTTTTGCTGCCCTTGAACCATTACATGACCACATCCACCATCTGTTATATTTTCCCAAACTGTTTTTTCCGAATCTATTGTAGATTGGGTTTGGTCGATATATTGAATTTTGATATCTTCCCCAAACTGGATAGTGCCGCCAGAATGTTCCATTTGATTCAATAAAACTTTAATAAGGGCAGTTTTTCCAATACCGTTAGGGCCAATAATTCCAATTCTATCATTACGCAACAATCTACAATTAAGGGGGCCAACAACTCTGTTACCGGACAGTTCAAAACATAGATCTTGAGCTTCTAAAACAAGCTGGCTTTGGGTTGCTTTTTGAATTTCCAAAGATTGTAACGAACCTGGTTTTTGCAAAAGCATTTTTTGCTTTGTAGCGCGAAGTTCATGTAGCCTGCTTAATCGACCTTGATTTCTTTTTCGACGTGCAGTTACACCACGATGCAACCATTCTGTTTCCTTTTTAAGCTGAGTATTTATTTTTTTAGCTTCTCGCTCTTTTTCTTCAAAAACTTTTTCAGAAAATTCTGCAAACTTAGCATAACCTTCATTATGAATCATAAATTCACTTTGATATAACCACCAAATTTTTCGAGATACTTTTTTTAAAAATGCCCGATCATGGCTAATCACAACATAAGCACCTCGAAATTTATTTAGATAATCTTCTAGCCATTCTATAGATTCAACATCAAGATGGTTTGTTGGCTCGTCTAACAGTAAAACATCTGGATTCTGAGCTAACGCTGACGCCAAACATAAGCGTCTATTTTGACCACCTGATAGTTTTTGTAAAGTCCAAGACATATCAATTTTCAATCGCGACAAGAACTCTAAAGCTATATATTCTTCTTCACAAAACTGCATCATATATTCTAAAGTTGTCAATTGATCATTATCGACAATTAGTTTTTGCTGAAGATACCCTATTCGTGTTCCAGGTTGTTTAAAATATTCTCCTTTATCCAAAGTAATCATTTGAGATATAACTTTGAACAATGTCGATTTTCCTGCACCGTTTTGCCCAATAAGACAAATTTTATCTTGAGACAGAATATGGCATATCCATCGATCGACAATGACTTGAGAACCGAAATGAAGATAGCCGTCTTGAATAGAAAGAATGGGTTTCATAAAAAATACGTATTAAAAAATGTATATACATATTAACAAACATTTAATAAAAATCGAAAAATTAATTTTTTATTAACTTTTGACTCTTGAATATAAAAAATATGACCCCATTTTAATAGAGTATGATTTTATTTAAGGATTTTCCATGAACAACAATTTTAAATATGCTTTATTATGTGCCTTGTTAACATTTCATCTTCAAGCTGCAGATATGAATCTCACGCCAGAACACTACACCAATGGACATGCTCAATTGCATACTCCTTTAAAAAATACCAATTCACCATTTATTGCTAGTGATGATTTAGCTGAAGCGGGAATCTATGCTGTCGCTGGAACACCTCAATCTTTTGCAGATCAAGATGATCCGGGTTTTGCAAACACATCAAGCGAAAGCGAATCGGATGATAGCGATTACGATGATGGCGGAAACCCATCCCTAGCGGTAGACATGTTTCCTAAAGCATTTGAAAGTCCAGAACCAACATCAGGAAGTAAAAGAAAAAGAACCCCTCCTAAACCAAGAATTAAACATAATGACAATTCACTATCTTCTTATGATTTAACATGCCACAGCCCTATAACAAAATCTTTTATCATAGAATCTGATGATGATTTTACAATTTCACCTCATTCGTTAGGATCATTTGAATCTACACCCTTTAGCAATTTACATTTAAACGAATTTTCACTTAGCATCATACGTTCTTCTGAGTCACCTTTTGCTTTAAACTATTCTCCAATACTAACAACCGAAGACGACTTAATCCCTGGATTAAAGGAAGATTGGATACAATCTATAGAAAACAAAGATCTTAAATCCCCTAATAATCCTGCAAAAAAAACAAGAATTTCACCGATGATTCTGGATCAAGAAATAGATTTAGAACAAAAATCCAGTCAATCTTCATCTTCACCAGCTCTAAGTTTATACATTTCCCCTTTATCGAAAGAAACTATTTCCACACCATCTTCAACACAGTCATTATTTCAATACATAGGAAGTTGGAGCGTTGAAAGTCAAGGAACATTTGAAGGCTTATCCCCTATAAGCCATAATCAAAGCTCTTCAAACAGTATCGCTACTGACATCAGTGACCTTGAATCCAGCATTAATCCGCTAGATCAAGCTTTGCTAGACATTAATATCTTATCTCCTGAAACGTCAATATTGTCAGCAACTACACCTGGAGCACCAGAGAGACCAACAAATTATTTAAATAGAATCATAGATTTAAAAGACGTAGTTAGTGGTGATTTATTTTCATAAAGTAAATCAAATTTAAATTTAAAATCATAGCGATCTCCATCTGTTTGAAAATCAACAAAAAGTAACAGATGGAGAAATTATTTAAAAGTAAGAAAATATTTACAAATCTTGCATTTTATACATTTTATTATCAAAATAAAAGTAAGATACCAAAATTTCTAAAAATAAATGATACAAATATTCATAGTCCTCTACCTATACCTTTCAACGCATTGTGAGTCTCAGGTAACAACATATTTGTTCAATGGTGAATATACTATTGATCCTATTTCACAACAATCCTACACAGATATTGCCAGAGAATTTCAAAATGAATTATGGGATGAATTAAAAAATAAAAACATGAAACAGCACGTACAATTCTTTTGCAGTGAACTTTCACATGTTTTTGAACATCACAATAATAAATTCAGATCTCTTAGTTTCAAAGATATTGCTTTCCTTGAATATATGTATAGCTATTACCATCCACGTAATGACTTAAATAGGGCGATAAACAACACAGACATAAGCACGTCCTTAGAAATTATTTCCTTAGCCGAAGAATTTAGAAATAAAGCGAAGAAAAGTTTAGAGATAATCAAAACATGCCACACAGAAAGCACCTTCAGATCCTTATCTCAATACTTATTGGAAATATGGGAACAAATTTTAATTTAAACTTAGATTATTGAACTTTCCAGTTTATTAAGCATACTATTTCAATTTATCAGCGTTTCTTTTTATGACTTTATCGATAAAAATAATGAAAAAAAACGTGATTTCTTGTACTATATCCTAAGATATTTTGATTAAACGCGTCATGGCTTCGAACGATACAGATACACTACATAACAATAAAGATAAAGATGCACATTTTTCGTCTTTTCCTTTTAAATCAATAGAAACAAAATGGCAAAACATTTGGGAACAACAAACCACCCATGCAGCCTCTTCTAAAGATTTAAAAAAACTCTATGTTTTGGAAATGTTTCCTTATCCTTCTGGGAAATTGCACATGGGTCATGTTCGCAATTATACTATCGGTGATGCTATAGCTCGATATCATTCTTTAAAAGGATATCAAATTTTACACCCTATGGGTTGGGATGCCTTCGGATTACCTGCAGAAAATGCTGCAATTCAAAATAATACACATCCCAAAAAATGGACAGATCAAAATATTGCTGAAATGAAAAAGCAACTAAAAATGCTAGGTCTTTCTTATGATTGGTCTAAAGAAATTGCAACATGTTCGCCTGAATATTATTCTCAACAACAAAAACTGTTTCTTGATTTTTACAATAAAGATTTAATGGAACGAAAAGAATCCTGGGTCAATTGGGATCCTATTGACAATTCAGTTCTAGCCAACGAGCAGGTTATCAATGGTCGTGGTTGGCGTTCTGGTGCAATCGTTGAAAAAAGACTATTAAAGCAATGGAGTTGCAAGATTACTCAGTATGCAGAAGAATTGCTCAATGACCTTAACCAACTTGGAGAATGGCCTGAAAAAGTTGTTAAAATGCAGGAAAATTGGATTGGACGTTCAGAAGGTGCAATCGTTCACTTTAAAGGGAACAATGAAGATTTTCAAATCAATGTCTTTACAACAAGACCCGATACATTATTTGGTTGCTCCTTTATAGCCATAGCGCCAGCACACCCTTTGGCAAGTTCATGGGCCCAAAAAGATACTTCCATGCAAGAATTCATCCAAGAATGCCAAAAGACAACAACAACTGAAGAAGCCCTTAGTAAAGCTGAAAAATTAGGCTATAACACGAATCGCTTCGTCATCCACCCTTTTAACAATCAACTTATTCCTGTCTATGTTGCAAACTTTGTGCTACTGGAATTTGGAACTGGTGCCGTTTTTGGATGCCCTGCTCACGATGATAGAGATTTTGAATTTGCAACAAAATACACCTTACCTATTATGCAAGTGGTAGAAAGTGAAGACAAACTACCTTATACAGGTGATGGAAAAATCATTAATTCAGAGTTTTTAAACGGACTTTCTTGCGCGGATGCAAAGGCAAAAGCCATTGATGAAAT
>PNMQ01000007.1 GCA_013823725.1 Candidatus Pelagibacter sp.
CCTCTTTTTCAACTCTATAATCTTTCAAACTCAAAAATCTTACTCTTTTTGCACCAAAATCATCCTCTTCACCCCTACATTATCCAACCTACCCCTCCTCTTAACAAAAAAAAAACATCTCTCCGATCAATAAAAAAAAGGAGCACCACTTCGATACTCCTCTTTTTTTAATTCACATTATATGATGTGTTTACTGTGAAGCAGCACACTTGCCTTCTACCCAGGAACAATTTCCAGCTCTATTCAGATTTGTACAGTGCTCTTTCGAATCAATTTCACTACAACTTTTCACCAAAGCACACTTTCCTGTACTTTTAATGAATCTGCAGTTTTTCCAACCTATTACACCAGCGTCCATATTCAAAGACCCATTAGTATTAATGCTATTGCTTTTTGTATTTTCAGAGCTACATTCATCTTCAGTATACTCGCTACATTCCCTATGCACACACGTCCCTCCATACGCCATGCCTTTTTTCCATTTGCACGATAAGTTTTTTTTGCAATCATCTTGTGTTTTATCTAGACATACATCAGCAAATGCTGAATTACTTAAAAAAGCAAATAGCAAACACCCTAGCCACAATATTATATTTTTTTTCATATTAGTCCCATTGATTTTTATACTGTTTATTTATTTACACCATAAAAACTAATTTTTTATTAACATCTCAATATTTCAAAATATTTATGCATTTCCTTTAAAATTCTGCATTAACCGTTGCAAATTTCCACCTTTCATTTGCTTCATCATTGTCTTCATCATCTCAAAATTTTTGATTAATCGATTAATGTCCGACACTTGAACACCCGAACCTGCGGCAATTCTTCGTCTGCGTGATGCATTAAGAATTTTAATATCTTTTCTTTCTTGTGGCGTCATGGACAAGATTATAGCTTTTTGCTTACTTATTTCTTTTTCTGCAAAACCCATATTAGCCATGCTGGACTGTATCTTTTTCATACCAGGAAGAAAGCTGATCATGCTACCTAAACCGCCCATCTTGCCAATGCTTTGAATTTGAGACAACATGTCGTTCATGTCAAATTGTCCTTTTTGCATTCGCTTCATCATTTTTTCTTGATCAATATCATTTTCAAGAGCTACAGCTTTTTCAACCAATGAAACAATATCTCCACGATCTAAGATTCTATCTGCAATTCTTTTGGCATCAAAAAATTCCAGCTGATCAATTTTTTCACCAACACCCATAAATACGATAGGACAATTCGTTGCATGCCGAACCGACAATGCTGCACCTCCTCGACTGTCACCATCAACACGCGTTAAAACCACACCCGTCAAGTCTATTTTCTCATTAAATCCTTGTGCTACTTTTAATGCATCTTGCCCCATCATGGAGTCCAAGACAAAAAATACATCATCAGGTTGAATAAGAGCATTCACTTCATAGAGTTCCTGCATCATTTCGTCATCTTGCTGAAGCCTTCCTGCAGTATCATAAATAACGCCGTCGAAATATTCTGTTTTTAGTTTTTTCTGTGCGCGTTGAATAATTGTTCTAGGCGTATCATCCTTAAGATACTCAATTGTTTCAGCACCTACTTGCGAAGCAAGCATCGACAATTGATCTTGCGCAGCTGGTCGATAAATATCGAGAGAAACCAACAAAATTTTCTTGTCGAATTTTTTCTTTAATAAATTTGCAATTTTTCCAGTCGTCGTTGTTTTACCTGAACCTTGAAGCCCCACCATAAGCAATGAAATAAATTTTTGGCTTTGAATCTTTCTTTGAAAACTATTATCTTCACCTAAAAGTTCCACCAGTTCATCATAAATGATTTTAACAACCATCTGCCCTGCAGAAATACTTTGCGCAACTTCTTGGCCCGATGCTTTGCTTTTAATTTTTTCTAAAAAATCTTTTACAACAGACAATGCCACGTCTGCTTCTAAAAGTGCTAAACGTATTTCACGTAAAGTTTCTGACAAAACCTGCTCGTTGATAACACCCTTGGATCGAAGTTTATCAAATAATGAAGTTAAACGAGAAGATAGATTTTCAAACATTTCAATAAGCCTTAAAGATTGTATATCCTAATATTATAACATACTCTGAATAAATTGGCGATAATGAGTAAAAGGTGATTACCGTTTCAAAACGGCTTCATTCCTTTATGGAGCGCAACAATCCCTTCAAACCAAGATTCATAAGAACACAGTATAAATCCCTGTTCCATCATTTCATTTTTTAAATCAACTGCTTGAGGAAATGTTACAATACTGTCGGCAAGATATTGATAAGAACTTTTATCATTTGCAACGAGTTCTCCCATATATGGAATGACTGTATCACGATAAAAGGAGTAGGCTAAATTAAGCAACGACTTTTGAACATGACTAAACTCTAAGCAAAAGAAATGACCACCTGGTTTTAAAACACGTAACGCTTCTTGCAACGTTTTTTCACGCGACGTCACATTGCGAAGACCAAAACTAATAGTATATAAATCAAAATAATTATCTTCAAAAGGTAGATTTTCAGACTGCCCCTGTTTCCAATCTATTTCAGTAGAAATACCTTGATCCAAAGCTTTTATTCTTCCCATTCGAATCATGTCTTCTGATTGATCTAAAACAATAGACTTAACACTGAAATCGTTAAATTTCTTTTGTAGTAAAATACTAATATCACCCGTTCCACCGGCAACATCGATATGCATAGAATTTGGAAAAACAGGTAGTTGATTAATGAATCTCGATTTCCAAAAACGATGAGCACCTAAACTCATAAGATCATTCATCAAGTCGTACTTATCTGATACTGAATTAAAAAGATCTTTAATTTTTGCTGACTTTTCCATAGCTTTTAAGAAAGAAAAACCAAAAGGTGAAGTGTTTTCTTCTGATCCTTTATTTTCTTTATTAACCATCACATCATAACTTTCATTTTTTTACAGAAGTGCATCTGCATCATACATTTTCTCGTCAGCACCCATTTTAAGATTATTTTCACCGAATAAACCACTCAAAGATAAAGTCATAGTCGTATTTCTTCTAATCAGAACAATGGTCATCAGTTTCATTTTCTGTGCCTTTTTAAAAGCAGATTCGAATGAAATCTTGTCTTTAACAGGAATTTCATTTATTGATAAAAGGATATCATCATTTTTTAGAAGTGATCCGTGGTTCTTCAAATTTAGCATAGCAAAGAAAGAAGGAGCGTCGTCAGCATTTTTGTCATTTTCACATTTAACGCGTATAGCACCTTTAAAATTTTTAAATTTACGTGCAACCTTACTACCTTTTAAAACAGGTACAAACAAATATTTGTCAAAAGGTGCAGCACTAGTTTTAAACTCTTTAAAACTAGATAGATCAGAAATCGCACTAAAAGTTACAGCTACTGATTCTATTTTTTCACCCCTTAAAATTTTAAAATTGTGAACAACCATTGGATTAATAGTATCCTCGTATTGTTCCCAATCTACTCTATCGTGGATAGGTTCATTATTAATTTGATAAATAATATCACCATCTTTAATACCTGCTTTTACTAGAGGTGAATCTGTTGAAAGTGCTTTAATGCAAACACCACGCTGCGGCAATTGATTTTTATGTAAACCGTCTATTTCTGTCGATATATAGTTACTCACATCGTCGACACCTGTGACAACATCAGGATAATGGGATGAAAATTTATCTAAATATTTACGGATGATATCAGAGGGGATTGCAAAACCAACACCACTGTGCACATCTCCACGCGAATAAATTGCATTATTAATTCCCACAAGATTTCCAAAACTGTCAACCAAAGCCCCACCGGAATTACCAGGGTTAACAACTGCTGTATGCTGCAACACACGACTAAAACTATCAGATTCACGCATTCGAAGAATTCTCTTTGACGCAGAAATAATCCCGTTAGTAAAAGATTGGCCCAAATTAAAACCATTTCCTAATGCGGCCACAGGAGATCCATTTTTTAGTGGGAAATTAACAGCAAGCTTTAGGTAAGGTAGAGACAATTTTTTTGTTGAAATAATCTGTAACAACGCAATGTCAACTTGAGGATAAACGACTAACTTTTTGGCAATAAATTTATCACCAGAATTAAGTTTGATAAAAATTTCATCTGCTTTATCCACAACATGTGCACAGGTTAAAACGTAACCCTGTTCATGAATAATGACGCCTGATCCACTTGATTGGACTGATGAGCTGAAGTTATCATCTTGCAATCCATTCGAAAGGAAAGTTTGAAAAAAGGGATCTGTCAAAAAAGGATTATATTTTGAATGAGTGAGTATATCAACGACAGCGGGTGATGTTTTATCTGCCAGGGCAGTGAAATCTGAATTAGAAATCAAAGAAATTCCAGCTACATCAGCAACAGAATAATACGCATATGAAAAAAGCTGCTTAGGTAGTAAAACCATAAGCAGCATACATGGGCAGTAAAAATAGGCAGTAAGACTACGCTTTTTCAACATTGGTAACTGAAGAACTATCAGTTTCAACAAATTGAATAATAGCCATAGGAGCGTTATCACCTTTTCTAAAACCATTTTTAATAATCCGTGTATATCCACCATTCCTATTTTGGAATCTTGGAGATAGATTATCAATCAATTTTTTTACAGTATCTTCAGATTGTAGGCGAGACAAAGCAATTCGTCTTGTAGCCAACGAAGAATCACGACACATTGTTACATATTTCTCAACGATAGGTCGTAGTTCTTTTGCCTTTGGCAATGTTGTAACAATGCTTTCGTGCTCTACTAATGCTTGTACTAAATTTTGAAACAACGCTTTTCTGTGCGATGATGTTCTATTTAGTTTTCTTCCTTTAAGTCCATGACGCATGATTTACTCCTTAAACAAATGGGTCTTCAGCACTTTTTGCTAATTCTTCGACATTTTCTGGTGGCCAATTTGGAATAGTCATACCAAACCCTAGCCCCATATGTGACAATACTTCTTTAATTTCGTTAAGAGATTTTCTACCAAAATTTGGTGTTTTTAGCATTTCAGATTCAGATTTCTGAACTAAATCACCAATGTAGAAAATGTTTTCGTTTTTAAGACAGTTTGCTGAACGAACTGAAAGTTCTAATTCATCAACTTTTTTCAGCAAATACTTATTAAAGAGTTGATCTTCTTTTACTTCTTTAGATTCAACAGCTCTTGGATCTTCGAAGTTTATAAACGGATTGAACTGGTCTTGAATAATTCGCGCTGCATAAGCAATGGCATCGTCAGGACGAATAGAACCATCAGTCTCAACAGTCATAATAAGTTTATCATAGTCTGTTCTTTGACCAACACGAGTTTGCTCAGATCTGTACAATACTCTTTTTACAGGGGTAAAAACAGAATCTATAGGTATAAGTCCTATGGGTTTATCTTCAATAACGTGTTGACTAGCAGGGACGTAACCCTTGCCTCTTTTAAGGTGCAACTCCATATTCAAAGTAGCACCTTCATCCAAAGTGCAAATAAACATATCCGGATCCAAAACCTCAACACCAGCAACTGGAGAAATTTGAGCTGCAGTAACAATACAAGGACCTTTTGCTGATAAATGTAATTTTTTTGGATATTCAGATTGTAAATTGAAAGAAATATTCTTCAAGTTCAAAATAATATCAGTTACATCTTCACGAACACCTTGGATGGTTGAAAACTCATGAAGAACACCATCGATTTTAATTGCAGTAACAGCTGAACCTTGCAATGAAGACAATAAAATTCTTCTTAATGCGTTACCCAATGTTAAAGCAAATCCATGCTCAAGAGGTTCAGCAATAATTTCCGCAGTTCTTAAATCCTGAGACAAATAACGAACAGTTAATTTAGCTGGTTTTATGAGAGTTTCCCAATTTTTTTCTATCACTTCAGTATACCTAACTTACACAAAATTTCTTTACAATTAAACTCTACGACGTTTCGGAGGACGACATCCATTATGAGGAACTGGCGTAGTATCTTTAATTGATGTAACAACTAATCCAACAGATTGAAGCGCCCTTAGTGCTGTTTCACGACCAGATCCTGGCCCACAAACAACAACTTTAACATTTTTCAAACCATGTTCTTGTGCTTTTTTAGCAGCATTTTCTGCAGCAATCTGAGCGGCATATGGTGTCGACTTGCGTGCACCTTTAAAACCCATCATACCAGATGTTGACCAAGAAATTGCATTACCTGATTCGTCTGTTATTGTAACTAATGTATTATTAAAAGTTGAGTTAACAAAAACCATACCATTTGGTATATTTTTCTTTTCGCGCTTTTTAATTCTTCCTGTTGATTTCTGTACCATAAAACTATCCTGAACTATCTCGTTACTTTTTTCTTACCAGCAATAGCTACGGCCTTGCCTTTTCTTGTACGTGCATTAGTATGCGTTCTTTGTCCACGAACAGGCAAACCTTTTCTATGACGCAAACCTCTATAACAACCAAGATCTGTCAATCTTTTAATATTCATAGATACATCACGACGAAGATCACCTTCAACTTTAATATTCGCATCAATATACTCGCGAATCTTTAAAATGTCATGATCTGTAAGTTCATTAATTCTTTTGTTCGGATCAATAGATAAGTCATTAACTATTGATTGGGCTTTAACAGGACCAACCCCATATATATACGTCAAACCAACTAAAACTTTTTTTTGAGTTGGAACGTTAACACCAGCAATACGTGCCATTATTTAAAAATCCTCATTTACAAATATTTACATTTAATAATTTACAGACTTCTGACCGAACATATGATAGATTCTGGGACGCATCCACAAAACTCAACAACCCTTTTTCCTGATAATAACTTATCAACAACGAGGACTTATCATGATGTCCTTTTAGTCTTTGTCGTATAACATCAGGCTGATCATCAGAACGAACAACCAAAGGAGTTGATCCGCAATAATCACAAACATCTTTTACAGATGGTGGATTATTTTCAAGATGAAAAACCGCACCACAACTTGAGCAAGAAACTCTTTTTTCAAGTCGCGAAATTATAAGACCATCATTAATTTTAAATTCTATAACATTTTTTAAAATTAATCCAGTCTTTTTAATATATTTTTCAAGCAATTCTGCTTGTTCTACTGTTCGTGGATATCCATCCAAAATAACAGATTTAACAGAAGAGCCAAATTCCGTAATTTGATTAGATATTAAAGTTGAAACAATATCATCGGAAACTAAATTTCCATCTAATATACTTTTATTAATCATGTTTCCAAGTTCGGAATTAGATTTGATTTCCTTTCGTAACAGGTGTCCTGTTGAAAGCTGTCTGAAGGAATCATCGTTGTTTTCTATGTAAGAAGCAACTGATCCCTTACCTGACCCAGGAGGCCCAACAAAAACAACAATGTTCATACTTTTAAAACGCCTTTTGCTTTTGCTTTCCTGATCAGACCTTCATACTGATGAGCAATAAGATGGGACTGAACTTGACCAATAATGTCTATGGTTGTACTGACAACAATCAAAATACTTGTACCACTGAAAAAAACAGGTAGCGAAATATTTTGCAGGACGAACTCTGGCACCAAACAAATGCTCACAAGATAGAGAGAACCCAAAACGGTAATGCGAGTCATGACATAATCAATATACTCTGCCGTTTGTATACCTGGACGATAACCAGGTATGTACCCAGATGATTTTCTTAAGTTGTCAGCAGTTTCAGTCGGATTGAACATAATGGCTGTATAAAAGAAAGCAAAAAATATGATCAATGCAGAATATAAAACCATATACACAGGATGTCCATGATTAAGGTAAGTTGTTATTTTAGATAACAAGGTGTCAGGTGAAGCATCCTTTGCAAAACTGAAAATTGTCATGGGTAACAACAATATTGAAGAGGCAAAAATTGGAGGGATGACGCCAGCACTATTAATTTTGAGTGGTAAATGGCTTGTTTGCGACTGAGCAGGCATATTGGCAGCAACTTGTCTTTTTGGATACTGAATAGGTAAACGCCTTTGAGCTTTTTCAAATAAGCAAACGTAGCCTAAAATAGCAATAACAGAAAATATGGCTAAGAAAATTTTTATTGAAGAAACAGAACCCGATTTTCCAAGCTCTAAGGTTTGAACAAGAGAAATTGGAAGGTTAGCTACGATACCAGCAAAAATGATAAGAGATGAACCATTCCCAATACCACGACTTGTAATTTGTTCACCAAGCCATACGACGAACATCGTACCACCTGTTAATGTTAGAACAGTAGTGAATTCAAACATTGATCCAGTTATAAAAACAGCATCAGGAACTTGAGTTTGTAAAAATTTTGACACTCCAAAGGCTTGAACGATAGCTAATCCAACTGTTCCATACCTTGTATATTGATTCAAAACTTTTCGACCAGACTCACCATCTTTGCGAAGTGTTTCTAACTGCGGTATTACCGTTGACATTAATTGTACGATAATACTAGCAGAAATGTAGGGCATAATGTTTAATGCAAACACGGTCATACGTACGAAAGCACCACCCGAAAACAAGTTCAAGACTCCAAGTAAACCACTTGAATGAGAGCGAGCAAATTCATCTATAATAGATGGATTAATACCAGGAAGGGTTATGAACGTACCTAGTCTATAAATAATTAAAGCTAAGAGTGTAAAACCAATTCTTTTTTTAAGATCTTCAGCTTTTGCAAATGATGAAAAAGAGAGATTGTTTACGAGTTGCTCGATAGAAGAAGCCATACACTCTCCAAATAATTATTGAACTGTTACTTTAAATTCAGTTTTTTCAACAGCAGCCAAAGCACCTTTAGAAGCTTTAGAAACCGTTAAATTCACTTTACATTCAGGCTTACCATTGTTTAGTAAAACCAATAGTTCAGCAGATTTAGAAACTATATTAAGTTGCTTCAATGAAAACAAATCTACATCTGAACCAGATTTAATAATATTTTTTGATACAAGTGAATTAAGTCTCACAAAGTCAATTTCTGCAACTTTTAAGGCATGAATGTTAGTAAAACCACGTTTTGGCAACCTTCTGTACAAAGGAGTTTGTCCACCTTCAAATCCATTGATGGCAACACCAGAACGAGCAGTTTGACCTTTTCCACCTCTACCAGATGTTTTTCCAAGACCCGAACCTATACCACGTCCAACGACTTTTCTTTTTACATGTGCACCAGGATTATCTGAAATCGTATTTAATGCTATCGTATCCATTATTTCACCTCAACAATTTCGATAAGATGCTGTGCTTTAATTAATAAACCACGTACACCAGGAGTATCACGCAGTACGCGTACTCTATTCATTTTACCAAGACCTAATCCTTTAAGATATTCATTTTGGATCGCAGGACGTCTTGCAACACTTTTAATCTGTTTAACTGTAATAGTTTTCTCAGTATTTTCTAAATTATTTTTCATATCAATTACTCAGCTACAGTAGCAGAGTTATTCTTATAATAAGAATCTCTACGATTTACAATTTCATTTAACTTTTTACCTAGTCGTGTAGCCACTGATTTTGGAGACTGTACGGAGTTTAGAGCATCAAAAGTAGCACGAACCATATTGTGGTAATTTCTACTTCCAACAGACTTACTAACAACATCGTGCATTCCTAATGCATCAAAAATAGCACGAAGTGGACCACCGGCGATAATTCCAGTACCAACTGGAGCAGAGCGTAAATAGACTTTACCTGCACCATCTTGACCAACTATATCATGATGAAGGGTTCTACCTTCTTTTAAAGGAACACGGATAAAACTTTTTTTAGCACGTTCTACAGCTTTTTTAATAGCATCTGGAACTTCACGAGCTTTGCCAGTTGCAAAACCAACGCGACCTTTTCCATCACCAACAATAACTAAAGCTGAAAATCTAAGGATCTTACCACCTTTAACAACTTTTGTTACTCGACGTACGCTTACTAACTTTTCGATGAATGCGTCTTCTTTTTGATCAGATTTTTCTCTAGACATATTTTTCACTTACCTTAAAAACTTAATCCGGTTTCTCTAGCTGCATCAGCCAAAGCCTTGACGCGACCATGATATAAAAATCCTGACCTGTCAAAAAATACTTCTTTAAAACCTTTTTCCAAGGCTAATTTTGCAAGTGTTTTACCAACTTCAACTGCAGCCTCAATATTAGAACCAGACTTTAATTTGTCCTTTAATTCTTTTGAAACAGTTGATGCAGACACCAATACAACGGCATTAGAATCTACAAGTTGTGCGTACATGTGCTGATTTGACCTATGAACGACTATCCTTGGACGACTAGGTGCAAGAGACTTAATTTTATGTCTTTGTCTTGCTTTTCTTCTATCACGGAGACTATTAAAATGTAGCATTTTATTTTTTCTTTCCCTCTTTGCGAACAACATATTCGTTTTGACGAACAACACCCTTACCTTTATAGGGTTCAGGTTTACGATAACCACGCAATTCAGCAGCTATTTGACCTAATTGCTGTTTACAAGGACCAGACAAAACAATTTCTGTAGGTTTTTCTACTTTTGCAGTCACATTTGTAGGCAAGTCGTAATTTATATCGTGGCTGTAACCAAGTTGCAATGTCAATTTCTGACCAGCAACAGATGCACGATAACCAACACCTACTAAGTTTAATGTGTATGAAAAACCTTCATTAACACCTTTAACCATGTTTGCAATTAGCTTTCTAAACGTACCCCAATGTGAAATAGATACTTTAGTCTGGCTGACTGGACTAACAACTACTTGCGCAGAATCAATAACCAAACTTACAAATTCAGAAATAGGAGCAGTTAAAGTACCCAATTTACCAGCAACAGTAACTAGAAGACCACTTTGTGAAACTGTGACATTTTGCGGAAGAACCACAGGATGTTTACCAATACGTGACATGAAAACCTCCTAATAAATTGAACAAAGATGTTCACCACCGATGTTCATTTGCTTTGCAGCATGATCGGTAATAACGCCTTTGGAGGTTGAAATGATGTGAACACCTAAACCGTTATAATGTGGTTTCAAATCATCAACGGAAACATAAACTCTACGCCCTGGTGTTGAGACTCTTTTAATGTTCATTATTGCAGGTTTAGACTCTGAATATTTAAGCTCAACCACAAAATAACTAATGTTTTTTCTCTCTTCAGCTTCAGAGTATCCACGAATGTAACCTTCAGCAACAAGAACATCTAAAATAGATTTTTTATGTTTTGAAGCAGGAACAACCACTGAAGATTTGTTTGCTTTCAAAGCATTGCGAATGCGGGTGAGCATATCGCTGACTGGATCTGACATCGTCATATTACCAACTCGCTTTCTTTAAACCAGAAATTAAACCAAAGTTCCCTAATTCACGTAGAGCAATTCTGGATAATTCAAATTTTCTATAAACACCTCTTGGGCGACCTGACAGCTTGCAACGATTGCGGAAGCGTGTCTGTGATGAATTGCGAGGCATTTCAGATAACTTGTAAGTTGCCAACATGCGCTCATCAAGAGGAGCATCTCTATCCATAATAATTTTTTTTAAAGAGTCTCTTGTAACTTTTTTAGAAACAATAAGAGCTTTCTTTGAAAGATTACTATTAATCATACTTAATTTTGCCATAATATTTACTTCACATTAATAGGGAAATTAATTGCTTTTAACAAAGCCAATGCATGACTGTCATTTTTTGCAGAAGTACAAATAACAACGTCTAAACCTCTTACTTTATCAACTTTATCATAATTGATTTCAGGAAAAATAATTTGCTCTTTAATACCTAAAGAATAATTTCCATTACCATCAAATGAATTTTGAGAAAGACCTCTAAAGTCTCTAATACGAGGCAATGCTATATTTACAAGCCTATCAATAAATTCATACATGCGTTCTTTTCTAAGAGTTACCTTAGCACCAATAGCCATACCTTCACGCAATTTAAAACCAGCAATTGATTTTTTTGCACGTGTAATTACCGCTTTTTGACCAGCAATCATAGTGAGGTCATCAACAGCAGCTTGTAACTTTTTACTGTCTCCAACAGCATCAGATACGCATATATTGAGAACGACCTTTTCAAGAGCTGGAGTTTGCATGATATTAGTCAAACCTAGTGATTTGAATAATTCTTGCTTAATCTCTGAATGATATCTTTCTTTTAAATTTTTCATCTTTACACCTTAACTAACAGCTACAACATTATTTGTTTTTTTGAAGTAGCGTTCTTTTGCACCATCAGCTGCAAAACGATATCCAACCTTACCAGGCTTATCTGAAGACGGATCAACTATTGAAACGTTTGAAATAGGCAAAGGAAGAGTTTTTTGAATAAATCCTTCGGGGTTAGCTTCAGAAATTTTTACGTTACGTTTAACAACGTTAACGTCTTTTACAATCACTTTAGCATCATCTAGCAAAACTTTTTCAACAACACCGCGCATACCCTTACGAGCACCGGCAATAACTTGAACGGTATCACCTTTTTTTACTTTAAATCTTTTCTGCGTCATAGCTTATAAAACCTCTGGAGCAAGTGAAATAATTTTCATGTATCCTGAATTTCTCAACTCGCGAGTAACAGGACCAAAAATACGACTTCCGATAGGTTCACCTTGCTTATTAATCAAAACAGCAGCATTCTTATCAAAAGCAATTAAAGAGCCATCAGCTCTTTTTAAAGGTTGCGCTGTGCGAACAATAACAGCTCTATGAACATCACCCTTTTTTACTTTTCCTCTTGGAATGGCACTTTTAATTGAAACAACAATAATGTCTCCTACAGAAGCGTAACGACGCTTGGATCCACCAAGAACTTTAATACATAAAAGCTCTTTAGCACCAGAGTTATCAGCAACTTCTAAACGGCTTTCTGACTGAATCATGACTTTATACTCTTATATACATTTTTCTAGAACTGCCCATTTCTTTGTTTTAGAAATAGGAGCAGATTCGATTATTCTTACTGTATCACCAACTTTTAAAGTATTTTCAGCATCATGAGCAGCGTATTTTTTATGACGCTTAATATACTTCTTGTACACAGGGTGCATTATGTTGGACTCTACACGGACAGTTACTGTTTTATCAGCTTTATCGCTAACAACCACGCCCTGCAATATACGTCTAGGCATTGACTAATTTCCTTCTTTAATTTGCGTTAGACGAGTCATTAAACGAGCATAATCTTTTTTAAGACCATTCATCACATTCAAGTTTGGAACTTGACCACTTGAAGAAAGCAGTCTTACACTCAATAACTCTTTTTTAACTTCATAAGCTTTAGCATAAATTTCGCTAACGCTCATATTTTTAATATCACTAAACTTCATTATATTAACACCTTTTCAATCAAATAGCAACGTTTATATTATGCGTTGAACAAACTTTGTCTGAATCGGAAGCTTGGAAGAAGCTAATTCTAAAGCTACTTTCGCAACTTCAGGTGCAACACCATCTAGTTCAAACATTATTCTTCCTGGCTTTACTCTGCAAATCCAATATTCAGGATTTCCTTTACCACTACCCATACGGACTTCAGCTGGTTTTTCAGTTACAGGTATATCAGGAAATACTCTAATCCACACACGACCAACTCTTCGAATATAACGAGTAATTGCGCGACGAGCAGCTTCAATTTGACGCGCAGTAATACGGGCTGGCTCTAATGCTTTCAAACCATAAGTTCCAAAGTTCAAGTCAGTACCACCTTTTGCATTACCGTGAATTTTACCTTTAAAAGCTTTTCTAAATTTCGTTTTCTTTGGAGACAACATTTTTTATACTTCCTCTCTTAACGATTCACAGAATATTCGGATGTTTTTTTATCCTGAGCTAATGGATCGTGTTCTTTAATTTCGCCTTTATAGATCCAAACTTTAATACCAACGGTACCATAAGTTGTGTGGGCCACAGATGCGGCGTAATCAACATCAGAACGCATTGTGTGCAAAGGCACACGTCCTTCACGATACCACTCAACACGAGCAATTTCAGCACCACCTAAACGACCAGATGCATTAACACGAATACCAACAGCGCCATGACGCATAGCAGATTGCATCGATCTTTTCATCGCACGGCGAAAAGAAACACGCTTCTCAATTTGTGCAGCAATAGCATCAGCAACAAGCTTACCATCAATATCCGGTTTTTTGATTTCAATAATATTTAAAGAAGCATCTCTACCGGTTTTTTTGGACAAGAAAATTTTCAGTTTATCAATATCAGCACCCTTTTTACCAATAAGAATACCAGGACGTGAACAATAAATATTCACACAAAGCTTCTTAGCAGGACGCTCTATAACAACTTTTGAAACACCAGCTTGACCAAAATTATCAAATATATATTTTCTAATAAAAAAATCACTGTGTAAGTTTTCAGCGTAATCTTTTTTTGCGAACCAACGTGAGTCCCATGTTCTATTTATACCTAAACGAAAACCATGAGGGTTAACTTTTTGACCCATTATACTGCCTCTCTATGTTCTAGAAAAATACTAAGGTTGGCGAAAGGCTTTTCAATAACTCCGCCTTTACCACGACCACGCGGGTGAAATCTTTTTAATTTTATAGAAGAACCGACATATGCTTGTTGCACATATAGTCCGTCTATATCAAGACCTAAATTATTTTCAGCATTAGCAATAGCAGAAAGAAGTGCTTTACGTGCTTCTTCAGAAATTCTTTTACGCGAAAATGTTAAAAAATTTAGAGCATCAGAAGCAGACATGCCACGAATAGCTTTCATAAGTAAATTTAATTTGCGTGGGCTTACGCGAATCTTATTAAGATGTACTTTTGCGATTTGATTTGTCATGTCACTTACCTCTTAGACTTTTTGTCTGCGCCGTGTCCATAATAGGTACGGGTTGGTGAAAATTCACCAAGTTTGTGACCGATCATATTTTCACTTACAAAAACTGGGATAAACTTATGGCCATTGTGAACCCCAAATGTAACCCCAACGAATTGAGGTATAATTGTCGATCTACGTGACCAGGTTTTAATGACATCTTTACGACCGGATTCTTTTACAGTATTTACTTTTTTAAGCAAATACTTATCAAAGAAAGGTCCCTTCCATACTGAACGTGGCATATCTTTCTACCTTACTATACTTTATTTAACTTTACGTCTACGAATAATCAAAGAAGATGAACGTTTGTTTGTTCTTGTCTTCTTACCTTTTGTTTTGATACCCCACGGTGTAACAGGATGTCTACCACCAGAAGTTCTACCTTCACCACCACCATGAGGGTGATCAACAGGGTTCATAGCTACACCACGAACGACCGATCTTTTACCAAGCCAACGCGAACGTCCAGCTTTACCATAAGATCTGTTTTGATGATCAGGGTTAGATACTGCACCAATCGAAGCTCTACATTCAGTTCTTACCAAACGAACTTCACCCGATACCATTTTCAAAATAATATAAGACTGATCTCTTCCCATAACTTGAGCATAACAACCAGCTGAACGAGCAATTTGACCACCCTTACCGATTTTAAATTCAATATTATGAACGATAGTTCCAACAGGAATATTTTTTAATGGAAGACAATTACCTGGCTTTATATCTGCTTTGTCAGAAGAAACAACCGTATCACCAACAGCTAGTCTTTGTGGAGCTATAATATATCTTTTTTCGCCGTCACTATAATTGATCAGCGCAATAAAAGATGAACGGTTTGGATCGTATTCGATTCTCTCAACTACGCCTGAAATACCAAAGTTATCGCGGTTGAAATCAATCATTCTGTAACGACGTTTGTGTCCACCACCAATATTCCAATTGGTAATACGACCTAAGTTATTACGCCCTCCAGATTTTTTCAAACCAACTGTAAGACTCTTTTCAGGCGCACCTTTCCATAGCTGCGACCTATCGATATTTACAAGCTGTCTCTGACCTGGAGTGACTGGATTATATTGCTTTAAAGCCATTTTAAACCTACACTTTCGAGTTCAAATCAATTTTTTGACCAGGCGAAAGAGTAACGATTGCTCTCTTCACATCGCTTCGTTTACCGATACGGCCACGAAACACTCTAGTCTTTCCTTTTTTAACAAGGGTATTCACAGCTTTAACTTTAACATTAAAAATTGCTTCAACGGCCTCCTTAATTGTTTTCTTATCAGAATCAAGTCTCACATCAAAAAAGTATTGTGAATACTGAGTCATCAAGTTTGATTTTTCAGTCAACACTGTTGACCTTATTATATCATAATGATTTAATTTAATCGAGTCTTTCATTGGAAACGTTCCTTCAATATTTCAACACCAGCTGATGTTATGAAAACAGTATCATGACGAATAATATCATAAACATTTGCTCCTCCAGCAGGAAGAACATCAACATTATGTAAGTTGCGAGTAGCCAAACAAAAGGATTGAGGAACGCTTAAAGCATCAATAAATAAAGTTGACCCAGTACCTAAATCTTTTAAGCTTTTTTTGATTTCTTGAGTCTTAACAGACTGAACATCTAAAGAATCAACAATACAAAGTTTACCTGCAGCATGTTTCGAAGATAACGCCATTTTCAAACCCAAAGCACGAATCTTTTTTGGAAGATCATGAGCATGAGAGCGAACAACTGGTCCAAATATGATACCACCGCCACGAAATTGCGCACCACGTTTAGAACCGTGACGTGCACCACCAGAACCTTTTTGTTTAACTATTTTCTTTGTAGAACCAGAAACATCAGAACGAACTTTAGCTTGATGTAAACCAGCCTGTACTTTTGCTAGCTGCCAACGAACTACACGAGAAATAATATCTGCTCTCGGTTCTAATCCAAATACATCATCAGAAAGATCCAGATCACCAACAACTTGATTTTTTAAATTAACAATATTGACTTTCATGATGATTAACCTTTTTTATTTTGTTTTTTGATAGCATCGCGAACAAACACTATAGCATGCTTTGCACCAGGAACGCTACCTTTAATATAGAGAAGATTATTTTCAACATCAACTTTATGAAGTTTCAAATTGAGTTTAGTAACTTTTACGTCACCCATGTGTCCTGCCATTTTCTTATTTTTGAAAACTTTACCTGGATCTTGACGGTTACCAGTTGAACCATGACTTCTGTGTGAAACTGAAACACCGTGAGATGCTCTTAAACCACCAAAGTTATGACGCTTCATAACACCAGCAAAACCTTTACCTATAGTGCGTCCAGTTACGTCTACATACTGAATTTCATTAAAGTGTGAGGCATCAATCAAAGCACCAAGTTCTGGCTTTTGATCAGCAGCAACACGAAACTCTTTCATGATTTTCATTGGTTTTACATTTTTTGCTTCAAAATAAGCACGTTGTGGTTTAGCTACCTTGCGGGGCTCTACTTCACAAGCACCAACTTGGATAGCATCATATCCATGCACATCATGTGTACGATGTTCTAGGACCGTGCAAGGTAAAACTTTCAACACGGTAACCGGAACTTGCGAACCATTTTCTTCAAATAGTTGTGTCATTCCGATTTTCTCAGCAATTAATCCTGATCTCATCTTCATTTTTCCTAAAGTTTAATTTCTACATCAACACCAGCAGACAAGTCTAGCTTCATTAAAGCATCAACTGTTTGTGGCAACCAATCAACGATATCTATCAACCTTTTATGAGTTCTCATTTCGAACTGCTCTCTTGACTTTTTGTCAATATGAGGAGAACGGTTGACAGTAAATCGTTGAATTTTAGTGGGCAAAGGAATAGGACCGCGAACTACGGCGCCTGTTCTTTTTGCAGTGTTTACAATTTCGCGCACAGACATGTCTAAAAGACGATGATCGAATGCTTGTAAGCGAATACGAATTGCTTGGTTTTCCATAAATCACCTATTT
>PNMQ01000009.1 GCA_013823725.1 Candidatus Pelagibacter sp.
TCTTTGATCAAACAAAATTTGACCATAAGATAACTGATTTAAACGTCGAAGCAAATCATAAGAAGCTCTTTCAACGTCTTTTCTCATCCTTTCCTCCATTTGAACTAAAGTCATCGTGGAGGATAAAAATTCAGGTGGATGAAAATAACTTTGAAACTTAACAAAAGCACTCTTGAACTGATTTTCTGCTTTTTCTCTCTTTATTTGAGCCTGACGCTCTTTTTCTTCATTTTCTCTTAAATTTCGTTGCTCTGCTAAAAGTGCTTCTGCTTTAATTTTTTGTAGTTTTTCTGAAATATCAATTTTTGGTTTATTTGCTTTTCTTTCTTGTTTTGAAGGATCTTCACCTCGTTTGGCTCTATTCAAAAGACTACCAAATTGAGACATGTTGAGCCTGTTTGGTCTTTTTTGTTTATTCTTTGATTTCTCCGCATTTTCCTTTTCTTCTATTTCCTTTGATTTTTGAATTTCTTCCAAAAGGGTCTCATGCTCTATCCTCCATTTACGACTTTCTTCATCCTCTGCTTGAAGAGGAACATTTTTTAAATGAAGAACCATAGATGATTTCGTTTCTCCTTTTAAAAGCATGGCATGGACAATGTTTTCAAAAAGGCTTTTATCAAAGGATTCTTCCTTTTCATGTTTTTTTTCTACCACAATAAAAGGCAAAGCTATTTTCTGATCAATCTGATATTTCCAACTTTTTAAAAGATGTAAAAACTCATAACGACGGATAGAAGGTCTTTTTAAGGCCGATAATTCTTGCTCTAACGTTGTAAAAGATTCTTCAATCTTAGACTTTAATGCTGCCTTTTCATCAAACAGAATTTGACCTTGTTTCAAAGAATTCAAGCCTTTGATCAATTCCATTTTCTTTTTTTGCGCAAAAATTAACGCATATTCTTCCTTTTGTTTTAAGGTTTCTTTTGGTTTAATATCATCACTTTCAGCAGGAATAGAATTCGCAAAAGCTTGATTAAACTCTTCCTCTAAACGCATTCTTTTCTCTTCTGATTTTTTCAAGAAAAGTTCTGTTTCTCTTTCTAATTTTTCTCTTTCTTCTTGTAAATTGAGAGGAGGTTTTGCTTTCTGTTTAAGAGGAGCACTTTCTTTCATACGTGATTTAAAGAAGTTTTCTAAATCTAGAGATTTCCCTCTTCTTGTACTTCGACCTTGCGGTTGAAGGGGCTTTAAACGTGCTTGATTAACTTCATCTATGCGTGACATTTCAATCTCATGTTCAATCTGTTGTTTCTCTAATAACCACTTTTTTTGTTCTTGAAGATCATTTTCATCCACGCCTGAATGATTCAAAAGATTTTGAAAATATGAGTATAAAGATTCAGATGAATAACCTTGTTTTTCTACAGCGTTTTGAAAAATATGTAAAATTTCATCCATCGGAGATGCATCATGATATTCTGATCCAAAACTCTTATGGTTAAAAGTTTGTTCTTGTTGATCTTCAAAAGGACTCGTAACAGTAGGTTCTTGCTTTTGAGGAACTTCAAAAAATTCTTCCTCAAAAGTAAAAGATTCCATTCCTGATGCACCGTTTTCTTCTTGGAAAGATGGATCTTCATTTTCAAAAGATGGAGGTGGCTGAATATGAATAGGCTCTGAGTGATCTTCTTCTAAAAAGATCAAAGGCTTTTTCATATTCTTATTCTTTTTCTGTTTTTCGTTATGGACAAAAGCTCGATCATAATTGTCTTCTTCTTCTGATTCCATTTTTTTAATATAAGGATTCATCTTCACATATTGAGAAACAACTGCCACAATATCTTCATCGCGTATGGGAAAATCAACCATACGTTTTTCAAGATTGATTAGTTTTTTATCAGGCTTCTTTTGACTTAAACGAGGACCAATAGGAATTTGTAAAGATACCCCAACATAAGCATGATTTCTTCGAACAAAATCTTTTCGATAAGATGTTTCCATCGATATATATTCGTTGCACTGCCATTGCACACGCGCACTATAACCTGCAAAAGAAGAAACGTTTCCTTTTCCTTTAAAAGCAAATCCACCCCCATACATTTTTAAAGAATCCAAACCTGGTATACTTCTTCCCACCTCAAAATCTATTCCTTTCAAAGGTGTTTCTATCGTTGTCATGATTGAATCATGATGATGAGTATGAGTTTTAAAAATCTTTTCTTGAGGGAGATACAGGTTTAAGCGAATATCTGATTTTTCCGTTAAGCATTCTAATCCTAAGGTTAACTGATTATACATGTTGTTTAAAAGACTACGTCTGCGATCAAAAAAACCATAGAAACCAAAAATAGAATCATGCCCTTTATAACGATAGCCTAAACCAAAGTTGCCTTCCTTATTGGTATGGGAATCTTTTAAAAACCTTAAGTCCAAAAACCATAGCGAATCCATTTTTGAAACTAGCGGAATAAGGGCTTGAATCTTTCCAACATTTCTTCGGTGACCATGTTTTCCTTGAAACAACACTTGTGGAATTCGAGAGGGTACAATATTCACTTTGGAAAAAGATGGTGATGAAAGAAGCTGGAAAATCAATAACAAGAAACAAATCATTTTCATGATTTCACCTTAGGGAGAAAAGAAATAAAGGTTTGAGTTCATTTTTCTTATATACTAACAGATTGATCTTGGTCCCTCAATTCAAACCCCTCCTCTTCTTGAGATGTTTTATCTAAAGTATTTTGAGAGTCTTTGTTTCTCTCAAACATAAATTTCATTTCATCTCTTTTGGACTCTAAATCTTTTAAACTTTCATACGCTTTTTCCAAGCCTTCTTCTATCTCTATCTCTTCAGGCGTTTTGACTCTGTTTATAACATACCGTTCGAAACCTTCATCTTCTTCGACGCCTGTTTCCTTTTGTTCAAGTATAATCTTATCTTCATCTTTCTTTTTCTGATTCAACGTTGGATCTTCCACAAAAACAGGAGATTTGAAAATATAATTCTTATAATCAAATGTAATTTTAGTGATAGGCAAAGAACCCGGATATTTCAAATAAGCGTTCAAATCATCCAATTGCATAATGTCGCTGGTGGATACCACAGGTTGTATTTTTTTCTGTTGATGAAGACTAATCTGACCAGGAATTTGGTGCGCACCAAAAGAAATGCTTTCAGATTTTTCTTGCCTCTCTTGTTCTCCTAAAAAGCGTGAAATACATTGTGCGACATCCGTATCAATGGATCTAAACAAAACTTTGGTGTTTGTAAGATTCGACATTGTTTTTGCCGTTGAATGCCCATACAAATCTTCAATCTGACTGAGGTCTTTAAATCCTAAAACAAAGCATCCTCCATATTTCCTGATCTCTGCTAAAGCCGTCATCAATGTTGGAATTTTTTGAAGAGAAGCAAGCTCGTCTATAATAATCCAGGTTTTACGCGATCCGCCCTCAGCCCGATTCATAATACCTTTAAGCATTAAAGTCAGCCAAACCGTAAATAAAGACCTTAAATGGGCTCTTTGATCTGTTTTACAACTGAGGAAAATCCAAGATTGACGGTTCATTTCTAAAAATTGAATAAACGATATTCCATCCTCATCATCTTTTAATTTCTCAAAAATCTTAAGATGATGGCTCATGGTGGCTCGAATACTTAAAGCCATTTTATCCATCTTAGGGTCCGTCAAAACACCTGCAAAACTATCTTTCATGAGATCAGATAAATTGGCTAGAGGATACGTGATCAGATAATCAAAAAATTGTTTGTACGATCTGGTGCGACGCTTTAGCATCTTTTTAAACACTTCACTGAAAATAATACGTGAAGCATTTTGCCAAAAAGGATCAGAACTTTTTTGATCCGCAATGATCGTTTCAGCCATTTCATCAATCACATAATCGCTATAGACTTCATTCCACATGTCCCAATGATGAGTTCTTAAATCCAAAGGATTAAAATATAAATCTTTGTCTTCTTCATAAAATCTTGAAAATATCGCACCTGTGGTATCCACAACAATGGCTTGATCTCCGTTTTTTCGAATCTGTTCTAACAGTTGATGAATCATGTTCGATTTACCCGAACCTGTGGTTCCTGTGACCATCATGTGTTTAAACATCGAATCTTTAGGCATAGGAACTCCTGCAATAGCATAAGATGATGCCCCTTGTTTTTTAATGATCTTGGATAATTCATTTGAATCTACTTTTGTCATGCCTGACAAAATACTCATTTTTTTAGCTCTTTTACCTTTGCGCATCCAATATATTGGCAAAAGTATGAAAGTTAAAAACATACTCAGCAAACTTAAGATAAAACATTTGATAACATAAAGATTAAAGGTATGAAAAAATTCACGGTTGTAAAACGCAATACCTTGATCCGATCTCATCACCGATGATCCATCTTTAAGAAAAACCAAAGAACTATCCCAAAATCCAGAAGGTAAAACTTCTGACAACGTCGTTCTTAAATCTGCTTTCAGATACACCATATAAAACCACAGATCAAACCATGAGTATTCATAAAACAAAGATCCTAGAAAAGACAATAATGCCACACCTAAAGATAGTTTGAACGTAGCCCCCATAACTTGACGCAGCATGTGGAATTTATGCAGTTGAGTTTGACCCCCTTGGGTCATGTTTCCTTGAAAAAGTGTCATATTTTTTAATCCTTCTGTTCGGTTTTTAAAGACTTGGAAATGTTTTTTAGGTATATTAAAAGTAGTTGTTGAAAGGATTTCATGTCATGATTGAAAACAAATCGTATTCTGATGAAGAAATCGATGCTTTGATGAATTCCACCTATGATCCCAAACAACATGGTTTGAATTTGAACTGGTCCCTTGTTATTTTCTCGGCGATTTTCTTTTTTCCAATCACTATCGCTTATATCAATTCCAAATTGACTCCAGAGTTTTTGTTTCATAAACTCAAATCTCCTAAATGGAGAAATAAATTGATTACTTTTTTGAAAAAAGAATCTTGTGTTTCTTATGATTACAAACACAATCAAGCTTATATACGGCACCAAAGATATTTTACTCCTGGAACTCCTGAATATCGCCAAAGGCAACGACTCCTTAGTTAACTTATTCATTTCTTTTCTTTCTTCAATGTTGTAGGTTGGTTCAAATCTTCAATTACGTTTTGTGTATCTTGTTTCATCATCACTACTTTGGCCTTTTTAACTTGTTGATCTGTTGTAGATTCTTGCTGTTCTAACGTAGGTGATGCTGACACATATCCCCTTTCAACGCTTTGACCTAACAGATGTGGTGCATAAGGCATAACATTTTCTCTTTTTTGATCATTAACATCGCGTAACTGATGTAAGCTATGTTCTTGATGTAAATCATGTAATCCATGTTTTTGATGTATTCCTATTTCATTCCCTCGATGATCTGACGTGGAATTTAAAATATCTTTTACATTACTTTTCAAAACTTCACTTGAATGTTGCTCCCTTTCTATAGTTCTTTGTTCTTGAGGTTTAAAAGGAATATCCATACCTTCATATGGAACCTCTACCCCTTGATGTTCTTGAACTTCAGAAACTTGTTTAACAGAAGACGTTGTTTCCATTTCTTTGAACTGGTTCGTATAATCAATTCTAGGTTCAGAACCTCCATTCATATCCATCATTCCTGCCCATTCTAAGCTTTTAACAGCAGGTCGAGCCACCGTTTGAACCGCTGTATCGACAACACTTCCCATCACTTCAAACACCCCTATATTATTAGACCTTGAATTAAATTCACGGCTCATCTCTTTCCTTTGATCATCTAAGACTTCATGCTTGGATTGATCCATAAATTGTTGCCCTTGACTTTGTCCTTGCGTTACTCGCTCTTCCATACCTTCAACTTTAGAATGGAGGTTTTGTCCTCTTAATGCATGAGCCTCTTGGGATAATTGAGAAACTGCATCTTTTTGAACCACATCACCTAAAGATTGTGATTCATAACTTTGTCTTAAATCTTTTTCTGTTGGAAGTAAGGATGAACCATAACCCATAGAAGCCATCTTTTCTCGTTGAAATTCTTGGGCATAACTTTGAGCTAACTCTGGATCTTTATGAATCATGAATAATGCCGCACGTTCACCCATATGACCATCATGACGACCAGCAGGTGGTTTTTGACCCAACCAACCAATGAATTTATCATTCATATTACGATTCATGGTCACTGAATCATCTTCCATATCACTAGCTACATGACTGAGCCTTTTACTTTCATCAAAATGCTTTTGTGCCGATTCTGATTGACGGGCTGTTTCTGAAACAGAAGCCTGATGATTGTTTACAAAACTTTGAACTTCATCACTGTTTTGGTGTTTTGATAAATTTTGCATTCCTTGAGAAGAAATTTTGAGATTGTCATCAAACGAATATTGTTGTGAAATGGATTGCGCTTTAAAAAGGAAAAAAGCAATACTTCTGCTAGCCCAATCATTATCACAGATAGTCTTCAAAAATGGAAGGACTACACAGTAAGTCATTATAGTCACTTAAAATTTTACTGCTAAACCTGAATGATAAGTATAAATATCTTCTAATTCTTCAAGTGAAAGACGAGGACTAATTACAAAGTTATGATTCTTTAGTTTTTCAAATAAATCGTGTAAGTGCCCCATTCCTACATATGCAAACGCGTGTTTGAAAACGGTCTGATTTAAGGTCATTATTCGTTCAATCCAAATATCATTTCTTTTATGAAGATCTAATGACGGGTCTTTAGGCAGTTCTTGGGCATAAAGATTTGAATATTTAACTAATAATTCAAATTTTATGGATTGAGGTTCTTGCTTTTCTACCTTAGTCTGCGAAGTCAGTCGTTGAACAGCAAGCTCGAAACATACTAAACCAAATTTATAATTTTCATTGATTTCTTTGATAAGTTCTGGATATTCAGCATATCGATCATACTGATCTTCTAAAGCATAGATCTCTTTGCCAGATGCTAAGGCAATCTCATCTAAATGGTTATCCATACCTCCGCATGCAGGTATGGTATAGCATGGACCTGTGAATGATTTATGCAGATATTCTAGTGCTAAGGGATGCAATTCTTTACCATTAAAGGAAGGGACGTTTAGAATTTTACCTTTTATTTTAAGCTTTTTAGGATAAATTTCATTCCAATAATTTGTTGGTCCAAAATCAGTGGGTGTATCGTCATCAGAAACAATTATGCCTGCTTTTTCATACCAACAATTATTTGAATCAAAAGATTTAGCAATTGATGCAACAACACTATTTTCAAGACATTTTTGTGCTCCTGTAAATTTTTCTGTTCCATCATCATTTATGTAGTAGCGCTTAGAATATTCTAATTCTTTTTCCCTCATTTTTTCCATGTGAGCATCTGTCATATATAAAAAGTTAAAATTTTCTTTATCGGGACTCTTTTTTGTATCTTTAATTATACGTATCTGTTTTGGTAAAATCTGACCGTATATTTCATTGATTACAAAATCAGATGCATTAACAATATCATTCACTAATTTGTATGGCAGCATACACCCCAATGGAACGGTATGGATGGTTCCTAAAATCAACATTGTTTGCCCGTTGGGAAATGTAATATTGTATACAGGCGGAAACGGATGCACAGGGTATGCTGTTAAATGTATCTCCATGGACGGGCTACTCGATTGTTTCAGCATTTCCTTTGCTTCTGGAACAAGTGTCAATCTAGAGGTTTCTTTTATTTCGATTCCATGTAAAAATAGTGAAGAATTACATTCCGTCGCGGCAAGGTTCTTTGAAGTAGCGCAACACAACAATAGCGCACAAAATTTTATATATATTTTATTAGTAAAATCGATCATTATATTTTAATTTACAATCTTAATTATAAAACAATAATTAACATATTTAAATAATCAATTCAAGATAATTATAGGTCAGTCACTTTGCTTTAAAATCACATAAACACTTCTAAGCCAAAATTTTATTTGTGAGGGGTTTCCTGTTTAAGAGAAATTATCAATCATTTTTAGAAATCTTATTTTTTGTTTTTTTAGAATCTGAACTGATTTTTTTATATGATTCTGTTTAAACGGATAAGATATAGACCAATGAATGCACAGCCCAGAATATTCTTTGAAAAAATAAATGCCGCTGGGCATCACAGTAGTGGAATATTGAGATGCTTATGCACTTTACTTTAATAAATTTCATATAAAAAAGACTAATAATCCATTTTTCTTGGGTATTTGCCTATTCAAATAAAGAAAATGAAATTACCTTGAAAATTAACCCTTGATATCGTTCAATTCGATTTGGGTGATTTTTGCATATTTAATAATGCTTTGATCAGGTGCTACATCACGAAGCATTTCTAAAGCAATCTCTCTTTTGGTTTTTTGTTCACCTTTTTCTATGCCGATTTGCTCACCTTCGATGAGGCCTTCGCTCTTTCCTTTTTGTTCAGTATCAGCTTTGATGGTTTTCTCAATACTGATCAGATCCCAATAACCATCATATTCAGCTAGCTCTTCTTTACTATAGGATGCTTTTTGGGCAAAATAAAAAGCTGCTTTGGATTCACGTATCTTTGACAAAAAAAAATCAATTGTTTGGCCTTCTTTATCTACAGCACGATAGCAGTAAAGCCATTCTTCTTTGACTTTAATGTAGCCTCATCTATTCCACAACTTTTACCAACCACTTTCTTGGTATGCCTGAATTTGATTTATTTTATCAAAAATCTCTAAAGGCCGCAACATAGCCTCAAAACCTTCATTAAACATAGAAAAAAATATACTATCGCAGTAAAACATGTGAAACGTATTGGCATTAATCCATCTATCCTTACTTAATTAGCAAAAGTTAAGTTGCAAATACCTAAATCAATCTGTCCTATTAGTGTGATGTCAAAACCCTGCGTATCGCAGATAGAATTTGCAATAAGTTTTAGATCGTTAGATAATGTCAATTTGAAGTAGATTTCAAAGTACCTCCTTCTAAATGAAAAGGAAGTTCTAAATAATCTGAGGCTTGCGTTATGAGTTCAATCACAGATGCTTTAATATAATTAGGTCGCGAATTCTTCGCATACAGTGATTACCTGTATCCGCAGAATATAACAATCCACTATTCCCACAGGCTAACCAGAAGGATTACTGAATCCACCAGTACTGCCTGCAATTGTGTCTATATTCCATAATTCACTTTTTGCATAAAGTAAGCTACACAACAAAACAAACGTAATTAATAATCAGGCAACAACACAGAACTGCTTGAAAATTTAAAAACGGTGTTCAATTTTAAACATTGTCGTATGGTTAGAAAATTGGTGTAAAAAAGTTTCTCAATAAGATAACGACAATTTAATACCTTTCCGTCTTTCTAAAAATGAACTGCTCAACTACAAATAATGTTTATGATGCTGTTTATCTGATGGAATACCATATTTCAATGATTGACTATTTTATAAAAACATCGAAGATGCTGAATTTTTTGATTTTATTCATATCCATATTCTTAAAAAGTTGTTGCGCATAATATTAACGAACTAAAATCTCAAATTTTTCGAATTACAATACCATTATAAAGCTCTTGATTAATTGTGCTAATACTACTGTAATTTAAACGTAAAGTCACTTCCCTGGATATAACGTTGAAAATATAATTCAGCTGTCCATTTAAAAGACTTGTATGAGAACGATAACTACTTTGTGCTAAATAAGGAATAAATGTTATTGAATCTACACCATAACGTTGACTCTTAATTTGTGAAATTGTGTCACTAGCTAATAATTCATGGGTGACTGTTCCATTTCGTTATTCTTCCATATATTGAGAAACATTATATACACCTAAAATTATAGCATTACTTCTGAATATGTTTGAGATTGTGAAAGTTGAGTCGATTTTTGAATTCATTAAACCATTTAATAATCTCAATGTATTGGTATTTGCTCCGTTTCTTTTTTCAATTCCTGTCAAAAAACTCCTCTCCAGCCTTGGTTTCCAACTGCCCTGTGTATTCCATTAAATCTTCTTCGTGAAAAAAATGGACTCATAAACATCGGATGTAGAGATAATGAGATTGATTGAAGACGAAACGTATCTGATAATCAACTTTTAATTTATTGATTTATGTTGGTTTTTGTAAAATTAATACTTGTTAATTCAGGTTGATCTAGCACAATTGCAGGAGAAAAATTCATTCCTTCTGCTTCTCCAGGATTAATTTCAATCTCGGAAAATAGCATTGCATCAGGATTATTTTAAATGTCATTCGTATAACTAACAGTGTGTATCCTTAATTCTAGCTAGCTTGAATTAACAGTAAAACTCTGGAAAATCGTTGATTTTAAAAGTAAGTATTTTTGTTGATATGTCCCAATCTAAAATTTAATAATGGAAGTAACAACATCTGATTTCAAACCTTGATCATGCCAGGTTAAATTCCGTAACAATACCTTGAATTGGAGTTTCAGATTTCAAAATTTTATAATTTGTAACACCAATTTTATAATCACCCTGATCCAACAATACGTCAACACTATAAGATGATGATTCACAGAACCAAGTGTTGATGCTCCTGACACTAAAGCTTGAGATTGGATGATAACTGTATATTTTGAGAAGTCCGCATTTATTTTTAATTCCCCTTGAGTAGTATCTGATGTACCTGTAAAATCTTTGTTGTCCCCTTCTAACTCTAATCGACCATTTCCTGAAATCGTTAAATTCTGATCATCTGACAAAGGTGCATCCAAAACTGAACATGATAATAGTTGAAGATTGGGTAATTATAATGGGATTGTTTAGAGTTGTATTTGAAAGAGTTAAAGTAGATGATTCCAATGTTAATTGTGCTGTTCCAAGATTGGATTGATCTTCAATTGTAAGATTCGTTTGTTTATCAACGATTGGGGATTTTAATGTCTGTGTGTTATCTGTATTAGCAGAAATTTTTGTAGTCCCGCTTCCTTGTAAGAGCAACTGTGAGTCAACTGAACTTGTTATGGGTTTAGAAAATGATACAACAGAATTTAAAGCAGGTTGAATCGTAGCAGAACCAGAGAGAGAGTAACAAGTTCATCAATACTTTAGTTAATGTGTTTTGTCGCAAATTTTCAATCAGTTATAATAACCTAATTTTTAAAAATCAATTTAGCTCACTTTAACAAAAATTTTCAAATTTTTCGACAAAACCCTCAAAGAATCCTGTTTTTAAAAATTGAGTTAATATAATGAGGAAAAAATGTGTATACACAAATTAAAAGATTATATTAAAATTTTGATTGCAAATTTTGTCTTATCTATATACTCAACACATTGTTTTACGGTTATCATTAATGATATATGTATGTACTAAGCAGTTAAGTTAAGTAAATAACTATACATCACGAGGAACGAATCAAGGTATCCGTGTACTGAGCTGTGATAGTGACTTAAATAAAATTAATTTCATTAGCTATCATCCTTTAGGATATAACCATCTGTCATTCCAGCATAAGCATGAAGATTTTTTTATTGCTTATCACAGCCGTACAAACAGTTTGGACACTATCCCCTAAACCCATACGGAACTACCCAAAAAAACTGGACCAAGAATTAAGAGAGTTTTTCATCTATAATTATCGATAAAAGAAAAGATATAAAAAGATGATAAAAAGGCATACCAAAAGCTTTAAGTTAACAGTAGTTATTGAGGCCACACGAGGAGATCTAACAATTTCACAAATTGTGTCAAACTATCAAATTTCAGAATCTTTGATTCATCGTTGGGAAAAGCAATTTCTTGACCAAGGAAGTGCAGTCTTTGAAACAAAATATCTCTCATCATTTGTTGCTCCCCTATTTGCAGTACAAAAACTGTATGTTAAAAGTGGGGAATTAACGTTGGAATAAAATTTTTTAGATGCAGACTCTTTAAAACCCCATATAAGATCGCAAAAAAATGGTGGCACCTCAACATGAATTAAGTCTTGGAAAACAATGTCAGATTCTCGCAATAGCTAAATCTTCTCTTACATATATCATGCTTATTAATGCTTCTGGATTTAATTGTATAATACAAGTCTCCGTTTTCCTTCAGTGGAAAACACATATAAATACAACCACAATACTCAAGCTTTGGAAAATACCGATTCATACGATTATGATAATCAGTAGCTCTGCTATGACTAACTGGATCATTAATATAAACTACCAGAGCCGTCTTTTTAAAAAAATAGTTAAATAGCACAGTCTCAAAATCGTTTCGATCTGGCTGTCGTTGTTTGCAATAAGACAATGTATGTTCGAAAAAGGACTGAGCAGCGCCATAATTTCGATGGTATATTAGATGAGATATATCGCGTTCATGGGTTGAATTTATCAGTTTCTTCAATGCCTTTTGACATTCTTTGTAAGATAATTTAAAAGCATCTATATTTGAATAATCGTACTCCGGAAGGTCATTTTTTACTACACGAATAGTTACTGAAGGGAATTCAGAAGGTCTGTACTCTTGGCTTTCGTCACCTGGATTTATATGAGCTATAATAAATTCCGAAAACTCACGAATAAGTTCTGATTCTGCAAAATTACAATCTATTTGTCCTGTAAGTATGTATGATCTTTCCACGTCATCACGAGCCCACTGAGAAAGAGGTGGATTTAAACGACCCTTACCAAATTTTCCATTATGGCTAGAACCTGACTTTCGGGCAATATTAGCTCTGCCGTTCGCTAAAATTCTGTTAATTTCGATAAAAAGTTGCCTAGAATAAGAAGATATAGTCCTTTCAGGAGAAGGTGAAAAAGAATCAGAACGAATATATACAGATACTTTTTCGATCTCCTGTAGACTGCGCTGTAATACAGATAGCTCTTCTCTTTTGAATATTTGTTTTTCAGTCTCATTAAAATCAATGGAGTAAACCCAATGAAAAGATAAAGCCACATATAATAAAATTTTTTTCATATAAATAATAATCTTTGCAAGAGTTGTTATTTTTTCTTTTATATTAGAATGCATTTAAAAAATTTTAATACTAATCCAGCATAGGCTAGCCCTATTCACATATATTGGCATGACCCATTCATACCCTTATTGCTTTTAAAATCTAGAATCATCTTCCTATTTTAGAACCCTATTAACAATTTACTTATGAATTCAAGCTATTCATTTGGCACTATATCGAGCTCATATTTCACAGTATTCTTCAAAAATGCAAGAAAAAATGATTGATCGTTTAGACAGTATCACAGCCCTTAAAAGCATCAATCCTATTATTTCGATTTAAATGTAAAATTATATTTTTATTGATTTTATTCTTTTTTTACATTATCATTAGTTGTATTAAATGTAAAAAGTTGTTCACTCATGAAAGTAAAATTGCTATCTTTATTATTTTGCGCAAACATATATCATTCTTATGCTATGCCAACGCGCCCGCTTCACCTAACCAGAGATGAAACAGTAATCCACGCTAATCAACCTTCCTGCGAACCTACAATAGAGACCTCATCAAAAGCAGACAATATGTATACTTATCAAAGTATCTCTACAGCAACAGCAGCCGCAGTGGAAGCTGTTCCAGAAACAAGAAACAGGTCATTGAATATCTTAGATTTACCAGATGAACTAGTTTGTAATGTGTTTTCTTATTTGGTTCACAAAAATTTTTTAAATTTCTCTGAAGCAAACCGATTCAATATAGCTCTTCGATCTTTATGGAATTATTTGTTAAACAGCGAAAAACTTCAACTTCACTCTTCTTTAAACGGGTATCAAGATCTTGATAGTCTCATGCAATCTTTTGGAAAGGATCAGTATTCTTTACAAATGTTTGAATATTTCATCAATCATTCGCACTCTTTTTTTTCTTCATTAAAAATTGACAAAGGAATATTAGAACCTCGTTTATTTGAAACAAAATCAAAAATATCAACAATAATTAAAAATAAAAATACAAATATAACATCTTCTATTTTTCATACCATTCAAGAAGAACGATCAGAATCAGATAATGAATTATTGGAATTATTTTGTGATGCCATAATGGAATCTCCAAAAATTAAAGAAATATTTTTAGATATGAATCATACAGGGAGCAGTAATGATATTATACTAAACAACGAAAAATTTTTCGACATATTAAGAAGTAAAGATTTAGAAAGACTTTCCATACGAAACCATTTTCAACATCAATTTAACTTTTTCAGTGAGCTTTCAAAACAAAAAAAAATGCATTTACTCTCAAAACTTAAAAAACTTGATATTTATCAAGCTAACACTACTCAAGATGATTTAACAGCAATATTTCAGTTGTCTGAACTTGAAGAGCTTGATATTAGTTATTGCGAAAACCGTGATACTGATGAAAGCCTTTCTTTAGTAGGCATAGAAAATTTAACAAAACTTAAAATTCTCCGCATTGCAGAATTAGAAACTGACTTAACAGTATTATCAAAATTATCTGAACTTGAAGAGCTTGATATCAGTCACTGCATAAACATTAATACTGGTGAAAGCCTTTCTTTAGAAGGCATAGAAAATTTTAGAAAACTCAAAATCCTCCGCATTGATGGATTAAAGGCCGACTTAGAAGTAATATCTCAGTTATCTGAACTTGAAGAGCTTGATATGAATCACTGTGCAAACCTTCAAGATACTGAAGAAACCTATATAAATTTCTTAAAAAATTTAACAAAACTCAAAATCCTCCGCATTGATGGATTAGCAGAACTGTATGAAGAATTGGAAAAACTTCTACCAGAGGTCACACTCGAATGTAGGGATATATGGGCAAGCTATGAAGGAGAATAGTGAGAGTGGTCAAGTTGTTGATGCAATATAGGTCATGAATTAGAATTTTGATTGTGAAATAATCAAAAAAATCATTTCAAAGATTAGATTGTTATTCTGGATATCGTTATCCCAAAGCCATTATTGGACGTACCGTGTTTCTTTACGATCCTTTAAAACTGAGCTTAAGAGATATCCAGAAATTTCTTTGGGGTAAGTTGACATTCTTAACCTTTTAATTACGTTATTTTTTTAGTATTCGTTCGTTTAAAATTAATATAAAAACTGATAATAACATTGCCCATAGTGCATAATGGCTTATTTGACTTAAGTCCTTCGTTTTTTCTATAGCGAAAACAGCCCATAAAGGTAATAAACGCCCCCATAAAGCTGATGCAATATGCACTATTGCACCTTGTGAAAAGGGTAAAAGACGATGAGGAACTTTTCCCTTTAATGCATTAAATCCCCATTGCATTTGGGGGACCATAACACAAACACCGGCTAAAACTGTTAACATTTGAATGATGTATATATAAAAATAAGGGGTTCTTGCATCAATGTTTCCATATAGATAAAGGCATGGTATAAGGATAAAAATCCCTGCATAAAAAACTTTAGACATACTTTTGTAAGTTACAAAACGCGCAACAATGACTAAACAAACCGCATCCCACAAAAACAATAGCGTTATAGCCAACTTTTCATGAAGAGGTACAATCCATTGTATTTTAATTAAAGATGCATATACCTGACATAATACAAAGGGAAAGAAAAATGAAATCTGATACAAAAACTGCAGAACAGCAACATAAACAATAGATATCATTTTTTGATACAACGAAACTATTTCAGGCTTAGCCGATTTTATAATTTGTGTTTTTTCGAGGATGAAAAAGGGTTGACTTTGTAATAGATAAAACCTGTGAACACATAAAATTATGGAAATCAAAACATAAACAGAAATCATATAAATGATAGAATTTTCTGATTCTAAATAAGTAGATCCACACATATAACTTAAAATGCACATCATTTCATAGTATGTAATTCTTTGGATATAGTGTTCATGGTTTTGTGAGAAAATCATACGCACTAAACTATTTTCAACGCCTAATGCAACACCTTGTAAAAGTTTTGCTGTTAAAAAATAGAATACTTTAAAATTTGTAGGCGTTAAACTGAGAAACAGCAAAGCACTTGATAGAAGGTGAAGACATGCCGTCATTTGGAATGCAAAAAATAGATTATTTCTTATCTTCTTAAACAAAAGCAACATGGCCCCTAAAGGTTTAGTCAAAGCCGAGGATGCTAAAAGTACAAAAATATAGGTATAGGATTGATAATTGGATACCGTATTTAAAACGGTCTTTCCCCATAACGGTGCATAAAATAGCAATAATGCTGAATGAAAATGAAATAAAAAGTTATAAATAAAGATGCTAACATCAAAAGAAGATATAAATCGAGGCGCTTTTAATACCATCTTTTTCTACTTTTTATCATTACAATTATCACCAGATCTTGCATCAAAAACGAGGGAGGTATCAGAGACACACATATTTCCTTTAATGGGTTAATCATCATACTTCTAAAACACGATAAAAGTATAGTTTATCTCCAACGATTATACCTATAAAAAACTCTTCTGTTTACAAACAAATGATGAGATAAATCTTGTAAAAGGTCAAAGATGAATAATTCAAGATTTTTTTATGACTACCTTTAAAAGTATCTGCACACAAGGGGCTAATCCTTATAATAAGGATTAGAATGAAAAATCTTAGCAACTTAAAAACTTTAGTGATATGAAGATATTTTTAATCTTATGATTTGTGATCTAAATAGTAAACAATCATAAGACTTACGGGACCAATTTCAGGGTAAATTTCTTCTAAAATTTTTCGAATTACTTCATTTCCAGAGGGTAACACTTCTTTAAAAAAATTTAATTCTTTCAATTGTTGAATAACTTCATAATGATCTTGATTAAAGGATTGATATTCTATTAATTCACCTTCTAAGAAATCGATCCTTTTTTCTATTTCAGCAGTGGTTCTGTGATCACGAATAGGTTCATTACTTTCTTTTTAAATAGTTTCAGCTTGACCTTTATCTAAATAACGTTCTTGACTTGGAATGTTAGTTTTTTTCTCCATCGATTATATTTTTCCGTACTTAGCGCTAACCTAGATACCCCTAAAAATAATGTACAAAAAATCTTTATCATATGATTTCTAATATTGTATAAAAGTTTTTAACATTATTGATGTAATAAATACATCAATAATAAGGTGTTTTTTAAAAAATGTAACGATATGTATCTCTGTCAACTTAAAAAGTAAACCTGTACTATAAACATCATTAAAATGAGCTAAAGAGAAATTTTTGTAAAACATCACTTTGTGTATTATTAGGGTTCTTCAACCCCACCTAAAAGAGATGAATAGACATAAGATTCAGATAATTAAGATCTACGTATTTTTCTTTTTTCTATTCACCACTTAAGAAATAGAGTCAGACTTTAACGCATCCAATTCATCTTGGGTAATTTCCATTTCATCTAGAATTTGCTCTTCTGTTTTTCCTTTAGCAACTTTTTTGAGGTAAAGATCTCTTTTAGCTTTTTGCTCACCTATTTCTATACCTTTTTTTTCACCTTCAGCAAATTCAGTAAGAAGA